>NZ_JACJRV010000001.1 GCF_014697475.1 Nostoc sp. FACHB-152
CCGGGTCGGAGCGAAAAGTTGAGCCAGTGCGTTGGACGGGTTCCCCGGCATAAAGCAACTGGCGTTGCGCGTCCGGGTTTCCCGGCGCAAAACTTTTCAAGACAGAGGGGTTGGGGAGAGGTTCATCGAACTCACGTTAATATCGTGTTCGGTGAAAGACTTATTATTAAGGCCGCAGAGGAGAGAGTTCTGTGGTTTCTGCACCGATATACTCAATAATAATTAATCAGCCGAACATGAGATAAAATCTAAAGCACAGTTCCCCGCAAAGCTTCTGTATCAATCGGTTTAATCAGGTAAATCAACAGTAGATTCCAAACAATGGCTGCAATTAAAGGTAGTTTGCGAATCAGCTTCACAAATTTTGGACTCCTACTGCGCTCAATCTCTGAAATTTGCAAGTTGTAATCTGCACAGCGTTGCAGACGAGGGAAAAATTGGGGATGTTCGGTATTCAACATCACAGGAAACGCCCGTCCCGCCGTTTCATTAGTGTGGTAAACAACTTGGCGGTCAAATTCTGTCGCATCTAGCCCTAATGATTTGTAAAAACCAGCCCGTTCATGAACTGTCATCGTGTGGGTTGCAAATACCGACAGCAAGAAAAAGCGACTCCACAGCCTAGATTTCCAAGTTTTCCATAGTTGGGGCTGAGAACGTAAAAGTGCTTTGAATATATCCCCGTGGCGGTTTTCGTCCTGACACCAACTCTCAAAGTAGCGGAAGATTGGGTAAAACTGGTTTTCCGGGTGCTTTTCTAAATGTCTGTAAATAATGATGTAACGCCAATAGCCGATTTTTTCTGATAAGTAAACGGTGTAAAGTACCCACTCTATCGGGAAAAACGTATAGGTGCGGGTTTTAGTCACTGTGGCTAAATCCAAGGAGAGTTTAAAATCTCCCATTGCTTTGTTGAGAAATCCGGCGTGGCGGGCTTCATCACGCGCCATCAGTTGAAACATCTCTGCTAGTAGTGGACTGCGGTTTTTCAGCTTGCGGGATAGTTCTTTGAAGAGTAAGAAGCCGGAAAACTCAGAAATGCAAGAGCGTTCCAAATAATCAATAAACGATTGTCTAGCTTCGCCGTCAATATGTTCCCAAGACTGTTCAAATGCTTCATCTCGCACAAAATGGTGGCGGTTGTAGTCGGCTCGCATTTCTGCCAACATCGCTTGTAGCTCTGAGTCTTGGGCAGATAAATCCAGGTTGGCGGCTTTTTCAAAATCCGTAGTATAAAACCGGGGTGTAAGTATAGTTTCTTGGCTGGGGGTTTTTGTTTGTGGTTTGGGTAGAGTATTAACCATCAGTAATACGGTAATCAATTAGATAATTTCATAACTATCAAGTTATGATAAGTAGAGTTCTTTAGCTAGCCCTGTTTACATTCCTTCAGCAAATTTTGAGATTCTCCATACAAGCTCATCAATCAAAGGCTTTGAGGACTTGAGTTTAGATAATTTATTAAGTTTTGAAACTGACCTAAACTATAATAGCTTAATAACTATAGAGTTATTAAAAGTAGTAATCACCCTTACCAAAGCTTTAGAGGTTTTAACATGGGTCGTCATGGGGATAATTCTCTGCAAGAATCTGCAAATCACACAATATTGCTGGCATCACCTAACAACACAATAGCCAAGGATTCACGGCAACGAGTGCAACAATTTATGCAGAACATCCAGGATGAGATTTGCACAGGATTAGAACAACTGGACGGCGAAGCAAAATTTCATCAAGATCACTGGGAACGAGCAGAAGGCGGCGAAGGACGTACCCGCGTAATTCGAGAAGGACGAGTTTTTGAACAGGGTGGTGTTAACTTTTCCGCAGTTTGGGGAAATAGTTTACCTGCTGCTATTTTGGCTCAACGTCCAGAAGCGGCTGGACATGAGTTTTTTGCTACTGGAACCTCAATGGTCTTGCATCCTCGCAATCCTTACGTACCAACAGTACACCTCAACTACCGCTACTTTGAAGCAGGCCCGATTTGGTGGTTTGGTGGCGGTGCTGATTTAACTCCCTACTATCCTTTTGCAGAGGATGCGATACACTTTCATCAAACTCTCAAAAATGCTTGTGATACTTATCATCCAGAGTATTATCCGACGTTCAAACGCTGGTGTGATGAATACTTTTACTTACGACATCGCCAAGAGCAACGGGGTATTGGCGGCATCTTCTTTGACTATCAAGATGCTAGCGGTAAACTCTATGTTGGTTCGCAAACAGATACTGCCGCAGCCATTTATAGTGAAAAAGTAGGAACTGTATCTCGTGATTGGGAAGATATCTTTGCGTTTGTACAGTATTGCGGTCAAGCTTTTTTACCTTCTTATTTACCGATTGTAGAACGACGGCAAGAAATAGAGTATAGCGATCGCCAACGCCAGTTTCAACTTTACCGTCGGGGTCGTTACGTTGAATTTAACCTAGTGTACGACCGAGGCACAGTGTTTGGTTTGCAAACCAATGGCCGGGCAGAATCAATTCTGATGTCTTTACCACCTCTAGCACGCTGGGAATACTGCTACGAACCAGAACCAGGTTCACCCGAAGCAGAGTTAACCGAAATCTTTCTCCAACCTCAAGATTGGGCGAGATAAGGGAGATAAGGAAGAATTCTTACTCAGACAGTCAACAATCAACACTTTTTTAATCATGAGGTATTTACCATGAGTAGCCATTTAGATCTTCGTTTGAGAGAAGGTACCAAACACTCCCATACACTGGCGGAAAACACCGCGTTTATGAAATGCTTCCTCAAAGGTGTAGTTGAACAAAGCTTTTTCCGGAAATTACTGGCGGATCTTTACTTTGTTTATAGTGCCTTAGAAGAAGAACTCCAGTGGTATCTGTATCATCCTTTTGTGGGAAGCATCTACTTTCCTGAACTGCATCGCCGGAGCAATTTAGAGAAGGATTTAGCTTTCTATTATGGTGAAAACTGGCGAAATGAGATTGTTCGCTCTCCAGCAACTCAAGTATATATTAATCGCATTCATGAAGTTGGACATATACAACCAGAGTTGCTAATTGCTCATGCCTATACTCGCTATATGGGAGATTTATCAGGTGGGCAAGCATTGAGAAATATTGCCCGTTCAGCAATGAATTTACCAGCTGATCAAGGCACTGCAATGTATGAATTTGAACAAATTCCCACGCCTGAAGCCAAACGAGCATTTAAAGAAAAGTATCGTCAGGCTTTGAATTCTTTGCCTGTGGATGAAGAAATGATTCAGAATATTGTAGCCGAGGCAAACTACGCCTTTGCTCTAAATCGAGATCTTGTTCATGAGTTGGAAGCAGATGTGAAGGCAGTAATTGGTGATCATGTCTTTGACATGATTACTCGCCAAGACAAGCTTGGTAGCACAGAGCGTAGTTCTAAACGTACTGAAGTTGAAATGATGGCAATAGATTACAGCATTTAGCTTCCAAATTGCATTCTCTTTACCTGCCTCAATGTGGAACGTAAAAAAATACTAGCTTATGAAGGTTTTGCCACAAACTGTTAAATTTGATGCCGATTTATTGAGAAAATACGATCGCCCGTTACCACGTTACACCAGCTATCCACCAGCTACAGAGTTAAAAGAAGATTTTGCAGAAATAGACTTCAAAGCTGCGATCGCGATCGGCAATTATAAAAAAACGCCGCTATCACTGTATTGCCATATTCCCTTTTGTGAAAGTGCTTGTTATTTTTGTGGTTGCAATACGGTGATTACACCACGCAAAGTAGTTGCAGAACCTTACTTAAATTATCTGATTCGCAATATTGAGCAAGTCGGGGCGTTAATTAATCGCGATCGCACTGTTGGACAGTTGCACTGGGGCGGTGGGACTCCTAACTATTTATCTCTAGGCCAAGTTGAAACTCTCTGGAATACTCTGAACGATTATTTCCAGTTTGATGATGATGCAGAAATCTCGATTGAAGTGAATCCGCGATCGCTTGATCAAGAATACCTGTTTTTCTTAAAAGATTTAGGCTTCAACCGGATTAGTTTTGGCATTCAAGATTTCAACCCCCAAGTACAACAAGCAGTCAACCGCATTCAGCCAGAAGCAATGCTGTTTCAGGCGATGGAATGGATACGCGAGGCTGGATTTGCCAGTGTCAACGTTGACCTCATCTATGGGCTACCGTATCAAACTCTAGAAACATTCAAAAGTACCGTTCACAAAACAATTCAACTTGATCCTGATCGCATTGCTGTTTTTAACTTTGCTTATGTGCCGTGGTTAAAACCGATTCAGCGTCGCATTCCCCAAGAAGCACTACCATTAGCTTCTGAAAAACTCAATATTCTGCAAATGTCCATAGAAGAATTAAGCAGTAATGGCTATGTATTTATTGGGATGGATCATTTTGCTAAACCAAACGATGAACTAGCGATCGCCCAACGTCATGGACAACTGCATCGCAACTTTCAAGGATATACAACTAAACCTGAATCTGAATTGTTTGGGTTTGGCATGACTTCTATTAGTATGTTGGATGATGTATATGTACAAAATCATAAAAGCTTAAAAAAATTCTATCAGGCGATTGATAGTGGTGAATTACCAATTGAAAAGGGTGTCAAACTGCATCGAGATGACATTATTCGCCGGACAATAATTATGGAGTTGATGTGTCAATTTCAACTCTCGCCAGATGATATTGAAGAAAAATATCATCTAAACTTTGATTATGATTTTACCCAGTATTTTTCACCAGAACAGTGGCAACTACATCAACTAGAAGCTGATGGTTTAATTAAAATTGCAGGCGATCGCATCGAGGTTACACCTGCGGGACGATTACTTATCCGCAATATCGCCTCTGTATTTGATAATTATCTTGGCGATCGTAGTTTTACTGGCTTTTCTAAAGCTATATGAAATATGAAAGGAAATTAGGACAAGCTAAAGACCTAATTTCCAACCCTATAACTGCGGTGGTTGTTGAGGAAGTATTTAGTGACATTCAATTCATTTCAAACTCTGCCAGAGAACCCCAAGTCTCTGCGTCTGAATTGGCTGACTGTAGCATTTTTTGCTACTATTCATGCACTGGCATTGTTAGCTCCTTGGTTTTTTTCTTGGTCGGCATTAGGCATAACTATATTCCTGCACTGGTTATTCGGCAGCATTGGAGTTTGTTTAGGTTATCATCGGCTACTGAGTCATCGCAGCTTTAAAGTACCTCGCTGGTTAGAATATGCGATCGCCATTTTAGGTGCATTATCCATACAAGGAGGCCCCATCTTTTGGGTTGCTGGACATCGTTTGCACCATGCTTTCACCGAAGATGAATATAAAGATCCCTACTCTGCCCGCAAAGGTTTTTGGTGGAGTCACATACTATGGATGTTCTATCCTCGTTCAGAGTTTTTTAATTATGATTGCTACCAGCGATTTGCACCTGACTTAGCGCGAGACCCTTTTTACCGTTGGCTTAATCGCTACTTTCTGCTGTTACAACTTCCAGTTGCGTTGTTACTTTATGCCCTAGGTGGTTGGTCATTTATTATTTATGGTGTGTTTGTCAGATCTGTAATTCTCTGGCATACAACTTGGTTTATCAACTCAGTGACTCATATGTGGGGATATCGTAGCTTTGAATGCAATGATAATTCTCGTAATCTTTGGTGGGCAGCTATTCTTACCTATGGCGAAGGATGGCACAACAATCATCATGCTTATCCTCATATAGCCAAATGTGGTTGGCGTTGGTGGGAAATTGATATCACCTGGTGGGCAATTAATTTGTTGAAAACAATTGGTTTAGCAAAGGATGTAAATTTACCACCTGCTTAGGCAACTAATTGCAGGATGCGAACTATTACAAGAGGATTTGATTGTTTTAGCGTAGAAGTTATACGCTAAAACAATGATTTTAGTTCAAAAGGGGGTAGGGGGCAGGGTGTAGGGTGTAGTGACCCACGTTTTTAAACTTGGGACTGAAAACAAGGACGCGCTCATTTCATCGCACTTCGTGCCTCGAAACAAATCTTTGTTTTAACTGGGCTTTAGACCCAGAACTAAAATTTTCTCTCCATCCCCTACACCCTACACCCCACACCCTTTTTTTGGTAAATTATTTATTCCAAAATGTAAGAATTCAAATACTCTAGAGGAATGGTAAACACATAGTAAAGTACACCTCCTCCTAGAAGCAGCACAGCTATACTCGCCAAAAGTATCCAACGGTCTGGAGGTTGATAAGTATCTTCGTCAATGTCTCGGCGAACAGCAAAATAATGCTGTGTTGAAAGTAAGACTGTTAATACTCCTACTAAAGCAAATCCTAAACCTAACTTCCAACCACTACCAGGCGGTTGCGGTGCTAATGGCGGACGGATAATGCGTAACCGTACAATCAAAACACCGAAACCCATAAGCGCAATACCACTCCGCATCCACGCTAAATAAGTACGTTCGTTAGCTAAGTGATCCCGAATTCGATCTGATCTGTACTTTTTTTTTTCTATATTTTTGACTGGTAATTTTTCAGATTCTACATTCATGAGAGCTGTGTATTTATATATGGATGCTAAATTTATATTGTGCAATTTAGATGTTTCAATAAAATTAATTTATTAAAATTACCTGACAATTACGCATTTAATTTGTCCGTGTATTTAATTTTATAATATAATCTAACGTCTATCCTTTACCTAAGATAGATATTGTTAAATTCCAAGGCTAGAGGCTAAGGTTTATAGGTAAGGTAGAACCTTATATTATGAGAAACTGCTCACGCAATCAATAGCAATTACAATTAACTGCTACTTTCCCATTGAATTACCGTATAATACTCTCCAGGTGTTCAAAAACACTACCATTCAAACCTGTACATAGATTAAATGACGCTGGAACAGTTGCGAATTTTTTTAGCCGTGGCGGAAATGTTGCACTTTACCCGTGCAGCAGAAGCACTGTATATTACTCAGCCAGCTGTCAGTGCGGCTATCCAAAGTTTAGAGACAGAATATGGTGTCAGGTTATTTCATCGCATAGGTCGTCATATTGAAATCACTGATGCTGGTAAGTTATTACAGGGTGAAGCACAAAAAATTATTGACCATGTACAGTTAACAGAACGGGGCTTGAAGGAATTAAATAATCTGCAACGGGGAGAATTGAAAATAGGAGCCAGTCTCACAGTTGGTAACTATTGGCTACCAGAGAAAATTAGCCAGTTTAAGCAGTTATATCCCGGCATTTTTATTAATTGCAAGTTGGGGAATGCTGAAGAGATTTGTGAAGGGACTGCTGTAGGTATGTATGATTTGGGTTTAGTTACAGGAGATATTAAACCATCATTGCAGCAATCTTTAGAAAAAGATGAAGTAGGAAGCGATCGCTTGAAAATTGTTGTAGGTAAATCTCATCCTTGGTATCAACGTCATGAGATTTATCTAGAGGAATTATTCAATATTAGTTGGGTGATGCGTGAGTCTGGTTCTGGCGCGCAGCAGATATTTGAGCAAGTTTTACAAAGTTGGGGAGTTGAACCCAAAAATTTAGATGTTGTGCTTAATCTCAACACTAGCGAAATGGTAAAAGCCGTGGTCGAAAGTGGTGTGGGTGCAGCTGCGCTACCAGAATTAATGGTGAAAAAAGAACTACAACTAGGAACCTTACACGCTGTCCAAATTATCAACCCACAAAAACCATCTAAGAAAAAATTAGAAATTGTCCAGCCGATTTGGAAACTAAAACATCGTCAACGTTTCCATACACAAGTCATGGTTGCTTTTGAAAAGCTGCTAATGCAAGACAATGTACAAGTTGCTTAATTTAGGCATTTGAGTTATTCAATTACTTTTATTTATCATTTTAAAAAAAAAGAATATTTGCTTTTATCAGGTCAAAAGAAATACTATTACTCTCAGACAAAGCCAAGTATTTGTGCAAGAAACTAATAATAAATAACCATCTGTTTATGATTAGTTTCTTTAAATCCTCTGTCTGTTGATATTACAAAAATCAAGCAATCTCCTGATGCAACCTCTCTGTGACAAGTAGAGAGTTACTCAGGGGAACATAACTACATCCTTGCGAGCAACACACTATGAGTTGGTTAATTGGTACTATCATTATTGGGATTTCTACTGCTTTCGCCACTACGTTTGACGATAACTTGTACTTGACAGCTTTCTTTGGTAAAGTCAATCGCAACTTTCGTCCCCAGAATATTATTTTAGGTGAACTTATCGGATTTACCCTATTAGTACTTGCTAGCCTTCCTGGTTTTTTGGGTGGTCTGATTATTCCTCACACCTGGATTGGATTGCTCGGTTTTCTACCAGTTGCGATTGGTATTAATCATCTTCTCACCAGAGAAAGTCAGGAAGAAGCAGTACAAGATGTATCAATTGACTTTGACTCTCATCAAAAATCACGGCGACATAAAAAATCTTTATTAGCAACTCTACGTGACCCTCAAACCTATCGTGTCTCTGCGGTAACTATCGCTAATGGCGGAAACAACATTGGAATTTATGTACCGTTATTTGCTAGTAGTAATCTTCCTAGTTTGGGTGTAATTGTGAGTATTTGCTATTTAACAGTTGGAGTGTGGTGTTTTCTGTCTTATAACTTGACTCGTAACCCACTCATGGCTCCTGTTTTAACCCGTCATGCACGTAAAGTCTTTCCCTTTGTACTCATCTATTTAGGATGCTCAATCTTGATCAAAAGTGAAACCTATCGGCTATTACCAAATATCGCAATGTTTCCTAATTAGAGCTTAATGAACTAACTTTAAACTCACCATCATCAAAATACAGTAAACCATGAACCGCAGTGGTTTTTGGGGCGCGATTTGACAGATTTTAGCTCCTAATAATACTCCTGGCACTGAGCCAAGCCATATTGGTAATACTAAACTCCAATCAACTGTTCCCAAGGTGAGATGTCCGAGCGCAGTGAATACTAACAGAATCGCAGCTTGGGTAATATCTGTGCCAACTAACTTCCGAGCATCTAAACGGAAAAATGCAATCAACGCCAAGGCGAACATAGAACCAGAAGCAACACTTGTCAGACCCACAACACAGCCTAACAATGCTCCGACAATTAGCGTCTGCAAACGTCCTAGTGTAGTAGTTAAGTCAAATTTGGGTGGTTCAGGTAGTTTTAATTGAGGAAAGAAGGTTAGCAGGAGCATTTGCACCAAAGCTGAAATAGTGACTAACAAAATCGTTACACCCAGCAACTGCAACATGATGCTATTTAAGCTATGTTCAGCCTTGAGTTTAATTAGATGTAATATTCCTACCCCTAGCAAAGAACCAGGAACACTCCCCAACGCCAGCCATTTCACTATTTCTATATCGAGGGTTTGTTGCTGCCAGTGTTTGACGCTACCAACAACTTTCATTAAAGTTGCTGCCACAACATCAGAGCTTACTGCGATCGCAGGTGGTACTTGAAAAACAAAAATTAACATTGGGGTAATGAGAGAAGCACCACCAATTCCTGTCAAACCGACAACAATACCAACTAGAAAGCTGAAGAGAGGTAATAGTAAAAAATCCATACTCCTGTCCTTAACTGGGGATTTTTGAATGTGGCGTTCTTTAGCTGAAACTAAAAGATTGGTTGTAACGCTGTTGTGTAAAAGATTTCATAGAACTGTAAGATTTGAATGACTACTAAGAAAATCAGTATAAAACACTATAGCTCGACCGACTTACCGTATTTTAATATTAAAATAACTTAAAAGTCCATGTTTTTGTACAACAATCTAAAATGCTAGTATCTATTTATACGTGACCAAAATTTTTATTATTGATAAACAGTTATTATAGATAGGTTTATACTTCAATAATAAGTAAAGTAGCAGTATTATAAAAAACTACAAAAAAGGCTGCTCTTACATCGATAAGAGCAGCCTTTTCACATTTGTTTAAGTAAACTATCTGTTTGTGGGAGGTTCTGGGCGATCGCCAGGAGGATGAGGTGGAACACCAAGCGCATCTTTTAACTGTTGTTCAGTCACACCCAGCTTTGCTGCTGCGGCTTTAAAATCCGGGCGAGGTGGTCGCTGATTTCGGTCAGCTTGACTGGGAGGATTAGCAGGTACTCCTAATGCATCTTTTAACTTTTGTTCAGTCACACCTAGCTTTGCTGCTGCGGCGGCAAAATCAGGGCGAGGTGGTCGCCTTTGTCCGTCTGGTTGTTGGTTGGGCTGTTGTGAAGCTTGAGCAACCCGATAGCTTGGATTAGCAGCATTGACTTGATTCAGCGAAATAATACCAAATGTGCCAGCTAGAACAGAAATTGCGGTTACGACTACTGCTTTATTAATATTCATCGTCATCCTCTAGAAGTTAGATTGTTTATGTTTCTGATTAAATTCGCTGAAAATTACAGTTGTCCCTGCTGCTGAATTACAGTTTTGTAATTTTTGTGCTGAGTACCCTACTGGTCTGTCCCATTAATTTTGCCCGGTTGTAGGTGTTCAGTTCCCCGACTTCTTAAAGAAGTCGGGGAGCTATAAGCTCTCATAACTAATGCGATGAACCACTAGTTGACTTATTTGTAGATATTGTTAGTAAAAATGGGAATTTATTGCTGAACATTGGGACAAAGGCTGATGGTTCAATATCCAAAGTACAACTTGGCTTGGGTAAATGGTTAGACGTGAATGGTAAAGCAATCTTTAGCTAAACTTTCCAATTGAATACCATACTTATCAGTTTTGCGATCGCCTTTCGGCATTAGCAAATGTGTAGACGGAAAGTAGCTTGTCGATCTGCGTCAATTAGGCATCGGATTGCGGTGATAGATCCGCTCCTTTGCTAAATATTTATTTAACAGTCACTCGCTCGTCAATTATGTGAAACTCAACCAATCAAACTCTTGCCACAAACACAGCGTTTGAAGCGTTTTTTCAATAATCTTCACAAAAGATATTCATTAGTGTTGCGAAAGAATGCTTTTATCCACCGTAGCAACATCTGCCTATAATCCAGAGTTTCAACTGATGAAAATGTCAAAAATATATTTTCAAAATATTTTTTAACATTTATAAATTATTACCTTTGATAGTTTTATTTTTGAGCAAATTCTCTCTCAGGATATAAGTTATTTGGCATCTTTTATAGATATTTTAATTATTAATACTAAAATAGTTTGGAGTTAGAAACAATTAAAATATTAAATTTCAACTTTCTTTTTTAATCTTAATAAAAATTTTTATTTTACAACTAAAATTGAAAGCACTAAACTTAGTCAATTCTTCTCATTATATCAATAAAAAGTGAATGTGCTTCACAAACTTTATTTTTAGTTATCAATAATTCCTCTAGATAACAAGGAATTATTGATAACTGATTTTACGTTATAAAACGCTTTGGCTAACTTGAGTTATATGTAGCTAATGCAAAGTAGGTGGCGCTGTTCTGTGCCAAATTTTTTGAATTTACGAATATTGCATATTGGGGTTTGGAAACTGTTAGCCAACAATAGCATTTTCAACAGAGGTGGATGGCTATGACAAAGCAACTATCACTTGAACAAGTCCTTGCTTGTGGTGTAGAAACTAATATTGCTACTACAATACTGCCGCAGGTCAATCAGTGCCTTACTTGTCTACCTGCTGACTGCTGGCAGTATCTAACTCAATATATCCTTAAGCCTAGTCATCCCTTTGCACTACACGAACTCCTTTACAAAACCACCTTCTCCGACTGGGACAAAAGCCAAGGTTATCCTCCTGTTTGGTTTCCTTCTCAGGGACAGATACAGGCGACTAATATCGCTGCGTTGATGAAGGAGCTAAAACTAGATACTTATACAGAACTTCACGCTTGGTCAGCACAACATCGCGCTGAATTTTGGGACATAATTATTCAACGTTTGGGTATTCGCTTTCAAGAGAAATATACCAAAATTGTTGACTTGGCAAACGGTGTTGAGTCGCCGCAGTGGTTGGTAGGCACTCAATTTAATATTGTTGAAAGTTGTTTTCAAACATCTCCAGATATCCCTGCCATTATCTTCCAGCCAGAAGGAGGTTCAATTTCTACTCTCAGCTATGGCGAACTTCACGCCTTGACCAACCGAGTTGCTAATGGGCTGGTGAATGCTGGCTTTCAAAGAGGCGATGCGATCGCAATTATGATGCCGATGACAGCCGAATCTGTAGCAATTTACTTAGGGATTGTCAAAGCTGGTTGCATTGTAGTTTCTATTGCTGACAGTTTTAGCACCGCCGAAATTGCCAAGCGATTGTACCTGTCTAACGTTAAAGCAATCTTTACCCAAAACTATATTTTGCGTGGCGGTAAGCAGTTGCCCCTTTATCACAAAGTGGTTAACGCCGATGCGCCTGTTGCGATTGTTTTAGGTTCATCTGTTGAACTGCGTTCTGGTGATTTAACTTGGAAGGAGTTTCTCAGTTCTAACGAGCAATTTGATGCTTTCCCTACATCTGCTGGTGCTTACACTAATATCCTATTCTCCTCTGGCACCACTGGAGAACCTAAAGTCATTCCCTGGACGCAAACTACCCCAATCAAATGTGCTGCTGATGGGCATCTGCACCAGGATATCCACCCAGGTGATGTAGTGGCATGGCATACAAATTTAGGATGGATGATGGGGCCGTGGCTGATTTACGCTAGTTTAATTAATCAGGCGGCGATCGCTCTTTATTATGGAAAACCTACAGAGCGAGAATATGGTCAGTTTATACAGGACGCAGGCGTAAATATACTTGGTGTAGTACCGAGTCTAGTTAATAGTTGGAAAACAACTGGTTGTATGCAAGGTCTAGACTGGAGTGCTATTAAAGCTTTTAGCTCGACAGGTGAGTGTTCTAATCCTGAAGATATGTTCTACCTCATGTCCCTAGCTGGATACAAACCAGTTATCGAATATTGCGGCGGGACAGAAATCGGAGGAGCTTATATAACTGGCACTTTAGTACAACCATCGACTCCCTCAACTTTTACTACACCTGCTTTGGGGCTAGACATAATTATTCTCGACTCAGATGGTCATCCTACTAACAAAGGCGAGGCATTTATTATCCCCCCATCAATTGGACTCTCCACTGAGTTGTTAAACGCAGACCACCACCAGATATATTTTGCGAATGTCCCCCAAATCCAGAATCTAGTACCTCTGCGTCGTCACGGCGACCAGATACAACGGTTGCCCTATAGCTACTACCGCGCTCACGGTCGCGTTGACGATACCATGAATCTAAGCGGTATCAAAGTTAGCTCTACTGAAATTGAACAAGTTCTAAATGCCGAGCCAGGAATTTGTGAAACTGCCGCTATTGCTGTTTCCTGTTTATCAGGAGGGCCAAGTCAATTAGTTCTCTATGTGGTGGTCAAACCGGATGTCCAGGAGGATAAAGCCGCGATCGCCGCATCCTTGCAAAAAGCAATCAACCAGCGTCTCAATCCACTGTTCAAGATTCACGATATTGTCATCGTCGATCGCTTACCTCGCACTGCTTCTAACAAAGTTATGCGCCGTGTGTTGCGCGACCAATATCAAGGTTCTTTACCTCAACCTACCAAATTATATCCTGTCCGGTAAAAGACTTATCATTAAGACCGCAGGGGGGCAGAGGAGCAGGGGAGAGGGTTTTGCATTTTCTGCACAGATGTATCGAATCACAAGTAATTAGTCGGACATAATATTATATGCGTAAAGTCTATATTGTATCAGCAGTCCGCACGCCCCTGGGTAAATTTGGTGGTGTACTAGCGGGATTGTCCCCCGTAGATTTGGGGGTCTGTGTCATGCAAGCAGCGATCGCCCAAGCAGGAATTCCGGCAGCAGCTTTAGACTTATATATTATGGGTAATGTCCTTCGCGCCGGACATGGACAATTGTTACCCCGCCAAGCAGCAATTAAGGCAGGAATTCCAGAAACAGTGAATGGGTATGCTGTAGATATGGTCTGCTCTTCAGGCATGATGAGCTTAATCAATGCAACTAATACTATCCGAGTTGGGGACGCAGATATAGTTCTCGCTGGAGGTATGGAATCAATGTCTCAGGCGGGCTTTTTACTATCCCACAGAGCGAGGTGGGGTTATAAATTCTTATTGGGTGCGCCAGAGTCATTAACAGACGTACTACTCTGTGATGGGTTGACTGATGCTACCACAGGGCAAACGATGGGAGAACAGGCAGAACGCATTGCCGTAATCTACGGATTCTGCCGTCAGGAATTGGATGAGGTAGCATTTTATTCTCATCAAAAAGCTGCTGCGGCAATGCAACGAGGTAGCTTTGGCAAAGAGATTGTCCCCATTCTAGTTAAAACCAAGCAAGGCAAGCAATTAGTAGATACAGATGAAGGAATTCGTTCTGATACTACCTGCTCAGGCCTTGCTCAACTACATTCTGTTTTTCAGCCAAATGGTGTACTGACAGCAGGAAACAGTAGTCAGATATCAGATGGTGCTGCTGCTGTAATTTTAGCCAGTCAGTCAGCAGTAGAAAGTTATCAATTGCAGCCGATCGCAGAAGTGTTAGGTGCAACTTGGGCCAGTGGTGAGACTTGGCGGTTCCTAGAGGCACCAGTTTGGGCAGTTAAACAGTTGTTAGAAAAGCTCGGCATGACGGTAGCTGATATTGACTTGTTCGAGAATAATGAAGCTTTTGCCTTGAGCAACTTGCTTTTTAGTCAGTTATTGAGCGTTCCCAAGGACAAGTTAAACGTTAACGGCGGTGCGATCTCTCTAGGACATCCAATTGGAGCCTCTGGAACACGGCTTGTTGTTACATTACTCAATGCCTTAAAAGAACAGAATAAAACCGTGGGCATAGCTGCCCTATGCCACGGCACTGGTGGAGGTACTGCAATTGCAATCAAGCGGCTTTAGACTTCTTGCAGAAGTCGGGAAAAGGGTAAGGGGGAAAGGGAGAAGAAAAAACCCTTTCCCTTTGCCCCCTCTTATTGTCCTCATTGCAGTAAATCGCTATATAAACCATCCCAAAAAACGGCGATCGCTTCTAGAATCTGCCATCCTCCTTCAAAGAATTTGGCGCGATCAAAGTTGGGATTGAAGTAAACCTCCTCTAATTCCTCAAGGGTGTGTGCAGCGTGCTGCGCCTCCACACGGTTATGCCAGGTGAAGAATGCCAAACGTAACTGTGGATGACGCATTTGTTTAATACGTATGAAACCATCTTCCAATTCCTGCCAGAAACCAGCCGCCGCCCAGTGTTCGACAGCAAAGCTAGCACCCTCGGCAATCTGGCGATCGTCACTACCGTAGAGGCGAATCAGTTCATCACAAAAGTGCAAGGTTTTAGGGCTGCCGTGCTTGCGCTTACCGATATCTGCAAAATCTAGCCCCAGACCTTTAGCCACCCCCAGCAGCCATTCAAAATGAGCTGCTTGGAAACGGCAAATACCACCATCTACTGTGCATTCAGTGCTGACTAATTCGGGATCTCCTTCTTTGTCCTTTGTTTCCTCAGTGAGTACAATGGCGTTAGAGATTTGTTCGGTGTGGCGATAAATAACTCCCAGTTCGTTGAGCAATATCTCCCGACTAGCCCGCGACTGCTGGAGAGTAGGAGAATTGATAACTTTTAACAAAGCTGCAACGAGGAACTGGTTGGAGAAAACTGAGAATTGCTGAATAAAATGCCGCAGTTCTACATCTGTAGCTGTGCCTTTTTGAAACCACTTAGTATAGGCATTGTTTCTGATAATGCGATGGTGCAATAATTTGCGCTCAACATCTTTGAGAAACTCTTGAAAGTCATCTATCTGCTGTTGGGTTAACGTGCCTTGGCGCAAACGCTCATGAATCCGCGAAGAAATGGTGAGATGAGTTGGCTTTTTTGGAATTGCTTGAGCGATCATATATATTACTCCTAGTTTGAAAATAAAAAATAAAGAACAAAAAACAAAAATAGAGAATTACTTATATAGCAACCCGTATTGAATATCCAAACAAACCTGTTGCCTATTGCCTATTGCCCCCCAGCCTCACCCAAGCCAACTGTAAATATAATTTTTGTCTTCCAAAGCAATAGCATTCGTTGTCAGTCTCAATGGTCGAAAAGTATCAATCATCACAGCAAGTTCGTTAGTTCGTTCTTTGCCAATTGATCCTTCGTACATCCCTGGGTGTGGGCCATGAGGAATACCACTCGGATGTAAGGTAATCGAACCGCGCTCAATTCCTTTGCGAGACATAAATTTCCCCTCAACGTAGTAGATAAACTCATCAGAATCGACATTAGAGTGATTGTATGGGGCTGGAATTGCCTGGGGATGATAGTCAAACATTCGCGGTACAAAGGAACACAAGACAAATCCAGGGCCATCAAAGGTTTGATGCACAGGTGGTGGCTGGTGTATTTTGCCTGTAATTGGCTCAAAGTCCTCAATATTGAACGCAAATGGCCAAAGATGCCCATCCCAGCCAACTACATCCAGAGGATGATGGTTGTATAAGTAACGACTAAACCCACCGCGAGCTTTGAGTAATACCTCAAACTCTCCTTTTTCATCGTGAGTAATCAGTGCTGATGGCGGACGAATATCTCGTTCGCAATAAGGTGCGTGTTCGAGGAATTGACCGTACTGATTGAGATAGCGTTTGGGTGGCTCGATATGCCCGTATGCTTCGATTACAAGCATTCGCTGCTCTACTTCTTCATCTGGCAAAATGCGCCAAATAACCCCAGTCGGAATCACCAGATAATCCCCCGGCCTATAGTGGATTATTCCATACTGACTTTCTAGAACACCGCTACCTTCATGAATGAAAATCACTTCATCGCCATGTGCAAAACGGTACCAATATTGCATAGGTACTGTAGGCAAAGCTACAGAAATACAAACATCTGCATTGGCTAATAAAGGAATCCGAGATGCAATGGCATCGCCTTGAGCAGCTAGAGTTGCTGTACGCAGATGACGGTGGCTTAGGGGAACTGCTTCTTCATAAGATATATCTGTTTTACTCTCTAACAAAATTTTCTGGATTTGAGTGGGTGGATGCAGATGGTAAAGCAGGGATTGAATACCCGAAAAACCACGAGTTCCCATCAATTCTTCGTGATATAAAGAACCATCAGTTTGGTGAAATTGAGTGTGGCGTTTATGAGGAATATTTCCTAATTTGTAGTAATAGGTCATGGTTTTACCCTGCTTGTTTGGGTTTACCGTAGCTCATCTAAAGATTTCCTCGCCGCGCTTGCTCGCGCTCAATTGCTTCAAACAAAGCTTTGAAATTTCCCTCGCCAAAGCCTTGACAGCCATGTCGTTCAATTACCTCAAAGAACAGTGTTGGTCGATCTTCTACAGGCTGAGTGAAAATTTGTAACAAATAACCATCGCGATCGCGATCTATAAGGATTCCTAGTTCTGCTAGTTTATCCAAAGGCTCTTCAATTTTCCCTACCCGTTCTTCTATGTTCTCGTAGTAGTTTGGAGGAACGTTGAGAAACTCAACCCCTGATGCTCTAAGTTGGGAAACTGTCTCAATAATGTTGCTGGTTGCAAGGGCGACGTGTTGAATTCCAAGACCCTGATTATATTCTAAATATTCTTCAATTTGAGACTTCCGTTTGCCTTGGGCTGGCTCATTGATCGGCAATTTGATTTTGCCTGTGCTGTCTTGCATTACTTTGGACATCAAAGCAGAGTATTCTGTGGAAATAGTTTGATCGTCAAAGTGTACTAATAACTCAAAACCCATAGTATCAGCGAAGAACTTAGCCCATCGCTCCATACCACCCAATTCGACATTACCAACTACATGGTCAATCTTGGTTAGACCTACTCCTTTCCCCTTAGCTGAATCACGAGGCTGGAAACTGGGTGCAAAAACTCCAGTATAATTACTGCGCTCGATAAACTTGAGCAAAATATCGCCATAGATGTGAATAGCAGCGTAGCGAATTATTCCATCTTCGTCTTTTTCTTCAGTGGGGGGAATTGCTCCCACTGCACCCCGCGCGGTTGACTCCTGGTAGGCACTGGCGGCATTGGGAACTTCCAGCGCAATCACAGCTATGCTATCGCCGTGCTGAAGTACACTTTTGCAGATGGGATGGTTTGGATTCAAGCCACTACTCAATACAAAGCGAATTTCTCCTTGCTCCATAACATAGGAAGCCGTTTTGCGATCGCCTGTTTCTAAACCCCGGTAAGCTGTATTGATAAATCCGAAAGCTTGAGAGTAAAACAGTGCTGCTTGCCTGGCATTACCTACATAGAATTCAAGGTGGTCGAATCGTTGAATCGGAAAAAAATCATTCACGGTAATTCCTCCTTTCGGAAACTACAGTTATTAGTAGGAGGGAAGAACTAAAAGTAAAAGAGTAATATTAAGACAGTCTAATTATGCAATACAAAAATATTGCAGACATATTCGTATTTTTGCGCCTAGCCTGCGATTTTTGCTTTGCAGTACTTGTCTAATGCGCTTTTACGTAAATTAATTTTTCACCTGTTTTAAGTATAGATATGTCAACAGGAAAATTTATAAGTATGTAACTAAAAATTAACCAGAGCAATTAAATTTCTAGATTAACATCGGTTAATTCTGAGTTAGCATGATTTTAGTCAGGAGATTATCTCCAATGCTGGCATCGATAAAAACACTTTTCTCATCAATTGTTGACTATGCTGGACTGTTCCCTCCAGCAAAACTCACTATGGAAGAGGCGATCGCCAATTATGTTCGCTATCAAAATACTTGCCACCACTGGATGTTAGGTAACTTTGTACTCCCAGTGTCACGGATAAATGAGTTTGAACAACTGCTTTTAAAGTTACCTATAGAAGCGAGTAAAACTACACACTGGCGGCTCAGTGTGATTATCTCTCAAGAAGTGGAGTCGGCGATCGCCAAAATTCAAGCTCTAAATGATAATCCTAAAATAGCGATCGCCTCCCTAGAATTTCCGCCGCTTTCCCTAAGAGAAATTGATCAAATATTTCTTTATCTTCCTGCTGACATTGAGGCGTTTTTTGAAATTCCTTATAATGAAGACTTAAAAGCATATTTAACTGTACTGCAACGCCTTGGTATATCGGCTAAAATTCGCGCTGGTGGCTTGAGTGCAGAGGCTTTTCCTACTATTTCTCAACTTTATCGGTTTATCTTTGCTTGTGCTGAAGCTCAAGTTGCTTTTAAAGCAACGGCTGGACTGCATCATCCCCTACCCGGAAACTATCCCTTAACATACGAGCCAGATAGCTCTAATGCGATGATGTATGGCTT
The DNA here is from genome assembly GCF_014697475.1 of Nostoc sp. FACHB-152. Classification (GTDB taxonomy): domain Bacteria; phylum Cyanobacteriota; class Cyanobacteriia; order Cyanobacteriales; family Nostocaceae; genus Nostoc_B. Next base: position 19,224 of record NZ_JACJRV010000001.1, read on the forward strand.
TCTGAATGTAGCAGTCTTAGCGGCACTGGTTTATTGGCAGAAGGTAACTGTACAAGAAGCCTTAGTAATTCTTCAGGAATCTACTATCGAAAATTTCCAAGTTTCAGCAGATAGCATCGTTTGGAAAGATTGCCGACTGAATATCTGGGAGCTACAAAAGGCTCGACAAAGTTTCTTTCGTTGTTTTGGCTCTTGCTCATTTCAAGAACCGATAGAATTACTCCAGAATCTGAAACTATTATGAGCCATGTAATCGATCAAACCCACGACCCAAGTTTGCGTAGTTGGGTAGAATCTGCCAATCAAAAAGATACTGATTTTCCCATTCAGAACTTACCTTTTGGCGTGTTTCGCCATCGTAATGGTATCCGAAGCTCACGAATTGGGGTAGCGATCGGCGACCAAATTCTAGATTTGACATCATGTTACCATTCAAGGCTGCTTCAAGAACTCCCTGAGCAATTGCAAGCAGCTTGCACGGCTTCTAACTTAAATCCCTTGATGGCTTTAGGAAGTTGGGCTTCATCAGCGTTGCGTACTCGTCTGAGCGAATTGCTGCGCTGGAATGAACAAAAGCCTTCATCAGAGGCAAAGCTGCTGATACCAATGGTGGAAGCCGAACTTTTATTACCTGCGGATATTGGCGATTATACTGATTTTTACGCTTCTATTTTTCACGCTACCAACGTTGGAAAGCTATTCCGTCCTGACAATCCCTTACTCCCTAACTACAAATACATTCCTATTGCCTACCACGGACGAGCCTCCTCCATTGTACCCAGTGGTACACCTATCAAGCGCCCGCAAGGTCAGCGAAAAGCTCCTGAAGATACTGTCCCTCATTTCGGTGCTTCTTTGTCTCTAGACTATGAAGTGGAGGTCGGCTTTCTAATTGGTGCTGGCAATCAACTAGGACACCCCATATCTATTGGTACCGCAGAGTCACACGTATTTGGACTTTGCTTAGTCAATGACTGGTCAGCACGGGATATCCAAGCTTGGGAATACCAGCCCTTGGGCCCCTTCCTCGGCAAGAGCTTTGCCACGACGATTTCTCCTTGGGTAGTAACTTTGGAAGCTCTGGCACCTTTCCGTTGTCCTGCTTTTGAACGTTCCCAGGAAGATCCGTTGCCCCTACCTTATTTGTCTGACTCAATTAATACCAAAATGGGTGGAATAGACCTGACGCTGGAAGTGCTACTTAATTCGGCACAGATGCGCGAGCAAGGGATAGAGCCATTTTCTATGAGCCATGCTTCTTTTAAAGAAATGTATTGGACAATAGCGCAGATGATTGCTCACCACACTAGTAATGGTTGCAATCTCCGCCCTGGAGATTTACTAGCTAGTGGAACAGTTTCCGGTGCTGAATCAGGTTCTCAAGGATCTCTGCTGGAAATTACTCGGCGTGGTTCTCAGCCGATTAAACTAGCAACAGGTGAGAGCCGAACTTTCCTGGCTGATGCAGACGAAGTGATTATTCGTGGATACTGTGAGAAAGAAAACTATGCCAGAGTCGGATTTGGAGAGTGTCAAGGCATAGTTCTTGCTGCCGAATGAGCGGAGGGAAGAAATGCAATTTTCAGCCAGTTTAGTTGAACTTCTGTAAAAGCCTCTTTAGGTAAGCTCTGTGCTAGTTCATCCAGTCTAATTGTTTTTTGAATGGGATGTACCCCCAACCTAGGCGATCGCAAATTTTGATTCAAAATTACTGTTTGGGCTGTGCAACTGGAATTGTAATAGTAAATTCTGCTCCCCCCTCAGGAGAAGAAACACACTCTAACGAACCACCATGCAGCTCGGTAATAATTTGATAACTAATCGATAGACCTAAACCAGTACCTTTGCCCACAGCTTTGGTAGTGAAAAAGGGGTCAAATAACCTTTGTTTAACTTGTTCGGGAATACCAGGGCCATTATTAAAAATCCGAATAACTATTTGTTGAGCATTTATTTGTTGAGTACAAATGACAATTTGTGGCTGATTATGTGAGAGTTTTCCTGGAATCAATGAATCTTCTAAAGCATCAATTGCATTGGTCAAAATGTTCATAAATACTTGATTTAGCTGTCCAGCATAGCACTCAACTAAAGGTAGATTGCCATAGTCTTTGATGACCTGAATCTGGGGATGACTAGCTCTAGTGTTGAAACGATGCTCTAAAATCATCAAAGTACTGTCAATACCTTGATGAATATCTACTGCTTTTAACTCGGCTTCATCTAGCCGCGAAAAGGTACGAAAAGAAAGCACAATTTGCTGGATGCGTTCAGCACCGACTTCCATTGATGCAAGCAATTTTGGCAAATCCTCGACTAAAAAATCGAATTCCATCGATTGAATTGCCATTTGAATTTCAAGTGCAGGATTGGGGTAGTTTATGCGGTAAAGATGAAGTAGATTGAGTAGTTGTTGGATATATTTGTTAGCGTAAGTTAAATTGCCGTAAATAAAATTAACTGGATTATTGATTTCATGGGCAACTCCAGCAACTAATTGACCCAGAGAAGACATTTTCTCACTTTGGATAAGTTGAGATTGAGTAGTTTGTAATTCTTTGAGAGTTTGCTCTAGTTCTATTGCTTGCTGTTTGAGTTGAGCTTGGGCTTGTTTATGTTTTGTAATGTCGTCTCGAACCACTAGTAAATATTTAGGCTGACCTTGAGAATCAAGAATCGGAGCTTTTTTAATCTGTAAAATGCGGGTTTCACCGCTTTTTGTCCGAATTATTTCTTCAGGAATCTCTAACAATGTTTTGTTATTAAGTGCTTCATGATCTCGCTGGGTAAAAAAATCGGCCTCTTGTTTGGGAAATAGGTCGTAGTCGTTCTTCCCTAAAATTTCATCGGCACTGACACCAGCTAACTTTTCTGCGGCTCGATTACATAAGACAATTCGCAGATCAGCCGCATCTTTCACAAAAACTGCTACAGGCATTGTTTGAATAACAGAATGCAGAAACTTTTGAGCAGTTTGCAGTTGTTCTTCTATCAGTTGGCGCTCATAAAGTGCCGCTTGCCGTTCGCTGTTGTGTTGCTGTAATTGATTAGTATATTCTATAACTGTCTGGCGTAGTTCAGCATTATCTGTTTTTAGTTGCTGAAGGCATTGGCGTAGGCTGGTTAACTCTTGATTCAACTCTTCAATAGACATACTGATTCACTATTTTTTAGTTTTAGATGTTGAGAAAGCTATGTATAGCTCAATACAGTGAACTGATTTGTCTATTACTAGAGTCAAGTAACTTGAAAATGCGATAGCCATGCAGAGATTTTGTTTTGGTATAGTTTCTCATATCTATGAATTTGCTGGTGAAGAAGTTATCGTTAGAGAATTTAGCCAAATCTACTGTCATGGAAAGAGCCTGAGATTATTTTGCCCAAATCAATATCAAATATTAACTATTAGTTACATTTAAATGCCTGGCTTTTCATAACAGCGAGAGCGTTATATCGGCGGGGTTCTGCGTTTGCCTGTTCACCAAAAGCTTTTTCAACTGAGTCCGGAACTGTAGTATTTCACGCTTATTGCTGTTTATATTGTTTGCGACCAGAACCAAAAACCCTACGGTTGTAAAGAAATGTAAAGGCAGAAATTTAAAAATGTGGCAGACATTGGTCAAAGCTGCTGGCTTAGTGGATACTCTCAAAGGAGAGGGGCTATTTACGTTTTACTTATAAATCCTGTATTGAACTTCATCCAGAAGATTACCGCTACTGTTAATCTGTTGAAATTCTTTAAATACTTTACCACCCAAACTTTCAGCAATTTTGCAGCTAGGAATATTTCTTTTATCAACAGGATAGGAAAGATAGTTGTATTCCAAATTTGTATCTACCCAATTTTTTAACGCATACATTGCTTCTTTACCAAAACCAAAACCATGAGCCGATTTTTTGAGCCAAATTCCTAATTCCGGTGTATTAGTATTAATAGCACCAGCCTCGCAAATTCCTAAAAACTCTAAATTATCTTTCTTGAGAATTACCAACACAAGGTCAGTTTTGTTTTGTCGTTGTTGAATCATATTGTTAATGATTTCCTGGGTTTCAGCAAAACTTTCGGCTGGCTTTGGATACATGAATGTCGTGATTTCGCTAGTAAATTCACGAAAAACATCATCTGCATATTCGAGTGCAATCACTTGCATAATTAATCTTCTAGATGCTAAAAATACTGTTTCTAAATTTTCCATAAGTTAGCATACTTAGAACGGTTCAGAACCTACCCCCAAATCCTCGCCATCGGCTCAAAATATTTTAGAAAATTATATTCTGCACAGTCATATTTTGAGAAGTAATCCACAGTGATATAAAAAAACATAGTCACACTCGCCCCTTCCTCCCAGTGCTTGAGAAGTTAAAATGATCAGCGCAAGTGGAACTGAACATTACATAAAGCAAGATCTAAGCCAACAAATGAGTGGCAGCACTATTATGCTGCGGAATTTCAACCGGGAGTAATCGCCTGATCACCAGCCATCGACCCCACTAAGGACAAGCAATAGAACTTAGGAAAACCATACACAACCCTTGACTCAGACTACTCGCTCACATCCTTGCCTAGTCGTCAAGAAAAAAGCAGATTGACTGTTCAAGTAAACCTCTACAATAGGCGATGTTCCGACTGAAAACATTGATTATGAGCTTTGCTAATAAAACCATTGTGATTACAGGTGCATCAGCAGGAATTGGGCGAAAGCTGGCAATCTCCTTAGCCCAAAAAGATGCAAATTTAGTTCTGGCGGCTCGTAATCAAGAAGAATTAGAACAGACGCTGACTGCTTGCACCAAGAATCCACAGAAGGTGATTGCAGTACCTACCGATGTAACTCAAGCCCAAGCTTGTCAGCAGTTGATCGACAAAGCGATCGCCGCGTTTGGTCGGATTGATATCTTAATCAACAATGCTGGAATTGGAATGCTGACGAGTTTTGATGAAGTCACAGATCTCTCGATTTTTGAGCAGGTAATGCAGGTTAACTATCTAGGTGCGGTCTACTGTACTCATTATGCCCTACCCTATCTCAAAGCCAGTCGAGGACTATTAGTGGCAATTTCTTCAATTTGTGGTAAGACAGGTGTACCAACTCGCACAGGTTATGTTGCCAGTAAACACGCCATGCAAGGCTTCTTTGATACATTGCGAATTGAATTGCACTCAACAGGAGTAGATGTCTTAGTTGTCTCACCAGGGTTTGTCGCCACAGATATTCGGCAACGAGCGTTGGGAGCAGATGGAAAACCATTAGGCAAAAGTCCGCGTGATGAAAGCCAAGGCAATATGTCAGTGGAAGAGTGTGTACGTCAAATTATCTGGGCAATGGAGCGGCGTAAACGGGAACATATTATGACAGTGAAAGGTAAGGTAATACCTTGGGCAAAGCTAATTATGCCGGGATTGGTTGATCGTATAACTGCTGCTACCATCCGCAAAAAGACTTCCACTCATACCGTTTCACTTTAAGTTTGATACAAATAGGCCGCAGGGGGGCAGGGGAGCAGAGGGGCAGAGGAGAAATTATTTGTATCATTTATTTCTCCTCTGCCCCCCTGCTCACCAGATAAATTTGTTAACTGAACTGTATGGCACTCACTCTGCTCTAGGAATTTGATAGACTTTGGCATTCTGTAAAACAGTAACAATTGTTGCTAATAAAACTAGTAGCCAGCGATAGTATTTTTAGATTATCCTTGATAACCCTTGAACGGCTTGGCTAAATCTAAAACCAAAGAATTAGATTTTAACCTTGGAGAAAAACTTGATAGTGGTTACAACAAGAAATGACGAATTTGAATAAGTTCCAAAAATTAATAGCGATCGCAAATGAACATGGAATTAGTTGCCATGCCGCGCCAGAAGAGTGCTTGGTTGCCACCTTACCAGGAGAGGATGATTTCTTATTAGCTTTTAGTTGGTCAGGCGCAGTAGAGGGAGAGCCACCGGAGCATGAACTAATAGCAATTAGTGTACAAGATATTACTAAAGAAGTAACTGTTGCAGCTTGGCAGATTCCGGCTTATTTATTTAGCCACGTGTTAAGACAGGCACAGATGCTGGTTGCTGCCCATAAAGATTTTCTGCGGGAGCGAAATAATTCATAGATAAAAACTATACATAGCATTTGCGTTACTTACTGTCAGGGCGATGATGTATATATCTTGAGATAGATACAATGTCATGTTAAAAACCTTACGCTTGTAAAGAAATGTAAAGGCAAAAATTTAAAAATATGGCAGACATTGTTGATACTGCTGTGAATGCTGGCTCTTTTAACACTTTAGTAGCTGCTGTCAAAGCTGCGGGCTTAGTGGATACTCTCAAAGGAGAGGGGCCATTTACGGTTTTTGCGCCGACTGATGAAGCATTTGCAAAGCTTCCAGAAGGGACAGTAGATTCATTGCTCAAGGATATTCCACAACTCACGAAAATCCTGACTTATCATGTGGTTTCAGGTAAAGTGTTGGCAGCTGATGTCGTGAAGTTGAAGTCAGCTACTACCGTTGAAGGTTCTGACGTAAAAATCGATGCGTCAAATGGTGTCAAAATTAATGATGCCACTGTTGCAACACCCGATGTTGCTGCTGACAACGGAGTTATTCACGTCATTGATACAGTGTTAATTCCGGCATAAGCAAAACTCGGTAGCTGAATTTATGGTTGCAGGACAGTAATTAATTTTGGTTACTGTCCTGTAATGGTACAATTTGTTGCACAAATCAGATAACGAAAGTTTGCAAGAGATTGCTAATGGGTTGAAACAACTCAAACAGGTCTTAAAGCACAAGAATCCCAAGCTATCCGACATTAGCCCTATTTTAGAAAAGCTAGGAGAACAAACAACTACTGTAGGGCAGGAAGCAAAAAGAGGCTTTAAAGTTTTATTACATAATTTTTATCTTTACAGCCATTTCCATAAGTTAATTAATATTTAATTTACCTAAAACTATATCTGTTATTGATTCAAAGCATAGCTTTAAACCAAGCAATCCCATGTTTGGCTTTTTCTAATTTCACTGCTCTTCAAAATCCTAATCGCAAATTGGCAAATTCACCATCACACCATAAAACACTTGTGCAAGAGTTCCAATATCTAATATAAGATTTCTACATAGCCTTGGGTTCCATTAACCCGAATTCTCTGTCCGTCATTGATCAGTTTGGTAGCATTTTCTACTCCGACAACTGCGCTTATGCCATATTCACGTGCGATAACTGCTCCATGTGTCATCAGTCCACCAACTTCGGTAACTAGACCTTTTACTGATACAAACAATGGTGTCCAGCTAGGGTCAGTAAAGGAGGTGACTAATATATCTCCATCTTCTAGATCAGCATCTTCCATGTTTAAGATGACACGCGCTCGTCCCTCTATAACTCCAGAGGAAACAGGTAGACCTACAATAGCTTCGGCTGGCAGATTTTCTCGTTTGTACCGACCCGCAATGATTTCACCATCAGACGTAATAACACGTGGGGGAGTTAGCTTTTCATAGTGTTTATACTCGTCTTTTCGTTTGCTGATAATCTGGTAATCAAGTTTGTTTGTGCGTACGACTTCGCGAAATTCTTCAAAAGTGAGATAGTATATATCTTTTTGTTCATGAATAACGTTGGCTTGTACAAGTTGTTCAGCTTCTTTAAGTAAAGCCTGCTTATAAACAAAGTAGCGATTAACTATGCCGTATTTTGGATATTCACGATAACCGATGAAATTCCGGTAATGACCAATCATTCGTTTTGTCTGTTCGGCTTTTCGTTCACCATCCGATAATTGCTGCAATCGCTCTAATAACTCTTGTTCTTTTTTCAAAGCCTCCTGTCGCCCTTGCTCAAATTTCCGCTTGCTGGCATTAGGCTCAAAGTTTTTGATGTTACTGAGAATGATGGGGACAAGTGTAGTTGGTTTTTCGCTCCAACGAGTTTTCGTAATATCGATTTCCCCAACACATCGCATTCCGTATTTGTTGAGATAAGCACAGATAGCGTCCCTGGCTTCCTTTCCCCCATTAAACTTAACCAGTTCATCCAAAAAGCTATCATCTTTTATCTGTTGTAAATAATCAATTACTTCAGGATAAGGACGAATCACATCCGCGACATCCAATAGTTCTAAACCCATTTCTGAAGTAATATTGTTGGGTACAGATTGAGAAAGCGTGTCTGCTACGTTTTTTTCATCTAACCACTCCTGCATTTTTTCATTGAGCCATGATGAAGCATTCATAGCAGTCATAATCACACCAAAACTTTGTGGATCAAATAAACTCTTCTTTAATTTCTGGATATCTTCTTGAATAAAATTAAATAAATCCGCGCCTGACTTCGTTTGGATGTTATGTTTTAACTCTTCTATCGATGCTTGATTACTCTTGATTAACTCAGAAACGATTGTCGGATCGTATTCGTTTAGTGTTTGAAAATCCGCAGGCGATCGCGATTTATTGCTTTTACTGGAATTCAGTTCTTGTTGATCATCTGGTAACGATTTTATCAAATCTCCTCGCTCTATGATGGTCATCAATGCGTCCCTTATAAGCGGATCGGATTTCCCAAGAACGTTTACTAGAATGTCTCTTTTAACGGGTGAAGCCAAATCAGGTGTAATATCAACAAACAACCTTCCACCAGCTTTAAGCATGGGTCGAGCAGCTGTTAACTGGAATAAAGACAATCCTAATGGTTTGATGGGGTCAGTCATCATTTGTTGATGACCAACAGATACATAAACGTGATTTTCCCGATCATTTGCTTCAGGAATAGGATATAAAGTCGTGATGGGGCGACTCTGGACAATATGAAATGTGTCATCAACCAAACACCATTCGATGTCCTGGGGGTGTCCGAAATGTTCTTCAATCTTCCTACCGATGCGCTCAAGCTGCAAAATCTGCTCGTCTGTCAGTGCTTGCCTGTTCTGGCGTTCAGGCTCAATCTCCTGTTCTTTCGTACCGCCATCTTTTAAGGCGTAAATAGCCAATTTTTTGGTGGGTATCTTCTTATCGATCACCTGGCCGTTACGCACTTTATAGATATCAGCATTCACCAGACCTCTAACCAAGGCTTCACCAAGTCCGAAGCCCGCATCAATGGATAACACCTTCCTATTACAAGTGACGGGATCGGCAGTAAACAAAATTCCTGTTACCTGCGGGAAGACCATCTTCTGAACAACCACAGACAGGTAAACTTTACGGTGATCGAAGCCGTTTTGGAGGCGGTAAATTACTGCTCTCTCGGTAAATAGCGATGCCCAGCACTTGCTGATATGCTTTAGAATTGCCTCCTTTCCAATAATGTTCAAATACGTATCCTGCTGACCTGCAAAAGAGGCTGTCGGTAAATCCTCAGCAGTTGCGCTGGATCTTACGGCATAGGCATTTTTTTCATCAAGCCTGGCGAGGAGACAGGTAATCTCTTCATTAATATCTTGAGGCATGGCTATTCCTTCGATAACCCTACGAATCTTACCGCTAAGTTCACCGATTTTATTTCGGTCTTCCACCAATAGATGCGATAACTGATCGAGTAATTCATTAATCGAAAGCGTTTCCCCAATGATTCTTTTAAAAGCTTCAGTAGAAATACAAAAACCATCCGGTACGAGTATTCCTTCAATCTTGGTAAGTTCCCCCAGGTTCGCGCCTTTACCCCCAACAACCTTGAGTTTTGTTTTATCAATATCTTGAAAACAAAGTACAAATGAACTCATCAGTTGCCCTCCTTTGGCAATTCATACTTTGGTAATTTTGACTGCATCACAACCTCTAGACTCTTGAAGGTCGGTGTGCATGGACGTTGGGCGTTGTTATGCGGCGATCGCTACCGCTACCGCGATGCGATCGTGTTTTTTTGGATGCCAATCTGCTCAGTTCAGGGAATAAACAAAACAGTCATCGTCAATTGTCAGCCAAAACGTTCAGAGAAGCGGTGAGCGCGAGTATTGCTGGCAAGTGGATCGATAATTTGGACAAATCCGACTTCAATTATTGGCTGACGGCATTTTGGTAAACTTGGGTAAATCTGGATTCATATAATCCCACGGCTGGGCACTAGCGGTATAAATATCCATTCCAGGTTGAAACCAGCTTGGGTCGTCAAGGCTGCCTGCAAGAATGGCTATCAGTTCGAGATTCGGCGGTTTACTAAATAATCGAGAACCACAGTTTGGACAAAATCCACGACCGACTGTGGCTCCACTATCGCCGATGACCTCGTAATATTTAACCTCTCCAGAGATCGTGACGGCAGCGCGTGGTACCAGAAGTGCCGACGCAAATGCGCTACCAGTTGCCCTCTGGCAATCGCGACAATGGCAATTGCCCATAACAATTGGCTCTACCGAACATTCGTAGCGGATAGTTCCACATAAACAACCACCTGTAAAAGGTACTTTCATCCTAGTTCTCCTGTATTTTCCGTAACCCACTGGACGAGTTGAATGACGACACCATTCGGATCTGTCACCTGAAAGAATCTCTCCCCAAGGCTCAGTCTCGATCGCAGTTGTAATGGGTACACCTTCTGATTGGATTCCCATATATTCTCGATCAATGTCATCTACCACAAGGATAATAAGCAGACCGTCCGCTCGATGTTAAATTACCAAAATATTTGTGGAATCAATCGCAGGCTGAGTTGACAGTGTGGCGATTAGAACTTGACGGCTAGAGCCTGTATCGTCAACATCAAAGAACAGACTGCCGGAAGCTCGATTGTAAATAAAGCGATCGCTTTCGTCATTGCTACACAACGAGAAATCAGGACTTATAGATTTTTATTTTTTCGTATGAAACCACCCTGCTTTTGAAGGGGAGCCAGCGCTGTGGTCGGGTTTCCCGACTTGCGGCGACTGGCGTGGATTTAGGGGGGAATGGCACTAAGAAAACGTGAAACGTCGTCAGGGCAGGGTGTTGGAGGTAGGGTGTGGGGTTTAGGGAAAATCAAGAACAATAAATATAAGTACGGACACAAATCAATCTCTGACTCAAGCTAAGAACTTTTGCAAATCCCTCTTAGCTTGGGTGCTTTGAGGGATTTTGGGTATTGAGGATTTTTGAAGTGCTAGGTTAAATTACTTGCTTTCTGGACTGCTTGCTTTAACTCTTCAAAGGTAATACTACCGTCTTCATCTGAATCATACTGTACTAGCAACTCTTGGGGGCTAGTAGTATTTGTTTGTGATGAGATGACTGCACTTAAGCCAGGACTTAAAAAAAGCTCATTAATGGAGATTTTGCCATCTTGATCGCGATCTAAGTTATTAAAAAGAGATTTAAGCTCTTGCTCGGTTGTCATAAGTTTTTACCTGAATTAATCTTTTACTTTAATATCTCAAAATAAAACAAACTTATATCCTCAGATGTAGAAATAGGTATCGCTGGGGATGAGATTAGTGGAATGGGATGAACGGTATCTTGTTCTGGCTTAACGAGTGCAGGAGTTATAACATGATTTGTTTCTCCTAAATTTTCTGATTTAAATCTTAGTTGTTCTTGTTCAAAGTGGGCGCGGCTATAAAGTGTACAATTTCCCCGTTTTGGTTGCGACACAATGACCTATATTTGGGTATCATCCTAATTGGTACTACTACCAATTAGGGCGATAAATTACATAGTGCCAACCATTTCCCTCAAACCCATGTTCTATTCCAAAACTCATCTGTATTTTTGAAAGTTCTGTGGAACTTAATTTAGGAATCACAAACCGAATATTCGTAAATGTATAAGACTCTCCATAATTGAGACGATTTTTTTGCAATACTTCAAACCTGGAATCAGGAAACTTTTCCCATTTTTGAGGTGTGCCATAATAGGAAAGAAAAAATTTAAGAGAACGAAGATAAGTGAATTTTTTGTTAGGAAGATAATTATAAACAGTTGCCTTTTTTACAATTACTTCCACATAGTCAGAAAGAACGCGATACTCTCCCTCAAATGTTCCCTTCATTCCCATATCAGGGTATGGGTAAGAACTGTCTAAAGAAGATACATAAAAAGAGACAGGCTGGGAATTTGAGGAAGATTTTAGTTGTGAAGGGGATGGCTCTGATTTTAACTCTGGAGTTGGAGTAACAAGGACTTGACTGGGGCTAGATTTAATAAAAAATCGAGGGATTTGAATCCCCACTAATCCCAGCAAAACAATTACGCCTACTATCACTCCTGCTCTCCCAGTCGTTAATGACTGATTTTTTAATTGAATAATTGGGATAGATTTGAGTGCTTTCAAAGCAATATCAGCATTCGGAAAGCGATTTTCGAGCTTCTGAGAAACCATCTTTTCTAACCATCTAACAAACTTATGGTTTAACCCAGGTAAATGCTGCTTGACTTTTAGGCGATAATTCTCATCTATTAATTGACCGATATCGCTTGATTTAGTCTGCGTTAACAAGGCAATCAAGGTCATCCCAAGACTGTAAAGGTCAGACGCTTCTGTCAGTTGACGATTGAATAATTGTTCGGGTGGCATAAAGCCTAACGTGCCTTTAATGACACTACTTGCAGTTAGTTCTCTTCCTCCGATTTGAGCAAATCCAAAATCTACTAAGTAAACTTTTATCTCTTGTCCAAAACAATTAACCAAAATATTTTCAGGTTTAATGTCCCGATGAATTACTGCGGGATTTCTCTGTTGCAAGTATACTAAAATCTGTAAAATAGCAAGTGCAATTTGCTTAACTTCTGCCGGACTGAAGTATCGTTGCTTGACTAAGGAAAGGGCTTTTTTATATTCCTGAACTAGGCAAAAGCCAGCAGGAGTTTCAAATGAATTGAGGTAACGAGGAATATTCGGATGATGGAGTTGTTTGAGTATCTCGGCTTCTTTTTCATATGCCTTGTAGTCTGACCAATTAGAACCAGACTGAGCAAACTGAAACTGCTTGATAACGACAGAAATTTCCGTATGTATGTCCGTTGCTAAGTAGGTTACACGACCGCCTGCGTGATTTTGTCCTAGCTCTCGTTCGACTCGATAGCCGTGAGCGCAGAAATCTGGTAAGTTGCTCATCAGCTTAAAAATTAAACATAGCTCTAATTAATACTGAATCTTTTTATAACATTAAAATATCAGACTGACCAGGGATGGCGATTGCTATAATGCTGACCTCGTTTTATCAAAACTTTTTAGAAAAATATCTCAATAAACAATACCTTTGCCAAAATAAGAGCCTACAAAAATTTTGGCAAAGGTATTGTTTACTTATCCTTCTTCTGTGACTTTCCGGGAGGGCAATCGCTATAAGCCTCACCAGGCAAGCAATACACGTTATTTAAAGCCACGACCAGTATGTGGAACATGAATAAGTTTTTTCGGCTTGTGAGTCACATAAATATCACTTTCTAGTTCTGGCTTTTCTTCTTCCTGCTTCGCAAAAGCACCTGACTGAGTGAGGTCTTGAATCAGTTCATCAATTAGGGTAGTAGTAACGTGCGCCATGAGGAAAATATGTGAGTACTGGCGCTTTTGACCTTTCACATACAAAGTCTCACTCGATAGGGAATATTTAAAGACAATATCATCATTGGCACGTTTGAAGCGGATAGTAAGTGATAGTGGCGTATGTTGCACCCACAAATCCTCGCCTAGTTTTTCTTCCAACGCCTTTAATTGTAAATATGCATAATTAGCAATATTTTCCGTATAAAGTACCTTATTAACCTGGGCTTCGTAAGAATTTTTTGCTAAGTAATCCCAAAGAAGCATAGCTGAGAAGCCATTGCGAGAGCCAGCAAAAGTAGTATCTTGAGAACCTATATATTCTGGATCGTCGGGTGGACGCAGCTGATATTTTGTTTTGGTCATATAAATGCCGCATGGTAATGGTGCGCCGATCCACTTGTGTCCGCTCATAGCGATCGAGTGTACAAAGGGCAGACGAAAATCAAAGTTCGGCCCACGCTGCGAAATTTTGCCCATGTTATACGCCATTTCAATGAATGGCATATAGGCAGCACCAAGCGCACCATCCACATGGAACCAATAGCCATTGCGAATATCGTATTTGGTTGGATCTCCGGAATCGTAATATACCTTACGCTCGTCAAGACCATATTTTTTTAAAATCGGAAGCAGAGCTTTGCCTGCTGCTTCTACATCGTCGTAGGCACCTTTAAATGTAGTGCCGTAGTTGAAGCACACGAGAATAGGATATCCCTTGGCGGCAAAAAACTCGACGAGCTTGCACAGTGCTTCAATATCAATCGAGCCAGGCCCATCGTTTCCACCTTGGGATGGCACTTCTTTTGGCCAGGGATGACCGGGTGCTAGTGGATTTTCTTGGGGATATTTTTCAGTACCAATCTCGTAGAAATTCTGCATAGCCATCACGCGCATGGCTTTGATAATTGAGTAGTGCGTGTCTTCTGAATAAAATGCAACTGGAGTGTGGGCGTTTGGATTTTCCTCTAAAATCCGTGCCTGCTGATACATGAGACGGCGCGGTACTGAGCGTGGCTGACCTGATAAACTAGCTTTTCTGGCTTCTTCTTCGACAGTAGGGTCATTGAGTAAGAACTTACCAGCTAGATAGTCACGTCCGTTCCACAAACCGTATAAGTTACCTTCCGTGCAACCCATCGTTAGGACATAACCCCAGTAAGATTCTAGATCGTTAGGATCGTGAGGCCAACGCGCATTCCACAGCGAGGCGTAATAATCCAGTACGGCGCGTTCCATAAACTTGCTGTTAACGGTGAAATTGCCACTTTGGAAAGGGTCGCCAACGTTATTGATGTGGTAATTGAGGTACTGTTTCAAGTCTTGTTCGTAGTTGAAGCTTTGGTTGACTTGATAGCCAAGAAAGTGAGCTTTCTGCACCAACTCATATTTCTGCAATTGGCTGAGTGCGGCTGTGCGTTGTTCGGGAGACAAGCCTGTTGAAGATAGAGCAAAGTTTTTGTAAGTAATACCAGATACTGTAGGGTACGCAGAGCATGAATCTTTCGTTGGAGGTGAGACGATCGCAGTGCCATCAAGCATAACAGAATCGAACACAGTTTCCTGCCAGAATCCTACTTGTGACATTAAAAGCAGGTTATTTTCCGGATTGTTTCGATTCTTTTCATCACTTATGCTCATAATCTCCTCCAAGCAGCTTTGTTGTTGAACAAAGAATAATTGCAGAAATGTCTAAACTCAAGGTCGATGATGTCCCTCAAACCCCTTGATTAGGTCTAATGCTGAGTTCCAGAATATAGTTATAGAAAAACAATATGAGGAATTCGTGAAGAAAATCTTATTTTCACCTCGATACGAACTCTTGAAGCTAAACAAATATATTTAGACAGATGTGAAGGCAAATAGAGATAGGCGTTGAACCCTCATAAATTGGCTAAGGTATGAAATTTTATGACATTTAATCTTAAATTCTGGCGATCGCAACCTCTAAAACAGGGGCTAGAAGTTAAAGATAAACTTCTGCCTCCTGCCTTCTGCCTTTAACTAATAGGTGGCAAAGTATTGCTTTCCAACCAGTAGTCAACAAATGCCTGAACTGTCTTTTGCAGTTCTTGAGCATCCATCGGCTTGACTAAATAACCATTGGCTCCTTTCTGGTAGCAAAATTCAATGTCTTTCGGGTTGGATGAGGTGGTAAAAACAACAATGGGGATTTTTTTGAAACATATGTCTTGCTTCAGCCGTTCTAGAATGTCACGGCCATCAATCCCTGGTAAATTCAGGTCAAGCAAGATAACAGAGGGCTTTGGTGTGCCATTGGGGTTTTGAGAACTTTCTTCTTGATAAAGAAAATCCAACACCTCGTCCCCATTTGTACATCTATATATGGGGTTCTGGACAGCCATCCGCCGCATCAGGCGTTGCAGCATTTTAAAGTCTTCATTGCTATCCTCAACAACCAACAGAGGTTTGTTAAGTTTTTCTGTCATCAGAGATTTTAAAAAATGTAACAAAAATTTTTAACTATCTTAAACTATTGACCCAAGGTGAAATAAAACGTGGAACCAATACCTACACTAGATTCCACCCAAATTTGACCACTGTGTAACTCAACAATTTTTTTAGAAATGGCTAGTCCTGCGCCTGTGCCGCCACCGTACTTTTCTTGAGAGTGCAGCCGTTTAAATAGTCTAAAGATGGTTTGGTAATGATGCTCGTGAATACCAATACTATTATCTTTGACATAAAAAACGGGGTATGAGGTATTTTTACGGATATTTGGTGATTCTTGCTGGCTGATAAAGCCAATTTCAATCAAAGCTTCTGGTTTATCATTATATTTCAAGGCATTGATGATTAAATTACTAAAAACTTCGTTGATTAGTACCGAGTCACATTGAACTGTTGGTAAAGGCCGAGGAATGTGAACATTAATTTGAGCCTCTTGACGACTAGCATTAATCACATCAATTACTTGGTTCACCAATTCATTGAGATTAGTAAGTGTTAGATGGAGTTGTGTTTGCCCTAATTGCGAAAGACGCAACAGAGAATTAATCAGAGTTTCCATCCGTACAGACAAAGCAAGTACAGTCTGCAAGTAGTCAAGCCCGTCTTCATCGAGAACTGCGGCATAATCTTCGATTAAAATTGTCGAGAAGTTATAAATGCCACGCAACGGTTCTTTAAGGTCGTGAGAAGCCGCATAAGCAAAAGAAGCGAGTTCGCGGTTACTGCGTTCTAACTCTTGGTTGATTTTGGCTAATTCCTCAGCTTTTGAAAGCACAATTCCAACGATCGCATTTTTCAAGGTCAAAGCATTATCAATCTCACACTGTTTCCAAGGTAGAGAAGTTAATTGTACTGTTTCTTGCCATTGTTCAAAGGATGTGCGCGGACACAGGATAACGCTACCATCCGCATTTGTCTGTATTGACGCGTTGGGATTGCCTGCCCAGTTGACAGTTTGTAGAACTTCGGGACGAAACCAGAGAATATAGTAACGCTGAATTTGGGAAATTCGTAATAATAGCAATCCACTGGCAGTATTTTTATATTGAATTGCCTCTGGGTAAAGTTTAGGCAGTGAATCAGTAGCAAAGATGCGTTGACTAACTTGATTATCTACCCAAGCAATCAGCGATCGCACTTGTTCTATATCTGGTGTTTCACCCACCAGCGTGATTTCATTATCCAAACATACCGCCGCCCCTGTCGCACTGACAAGGGCTAATAAACTAGGTTGAGGCTTAACTAAGGCATCAATAAAATTATCCGCCTGGGAAATTAACTCTACAAATTCAGATTGCAGAGATTTCAGCTTCACTTCATAATCTAGTTCTGAGTGAATAACTTTATGTCCTAACTCTAAGGACACAATCTGACCTAAAAATTCGCAGATTTTCCGCACTTCATAAGTTAGATACTTCGGGGTTTGATGATGGCAAGAAATTAACCCCCACAACTGCTGATTTTTAATTAAAGCAATCACCAAAATCGCTGCTGCACCCATATTTTGATGGTATGCCACGCAGCAGGGATCAACACTCCGCAGTACAGACCAGCTTAAATCAACGGGTGTAGTGTCGGCTGAATTTTGTGAAATTAACTCCACAGGTTGGGCTGTGAAATTAGGAATAAAGCGCAGCAAACACTGCATATATAACTGTCTTGCTGGTTCAGGGATATCGGTTGCTGGATAGTGAAGCCCTAAATAAGGCGGTAACTCTTCTCGTTTGACTTCAGCAACCACCGAACCCGCACCCTGTTCATCAAATTGATAGACCATTACTCGGTCAAAAGCAGTGATTTTGCGGTATTCTGAGGCAACCAAATGCAAAAATTCTTCTAGGTTTGAGGTGTTTTGCAAATTTGCGATCGCTTCACTTACCAAACCATGAAAACCTAAAAAACTGACCTCATCATCACTGTCTCTTGGTTCTAGTTCCAAAATTATCGCATTGGTTGTGCGATGAGCAATACCATCAAAGTATCGCTCTCCATTTACAGTTGCGATCGGTATTTTTAAAGTTGTGACACTACCAATTTTTTTCTCTAAGCACTGTTTGATAGCGGCTACCTGTTGAGTAGCAAGTAAACAACCAAGCCGTTGACCGAGTAACTCTTGGGGTTGTTTATCCAAATATTTCTCGGTGTTGTTGCTAACTTGCCAAATATCTAACTCAGTATCGAGTGCGAGTAATAAACCATGAGGTTGTATCGACCCAGACAGATGAATCGGTTGGTCATGGCTGTTCCAAGAAGTAGTTTCAGTGATGTCTTCAGAACTCATGGTGTGAATAATTAAAGTTTAACTGATGACACTGCACTAAATCACAGATACAAATTATTCTGCCTTGTTCTTGCTACTGATTTGTAGGGGTTAAAAACTAAATTAAGAATTCATGATAAAACAGCCAGAATGGAATGAAACTGGGCCAAGATAAGTTTTTACTTCGTATTCAAACGATCACCACGGATTGAACACTCTGCGCCATTACTCACTTTTCTTGAACATAAATAATAAAAAGTGATTTTGAGTGATTTGACTATGATTTTTGGTGCAAGTAAGAAAAATTTCTGCTTACTTACTTCAAAGATTGATTTAGCTAGTTTTGTGTAGGAGAGATCTCGCACCCTCTTGGCAAGACATTGGCTCATATGAGCAATTCACTCTGTGTTCTAACTTAGAATTATGCAATAAGCTAGAACGAACTATAGAAAACTCGGACTCGTACCTCACCAAGCGACCTGAATCCTGTAATTTCCTAACAATATTATTCATGAAATACTTGCTGTCAAACGCTTTTTAAAGGTTAATATTTTCCTTTAATATTACAAAATTTAAGTTTAGAAAATCAGCTTTTTGTTTCTTATCTCCTATAGTTATATTCCAATTTTTTTCCATAAAATCCAAAAGCTTTATCCCTCTTTCCAATATTTCTTTAGCAGTCCATTCATGATATTTGCTGACTTCTATTTCTGAATAAGATCCATATTCATATCCAATAATGCTATCAATCCCTGAGACTTTTTCCGAAAAACATTTATTTTGAAAAGTCGAATTTTTTGGTTGTGAAAGAGGTAATAGATTACCTAAAGAATGTCTTAATATGCTTTTTTCTCTAGAATTATAGTTACTAAATTTTGCAGTCCAACATTCCTTTCTTGGATTTTGTGGATATATATGTTCAATAGTTTTATAATCAAAATCATTTTCAGTCTCATTTTCATTTCCATTTTCAATAAACTCATACCAATTCATTTTATCCCTTTTAGTTTTTGATTGATTTTGTAAATGTAATTCATACTCATAAAGAAAATACTTTATGCCCTGCCATTTATAAAATCCTTCATTTCTAAAGGCAGCTTTTATTTTTTCAAGCCATTCTTTATTATTAATAATGTTTTGACGCTTGTCTTCTATCTCCTTTACTAACTTTTCAACTGTTAGAGTATTCTTACTCAAAGCAGTTGCCCAGTTTAAAAAAGTAACAGGGTGAATTATAGTGATTGAATAGTAATAATCGTTAGATAACAACAACAAAAAGCTCAGTCTTTCTAAACTTTTTAAAAAATTAATTCTTTTGATAGGATCGTTTTCCTTAGAAAAGAAAACCATAATCAAAGTTGTATCTAATAGAATAGAACCTTTACTTCTTATCCTATTTAACTTATTGAGCCAAAATTTTTCTGGTTCTGAAAAATTACTATCGTTTGGATTAAAAATTTTGTACCAAATTTCGACAGAATTTTTTAAACTTTGGACATAATTATAGACATCAGTCAATGTAAGATTATTATTTTTGTTATTATTTTCTGTAGATCCGGGAGGTAACAATATATTTTTACTAGTGAATTTTTTCTCTAATAAATATGTTGAATAATATTCTTTATGAATTCTTAGTCTTCTAATACTGATTGAGAATTTTTCAACTGTATCATCACCTGCTATTATTTCATCAAAATAAGTGATATAATGGTTGAATAGGAAATCATCATCATCCAAAGGATTATTCCTGTTTCTCCCTAAATTATAGTATATAGATTTCCAAGATTCATTAATACTAGTCCTTGATTTTTCTTGTTCATATAAATCAACATTAAATTTGGTGGATAAGTATATTAATCGATTCTTTAATAATTCCAAATAAGATAGTGGCTTTCCTCTATTGTTCATTGTTTCAAAAGTTACGCAAACATCTATGTCACTTGAAATAGTATATATATTAAATAGTAAATGCTGAGTTAGTTTGCGGTAAATCTCTTCTTTTTGCTCAGAGTTAAATAACTTTATTTTATCTATAAAAAAGTTTTTCGCATCCTCTAAATTATGAGTATAAATTGTATTGTGATGAAGAGTAATCATATCGGATTTCTCCCCAAAAATTTGGGTTTTCAAAAACTCATAACTCGGATTATCTTTTTCATAACCGAAAATGTATGATCTGGATATACCATCATCTTTTGAATCAAATATAAATTTCTTTTTAATTTCATAAGTGGTAGTATAATTTAATTTTTCATGTTCACTTGTGCATTCCAGAATAGCTTGAATTAAAATTATAGCTGTTGTTAACCTTTGCTGCCCATCGACAACAAAATATGGTTCATAGCTTTTAGATTCTATAATCCATAAGTCATCTTTCCAGTCTTTTTGTAAAGACTTATTAACTTCTTCTAAAGTTAAAACACCTAAATAGTGATTTTTACCTTTATCTAATTGTTCTAAATCACCCCAAAACTCTTTTAATTGTTTTTCTGTCCAGGCATAGCCTCTCTGATAGTCTGGTATTCTATAAAGTTTTTCTGTAAAGATTTTAGATAGGGAATTTAAGCTTTTATCCACAGTGTTGAGTTTTTGAATAGTATCAATTTAATAAAGATAATATGAAAAAAATTATCATGTAAAAAATGAAACAAAATTTTAGATAAATGAGGTTTGCGCTGGGATGTAGAATTGTGTTGAGTATGGACTGACAAATACTCAAGATGTGGATATAAAGCTTAATTACCATGAGGAGACAGCACTATGAGCAGCTTACCGACAGTCCAGATCTCTAGTCACCCTTGGTGCCTCACAAGCTAGTTTGTGGCATGAATTTAAGTAGTATCTAAAACTTTACCAATAAGAAGATTTTTCAAACATCCTCTAAGAGGTTATTTGTCAGCAACAAAATTTTTGCATAGCCTAGTAGTTAGTGTATCCAGAAGCCCAAAGCCAAACCCTTGTTTATGAAAATTAGAACTATAACCACAGGCGTTTCGCTACAATCTCCGCAGGAAATCAGCAAAATCAAACAAGTAGCCCAGTTTAATCAGCAGGCTAAAATTTTTTTTGAACAGCAAGGATATGAAGTGCAAACAACCAGAATTGCCACAAATCCTTGGGAAGAATATCTGCCAATATCAACAACAGAAGCTATTCAAGAAATTCAAGCTTTAGAAATACTCTGTCACAGCCTAAATATTAGCTTTTTTAACATTGGTTATGCCAGCCGACCGGAAACTATAGCCTTAATACCAGAGATTAACAAAAATACTTCAAGTATTTTCTGTTCTAGCAAAATAGGTGACATGGAAACTGGGCTTAATTTTCAAAATGCTTGGGAATCAGCTAAGGTAATTAAACGTATCGCCCAAGAAACTGAAAATGGTTATGGTAACTTTCGCTTTTGTGCTTGGGCAAACTGCTTACCCGGAATCCCATTTTTTCCGACTGCATATCATCTAGGTAACACATCTTTTTCTCTAGGCTTGGAATTGGCTGATTTAGTTACACAGGCTTTTTCGCAATTTCCAGATATAGAAGTTGTAGAAGAAAAGTTGCAATTATTGTTAGAAATTGAATTGCAGAAAATAGAGGCGATCGCCCAACAAATATCTGCTAAATTTGCTATAGAATACAATGGTATTGATACCTCTTTAGCACCATCTTTAGACAAGAGCAATAGTATTGCTTTTGCCTATGAACAATTGCTGCATGGTAAATTTGGTAGCCCTGGTACGCTCACAATTTCAGGAATGTTAACTCGTGTCTTAAAAAATGTTTCTGTAAAAATTTGTGGCTACTCTGGGTTAATGCTTCCTGTATGTGAAGATGTTGGTTTAGCAACCAGAGCTAATGAGCAAACCTATGATATTACAAACTTACTCTTGTATTCTGCTGTTTGTGGCTGTGGACTAGACACAGTTCCTCTTCCTGGCGAGATTTCTATTGATCAAATAGCAGCAATTTTAATTGATATAGCAACTTTAGCGATTAAACTTAATAAACCATTATCAGCCAGATTATTTCCCATTCCAAATAAAAAAGCTGGGGAAATGACTACATTCAATTCCCCATACTTAGTAGACTGTAAAATATTTGCAATAGATTAATGTTGGAAAGGTAAAATAAACAGGAATTTACTAGATAAATAATTATTCAGTTAGTAAGCTAGGCGAAGTTAACACAAACACGTCCCTAATCCCTACACCCTCATTTTGTGGTTTTATCGGCGTAGTGAAGTGGAAAAATTCGTGGTCATTAACTAATAAGAGTTCACCAGGATTTAGAACTTTACTAAAAACAGGCTTCTCTTTTTTAGCAGTATATAAATGTGTTTCTCCACCTTGAATATTTTCTCGCTTCACAGAAAATATGCCAATAAAATCAGTACCATCTTGATGGATACCTTCAGGCGCGGGATTACCCATATTCTCTGGTGAACAGGTAGTTCTAATTTGATGAACTCCTATCTCTGCTTCTGGATGCAGTTTACAGGATTCACTAAAAGCTAAAACCATCTTTTTAAAGATATCAAGCTCAACAATACCATCTTCCAATTCAGCGAATCCTCTTTTAACATCTCCTAATAAAGGGTTGTAATTCTTACTTTGGAAGAGGTAGCCATGAGGTAGTTTAATTAATTGATCCCCAGAAACGGTAAATCGAGACAATCTTCTTAAACGATACTTACCTTTGATATAAGGATCAACAGGTAGATTATTAAAAAATGGCTCGAAACCTTCTGGATTAATTGAATTTACCTTTCTGAGGGTAAAGAGAAAGGCATATTCCAATTGGGTTGATTCCCATACTTCTTGCATAGGATTTACCTGCTTATTAGGTTTAAATCCTCCGTTATTTTTCTTTATCGGAGGGTTATATTACTGAGTATATGCTACTTTTTATTAAACTGTCGTTAAATTGACTACATAAATTGACAAATTGTGATAAGGCAATAACATTTTGATTGTTCAGTACTAATGCTGTGCTGGCTAATGGTTTGGCTTGCTTATTGTATTAATACCAATTCTGTATGAAGTTGCCGATAGCGGCTTACCGCAGGCTACCGCAAAGATAGGAATAAGTGAGAGTGTGGCGCAGCTTGACAAAGAAATGGGATAAGAAGCCAAGTCTACAGGAATCATCCTTAGCTACCGCAATGCCTATTTGATTGATATCTACTTACTGTGACGAGTTCTTTATTCTTGCCAATAACTGTAATTAATCATACAAAATAAACTTAATTATCAAACAAAATATTGTTGCTTTATTAGTTTAATGATTAATAACTAATTATTTATACTAAAAACCTAGAAATATTAAAAGTTCGGCATTATAGGATACGAATATATTAGATTTAGCAATAACAAATTGTAAAAAAGTTCAGATTTAACAGACAATCAATCAATTATCATTGCATTTTATATAGCTCTTTTGTCATGCTGATTAATGTGACTAAAGTCTGATGGTAAAAAATTAAAAATGCTTTATATTAGAAGGGTCATGCATTACTTAATTATTGATGCTGTTTTGGATTAGTTCATATTTATCTAAATAAAGCTTGAAATAGTAATTAATGAACTTCTTGTTAAACATTTGTCCAAAAACATTTTAGTTAGAAAAATTTGCTCAGGCTGTCTAACAACCATAAAGTATTAGTGCATATTTTATCTAACTCACAAAATATGTCTTACTTCTGCGTGTTCAATTTCGTGATTTTTATTGAATAAAACTAAAACGGTAAATGTACTCAAAGTCAGGAAATAAAGGTATGCGGATTTTTTTAACTGGTGGCTCAGGATTTGTCGGTCGTAATTTAATCACGACTTTAGTAAAACAAGGTTTTGAAGTGCGATCGCTTGTTAAATGGGAGAATGAAATTGAGTTAATCAAAAGCTGTGGTGCTATTCCCATCTTTGGAGATATCAATGATTTCCAGGCTTTAAAGTCGGGGATGGAAGGATGTACAGTGGTATTTCATGTAGCTGCAAAGGTAGACGACTGGGGAGTTTTAGAGGATTTTGAACAAGTTAATGTATGTGGAACAGAACAAGTTATTGCAGCTGCTAAAGCAACAGGTGTTCCACGCCTCGTTTATGTGAGTACAGAAGCTGTATTGATTGGAGGAGAACCAATAATTAATGCTGATGAAACTCGACTTTTACCCACAAAGCCATTAGGATTTTACCCCCTGACAAAAGCGATCGCTGAAAAAAAAGTCATTGAAGCCAACTCAGATGCACTCACAACAGTAGTAGTTCGTCCGCGTTTTGTTTGGGGAAAAGGAGATACTACATTGTTACCACGCTTCTTGAAAACTATGCGCGAGGGAACTTTTTCTTGGGTTTCTGGAGGAAAGTATCTTACTTCTACCTGTCATGTACAAAACTTGTGTCAAGGGTTAATTTGTGCAGCAGAACGAGGTAAAGGTGGAGAAATTTATTTTATTACTGATGGTTCACCTGTAGAGTTCCGCAGTTTTATTACAGAATTAGCACGTACTCAAGGAGTTGAACCAGGTACACGCAGCCGACCACGTTGGCTCATTTGGTTCTTAGCATGGAGTTTAGAACAAGCCTGGAATGTATTCAAGCTTAAAGGTGTACCTCCAATTACTAGAACAGCTTTATCTATGATTGCTGATGAAGTTACAGTAAATGATACTAAAGCCCGACGTGAAATTGGTTATCAAACAGTAATTTCACGGCAAGAAGGATTGTTAGAAATGATTTGAAATTCTCTTGATGAGCATTAGCAAGTTCACCCGAACTCTAACACTTAATTTTCAAAAATTCTTGAGTCAAAAATCAATATTAATGTGAGTTCTATGAACCTCTAACTAACCCCTCTCCGGTGCGGAGAGGGGCTTAAATATTTTTATGTACCTCTGCTTCAGACGACTTTATTTTTTTATTGCTGAGGGACTTCCAGAAATTAAATTATTCAACCATCAACCATCAAAGATATTGCGAAGAATTTTTTTCCCCCTTTGCGCTCTTGCTCCCCTGCTCCCTCTGCTATCCCTCATGATTGGATATTTTTTTAGTTGGAAGTTCCTTATCCTGCTTTTTTCGCCTACCTTGCTCATCACCTGTATGAACCTAGGTCGTTTTGCCTTAATTATTTTTATTTCTTTAGAGCCGTACTTTTCGGTATAACTAGCAAGTAACATAATAGTTGATATTTGCTAGTCAAATATAAAAACTTATGGCTATTTTTAATACTCCGTCTCGCGCTCAGTCTTCTGCTTTGAACACTTTATGCCAGTCATTTTCTCAAAAAATTAGTATTGCAGTAATCTTGATTGGCTGTGTTGTAATTGTGGGTTGGATAAAAGACATTACAGTTCTCAAAAGCATTTTGCCAGGATGGGTGGCAATGAAAGCAAACACAGCTATATGTTTAATTTTAGGAGGAATGTCTTTATGGCTGTGGCATGAGCATTCGACAATTGGTGTAACACGCCGTGCTGCTCAAGTTTGTGCTGCCTTAGTTTTAGTAATTGGTCTGTTAACGTTGATGCAGTATGCTTTCAACTTAAACCTTGGCATTGACCAAATTTTCTTTCAGACTAGCATTGACCCGTTAGGTGATACTGCTCCTGGTCGAATGGCAGTTCAAACCGCATTTATTTTTGTGTTGCTTGGCTCAAGTTTACTGCTGTTGAGTCTGACTCAACCCAAGTATTTTGTAGCTCAGATATTTGCAGTCATCGCATCTTTTATCTCTGGGATGGGTCTTTTAGGCTACATTTACGGCAATGCATATTTGTATAAATTTGGTTCTTTAACATCAATTGCAATACATACAGCCATTGCATTTCTCTTACTAATTTGTGGAATTCTGTTTGCCTGTCCAAATCGAGGGTTAATGATAGTCGTCACTAATAAAAATGCCGGCGGAATGATGGCCAGAAATTTATTACCAGCTGCAATTTTGTTACCGCCAGTGATATGCTGGCTGGTTTTATTTGGCTATCGAATGCAGATTTATACTGCGGAATTTGGTTTATGTGCCTTAAGCGTGTTAAATATTATTGTCTTTGCAGTGCTGATCTGGTGGAATGCCCGATCGCTTAACATTATTGATCATCAGAGGCAGCGATCGCAAATCGCACTCAAAAAAGCAAATGAAGAGTTAGAACTTAGAGTTACCTTACGCACTAACGAGTTATTAAGAACTCTGGAACAATTACAAAGTGAAATTGCCGAACGCCAAGCCATAGAAAAAGCTCTTTTTCAAGAAAAAGAACTAGCTTTAGTTACTTTGCAATCTATTGGGGATGGGGTAATTACAACCGATGCCAATGGTTTAATTCAATATCTTAACCCGGTTGCTGAAAACCTGACTGGTTGGAACCTCAGCGAAGCCTTAGGTATGCCTTTGGCGCAAGTCTTTCAGATTATTGATGAAATTAGCCGCGAAACGGCAGAAAACCCAGTAGAAAAAGTTTTACATTCTGGTGCGATTTATGGTTTAGCCAACCATAGTGTCTTAATTACTCGCAATGCTAGAGAACTATCTATTGAAGATTCTGCCGCACCAATTCGTACCAGCGACGGCCAAATTATTGGTGTAGTGCTGGTGTTTCACGACGTTACCCAAAGCCGCAATATGTCACGTCTATTATCTTGGCAGGCTAGTCACGATAGCTTAACTGGGCTGTTTAACAGACGCGAGTTTGAAAGCCGCCTAGCCCAAGCTGTAACTAACGCTCAGGCTGATGGGGAAACACACGCATTGTGTTATTTAGATATAGACCAATTCAAAATTATCAATGATACTTGCGGTTATGTCGCTGGTGATGAACTATTGCGTGAAGTTGCTAGTTTATTTCAAAAACATCTAAGTTCTTATGACACTTTTGCACGTTTAGGCGGAGATGAGTTTGGTATTTTATTTAATAACTGTTCTCTAGATACAGCAGTATTAATTGCTAATAAGCTAAGTGAAGTTGCCAAAAAATTTCGGTTTGTGTGGAAACAGGATAAAATTTTCAATTTGAGTGCCAGCATCGGCTTAGTTGAAATCAATGCATATACTCAAAATATGAATACTGCCTTAAGTGCTGCCGATGCAGCTTGCTATGTAGCGAAAAATCAAGGGCGTAATCGTGTACATATGTATCAAGCTGATGATCTGGAGTTAGCAAAACAACATGGTGAAATGCAATGGGTAGGAAGAATTACTCAAGCATTAGAAGACAATCGTTTTCGGCTGTATTATCAGTCTATTGTGCCTGTAAACCGCACCAAATCATTAACAAAGCATTACGAAATTCTTTTACGGCTGATAGATGAAACGGGTAAGTTAATATCACCAATGGCGTTTATCCCAGCCGCAGAACGCTACAATCTGATGCAAACTATTGACCGTTGGGTGATTCACACGTTTTTTACTAATCTGGCACAATGCGGAAATTCTCAATGTAATAATTGTCTGGCATATCACAACACGCATGGCTGTTTATATACAATTAACCTCTCTGGCGCAAGTATTAATGATGATCAATTTATTGATTTTGTGTGTAGCCAATTTGAATTATATCAGATACCACCTCAGGCAATCTGCTTTGAAATTACTGAAACTGTCGCTATTAAAAACTTGAGTAAAGCTGCTGTATTTATTCGCTCACTAAAAGAATTTGGTTGCTGTTTTGCCTTAGATGATTTTGGCAGTGGAATGTCTTCTTTTGCTTATCTCAAAAATTTACCAGTTGATTATTTAAAAATTGATGGTAGTTTTGTTAGACATATTGTAGAGGAACCGATTGATTTAGCAATGGTAGATGCAATCAATAAAGTTGGTCAAGTAATGGGGCTTCAAACCATTGCCGAGTATGTCGAAAATAAAGCTATTTTAGAAGTAATTCAAAACCTTGGGGTCAATTATGCCCAAGGTTATGGTGTTGCTAGACCTGCTCCTTTCTTTTTCAATTGAATTAAATAGAATGCAGGATAACCAGTCCACCGCGCTGCCTCCCCCTGATCCTCTGCCCCCTACGGACTATTTGTATCAAACTTAAAGTGAAACGTTATAAAGGCTAGTGTGGCGATTTAAGTTTGTTTTAATGTGTTAAAGGGAATGATAAAGATATACCCAGGCATTGTTAACTTACAAGAGCCAGCCATCTATGTCTTTCCCCATTATTCGCAATTTCATTCGTCGTACCCCTTTACAGGCTGTTTTAATTGTGCCGTTTGTGCTGCAAATATTTGTAGCAGTGGGGTTAACGGGATATCTGGCGTTGCGGAATGGGCAAAAAGCTGTTGATGAGTTAGCCCAGCAATTGCAATGCGAAGTTGCAGACCGCGTTGATCAGCATTTGGATACTTATTTAGCATTGCCGCATCAGATCAATCAGTTAAATTTAGATGCCATTGAACGAGGAATGCTCAACCTCACAGACCTTAAAAGTGCTGGGCGTTATTTCTGGAAGCAATCTCAAACTTTCCCACAAATTAGCTTTGTTGGCTACTACTTGCAAGATAATGCTGGGGTAGGAGCAGGGCGTTGGTTAAAAGGTCACGATATTGTGATCTCTGTGCATCGGGGTGGCCAGCTGAAAGATTTGAGTTATGCTACCGATAATCAAGGAAATCAGACGAAACTTGTCTATGAAACAGACTATGAAGCAATAGCTGATCCTTGGTATGTCGATACAGTCAAGGCAGGTAAACCAATTTGGAGCCGGATTTACGCCGCAGAAGGATTTGATAATTATGTAGCTGCTTCTGCGAATACGCCAATTTACGATCAAAACCATAAGCTTTTAGGTGTATTGAGCATTGATTTGCTGCTTTCGCACATTTCCGAATTTTTGCAACAGATTCGAGTCAGTGCTTCCGGTCAAGTTTTTATCCTAGAACGCAGTGGACGTTTGATTGCTAGTTCTAGCAATCAAGCTATAGTCTTCAAAAAGAACGACCAACTGGAACGTTACAGCATTTACGATCACCCTGATCCATTGATGCGAGGAATTGCTCTCCAATTACAACAAAAATTTCAGGCTCCAGGAAAAATCCAGTCTACTCAACATTTTGATTTTTTGATGAACGGACAGAGAAGGTACGTGCAGGTGAGTCCGTGGCGTGATCAGTTTGGTCTTGATTGGCTAATTGTTGTTACTATGCCAGAGTCAGATTTTATGGCGCAAATTAATGCTAATACTCAAATTACCGTACTGCTGTGCTTGAGTGCATTAGCGATCGCTACTTTGCTGGGTATCCTCACATCTGGCTGGATTACGCAACCGATATTAGCATTAAACCAAGCCTCCAAAGCGATCGCAGATGGCAACTTAAATCAACAGGTAATTACTAGTCGAATTCAAGAACTAGAAGCACTAGGAAAATCTTTTAACCAAATGGCTGCCCAACTGCAAATATCATTTACCGCCTTAGAGGGCATCAATGCAGAATTAGAAGATCGTGTTGCACAACGCACCCAAGAGTTGAGTTACAAAAATACCCAACTTAATCAAACTCTGGCAGAACTAAACCGTACTCAGACTCAGATGATTCAAGCTGAGAAAATGTCTGCACTTGGACAGATGGTGGCAGGTGTGGCACATGAAATCAATAATCCCGTTAACTTTATCTATGGCAACCTGTTTCACATCAACACCTACATAAAAGATTTAATGTCCTTAGTAGAGGCTTATCAACAGTATGTGTTGAATCCTCCACTAGCTATCCAAAACAAGATAAAACAGATCGATCTTGAATTTTTGACTCAAGACCTGAGCAATCTATTACAGTCTATGCAAGTTGGGGCAGAACGTATTCGTGAAATTGTTTTGTCTTTACGCAATTTTTCCCGACTCGATGAAGCCGAATTAAAAGCGGTCGATTTGCATGAAGGGCTAAATAATACACTGTTGATTTTGCATCACCGCCTTGAGGCAACTGCAAATCGTCCAGCGATTGAAGTGATCAAAGATTACAGCGAGCTGCCGCTAGTAGAATGTTATGCTGGACAGATGAATCAAGTTTTTATGAATCTGTTAACCAATGCGATTGATGCTCTTGAAGAATCGCATTCAGGAAAAACTTGGCAAGCAATTGAGTCTAATCCTCAAATTATTCGCATTTCTACTGCACTCAAAGACAGCAATTACGTCCAAATTACCATTGCAGATAATGGGATTGGTATTCCAGAAGATGTGCGATCGCTAATTTTTAATCCCTTTTTTACGACCAAACCCATAGGCAAAGGAACAGGTTTAGGACTTTCTATCAGCTATCAAATCATTACCGAAAAGCATCACGGTAAACTTGAGTGTGATTCTACTCTTCAACAAGGCACCAAGTTTTATATTGAAATTCCTGTAATTAGTGTTTATCCTCACCTATGACTTAGACCGTTTCACTTTAAGTTTGATACAAATAGGCCTAGGAAACTACGCCATTTGCCGAGCCATCAATTGAGTAAATAATCCCTCAACTGTAACTAGTTCATCAAAGCTGCCTTGTTGGACAATCCGACCGGCTTGGAGTACATAAATACGGTGAGCTTTGCGGATAGTACTTAGACGGTGAGCGATCGCAATCCGCGTCACTTGTAACTGTTCTAGATTTTGGCTGACAATAGCTTGGGTTTTATTATCTAAAGCACTGGTAGCTTCATCAAAAAGCAGAACTTTGGGTTTTAATGCCAAAGCACGGGCAATTAGTAATCTCTGGCGTTGTCCCGCAGAAATATTACTAGCACCTTCGCTAATTACAGTGTACATTTGCATTGGCATGGCTGCGATATCATCTGCTAAACCAGCCTGACGGGCTGCTTCCCAGGCTTCATCTAAGGTGAGTGGAGTACCACAAGCAATATTTTCAAAAATGGATGTAGAGATTAACTGACCATTTTGTAAGACCACACCCAACTGGCGACGGACTGCATCTACATCTAATCGTGCTAGGTCTTGACCATCGTAGTAAATTTTACCTGCTGTGGGAGATTCAAATCCTAGTAGCAAGCGGAAAATAGTTGATTTACCACTACCAGAAGGGCCGACAATGGCGATAAATTCACCTGGTTGAGCAGATATATTCACATCATTTAAAGTTAGCAGCCCAGCTTGACGGTAACGGAAATTGACACGTTCAATCACAATTTCGCCCCTAATTTGCCCAGGATCGCTTTTAGTCGCATCAACTTCGGGAATTGTAGCCAGAATTGGCTGGGTACGTTTCCATTGGGGGATTACAGGCAAAACTTCTGTAACTGTACTACTGAGGTCTGTTGTACCCTTGAGAAAGTTACTCAAAGCTGCATTGAAAGCTAAGTAAGTCCCTAAAGATAGGGCAATTTCGCCGGAACTGGGGTTCGGCTGCATCAGTCCGGCGGTAAACCAAAAAATCAAGCCAGAAGTGATGTTGGGCATAACTGTATTAAAAATAGCTACAGTATCTTCCACTTGTTGAGTGCTGAGTTCTAGCTTGATTTGCCGATTGTAGTTTTGAATCCAAGTTGCAAAAGCACGCTCTTGAGCGCCAGCAATATGCAGTTTAGAAATGCCATTAATTAGTTGTACTGTTTGTCCCAGAATATTTCCTTGTAATTCCAGCAACCGAGGAACCTTACGCAGCAAAATTAAACTAGCAACAGTGGTGACAATTAGTATAACTATGGTGACAGCAACGGCAACTAAAGCTAATTTGGAGTTGTAATAAAATAATTGTCCTAAATAAAATAAGGCGAACAAACTGCTAATTAAATTAATCAGAGTTCTACCACTCAGTTGACGGCGGATAGTACTAATTGATGAGACACGAGACTGAAGATCGCCAATTGTATATTCTCGAAAAAAGGATAAAGGTAAATTTAACAACCGATCCCATACGGCTGCTTGGGTAGCATCGTCGCCAGCCGTTTCTATTCGCAGTGTAGCCAAACCTTGAGCTAAAAGAAATAAAGCTGTGCCAAGACTAGCAATTAGTAACCCAAAACCGATTTGTACTAATAATATTTTGTTGCTGTCAGGTATGGCATTATCAATAATCATGCCTGTGCAGTAGGCGGTGAGCATTCCTATAAGTGTCACACCAACGCCAGTCCCTAAGATAACTGTTAAATCTTTAGCACGACCTTTAAAAGCAAATTGCAGTAACTCCCAAGCTGTCAGGGCGTGATTGGGCAAAGACCGATAAATTGTGTAAGCGATGGGAGCGAGTGTATCCGCAATGCGTCGTGTCACAGGTACACGACATCGCTCTACAGGATCAAGCAGTTGGTAGCTATGGGGCGAAAGCGGTAACAGGGCTACTGGTTGATTTTCTTGTTGGGTGTAGGCGACTAAAGGGCCGCTATCTTTTTGCCACCATTTACCTGTCAAAGTCACCCGACGTATACGTATGCGTGAGGCTCTAGCGATCGCTTCTAATGGTTCCACAAAGCGTTGATATGCCTGTGAATTCACCGGGGGGCGGATTTTGATTCCCAAAACTCTACCCACAGCACCAGCCGCCGTTAATAACGGTGTGCTTTCAAACCCAAAGTCCTGGACTTGGGGATTCAAGGTTGAGGCTAGTTCCCGTAAGGCTTTGTCTGTGGTTTGGTGACTGTGCTGTTGGCGATCGCGCAATCGCAAAATCTCCGTTTGCGCTGCTTGTTGGTCTAAAAGGTCGATACAGTTCAGAACTTGAGTATGCAGTTGGGACAATCCTGTTAGTAAGATATCTGCATTACCTAAGTCAGTCGTTTGATAAACTACCAGTTCTGCCTCAGCAGCCGATTCTAACCAGATACAATCACAAACAGGAAAAATACCTGTAGTTGTGGTCACAGGTAATTCTGCCATGCCTAAAAAGTGTGCCGTTCCTTGTTGCAGTTTTACCCAACGGATCATCCCTGCTTGAGGTTGGCAATTTTCACCATGCGTGAGGGTAATTGTTTCTTTGCCTACCAATACCCTGTGGATTTTGGGCATAGGCACTTGAGCAACTATATTACCTAATTGCGTCACCCAATTTTCTACCCAGGCAATTGCTCGCATATCTGCATCGGCAATCAATTGGGCGAAACGTTCTTGGTCTACTTGCAGCAATTTAGTTTCACCAATCGGGACTGCCAAAATTTGCCGCTCGGTTTGAGGTGCAGTTCCAAACAAGGCACCCTCTTTTTCAACACTGCCTAGATAACGACGAGTTCCTGCAACCTCGCCATTTTTCACGGTGACCACAAACAATGCGATCGCTCCAGACTGAACTACCCATAATTTTTCCGGATCGTTCAGCAGCATCGGTTCATTGCCGTTGACGATGTAAATTTGTCCAGATATAGCCATTTTAATAATTGATAATTAGTAAAAAATTTTTTTTATAAAGCTTCGCCTTCGGTGCGGAGTAATTGTGAATACACCCCTTCCTGATGCCACAATTCTTGGTGTCTGCCTCGTTGTACTACCTTGCCGCGTTGTAAAACAATAATTTCATCACAGTCGCGGATTGTACTTAAGCGATGGGCAACAATAATACAAGTGCATCCACGCCGCCGGAGATTTTCATCAATGATTTTTTCTGTTTCCACATCTAAAGCACTGGTGGCTTCATCGAGAATCAGTACAGAGGGATTATTCACCAAAGCGCGGGCAATTTCTAGCCTTTGTCTTTGACCTTGACTTAAATTGGCAGCACCTTCGCTGAGTGTGGCATCATATCCTCCAGGTAGGGAGGATATCACATCTGCGATCGCTGCATCTTCACAAGCTGCAATTAAATTCTTTTCCGGAATTGTCCCATCCCAGAGAGTTAAATTTTCTCTGACAGTACCGCTAAACAATTGAATATCTTGTTCTACCATCCCGACAGAGTTAATCATTAACTCATAGGTAATTTGGCTGCGCGGTTGACCATCAAAATAAATCTCTCCTTCCCAAGGTTGATAAACTCCTGCAATTAATTTGGCAATTGTAGACTTACCAGAACCACTACCCCCTACCAAAGCAATGCGCTGTCCGGGTTTAATTGAGAGATGAAAATTGGCAATCACTGGTGGGTCGGCGGAACTATAGCCAAAAGTGAGATTTCGTAACTCAACGTAACCCTGCAATTTAGGTACAGTAGTGGTTAAAGTTCCTTGAGTGATTTCTTTGTGTGCTAATTGCGGATCTATAGGATTGTTGAGAACATCATCTAAGCGAATTAAATTACCTTCTAGTTCTTGCAGAGTCGCACCAAAATTGAGCAGATTATTGATTGGCTGCTGAAAACTCTGCATCAAGCCTTGAAAAGCAACCAACATCCCAATGCTGAGATGTCCATTCATCACCCGGAAACCGCCGACGACTAACAACAGCATCACCGAAAGACCAGATAGTAACTTGGGTAATACTAAAAAAATTTGGTTAGTCACCCCTAATTCCTGTTGAGAATTGAGAGCTTTGGTGTAGTAACCAGACCAACGACCAAAAAAATCAGATTCTAAACCAGAAGCTTTGAGAGTTTCGATATTTTGCAGACCTGCTATAGATGCACCCGCAGCCTTACCATATTCTTGGATCAAGCGTTGATTTGCATCTACGCGCTGACGAGAAATTTTTTGTAATACGAAAATATTAACGATCGCAAAGCTAACTACAATTACCGTTAGCACCCAGTCATATTGCACCATGACTAGAGCATAAAAAAATACCATCATCGCATCAATTAAAGTCGTCGCCAACTGTCCAGAAAGCACCTGTGCGACTTGATCGTTAAGATTAATGCGATTGCTAATTTCTCCGGCAAAACGTTGAGAGTAAAAACTTACAGGTAAACGCAGAATATGCCAGAGAAAACCACTAGACATCGAAATTGCTAGTTTAATTTTCAGACGGCGCAGATAACGCAAGCGCAGTAAAGTCAGCCATCCTTGAATGATCGTAGTAATTGCGATCGCCAGCAGTAAAGGACGTAACCAGAACTGCCGTTCTTGAATTAAAATATCATCTACAAAAATTTGACTGAATACAGGTATTATTAACCCAATAATTGTCAGGAAAAATCCCACAATCATGGCATAAAATAAAGCACCCAGCGACCCTTGCAGCCGCTTCCAAAGCGATAGAATCGGGCTGGGTTTATCTCCACCTTTGACAAAATCCGGGCCTGGTGACATCGCTAACACCACTCCCGTATATGCCTGATCAAATTCCTCGATAGAGATAGTACGTGATCCGGAAGCAGGATCATTTATATATACGTGAGAACCGCCAAAACCCTCAACAACTACATAGTGGCTGAAGTTCCAAAACACAATATATGGAGGCGGCAACTTTTGTAGTTCGTCTAGGTCTTTTCTATAGCCTGTAGCTTGTAAACCATAGTTTTTAGCGGCTTTCACCATGTAAGAAGCTTTACTACCATTGCGAGAAACGCCACACTCCCGACGTAGTTCTGGCAAAGGTACATACCGACCGTAATAACTTAAAATAATTCCGACAGCCGCAGCACCACATTCAACGGCTTCCATTTGCAGCAACGTCGGTGTTCTGACACGTTTACCTCTACCTAACAGGAGTTGTTGCAGATATATCACTAAAGGAGTCTTAATAAATGCCACTCACAGACCTCAAAATTGGGAAAATAAAGGTAATGGGCGCTCGTTCTTCTACCGTTACACGTACCACTGTAGTAGTTCCAGAAGAAATTTTGAGTTGGGGGCCAGCTGAAGAAGACCATTTGTAGCCACTGGCAGTTTTGGGATCTAATTCTAGATTGCCCAATACTTGCAGTACACCATCTTGCTTGTTGGATACCAATCCTGCTGCTAATTCCGGATTCCCCACCTCTTTGGCGACTGCTTCTTGAGTAATCGGAAATGCGGAGACATTCGCCACATTCCCAACAATACCGCCAAAGCGTTCTCGCTTCACAGTTTGGGGTGTAATTTGCATCTGCATTCCTGGTTGAATTTTCTTCCCATCGGCGATGGGAAAATAGGTGATACCCACCAGTTGGCTATTAGGGTTTTCCGCGTCTATGCTGGCTAAACGAGTTCCCGCAGATATAACTTCACCAGGGTTAACCGTGATTTCCAAAATTCGTCCAGAAACTTGGCTAATAATTTGGCTATTTTTTTGCAGTTCTAGTTCTAATTGGGAAATATTACTTTTAACTTCTTGAATTTCTTTGGTGCGTAAGGTGGCTTCTTGGAGGTTTTGTTTAGCCAGATTGGATTCTTGACTATCCAATGTTTTTAAATCAGCCTGTAGTTTAGCAATTTGATTTAAGTTATTGAGATAAGATTGTTCTGTATTAGTTTCATCAACTTCCAGCTTTTGCAGTTCGGAGCGGATACTCGCAATTTCATTTAGGTTGTTAATATATTTTTCTTGACTATCATTTTCTCTGACTTCCAGTTCTTTGAACTGAGTTTCTAGTTGCGCTATATCTTCTACTTTTCGCAAGTATTCTTCTTGAGCTTGTACAAATGTATCATCTGAAATCACTTTCTGTTCTAAAAGCGATCGCCGACTCTCGACTCTTTTATTTAGCAGTGGTAGTTGTGCTTTCGCCGCTTGAATTCGCTGCTGAAAAGCTTGACGCTGCTGGAGGAGGGATTCACGATTTGTTTTTTGCAGGATGGGAACTAAAGCTTCCAACTCTTTGATTCTTTGCTGGAGTTGGCGACGTTGTTTGGCAATAGATTGTTGGCTTTTCGTCCTTAAAATCGGAGTTAGTGTTTGCAACTCTCGAATTTGTTGTTGGGCATTTTGACGTTGTTGCTCAATAGTTTGTTTTGTTTGGATATTTTCTTTGCCTTGCAATGAACTAACAGCTTTATCTTGGCTCATTAACGAAGCTAGTTTATATTGCTGTTGTTGCAATTGCTTTTGCATTTTAGATTGGTCAATAATTGCTAAGATATCTCCTTTTTTAACCTTATCTCCTACTTTGAAATTCAATTGCATTAATTGTCCAGAAGTTTCTGATTGCAGTGCAATTACTTTACTGGGATAAACCAGTACTCCTTGACCTTCAATAGTGATAGGAATGCGGCCAAAAATACCCCAAATGAAAGTAGCTGATACCAATAACCCTAAAGATGTCAGGGGTAGCCAGCTTTGAGGGCTGACCACTTGTATCAGCTGATCTAATCTTTCAGGTGAAGACAAACGCTCCAGTGATTCTTTTCTAAATAGATTGCGCTTTTGAGCTAACATTTATATTCAACTTTATAAAACTTATAGACAAAATCAATTCGTAACTTATGACTTACGGGAAAAGACTCTCAAATAGGAAACAGGCAATAGGGAACAGGCAATAGGGAATAGGGCAATAAGATAAGAATAGTGTTTCTTCTATATTTTGCTGGCGAGGATGCTTATATTTGATTTTTTTCAAAAATCAGTATATTGTTACCTATCTTCTTTACTGTTGCCTATTGCCTATTGCCTGACTACATCATTGCCTGTTTAAATTAATTTCAAAGTACCTCTGCTTTCGTCAATCGAATTCAAGTAAGGCGACCAACGATTTCTGACAAATGCCACCATAGATTTATGAAAAGATGGTACAGTCCAAATTCCGTGAGGAATATTTGCTTTCAGTTGACGTTCACAAGCTTCAGCATAGAGGCTAATAATCCGCCCCATTTTCTGCAAATCTTCTCTGACAAAACTACAGGTGTAGCGTATGGTATCGGGAGCAATCCGATGGTTAATTACCCACCCTACTACTTGCCCTTCATAACGCAAACCTAAACTATTCAATGGTTCTAAATTGTCTTCATAATTAAAAGGAACCAAGTCTTCAGGAATCCAAGGCTGGGTTTGCTGTTGCTGTAGAATAGCCTGCCGTTCTTGTGGAGTGATTTCTTGCCAAGGGAAGATACTATAGGAGCTAGGAAGGCGACTGTATCTTTTGAGCCAATTAGCTTCCATGACTTTATCGGCTTCGCCTCTGCAAACCAATGTGCGGGTTTGGGGTGGTGTCCAGTTGCGCTTTTCTAACAGATGTTCTAAAGCCCTAGTTGTCGGCTTTCCTGTGGTGTAACTTAGCTGAATTATCTTACAGCCTCTTGATTGTAATTCTGTTTCTACACGGCTGAGTAAGGCAGTACCAACGCCCTTACCCCTGTTTTCCATAGCAACGAATATAGAAAATATAATAGCGATGCGGTCTTGAACAATTTGTGCCAGAACTAAACCAATTGGTTGTTGATTTTTAGTAGCCCCAATTGCCACAATCCTATCGTCAGTATCTAGCTTGTGCAGTAAATATTGATAACTGGGGAAAGTCATCCA
This sequence comes from Nostoc sp. FACHB-152, assembly GCF_014697475.1. Classification (GTDB taxonomy): domain Bacteria; phylum Cyanobacteriota; class Cyanobacteriia; order Cyanobacteriales; family Nostocaceae; genus Nostoc_B. The sequence continues at coordinate 57,624 of NZ_JACJRV010000001.1, forward strand.
TTCATATTCATTTGCGGTAGAGTTATTTAGGAGATTTAATTGATACATATGTCACCTTTTACCAGTGAATTTGCCAACAGTTTTGATATTTGATCCCGTGACCTTGAAGCGTAATTCTTTCGTCGTTTGGTTGTAATTTTGTGGCTGGAGCAATTTGATGCACTGCATAACCAGAATGCATTACTAAATTACCTACTTGATAGGGATAAAAAGTTTTGTCGCGCTGACTGGCTAATTTTTCTAGTTCTAAATTGCTCAGTTTCTTGGCTTCTTCATACTGCACATCCCAAACATTTAGCCCTCCCCCATGTTCTGGCAAGTTAATTGTGAGGGTGAAAGAAATAGGATGGTTAAAATCTACTTCTGGTGAAGGTTGCCAGTGAAACATATAGGACTTATCAAAATGAATTGAGCCTACAGGATGAGTAAATGCTGGGTGCGATAAGAAAATATGGAATCCTGGTAAAGCTAAATTGTCTGGATATGTGATGGGTGCTTGCAAATATTCTGCCAGGATTTCTGCCAAGCGATCGTATAACCAGCCGAAGCGATCGCGCAAAATAGAGTTATGGTGTTTTACTTCTTTGTAGTACCCCTGTTTGTCTTGCGGTACATCAATATAACTAGCCAATCCCAATGTATAGAAAGGTAATAGAGGATGTCTTTGAATCCACTTTTCTTTTAGTTCGTGTACTGTCTGATAAACTTCTTTTGTTTCTGCGTTTGTTAGCAATTCAATTTCAGTGAGCATACACTTTCCTTTCACACCGCCGTTACTTGTGATAAAGCCTCTATTTGAGCAATATTTGGATAGTTAGCTTTTGCAAAATCAATCAATAATATAATTCTTGGACTATCACTGCGATTCCAGGCTTCATGCTCCACCGTATCGTCAAAAATAAAGATATCAATATAATAATTAAGCTAAAATCTAATTTACTCCCCACTCCCTACCGCTACGAGTGTTTATAAATTAAATAAAACTGCCATATCTGCACAAAATAATGATGAATAGCCAGGAGGATAATCCTCCCAGCAGTTCTCATTCAGTAGAAACGGAAAGTTGAAAGTTCAAGAATGTTGAGGCTTTCAACTTTTAACTCTTGTTAGTTAGTTCATTAACTCTGGCTATGAGACAGGTACTAGCAAGCACTACCCCAGCAGCTGCTGATCAATACACAGAATGTAAATCTGGTGTCAGAAGGACAGCTACGACCTTTACCACCAGCTACGGCTTCTAAATCGGCTTCGCTGAGTTCTGTATTCACTCTAGAACGTTGCTCGTTGATGAAAGTATTGACATCATCTGTTGAGAAAGAGTAGCCATTTTCTGCGCCTAGACGTACTGCGGTTTCTGCAAAGTTCTCTGGGCTATCCACAGCACCTAGTTGTGCTTGCAGTTCTTGGCTATTTTGAATCAAGGTGTAGAAGTTTTGCAGATTTTGCTTGTTCATGATAGAGTGTCCTTTGTGATGATTAGAGTTTAGTCAGGCAGCATAGGGGATGAGGATGTAGTCGCTTTATTCCTTTTTCCCTGTTTTGCTTTCCGAATAATCTTATAGTATTCAATTTTTTTTGTAGTCACAATCACATATTTTTAGTTAATAAATCCCAATTTTTTAGGTTAGTGACAAAAAAAGTTTAGTTAGAGATTAATCTAATTTTTAATTGGCTATGTAGTAATTAAAGGCTTTCGATTTCAATAAAAATAAGGCGACAAATTTATTTTTAAATTTGCGCCTTTAATCTAATTAAAGATGATGTATTAATATCTTGCTAGCTGTGTTAAGCCAAGAAAAAAATAAAGTCTGTAGGTTGGGTGGAGCGCAGCGTAACCCAACAATTATGTTGGTTTCCACTACGTTACACCCAATCAACTAAAACTAATTATTCAATAAAGATAAAAACTGTTTTGGAAAGTCTTCCCAGTGAACAACATCATTAGCAATTTCTTGCTTAATTATGGCAGCATTGGGCAAATGAAGTTGATTACATATTTTCACTAAATCAATAACTGTGGTATACCACAGCAAAGGCACTTGACTACGGCCTGCTGCTAGAAATTGAGATATTAATTCTATCCCGTTGGCAAGATTACTATTGAATAATGCTTGCTTCATGCGTAACCAGTAATAAGCTGGAGGATAGGTTTCTATCGCATCATCAAATTCTAAGTTGATGTATTCGGCAATGATTTTCCATAATTCTTGCCCCTCTTGAAGGTTTTTACCTGCTAAAATTAGAGCAATTTCATTAGTTACTAAATTAAAGGTAATAGAAATAACTTCTGGCGGTAAATTCGCTATGAGGTGAACATCCCAAGAGACTGGGAAGGGTAAGTTTTCTGATTTACCTTCTAAATAGGCTAACAGTTGGCTACCTAGTTTAACCGCTTCTTTAATTCTTCCACCCCTAGCTTCAGAACGGACTAAATTTTGTACAAGGTGAAGACGGTGTGCAAATAGAACTTGATAGCCATATTCTGTTTCTAACACTGCATCTGTAATAATGGCTTCTGTAATATGTGACCAAGCTTGAGCAAAATCACTACGCCGATAATCAAGGTAGGCTTCGGCTGCTGCTTGGAAGGATTTATATAACAAATTAACTTCAGCAGATACCTGATTAATATCCCAAGTGGTGCGTACTTTTTCCATCAATTGCTCGGCGGTAGCAATGTCGCCTTGACGAGCAACATTTAAAGCTTGAGAGCGAGCTTGATTAATCCGATTTAGCAGGAATTTTTCTTTAACTGAGAAACGCTTGTCAATTATATTAAATAATTCATAGCTGATTAGTTGGTTAACTTTATCGCCATCTCGGTGTGTCATAGCACTAGGTTTTATAGAACCTAATTTATAGTTTTTGAAAGCAGTTTCACTAAGTTGATAATATAATCTATCAAAAGATGCTTCTACTTCACTAATGCTATTTATAATAGTCATATTTTTTGGATTAGAAATCAAAATTACCTGTAGCAAATAAAAATTATGATGGGTTTACAGATTTGCTAATTCTGAAGCTCATCCGACAATAGTTTTACTAAATGATATATAAATAAGTCTACTCTTTATTACCCAACTCTCTGAGCATTTTATAAATCAAATAGGATTGCTATATTAATAATAGTATGTAAACAAATTAAACTAGACAATTCCATATTTTTAGCTATTAAATCCCAATTTTTTAGATACTTCATTTGTGTTTTAGAGTATGTTGTTTTGCTAGCCAATTTTCTAAGGAATTGCGTCGCTTTTGCGCTATTATTGCTTTGGTTTTGGCATCAACTGCCTGTTCGGAAGGGAACAAGTTAACGACTTTAGCTGTAAGAATAAACTTTGTGCCGCGTTTAATTACGATAGGAATGGATGAATTATGCACTTCCCAAATATTTAAAGGTCGAGGGTGACGTAATGTAGATTCGTTCCATTCTATGTCTTGAGCGTTGGAGTGTTGCTGAAGGATGTGGTAACAGCGATTAACCTCAACAGCAACCTTTGTAAAATTCAACATTTCTGCTTCTATCTGTATAGCCAGAGCGTTAATTTTATGTGCTAGAGTTTCTAATTCTTGAATTCCTTGTATGACTTTTTCTTGAGAAGTATGTTCTTGTTGCTTTTGCACTAATAAATCTTGTGCATATTTTTCCAATGCATCTACCTCTGATTCTAATTGAGCGATCGCACTTTCTAGAGTGACGAATTCAACTTGGGTTGGGAGTTTGTATTTGTATTTGATAGCAGTGTTTTTGTTTTTAACAAGTGTCAGACTAGAATGAACCATATTTAGTTCCCAAGGGACTTCATCAAAGTGTGTCAGCAACAGCAACACCTATATCTTTAAACCAACCACAAACTCCCATTTTCCGAATTATTGCGAAATCTTAATGTTTGAGCAGCCTTCGGTTCCCCAGCAACCCTTTTTATTGCCACAACAACACAGAAGGCAGAATTTCTGGATAAGCTAACCGCAACAGTTGATAACCAATACCAGCCGCGCCTTGAAAGAAGCAAGGATGAAATACAGAGTTAGGTAAATTGCCAAAAAACTGATAGTTACCTGTTTTATTTGCTTGCTGTACTGACATAGTTGCAAGTTCTAGCGCATATTCATACCACTTTGTATGAGAAAGCTTTTGGGCTGCTACTAAGAAAACTTCACTACGACCTAAGTTGCCACAGCAGATTTGGTCTATACTTTGCAAACCTGTCTTATGAGTAGTTTGTAATGCAACTTCGATATCAGAGAGAATTTCTTCTGTCTGCTCAATTGACAAGCCTCCTAATCTTCCCAAAGCGATACCAGGAGCGCCATGACACCAAGTTGACCAAAAAACTGGGGGGGCTGATGGATTATTAATCGGGGTAATTTCTTGCCAGTTTCCAGCATTAGGATGGAAAAAACTATTTTCGTAAGCGATCGCTTGACGCGCTGCTTCTAAATAGGTGCGATTATCAGTCACAGCATAAAGCCGCAACAGTGCATAGGCAATGCCAGCCGCACCATGAGAGTAACCAGTTAAAGGTTTATTAGCTGTGTCTTGTAACACGTAGGCAGATTGACAATAATTGAGCAAATGCTCGCCACACTCCATTGCTCGCTGTAAGGTTAATGTATCTGATGTTGTTTCATACAGAGCCAATAGAGATAAAATCGCTCCGGCTGCACCACCAACAATATCAAATTTGGTATCTTTAGCGATCGCGGCGGGTGTGAGCAATTTAACAAGTTGCCGCACCTCCTCTTGTAGCTGGGGTAATTCTAAGAATTGGCTAATTTTGACCAGAGAGTAAATGATGGAAGGCAACCCTGTAGCACCACCAATACCCATATTCTCGGCTTGGGAATGATCTACTAGCAATGACTTTTGTACTAGTTGGATGCTTTTTAAAGCTAAGTCACGAAACTCGGTATTACCAGTACAACGAGCTAAAGCGGCAAAGAATAAAGCAATTCCGCAATTGCCATCATATAAGTTATCACCTAAAGGTTGAAGTTGATAACGTTCTGTAGCCAGGTCAAAGTTTAACCCAATCCAAGTGAGACTACCATCAGTACCAGCGATCGCACGTTTGGCGATCGCCTTAGCAATTTCCTGCGCTTCTTGCACCAACTGTTCGGATGTCAATGCAGATATATCTTGTGCAGTTTCTCTAGAATCAACCGTTTCAGTTTGCATATTTTTTGCAACTCTGGCATAGAAAGCCAACTGAATAATCCCTACCTGCACAGCCAAATTTGCTTCGCTGAATTTTTGCAATCGAGTTAAAACATCGTTTAAGCTAGGCTGTTGAAAGTACTCAACAATCTTTTGTGCTTCATTTAAAGCTAGAGTATCACTACCAGTTGTAGCGTTAAAGTAGGGAACATCTAACTGTTCTACTGCCCTCAGTTCAGCCGCCAAAATCTGCCATGCTAAAGGCTTTTTCTGAGGGAATAGAAAAGCTCTACTCAGAAAGTCAGCCTCTATACTCCAATCGCGTCCATCGCTGAGGAATTGTGGAGATAAAGCATTGTTCAATATCCTGCCGTAAATCCTCGTGGGACGGAAAATAAATCTTACCTGCTGAGAACGAAAGGCCGCGAGGACACTATCAGACTCTAACAGAGCTTCTCTATGACTCACCAGAAAACGATACATTTGCTCAAATCCAGTGACTAATTCATCTATATAATCGTTCGGTGATAATAAAGCTCCATACAACATAGGGATGTTTTTTTGCAAAGGTCGGTTCATGTTCTCAAACCCTTGCTGCATATCATCCGTATTGATAAACTTCCATACGGGCATAGGGATAGGTGCTGGTTGACTTTCAACACTACCTAAACCGCTCAAGTCAAAAGCCACAGAATGATCGGCGCTAAAATCCCACATTGGCAACATCCCTGTAGTCAAGACTGAATCTGAAAGTTGGTCTGTGGCTACAGAAGCTGCTGTTTGTTCTAACAATTCTTCCATCGCTTTTGCTTGGTGGTGCAAGACTGTTTCCATATCAATCAACACCAAATGTTCACCGCAAGCGATTAAATTTTCATAATGACAATCGCTAGCCCCTAATAAATATAAGAGGCAGAGCAACATCCCCGCTCTGATGTAAAAACGTTTTGCAGCCGCTTCATCTTCGCAAGGTTGTTGTTCTACATATTCCACCCAACCGTAGGTCTGACGACTCAAAATTTTCAGTATTTTAAAGTTTAATTCAGATGCTTCCAGCCCTAGAGATTTGCTAAGTTCTAGGTTTTGATTGCACCACTCTAAAAACTGACAGTATGTAACTTCTAAATCTAGATTTTTGGGCTTGTAGATTAGTTTTAATCCAGATGCAAAAGTTAAAGAAATAACTGATTGATTCTGATTATGCAAATCAGACAAACCAGATTGAAGCTCTATAACTTTACCAATATTACTATTTTCGCCAAATAACTGTTTTATGTTGAAAAAATCTTCATTTAACCTTTCTATAAATTTTGCTGTTGTTTCCACCCAAAATTCAATGGTCGTTACTACAAATCTGCTTAATACAGGATATTTTTTAAACAATCCCATTAACCCATCAGCTAGTAATCTTTCTACAAAAGCCTTGTACTGTTCTGTATTATTAATAGATGAGCTACTTTTGATAATCAGATTTAGTAAATTTTTACCTAGAGGACGAGAATGAGAAAATTCAAAATCTAGAGTTTTGGCAGTTATATTAGCTAATCTTTGCAGTAAAGATTGCTCTAAGCTTAGGTAAGCTGATTCTGTGAGTGAATGCAGTGGTAATGAATCAGAGCCTAAACGCCGGAGCAATTTCTGTCTTGCTACACCACATAAAGGTAGTAATACATCTTCAAAAGGATAAGGATGATCTGGATTTATCGGAGTTGGATATATAAGTTGTCCGTTAAATTCCAAGACTGTTTGAATAATCTCACTCAGAGTATTTGCCCATTCTGGCAAAGTTTGACTATCAAATATTGATTCTGTTCCTAGGATATAATTGACACTCTCAGAATCCCATTCATCCCACTCTAGGCGTTTTTGAAATTGTTGCCAGTTACCTTGGGCGGCAACTTGGCACCAACGAGCCAGACGTGTGTTTGTTTCTGCTTCGTTGAGTTTAGTGCTTGGCTCTGGAAAAGATGGCTGATTTAAACGTTCAGATAAAAATCTAGCTTTACCGACAATTTCTGCTATATCAGAGTGCTTGACTGTTGATTTGGATGGGATGGTAATCATGAATTAAGTCCTCCAGTTTTAAAAAATAATTCCCGTAGATGTATATAGATGTGATTGAGCAAATCCTATTTGATATTGTGCAAAGAGGATATTCGAGGCATTAACAATGCTTTTTTACATATGAGCAAAGAGACTCATTTATACAGTTTCATCTCTTCAATGATTTTGTAGACAAAGTTTTGAGGAAGTTGCGTTTTCTGACGCTGCTCTTTTCTCCACACTTGCGGAGTAGTTTTATGATATTGACGAAACTGGCGGAAGAAGTGGCCTTCATACTGATAGCCAACAGCCTCAGCAATTTGATTTATGGAATGGTCTGTCTCTAAAAGTAAGGTACGTGCTGCTAGCATCCGACGTTCAACAATCCAATGATTCACAGGTTTACCTGTGCAACGCCGCACTAAATCAGTGAGGTAAGCTGCTGAATAGCCAACTGACTGGGCTACATCACACAGGGTAATTGGTTGATGATAATTAGCCTCAATAAAATCAAAGACAGCACTCAACTGAGGGTGGTTAGAGAATCTTGATTTCATATCTGCTAGATTCGCTGTGTCAACCCAGAGTGGTAATGTCGTGGTTGGATGTTGTGTAGTTTTCGGTTCTAAGGATAAATGTTCTACAGGGTATGCAAAATTGCTATTAGCCATATCTGGCTGAGTTTGGTAGCTCTCATGAAGTGAAATAGAGCAACATTCAGCACCTTGATGCCCCATATAGGTAATAGTGATTTCCAGTGAACAATTTTGGCCTGTCTGAGTTTGATATGAACCTTCAAAATATAAAGAACCTTGCTGTTGGAGCTTTGTCCAATACTTTGACCAAACTTCTACCAAGCTTTGTAATTTGAGGTCTTGCAGAGTCAGAGAAGCTATTTCCTGATGAGAGTAGCCCAAAAATTTACACGCAGTATCATTAGCATAGAGGATTTGTTGATCTGCCCTTACCCATAAAACTGCATATGCCGCACGTTCTGGCAACAATTTACTTATATGCAGATTGTGTTGTGACGATTGCCATTTTGCTTGAAGGTTATGTTGTTCTATAGCCCATTCGTTTGAAATCTTATTCGTCATACAGATATTTATGTATTAAAGCAAATTAACACTTTAAGTTCCACAACTTTGTTGTTTTTTGGTATCCACGTCAACAATCAAATTAGGATGTGGATATTACGAAAATGTAGAAAATTAGGAAACAAAAGTTTTATCTACACTTATTGCTACACCAAATTTAAAACATATTCCGCACGGCTACTCGGATTTTGTACCTAACTCAGTAAACTGGTAAAAGGTAAATAAAGCTCCCGCTTTGCTCATTCGTAAATGAGTTAGGAAAAATGGGCAATCACAAGTTACTTGACTGCTATTATTAAGCAATTAATATAATAAGGCTTCTTCTTCAAACTAAAATTTTTCGCAAAAATGTGAAAACTGTTACAAACCTTTATACAGGGACGCTGAATTTATTGCTGTCTGCTATCCTTGTATACGCCCAATTACACAGTGGATAACTTTAATTTCATTCACAATTCGCTCTAGTTCTGTAGATAAAAGAGTTTGTTCTCGGACGGCTTGTAATGTGGGCGTTAAAGTGTGAGAATTTGTAGCAATTTCTGATAAACGAGCAGTATGTAACTGTTCAATTTGGTTGAGAATGACTTCAAGATAGCTATCCAGTGCTGGTAAAGGTTGGGGTGAGTGTCCTTGTTGAAGAGCATCTGCTAAGTTTTCCAACACTTGAACAATGGTATCTGTCAGTTGCTGGAGTTGGATAAATTGATACTCGCCACTAAATTCTGACAGATGTTCTGCCAGTGTTGTTACCGAACTAAACAAACTACGAATGTAAAGTATTAACGTCATTACAGGTTCAATTTCTCCTTGCACGTGACGAGGTTCGCTAAACAAGCGTTGAGCGGCGGCACTAGCGTTAGAGTTCTCTAGTGCTGCTTGATGGCGTAGCGTATTGATAGAGGCAAACAAATTTGGTTGTGGGTGGAGGTAGTTTGTGATTACCTGTTGAAAGTAGCTGAGATTGGCTCGAATTGTCTTTTCTAATTGTGCTGGAAGTTGCTGTCGTTCCCAACGCGGGAAAAGTAAATAGCTGCCAACCAGTGCTAGTCCACCCCCAACCAAGCTATCAACAATACGCAGCACTCCTACCTGCCAGCCACTTGTACTAATCAAGTTGAGTAGTAAGATAATGGCGGGAGTGAGCAATATAGTAAATAGGCTGTAGCTTAAAGCTCGCACTGACATAGCAATGAAGACTAAAAGTAGTAAACACAGTGCGATCGCAGTTTGATTATTCACTAGTAAAATGAGAATAATCCCAATAATTCCACCTAAAATAGTCCCGATAACTCTTTGAACTGTTGTTTGGAACGTGCCGCCAAAGTTAGGTTTGAGTGCAACTAAGGCTGTTAATGTAATCCAGTAACCTCTGGGTAGTTGCAATACTGAGGCGATAAATTCCGCAAATGTTGTAATTAGTGCTAGGCGCAACGCATGGCGAAAGATGACTGAATTAAAAGTGAAGTTATTTCGCAATGTATCAATAATTGCCGAAGGTTTTGATTGAGGTAGAGAGAAAATATCTTCCTGAAGAATGCGACGCTGTTTTCCTTGTTTTAAATCTGCAATAATGTCTGCATTAGTATGAATTTGCTGTGCCAGATTTATCAGACTAGTAGTAATCTTCCTCAAATTGACTAAATCGCCATACTCATCTGCTTGTGGGTTGGTTGTTTTAAGGACATGAGAACGTAAAACTTGCCACTGGTGTTGGAGTGCTTCAACTGTGCGATCTAAATCCCCAAGATGAACTGTGCTTTTCTCTTTAACAATTGCTTTTGACAACATGAAAAGAGCAATTGCCAACTGTTCTATTACTTGCTGAATTTCTCTATGTAACTGAAAAGATAATTGATTTTCAGATGCGATCGCTAACATTTCGCTGACTGCAACTATAGAATTCAGAATTTGATTAGCATTCTCAATCAAAATTAATAAGTTATTTCCCCGTTGGTTAGCACCTTTCTGCACAGTCCACTTAGCAGCCCAGACACTGCGAGCAGATATCAAACTCGCAATTACTGCATCCTGAGATGGCAAAAATCGTTCTGCCCACTCTTGTCGATTTTGGGGATTTAATACTCTTTGGCTGGCTAAATCTACAAATTTGCTTAACGACAGATAACAATTAGCAACGGTTTGTATTGCTGGGTCATTCGGGCGCACTGCCCAAAGTATTAATGACACTAAGATTGTCCATGTTCCACCTGTTAGACACAGCACACAGTGTTGAATAAGAGTAGAAAAATTGGTAAATGTAGCAAATTTAGCCAGTGCAATGACAAACATAATGGAAGTGACTAAGCTCACAGATGAGGCTACATTGCCATACAGACTTGCTAAACCTGCGATAAACATCACAATAAACGTTGTCAGGATGGTTAACCAAAGATAACTGCTCGCTAGACTGGCAATGAAAAATACTGTAGTCACTGCAATTGTAGCTGCGCTCATCGCCATCAGCTGCTGGCGATAGGTGCCGTCAACATTTACCATCCCAACAAACCAAGCTGCCATAGTAGAGATCGCGCTGGCAGCAGCCTGACCAGTAATAATACCAACCCCTATTGGAACACCTAAGATCAAAAGACTACGCACTCCAGAAAAAAATGCGGGTCTACCTGGCTGGAGTTGAAACTGTTGTAACAACCAATCAAAAGAACGTTTATTTGTAGATGCCATTATTATGCTGGCGATTATTAATTAACTAGAGTAAAACTCAATGGTAATGTTTCGCTCCGCTTATAATTCATTTTTTGCTTATACCATTTCACGAAAAATCTAATATAAATGTAAATCCTGAAAGCTTTGCTGCTCTAAATTTTTTAATTGCGTTAGTGCAGCGTTAGCGAGCTTGCGAGCGTCATTTTGAATTGGTATAGTTCTTTACGATAAGATATTTGCAACTCAACCTAAACCTATCTTAGGCAAGATTTGTTATATTATGCTCTAATCTATGAATTGAGGCATAAATGAGCTAATTGCTTCAGAGCAAAAAATTGTAGATCACTCAAAATCCCCCTTAATCAGGAGGACTTTGAGATATTATTGCACCTTGAAAAATGGCTTATAAATCTTGATGGGTAAAAGCCTTAGCATTTGCTCCGGTGTAAGTAGCTACAATGTGTCCATCACCTGTCATTTGATATTTGTATGTGATCAATCCTTCTAAGCCGACGGGGCCACGGGGAGGCATTTGTTGGGTACTGATGCCGACTTCTGCACCAAAACCGTAGCGGAAGCCATCAGCAAAGCGTGTAGAACAATTGTGGAAGACTCCGGCTGAGTTTACCAAGCCAAAGAAAGTTTCAGCTGTGGCATTATCTTCAGTAATAATTACGTCGGTGTGGCGAGAACCGTATTGGTTAATATGAGCGATCGCATCTTCTAATGAGTCTACAATCTTAATCGACACAATTAAATCGCTGTATTCTGTTTCCCAATCTGTTTCGCTGGCAGCAGCAATATTAGGTAATATTTCTAAGGTGCGTTCATCACCTTTTATTTCCACATGGCTGGCTTGTAAAGCGGCTGCAACCTTAGGTAAAAATTCGCCAGCAATTGATTGATGAACTAGTAAAGTTTCAATAGCATTACAAGCAGCAGCATACTGCACTTTGGAATCAACAGTAATCTCGACTGCTTTGGTAATATTTGCGGCTTCATCTATATAAGCATGACAAATACCATCTGCATGACCGAGTACAGGAATACGGGTATTTTCTTGCACAAACCGCACAAAAGAATTAGAACCTCTAGGAATAATTAAATCTACGTATTTATCTAATTTCAAAAGTTCTACAGTTTCTTCTCTTGTTGTTAGCAACTGCACTGCATCAGGACTAACAGCAGTTTGCGATAATCCTTGTTTAATTGCTTTGACTATCGCTTCACAAGAACGCACTGCTTCTCTACCACATTTGAGAATTACACCGTTACCCGACTTAATAGCTAAAGAGACAATTTGAATTGCTGCTTCTGGACGCGCTTCAAAAATTATCCCCAACACACCCAAAGGACAAGTAATGCGTTTTAAGACTAAGCCTGTATCAAGTTCGCGGTGAATCTGCACTTTGCCAACAGGATCGGCTAGTTTACCAACATCTCGGACACCAGCGATCGCATCTCTTAATTTATGTTCATCTAACTGCAACCGTTTATATAGAGGTTTGGCAATTCCTTGGGCTGCTGCTGCTTCACAGTCAGCCACATTCGCCTGCAATATTTCTTCTGTTGCTGATTCTAATGCTTGGGCGATCGCTTCGATAGCTTGATTTTTTGCTTCGGTTGACAGAATCGCCAGCTTACTTGCAGCTTGGCGTGTTTGTCCGGCGATCGCAACTAGGGAAGACGCAACTTGAACAATAGTCATGTCAAAAAATAACTCTTTATTATGGCACAAACCTTTATTCCATCCTATCAAAGAGGTTAGAGGCTAGGGCTTAGGGGCTAGGGATGAGAGGCTAGTATTTTTACTTTACACTTAGCACTTTCAAGTCAATCGCGGGAAAAACTTTCTTCTCTAGCCTCTAGCCCCTACTTAATAACTACTTCCAAACTCGGCCAGCGTTCTTGCAGTATCCTCGCCAAAGCACGTAAACCCCAGACTTCGCTACGATAATGACCAACTGCTAATGCTCCTATTTTAGTTTCTCGGAGTGCCTCTGCTGCTGGCTGTCGCAACTGTCCTGTGATGTAAACATCTGCACCACGCGCTGCTGCTTCACGTACTAATAAATCTGTCATTGCACCCACAACAGCAATTCGTGTGATTTCAGTATTTATAGGTTGACTGACTTTTTCATAGCCGCCAAAAATTTTTGATATGCGATCGCATAAATTACCAAAGCTTTGGCTAGAAATTTCTCCTAACATTCCAATTGGTCTATTTTCCTTTTCTCCTAATATTTCTAATTTAGAAATATTTAACACCTGAGCCAAGCGAATATTAAAACCTATTGTTAAATATTCATCAAAAGGGAGATGATAAGAAATTACGCCCATATTATCTTTAATATGTTCTATTTCTAGTTTCCACGGTCGGTGTAAAAAAAGCGCATCTACACTTTCAGCCGTCATCCATTCTTGAAATTTCTCTCCAGGTTTGAGAGCTAATCCTATACGTTTTATAGGACGAGATGACGCTAAATATATACCTCCTCTCTCATTTAGAGGAAAGCGTTCTACACTAAATAAATCATTGAGAAATTCTGCGATTATCTCCAAAGATATAGCAATATATTCTGATTTCATTATTTACAAATTATTTTGTCGCTCATCAAGCAGAACGTCAAAATGTTTAACCTTGGCCTCTGGCTCAATTAAATATTCATTATCTCTAGGCAGAGGACTGACCTTTTCAATATCATTACCAGCAAAAGCCCGAATTGCATCCCGCGATCGCCAATAAGAAATAACAGTAAACTCTGTAACTTCGCCAACGTTACGGCGGAACACTTGCACACCTAAATTACCAGGAATCGACTTAATTTTTGTGATTCCAGCTTTTAGCAAATAATCATAATATTCTGCGGCTTTGGCATTGGGTGTTTTACCTTGCCAGATACGTGCCACTACTGTTTTAGATTGAGAGTTATTTGTCCTGTTTGCGGGTACAGGAACTTTTGCCGGATTAACTTGTGCAACAGCAGTCAGTGATAAAGAACTAAGCAATAGTGAGCAGCCAAAAAGTACACCCAATAACTGCTTACTATTCATACAGATATAACTACTGATTCTGAAACATTTTAGTACATCATCTTTTAGCCATTTCTACCTCCCTAGAAATATTCTGCGTTCCTCCGCGCTAACTCAGCGTCACTCTGCGTTTAAAAACTTAACTATACCGACGAGGCGTATAAACCGAAATACTCCCATCACCACGTTTAATAATTCTAGTCTGCGTAGAACCCACAATAATAACTGTCCGCATATCAGCTACATCTGGTATTAACCCTTCCAGAGAAATTACCTTAACTGTTTGTCCACGCCTACCAAGATTCCTACCCAATACTACCGGAGTCTCTGGTGTGCGATAGCGTAGCAAAATATCTCTAGTGGCTGCGAGTTGCCAAGTACGTTCTTTAGAAACAGGATTGTAAAATGCGATCGCAAAATCCGCTTCAGCCGCCGCCGCAATTCTTTGTTCGATAATTGACCAAGGTTTTAAAATATCTGATAGTGAAATCGCGCAAAAGTCATGACCCAAGGGTGCGCCAACCGCCGCCGCCGCCGCTTGCATCGCCGAAATTCCCGGCGCAACGTAAATTGCTATACTTTCCCATTCTGGCTTGGGATACCTATCAAGCACTTCAAACACCGCCGCCGCCATTGCATATATCCCAGGATCGCCAGAGGAAACAACTGCCACATATCTGCCTGTAGCGGCCAAATCCAGTGCCATTGTTGCCCGTGCTATTTCTTCGCGGTTATCAGACTCATGGCGTTGCTTGCCATCAGCTAAAGAACCAACTAAATCAAGATAAGTTTTGTAACCTACTAAATCAGTAGCCGACTTGAGGATTTCCTTCACTTCGGGAGACATCCACTGCGATGCACCAGGGCCTGTGCCAATAATTGCTAATTTACCGCGTGACTGACCGATGGTGTTGGGATCAATTGGTTCGGGTGCGATCGCAATTGCTATCTCAGCAGTATTAGCAATCAGTTTACCAGATGAGCCTGTTGCAGCCAGTGCCAATTTTTGTGCGCTTTCAACCTGATTTTGGTTAAAAAAGCGGACATTTACACCAAAAGCATCAGCTATAGCGTGAATCTCTAGATTAGCTGCAATGCTGAGGGGTGCAAATATTCCAGCTACCGAGGCGGGTGCAAGGTCGGCATCTGCTAATAGTTGCTGCACTGAAGCTAGAGTAGTTGAGGGGTTAGTGATGGCGATCGCAATAGTTTTAGGATGGTAAACAAGACAATTAGCAGTAGGAGTAACTAAACTTTCTGTAACTCGAATTGTTAAATCTCCATTTGCGTCGATAGGCAATTGACTATTTGTTAACCACGGCGCAGTTCCCTCCAGCTTAACTTGCGCCCCCGCTAACAAATCCGAAATAAATGTTTTAGCATCATCTGGGTTTGCTAAATGATATCCAACCGGAGGCGATAACAACGCCGTGCGGAAACGGATATCGCCTGTAGTTGTAATTGCTGGTTGAACATCCAGAACCTCAGCAATGCGGCGCGCCAAATCATTCACCCCACTCAGCCCACCTAATAGCGGCACAACAGCACTCCCATCCTCAGCCACAGCTAACACTGGCGGTTCTTGACGTTTATCAGAAATTAGAGGGGCTAAGGTTCTAATCAGAATACCAGCCGCACAGATACCAATTATCGGAGTTCCCGCAGCAAATAACTCGCGCAAGGTTTCACCAAAATTCGTGAAACTGACATCAACCCCAGAGGTGCGACCTGCCAAACCATATAATGTTGATTCTGGCAAGATGCCCATCATTTTACGAGCGATCGCCACACTATTTTGACCCAATACTACAACAGCAGGTGCAACCTTTATCATGAGACTTCTTAAACTTAAATAGATATTACGTAAAATTTATGTCTTTCAAATCAAAGCATAAATGTACACACTTAAACACACATATTTTTATATTAGTAGGTACTGAACACTAGCCAAATCTTTAAAACGTATACAAGTTTTCGACTCTCTTGAATCTGAAGTTAAATAACAACACAACAATCAAAACTAATCGCACTGTGTAGTAGTGTATGGTGTAATTTCATTGGGAACAATATGTTTCTGTCCTGCAAATTCTCTGCCATAATAACCATCATCAAAACCACGGCTAAATTCTCCCCCAGCAGTGCGTGGCTTGTATGCATTTCCTTTTTTAGCTTGCGCTTGTCCTTGACGATAGCCATCAGCATAAGCTTGGGGATGATAAGCAGGGTCTTGATCAACTACCCACTGAGTAATTGGATAACAGTCATATAATGACAGCCTAGAATATGGATAATGGCGATAGTAACGCCGATGAGCTTGGGCAGACGGACTGTTAACTAAAAGTCCAGTAATAGTAGCTAAGGTGATTAGACTCAATGCGGTACTATTTTTCATTGTTTGAGCCTCACAAACTTCTCTCGCCTAGATACTTTTAATGTAGCGTTTAGACGATTGAGGTGACATCTTCTAAAAGGAGGTTGGAAAAAATTAGTAAACTGTAAACCTCTTTCAAAAGTTAGTGGTGCAAATTCATTTTTGGGGATTTAAAGCTTATAGTGATAAAAATTCAAGTTTGAATTCAACTGTTTTTCCAAACATTAATTATAATAATTTTATTCCCAAGGATTAATAATAAAAATTCCGCAGCCTGCAAAATCAGCAACATTGCGAGTTGCTATAGCTGCGTTACGAGAATAGCAAATAGCCGCAATTTGAGCATCAGCCTGAGAGATGGGAGTCCCACTGGCTCGTCTTTGGGCTGAAATATTAGCAAAAGCTACAGCAGCAGATTCATCAAAGCTCAGAATACGTCCTCCAAAGTCTTCTGAAAACATCAAAGTAGCAGCTTGATATAGTTCATATTTCCGCTTTCCTTCTGGTAAAATGGCGATGCCATAGAGAATTTCGGCTTGTGTAATTGTTGTAATAAATAAACTTGTTATAGGTTGTTGAGCAGCCCAATTGCGAACTACTGTAGACCCTTGGGGTTTGATTAATTCTGACAATACATTAGTATCAAGAACAATCATTATTCAAAACTAGGTGCAGGACGCATAGGTTCTCTCTTTATTTCTTCTAATTCAAAATTGCCTAAGTGAGCAAAGCGTTTGTCTATCAAATTTACAATATTTCTAGGCTGTGTTTGATTTTCTATTAAAGCTAGACGGAGAATTTCTTTGATTTCTTCTTCTAAAGAACGCCCATTTTTTGTAGCTCGTTCTTGTAAGATGTTTTTCAAATTGTCATCAATGTTAAAAATAGTAATGTCTGTCATAGTGAGTTAATGAGGCGGTAATTTGTTTAATATGTTTAATAATTACAGCAGGAAATAGGCAATAGGCAATAGGCAATAGGGGTGAAAGCCTGTTGGTATATGGCTTTGTTCTTAAAATCTGTATCTCATTTACCTGCAATGTGCTGTATATTTTAATTTAAAATATCAGGTGACAGCTATATATTGTTGCGATCGCAAAAATATATAGCATTTTTATCTAACTCTAATCTTAAAATTTGTAAAGAGCGATCGCACTACTCAATTTTATCTAAGTGATATAAAGCAATATAGCTTTTCTTTGAGATGCTGCATTATCATGCCCATGTTTGAGCAAACCTTTACAAGCGATTTTTACTAGGTATGACAATCATCGCAAAATAAGGTACTTCCGCCGGATCAACTTCATCTAAGGGTACAATTCTCTGCTGTGCCATTGTTGCCCGTTCGATATATAATGCCCGTGATGCTAATCCTAATTGATGCAAAATATCACGCACTTTTTTAAAATGACGACCCAGTTTCATAATTGCGGCTGCGTCAGTTGTGAGTAATTGCGTAATTAGGTCTTCGGCGGGGAGTGGCGCGGGTAGAACGGTCATAATGTCGTTGTAGTAGGTGAAGGGTACACCTAAAGCTACGGGACACGCCATCAGTGAGGAAACACCGGGGACAACTTCGGTTTGATACTGTTCAGATAAGCGTGTGAATACATACATAAATGAACCGAAAAAAAACGGGTCGCCTTCACACAGCACTACTACATCGCGTCCGGCGGCGAGGTGTTGGGCAATTGGTTCTACTTCTTTGTCGTAAATTTCCTTGGCTTTTTCTGGTTCTAAGGCGCGGGGGAGGTGATAGGCGACTTCGATTTGTTTGCCTGTGAAATATGGAGAGGCGATCGCCCGCGCTATACTCTCTTTATCTGTGGCTGATTGATAAGCAATCACAGGTGCAGCTTGGATTAACCGCAATGCTTTGATGGTCAAGAGTTCCGGGTCGCCTGGCCCGACACCAACTCCATAAAGACGGCCTTTGCTTGTCATAATTATTCTTCCTCCGTTGCCAAGGCGTTAACTGCGGCGGCGGCGATCGCACTTCCACCCCGCCGACCATGTAATGTCATATAAGGTACATCTGGGCTATTTTCTGCTAATGCGGCTTTTGACTCGGCTGCACCCACAAACCCCACCGGAAAGCCCAAGATTAACGCAGGTTTAGGCACACCCTCATCTAGCATTTCTAGCAGCCGGAATAGTGCGGTGGGTGCATTACCAATGGCGACAACTGCGCCTGATAAGTGCGGTTTCCATAATTCTAAAGCTGCTGCTGACCTTGTATTACTCAATTTCTGCGCTAGTTCTGGCACTTCTGGTTCATTCAAGGTGCAGATAACTTCGTTGTTGGCTGATAGTCGTCGCCTTGTCACCCCATCAGCAACCATGCGACAATCGCATAAAATTGGCGCGCCTGCTGCTAATGCTGCCCTTCCTGCTTGTGCGGCTGTTGGTGAATATCCCAAATCGGTGACAATATCCGTCATTCCACAGGCATGGATGAGGCGCACAGCAACTTTAGCTATATCGGCTGGCAGTATATCTAAGTTTGCTTCTGACCGGATGATAGCAAAGGAATTACGGTAGATTTCGTTGGCGTTGCGGATATAGTCGGGCATTTTCAGTTACAAACAGCAGAGGTATGCAGATTATAGGTGTGTTGAGAAAATAATTCTTTTAATGGGGTAATTCCGTATCTATAGGAAAATTCCTTGAAAGATTCGTCAGCATGAATTCGGTAACTTTTATACACATTGAGCATTTTTTCTATCAATGACGGCAGTTCTTTGAAACTTACGTTTTGGTAGAGTAGCCGACCGAATTTTTCGTGATTATCACCGTCCCCAACATAAATGTGATAGCTTTCTATATTGCCATTTTTGACACCCAGTAAAGTAATGTCACTGCTATGATGCTGGGCGCAGGATTTTTCACAACCAGTAAAGTGAATATTAATTGGGCAATTTAGCTTAACACGAGTTTGTAGATAGTCGGACAATGCTAAAGCATGAGCTTTGGTATCTGTGGCAGAAGCCGCACAACCTCGTTTACCAGAACAGGCTACCAATGCACTTTTAATATTAGTTACTGCAAAATCTAATCCTAAGCCGATGATTTCACTTTGCACATCAGCAACATACTGCTGAGGAATGTCAGTTATCAGCAGATTTTGCCAAGGAGTGAGTCTAATAGTACCACTACCAAATTTTGCTGCTAAATCACCTAAACTCCTGATTTGCTGACTTTCTAACCGACCTAAAGGTAACACTACACCGATATAAAATAATCCCGGCTGCCTTTGGGGATGTATGCCGATATAAGAGGAACGCTGATCTTTTTTTACAAGAGACTGTTTAAAACGCTTCCAAGAAAAAGGTAAACGCTTTTCAACTTTTTGAAGATAATGATCACAACCCAAACTATTGATTACTTCTCGCAAACGTGGCTTGCGTTTACTACTAGTATCAATGTGCGCTAGGTAAACATCAGCCAAAGCGGCTAAGACTAACAAGCATTCATCGGGTGTGACGATAATTCCCACATCGCTGGGTGGTTTCCCTTTCTCTCCGATACTGAGATGTAGCCGGAAGTAAACATTATGATCTATCAAGATGGCAGCAAATAGGATATCATTTAGGCGATCGCTTACCGAAACTAATCCACCACCATCAAAGCAAACGCTAAACTTAGCCGAAAGTCCTGCAAGTTCCGAGTGTGCTGCCAGATAATCATCCCAGCCTTGAACTAAAGGACGCGTATCGATGATTTCTTGAGAGTCGATACCTGCCGTTGGGCTAGACATGATATTGCGGATGTGGTCTATCATCGGGTTGCGAGAACCTAAGCCTAAATCTTGCAGTTGTTTGAGAACTTCTGCATTTATACCTTGACTAATCTCACGGATTTGCAGATTAGCACGATTCGTAACATCGACATAGCCGCCGTACATATCTGCAATGACAGCGATCGCCCCACATTGTTTACTATTCAGTATTCCACCTGGTATTCTGATACGAGACAAAATCCCGTCTTTTGCAGGTGTGGCATAAAATAAGCCAGGACAAGGTGTAGAAGCAGACAACAAGACTAGAACTCCTTCCCTGTGCGACGCAGGGAGTAGACTGTATACTCTCGGAATTGGCATTCTGACTCGCAAAGTCCAAAGCAAATTTCTTTTGGCTTTTACATTACAGCTGCGGCACAGTCCCGGAATCGCACCGGAATTTCCCAACACCAAGCTTTAGTAATTTAGCATGAGTAGCCAGTCATAATTTTGAATGTCAGCAAGAAGGGTTTAGGGTGTAGGGTGTCAATACCTTTCGGTTAAGGGGGAAAGGGGAAGGGGAAAAAGTAGAAGAAAACCTTTAACCCTTACCCTTTAACCCCTTCGGGGTGACGCTCGCAAGCTCGCTAACGCCAGTCGCTCATGGGGAGCCAGTCTCGTGGGCGGCTCTGCCGACTTGAGAGAACTGGCGTGGAAACCCCCAAGACCGCGCTGGCTCACCTTTTCCCAAAACCAGATTACAAGTTAAAAATGCTTAACCGAATAGTATTAGGTAGGGTGTGGGGTGTAGGGAAGACAGCATTGAAAGGTGCTTGAAACCCCGCATGGTGCAATCTTCTTCCCACCCTTTGTTGGGGCTATTTCTTTCTCTACACCCCGTCCCAACGGGGCTTGCTCAACTGCAATTTAGAATATATGGCTTTAATTAGAGTATAAGTATCAAATGGTTTAAAGATTATTTCGTTTTCTGTAAGGTAAAGCTGCAACTTAGGAATATGTTTTGAGTCAGCATCCGTCATCAATAGAAACGGAATTTTTTTCGTTTCTGAATAATTTTGTAGTGCTTGCCAAAGTTCTAATCCATCGAATCGGGAAAACTCATCAGCAGTCAAAATTAAATCTGGTAGTTCTTGGCAGGCAAGCTTATACCCGTCAGAAAAGTTATTGGCAGTTAGAGGATGAAATGCATAGAGCTTTAGGCAATGTTCTAGAAGCTGCAATAAATCATTATTACAATCTATGACTAAGATTCTATACATAGTTTTGACAGGCTTGCTATAGAATAACTAAGCCTGAATTTAAAACATATTTATGAATAATTTGTGAATAAAAAAATTTAATAATTAATCGTGCCAGCCTAAAAGCGATCGCATCTGTTTTACCAAATCAGGTGCTTTGAAGGGTTTGGTGATAATTCCTGTAATGGGTAGCTTAGTAAACTGTTGCTGTTCAGAATTTTGAGCTTTGGCAGTTAAAAAAATTGTCGGAATACTTTGAGTTTTGGGGTTAGCTTGGAGGTATTCAAAGGTGGTAATCCCATCCATTTCTGGCATCATGACATCTAAAAGAATCGCATCTGGTTGTTCGGCTTGAGCGATGGCTAATCCTTCCTGACCTGATGCAGCAACTAACACTTCCCATGCGGCGATCGCTTTGAGGGAAATTTGTGTAATCTTGCGAATGCCCATTTCATCATCAATTATTAAAACGCGCTTTGACATAGTTTTTCCCCACTCCTAGATTGACCGATGTTTTAGTTTTCTTGATGTTCTTCTGGCTGCATTGGTAAGGTAAAAAAGAATGTACTGCCTTTACCAAGGGTACTTTCTGCCCAAATTTCTCCGCCATGTTGCCGAACGATGCTGCGGCAAATTGCCAAACCTAAGCCAGTTCCGCCTTTTTCACGAGAATCACTGGCATCAACTTGATGAAAGCGAGCGAAAATACTTTCTAGGTTATCACTGGGAATACCCCGTCCTTGATCGCGCACCATGAAGCGTAGAAATGTTCCGGCGTCCTGAGATTGTTGTTGCTCGACTGATAGCTCAATAGTAGAGTTATTGGGAGAGAATTTAATTGCATTACTGAGTAAGTTGGTGATTACTTGCAATAACCGATCGCCATCAGCTTCTATTTGGCAGGAATGAGGGGTAAATTTGAGGGTGATATTTACCTGATTAGCCATTTCCTGCATTTGAGCGATCGCAGTTTCTATCAAATCACCAATATTGCACAGGTGTTTCTCTAACCGAATTTTGCCAGACTCCAGGCGTTCTAAATCAAGAATATCGTTAACTAAGCGTACTAAGCGATCAGTTCCTTCAGTGGCAATTTGGATGGTAGCTTCCCCTTCTTCGGAATTAGGATCGATAATTTTTTCACTTAAAAGACTGAGGGCGGCTTGCATGGAAGTTAAGGGCGTTCGTAATTCGTGGCTGACAACAGAAATGAATTCAGCTTTCATGCGTTCAACTTTGTAGCGTTCTGTAATATCTTCACCAATGCTCATAGTGCCGATTGGTTGCCCTGCCACATCGCGTAAGATTGTGTTATTCCAAGCAATTATGCGTTCCTCACCCGATTTAGTCACAACCGGATTTTGGTAGTAAGGATGAAAGTTATGTTCTAAAACTTCTCGAAAAATGACTTTTATAGAATTTTGCTGTTCGGGATTGAGAAAATCAAACCAGTATTGACCTAATACTTCCTCTGACTCATATCCGGTAAGCTGTAGGAAGAATTGATTTGCATATTCGACGTTGCCGTTAATATCTAATCCAATCACAACCAATTGCACATTGTCGAGGAGTGATCGCCATCGCCGATCTGACTCTTGTAATGAAGCTTCTATATGTTTGCGATCGCTAATATCTAGAACTATACCAAGGGAGCGCAGAGGTTGATTTTGGTCATCGTGAATAGCTTTTCCGCGCGCCATTAACCAATGTATCGAGCCATCAGGATAAACCACTCGATATTCTGCTTCGTAATCAGTACGGTTTTCGAGAGATTCTTGAAATAGTTGCTCGACGCGCTTCACATCTTCAGGGTGAATACATTTGAGCCAAGCTTCAACTTTCGGTTTAGCGATATTAGCAGGTAAACCTAGTAGCGTAAAGTGATTTTCATTCCAGATTAAATCTCCACTAGGTAGGTGTAAATCCCAACAGCCGATGTGAGTCAAATCTATAGCCAATCGCCGTTGTTCTTCACTTTTTTGCAGAGCTGCTTCAAATAGTTTGCGATCGCTAATATCTCGATGCGTACCAATCATCCGCAATGGCTTACCGTCTTCATCCCAAACCACAACCTTGCCATAGTTGGCAATCCACTTCCAGTCGCCTGATTTTGTTTGTAAGCGGTAGTCAAAATCATAGCGTACTGCACCGTTTTCTAGGTGTTGGGCGAGAATTTCTTTTACCCAGATTATATCTTCAGGATGTACTAACTGTTCCCAAGCAGCAAATGAATGGGGTAATTCATTCGCTTCATAACCCAACATCTCAAAGTATTGGGGACTGTAATAAACTTCATTGGTGACAATATTCCAATCCCAGATTCCATCGCCAGATGCTTCTAGTGCTAGTTGTAAACGTTCTTCACTTTTTCGTAAAGCTTGTTCTACATTTTTTAACTCTGTGATATCCCGCCCTACTGATTGTAATTCAATGAAATTACCCTGTTGATCAAACAACATTCGATTAACCCACTGCGTCCAGCGAATTTCGCCTTGATTATTAATCACACGATTTTCAATAATCTGCATCGGATTTTCAATGCTCATTGATTTAATTAATTGATTTACTTTTTCTATGTCTGCCTCATAAATCATGGGACTGTAACTCTGATTAATTAAGTCATCTCTGTTAACGTTAAAATAGCGGCAGTAAGCATCATTAACAAATAAAATCGTGCTATCTGGTAAAAAACGAGCAATCATTTCTGTTTGGTCTTCAACAATTGCTCGGTAGCGAATCTCACTTGCTTGTAAAGCTTCTTCGATGCGTTTACGTTCAGTGATATCAACAGCAATACCACCTACTAACTGCTCTCCTGGCAGATTACTAAGAGGGAAAATATAAACTAAAAATTCACCCATTATTCCATCTGCTTTTAGGAATTTTTGGGTTCTTTGTACTGTTTCCTTACTAGTGGCAACTGCTTGAATATCCTTCAGATATTGTTGAGATATTTCTGAAGGATAAAGCTCGAAAATATTACTTCCTATTACTTCTTGATTTAATACTTTAAAAGTCTGATAGTAAGTTTTATTAGCATAAATTATTTGCCCATTTATGTCTGTAATCCAGGCGCAAGCAGGATTATGATTCATAAACGCTTGAAAGCGTTCTTCACTCTGCCGTAATTGTTGTTCTATGATGCCACTCCGGACTAATTCTAGTTGCAGTTCTGCTGTTCTTTCTGTAATTCGAGTTTCTAACTGTTCATTTAACTGCTGGAGTGCTATTTCTGCTTGCTTACGTTCAGTAATTTCTTCACAAACTGTATTAATGCCAATAATTTCATCCCCATTTTTTAGCGGAAAAAAATGCTCTAACCAAGTTCTTTTCACTCCTGGTTGAGCAGGCGTTTCTCCGGTAATTTCTACATTTAATAGAGGTTCGCCTATTTCGAGGATGGAATGAAACAGTGGTTCGGCTATATCTGCCAGATTGGGCAGTAATTCTCGCACGGTACGCCCTAAATGAGCTTCTACAGAATGTCCATTGATCTCGGCTAGACGTTGGTTAATTCTGACAAAGCGCAAATTTGTGTCTATAAAATTTAAGCCGATGGGTGCAGATTGGTAAATTGCTTCGATTTCAGCTAATTGTTGCTGAAGTTGGATTTGGTTATTTTGCAGGATGGCTTCTGTGCGTTTGCGATCGCTAATATCCCGATAGAAAATACCTAATCCGTCTTGATGCGGGTATGCATGAATTTCTAACCAAACATCATATTCTGAAGGCACATAATAATGATACTCAAAATGTACAGGAATTTGTTCTGTAACTGCCCGTCTGTATTGATATTCAAGATTACTGCCAGCACTAGCCGGCCATGCTTCCCAAGGTGTTTTTCCTAATACTTCAGAACGAGACTTATTATTGTTAATTTTTTCTCCTGCCGCATTGATATAATTAATTCGCCAATCTTGATCTAAATTAATAAAAGCATCGCTCATCCTCTCTAAAATGCTAATCAATCTGTCAGAAATTTTCTGAGCTTCTGTTTTAGCTTGTTCTGCTGCAAGGCGCAATTTATTTTCTCGAACAGCAATTTCTTGGCGAATTTGCGCCATTTTTAAATTAGCTTCTACACGAGCTAATAACTCACGAGTAGAAAAAGGTTTAATTAAGTAATCATCAGCACCCCTTTCTAAACCTTCCACCCGTGCTTCTTCCCCTGCACGAGCCGATAAAAGAATGATTGGTAATTCCCGTGTTTGGGGTTGATTGCGTAACTGTTGCAGCAACCCAAAACCATCAAGTCTGGGCATCATCACATCTGTTAAGACGAGATCGGGCTTACATTTTTCAATAGCAGTTAATGCTGCCATACCATCTGAGGCTGTTTCGACTACATAGCGTTGTGCTAATAATCGCTGCACATAGTCGCGCATATCAGCATTATCTTCAACTAAAAGGATGCGTAACTTTTGAGCAATTTGAGAAGCAGGAAAATGGGTAATTTCTTTGTTTAATTCGCTGAGTACTGGCTCTGGAGAAGCATCTTGATTAGTATCTATTAGCCATCGTTCTGCTTCTTCAATATAAGCTGAACCTCTTAATGCTGTGGACTCTAGTGTGCGCGATCGCCCCGTTTCTGTAATTGGTAAATGTGCAGATCCAGTGGGAATGGAAACCGTAAAACAACTGCCTTGTCCTACCTGACTGGTGACTGTAATATTACCTTTATGCAGTTTGATTAATTCCTGCACTAACGACAACCCAATCCCAGAACCTTCAAAGCTACGTCCTTGGGAGCTTTTTACACGATAAAAACGCTCAAATAAATGGGGAATTTCTTCAGGTGCAATACCAATACCTGTATCTTCGATAGTTAGCTCAACATAGTTATCGTACTCTTTTAAACGAACTATTATTTTACCTACAAGGGTAAATTTAAACGCATTTGATAAAAGGTTAAATATAATTTTTTCCCACATTTCTTTATCTACATAAATAAATGTAGATAAAGGTGGACAGTCAATTTTGAAAGATAGTCCAGCCCGTTCAATTAAAGATCTAAAAGTGCTGGCAAGATCGGCAGTAAAAGCCGCTAGATCTGTAGGTTCGTAAACAGCTTCAATTCGTCCGGCTTCAATGCGTGAGAAATCTAGCAATGTATTTACGAGTTTGAGTAACCGTTGTCCGTTGCGCTGCACAACCTGAATGCGATCGCGCTGAATCCCAGCCAAGGGGTTGTCTGTATCAGCTAAGGCATCTTCTGCCGGTGCCAACATCAAAGTTAACGGTGTACGAAATTCGTGGGAAACGTTATTAAAAAAGAGGGTTTTAGCGCGATCAATTTCTGCTAATGCTTCTGCCCTTTGGCGTTCAGCTTCATAAGCCTGTGCTGAAGCCAGTGCTTTAGCTACATTATTCGCAATTAAATCGAAAAATCCCTGATAATTATCATCAAATTTGCGACGCGGGTTGACTCCTAATACCAAAAATCCAGCTAAATCGGGTTTTCCTGACTCAGCAATTGGCATAACTAAAGCTTCAGATGAGGCTAGATCGCACGCTTTCCCAGGAAGTTTGCCAAAACGCTGTTTTAAATTGTCAATTTTTTCTGCTTGTGCTGTGCGGTTTACTCGCGCTAAATACCAAGGATCGTCTTCCTGAGTTAAATCTACCTGTTCTGGACTAGCAGGCGTTCCCTTTTCAATACCGAGAGTTGTCATTAATTTTGCTTGCTTGCCATCTGATAAATATAAAAGTGCAAAAGGGATATCTGCCGAATTTTGGGATAGTGCTTGGACAGCAAAATTACAAGCTGCTGGGGATGTTTTTGCCTCTGCTGTTTTACTAGCAAGTTCTCGTAAGGTAGAAAGACGGCGATCGGCTATAACTTGTTCTGTGGTTTCGATACAGGCACAGAAAACACCACCAATCCCTCCACTTTCATCTCTAACAGGGCTATAAGAAAAGGTAAAATAAGTTTCTTCAATGTAACCGTAGCGATACATTAATAATAAAAAATTCTCAAACCAAGTAGATTCTCCTTTAGTGAAGACATTATCAATCATCGCACCGATCACATCCCAAATTTCTGCCCAGCAATCTTTGGCGGGTAGTCCTAAAAATTGGGGATGTTTACTAGCACCTAAGATGGGACGGTAAGCATCATTGTAGAGATTGGCATATTCAGGCCCCCACCAGACAAACATGGGGTAACGAGAACTCAAAATAAGACTCAGGGTGGTGCGTAAACTTTGCGGCCAGTTTTCGACTGCACCAAGGGGCGTTTTTGACCAATCATGCGATCGCATCAAATTAGCCATTTCTCCATCACCAGGAAATAGGCTGTTTAAGATATCTGCACGATTTGGTGTCATCATAAGCTAAGAGTCTGCCAAGGTAACTTTGCGGTAAGCTTTTGTGCCTACACCATTTCACCAAATAAATGATACAAATACAGCATATTGCAGGTAAATGAGATACAGATTTTAAGAACAAAGCCATATACCAACAGGCTTTCACCTCTATTGCCTATTGCCTATTGCCTGTTTCCTGCTGTAATTTCTCCTCTGCCCCCCTGCTCCCCTGCTCCTCTGCACAAGAGCGGCCTATTTGTATCAAACTTAAAGTGAAACTGTATCAGTCGGTGCTGCCAAAATTCGGTTCCGCCCTGCTGCTTTGGCACGATAAAGAGCTTCATCTGCCGCATTATAGAGCGTTTGTAAGTCAGTACCGTTTTCACCTGATTCAGCAATGCCGCCACTAAAGGTAACTTGAAAAGATGTTCCATTAGGTGCTACAAACACATGGCTATTTAATGTTTTAAGTAAGTTATTCAACCGCTTGATGCCATTTTGCTTGGTCATTCCGTACATTCCCACTACAAATTCCTCACCTCCCCAACGTCCAATGATGTCTTCGCCTCGGAAAGATTGATTGAGTAAGTTTCCAATATAATTGAGAACGCGATCGCCCATATCATGCCCATATTGGTCATTAACCTGTTTAAATTTGTCTAAATCTAATATTGCTAAACTAAAAGGCTGCTGTTGTCGTTGAGCTAAGTAGAGCGATCTCGTTAAATCTTGCAGAGCTTTGCGGCGCAAACAGAGTCCTGTAAGTTCATCAAGCTCTCTTGTTGCCCACATTTTTCGTTGCTTTAGGCGAGTTTGCACACGGGTTAAGAGTTCTTGAGGCACGACTGGCTTATTTAAAAAGTCATCAGCCCCAGCCACAAAACTACGCTGTACGGTTTCCAAATCTGTGTGAGCAGACAAAAAAATCACTGGTAAGCAGTTCCAACGCAGATCACTACGAATCACCTGACAAAGTTCAATTCCACTATAATGTGGCAATTTTTCTCCCGGATAAGATGACGTTGCAGACTCATACAATTCAATATCTAAAATCAATAAATCAGGATCTTTTTGCTCTAATGTTTGCCAAAACTGTTGTGCTTCGCTTAGTAGTATTACATCGTAGCCATAGGGTTCCATCAAAGTACTAAGTAGCCTCAAAAGTGCTGGATCATCATCTAAAATTAATATTCGCGCAATCGACCGAATCGTCTGTTCCAGTACTTGAGCTACAGCCGCTAAAACTCGATATGGGGCTAGGGGCTTTTGCAAAAAGCAGCGACTTCCCAATCGGGCTGCTTCAACTCGCTTTTCAAAGATTCCCTCGGCGGTTAATATAATTA
Source organism: Nostoc sp. FACHB-152 (assembly GCF_014697475.1). GTDB lineage: Bacteria > Cyanobacteriota > Cyanobacteriia > Cyanobacteriales > Nostocaceae > Nostoc_B. The sequence goes on from NZ_JACJRV010000001.1 coordinate 86,615, forward strand.
CGGGAATATTAGAATATTGACGGCTAATAGTTGCGAGAAATTCCAGCCCCGTCTTAACAGAACCTAAAATATTGAGATCAAGCAAAATTGCCTGACAAGAAAAGTCATTTAAAAATTTTTCTGCTTTATCTATTGTTGTCACGACTTGCGCTTGCATTCCCCAATTAGATGCTTCTTGGGCAATTTGTTGTGCTAAGGCTAAGTCATCATCTACAACTAACAACTTCAGGGGCAGGGGAGCAACTATTGTCGCAGAGGATGGCAACGCTGTAGCATCGGCACTAGATTCAGTCTCTAAATAACCACCCAACGCTGCAATTAATTTGATTAATGCTTCGATGTCCGAAACTGATGGTGGGTGTGGTTGCTTGAGAATTTGTTGAATCTGACGGGAAATCTGCGAAGCTTCGTCTAAACCAAAACTGCCTAAAGAACCAACGAGTGTGTGAGCTTCTCGTTCAGCTTGATGTTGCTGTTCTGGTGTGAGAGTTCCAGATTGTAAAGCAGTTACGGCTTGCTGAATCACAAAGAGGCGATCGCAATAAGACTGCCGACACTCCTGCCAAACTCCCGATAAATCAGGCGTGACTGAGGAGAAAGAACTTACAGGCAATAATAAATCTTGGTCTTGATAACTTTCCTCAGTTTTATCATGCGTCTTTAACTTATAACCTATTTTATAAATCGTTTCTAAGGGATCAACTACTCCAGCTTGCTTTAATTTTTGTCGTAAGCCTTTAATCTGCGCGCGTACGGCTCCTTCGGTGGGAGATTCGTCTGATGGCCATAAACAATCTAGCAATCGTCTGATACTAAAACTTTGCTCTGGATTTCGCAGAAATAGCTCTAATAGTTCGTATTCTTTCTTATTAAGCGCAATTGGTTGCTCTCGATAAGTTACTTCACAACTATTGGGACTCAGGCATAATTCACCCCATTTCAATATAGGCGATCGCTCTCCATGCTTACGGCGTAAGAGCGCACGAATCCGAGCTAGCAGTTCGTCAAAATCAAAAGGTTTGACTACATAGTCATCGGCTCCCGCATCTAAAGCCATCACCTTACTCGTTGTCGCATCTAAAGCCGTCATCAATAAAACTGGGGTATCGTGATTAGGATTATGCCGAGAATGGTTTTTGTCCCGCAATTTTTGACAAAACTCAATCCCTGTCAGCTTGGGTAATATCCAATCAAGCAAAATTAAGTCGTAAATAAAGATTTGGGCTAACTCCCATCCTGCCTGTCCATCAGTTGCAATCTCTACGTGGTAGTGCTGCTTTACGAGTATTTTTTGAAGCAGAGTTGCCAAGCTTTCATCATCTTCTATGCACAGGATCTTCACATCAGAGCTAGGTTTTATGCTGTTTAGCATCATTATATACTTGGCCGATCTACTGAAAATAGTTACAATCAAACCGTTTAACATAGCTTAGGCACTCAATACCATTCGGTTAAGACATCTCTTCGTTAAGACCGCGAGGGGCTTCAGGCGCAGAGGAGAGGTTACTGTTGATTCTCCCCGGCTGGTTTGCTTGCTTACTGATTTTGAGTATGAGTTCAATTCCGGAAGGAAATCGAATTTGGATTGTTTAAGAGTCTGAAAAATTTGTGAATTATTTATGAATAATTTGTAAATGTAAATCAAAGGCAACAATTCTATACTTAAACTTACTCAAGAATTGCGTCTGATTTAATTGATGATTCTATAGTAAATTGACTATGGTACAGAAATGGCTATCTATTATTGGTATTGGTGAAGATGGATTACCAGGGTTAAGCGCGATCGCTCGTTCTTTACTTGAGCGTGCTGAAATTATTGTAGGAGGCGATCGCCATTTAGCTATGCTCCCCACAGATGACCAACGGCAAAAAATAGCTTGGGCTTCTCCTTTTAGCGCATCAGTTGAAGAAGTTATCCGTCGTCGGGGTCAGTCAATCTGCATTTTAGCTAGTGGTGATCCTATGTGTTACGGCATTGGTGCTACCTTAACGCGGCGCATTCCTGTCTCGGAAATGACGATTATTCCTGCGCCTTCAGCCTTCAGTCTCACCTGCGCTAGGCTGGGATGGTCATTAACTGAAGTCGATACTTTAAGTTTGTGCGGTCGTCCACCTTCTTTGCTTCAGTCTTACATTTATCCCAACGCCAAGTTATTGATTTTGAGCGAGGGACAAGAAACACCCAAAATTGTTGCCCAAATCCTCACAAGTCGCGGCTATGGGGATAGTAAAATCACCCTGTTAGAACGTATGGGTGGGATTCATGAAAGGATTTTAGAAGGTACAGCAGCCTCTTGGAGTGAAACTGAAGTTGCTGCATTAAATACCATCGCTGTTGATTGTATTGCCGACAGGGGAATTGCGCCTTTATCCAGATTACCAGGATTGCCAGATGATGCTTATCATCACGATGGACAACTTACCAAACGCGAAGTCAGGGCAGTTACTTTATCAACCCTAGCACCCTTGCCAGGAGAACTTTTATGGGATGTCGGCGCAGGTTGTGGTTCAATTTCGATTGAATGGATGCGGACGAATGCTCGGTGTCGGGCGATCGCCATTGAACAAAACGCCTCTAGACTAAAATATATTGCTGATAATGCCGCAGCTTTAGGTACACCCAACCTGCAAATCATCGCCGGAAAAGCACCCTCAGCTTTAATAGATTTGCCGACACCAGACGCTATCTTTATTGGTGGCGGAGTCACAGCCGCAGGATTATTTGATATTTGTTGGCAAGCATTAAGACCAGGGGGACGTTTAGTTGCAAATGTCGTCACCATAGAAGGTGAACAAACTTTATTTCAATGGTATGAAAAAGTTGGTGGCAATTTCACTCGCATCGCTATTCAAAGAACAGAACCAATTGGTAAATTTTTAGGTTGGAAAGCAATGGCTCCTGTTACACAATGGATAGCAATCAAAAATTTGTAATTAGTAATTTGTAATTCGTATTGGTTTACGGTTTGGTGATTGGGGGTGTTAATCGCAAGTCTTATATAGGAATCCGGTTTGATTACTGAAATACTTGTGTAGAGAGGCAATAGGCAATAGGCAATAGGGAACAGGAAAGAAGGGATAAAAGTATACTGAGTTTTTTTCCCAAATCAAATATGAATCCTATATGCAGATGATGGAGAAACAAGCCCGTGAAGCCTCTGAACAAGGACGCATGAGGGTAATCGTGCAAGACAATGGCCCAATATTAGCCGTAACGTACTCCTTCTCGCTGTGCGTTAAGCGTTGCTATAACGCACCCGACAAATTAAGCTTTACTTGATGAATCATTTCTATGTACGATCGCAGACAGGAGGAAAAAAATGGGATTAGCTGGGGTAAGAATTGTGTTAGTAGAACCAGCTGGCCCGATGAATGTAGGAGCGATCGCGAGGGTAATGAAAAATTTTGGTCTAACTAATTTAGTCTTAGTTAATCCTCAATGCGATCCCTTATCAGCAGACGCGATGAAAATGGCAGTTCATGCCAAAGATGTTTTAGAATCTGCCTCCTTAGTGGCAACACTACCTGAGGCGTTGCAAGGATGTATAAGAGCGATCGCCACAACTGCGCGTGTCCGCACTGGGGAAATTCCAATGGAAACTCCGCGTACAGCCCTTCCTTGGTTACTCGAAGAACCAGACAAACTCTCAGCATTGATTTTTGGAAGAGAAGACCGAGGATTAAGTAATGAAGAGTTAAATTATGCCCAGCGATTTGTTCGCATTCCGACCAGCGAGATTTACGCGTCTTTAAATTTGGCTAGTGCTGTAGGGATTTGCTGTTATGAACTAGCTCAACACGCAGAACTATCTCAACCGCAGACCGTGCAAGAATCAGAATTAGCACCTCTAGAGCTTGTAGAAGCATATTATCAACAATTAGAATCCCTACTATTTAATATTGGTTATATTTACCCCCATACGGCAGCTAGTCGCATGGAAAAATTTCGTCAACTATATAATCGCGCTCGGCTGACAACTAATGAAGTGGCACTGTTGCGCGGAATACTACGGCAAGCAGAGTGGGCATTGAATAATCGTGGTGATGAAAAAAACTTATGACACATTCGCTTAATATAGACGCAATCTTCCCCCAAAATAGATAATATGGCTTAAACTAAACAAACAAATGCTACTGAGTAGCATTGGTTCATATCAACAAGAAGGGCGTAGAGAAGGTGTTGGAAGGGGCTTGTAACCCTTATCAACAATTGCCTTTAAGGGGAGGGCTTGTATCGATCCCGGTTGTTCGATGCTCTATATCCCCCACACCCTACACCCCACACCCCGCCCCAACGGGGCTTAGTCAGCATCAAAACTGCACAAAAAGTAAGTTTTGGGTCGGAAGTCTGCCAGAAAAATTTAAGTTAGTCACCAGGAGTAGCAGTGACAGAATCAAGTGACAAACTAAGAGATTTCTCGCGGCGACAACCCGTAAACCGCCGCCAGCGATCGCGTAAAGTTCAAAAAGTAGAACCTAAAAAAACTAAGGCTCCCAATCGACAGCAGCGTGCTGTTGTCAAAGAAGCTACGCTGATACCTCATCCCGTGGCGGCTGGTGTACCAAGGCCAAGACCAGGGTTAGTGATGCCAGCAGCAGTCAAACCCATCCCGAAAACCCCAAGAAATATTCCGCCTTCTCAGCCCAACACAGTCAAAGTCAAAACAGTGCGGGTACAAAAGCAGCCCCAGCCTAAAATAGCTAAAAGAGTATCCAAAAAGACGCGGTTAAAGCCAATGGCCAGAACCATGTTATATATCCTGCGGTTGCTGATTGTAGGTGTGGGCATGGGTGCGATCGTTGGTACAGTATTATCAGTTCTAGACCCAGCTAGTCGCATAAATTCCACTACTTCGGTGACATCTAACACTAATAATGCTGGCCAAGTTCAGCCACAAGCTACTCCTAATCCTACTGTTGCTACTTCGGGGTTATACCTGTCTCAAGAAATTACCTCCTTGAAAAATGCTGTGCAGGAATTAGCAACAACCACCCCAGACATGACTCCTGGTGTTTTCTTAGTAGATTTAGATAATGGTGGTTACGTAGATTTAAATGCCTCGACTAGTTTTCCGGCCGCCAGCACCATTAAAGTACCAATATTAGTAGCTTTTTTCCAAGACGTAGATGCTGGTAAAATCCGTCTGGATGAAATGCTCACCATGCAACAAGATATGGTAGCTGGTGGTTCCGGTAATTTCCAATTCAAACCTGTAGGTACTCAATACACAGCCTTAGAAGTGGCGACCAAAATGATTACAATCAGCGACAATACAGCCACAAATATGCTGATTGCGCGATTGGGAGGTACAGAAACATTAAATCAACGTTTTCGCAGTTGGGGTTTGACAACTACAACAGTTAACAATAAACTGCCAGACTTACAAGGTACAAACGTCACCAGCCCGAAAGAATTAGGTAATTTGATGGCAATGGTGAATCAAGGTAATTTTGTGAGTATGCGATCGCGTGATTTAATGTTAGATATCATGCGTCGCACAGAAAGAGATAATCTATTACCATCTGGCTTAGGCGCAGGCGCACGGGCTTATCACAAAACAGGTGATATCGGCACAATGCTGGCAGATACAGGTTTAGTGGATGTCCCTAATGGCAAACGCTACATCCTTTCGGTGATGGTAAAACGTCCCAATAATGACAACCGCGCCGAAAAATTGATCAGTTCAATTTCTCGCATTGTTTATCAAACTTTCAGTCAAAGTACAGCACCTACTAACACTAACACTCCTGTACCCCCGACAACTTATCCTTCCCCAACTATAACTGCACCCGTACCTAATACTACGACTGGGGCGATGCCGATGAGTGGCTACCAAACCCCAATGCTTAATCCTCCCGTACCCAACACTACAGGAAATAGCGTTTACCCCAACATTTATCAGTCACCAACATTTGCTAACCCCCAATATTACCCATCAAGATAATCCCTTAATTTCAGATTGCTCATGACATCTACCACACCCTCAATTCAGTTTTTCTCTGGCATTTTTGAAGAACTCAGTAATGTCAGTTTGCGACGTGGAAAAGTTTCTGGTAAACGCATCGTTGCCTTGACTTTTAAGAAGTTACAAGCAATAGAAGGTTTTAATAGCTTTACAAAACAATCTCTCAATTCGATGCTTTTAACTGATGAAGAAGGTGAAATTAATGTCACTCCTTCTTCGACTAAATTCATTTTTGGCGGCGATGAAGGCGATGAATTACAAGGTGTCGAGTGCCAATTTGAAGTTGAACAAGATGATCATTGGGAGCGAGTTATGCGCTTTCTCCACCGTTATGCTGAAGCTAATGGTATGGAGTATCAAGGTTGAGGAAAGTAGGAAAAAGGGGCTAGAGACTAGAGGCTAGGGATTAGTATTTTTCCTCAAAATGTTCAAATTTAATTCCCAAAATTTAATTACGTTAGCGCAGCGTTAGCGAGTTTTCGAGCGTCATTACGAATTACGAACTACAAATTAATCTTATGCCTAAACTCAACATCAAACAGAAAAACTGGTTACTGTCTGCCCATGTTGCTTCTGGTAGTATTTGGTTTGGCGCGGCTTTGTGCATGGTAGCGATCGCATTCAAAAATGCTCATACTACTAACGGTGATGAACTGTATGCGATTAATGCAACTTTAAAACTGCTGGATGATTTTGTCGTGATTCCCTCGGCAAACCTATCTTTACTCACCGGGGGTTTGCTTTGTTGGCTGACTATTTGGGGATTTTTTAAACATTATTGGGTAATCGTCAAATGGGTAGCTACAGTCACTTTAATTGCTGTAGGAACTGCTTGGTTAGGGCCGTGGGTAAATGCAGCTACCAGTATTTCGGATATCGAGCGATCGCAAGCGTTAAGCAATCCCCTATACACCTTTGATATCAAAGGAGCTTTAATCGGAGGTGCAATTCAAACTTTCTGTATACTTGGTATTATTGCGATTTCCGTACTCAAGCCTTGGGGTAGAAGAGTAGTTAAAACAGAAGAACCATCTACTTGATAAATATATAAGATTGCTAGTAAACAAAGTAAAAATTGTTACTCTGTCCCCTGCTTTAACCATCAAGGTGCAGCTAAAAAACCATCACTCAAACCAGTATCACGCAACCTCTGCGCGCCGATATTGCGTCTGAGTACAGATAACCCGGCTAAGTGTGCCTGTAAGCCTGCGGTACTAGCACAGCAGTCAGTGAGTACAATTGGCTCAATCCCGATATCAATTTTTAAGAATTATGAAGTCAGGCGATCGCTTGTTGACAATTAGAAGAATAATGTAGAACTCCTCATACTCTCCGCGCCTTTGCGCCTCTGCGTGAGAAGATTAATTCCGCATTTATGCAATGCCGAATATTATTGGTTTGCAAAAGCTAAATCACCTTCAATTAACTTTGCACCTGTCAAATTAGCCCCTTTTAAATTGCAAGAGTCAAACCTTGCGCCTCTAAGGTCTACTAAAGCTAAATTTGCGCCTGTTAAATCTGCATTAGTCAGATTAGCTTCACTTAAATTTGCCCTAGTTAAATTAGCCCCTCTCAGGTCAGCTTGTTCTAGATTTACTTTAGTTAGATTTGCTCTTAATAACTCTGCATTTTTCAAATTTGCTTGGCTTAAATTAGCTTCACTAAAGTCAGTCGCTGTTAAATTAGCTTGAGTTAAGTCAGCTTGAGTTAAGTCAGCCATATTCAATTGTGCATAACTTAAATTAATTTGACTCAGCTTCATTGATGCCAGCACTGCACATCTCAAGTTAGCATTAACAAAATTTCTGTCTTTAAGCGCATAACGGCGCAAAAGTTCATCAGTTGTTAATCTTACTAAAACAGCTTTTGCATCACCAGGAAAGCACCATGTAGATGATAGTAGTTTCGCAGCAGTGTCAACAGCAATCTCATCAAAGTTATCTACTAATACGCTATTACAACCATCCCATTGACCATTAATTATCAAAGAGATTTCCTCAGCAGATGTAATTGAGTCAAATAGTAAAACAAATTCTCGCTTACGATTAAACCAGCTATTCAAATCAAGTAATTTAAAAATTTTCATTTACAGCACAGTTAATGTAATAGTACTATTTTAATAAAAAAAATAAGATACCCGACCTCTTCCAGAAGTCAGGTATCTGAGCATATCTATTTTCATAAATTAAATAGAATTGCTATATCTGCTAAATTTTACGAATTGAGTTTAAATAATATATTTGCTAAACTCTCACCCAATTTTTCAATCGATTGTTGTTGTTTTGGCTCTTTCAATGTGCCATCATCATTAAAGGCTGCGTAGGCGTTAGGTACTGCCACCTGATCAGGTAGAACCAAAACCTTAATATTTCCTAAAATAGACCGTAGATGCACCAAGCCACGTAATCCACCTAATCCACCTGGTGAAGCACTCATAATTACCGCCGCTTTGCCAGCAAAAGCCGCTAATGGAGGCTCATCAGGTGCAGGACGAGATACCCAGTCAATAGCATTTTTCAACACTGCTGTCAGTGAACTATTGTATTCCGGCGAGGCAATTAATAGCCCTTGGTGAGAAATGAACAGGTTTTTCAACGTTTGAGCGTTGGCAGGCATACCTTCTTGAGCTTCCAAATCCTCATCAAACAGAGGTAACGGTAAATCGCGGAGATCAATATAAGTTACTTCTGCACCTGCTGCTTGAGCGCCAGCCGCCGCAATTTTCACGAGTTTTTTATTGTAAGAGTCAGTACGCGTGCTTCCTGCAAAGGCCAGTATTTTCGGTGTATCTGCCATAAGTACAGGTCATTCTTGATTGGATAGATAGCAACTGCATTATCTAATTAGAGCATCTAACTCTTGACTACCTTTAGTGTTTCTTTATAATTCGTTGAGTTAAACATTAGCCTGCTGACGCTGATAAAGAGACCAATACAAACCTTGAAGTTGTAAAAGCTGAGAATGAGTACCACGTTCAGCAATTACACCCTGTTGCATCACCAAAATCAAATCTGCACGCTTGAGGGGAGAAAAACGGTGAGCAATTAAAAACACTGTGCGATTTGTCGAAACTCGTTGCAAATTCTGCAACACTTGCTGTTCTGTCTCACTATCTAACGCACTTGTCGCCTCATCTAAAATCAAAATCGGTGCATCAGACAAAAACAATCGCGCCAAAGCAATGCGTTGTCGTTGTCCCCCTGACAAAGCCGTACCCCGCTCCCCGACATTTGTCTCATAACCATATGGCAACTGACTGATAAAATCATGTGCCACCGCTAACCGCGCCGCCTCTACTACCTGTTCAGCCGTAATATTCGGATTTCCTAGCGTAATATTCTCCAAAATCGAGCCATTAAACAGGAAGTCTTCTTGCAAGACCACCGCAATTTGTTGACGCAACGAAGCTAAATCAGCACTCTTGATATCAAAACCATCAATTAAAATCCGTCCCGACTCAATTTGATACAACCGTTGCAACAACTTCGATAGCGTACTTTTGCCAGAACCACTACGTCCAACTATCCCTACAAATTGTCCTGGTTGCACATCAAAAGATATCCCCCGCAAAACCGGTTCAGTATGCGCTTGGTAGCGGAAAAACACCTGCTCAAAAGTTACCTGTCCCTTGAGTGGCGGTAGTACTAACCCCGTTCCGGCTTCCGCTTCTGGAGCGGTATTGAGAATATCACCAATTCGGTCTACCGACAGCAACACCTGTTGCAAGTTCTGCCACAACTGCACCAAACGCAACAGTGGTTCAGTCACCCGCCCAGATAACATCTGAAACGCTACCAACTGTCCAATTGTCAGTTGTTGTTCAATGACGAACTTCGCCCCCACCCACAAAATTAGTAAGGTTGAGAAATTCGTTAAAAAGTCGCCAATATTACTACTAATATTTGATGTCGTAGAAGCCTTAAACCCTGTGCGAATAAACCGCGCAAATAAACCTTCCCAACGTTCTCTTGCTACTGGTTCAGCTGCATGGGCTTTTACAGAATGAATTCCGGTAATTGTCTCCACCAAAAACGATTGACTATCTGCATTCCGGTTAAAAGTTTCATTCAGCCAGTTGCGTAAAATTGGTGTAGCGACAATCGTTAAAGTGGCAAACAAGGGCAATACAGCCAACGCCACAAAAGTTAAGGGAATATTGTAATAAAACATCAATGCCAAGTAAACCACGGCAAAGATGCTATCGAGAATCACAGTTAATGCTGTACCTGTGAGAAAGGAGCGAATTTGTTCTAGTTCTTGGACACGTGCTACCGTATCACCCACACGCCGAGATTCAAAATAAGCTAAGGGCAAGCGCATTAAATGGCGAAATAGCTGTGCCGATAAACTTAAATCTAAGCGTCTGGCTGTGTGGGTAAAGATAAACAAACGCAAGGTTCCCAACACCGCCTCAAAGCAGGCTATTAATAATAAAGCTATTGCCATGACATCTAAGGTGGGCAAACTTTCTTGCACCATCACCTTATCGATGACGACTTGCGTAATTAGAGGTGCGCCTAAACCCAACAGTTGTAATGTTAGAGAGGCAAGCAATACTTCGCCTAATAATTTTTTGTATTTCCAAACGGCGGGGATGAACCAACTGAGGTTGAATTGTTCTTGTTGAGATATTAGTTCTACTTGCCAGAGTTGCCCATCCCAGGCGGCTTCTACGATTGATTGTGGTAGGCTTTCACAAGTTGCTTGGGAATGATGGGGGTTGGCAATGATCAGGCGCGAACCTTTGAGGGCATAAGCGACTACCCAAGTCGGTTCTGGTTGGGTTTCGCTTTGCCATAACATTAAGGCGGGGAATGAAAGTTTTGCTAGTTCTGGCCAAGTTACTTGCAGCCTGCGTAAAACAAATCCCAGTTTTTCGGCGGCTTCGACAATTTGTTTCGGGTTTTGTCCCCGCAGTTGTCTTTGTACCCATTCCAGCTGCACGGGGTGTTCTAGGTATTGGGAAACCATTGCTAGGCAAGCACTAGCACTGTTGCTGTGGGCAATGAAAGGATAGTTGAATGTCTCTGGGGTGCGGTTGAGGATTTCTTGTAGGCTGGGCTGTGGGCTTTTAATCTGGATGGTTGCTGGTGGGAGGGGTAGCTGTGATTGAGTTGTTGGGGGTGTGGATGGATTTTCTGATGTTGTGCCACTGAAGAATTGTTCAATTTCTGGGGTGGTAATTTCTGTCCATAGGGTGCTGTCCCAACGTGCAACGATGACTTGTTTGCTGGCGGCTACAGCTTTGTAGTCTACTGGGATTTTTTTGAGGTCGCCAAACCAGTCTCCTGTTTGCAGGGTGGCTAGGGCAAGGCTATCAATTTCTTGTCTGAGTCTGACTTTGCCGGTGATGATGTAGTATTGGTAGCCCGGTGTTTGCGTTGACCAGATTCTTTCTCCTAGTTGGTAGGTTTGGATGCTTTGTTGCTGTTGGATTTTGGCTAGTTGTTCGCTACTGAGCCAGCAAAAAGGTGCTTGATGCCACGGTATTTGACCAGGATCTGGATGTTGTGTGTTTTCGTTTACAGCTTGACTGTCAGTTTTTGAATTTTCTCGGCTAGCCATTGTTCAAACAACTCGTTTTGTAGTGCAAGTTTTAGTTGAGTATCTTCTAGTGAAGCGGGGAGGAATTGTTCGACGCGAAATAAACCATAACGTCCTTCTATTTCGATAGGGCCGACTATTTCACCTGGGCTGGCAATGTCAATGGCGGCTCTAACTTTATCTGGAATACTGCCGCGACTGATGGCTCCCATCATGCCGTTCATGGTGCGCTCTTCGGCTTGGGAATATTCTTTGGCTAGTTGCTCAAAACTGGCTCCTTCTTCGATTTGGGTTTTGAGTTCTTCTACTAGTTCTTGGTTGTTGACGATGATGCGTGAGAGGATAACGCGGTCTAGGTAGATTTTTCTTTCGATGAAGTATTCGGAAATTCTTGGTTCTGTTACTAGGTTTCTGAGGTTTTCGATTTTGAATCCTAGGCTAATTGATGTATGAAATGTGCCATAGTCTGTGCCATTTGCTTGTAACCATTGTTGAAATACTTGGGGTTGAGTGAGTTCGTTTTTGAGACGAAAGTCAATGATTGCTTGTTCTGTTATGGCTGGATTGATTTCTAAATCATCTCTGGTTTTTATTTCTTGCTCTATGACATATTGCCGCAGAATTTCTCCGATAAATTGTGAGAGTTTGCCAGCTGCTTGCAGATATTTTACTGCTTCTTCTTTTGTTATTGCTTGCTCATTGATTGTCAAAAATGGTAAAGTTTCCATGAAATTACCTAGAAAAAACTTTAAAATTTCATAATTAAAATAGTCATTAGCTGAATCAAGATTAAGACTTCGTTAAGCTTAATTAGCGTGCGAAATTATAGCAACTCCACTGCTGGTGTGTTGCCGGAAAAAAAATTTAAGTTTTCAGAATGATAATTAGGCTACAAAGATTGTCCAGATCCAAGCAAATGATATTGCTGCGATCGCGCCGATTAATGTATTGAAAATATTCACTATTTCATTGGTTAGCCAAGTATATTTCGTTTGCAGTGTTGCTCCAATTACACTTTCTAAATTTGTCGCAATGAAAGCGGCTAAGATACACCACACAATTCCTAACAAGTCTATAAATCCTACCGCCCAACTAACAATTGCGATCGCTATTGATGCCACTACACCAGCTAAAGTGCCTTCTAAGCTGACTGCACCTTCTGTACCACGCGGTACTGGTTGTAATGTAGTAATCAAATAAGTGGTTTTACCATAGGCTTTACCCACTTCGCTAGCAGAGGTGTCAGACAGTTTGGTACTAAAACTCGCTACAAAGGCTAACAATAGCAAAGACACAGGATTAGGCACTAAAGTCTGGAGATTAGCTCCTACAAATCCGGAATTGATCACCCCTACACCCACAGCACACAATGTACCAGTTAATGCTGAACCCCAAACATTTTCCGGGCCTCTTGCGCCGGAACGTTTTTCTGCGATGCCTTCTGCTTCTTTCTGTGCCATGCCAATGCGTGTTACTCCTGAACCCACCAGGAAGTAAAACATGACTACTAGATATCCCTGCCACCCTAATGTTCCCCAAATCAATACACCTAGTCCCCAAGCGTGAAATAATCCGGCTGGGGTGAGCAGTTTTTTAGGAGCAATCCAAGCTAAACCCAATAAAATTGTGTTTAATCCTACTCCTACTAACCAGGGATTTGCAGAGTTAATGAAAGGTAACATTAGCAGTGAATCACAAGTAGTGTTGTCATTGCCAGCATATCAACAGAATAACTAATTTTAGACCCTGTTTGCTTGCTCTGTGCCATTCTTTCATCCCAAAAGTGCATTTCTATTACTTTTACTGGGAGTGAGAGAAAAAACAGGGAAGACAAAGAATAAATTTTGTGCTTTGATCAGAACCAAAATATAGGCTACAGCAATATAAAACTGTGTTCTGTTTAACCACAATTAGGTTTTCAGCGCATAAATTGTAGATATAGCAGTCCTAAATCATTCGTGAACAACAAGTAGAGACGTAGCATTGCTACGTCTCTACATTTGGTGGAATGACGAAAAATCGTTCACTGATTTTCATAAAATCTATAAAATCTCATCAAAACAAGTTATGAACAGACCTATATTTCATTTGGCTTTCCCCGTAAGTGATATCCAACAGACGAAAGCATATTATGTTGATGGCTTGGGTTGCATTCCTGGCCGAGAAAATCCCCACGCTTTAATTCTCAATCTCTATGGACATCAACTAGTAGCGCACACTACCAAAGAACCTTTAACAAGGCAACGCACGATTTATCCTAGGCACTTTGGACTAATCTTTACTGAAGAAAGTGATTGGGAAGAGTTGTTAACTAAAGCACAAAAGCAACAACTGTTATTTCGAGAAGAAGCTAAAGACCGCTTTGTGGGTTCGGCTTTAGAGCATCGGACTTTCTTTTTAGAAGATCCTTTTTATAATTTGATGGAGTTTAAATATTACCGCTACCCTGATGCGATTTTTGGTAGTTATGAGTATACCCAAATTGGCGATCGCTCTTAACTGTCTTAATCGGTTCGGCTAAGGCTGTGGCGACTGCGGTTAAACTCCTAGAGTCAGTTAACATCCAAGGGTGTGATGCTACGGGAATAATTACTTGTGTACCTATGGGCATCTGAGAACTGTCTGCTGGTACAATCATCAAATCGTAAGGTGTCCAAATCGATGTAAAGTTTAGTTCCTTTAACATTACAACATCAGAATTTAAGTCCTTGAGAAAATTACTGTGAGTACGCATTTGTTGACAACCAGGCTTCCAAGAACCATATGCAACATAAGTTCCATGATGTGGTGATGATATGGTAATGAACCGTTGCACCCGCTCAATGCCTCCCAGTCGTTGTACATAATAACGACTGACGATTCCTCCCATACTGAAACCTACTAAATCTAGCGGCTGTTCTGGGTCAAAGTTTGCATCAATATAATTAGCTACTTGCTTTGCCAACACATCAAGACCAACATCACCATTATTAGGTACTAGATTTAGCGCATACACAGACCAGCCCTTCTGTGTTAGGTAACTTCTCATCTTGTGGAATACTGCTTCTGTATCGCTAATTCCATGTACTAATAAAACTGGATTGTAGTTTTGATTGGTAATGTTCATTGCCTGATGCCTATATGAGCCTGTCAAAAATCTAGCTAAGTTATGTTGACCTCACAGATGCAGCTATGACACTCAAATCACTGGCTACACACTCTAAATATCTACTTCATAGTTATTCAGATATTTATCTAAATAAAGTTTATTAAATTTTGTTAAGACAACTTTCATAATCTTGCTTATAGTTACAGTAAAATTTAATAATGAGTCTTGATATATACAGGCTGCAAATGCCTGCAAAATCAAAGACATTTGCTCTGTAGTCTTACTAAAGTCGTGTCATAGTACTAAACTATAAACTTAGTAAAAGTAATAATACGGCGCAAAAAAATGTAGCATTAAGCTGCAATTTTTAACATTACGGTCAACTGAAGTGTGAAGTGTGAAGTATGAAGTATGAAATTAATCCACAAAGGGATAAGTCATGAGTCAGGAGAAACTGAATTATTTCACCTAGTAGGGAAGAGGGCTGTACAAGTTATTACTTCACACTTCAGCATTTTTTCAGTCAATAGTGAAATTTACAAATATAGAATGCAGGAGAAATTCTAATGTCCGGTTTTATCAAAGTTATCAAAAATTTAATTGCTGGAATTTTGGGCTTCGTCACAGGGCTGTTACGTGGGAAGAAAGGCAACGGTGGCTACTATTTACAATTAGATGAAAGTGCTGAACCAACTCCAGCACCTACACCAAAACCAGCCGCTACTACTAACGGTACAAAAGCTACAGCAAAACCACCAGAAGCAGAGAAAAAACCTGCACCTGTGGAAGCAGAGAAAAAACCTGCACCTGCTGCTAAAGCAGTGAAAGCTAAGGCATCGCAAAATGGCAAAGTTGCTACACCTGAACCTGAAAAAGCTCCAACTGCTGTTGCTGCTGTTAAGAAAGAACCCACTGAAACTACATTTGCTCCAAAATATTTAGTTCCTTCTGCTACTAATGGCCGTCGTCGTCCCGGAGCAAATATGAGTTCGTTCTTGGATATGGCAAGTCAAGTAAAAACTCCTAGCCAAGCTCAGTAATTAATTTTCATTGTTAGCGATCGACAAGCATTTATTAAACACCAATCCGCTATACAACTGAAAAGCTGCATCCCAATTACTCTGCTCTCTACGAAACAGATGGATATGGGGTGTAATATTGCTTAAAAGTTCTGTTTGCTCCAGAATTGTCTCGGCAAAAGGGGTAAAATCTGACCAAAGTTTAACTTGTGGTAACTGCTGCTCCAACCAGTTAAGTACCTGATTCCAGTTAATTCTGATGGTATTGTGGCTGGCTTGGGCAGCAATTTCTATACCTTGCTGAAATTCATAACTATTGTCTGAAAGTCTGAGAATGCAATGTCGCTCAGGAATATGTAAATCACAAAACTGGGCGTAATCTTGCGTTTGGGTTTTGCGTTCTAGTTGATGTTTAGCATTAACATCTACAACTTGTTCAAAAATTGGTAATAGTCCTGCTACTCGTGCTGTAACTTCCGACCAATTAAAGGTGAGAGAACCAAGTTGATTTTCTTGGTTACGACAAACTACAGTAGGTTGTAGGTTAGCTTCAGAAAAATATTGGACTTGAAAAACTTGTATTTGCTCAATTGCAGCTATTGATGTCCAAAAGCAGGGGATTTCCGCTTGCTGTAGCTGTTCACCGTAATATTGTAGTTCTCCTACTTGTCCAGTGCGATAGAGTTTCCAGTGTCGGGTGGGTAGTAATAACCGGGCTGTGTAAGCGTCTAGCTGCATGATTTGAGCAAATTTTGGTGCAGCGATCGCCTTGATTTCATTACTTATAGGCTCTAGGACTAGTATACCTGGTTCAGTATTGTTAGGTTCGGCTGTGGCTTTGGCAATGGCGCGTAGTCTTTCTTCTTCCTCAACTTCCTTCAGTCGTTGTAAACCTTGACGTGCTTGCGACAAGATTTTGTTATGAGTGGTAGTCTGCAACAACTGACGATATATTCTCTCTGCTTCCTGTTGTTTGCCAGATACTTCATAAAGTCTGCCAACATAAAATTGCACCCAAGGGTCTTGAGGTGATTGTTTTACTAGCTGTTTCAGCAATTTAGCAGCAGTCTGATATTCTTTACGCTCAAAAGCGATCGCAACCTGCTCAATCATGGTTTTTTCCTGCATCCCCGCTTGTAGTTTGATTGGCGCGAGATATATCATTTATACTTCACAGGTTGCGGTAACTATGGATAACGCCACAATTGGAGCAGTCACAGCGCGGAGGATACGACGACCGAGAGATACAGGTTGAAAGCCAGAGGCGATCGCAATTTCTAGTTCTTTTTCTGTCCAGCCGCCTTCGGGGCCTGTAGCAATAATTAGGGCTTGGTCATTTGTTATTTGTGCTTTGTTGGGTAAGCAATTGAGTAATTGAGGATAGTTACCCCGCGCCTCACAGATATACTTTTGACCATTGACTGTTGACAAAGACTCACTAAAAGCTACTGGTTCTAAGATTGTCGGGACAAAAGCCCGTTCTGATTGTTCTGCGGCTTCTGCGGCTATGCGTCGCCAACGTTCGAGCTTTTGGGGGCTGGGATTGAGGAGAGTGCGATCGCTAATAACTGGAGCAATACAAGTTACACCTAATTCCGTACAGCAACGCACCACTTCATCGAATCCGCTACCTTTCGGCAAGGCTACCATTAAGGTAATTGATACTGGTAATTCCGTTTCTACGGAGAGTGTTTCTAAAACCTGGGCTTGTTCTCCTGTTAATTGTGCTAACCACCATTTACCCAAACCATCCATTGCAATAAAGCGATCGCCCTCACGCAAACGCAGCACTCGGACTAGATAATGTAGCTGCTGGGGTGTCAGGATAATTTGTGATGCTTGGAGTTGAGAGGGAGCGATCGCAATTCGTTGTAGTTGAGTCATGCTAGATCAAATATCCATAAAATTATAAAATTTCACTGGATTAAATTTGGTTTAAACTAGTACACCACGGCGGAAATAAGCAGACCATTGAAAAGTTATAAACAGCTTATTCCATAGTATTTTTGACTTCCGCCTTGCGGTACTAGTGTCTTTTGATAATGTTTGCAAAATATTAGCAGAAAAATATCCAATGGAGTTTGCTCGATGGTTGTTACCTGATGAACTGCGAAAAGTTTAAGTATTAAAAACTGAATTAAGCATCGAACCAATTTGAGCAGATTCCTTCACATTTTGACAAAGTGAATTACCTTGATAAAACCTCCGCATACTTTGCGCTAACCTCTGCGTACCTTTGCGTTTAAAAAAGATTTTATTCCTCAGAGGATGTTTGTAAAGTACCATGCTGTATCCAAGTCCCCAACTTTTTTAATAAGTCAGGGATTTGCGTCTCGTTAAAGTTACTACAAAACTTTATCTTAAAAATGCTTTAATACAACTATTAACTTATTGAGAATAGCCGTAAAATGATGTTTCTATCAGCTAATTCTTTTAATAAGATTTTAATTATTATTGCCAAATAGATAGGAATTTTCCTGTCAGTTTAGATAAGGTTGTCGCCACATCTTCTATCAGTAAAGCCCTGTAATCTTATTTGCTGTTGTAGTTAATTTCATAAAAAGTTGATGAGTAAAGATACACCAGAAGAATTAGAATCAGATAAAGAAATCGAACGCTTAATTGATGAAGTAATGTCCTCATCCCTGAATAATAATTCAAAACTGACTGATGAACAGTACCGTGAAAAGATGCAACGCCGCAAAGAAATACAAGATCGGCGCATAGCACAAGCGGTACCAGAGAAAGGGTTAATTATTGTTAATACTGGTAACGGTAAAGGCAAAACTACGGCAGCGTTAGGAATGGTAATGCGATCGCTGGGTCATGGGTATAAAGTGGCGATCGTCCAATTTATCAAAGGCGCGTGGGAACCTTCCGAAAAAATGGTGTTCAGCCATTGGGAAGACCAAATCGAATTTCATGCGATGGGTGAAGGCTTTACTTGGGAAACCCAAGACCGCGATCGCGACCTCGAAAAAGCGCAAGCCGCTTGGGAAAAATCATTAGAATACATCCGCAACCCAGATTTTCAATTGGTGTTGTTAGATGAAATCAATATTGCCTTAAAAATGTCTTACTTACAAATAGAAGAAGTTTTAGCTGGCTTGGCAGAGAAACCACCATCAAAACACGTAATTCTTACAGGTAGAGGCGCGCCAGCAGCTTTAATTGAGCGTGCTGATTTAGTCACAGAAATGACATTAATCAAGCATCCTTTCCGCGACCAAGGTGTGAAAGCGCAACCAGGAATTGAATACTAATGAAGTATGAAGTGTGAAGTGTGAAGTGTGTTCGCCCTACAGCCCCAAGGGCATCCTACGGCAGGTTTTCTCGCAAGGTAGTGTAAAGTCTAAAACAGCCAATAAAAGCAACCCAAGCGATGATTTTCTGTACTAAACATTTCATACTTCATACTTCATAATTGATTTGCTTGGCACATTTGCAAAATGCGGCGATCGCTAGCACCAATAGATTTAATTGGATGATAGTCTTGCAATGCTACTGAGTGGGCATAATTACTAAAATCATCATCAGAAACGGAAGGAATTGTACTGGTTGTAGCTACCTCAGACGAGCCAACTTCATCTTGTGAGCCATTGACTGTCATTGCTAATTCGCCAGATTTGTCAATTGTGCCTTGAAAGCAACTAAATTCAGAGCTAGGCATATACAAAGCACCAATCACTCTACTTTGTTGCTTCTTGAATATGATATATCCTTGACCAATCTCATTCGCTGTTGGCGATTGTCCATAGAGATAAATCCCATCCTTTTTAGGGATAGTTCTTTTGGACATTACTCCAGCTTCTTTGCCAGCTTTTTGATAATTTACAGGTAATAAATCTGTAGACTCAGCTTCTACATCAGTTTCTAAAGCTACTGTTTGCTGTTGAGTTCGCTGTTCTCTAATTTCTCTGAGCCGTGATAACAAAGAATTGTCCGAACTATTCAGTTGCTGATTAGTCAATCTAGAAAAGTTACCATTTAAAGATGCAGAAGTTGATACTGTTCGTAATTGTTTACTTAATACAGGGTTAGTCTGCTCAGTTACTACACCAATAGTTAAAACCAAGCCAACAATAGGAAATGCTAGTTTACTAGGGGATAAGAATTTAGAAATATTGTTAAGCACCCGACCACTCCTGTTACGAAATTAACTGTCTCCTCTGCGACTCACTTAAACCATAACTAATTGTTTATTGTTCAAGGTTCCGTCGATGGTTTGATTTAGATTTATCAAAATAAAAATTCGTCAAAAATAGAAGCTTTCTGGAGTATTTGACGATAATCTCAGACTATCATCACTTAGAGAATTCACTCTTCACCCAACAGAATCACCCAATCGGGTGATGTAATAGAGAAGTGCAAAATTTTAATAACCTTTAAAAGCTTTTCCTTTACAAATATTGATATTTTTCTTGTCAATTAGGTTTGACTATAATCAACTACAACAGCCAAGCTCTACATTTCGTAAGAGATGATATTTTAATTTTTCGGGTGTAGAGTAACGGAAAAGCAGACACTAGAAGTTAGAAGCTAAGGATAATTATTTATTATGATTTCTGCTGACAAGACTGCTGAATTATTGACAACTCCGCCTTTAGAAAACGGCGACAAGCTTACCCGTGCTGAATTTGAGCGACGTTACCACGCCATGCCGAATCTCAAAAAAGCAGAATTAATTGAAGGAGTTGTTTACGTGGCATCACCATTGAGAATCAAAAGTCATGGAGAACCTCATGCTTATATCATGGGTTGGTTGGCTACATATGTAGCAGCAACACCAGGCGTAGGTTTTGCAGATAATACCACTGTTTTATTAGATGCCGATAACGAACCACAACCGGATGCACTACTCAGAATAGAACAAGGTGGGCGATCGCGTATTACCAAAGATGATTATGTCGAAGGTGCGCCGGAATTAATTGTAGAGATTGCTGCTTCTAGTGCTTCCTATGATTTGCATGAAAAACTCAAAGTATACCGTCGTAATCAAGTACAAGAATATTTAGTGTGGCGAGTTTATGACCGTCAGTTTGACTGGTTTAAGTTAAATGAAGGCGAGTATCTTCAACTTCAACCAAATTCAGATGATATAGTTTGCTCTCAAGTTTTTCCGGGGTTGTGGTTAGCAAAGTCAGCATTATTATCAGGAGATTTAGCTAAAGTTTTAGCTACTTTACAGCAAGGATTCTCTACCCCAGAACATCAAAGTTTTATCGAGAAGTTATCTGGTTAGCATTCTTTCCCAAATTTCTATTAAATTCATATTTAAAAGCATAGTAATTTTTACCCAAATAATAATACAAATTTTGCAGGCGATCGCACCATACTTGGCTACAAAAAAACGCCCCCTGAATTCAGGAGGCGCATCACCGTTATCGAGTTATTGATTCTGCAATTAACTAGCAACGTATTCTTTAACGTTGGCGCGGCGGCGGCGCAGATGAGCCAAGGCTTGATGTTCGAGTTGACGAACACGTTCGCGGCTAAGATTCAATCTTTCACCAACTTTTGCCAAGGACAATTCGTTACCATCCTCTAAGCCAAAGCGCAGGGCTAAAACTTCACGCTGTTGGGGTGTGAGTTCAGCTAACAAGGTGTTGAGGTCTTGGCGCAAGAATTCTTGGGTGGTGTAATACTCTGGTGATGGGCCATCATCTTCGAGCATTTCTTGCAGTTCGGTGTCTTGGTTATCACCAACGCGCACATCTAAAGAAACTGGTTGACGTGCCATATTCAGATATTCCCGAATTTGGGCTGGTTCTAATTCCAGTTCTTTGGCAATTTCGGCGGGTGTAGGAGAACGCCCTAATGTTTGGGCTAGTTCGCGCTGCACTTTTTTGATTTTATTTAGTTTTTCGGTAATGTGAATCGGTAAGCGAATGGTGCGCCCTTGTTGAGCGATCGCACGGGTAATCGCTTGGCGAATCCACCAGTAAGCGTAGGTTGAGAATTTATATCCACGTGTGGGGTCAAATTTCTCTACAC
Organism: Nostoc sp. FACHB-152; assembly: GCF_014697475.1. GTDB lineage: Bacteria > Cyanobacteriota > Cyanobacteriia > Cyanobacteriales > Nostocaceae > Nostoc_B. Next base: position 108,226 of record NZ_JACJRV010000001.1, read on the forward strand.
CTCGCTCTAATCCTAGTGTTCCTTCTTGGATTAAATCGAGAAATTCCATGTTACGCTTTTGGTATTTCTTGGCGATCGCCACGACTAAGCGCAAATTCGCTTCAATCATTTTTTGCTTCGCCCGTTTACCTTGAGCTACCGTTTGTTTGACATCGGTTTCTGATTGTTTAACATGGCTTGCCCATTCTAGTAAACTTGGTTCGCGGTGCAATTTCTTCGCTAAAGCTTCTTTGGCTTCCACTAGCGTCATCATTTGTTGCACCTGCTTCCCATACACAATCTCTTGCTCACGGGTTAGCAGTGGTACACGACCAATTTCCCGCAGATAGGTTCGCACCATATCAGCCGTGAATTTGGTGTTCAGGTTTTCCGTTTGGGTGTTAACAGTAGGCATTGGTGCGTTGTCCTCTACTCCGTAAACACAATAAATCTTGAATAAGTCAGAAAAATTAAGAGAGACTATCTATCGCAGAACATCAGGCAATGTTCTGGAAAAATGCTGAGTTTTAAGGTTTAAGTAATAAATCTTAGTTTTTAGCCTAAGCGCCTTTTGTTCTTTGGTTCTCGTCTAAATAGTTCATGACGGTTATTAAAAATAATCAGTTCATATACTTCAGTTTCCAGAAGATACCTTCCTTAGATAGGTTCCCTATCTCCCTAAATTTTTATTTCTTTTAGAAGCACACTGGGCTATTTTCAAGAATTCTTCCTTATCTTCAGTCGCGGACGGCAACCCCTAAATCCGAAGTCGATATGAGTTTTATTTTCTTTTATCTTAGAACAAATCAGATGGATAGTAAAGTAGCCTAGAGAAAGAGATAATTATAATTCAAAAGTGTGTATTTGCCAAAAAAGTTTTAACTTCCTTAGAGTGCTTACTATATATATAGTGACGCTAAAACCCTCGCTTAGGCTCCCTATCGCTAGGGAGAAAACCGAACTCTATAGGCATAATTTTGGAGGGATGTTACGAATGTGACAATAGTCATGTGTCAATGGTCATTGGTCAAGAGTCAAGAATAGGGTGTTGGGGGTAGGGAATAAATCAGTGAGGGCTTGAACCCTTGTTGTTTTCGGGGCGGGGTGTACATAAATGAAAAAGTTTTTTCTTTTGACCCTACACCCACTCAGCCTAGTTTTGGTCAATGGTAAAGGCAATTGACAATTGACTATAGACTGTTGACTAATTAAAATCCCAAATCAGCTTTAGCTAATTCCGCAGCCGCAAATACTTCTGCGTCTGGCTTTTCTTCCCAAGCTGGATCGCCAATTTCTGCATAGAAAGTTGCGTCGTAAGGACGAGTACGGACAACTACTGGCATCGGTACAGCATGACCTAATATCAAAGCTTGTTGCTTAGAGTCTAACTTTGCTAATACCGATCGCAGCCCACCAGCACCAGATACACCCGTAAAAATTGCATCGATATCTTTTTCGTCGTTGAGTAAAGCTGTAATTCGAGTACCGATCTGGGACATAACTTCATTATCTATGCCCGAAGGTCGTTGATCAACTACCAACAACGTTACGAAATATTTCCTGAGTTCTCGCGCAATCGTGCCAAAGATAGTGCTTTGAACTATTGCCGGATCTAGAAAACGATGCGCCTCTTCAATGGTAATCATTAAGGGAGTAGGGCGATCATTGGGGTTTTTGCTCTGCAAGAATTTATCAGCTTTTTTGACATAATGCTCATGAATACGTCTGGTGATCATATTGGTCACCAACATATAAGAGAGCATATTTGACTGGGAACCAAATTCTACCACTACATTCTTGCCAGCTTCTAGAGATTGTAAGATTTTATTAATATAGTTCTGGGGACAGACCGCCCGCATATATTTCAAACCGTCTAAGCGCAATAGTTTGCGCTGTAATGCCATAATCGAGCCTTTGTGTCCGCGCTTTTCCTCACAAAACATCTCGATTTCTTCATTTGTCATGTTCAACAATTGAACAATCCAAGATTTATTGAATTCGCTGTACAGGATATTGGCATTATCCAACGCTGCGTCTGACAGTCCTAAATCGCGGCTACATAATTTAATGTCTTCAACTTCTATTTGTTCGTAACTCAGATATAGTTCGTGAGAATCGCGCACACCCCGCCGCTTGGTTGATTCAGGGTCAAGGGTGTAGACTTCAACTTTACCGGGAAATAACTGTTTTAAACCTTTAACAGTATTCACATTTTTTCCTTCGGCTACGGCTTCCCAACCGTATTCTGAATGCATATCAAAAATTAAGTTCACCGCCGCATTTTTGCGGATGACACCAGCCAAAAGTAAGCGGGTGAGAAAGGATTTACCTGTACCAGATTTACCAAAAACGCCATTGCTACGTTCCACAAATCTATTTAAATCGATACATACAGGTACATCCATATCTAATGGTTTACCAATGGCAAAATTTCTCCTATGGATATCGTCTTCCCAACCGAAGACTCTGCGAAAATCTTCTTCACTCGCATCGAAAACTTGACTAAAGTGACTAGGAATAGTTTTTACTGGTAACAATTCCATCGTGGTACTAGTTTGGGGCTGGAGTGATGCCAAACCTGTAGTTGATGGGACAAAAGGATTTACAGATTTACCGTTGGTAGAAGAAAAAGATTCATTAGATTCGGGAGTAAACATCAACATTGGTGCTAAGGCGATAGTCCCGTATGTCCCACTTCCGGCTAAGACATCTCTTAAAAAAGTATCTTCCCAACTAGGAGGATTAGCAATAATTCGGGCATTAGCTGTGCCTAGAGATACATCTGTCAGCATACAGAAAAACCGCGATCGCATCCCCTGCACGACTAAAAATTTACCCACCCGCATATCTTCTACAGAAATATCCGGGTGTAGCCTGACTTCTAATCCCTCAGTTAGTGAACCTTGAATTACCGAACCTAATGGTTTTACCAATTTGTCATGAGTCATTGGTTAATGGTCATTGGTCAAGAGTCAATTGTCAATTGTTGTTTGTTCTTCTTCATTTTCCTTACCTCCCCACTCCCGTACGGGCGGGTTGATGAGGTATTTTGTCTACCCACAGATTCATTCACTCAACCCGCCCCTACCAACTCCCTAATTAATCAATTTGGATCGAAGTTGGTGCTGTACTAGATGGAGGCACACCAATTAATGGTTTACGAAATTGAGTATAGAGGCGATCGCGCCATTCAAAGAATAATTGATAATCAATATTTTCTGCTAGGGCGGGTACACCTTTACCTCTTAAGCCTGCTGGTAAATCTAGATAAGGCCCTTCTGGAAACTTCAATAATATTGATAAACCAGCGACGGCTAAGTCTGCTAACGTGGGTTCATCGCCTGTAAGATAAGGGCTATCTGCCAATAATAAAGTTAGGGCTTCTAGGTCTTGTTTTAAATCAGTTATTGCTGATCTAATCACATCTGGGCTATATCCTACACCTAAACCCAACACTGTCAAAATATCGCTGGGAACTCCTTCAACCAAATTTCGGAATATGTCTGGTGTTGATGTTGGTAATAATGATTTGCGAAAGTTTTGACTCTGACTAATAGCAGAAAAAAACGCTGTTCGACCTTTCTTACCGATTGACTCATCAGCCCATTCTTCAATTAATAAGGTTAATGCTTTTTGCTTTGGATCTTGCGGTATCAATGGACGTTCTGGAAATTTTGAGTCTAAATACTTAGCTATTTCTGTAGAATCAGCAATATATTTATTTCCATCCTTTAAAACTGGAACTTGTCTTTGACCTGTGAGCCTAAATAACTCTATCTGCCCTATGCCTGGGGTGACTTCGATTTTACGGTAATCTAGACCTTTATAATCTAGAATCAGCCGCACTTTTTCTGAGTATTGAGATAGTTCCCATTGATATAATTCCAGCATATTCTCTACCTTAATCACTAGGTAACTAATTTTCTCATTGTATATGTAAATAAATATTTTTTACATCACAAAAGCCGAAATTATACTAAAAATAATCCTATAAATTCAACCTTTTCTGCTGATTGTTGATTGGTTAAGGTTAGGTAATTATGATATTTTTGATGTGACGATCAATATATATCTAATAACCCCATATAGGAATCCGGTTTGATTTCTGATTTACTTGGGTAGACAGGGGGGTAGGGAGTAGGAAAGAAGCCTTGTCTGAGCGTACTGATTTTTTTCCCAAATCAAATATGATTCCTATATCTAAACTCCCAAATTGAAGATTGGGAGAATTTAGATGTGGATGTTAATTGTAAATTAAGAATGAGAAAAATTTTACTAACTACAATAAATCAGTCAATCTCAACTAGCTTTTTACTAAAAATCTTGAATAATTTAGACTCATACATTTATCATGTTTTTGCCGAAAAATCTTACTTCTGTAGTTAGATTTTGTGTGTTACTAAATGTTATAAATCTTTATATAAACTCTGTCTAATCAAAACAAACAAATTTTATGAAGGGAAATTATAGCAAATTATTGCCTAGTCTAGCAGGGATAGCGGGAGTAGCGGGGATGAGTCTCTTTGTTACTTTACCATCACAAGCCAAAGAAGTGTTAAATCCCAAACCTAGTATTTTTAGCGAAGCTCCTTATAACCGGAGTCAACGTCTTGGGGCAAATGCTAGTTATACACCAGTTGAAGGTGCGATCGCTACAGACAAAAATAACGCGGGCAAGAAAAATTTAGTAGCCCAACAAAGAACTAGAAACAGAGGTGTAAATCCTCGCCCAAGTATTTTTAACGAGCCTCCTTACAACCGTGGTGGTCAAACTCCACCCAGCGAAACTACACCTACTCCTACTACTCCAGAAGTAGCACCGACCACTCCACCAACAGAGACACCTCCTAAACCTCCAACAACCAGGACAAACAGCAATCGCAACAAGACTGTTATCGCCTTAGCAGAATCTAGTAGTTCTTTTAAAACACTTACCCAGGCTCTCAAAGCAGCCGGACTAATAGAAACATTACAAGGTGCAGGGCCTTTCACCATTTTTGCACCCACTGATGCAGCCTTTGCCAAATTGCCTAAAGACGCATTGCAAGAGTTGCTCAAGCCTGAAAATAAAGAAGTGCTAATTAAGATATTAACTTACCATGTTGTCCCAGGTAAGGTGTTATCTACAGATTTAAAACCTGGTGAAGTCAAAAGCTTGCAAGGAGATCCAATCTCTGTGAAAGTTGATGCCAATGGTGTGGTAGTCAATGATGGCAAGGTAACTCAAGCAGATATTCAAGGCAGCAACGGTGTAATCCATGCGATCGACAATGTGATTTTACCTCCTAGCCTGTAGTTATCAGTGAACAGTTATCAGTTATCAGTTATCAGTAAAGAGGGTTTGTTTATCCACAAGTCACGCGCTGCAACATCATACGCCTTGATAACTGTTCACTGACTATCAGGTTGATTTTGCGCGATCGCACTTAACTTAGCTAAAGATTTCGCTACTTTTGCGGCTTGTTCATTTGTCTGCTGGGAGTTACTGGCAACTTCGAGAATAAACTGGCTAGCAGTAGTAGAAATTTGGGCTTGGTTTGTAGCTACCTGCATCAGTTCCCCAATTAAGGTATTCACTTGGTGACTAATGGCGGTAATTTGAGTCAGTTGATACTGAGTTTGTGCAACTTCTGTAATTGCTGCGATCGCTTGTTGTTCTCCTACCTCCATTAACGCTGTCACTTCGTTATTTGTAATCTGAGTTTCTACAATCAAAGATTTGATTCCAGCAATGTCAGCATCTAACTGCTGCGCTAAAGAAAGGATTCCCTCTATTGTTGAGGTAAACTCTGCACCTGCTCCCTCAGTATGGACTGATTCAAACACAACCTTCATCGCATGACGTTTCATTTGTGATGCCATCTGAGCAATCAGGTTAACTTTTTCTAACAGTGTTTGCGATGGCTGCTCAAAACGTTTTAGCCTTGTAGTAGCTTCTACAACCGTCGAGTGAATGGTAGAAGTGTTGTCTAGAACTCGATTCATACCCTGCTGCACAGCTTCTACTTGATGATAGATTAGCTGTTCTTGACTTTCTAATTCTTGAATACAGCCGAGCATTTCTTGAGCTAAATTAATTAATGCTTGAATTTGCTCATAAGTATCTGTCACAGAGTTGATTTGGCTAAGTGCATTATCTGCCAAGGTTTCGACAATAGCTTCGCTATCTCTGAGTAGTTCTGAAGCTTGAGATTGCAGATCTTCTTTGCGCTGATACTGCTGTTGAAAGGCAGATTCCACTGATTCATAAGCTTGCTCTACTTGGTTTAAAAGCCGAGCATGGTCAAGGGCAAATCCCACTTGTATGGCTAACTGAGCCACTAAATCAATTTCAGGCTTTTGCCACTCTCGCGGCGCAGAACACTGATGCACAATCAATAAGCCAAATAATTGGTCATCTTTGAGAATTGGTGCGACTAAGTTTGCCTTAACAGCAAAAGGTTCTAGTTGGCTGAGGTGACAAGCACTTAAACCTGCTTTGTAAATGTCATTGGTTGCTTGCACCCGACCGGCTCGATATTGTTCAACATAGCCTTCCACAAAGCAAGGGTCTTTAATTTTGGCGCGCAAAGCTTTCGGCAAGCCAGGAACGACAGCTTCAGCGATGACTGTGCCATACCAATCTGCATCAAACCCATATATCATTACGCGGTCAGCACTCAGGGCTTTGCGAATTTCTTCTACTGTATTTTTTAAGACATCTTCTTCATTTAGAGATGCCCGAATTCGTCTGGTAATATCTACTAGTAACTGAGTCAGTATGCCTTCAGCATCAATGCGTTGCAGCAATCTGGCATGGTCTAGGGCAAACCCTACCTGCATGGCTAACTGAGCCATCAAATCAATCTCAAACTTTTGCCACTCTCGCGGTGCAGAACACTGATGGGCAATTAATAAGCCGAATAATTGGTCATCTTTGAGAATTGGGGCGACTAAATTTGCTTTCACAGCAAAAGGTTCTAGTTGGCTGATGTGGCAAGCACTTAAACCTGCTTTGTAAATGTCATTGGTTGCCTGGACTCGACCGGCTCGGTATTGCTCGACATAGCCTTCCACAAAGCAAGGGTCTTTGATATTGGCGCGTAAAGCTTTCGGAAAGCCAGGAACGACAGCTTCAGCGATGACTGTGCCATACCAGTCAGCATCAAACCCATATATCATTACACGGTCAGCACTCAGGGCTTTGCGAATTTCTTCTACTGTATTTTTTAAGACATCTTCTTCGTTGAGCGATTGCCGAATTCGCCTGGTAATGTTGATGATTACATGGGCTTGGTCGGCTCTAATGTCTATCTGTTCTACAACCCTGACATGATCAAGGGCAAATCCTAGTTGAGTGCCGATTTGAGCAAACAAATCAATCTCAGATTGTTGCCAAAGGCGGGGAGCAGAACATTGATGTCCGATGAGTAAACCAAAAAGTTGATTCTTTTTGACAATAGGTGCAATCAAATTGGCTTTAACGGCAAATCGCTCTAATAGTCCGATGTGGCAATCGCTGAGGTTGGCTTGATAAATGTTATCAATCGCCCGGACGCGTCCTTGCCGATACTGTTCAAGATATTTTTCTTGAAAACAGGGATCGGAAACGGTAGCCCACAGTATTTTGGGCAAACCGGGTGCTGCTGCTTCTTCGATAAAAGTGCCACCCCAAACAGAGTCAAAACGAAAGATAACTACACGGTCTATCCTCAAAGCTTGACGTACTTCTTCAATTGTCGTTCTCAAAACATCTTCTTCTGAGAGTGCTTCCCACATCCGGCGAGTAATGTTTGCTAGCAATTGGGAGCGTTCAGCTTCGGTTTCTTGTTTTGAGAGTAACTCTGGCAAATGATTTTGTAGTAGGTTGATGTTTGCCTTTAAAGCAACTAATTCATCTTTAGCCCCAATATCAGCTTGAGTCTCGATTTCTTCCCTGCGACATAGCCTGTTGACTAAAACAGTAGAAGTCTCAGCCGCAGACATAACTGGTCTTGTTAGCCGATTGGAAATTAAAGCCGCGATCGCACCTGCTGCTACCGCTATAATCCCAGTACCCCACAACAGCGATGAACGATAGTTATTCAGGGTCAGTTCCGCTTCTTGCAGTTCTGTTGCGCTCGCTTGTTTTGTTTGATTAATCTGCTGCGTTACCGACTGACTACCAAGGTAGCTGGCTATCCCAATAGTAATTACTGGTAGCATAGTTAGCGCGATCGCCCAACCCCTAACTTTCGATTTCAAACTCAATTGCGACTGTCTTGGTTGCCAAGACACCAAAGATTGTGGGCGGTTGGAGAACATTTTGCGTCTTTTCCCAGGTCTATCGTCATTACTGTCATAATTGCTCGTTTGCTCAAAGCCTGGTTCAGCTTCAGTATTAGTACTATTGCTACGGTTGTGATCAGTGGAAGGCTGCGTTTGCGTCATTGATGAAATCTCTCCTAGATTGGCTATATCTGCCTTGCAAATCGGCTACTACGTGTCGGATGTCGGTAGATACCTATCCTGACTAGTAATTTAAGCATCGGTTTGAATGCAAATAATGTCGTTTTTGTCAATCAAAATGTGCTAAGAAATATTAATATTTATTAAACAATCATAGGTAAGCACGCAACTTGCTTGCTTAATGATACATCACAAAATATCTTTGAAAATTGTACGTTTTTTATCAACAATTGATTGATATTTTTCGTGACATTACTGAATTAATTCGCTAGATAGATTTTGAATTTTTATAAATGAATTAAAAACCTGAGAGAGATATAGCTACTCGAAAACCTAGAAGATTACCCCGGCCATCCTGAGGATTCCAACTACGATAGGCAGAACGACATAGCCTAGAAGAATTTTTCCAAGAGCCACCCCGAATCACACGAGATTTAACATCATCTTGAGATAACCATTCACTACCATCGGCAGGTGCGCCTTGATAATTTTCGTGCCAATGATCAGCGCACCATTCCCACACATTGCCATGCATATCGCACAATCCAAAGGCATTAGCCGGAAAACTACCTACAAGGCTTGTTTGCCAATGATTGCCTTGTTCAATGCTAGAAAGAGAGTTGTTATAGTTAGCCAAACTAGGCGTGAGCATTTCCCCAAAGTGAAAAGGACTAGTTGTTCTAGCACGACAGGCATATTCCCACTCAGCTTCACTAGGTAGCCGATAATCTCGCCCTGTTTTTTCGGACAAGCGCGCACAAAACTCGACTGCATCCTCCCAAGAAACCTGCTCCACGGGACGATTTATGCCCTTGGCACTAGCAGGTTCAGGTTCAAGCTCGCGGTTAATTGGTGGAAGCTTGGCTACTATGCGCCATTGTGCTTGAGTAATTACAAACTTACTAATAAAGAAGGGTTTGACTGTGACAGAATGCTGTGGACTTTCACAATCAAATCTTTCTGGTTCATCCTCTGGAGAACCCATGAGAAATTGTCCACCAGGAATGGATACCATGACTAAGTTGATGTCATTATCTAAATTCTCCGTAAAGCATTCAGCCGAGCCACGACTACGGTTAATGTCATAGCTGGGTGTACCAAAGGATTTTTTCACAGAAATAGTAGCGGTTTCAAAGTCTAATTTTTCCAGAGGTAAGAATACTGTGTCTACTTGCAACTGCTCAACTTCTAGGGGCGATGGCTCTGGCAAAGATGAAGCAGGCGAAACTAAGGATGAAGGTGAAAGCGGGAAGTCATAACTGGTGAGTGCTTGTAATGCTTCCACTGCTGATGGATAACGCAAAGTGTAGCGATCGCATATCATTTTATCCAACACATTAGCCAACTCATCACTCACCTGTACCTGATCTCGCCAAAGCAATTCTCCCGACTGGGGATTTTCTTGTAAAAGATGGGGGGGAATTCCTGTTAAGGCTTCAATACCCATCATTCCCAAAGCATAAATGTCACTTGACAACCGAGGCTTACCTTTAGCTTGTTCTGTTGGAATGTAACCAGGAGTACCAACCACCACACTGGTACGAATCATCTTATAAATATCAATTGAAAGAATGCCAATTTCTTTTACAGAGCCAAAGTCAATCAAGACGAGCTTACCGTCTTGTTTGCGCCGCATCACATTTTCGGGCTTGATATCGCGGTGAATCACATTATTTTGATGGACATAGACTAAAACTTCTAAAATGTCTTGTAATAGCTGTCTTACATCCGCTTCTGCCATTTGCTTTTTTGGCACAATTTCTTTTCTCAGTGTGTTTCCTTCTACATAATCTTGAATAATGTAGAACTCGTTATCGATAGCAAGATGTGCCAATAACCGGGGAATTTGCGGATGCTCCCCCAACTTCTCTAAAATTACTGCTTCCTGCTCAAAAAGTTCGAGTACGCGAGGATGGGTATGCTTTGGCTTTAGCCGCTTGACTACGCACAGAGGCTTGCTAGGACGTTTTTGATCCCTAGCTAGATAAGTTTCACCAAAGTTGCCTTCACCTAATTGTTTGAGGATTTTGTAGCGTTTATCTAGTTGTTCGCCTATAAAGCCCATACTTATTGCTAAACCAGATGGTAGTGCCTGCTGGTAGTGTGGGATAATTAAATTCAAGATGAGGCTAGTTTAGACAATGCCTCTATCTGGTGAAGTAAAATTGCCTTGGCAAAGTAAAAAAATAATGTATTGTTGCTAATCTATATTAATTAGCGGCAGGTTTTTCAAGCCCTAATCTTATCATTATCAAGGGTAGTAAAAACATACTTATTTATGGAAAAGTTTAAAATATCAGTCAACTGACTAACTCGCTACATTGCGTTTTGAGGCTGAGACTGCCGCTTCACCGTCATTATCTGCTGCTGGCATTTTTCGCTCAATTGCCAGTTGAAATTTTGTCTCAAAATCAGCCTAGTCTATATCTGGAACTCTAGATTTCATATACTTCAATTGGTACAGTTTTATTCCTAGCGATGCTTGCCGCCGCAAGCATCGCAGTATTGAAAGTTGCTCATCAAGTCATTAACATATCTGCTATCACTGCTGATTTCCTAGACAACTTTCTCATGCGAGTAAAGTTGCCCAGATTCTTCAGATTGGTGCAACTGGCTAGCGCAATAAGAGCAATAATACTCTTCACCATCCCGGTAGACAGAATTACCGCAAGTATCGCAATGTTCAGTATCGCCATATCCTAAATTATTTTGCCAGTACCAATTGCAGCGTACAGATGTGTCAAGAATTGTTTTTTTGTGTGCATTAATGGATGCGATCGCTTGTGCTTCTGCATCTTGAAGTGAATTGGCTTGACCTTTCCAATGCCTCTCTCCGAATTCAGTTTTGATAAATACTAGAAATTGCATAAATAAGTACCTCCGCAGATATTGTTATTAATAACAACTAGGTAAAATGTAGGGCTAATATTTGATTTTTTTCAAAAATCAGTAAATTTATATGTTCCTTCTTGGCTGTTCCCTGTTCGCAGTTGCCTAGCTACAAAAGTACGCTCAGTAATCAAACCTGATTCCTCTATCTTTAATTCTAAGATAATTGCCTTAGCTCGTAGTAAAATATATATTCTCATGCTTTCGGCAGATGATAGCTATTACAACATTAGTCATGATGTTTAATAGCAACTATTCTCTTTTTTTGTGTTTAACAAAATTAAATTTTTCTTTACAGGATTTATTCAAGGACTGAAGAGTGATTACTGGGCAGAAGTTACCACCCAATGCCCTTACTGCATCTACTATTTTGGGCCTTTTCAAACTTTTCTGGAAGCGAAAACAGCCTGCCCCGGATACGTTGACGACCTTCAAAGCGAGGGAGCTTTGGGAATAAAAGTTGCGGTTAAACGTTGCAATCCTGATGTATTAACGATTTTTGAAGAACAAGCATAAGTAAGTCGGTGGGAAAAAACAAAACCATGTTAAGAAAGCCCAATTGGTATCAGAGGTATTGTTCAAGTTTTTGCCACTCATATCAATTTGCCCTTCCTGCTTAATTATCCGAATCGCATCATTACACTTGTCTATCATGTAACGGCAAAACCTGTATGCTGCCGTATTTTTGGATGGCGAAAACCAAGCACGATATCTTCTTTAGATATACCCTCTGCCATTAGATCAGTCGCTACGCCTTCCTCTGTATCATCATATTGAATCCAGACTTTACCACCAATTAAACTAATATGAATTGGAGTTGCGTGCAGATATTTATCACCATTCCAGCCCATATCTAGAAGTAAATACTGCCCTCGTTCATCATCAAACACAACTTCAGAGGTGTAACCATCAGTCAGAGTAGCACGATAGTCTGCATGGTTTTGGAGGACATATTTAATAATGCTCTGGTATTTTAATCGGGTATCCATTGCACAATCGCCTCACTTTCATCATCAAAGACAATAATGATAATGGATAACAGACAATAGCTAAAAAACAAAACAGGTGCGTTACATTTCATTAATGTCAACTACGCGATTCACCCGGTAATATTAAGCTTTTGCTTCGCCGTTATTATCTGCGCCTTGCATTTTTTCCATAATTGCTGCTTGAATCTTGGTATCAAAATCAGGATCGTCTACAGTAGTAATTATCTCGCGCGGATGCTGATTGATTCTATCTAAATACACCCGAAGAGCCATCTTGTCATCACGATGTTGTAGAAAGTATCGTCTCAGTTCTTCATCAGACTTGCTAAAAATCTAAAGTTTTTGCTGAATCAAGAAAGCCAAGTTCCTAATTTTGGATCACATAAAGCTTAGGCTGACGCAGAAAGACATACATCTGAAGTTTTAGGGATTGCGTTCAGCTAAATATTGATACATTTGCCAACGTGCATCGACCTCAGCTTGTGCTTGTTGTAATAAGTGCTTGGCAATTTCTGGTTTACTCTTAGTGAGCATTTTGAAGCGATTTTCTTGATACATTGATGCCTCTACAGATTGTGTAGGAGCGCGCATATCCAATTGCAAGGGGTTCTTACCTTGTTCTCTTAATTGCGGATTATGGCGATACAACAACCACCGCCCTGATTCTATCAAGGCTTTTTGGTGATTCATCCCGGTGGTCATGTTGATGCCATGAGCGATGCAATGACTGTAGGCAATAATTAATGATGGCCCGTCGTAAGCTTCGGCTTCTAAAAATGCTTTGAGGGTATGGTCATCTTTTGCACCTAAAGCTACACTCGCTACGTAGACATTACCGTAGTTCATAGCCATTAAGCCTAAATCTTTTTTAGGTGCAGGCTTACCACTAGCAGCAAATTTCGCTACGGCTGCTTTTGGGGTGGCTTTGGAAGATTGACCGCCAGTATTAGAATATACTTCTGTATCCATCACCAAAATATTGACATTGCGACCACTAGCTAACACATGGTCAATACCGCCAAAGTCAATATCATAAGCCCAACCATCGCCGCCAATAATCCAAACGCTTTTCTTAACTAGGTAATCAGCGATTGATTTGAGATTTTTAATTTTGGATTTTAAATTGGAGTCGATTTCGGAAGTGATAATTTTATCTAATTTGTCTTTTAATAATGCAACGCGTTCCCGTTGTTCCCAAATATCTGCTTCTGTTTTTTGTTCAGCATTGAGAATGGACTGAACAAGATTGTCACCTAATTCACTGCCTAAGTGTTTTAATAATTCTGCGGCAAATTCAGTTTGTTTATCTATGGATAGGCGATAACCAAAACCAAATTCGGCGTTATCTTCAAATAAACTATTCGACCAAGCCGGGCCTCTTCCGTCAGCGTTGGTTGTCCAAGGTGTGGTAGGGAGGTTCCCGCCGTAGATGGAAGAACAGCCTGTGGCGTTGGCGATGACAGAGCGATCGCCAAACAATTGCGTTAATAATTTTAAATAAGGTGTCTCACCACAACCAGCGCAAGCACCAGAAAATTCAAATAAAGGTTCTTGTAGTTGTTGTTGTCTAATTTGGTTTAATTTTAAATGTCTGCGGTCAGGATTAGGTAAGTTTAAAAAGAAATTCCAATTTTCTCTTTCTTGTTCTCTTAAAGGTAGCTGTTGCGCCATGTTAATGGCTTTTTTAGTAGGTTCAGTTTTATTTTTAGCAGGACAAATATTTACACAAATAGCGCAACCTGTACAATCTTCTGGAGCAACTTGAATAGTAAATTTTTGATTAGTAAAATCTTTATCTTTAGCACTGGCTGATTTAAAAGCCGAGGGTGCATTAGCTAACTCACTCTCTTGATAAACTTTGGCACGGATGGCACTGTGAGGACAAACCATCACACATTTACTGCATTGAACGCAGACATCCGCTTCCCACACTGGGATTTCTTGGGCTACGTTGCGTTTTTCCCATTTGGCTGTACCTGTGGGGAAGGTTCCGTCTGCTGGTAATGCGCTGACAGGTAAATCATCGCCTTGCCAAACCATGATTTTACCGAGAACTTCTTGGATAAATTCAGGCGCACTCACAGGTAGGGTATTAGTAGAGAATAATTCCTCATCTATCCATTTACCTTGTTCTTCGGTAGGAACTTGCACCTGATGCAAGTTATCCAAGGTCATATCGACCGCTTGCAAGTTCATACGGACAATATCTGCGCCTTTTTTACCATAGGTCTTTTCGATCGCCTTTTTGATTTTGGCGATCGCATCTTCCTGCGGTAAAACCCCAGCTAAAGCAAAGAAGCATACTTGCATAATTGTATTGATGCGTCCCCCCATCCCACTGTCGCGGGCGACTTGGTTGGCATTAATGACATACAATTTCAGTTGCTTGTCTAAAATTTGCTGTCGCACTTTTAGGGGGAGATTTTGCCAAACAGTATCTTTATCAAAGGGACTGTTTAACAAAACCGTCGCCCCAGGTGCAGCCGCTTGCAAAACATCTATCTTTTCTAGAAATACCCAGTGGTGACAACCAATAAAGTTGGCTTTGTCTATCAGGTAGGTAGAACGAATAGGTTCCGGCCCGAACCGTAGGTGAGAAACGGTAATCGAGCCGGATTTTTTGGAGTCGTAGACGAAGTAACCTTGAGCGTAGTTATCGGTTCCCTCACCGATAATTTTGATGGAGTTTTTATTCGCCCCCACCGTACCATCGGAACCCAATCCGTAGAACATCGCCCGGACGACGCTATCGGGTTCGATGGAAAAGTTGGGTTCAAAAGTGAGGGAAGTGTGGGTAACATCGTCATGAATACCCACAGTGAAATGATTTTTTGGTCTTGGTTGAGACAGATTATCGAAGACGGCCTTCACCATCGCCGGAGTAAATTCCTTTGAGGAAAGGCCGTAACGGCCACCTACAATGACGGAGGGTAGCTTATCTCTACCACTACCGCGTGCATCGGCGGTAATAGAAGGAACCTTGTCTCTACCACTACCGCGCGCATCGGCGGTAATAGAAGGAACCTTGTCTCTACCACTACCGCGTTCCGCCCGGATTTCGTTGATAGCTGCTACCACATCGAGATATAGTGGTTCGCCAGTGCTACCTGCTTCTTTAGTGCGGTCTAAAACCGCGATCGCTTGTGCAGTTTCTGGTAACATTTCCACAAACCTTTGGATATCGAAGGGACGGTAAAGACGCACTTTCACCACGCCCACTTTTTCCCCACGCGCGTTGAGATAATCAACAGTTTCATGGACAGTTTCGCAACCAGAACCCATGATCACAATTACCCGTTCCGCATCCTTCGCACCGTGATATTCAAAAATGCGATAGTATCTACCTGTGCGATCGCCAAATTTATCCATGATGTTCTGCACAATTTCTGGACAGGCGTTGTAGTAAGGGTTCGCGCCTTCCCGCGATTGGAAATAAACATCAGGGTTTTGGGCAGTACCGCGTAACACAGGGCGATCTGGGGTTAAAGCACGGGCGCGGTGTTCTAAAATTAATTCGTCGGGAATGAGCGATTTGATATCGTCATCTGAAAGTAACTTCACCTTCTGCACTTCATGAGATGTGCGGAACCCGTCGAAGAAATGCATGAACGAGACGCGTGATGCTAGAGTCGTTGCATGGGCAATAAGTGCTAAGTCGTGACTTTCTTGCACTGAAGCGGAACACAACAAAGCAAAGCCAGTCGCCCGCGCCGCCATCACATCACTATGATCGCCGAAAATTGATAAAGCGTGAGTAGCCAAAGATCGTGCAGCAACATGAACAACTGTGCTAGTGAGTTCCCCAGCAATTTTGTAAAGGTTAGGAATCATTAACAATAGCCCCTGAGATGCCGTAAACGTAGTACTCAGAGAACCTGTTTGTAATGCCCCATGCACTGCACCAGCCGCACCACCTTCACTTTGCATCTGCACAACACTGGGAACTGTACCCCAAAGATTGGGGCGACCTTCTGCTGACCAAGCATCTGCCCATTCGCCCATTGCTGAAGAGGGAGTGATAGGGTAAATGGCAATTACTTCATTTAGTTTGTAAGCAACACGGGCAACAGCTTCATTCCCGTCGATAGTTGCAAATTGGCTCATAATTGTAGTCCTAGCCTATATCTGGTGCTATCAGATAGCGTTACGAGACTAATTAGAAATAGCCAGAGCCAGAAAGTCGATGTGTTATGCTAGCTGCATCCAATTGAATAACTAATAATTGCAGTCAGATTATCCCTGGTAAAGATGATGGTGGATTGACGGCTTGCGGCTCTTAAGTTGACTCTAAATAGTTACTGTAAGCCTTAGTATCTCATCTGCAATATCTTATTTATTAATATCTATTAGCAATGTACTCACGGTTGCAAACAATTATTAGATAGGAGTTCTGTCCTGTAAATGCTGTTGTGTAGGGGTACAGGTTCGGGATTTATTTTGCACTTAATTATTAGATATTTGCATTTCTTGAAGATGTTCTTAAAAATTAAAATAACCAGTTTATTTAAGTTAAAAAATATTTCTGTTTTTCTAGTTACGAATTACATTAAAAAGTCCGTAAAATTTAATCCAAATTATGATTTTGTAAGTGAGGTGGTAGAGAAGATGGACGCTGTGTAGGATTTCGCAAGAACAATACAGGAATACTTAGTAGTCCTAAAACGATCACTACTACGGTGAGTATCCAAACAGGTAAACGATTGGGTCGATAATTACCGTGTTCGATTTGCCAAAATATTTGATTATATCGCCATGCAGCTAGGGCGATCGCTACTATCCCCACAATTACTAAGGCAATTCCCAAGTTCTCCGAGTTGAAAAGGGGATGTACTACCACAACTTCACGTTTTGTAATCGCGGCATCTAGTTGACGCAAGAATAAACCAAATCTGGCGATCGCAAAACCAAAACCAATCAATGCAATAGAAGTCCTCAACCAAGCTAAAAAAGTTCTTTCGTTGGCTTGGTGTTCTCTTATCCGGTCAATTTTATTCATGATTAATTGCCCTCCATTACTCACAATAAAACAGTACTGAGAAGGCAACAAGAAATCTTAAATACTTACCTTTGGGAAGGGTGTATTAATACTGAACAAAAATTTTTTACCTCTCAAGTAAGAAGACAGATAACACTCTTCACCCAACGGACAACAAAGAAGTAAGCTAAAATTCAAGCAGTTCAAGCATTTCTCACACAAACACATCTCATGTTGGAGACTCTACAAACCCGAATTTACGAACTCGAACAATTTGCCAACGCCTTAGTTGCTAATCAACTTACACACCTTAGCCTGTTAAGTGTTGGCATTATTTTTGCTGCTGGTTTACTTACTAGCCTTACGCCTTGTATGCTGTCGATGCTGCCAATTACTATCGGCTACATCGGCGGTTACGAAACCAAAAGCCGCCTCCAAGCAGCCGCCCAATCAACATGGTTTGCTTTGGGATTAGCAACTACCCTAGCTGGGATGGGTGTAGTAGCTGCTTTAGTGGGCAAAGTCTACGGTCAGATAGGCGTAGGTTTGCCCATAGTCGTCAGTGTCATCGCTATTTTGATGGGGCTGAATTTATTAGAAGCATTACCCATACAATTCCCATCTTTAGGTGAAACCAACTGGATTTCTTCAGATTTACCGCCGGGAGTTCGTTCCTACTCCATCGGTTTAACCTTTGGGTTAGTGGCATCTCCTTGTAGCACACCTGTTTTAGCTAGTTTACTAGGATGGGTGGCTAACACCCAGGACTTAATTTTAGGTGCTGTTTTGTTACTGTCATATACAGCAGGGTATGTAGCACCATTAATTTTGGCTGGTACATTTACTGCTGCAATCAAAAAACTGCTGGAGTTGCGTCGCTGGTCTGCTTGGATTAACCCAGTCAGTGGTGCGCTGTTGGTAGGATTTGGTGTATTTTCTTTAATTTCTCGCATTCCCTTTGGCAGTTTTTAACCGATGACTTTAGATAACTCAGCCTCTACAGAATCAAAATGGTGGTTAGCACCTTGGAAAGTAATCAGACAGGAAATTTTGCCTGTACTGACAGATTTGCGACTAGCGATCGCTTTACTATTATTAATTGCCCTATTCAGTGTCAGTGGTACTGTCATTGAACAAGGTCAGTCACCAGCCTTCTATCAAGCTAACTACCCAGAACATCCAGCTTTGTTTGGTTTCCTGACTTGGAAGGTAATTCAAGTAGTTGGTTTAGACCATGTATACCGGACTTGGTGGTTTCTGTCGTTGCTGGTTTTATTTGGTACTAGCTTAACTGCTTGTACTTTCACGCGTCAGTTACCCGCACTAAAAGCTGCCCAACGCTGGAAGTATTACGAAGAACCCCGGCAATTTAACAAATTAGCTTTAAGTGCAGAATTAGATACTGGTTCTTTAAATACGCTGACTGAAATATTACAAAATCGTCGCTATAAAATATTTCCCGACAAAGATAAAGATAATATCCTCTATGCGCGTAAAGGAATAGTTGGACGTATCGGCCCGATTATCGTTCATGTAGGCATCGTTGCTATTCTTTTGGGGGGAATTTGGGGGGCAATGACTGGATTTGTCGCCCAAGAAATGATTGCTAGTGGCAATACATTTCAAGTCAAAAACATAGTTGATGCTGGCCCTTGGGCAAATAGCCAAGATTTAAAAAATTGGGGTGTGCGCGTCAATCGGTTTTGGATTGACTATACACCCTCTGGTGGTATTGACCAATTTTATTCAGATTTATCTGTTTTAAATAATGAAGGCAAAGAAGTTGACCACAAAAAGATTTTTGTTAACCAACCTCTGCGTTATCATGGCGTAACTTTTTATCAAACTGATTGGGGAATCTCAGCTGTTCGCTTTCAATTTAATAACAGCCCGGTGTTTCAGATACCGATGGCGCAGTTAGACACCAACAATAAAGGCCGCATTTGGGGTACTTGGATTCCTACTAAGCCCGATTTAAGTGAGGGCGTGTCTTTAATAGCTAAAGACTTGCAAGGTATGGTGTTAATTTATGATGCCAAAGGTCAACTAATAGATACTGTGCGGGCGGGAATGGCTACAAAAATTAACAACACAAACTTAAAAATTATCGATGTAGTTGGTAGTACTGGCTTACAAATTAAATCTGACCCAGGTATACCAATAGTGTATGCAGGATTCGCCATTCTCATGGCTGGCGTGGTGATGAGTTACTTTTCTCATTCGCAGATTTGGGCATTACAAAAAGGCGATCGCTTATATGTTGGCGGCAAAACTAATCGCGCCCAAGTTGCTTTTGAAAGGGAAGTATTAGAAATTTTGGAAAGTTTGAGTGCAAAGTCAACTGTACTAGTTTGATAAAGGTGATGAATAAATACACACCTCAAATATAAAAGCTAAATAAATGTAGTGATTTTATCTGGATTTTCACTATATTTATTTAGCTCTTATATTTTAAATGTAGCGCAGGTTAATTCTTTGCTATCAAATGCTTTTTAACTAAAAACCTTGAATCATTATAAATAAATGAGAATGGGAAACAGGTAGTAATAATTCTTCTGTTCCCCATTCTCTACCCCGAAGGCATAACTTGAAAATAGTTACCAGTCATGTTTTTTAAGATAGTTTTGATACTATCATTGGTTCAGGTGATTGCAAATACAACACCAGAAAAAACAGTTTTATAGACAGAAACAACAGCTTAATACAAGCGATAAAGATAATATTTCAGCCAGTATTTGTTAATATTGTCAATTACTATTTTCTGTTTCTTCAGTTTTTAAAGAGCGAATTAATTCCCGAATAACATCAGTTGCGGGTCTCCCCGTCATAGAGCAGTATCTTTCTAGTCTTTCTGCTTCGTTTGATGTCAGATTAATTGTGATTCGTTTAACAGCCCATTTCTTATTCACAGTTGAGACAAGTAATATGTTGAAACTACTCTTCAAATATCACTCACGTAAGCTGTTAACACAATGATACATCTAAGGATATTGAATTTAAGTAGTGATGAAGAGAATGCTACTTTTTCCGAATTTGTAATAAAGAAGTCAATTATTTTCAAAAGTATGAAGCTGATTTATTTTAAAACCGTAATTTGTAAATAAAGTGTAAAAAACATATTATAATCTCTCTGTAGAAAATCAGTATTTAAATAAGCTAACTTGAGGATATGCTTTCTTTGATAAAACTGGAAAATAATTTCATCTTAAATTCATTATGAGTGAACTATATCTGTACCTCAATAAATTTAATCTATTACGGCATAGTTGCATGAATAGAAAAAATGGGAATTTCACCTATCACCTATGTTCTCTCTCTATGAACCTAGCCGAAGAAGGCGCGTCTACGTTTGTATAGCCGAGCGGATGCGTTCGGTCGCCAGACTCCCTCACGAGGTTAGAGACTAGAGGAATGTACCTCATTGAGATGAAAGCTGCTGTAAAATTTAGGGTGTGTTGTCGCACAGCGCAACGCACCATAATGATATCTAGAGCGCTGCGTTAGCCGAAGGCATAACACAACACCAGTTTGCTCAAGTCGAGCCAGCGCCACGGCAGTTCCTTCAAGTCGGCAGAGCCGCCCCGTTGTAGCGACTGGCGTGGGAAACCCGCCCACTTAACTGGCTCCGCTACTGTTGTTTAATGTTTAATTAGTTTGACATACTTAGTTGTCTATAGGACTCATATTTGATTTGGGAAAAAATCCGTACCCCAAAAATCTCTCTTTCCTACTCTCTACTCCTTACTCCCAGCATACGCAGATAATTTCAATAATCAAAACGGATTCCTATAGATTTAATTTTATTCACTTGCTTGAAAGAATTCATTTCTTTAAATATTTGCATAGCTGTTTGAAAATAAATCTGGCTTTCAGAAGTCTTGAATAACTTTTGGTAAGTTAGCCCTAATTGAAAATAAGCTTCAGCTAAATCACATTTAGCACCAATTTTATCTAAAATTTCAATGGCTTCCGCATGATTAGCTAGTGCTAATTCAAACTCAGCTTGCTGTCTATAAATTTCTGCTAAACCATTAAGTGTTTTAGCTTTAACCTGCATATAATGACTTTCTTCAGCAAAATGCAAGGCTTTGCCAAACATTTCTTTAGCTTTAGTAAACTCATCTAAATTAACGTAGGTTTGTCCTAGAAGCTGGATGAAATAGGCAAATCTGCCTGGATGTTCGCCAAGGTTTTTAGCCATGATATTGCGATAGGCAACATTAGCCAAGGAGTCAGCAGCTTCATGTAATCCTAAATAGGAATTAGCCAAGGCTAAACATACACAGGCTTTTTCGGCCCAGCGATGATGTTCGGTATTTTGAGCGAGATAAATTACTTGTTGAAATAACTGTGCAGATTCCTCTAATTCCCACAAATCCATTTTGTAGAGACCAATGCTTAAAAGAGAATCTACCTCTAGCATTCGTAGATAGTAAACTTTATGTTTATTTTCTGGTTGGGGTACGAGTGATTTTAAGGCGTGAGTAGCTAGATTAATTGTTTTTTCTTGACAGGCGATCGCCTGATTTATCTTACCAGTTATCCAATATAAATCACCTAAAATATTGTATAGCTCTATCAGATTATTATCGTTTTGAATATTACTCAGAACTTGATTAATAGCACTAAGTACAGGTTGAATTAAACCCATTCGATATAGAGTACTCCCCAAAGGTAAAAACTGCTGCCATTGATTATTTCTACTTTTGAGTATTACTTTACCAGCTAATTCAAATTGGTTAATTTCTACATAGTGATAGTAAGCTTCTAATGCCTGCAAAGCATCAGTGAAAGTCGCAATTTGTTGGATACTAGCTGTCCAATATTCTGCGGCTTTATGGTTAGTAATTTCCCATTCATTGCTGTGGCGTAAACGAGCGATCGCTTCCGCACGAATCACCGGATGTAACCAATATTCGCCTTTATGACATTCTACCAGCGATCGATTTCTTAAAGAGGTAATAATTTGACGATGTTGCGCTGGTGGAACATCCCACAATAAAGCACAAATCCCTGAAGAAGAGATAGTTGATACATCTTGATAGCGATAGCAACCTAAACGACAAAGCAGGCGATAAGCTTGAGAATCGAGTGCTTGTAAGCGATTAATTTGACTAACTGCTAAATTTTTTAAGTCTGTTACTGCTAGTAAGTCTGCATTATATTCTTGCCAGTAAGCAGTGATATCACCGTCAAAATCTTCTAAAATTGCACCACAGAGAATTCCCATTGCTTTCGCATTTCCGCCGTAAGCACGGTGCATCATTTGCAGAGTTGGCGCATCGATAATTAAACCACGGTGGCTAAAAAATTCTTGCCATGCAGTTTGAGCCAAACCAGGAAGGCGATAATGATTAATATTAACGCTGGGTTCACACAAGCGATCGCGGCTAGTAATTAATGTCACCGATTGCACATTAGCATCAGCTAAAACCCGCAACAGTTCCACATAGCTGCGGTGTTCACTAATTAAGCGACCTTCGCTATCTAACGCAGGTTCAAGGTTGTCGATTAACACCCCAATGCGTCGAGTGTGCAGTTGGCGCTTTAGCCGTCCTAATGTTACGCCAAACTCAACCCCTGGTTCTTCGTGAAAATCCTGCTTCAGCCATTCCTCTACCACACGTTCCGCAGAGGTGATATTTTGCGTTTCCTGCGCCATCAGCAGTTCTAGGACTAAATCAAACCCCTGATGCAGATATTGCTGGGCTAAGGTGGTTTTGCCTAATCCTCCCTCACCTTGAATGACAATGACTTTCGACCCTTGACTGACCAAAGTGTTCAGGTGTGCGATCGCATCTTGCCGTCCGATAAAATTAGTATCAGCTTGTTTTTCTGGGAATATTGGTGCCGAGTAATCCAATAAATGAGAGATGCGGCTGGCTTTTTTAAGATAACGTTCTAAAGTAGCTCGACAATTACCTTTAGTAATCTTCTCTTTTAGAACTTGCGATAGCAACTTCCATAATTGCGAACCAACATCTTTGGCGTGTCCTTCGGTACAGCCGTAGTCATTGGCGATATCTAAATATTTTCTACCCAACCAAACCTGCTGAAGAATAACTTTTTGCAAATCGCTCAACCGTTCTCCGGTCTGAGCCGGAATTATGGTATCTAACCATATCAATGCTGCTTCAGCATCCATTATGTGACGATGAGGGTAGTCTATATTTTAGTTTACAGCTTGAATCCAAAAATTTTCGGAAAATTTTAAAAGGCAATAGGCAATAGGCAATAAGCTATTGTGCATACAAGTTGCACTATTGAGACTGTGGCTAAACACTTCAAACCCTCTCCCTTGCTCCCCTGCCCCCCTGCGGTCTAAACTGCAAATTAGGTGCTTAACAGCTTAGGCAACAGGGAAAAGAGAAATCCTAGTAGATTGATGCTCATACCATTTTGGATTTTATATTTAACGCCTAGCTACTCGTGCCAATAAAAATAAACCGATCCCCAAGAAGATAAAATTAGGCAGCCAAGCACCCATAAAAGGAGAGAGAATACCTGCCTGGGCGATCGCACCACTAATAAAGAAAAGTAAATAATAAGTAAAAATTACAACTACACACACCCCAAAACTTGTACCTCTACCTGTGCGTTGGGGTATAGTTCCCATAGCTGCACCCACCAAACCAAAAACTAAACAGACAAACGGCAAAGAGATTTTTTGTTGAATTCTGACTTCGAGTTTCCGAATTTTTTGGCGATCGCCACCCAATTTTTCTACTGCTAGCTGTTCTAAAGATTCGGCAATATTCATCTCGCCGTAGTCGCGGTTTTTTTCTGCTAAACTGAGCGGGGTACGGGGTAATTTAAGTTGTTGTTCTTCAAACCGTACAATATTACGATAAGAGCCGTTGGGAGCTATTAAATAAATAGTACCGTTAGAAAAGTCCCAGACATTTTGTGAGCCATTCCACTTACCTGATTCTGCCACAACCACTTGATTTAAGCCTTTTGTAGAACGGTCTATAATCGTCAACCCTTTCATCCGTTTACCGTCAAACTGATCAGCATAAAATAAACGTGTCAACATTCTACTCTTACTGCCATCAGCCTCTTGTATATCGCGGTATTCTGGATAAAAGATATTTTGTTGTTTAAAAATTGGCTTATCAGATTTAAGGGCATTTTGTAGAGTTTGGTTAGCTTGATAATTTGCAGTTGGTGCAATTTGCTCGTTAAATACAAATGTCATACCTGTGACTACCAGACTTAACATCACCGCCGTCAGTACCATCCGATAGACACTTACTCCACAGCCACGTAGCGCAATTAGTTCGCTCTCACTCGACAACTTGCTGTAAGTCATCAAAGTAGCCAGCAGAGTGGACATCGGGAAAGCTAAAACAATAAAATTTGGCATTTTTAACAAGAAAACCTGAATAGCGATGCCTACAGGTAGCCCAGATTCGACAATTTTTCTGACTAACTCAAATACAGCATCAATGGTCACACCAAGTGATGAAAATGCCCCAACCCCAAACAAAAATGGTGGAATTAACTCACTGAGCAAATAGCGATCCATGATCGTAAAAGGCACCAGGGAATTAATACCATAAAAAGACTTCTGCTTTGTGTAAATCATAAGCAAATAAAAGTTAATCTAGGCACTACTGAAGTATGAAGTATAAAATTGTCATAAAATATTCTAAAAAAATATTTTTAAACCTGTTTAAGTAAGTTGGGTGGAAAAAATAAAATTATGTTAAGAAAAGTTAATTAAGCTACAATCCTCTTTCCTCCTGCCTGATCTCAACTACAAATATTTACGCTGTTCTATTTACTGTTTACTGTCTTAAGATTTAAACTTGAAAATTATCTCCTAAGTAGTATTGACGCACGAGGGGATTATTATAAAGTTCGTCAGCTGTGCCGGAAGCGAGAATTTGCCCCTCACGCATAATATAAGCGCGATCGGTGATGGCGAGAGTTTCGCGGACATTATGATCTGTAATTAAGATACCCATACCGCGATCGCTCAGTCCAGCAACAATTTCCTGAATTTCCGCAACTGCAATTGGGTCAACTCCCGCAAATGGTTCGTCCAATAATAAGAATTTTGGCCCTTCTCGTCCCGCAGCCAAAGCCCTTGCTAGTTCTGTCCGTCGTCGTTCTCCACCAGATAATTGAATTCCTTTACTGTGAGCCACTTTTTCTAAACGGAACTCTCGCAATAAAGTTTGTACTCGCCTTGTCCATTCCCATTTCGGTACATTAGTTTGTTCTAATACCAAAAAAATATTATCTTGTACGGAAAGCTGGCGAAAAACACTCGCTTCCTGTGCTAGATACCCGATGCCTAAACGAGCGCGCTTGTGCATGGGTAGCCCAGTAATATCTTGACTATCTAGCCAAACTCTTCCCTGATTTGGTTTTTCTAAACCTGTAGCGATATAAAAAGTCGTCGTTTTTCCAGCCCCATTCGGGCCTAACAAACCAACGACCTCGCCTTGCACAACAGAAAGATTGACGCGATTGACAATAACTCGCTTACCGTATGATTTGTGAATATTCTCTAAAACAATTTTCACTATCCGCGTTTGTTGGTATTAGATGCTAATTTCAGTAATCAGTCAACAGTTATCAGTTATCAGATAAATAATTTATTGTTCACTGTTCACTGATTACTGTTCACTGTTTTAAATCTGGTGTTTTGGGAGCAGATGTATTATTCTGTCTTCCCAACTCTGAATCTTCCACCATATAAATAGACTCTACCTGACGGTTGCTTTGGGGTAAAGCCACAAACCGTCCTTCGTCGATTAAATAAGTCACCTTTTCGGCTCGAATACTATTGTTACCCTGTTGCAAAATATAAACATTGCCACTGAAATCTATTCGGCGTTCTTTGCTAAAATATTGTGCCTGAGCAGCCGTTGCTTGCAACTGACGAGCCGGATACAACATTTGGACATTGCCACGAGCCGTGATAACTTGACTTTTAGCGTCATATTCTTGCACATCAGAGCGAATAGTCAAAGGGCGATTGCCAGCAGTAGCTTGTGCCGTCGCAGTTTGCAGTTGACCAGGAAATGTCAGCGCGCCCAAGAGTGAGGGGGGTAGTACTAAAGCTAAAGCAAAACGACGCATTTGTGATACTAGCGATTGATTACAGGGCATCATAACAATTTAAAACTCAATATTTCAGCTTGTATACCAATTATCTCAAGTACTTGATACACAGATAACTTCTACAATCTGGAATAGCTTGAGGATAACCAATGGTTAAAATACTGACGCTTTGCCTCATGTGGAAGTTTCACCATAAATTTACATTTGTTAAAAATCTGTGTCAGTCCAGTAGAGTGCGTTGCGCTATGCGACAACACATCCTACCACCCTGTCACCTTTCACCTGTCACCTTTCACCTGTCACCTTTCACCTGCTATAAGCCAAAAAAATAGAGGGATAGAAAACTCTATGCCCCCATTTCATCTATGTAATCACCTGAGAAAGTTTGATTAATCATTCGCAAGCACAATCTTCGGTATAGGCAAGGCTTGATTTTCTCCCAAGTTGCCAGTGGGAATCTTACTTGCTCCCATTTGTTGTATTACCTTCAATAATGCTGCACTTTGGCTTAATAATTCTTCTACGTTAATACTGCCATAACTATCTGGGTAACGCCGCAGGCGATTACTACCTTCTCCTAATAAGATGGCAGCACCTCGCAAATTGTCATTACCCAGGTGATACAAGCCCACAGCAATTTGGAGAATACCTTGATAAAAAGTCTTGTCAGGTTCGCTGGCTTCGATCCACAAAGCCTCTAAGGTGTCATGACAGGCGTAAAACTGTCCTGAGTTGAACTGTTCTACACCTTGCCAAAACTCTTGGGGCATAGTTTCGCTCATGCCATGCTGTCTCGAACTTCTTTGATTGTTTCCATAGTAATATCTTGACTTTGGCCAGCAAACTCATTTTCTGGGGTCAGAAACAGCATACAGTGACACTCTTTGCGCTCTCTCATAGGTACACAAGGACAGTTCCAATAAGAGGCTTTGACTTCAGCTTCTTTGTCTTCGTAATGGCGGCAGGGACAAAGAGGCGCACCTAGTTCATCTTTGTGTTTGGCAAGCCCTTCAATTACTACCGCAGTCACCGAAGGTTCACTACAGAAGTACGTTCCAGTACGCTTGGCGTATTGTTCGGAAAAATGCCGCATTGCTTCTAGGCTTTTATCGCTGGATTTTGTGTTACCTTCTGATGTGATCATGTGGATCGGCCGCTCATAATTTAAATATTTCTTTGCATTGTACCTCAGCCGTAAGCTGCTATTACTGGGGAGATTTCCCCAATATATACAAAACTTTTGCTGAAGGCTCAAAGCCAGCAGTCGGATTTGAACCGACGACCTTCCGATTACAAGTCGGATGCACTACCACTGTGCTATGCTGGCAAGCAAGATTGTTTCATTTGCACTCACCGATTTCTGATTATAGCAAAAGCAAAATATTTGTCTAGAGGTCGCAGCAAAAAATATTCAGAGGGAGTAGAAGATGCAGGGAGGTAGGGTGCAGGGAGACAAGGGGAAATATACAGCAGGGAACAGGCAATAGGTAATAGCTAATGGGGTTGAAAGTCTTCTATTATATGGCTTTGTTCTTAAAATCTGTACTTCATTTACCTGCAATCTGCTGTATGTCAAAAGACCATAACAACAAGGTGTGAAAATAGCAGAAAGTTGAACTGAAGCAGCAAAAATCATTGATTTGAATCACCAATAAAGTTGATAAATTAATATTCATAGCAAAAGCTAATTTAAAATCCTGGGCTGGACGCAAAAAGATGAAATGCAGTTTTTAAACTGTATTTTTCTTGACACGGCTGGGTAAAGAAACAGAATAGATAATCGTTCTTTACGACTCAAAAACATGGCAGTGTTACTCGGACGCGATGTATTAAGTCTGGCGGACTTCAGTCCAACGGAACTTCAAGAAATTCTGCAATTGGCTGGGCAATTGAAATCTCAACAGCTAAAGTTGCGGTGTAATAAGGTGTTGGGTTTGTTGTTTTCTAAAGCTTCAACTCGCACGCGTGTTAGTTTTACGGTGGCGATGTATCAATTGGGGGGACAGGTAATCGATCTTAATCCTAATGTTACGCAAGTAAGTCGCGGCGAACCTATCCAAGATACTGCACGGGTGTTAGATCGATATTTAGATATTTTGGCAATTCGGACTTTTGCCCAACAAGATTTAGAAATTTTCGCTAACTATGCCAAAATTCCAGTAATTAATGCGCTGACTGATGCGGAACATCCTTGTCAGATATTAGCTGATTTATTGACGATTCAAGAATGTTTTGGTAAGTTAGACGGCTTAACTTTGACTTATGTGGGCGATGGCAATAATGTGGCGAATTCTTTGATGTTGGGTTGTGCTTTGGCGGGAATGAATGTCAGAGTTGCTACGCCTAAAGGATTTGAACCTGATGCCAAAATTGTAGAACAAGCGCGGGCGATCGCTGGCGATAAAACCCAAGTTTTCTTAACTAATGACCCAGAGTTAGCTGCTAAGGAAGCAACTGTACTTTACACAGATGTTTGGGCAAGTATGGGGCAAGAAGAAGAAGCAGATGATCGAATGCCAATTTTTCAACCCTATCAAATTTCTGAACAACTGTTGAGCTTGGCTGATAAAGATGCAATTGTTTTACACTGCTTACCCGCCCATCGTGGTGAAGAAATTACTGAAGAAGTAATTGAAGGTTCTCACTCACGCGTTTGGGATCAGGCCGAAAATCGTCTGCACGCACAAAAAGCTTTGCTGGCTAGTATTTTAGGGGCAGAGTGAACAATAAAAACTGAAAAAATTAAAGGCAAAAGAGTAAAAAATTTTCTTTCTTTTGCCTTTAATATTTTTATTTTCATCTTGTTATATAGGATTTTTTGTAGTACTAATGTTCTAGGGACATTTGTATTTACTTCCCATTTTATTATTATGGAACGTCTCACAGAAGCTCAACAAGAATTATATGAATGGCTGGCAGAATATATCCGATCGCACCAGCATTCTCCTTCAATTCGTCAAATGATGCAAGCGATGAATCTGAAGTCACCTGCACCTATTCAAAGCCGCTTAGAACATTTAAGAAATAAAGGCTACATTGAATGGACTGAAGGTAAAGCTCGCACAATTCGCATTTTACATCCTATTAAGCAAGGTGTGCCAATTTTAGGTAATATCGCTGCTGGTGGTTTAATTGAACCTTATACTGAGGCTGTAGATTATTTAGATTTTTCTAATTTCTCGTTACCGCCACAAACCTATGCTTTGCGGGTAACAGGGGATAGCATGATTGAAGATTTAATTGCCGATGGGGATGTGGTATTTTTATTGCCAGTACCAGAACCAGATCAATTAAAAAATGGCACAATTGTTGCCGCTAGAGTTGATGGGTATGGTACTACATTAAAGCGTTTTTATCGCAGTGGCGATCGCGTCACCTTAAAACCCGCCAACCAGAAGTATAACCCCATTGAAGTTGCTGCCATGCAAGTGCAGGTGCAAGGTTCTCTTGTCGGCGTTTGGCGTGGATATAACTGAATAGGGAGTGGGGAATTGGGAGTTGGGAGTAGGGGATGGAATTTCACAACTCACCACTCAACATTCACCACTCACCACTCACTACTCACTACTCCCTGATTTTTTTATGTACCTGACACAAAACTCAGTGCAGCAATTTCCTGCTTTCCGGCTAAAGTTACCCTTTGCTAGGGAGGGTAGGGGCAGTTACCATCCGCAACCATTACCAGGATGCCCAAGGATGCCGTTATCTCTGCAATTGCGCCAGTATCAGCGACAAGCTGTAACTAACTGGTTTGCGAACAATGGCAGAGGAACGCTGAAAATGGCGACTGGTAGTGGTAAAACTATCACTGCATTAGCGATCGCTTGCGAATTATATCAGCAAATTAACTTGCAAGTTCTGTTGGTGGTGTGTCCCTATCGTCATCTTGTTACCCAATGGGCGCGAGAATGCGAAAAGTTTAATTTACAGCCGATATTAGCCTTTGAGAATGTGCGTAGTTGGCAAAGTCAACTTTCTACGCAACTTTATAATCTGCGTTCTGGTTCTCAAGGCTTTGTTACTGTTATCACTACCAACTCCACATTAATTGGTGATGGTTTTCAATCGCAACTGAAGTATTTACCGCCAAAAACTTTAATTATTGGTGATGAAGCCCATAATTTAGGCGCGCCAAAACTAGAAGAAAGTTTACCCCGGCGTGTGGGTTTGCGGCTGGCTTTATCTGCCACACCAGAAAGATATTTTGATGATGGCGGTACACAATCGTTATTTGATTATTTTGGCCCAGTTTTGCAACCAGAGTTTACTTTAAGGGATGCGATCGCCCAAGGAGCTTTGGTACATTATCTTTATTATCCGATTTTAGTAGAGTTAACAGAAGCAGAAAGCATTGCTTATTTGAAGTTAACTAAAAGAATCGGGCGTTCTCTTCTATATCGAGAAAGCAAAACTGGTGAATCACCAAATTTTGAAGACAACGAAGATTTAAAGCCCTTACTAATGCAACGCGCAAGATTAATAGGCGCAGCCACAAATAAATTAACTGCTTTACGTCAATTAATGGCAACCCGCCGCGAAACTACGCATACACTTTTTTATTGCAGTGATGGTTCTCTGGAAACAGGACGTTCATCTCTGCGTCAACTGAAAGCCGTTGCTAAAATTCTGGGTGTAGATTTAGGCTATAAAGTCAGCACCTATACTGCCCAAACTCCTTTAACAGAAAGGGAGGTTTTACGTCGGCAATTTGAAAGCGGCGAGTTACAAGGTTTAGTAGCAATTCGCTGTTTAGATGAGGGAGTTGATATTCCAGCAATTAAAACTGCGGTGATTTTATCGAGTTCTGGTAATCCTCGCCAATTTATTCAGCGACGAGGAAGAGTTTTGCGCCCTCATCCCAGTAAGGAAAGAGCGACTATATATGACATGATTGTATTGCCGCCAGATTTAGATAGGGAAACTATAGAAGTTGAACGCAATCTATTAAGAAAAGAACTGCGGCGGTTTGTTGAATTTGCTGATTTAGCTGATAATGCTGGTGAAGCGAGGATGAAACTGTTGGATCTCCAAAAACAATACGGTTTATTAGGCATTTGAAAGCCTAAAGACAATGTAAATGCTCGTAAAGCAAGTGCTGAATTTAATAAAAAACTTCTAATTTTTTATTAAAAATTTATATTATAAAAAATCTGTTAACTAGCATATATAATAATCAACATTAAAATAAAAATTTTATCTAGACAAAGAACAAAACTCATCTTTCTTGTTAAAAAACTTGCAGGTTTGAGCTTAATACTTAACTAATTGTGCTTTTGAGATCACTTCTTAATAAATTACTGAAAGCCGAACAATGGAGCTACTTTTTGATGAACTTCGGCAAGCTAACCAAAACTTACAGCAGGAGATTATGTTGCGTCAACAGGCTGAAGAATCTCTGTGCCAAGTCAAGAAAGACTTAGAATTGCGCGTGGCAGAACGCACAGATGAACTAGTTGAAGCAAATCGGCGCTTGCAACAAGAAATTGAGCAACGCAAACAGGTCGAAGCAGCACTCCAGAAGCGTGAAAGTCAGTTGCAAGCTTTATTTGATCATACTCTTGATGCGATCGCCATTGTAGATGATGAAGGGCGGTATGTAGAGGTCAACCCAGCAGCCTGTGACTTGTTTGGTCTATCCAGAGAAGAACTTTTGCGTTCTCAGATTGCAGATTTTGCAGAACCAGGCTTCGATGTCGCCCAAGCTTGGCAACATTTCAAGCAACAAGGTCAGATGCAGGGAGAATTTTCTGTATATCGTCCTGATGGCGAGATTCGAGAAACAGAATTTTCTGCGGTTGCTAATTTTATCCCACATCGTCATCTTTCAATTTTGCGAGATATTAGCGAACGGCAAGCCGCGCTACGCGAACGTAAACAAGCTGAGATATCTTTGAGAGAAAGTGAGCAAAAACTGCAAGCGATTATCAACAATTGTGCAGTGGCCATCTACATGATTGACCCACAAAACAGACATCTTTTAGTTAATCGCTTGTATGCAGAACTCCTATCTACAACTCCAGAGAATTTGAAGGGCAAGAGTATCTATGAATTTTGGCCAGCTGACACTGCTGATAGATTTGCTGCCAATAATCAACAAGTACTCACAAGCAATCAATTGATTCAATTAGAAGAAGTTGTTCCTCAAGCAGACGGGGTACACACATATATTACTGTGAAGTTTCCTGTATGCAATGCTTTGGGTCAACCCTATGCTGTTGGCGGAATTTCCACCGATATTACTAAATACAAACAGGCGCAACAGCAAATTCTTAAACAAGCAGCTTTAATTGATATTGCTAGTGATGCTATTTTTGTCTGTGATTTAGAAAACGGCATTCTGTTCTGGAACAAAGGGGCTGAACGCTTGTACGGTTGGACAGTCGAGGAAAGCTTGGGTAAAAAAGCTCATGAACTGTTCTACAAAGAATCATTATCGCAACTGGAAGCAGGTCTAAAGGCTACTATCGAACATGGCTCTTGGCAAGGTGAGTTAGAGCAAATAACCAAAACTGGCAGAAAAATTATTGTTGCTAGTCGGTGGACATTGGTATGCGATGAATCAGGAAAACCGCAATCTATCCTAGTAGTCAACACCGACATCACCGAGAAAAAACAACTAGAGCAGCAATTCTACCGCGCTCAACGCTTGGAAAGTATGGGAACTCTTGCCAGTGGCATTGCTCACGACCTGAACAACGTTTTTGCTCCCATCATAATGATTGCCCAATTGCTGCCTTCAAAATGCAAAAATGTTGATGCGCGGACTCAAGAACTCTTCAAAACATTAGAAACTAGCTCTAAACGTGGATCTGATTTAGTGAAACAAATTCTTACCTTTGCCCGTGGTACAGAAGGTAAGCGCATTCTTTTACAACCTGGACATTTGCTCAAAGAATTGACCAAAGTCATTAAACAGACATTTCCTAAGTCTATTGAAATCGTAACTGACATTCCCACAAATACACTATGGATGGTCAAAGCCGATCCCACCCAATTAGACCAGGTGTTTATGAATTTGGCAGTTAATGCCCGTGATGCGATGCCCAATGGTGGTAAGCTCACCATCACTGCCGAAAATAGCATTATTGACGAAACCTATGCCCGAATGCACCTAGAAACTAAAGTAGGATGCTATGTTGTTGTCACTGTCACAGATACAGGGACAGGAATTCCGCCAGAGTTATTAGAACGCATATTTGATCCATTTTTTACCACTAAAGAAGTTGGTAAAGGTACAGGGCTAGGTCTGTCAACAGTTTTAGGTATCGTCAAGAACCACGACGGTTTTGTAAAAGTCTCCAGTCAGGTAGGTCAAGGAACAAAATTTCAAGTTTTCTTGCCCAGAGGAGAAGGCACAGCAATCGAATCGACAATAGAGGCAGAGTTGCCTACAGGTAACGGTGAGTTGATTTTAGTTGTAGATGATGAAGCAGTCGTCCAACAAACCATACAAGAAACCCTAGCAGATTATAACTATAAAACCCTGGTAGCTAACGATGGCATTGAGGCGATCGCACTCTATGTCGAACATCAGAGTAAAATCAGCACCGTCTTGCTAGATATGCTCATGCCCAACATGGATGGATTAACAACTATCCGCACCCTGCGAAAGCTCAACCCCAACGTCAAGATTATTGCTAACAGTGGCTTACCTGCTAGTGAGCAAAAGGCTATTGCGGCTGGTGCAGACAAATTTCTGTCTAAGCCCTACACAGCCACAGATTTGTTGACTACTTTATCGGATGTAATCAATAAATAATAATATTAACTGTATATTTGCTACTTAAAAATTTTCTAAGGATTCTATTATAGAAAATTTGATAAATAGCAATTATATCAGTAAAGATAATGCTGGGTTTGTCAAAAAATATTGAGATTTTGAGATTCTCAATTAGCGAAATTTAGCAATAGTGGTAATAGTGACTTTACCGATGTAAAAGCAGCGATTGAGGCAGGTACAATGTAGAAAAACGCTAATAAAAAACGAAGATGTTGCCAGAGCAAAATATCGATGATGTGCAAGAGCCAATTATTAATGCTCCGCCGGAGGTAAGGCAAATAATAGAGCGAGTATGGCATCTAGAAAAAAGTAGGCTGGATAAGAAAAGTAACAGCCCCATCAACGATGATATTTTGGCAATTGTCAAGGAAGCAGTACAATGAAACTGACATCAATTAAACTGTGTAACTTTCGCTCTTTTTATGGCAAAACGCCAGAGATAGTTTTAGCAGGGGGAGATATTCTCAACACGACGATTATTCATGGCAATAATGGAGCCGGAAAAACCAGTTTACTTAATGCTTTTACATGGGTATTATATGAGAAGTTTAGTGCTGCTTTTGCTTCAACAGAACAGTTGGTAAATAAACGGGCGATCGCAGAAGCTAAAACCGGGCAATCAGTAGAATGTTGGGTAGAAGTAAACTGGGAGCATGAAGGTAAACGCTACAACGCCAAACGCCAATGTCGAATATATAAAGATAAAACTGACTTCGACTCACTCAAAACAGAGTTGTTAATGCAAGTTGCTGGGGATGATGGAAGATGGTATTTCCCGCTTCAGAAACCAGACGAAATCATTGGGCAAATATTACCAGCTAGTTTACATCAATACTTTTTCTTTGATGGTGAAAGAATCGAAGAAATAGTCCGTTCTGACAAAAAGGCTGAAATTGCGGAAGCTATAAAAATTTTCTTAGGTGTGGAGGTTATTAACCGTTCCATCAAACATCTAGGCGAAGCCAAAAAAAGTTTAGAGAATGAATTAAAAGCCATCGGTGACTCAGAAATTAAAAAGCTTTTAAAAGAACAAGAAAAGCTAGAACAAGAAATTGAAACTATCAACACGAGACAGACAGAAATCAAGCAAGAGTTAGAATATCAACAAACATTTAAAAAAGAAACAGGTAATCGGTTGCGTGAACTTAGCGCAGCTAAAGAACTGCAAGAAAGGCGACAAGAATTAGAAAATCAAAAAACATCCAATCAAGAATCACTGCGTCAAACCAAAGAAGCATTAAAGAAAATTATTTCGGCGCGTGGTTATACAGTTTTGCTATCAGAGACAACAACTCAATTTCGGACAATTCTCCATGATTTAAAACAACGTGGCGAATTAACCTCTGGCATTTCACGAGAATTTATTAACGAATTGCTCAAAGGTAAACGCTGTATTTGTGGTGCAGAATTACATGAAGGTAATCATGCTCATATTAATGTTAGTCTCTGGTTGAATCAAGCAGGTTCCTCGGCTGTAGAAGAAACAGCAATTCGTATGAGCGCGCAAGTAGACGAAATTGATAAACAAGCAGTGGCTTTTTGGGAAGAAGTAGACAGAGAACAAGCCAGAATTAATCAGTTACGCCAAAATATTTCTCAAATTGAAAGTGAATTAGATAACATTCATGAACGGTTGCGTAAAGATGCTAATGAAGAAATTAGCAGTTTGCAAAAACGTTTAGATGAGATTGAAAGTAAAATTGATGAATTAAACAGAGAACAAGGTGCAAATCAGCAGCAAATTTCGCACCTAAAATCTGAGATTGATGTTTTAGTTAAACAAATAGCCAAGCAGAAACTCAACGAAGAAAAGCAATTACTAGCACAAAGACGCATTAACTCTACCCAAGATGCAATTGAAAGGTTAACCGAAGTCAGAAACCGTCAAGAAAAGCAGTTTCGTTTGCAGCTAGAAAAGCGATTACAAGAGATATTTACGGCTATATCCTTTGCACCATATCTGCCAAAAATTAGCGACAAATATGAACTAACTTTAGTAGAAAATACATCAGGTATAGAATCACTGGTTGCAGCTTCCACCGGAGAAAATCAAATTCTCAGTTTATCTTTTATCGCCAGCATTATAGATAAAGTCCGGGAGTGGAGCGAAAAGCGAAAGATTTTAACTGTACCTAATAGTAGTACTTTTCCTATTGTCATGGATTCGCCTTTTGGTAGTTTAGATGAAACTTATCGCCGTCGCATCGCACAAACACTGCCTGAATTAGCAAATCAGTTAATAGTTTTAGTAACAAAAACTCAATGGCGGGGTGAAGTTGAAGCCGAGATGGCTGATAGAATTGGGAGAGAATATGTGCTGGTTTACTATTCTTCAAAACCTGATTGTGAACAAGATTATGTTGAGTTAGGCGGCGAAAGATATCCTTTAGTGAAGCAAAGCCCTAATGAGTTTGAATACACTGAAGTTATTGCTGTTGAGCGTAATTGGTAGGCGCAGAAATTTTTGATTAAAGTTAAAAAAAGGGAGTGAATTATGGTTGCGAGTTCAGACCAAAATTATATGTCTCCTCAAGAATATCTAAAATAGCAAGGATAGTGTGGGCGATCGCTCTTTTACTGAGTATAAAATGATAGTTAAAAATTAGCTTATTTATACTCTTCTGTTACAATAGCGACAAAGCAATTATCAATATCATGGCAGAAACAGGCAGAATCAGGGTTGCTAAAGATAAAGCAGAATTAGTTAAAGCGTTAACCTCTTCAGATGGTAGTACAGGGCCTTTTCAAACTTTCGCTGATGTGATTGTGTTTGCTGCTGCGTTAGGTGCAAAGCATAAAAAGCGCGTACCTTTAGGAGAAATTTCCAAACGAGAACCATCGCCAATTAGATTAGAATATTTCGCTTCAGTCGGAAATGATGTAGTAATTAAGTTACTGGGAATGACTGAAGTTCAAGATATCAACATTTTATCTATCTATGAGGAAGAATATGAAACTCTACGTAATCAAATCTTTGAAGAGTATGCTAACGGTGGACTAGAAATCTTACAAAATGAGTTACGTGGAGCCGTCGATTACTCAGAGAGAATATTATTGTTCCTCAGTTATGAAAGAACTCATAAAGATGAAAAAGAAGAGGAATTTGATCTTAGCAAATTCCTCTTTTAATTAAATTGATATGAATGTTAACAACTAATTACATCCATCCTAAGCTTACTATTGCCATTTTGACTGCATCATTAACAGCATTTGCAGCTGTAGATAATTTATAAGGTTTCTCAGGATTTTTGGGTTTTGGGTCTATTCTGACCACGTTATCTTTCCAAAGAGGGTTTTCTCGTGACCAATTTATCTGTGAAAGTTGCAATACTCTTTCTTCATTGAAATAGTTATCTGTCGGGGAGTAACAGTAATGTAACAAACGACCTAAAACTTCCAATCCAACACTAACACCTAAAAGACAATCTTCTTTAAAAGACGCTACTTCATCTTCAGTTAATTCTTCCACAGATGTATCAAAGATATACTCTGTATTAATACATTGCGAGAAAAATTGATTGAGACAATTCACTAGAGAATCTGATGTTTCATAGACATCATAGTCTCGTAGCTGGTTATTTGGATCGTTAGTAAAAATACAACTTACAAACCTAGCTATGTAGTTAGTTGTATAAATCAGCTTTTGCTTAGTAGCAGGAGAAGATTTAATTTTTTCTGTCTTTCCTTGAAACATTGGCACTCTTTGTATTAATTCTTTAGTAATGCCAACTCGACCCGAAAATTCTCCAAATGATAATAACAATGACTTATCTAATTGTCTGGTTTGTGCCATATCTCTAAAATCTGTCTGACATTGGCGAAAATCCCCTTCTAAAACCAGAGTAATTGGAAAATCATCATCGCTAATTAAGTAACTTTCAAGACTTTCTATTAATTCATGAATAGCTCGTTTACGATGTTGTCCATCTGTGATATCTAACTTAACTCCACGACGAATAACAACTAGACAAATACCTCGACCGAAGTTAAGAATTGTAACATCTTTTGGATTTACATTCGCAGTTAAAGTTCCTACAATCCAAGGCTTGTCTTTTTTTGCACGTTCAACTAAGTAGGTCGTCGTGAATATTTATCGTCAGGATAAGGCAGGAGGCAAGAGGCAGAAGGCAGAAGAGAAGAGGCTTTTAGCTTAATTAATCTTTCGTAACATAGTTAGGTTTTTTCTCACCGACTTACTTATGTATTCTTTAATTTCTTCTGTATGGCCTTTCACTTCTGGGCGATTTTTTCCAGAATCAGGATCATTACCTGTGGATGGTTTTGCTTGCAAAAGACCAGAGAAATCACTTGCAGGTACATTGATTTGTAGCATAGTTCGCTTTCCCTGCATGAAAATTAATCCAGGATAACAACGCTCACGATGATATTTAGAAAAGAAAGGTTCAATAAAGCTATTAAACTTAGCTTGAATTTCTGGTGAAATATTATTTTCAGCATCCTGGTTTGTGTTAACCATAAGAAAACAAATGTATAATTTGAGTTAAGTAGTTAACATACTAAGCTGTTTTTAAGCTATTTGGAATCAGTGAAAACCCTCTGAAATATAATTGTTAAGCCTGCTGTAAATTATAAGAGTGGTGGGAGTCCGACTTCCTTTGGTTCAACAAATTCACCATTAAAAGCTATTGTTTTGTTTTCCACAGTCCTAGCATTAGCTAAAGCCTTACGAAGTTCAGCACGTTCCATTGAATCTTCAATTCCACCCAAAATGTAAATCAATAACTTTGCAGCTAAATCTTTTCCTGAAACCTGCACTCGCTTTTTATTAGGGTCATACAAAACCCCATACCAAAGAGATTGAGGATATTCCATACCAGTAAAACCGCCTTGCTGGTCAAACTTTCGCAACTTCTTAAAAATAGAGGTTAGAGAAAGTCTTTTTTTAAATACTAAAAATCCCAATGCTTGCGCCAAAGCCACTTGCGCCACAGGACGGAAAAGCATATTTCCTTCACCGCCACTTTTTTCAAAACTAAATCTTCTCAAAACAGGCGTATCTTCATGTTCCAAAATTTTATAACTAGGTAAGCTTGCCAAGTTATCAAAAAGTTTGGTGAACTCTGCAATTCCTTGTTCGATTTCTTCATTTTCTGGACGCATGGGAATTAAACCTTTCTCAAAAGGTTTCCAATGGGGAAACTTATAACCCAAATATCTTTCTGACATATCTTGCAATGCTTGCAAAGTTGTCAAAACTGTAGAATTAGCTGCTACTGTTGCACTATTCCAATTAACACGAGGATTTCGATTTGGTTTTTGTTCTAAAAGCGAGTGAGTAACTGCAACTTTTCGCGCCACAATTGCAAAACCATCATCTTCATTTAATTGTGCTAACTGACCTTTAGTTAAGGGTGCAGCCATTAAGTTGACATGAACAAAAACTGACCTCACCCTTCGCCTTGCTTCGGTGCGAGTTTCTCCAGAATTCACAGCACAAATAAATTCAATACCAATTTTTTCTTTAGGTAAGCTTTGCAAATAAGCAGGATCTACTTGATATTGGTCTAGCAAATCTGACACTGTGATAAAACTATCATCAGCCGTTTTTTCTTTTTTATATCGCTGGAGTTTGCCAGTTTTAATTAACTCCATTAAACCCTGAACTCCCATGAGTCGGTGTTGACCATCAAGTGCATAAATGGTCACATTCTCTTCAGAAACATTTAGTAAGCCGACCTTACCATCTTTATCTAAAGGAGTAAAATTAGTTGTAGATTTTTTAGCACGTCCTTCTGCGTCCCATTCAGCCGCTTTGGTGTCATCAACCCAAGGCTGATTAATTACTACTAAGACTGGAGGAAATTTATGATTTTTTCTTGCTGCTAAATACTGAACTAGCGGTGCTTGGCGTGACCAGTCTAAGGGACGCTGTTGAATTTCATCAATACTATCTGCGTCAATTTCGATATTATCTGTATCTGGGTTGTACTTTTTTTGCAGCAGAGGTAAACCAGAAGCGAAGTGAACCCGACCCGCAAACCATTCTAGAGTGACAGACCCTACATAAGCTTCTGTACCCCCCATCTCAGTTTTTTGAACGAGGATTTGGTCTTTTTTTTCTAAAAATTTCTCTAAAAGTAAGGCTAGTACCTGTTTATCCTTGTTTTCTCGTTCTAGGTACTCTCTAGCAATATCAGAAGTTAGATCGGATGTACTATCTTTCATGTTAGTTTTTGAAAACTTTGTAAAAAATTTAGACTATAAGTGTAAAATTTTTAAAAATTGCAGTAAATATATATAGAGCTAATCAAATATTTATTGTTGCAAGCAAGCTCATCAAGTTTTGCACCCTAAACTAGAGGAGTTTAGCAAAACAAACTTAGCCTACGCGGATTTAATTCCGTGTGGGCTAGTCTTGCCTGTTTGTTTAGATGTTACGGATGAGGTGACATTCTTGTTTTTAGAGGAAGGGAGAAATGAGTACCGCACAACAGCCAGAAAATAAAGGTCAGCAGACACGTACTGTATCAGAATTAGTAGAAGATATCCAAGCTCTCACTACTGAAATTCAAGAATTGTATTGTTTAGATGCGATACCTTGGGTTGTCGGCTATTCGGGCGGAAAAGATAGTACAGCAACTCTACAGCTTGTCTGGAATGCAATATCAGGACTTCCACCAGAAAAGTTAACTAAAGCAATATACGTTATCACTACAGATACACTCGTAGAAAATCCTATCGTTGCTGCTTGGGTACGTAATTCTCTAAAAAAGATGGAATTTGAAGCCCAAGCACAAGGATTACCATTTAAACCCCATCTATTACAGCCAGATTTTAAAGAAACATTTTGGGTCGGTTTGATTGGTAAAGGTTATCCAGCACCAAGAGGAAAATTTCGCTGGTGTACAGAACGTCTTAAAATTAATCCCTCAAATCGCTTTATTCGTGATGTTATCCGCACTAATGGCGAAGCCATTGTTATTTTAGGTACTCGTAAAGCAGAAAGCACAAGACGCGCCAGCAGAATGAGAAAACTGGAAGCTATGCGGGTACGCGATCGCCTGAGTCCTAACATGAATTTGCCAAACTCTCTAATTTACAGCCCTATTGAAGATTGGCAAAATGATGAGGTTTGGATTTATCTCATGCAATGGGAAAATCCTTGGGGATACAGCAATAAAGATTTATTCTCTATGTATCGAGGTGCTTCTGCTGATAATGAATGTCCTTTAGTTGTTGATACTTCTACACCTAGTTGTGGTAGCTCTCGTTTCGGTTGTTGGGTTTGTACTTTAGTCAGTCAGGATAAATCTCTGGCGGCGATGATTCAGAATGACGAGGAAAAAGAGTGGATGCAACCTCTACTTGATTTTAGGAAAGAATTAGATGCAGAAGAAACACGCGATCGCAGGGATTTCCGCCGCAGAAATGGAGATGTCCAACTGTATGAGCGCAATCTAGAAGGTGAAATATCTATTGAGCCTATTCCTGGCCCTTATTTAAAAGAAGCGCGAGAAGATTGGCTGAGAAAATTATTAACTGTAGAAAAACAAATCGGTCAAACAGCACCAGAAAATATGCGCGATATCACACTGATAACTTTAGAAGAACTTAGTGAAATTCGTCGTATTTGGTTAGAAGAAAGACATGAATTTGATGACAGCTTACCTCGCATTTATGAAGAAGTAACTGGCGAAAAGTTTAAAGATCCGCGTCCCGGTGCAGACCTTAGCTTATTAGGTAGCGATGAATGGTCGGTTTTAGAAGAAGTTTGTGCTGATGATAGTATGCACTTAGAACTGGTGTCAAAACTTTTAAGCACAGAATGGCAATTTCGTAAAAAAACAAAGCGCGTAGGAATATACGAAACTTTAGAAAAATGTTTTAATACT
The DNA here is from genome assembly GCF_014697475.1 of Nostoc sp. FACHB-152. GTDB lineage: Bacteria > Cyanobacteriota > Cyanobacteriia > Cyanobacteriales > Nostocaceae > Nostoc_B. Next base: position 150,193 of record NZ_JACJRV010000001.1, read on the forward strand.
AGTTCGCGTTCGCCTGAAGAAGCAATTAAAAACGCGCATTTAAAACGGGATTTAAGAGAAGCTGTTAGCCAAGGTGATGTTGCAACAGTTAGAGAAAAAGTCAAACAGCTAAGTTTGGCAGATTTTGCTGCACCCAATACTCAACGTGAAGCAACCGAACCTGATATTAAGGCCAAAGCTTGGGCAAATAAGAAATTTAAAAATAGAGAACCTAACCCTTAAACTGGTTCTTCATCGTCAGCGTCTCCCAAATAAAGCCTGATAAATTCCTCTGCTGCGGCTGGATTAATTTTCTTCAGCGCATCCCGAATTTCTAGCACTGTATCAGCCACAGGATCTCTAATTTCGTTTACCCAACGGTGAACATTTGGCCGTCCCGTTCCCATTGTCACTGCTAACTTGTTTTGGCTGATGCCATAGATATCTAACACCTGTTTCAGTGCTTTTCCTGCTTTTCCCATGCCTTTGATTGTGTCAAAGGCTTATGACCTAGTAAATGTTACCGATGGGTAACTAGAGGTGTAAGATAGTTGTGTTACCTATCGGTAACAAAGCATCTCACCAACAAACAGGTAAATTCCAATGACTAAAAGCTTTTTGGCAGATACCGTTCCAACTCCTATATCCCTTGGTTTATCTGAACAATCTACAGAAAAAAACCCAGAAAGAGAGTCTGTAAAAGTAGTCATTTATGGTTCTAAAACAGGTGTCAACAACACAATTTTGACCTTATACAAACTTGGTTTTGCCCAAGTTAATGAATGGAGTCCTTTGTTACCTAGTTCTAAACCTGGTGAAGTGATGAGTATATTAACAAGGCATATTATGACGACCTAAGTTAAAACGTGGTAACGTGGGCAATGCCAACCTACCTCTGTAGTAAAATCTTATTTCTCTGTGTCTCTTTGGTTGAAAAATCATTTCATTAAGGAGACACAGAGATAAAAATTGCTGTTATGTAAATTAAACCTGTCTACACAGGTTGAACATAAATAATGATATTTCTCGAACTCGTTCTACAAAACTTTGGCCCCTACGCTGGGAAACAAGTAATCAATCTTGACCCAAGAATTGCAGATAATCCTCATCCAATTATTTTGTTGGGAGGGATGAATGGTGGCGGAAAAACAACATTAATGGATTCTATACGCCTTGCATTATATGGACAGCGCGCTCAATGTTCAACGCGGGGTAATTTAAGTTATAGTGATTTTTTAACCCAATGCGTTAATAGTAAAGCAACCCCTGCTGAAAAAACCCGAATAGAATTACTGTTTGAACATATTGAAGACGATAAACCAGTCAAATATCGAATTGTACGCTATTGGGAAAAAAACCCTAAAGATGGTAAAGATACATTAGGAATTTTAGGTGATGATGACACTTGGCCAGAGTCTTTAGTAAACATCTGGGATGACTATATAGAAAATCTCTTACCGTTAGGCATTTCTAATTTATTCTTATTTGATGGTGAACAAGTTAAGGAACTGGCGGAACAGGAAACACCACCACCAATTGTTATTGAAGCTATTCGCGGACTATTAGGTTTAGAGTTAGCAGATAAATTAACGGTAGATTTAGATATTTTAATCAATCGCAAACGTAAAGAACTCGCCGACACTAAAGATTTAGCTGACTTAGAAGAAATTGAAAAAAAGTTAAGCCTACAGCAAGAAGATTACCAAGTTATAGAAGAGAAGTTAGCAATATTTAAAAGTCAAGTTGAGGAATTAGAAATAATTCAGCGAGAAGCTTTAGATAAATTTGTTTCTGAAGGTGGTAAAATTGCACGCGATCGCAGTCACTTAGAACAACAACAAAAAGAAAAAAATCACACAGCAGAGACTATCAGACAATCAATGATTGAATTAGCTGCTGGTGCTTTACCGTTGGCGTTAATTCCTAATTTAATAAGTCAAGTACAAGCACAAGGAACACAAGAATTTCGTTATCAACAGATACAGTTAGCTAGAGATGTATTAATTGAAAGAGATCAACGCCTACTGGAATGGTTGAGTCAATTAAAAATTAATTCAGAACAAGTTGATAAAATACAATCCTTTTTAACAGAAGATGCTGACAATTTATATACAGGTTACTCTCAAGCAGACGCGCCTTGGTTAGAAGCTGATGAGGAAAGTTTGACTCAGCTAGATAATATTAGATACCATTTGCAAAATGCTAGAGTTTCTGCAAAGCAGCAATTAGCTAATCTAAAAAGCATAGAAGAAGAACTAATTGTATTAGCAAGACAAGTGCAGACAGCCGCCGAACCAGAAGCTTATCAAAAGCTGCGTGAGGCTGTGGAAAAAGCACAAAATCAAGTTGTTCAAGCTAAGGCTAACTATGAAACTACTCGCCGCAATTTAGCTGAATTAGCGGAAACTATTGAAAAAACCAAGAAAGAATTAAGAGAATACACAGATAAAAATATTGATAGTAAAAATAGAGAACATATTATTACCTCCGCAACCAAAGTTCAAGAAACACTTAAAGTTTTTCGGGAAAAATTAACTCTGCGAAAACTGAATAAATTAGAGGAAGAGGTGAAGAATTGTTTTCTCTACCTACTGCATAAATCTGACTTAGTATTTCGCATTGCTATTGATACTAAAACCTTCGCCTTATCTCTGTTCGATTTTGATGGTAAACCAGTTCCTAAACATCGCTTGTCGGCTGGTGAGAAGCAATTACTGGCGATTGCTTTCCTCTGGGGACTAGCCAAAGTCTCTGGACTACGTTTACCCATAGCAATTGACACACCCCTCGGTAGACTCGACTCTTCCCACCGCCAAAACCTAGTAGAAAAATACTTCCCTGCCGCTAGCCATCAAGTAATTTTGCTTTCTACTGATACAGAAATTGGTAAAAAAGAGGTTGAGACACTACGGAAAAATGAAGCGATCGCTCGCGAATACCTCCTCAAATACGACTCATCCACCCGTCAAACAACAGTTATGGAAAATCAATATTTTTGGTAGAAAATATCATTGATAAATTTGAGGTAAGCAACATATTTACAATTAGAAACAGTATTTTTATGTTTTCAAATTCGTTCTTTAGATCCAAACCGCTTTCCTGCTGACCCATCTGGTAAGCTTACTGAGTCCAAAATAGTGGAAGTGGAAACGGCGGTTCGCTATTGTTTGGGTTTATGACCGAAAACCATCTTAATGTCTGTAAAAATTATTATTAACAAACTTATGGAATCACCCATCGAAAGAATTAAACTTTCCCAAACAGCCAAAGACCAACTGCAAAAACTTAAACGAAACACCAAAATTGACCAATGGAATATTCTTTGTCGTTGGGCGTTTTGTCGTTCTCTCGCTGAACCAACTCCACCCTCACCCGTTCCTATTGTTTTAGATAGCAACGTCGAAATGACTTGGCGTGTGTTTGGTGGGGAAATGTCTGATATTCTTCTCCTCGCCCTCAAACAACGCTGCCACAATGACGGCTATGATACTGACAAAGAAACCTTAGTAACGCAATTCCGCCTGCACTTACATCGCGGTATTGGTTATCTAGCAGGCGATCCTAATATTAAGAAAATTGAAGATTTAATTGAATTGGTAATAAAAGATTGAAAGAATATGAGTTGATAATTGACTTTTCACGTATGTTTCAAGTATTCGTAAAACTGGGGTGCTTATTGACCAAGATGGCGATTTTCTTCAATAAAGTCTTCAATTACATCTTTGGCTTCTAGAAGACTTGCACCTGTTTCTTGACGATATAGCTTCATAGCTTCAATCTTGTTTCTCGGATCAAGCGCTATTGCTTGGATTCGCTCTGAAAGTCTAGATGGAACCTCAATTTCTAATCGTTCCATAATCAACTTTAAATAAAGTTTTGTTCGATATGTGTTGTGTTCAATTCGTTTAATCCTTGCCTCATTGTTAAAGACAGTAGTAACTGCAACCATTGTCAAGAAAGAGTAGAGCATAACTTCCCATCCCATGATTAACCTCTATATTTTTTAGCAGGAGTCATAAGTTTTCTACCCAAATATTTAAGCTATCCTCATGGATAAACATCTTAATCAATCAAGTTAGCATTGATACCATGATTAGGCAACAAACAACTTGCAACTAGGTGGTGTAAAAATTCTTGTAATGACTAACAGTCGTCCCCAACCGTGTGCTTCATTTATTTGAAAGTGCTGTTGTTAACTGAATATTATGCCTGAAGCGTTAGAAATCGATCGCCATCGAGCTGCGATCGCTCGCACAGAAATCTCTCGCCCTGTAAGATTAGCCATAGAATGGTCAATACTTAATCAGGACACTAGTTTTTTTGACTACGGCTGCGGTTACGGTGGTGATGTGCAGCGAGTCGGAAACCTTGGCTATACCAGTACAGGCTGGGATCCTTACTATTACCCTAATCAACAGATTACTCCTGCTGATGTTGTTAACTTGGGTTACGTTATCAACGTCATTGAAGATATCGAAGAACGTAACCAAAGCCTCATCAAAGCTTGGGAACTCACGCGCAAAGTTTTAATTGTGGCTGCACAAGTATTAATTAACGCTCCCAGCAAAGCGCAACTCGCTTACAATGACGGCATTGTGACTAGCCGTAATACCTTTCAAAAATATTACGAACAAGAAGAACTAAAAAAATATATTGATGAAGTTCTAAACGTTGATGCGGTTCCGGTTGCGCTTGGCGTTTATTTTGTATTCCGCGCCGAAGCCGAAAAAGAAAGTTTCAAAGCCATCCGCTTCTTTTCGCGCACCTCTACACCGCGAGTTCGCATCCCGACAAAGCGGTTTGAAGACTATCAAGAACAACTTGCACCCTTGATGGCATTTTTCACCAAACGCGGTAGATTACCTGTCAAAGGTGAATTAGAAAACGCACAAGAACTACTGAGCGAATTTGGTAACTTTCGCCGCGCCTTTGCTGTTGTCTTACAAGCCACCGATGAAGCAGAATGGGATGCGATCGCCTATCGTCGTTCTTTAGATATTCAAGTTTACCTTGCCCTTACCCACTTTGATAAACGCCCCAGATTTTCCCAACTAGCCCCAGAAATGCGCCATGACATCAAAGCCTTTTTTGGTAGCTACGAAGAAGCTTGCGAAGTCGCTGACCAAAAACTATTTAGTTTAGGTAGACCAAAAGTTGTGCAAACAGCCTGCGAAAAAAGCAAAATTGGTAAACACACGCGTGGCGCGCTTTACGTCCATGTTTCCGCCCTTGCAGTCCTCGATCCCTTACTCCGCATTTACGAAGGTTGTGCCAGCCGTACTATTGGGCGTGTTGATGGTGCCACACTGATTAAATATAACCTTGACCAACCGCAAATATCCTACTTATTTTATCCAGACTTCGATACAGACCCGCATCCTGCCCTCAAAGCCAGTATCACGATTGACTTAAAAACTTTATATGTTACTCACCGAGACTATGCGAATAGGGCAAACCCGCCTATTCTGCACCGTAAAGAAACCTTTGTTACACCTAACTATCCACAATACGAAGAATTTGCTAAACTCACCCAACAAGAACAGCAATTAGGTTTACTCAAACAAAAAAGCGATATTGGTACTCGTGACGGTTGGGCAAAATGCCTTGCTGCACACAAAGTAGAAATTCGGGGACATACAGTTTATGCAAATTAAAAAATTATTAAATTATGGAATCAAATAAATCGTTGTTACGAGTTTTTGGTAGCCCAAAAATGGGGGCTTTATTATTGCTAGGGTTTTCGTCAGGACTACCTTTATATTTAACAAGTCAGACATTACAAGCATGGTTAACCAAAGAAGGAATTGGCTTGGCAGCGATCGCCGCTTTTAGTTTAGTAAAATTACCTTACTCTCTCAAGTTTCTCTGGTCGCCTTTACTAGATAGATTTGTACCGCCTTTTTTGGGACGGCGACGCGGCTGGCTGGTAATTACACAAGTAGGATTACTCTTAGCTATTGCTGCAATGGCTATGCAGAACCCATCCCAAGGACTACAACCCTTAGTAATTGCTGCTGTAGCCGTTGCTTTCTTTAGTGCCAGCCAAGACATTTTAGTTGATGCCTACCGCACTGATGTAGTCGAAGTACAAGAAACAGGTGCAGCAGCATCGATTTACCTTTTAGGTTATCGTCTGGCCATTCTGGTGACGGGTTACGTAACTCTGTTTTTAGCAGACAGAATGCCCTGGCAAGCTGTTTACTTATTAATGTCACTTCTGATGTTGATGGGTGTGGTAACTTCTATTTTTGCACCAGAACCAGTTTTACGCGATCGCCCACCTCAGACTTTGTACGCGGCGGTGAAATTACCCTTCAGCGAATTTTTTCAGCGTCATGGCTGGCTACAAGGATTTCTCATCCTAGTTTTTATTGTGATTTACAAGTTGGGCGATTCTCTACTTAAAAATGTCTCTACACCATTTTTGTTAGACAAAGGCTTACATTTTACACAAACCGACATAGCATTTCCTGGCGGATTAGGAATTTTTGCCACTATTGTTGGTACTTTAGCAGCAGGAGCTATCATGACCAAAATTGGTGTGAATAGAGCCTTGTGGATATTCGCCATCCTGCAAGCTGTAGGCAACCTCGCTTTCTTTGCTTTAGCAGTCGTTGGTAAAAATTACTATCTCATGTTGGCGGCTGTGAATACTGAACAATTTTGTGCTGGCTTAGAAACAGCTGCCTTTGTGGCATTCTTAATGAGTCTTTGTAATCAAAGATTTTCTGCTACTCAATACGCTTTACTATCAAGTCTACAGGGTTTTAGTAGAGATATTCTCACAGCACCAGCAGGGGTATGGGCCCAAACCACTGGTTGGTCTTTCTTCTTCCTGCTGACAGCAATAGCCGCTTTACCAGGGCTGTTGCTACTACCATTTTTTGCCCCTTGGAATCCTAAACCAGTGACAGTAGTAAATAGACCAGGAATTGATGACGAGGATGTATGGGAACCCAAGTAGTGATTATTGTTGGTACATTTGTTCTTTTACTTATAGGGTTGTTACTTGGCTATGTCCTGTCACAATTAGTGCTAGGATTTTTGACTTTTAACCTCCTCACCTTTTTCGGCACACTCAGCCTAATTTTGATTTTTGGGACACTTTATTATGTTTTATTTTGGCAGTTGCGTCGGGAACAATCTCCGGTAGCACCAGAAAATATGTCCGCAACAGCAATTAGCGATCGCATCACCGACAATCAACTCAAAAACAAGCTAATTGCTAAGTTAGATGGTGATACTGCCGCAGCTGAACGCTTAATTGAACAGGCAAAACAAAATTATCCTGGGATGCCAGAAAATTGGTACTGTGAACGAGTTATCGATGATTTGGAACGCGAGCAGAGTTAGTTTTGTGTTATCCATACCCAAATATCGATAAAATTAAGTCAAGTAAAATTTACAAATCTTTAGCTAGGTACTAAATCCTAGACTGTTGTAACTCCCATATGGCTATATTTCGTCAATACATTGCCCCTTTTCTAGTACTTTTAGTATTCATCGTGGCTCTAGTAGCAGTCAGCGCCCGCATCTTTTTACCTTCTGACATGGCCGCACCCGCACCCATTGAAGAAACTGGAGTAATTGTGCCAACTACTGTTAATGATTTGTTCACCCTCAGCAAATAAAGTGTCTGAGCAACTACTACCAGGGTATTTAATTCGTCGCGGCTCAACATTAGAGCGATCGCTCCTAGTTAAGTTCATGCAAAAAACTTACCAGGAGCGATTTCCACAACAAGATTTTGCCCACCTCGCCCGCACAGTTGAGCAGTATTTATCGAAAGATACGCCCTTGTGGTGGGTGGATGTCGAGGAGGCAGGGGAGCAGAGGAGCGAGGGAGCAGGGGAGCAGGGGAGCAGGGGAGCAGAAGAAGTAAACAACCTTGATTCCTCCTTGTCTCCCTCGCCTACCTTGTCCCCTCCATCCCCCGTGGCCTGCCTTTGGGTGGGAAATGCGGTAGATCAAGTGAGTGGCGATCGCCATGCCCACATATTTCTGCTTTACGTCGTCCCAGAACATCGGCGGCGGGGTATTGGTAAAGCATTGATGCAATATGTAGAAAACTGGGCAATAGAAAGAGGCGATCGGCAAATCGGCTTACAAGTTTTTCAATCCAACCAACCCGCCTTAAATCTTTACAATCAACTTGGTTATCAAACTCAATCTCTGTGGATGCTGAAAGAACTTTCAGTTAAGAGGCAATAGTCAATGGACTTCTTGCAGAAGTCGGTTAAAGGGGAAAGGGGAAGGGGGAAAAAGGCAGAAAAACCTTTAACCCTTACCCTTTAACCTTTTCCCCAAACCTATTCTTTGTTCAAAATGCTTATCCGAACCGTATTGCCTAACCTAAGCACCCCTATTTTCCAAACAAATCAAACGATGGCGAACATAAAGTGTACAATAATCTAGCAAATACCTATTGGGCGTAGAATTATTGGCACGGGGGGTTATATTTAAATCCCACTTGGCATCTAAATTAAGTATGTATGACGACGATGACCTCAGCCTACTCGATCCAGACGTAGAGCTAGAAAGCCCACTTGATAAAATGGAGCCACTTACTGCTGAGTCAGAAGTGGCCAAGCCTAACCCAGAAGTGATGTTAGCCCTTCTGGAAAATCCGCAACCGCAGCAGAGAATGCTGGCGGCGCGTGCTTTTTGCGATTTGGAAGATGAACGGGCTACCCCCTTACTCATTGGCCTGTTAACCGATTCCTGTCCTTTGGTGCGCGTGAGTGCAGCTTATGGTATCGGGCGAAATCCCAGCAAAGAAGCTGTAGAACCTTTAATTAGCCAACTCAACCAAGATTGGAATGGCTATGTACGCAAAGGAGTAGTTTGGGCATTGGGTAATTGCCGCGATCGCCGTTGTTTAGCACCCTTAGCCGATGCTTTAAGAACAGATATTTCTGCCGTGCGTTTGTGGTCGGCTAGTGCTTTAGCACAAATGGCAGATGTAGGTTACGAAGCAATTATTGGCGCGATTCCATGCCTAATTGAAGCTTTAGTCCAAGACCCAATCCCCGCAGTACGGAGTAATAGTGCTTGGGCAATTGGACAGTTATGCAAAGAACTGCCATCGAATATAGTTTATGCCACAGCTATTGATGCTTTAATTCAAGCCTTTGCCGAAGACCAAGATTTGGGAGTCAGAGAAGATGCCAAAGCTGCACTACTCGGCGTAGGCGACCCTCGCGGCTTACAGCTAATTGAAACTTTGGAACAAGAAGGATGGTTTTAATCTGGTCAATAGTCAATAGTCAACAGTAATGTTTGACTTTTGACCATTGACCCTTGACAAAATTCACTTATTTTCCGGTGCTGGCTTGATTAAGTTGAGGTCGTAAGGACGTTCAATATCATCCTCACCCAAATACTCACCGTTTTGAATTTCCAAAATCACTAAAGGAATTAAACCTGGGTTTTCTACTTTATGTAGTGTTGCTGCTGGAACATAAGTGGATTCATTCCGGTTAAGCAAAACTTCCGTCTCTCCACAAGTTACCTTGGCTACACCAGAGACTACAACCCAATGTTCATTGCGGTGATAATGGATTTGTGGCTTGATACCATGCCTAGGCTTAATTTCCACGCGACTAATTCTGTAACTCTCTCCCTCTTCAATCACCTCCACATTGCCCCAGTATCTCGCGCCTGAATGGGAAGAAGATTCAGTGCTGCTAGGTTGATCGTTGTGATCATTTTGAGTCATAACCAAACGTTTTTACTAGACGACTATTACTATTGTTCAGTAAGAAGAGTGTAAATGAGTTGACAATATGCCATATTTTTGATTTATTTTTTCAACTACTTACTGAATAAACTATAGGATTCCGGTTTGATTACTGAACATACTTGTGTAGTCAAGTAATAGTCACTTTTGCAACCTGGGATGTCAATTAGGGGTGATTTGGCAGATAGATCATCACCGCAAGGTCTTAGGTCATGTTAGTTAGGCGTAATTGAATGCTTTAGCGATCGCATTCAAGAACCTTAGAAGCGGCGCGTATGGTTGCTTGAACTTGGGATGCTAGTACAAATATTATTCATCGTTCTGCAACCGCCTGTGAGGTGTTGGGCTTACTCCCCCAAATGCTCACAAGTTCAGGAGAAGAGGGTTGGGAATTAGTTCATCCTGATAACTTACAGCAGTACCAAGCCAAAGTTCAAGAAGCGATCGCTCGTCACATCACAGAACTACATAGTGGTACAGTCAATGTTATAAATTTAACTTCAACTTGGCATATTTTGACAATGCAAACAAAAGCTGCTTTACCTATAAGGCTTTTAGCAGGCAAAGATACCTTGCTAATTATTCAAGCTTATTTTGAATTTAATCATCTCAAGCAACTATATCGTCAGGGTTGGTTACAACATGGTATTGAACCTCAATATTGCGAAAGCGTTGCCGAACACTCGTTTAGTGTTGCTCTACTAGCATTATTGTTAGCAGAAACTCATTCACTTGATGTGAATAAAACTAAAGTAATTCAGATGGCTTTAATCCATGACTTGGGAGAAGTCTACGCTGGTGACTTCACTCCTAGCGATGGAGTTAATAGACAACAAAAATATCAGTTAGAAAAAAATTCTATTACGCAGATATTAGATAAACTACCTAATGGCTCATACTGGATTGATTTATGGGAAGAGTATGAGCAAGGAACATCATCTGAAGCGCAATTCGTGCGGCAAATTGATCAATTAGAAATGGTTTTACAAGCCAGTGTATATGAACATCAAGGACTAGCTAATCTCTCAGAGTTTTTTCAATCTACTAGTCACGCATTTAAAGCACCTGATCTGAATTCTATTTTTCAAATGTTAGAACGTTTAAGAAACGACGAGCAAGCAAAGTTAGACAAAAAAACTTCGCAACTATTACTCTGTTATGACTGTGCTTTTCATGTAAATGTAGCAGACACAATCGAGTGCATTCATCCTGACGAAGTTGAAGTTAATTGTGCTACTGTCACTTTTTGCAATTCATTTCAACCAAGCGTAGAAATTGACAGCCCTTGTGTGACTTTCGGGCAGGATGAGGAATAATAAAAATTGATGAGTAAAGCGATCGCTCTACCCATCATCTCAATAATTATGCTGCTAATTATATTTAACTTTCATGACCTGGCTGAGAATTATCTGTCGGTCTATTTATTTCTAACAGACGCGAAATAAACACATCTGGCTTTCTACTCAGGACAGATATAACTTTATCAATGGCGACTACTTCATTAACTTTGACAGCCATTTCCCACAAAGTATCTTCTTCGGTATCTTTGTTATGAGTTCTGTGTTTAAACCATAACAAATCATCACAAACCTTAATAATTGTTGCAAAATACCACTTATCTCGAATTAATAGCCAGATTTCTTGATCTATGTAACTTTGGAGGATTGACTTCACAAGAATTATATGATTAGGAACGATGTCGTAAATATTATTTTGTAAATAAATAGTATTGCAACAGTGAAAGTACTTAACTGTTATATAACCATGTATCACCTTAGAACCTATAACAAAATCAGGTTTAGTTAGTTATAAACCTGTTTGTAACAGTGTTGAAGCTTGATTATCCTTGTGTTGACCGAGGATATTTTTTAACATAAATCAAAATTTTAATGTGATTGCTAACTGGTAGGCTAATAAAACGTCAACAAATATATATATTTAAAAGATTTAACATAACATGAGTGGCAAATTAATCGTATTTGAAGGGGTAGAAGGTTGCGGTAAAACTACCCAAATGCAGCTTTGTTGTGAATGGTTGCAAAGTTTAGGTGTCGATGTAATTGTCACTCGTGAACCAGGAGGAACTCAGTTAGGTTTAGAACTGCGGCGTTTATTGCTAGAGAAATCAGAAGATAAACCAGTTGCTCAAATTACAGAGTTACTATTATATGCTGCCGATCGCGCACAACACATTGCCCAAGAACTCAAGCCAAATTTAGCAGCAGGAAAATACATACTTTGTGATCGCTACACTGATTCTACCGTTGCGTATCAAGGTTATGGCCGAGGGTTAGATATGAGTTTAATCGACCAGCTTAACCACATTGCGACAGGAGGCTTAACCAGTGACCTCACTATTTGGCTAGATGTAGATGTCGAGGTAGGACTACAACGCAAACGTGGTAGCGAACCCAGCCTAGACCGCATTGAACAAGAAACCATCGCCTTTCATCGCCGCGTTCAACAAGGTTACGCAGACTTAGCCGCCGCTAACCCATCCCGCATTGTGAGAATAGATGGTAGCTTAAGTAAAGAGACTGTAAATCACTTAATTCAAGAAATTTTATGCTTAAACATCCAAGAATTACCATCACAAACTAGAATTTGAGCCTGGCACTTTTTGCATAAAAAAGTCTTAAAAGAGATGATATTTGAACCGATTAATGCTAAGGTTATCTGTGTTTTCAGCAACTAACCAGTTATTCGCTGTATTTTATGAGTGAAGCATCTACACACCAACCACTGTGGATACAAGAAAGAGATAAAGTAATCGCTGAGGCTGCTAATAATGTTGAGTGGAGATATCACCAACCACCTGATTATTCCCGTACAAACGAGACTTTGCGGCGCGAAAAACAATACAATCATCTAGAAGGTTCATTAGAGGCGATCGTACAAAACTTAGTCAGAACCTTCGAGATGGAAGCATCTTTTAAAAGCAACCCTCAACAGTGGATATCAGTTGTTACTGATAAATTTCAGATGATTACTAACGGCGGCCCCGCTTACACGGCTGAGGATATAGTACAAGCGGGAACCTATAACTTATTTTTGGGTGATTCTGATAAATATAAATCTTCTGAAGAAGACTTTGAATCATCAGCACACATCTTTCACAATGCATTTCCTGAAGGCTTTTTATGGGAGCTAGTTGAAGTTTTAGCAGGGCCGCCAAATGTCACATTCAAGTGGCGGCATTGGGGAACTTTTAGCGGCTCATATAAAGAACAAGCACCGACAGGAGAAAGAGTAGAAATATTCGGCATAAGTATTGCTCGTGTGACTGATGATTTAAAAATAATCTCAATCGAACATTTCTTTGACAACAGTTCTTTTTTAAATAAATTAGCAACAGGTTGTCCTTTCCACACCTAAAAGAGGTTTGCACAATTACTGATTGATATATAATTGGAATCATCCAAATTGTTTAAGCATTATAAAAATCATAGTTATGTAAAGTTTCCTGTCATTGCCCGTAAGATTTTATAATGCCGACTTAAACACCGACACACTACAAGTAACACTCTTGCTGTCAAAAAGAGATGTTACGTATAGCTTACTTCACCGTAGAAATACTTCGCTAATAACACTTAGTACAACCGAGGGAACCTCCCTCCAGCTTCGCAGACTTGAAATAAGCGCGAAGCCAAACTGTATTGAGAATCTTTACCGCGTAGTTGATTAAATAAATTGATTGCTCTCGTAGCTCTGTCATACTTAAGTGTATTTTTGACTGACAGGGTAATTTTCCGTGGAATTTCTTACTTTTAACAGATTTTGCATTTCTAAACTAAAATATACATCGGTATTTTCTCGTATTTTTGTCAGTAATTAAATAAGATTTCAGTTGTTTTACGGTGACACAATTTATTTACATCTGTTAAATTAAGACCGACCAAAAAGGATTGTTTGCTCAGTTACATAGTTTTTACGAGCAATAATTTATTCGCTTATTATTTGCACGCGAATCCTGAAATTTTTAGGCAATTAAATTTCATATTTGCTCATTAATAATAACTATGTTGTTCTATTCTGCATAGATTATAAGCAGAATTTTTTTTGTGTTTTTCAAGGTCAAGTAGCCTCTATTCAACGTATATGAATTACAAACAAACTCAACTGCTTTTCATTGATGCGACTGTTAATGATATTGATACTTTATTGCAAGGGGTTGTGCTTGGTATTGAAGCGCATATCCTTTCTAGTGAGCAAGATGGTGTAGCTCAAATTAGTCAAATTCTGCAACAGCGTCCAGAAGTTACTACAGTTCACATTGTTGCTCATGGTAGCCCTGGTTGCTTATACCTAGGCAATACCCGACTGGATCTTGATAGCCTGCGCCATTACACATCACAACTTCAAACTTGGTTCACTTTTTCCACCTCCCCTTGTCTCTACATTTATGGTTGTAACGTCGCTGCTGGCGATGCAGGTGAAGAGTTTTTAGAGAAGTTGCATCGACTGACAGGAGCAGAAGTAGCTGCGTCGCGCCAGGTAATTGGTAATGGTTACTGGTCGCTTGAGGTTCGCTCGAAAGGAACAAACGCACCTGCCCCATTCAATGAAACTGTGCTGGCAACTTGGATAGGACAACTAACACCAAGCATCAGCAACCTCAGCAATTCAACATATACCGAGCAGGCTCCTGCCATTGTCGTGGCCAACAATATCAGCTTCTCAGGGGGTACGAACTACAAGGGCGGCTATATCGAGTTCAGTCTGAACACCCCAACCTCATTCGACAATCTGACGCTGATCACTGATGCAACCCCTTCTACTGTCAATAATCAAATTTCTATCGTTTCTGATACAGTTTACATCGGTAATGGGGTTCAAGCAGCAGTAATCGGCAACGTAGACCCGACGTTCAACGGTCAAAACGGCCAAAAGCTGCGAATTAACTTATCCACCACTTTTGAGAACGGCAATTTTGATCTCGGCTCCCCTGGGAGTACTACTATACCGGAATGGACTACCGTTAACCAGCAGGTAAAACTCGGTATTGATACTATCGCTGGCTTGCCAACACCCATCGACACGGCTGTTCCAGCAAACGCACCCAACGCTGATAAAAATACTCCCGCAGCCCTTGGCACTCTGACAACAGTTCTTGATGCCACTCAGAACGATGGATCTGGCAATTCCGTCCGGTTGACGAGTTCAGGAATCACAACCACCCAAGGCTATGATGTCGTTCACGGGCCTTACATTTACAGTAATGGTGCGGTATCCCTGGCAGTTGGTGACCAAGTTTCTTTTGAATGGCAGGCTCAGGGTGGCGATGATGCCTATGACGTTTTTGGCTACATCGTTGATGTTAGCACTGGCCACAGCGAGATTATTCTGAATGAGACGGGTAGCAGTGACACTGCCTCCACAACTTGGGCGACAAAAACAATTACTGTCTCCCAGGCTGGTGATTATAAGTTCGTCTTCGTTTCCGGTACTTTCGACTTTACTGGCGGTCAAGCAGCAGGCGCACAGCTTTACATTGACGATGTGAAAGTTACCCAGGCAGTGCCGTCTCCCACAGTTCTAAGCGATACTGATATATCTACCATTGCCAGCAGGGTTCAGTACAACAACACTTCCGATAACCCTGAAACATCGAAGACTTTGACAGTTTCCGTTGAAAACAAAGCCAGCGAGACGACAAGCGCCACTGCAACTATCAATATCACGCCTGTCAACGACGCACCCACATTAACAGGAGCAAAAGCCACACTCAGCAATGGCACAGAAGATACTCCTTACACCATCAATGCTAGCGACCTGTTAGCAGGATATAGTGAGGTGGATGGTGATCCTCTTTCTGTCACAGGACTAACTGCTACCAATGGCACTGTAGTTAACAATGGCAACGGCACTTACACTTTTACTCCTAATGCTGACTACAACGGCACAGTTAACCTCAGCTACAGTGTTACCGATGGTAATGGTGGCAATACACCCGCAACTAATAGCTTTAGCCTAACAGCTGTCAACGACGGCGCTCCTCAACTAACAGGAGCAAAAGCCACTCTCAGCAATGGCACAGAAGATGTTGCTTACACCATTAATGCTAGTGACCTGTTACAAGGATATAGCGATGTTGACGGTGATACCCTTGTCGTATCTGGACTAACTGCTACTAATGGTACTGTTACCAACAATGGCAACGGCACTTACACTTTTACCCCCAACGCCAACTACAACGGCACAGTTAGCCTCAGCTACAGTGTTACCGATGGTAATGGTGGCAATACACCCGCAACTAATAGCTTTAGCCTAACAGCTGTCAACGACGGCGCTCCTCAACTAACAGGAGCAAAAGCTACCCTCAGCAATGGCACAGAAGATACTCCTTACACCATCAATGCTAGCGACCTGTTAGCAGGATATACCAATGTTGACGGTAATACCCTTTCGGTTTCGGGACTAACTGCTACCAATGGCACTGTAGTTAACAATGGCAACGGCACTTACACCTTTACTCCTAATGCTGACTACAACGGCACAGTTAACCTCAGCTACAGTGTTACCGATGGTAATGGTGGCAATACACCCGCAACTAATAGCTTTAGCCTAGCAGCTGTCAACGACGGCTCTCCTCAATTAACAGGAACAGCAGCCACTCTTGCAAATGGCACAGAAGATACCCTGTACACCATCAATGCTAGCGACCTGTTAGCAGGATATACCGATGTTGATGGTAACCCCCTTTCAGTTATGGGACTAACTGCTACTAATGGCACTGTAGTTGACAATGGCGACGGCACTTACACCTTTACGCCTAATGCTGACTACAACGGCACAGTTAACCTCAGCTACAATGTGAGCGATGGCAGTGGTGGCACCCTCCCCGCAACTAATAGCGTTAGCCTAGATCCTGTCAACGACGCACCCAAATTAACAGGCACACCCGCTACTCTGGCAGATGATAATGAAGATGGCGATTATATTATCGTTGCTGACACCCTATTACAGGGATTCACTGATGCTGAGGGTGATCGCATTTTCCTATCTGGATTAGCTGCTGATCATGGCACTATTATCGACAATGGTGACGGAACTTATAGCTTTGAACCCGAAGATAACTACGATGGGGTAATCACCTTGAGCTACAATGTTACCGATGGTAGCAGTAGTAATACACCCGTAACTAATACTTTTGCAACTAGCGGTAATGTGGCTGATGGTAACGGCGAGGTAAGCAACCCCATAAGCAACCCCGATAGCGACATCTTGCAAATTGGTGACGGAGAGTTAGCACCAGACGGCGAACCAGCCAAAGTCAACATCGAAATCAAGCTTCAAGGACGCAATTCCAAGTTAGTCAACGAATTTGGCGTATTCAATGTTGATGATAGCCTTGGCACTATTGACGGCGTTGCACCTGGTGAAGCAGGTTATGAAGAAAAAGCCCTCGCTAGAGCCACAACTATCTTCTCAGTTATTGCCAACAACCCCACAGGCTATAACCCAGAAAACGTTAGCCGCATTCTGGAAGTTCCCAGTGGAACACAATTACGCTTTTATTTGAAGTCTCAAGGTAACCTCATCTTCTCCAACAGCACCAGCCAAAAAATTACAGCCTTGAATGCAGGTGGCTTTAGTTTGGGTTGGAACGATGGTTCCCGCAGCAACTCAGCATTTGACGACTTGCAAGTGAGTGTTCAAAAAACTGATGAACAGGTACCTATCGGTACATCTCTGCAAGGAACACCAGAAGGCGAAGTTGTAGATTTACGAGACTTTAGTGGTGACAGTCTCTTTAGTGGAACTTTCTCTGTTAACCGCGAAGCATTGTATAACAACTATGTTGGCTTCTATAAAGTGAGTGATGTCAACGGTGGCATTGATACCAATGGCGATGGGACAGTCGATATTCTCCCAGGACAAGCAGGTTATACACAAGCGGCAATTAACTCACGTTTGGCGGATATTAGTTTAGCGGTAGGTAATCAAGGTACTGCTAATGCTAATGGCAACTTACAAGGTGGTGCCATTTATGTGCCATTCCTAATTGTCAATAGTGGAATTAATACTTTGTTAGACAGCAATTCTAGCAATGACCCGACTGTTTACTTTACTTACTTGGGTGCAAATGCGGACAAAGCCCAGCACATCAAGACTTTGGGTGATAATGTATTTGGTTTTGAGGATCTCGTCAGTGGCGGAGATCAAGATTTCAACGATGTAATCATTAAGCTTAATTTGACACAAAACATCGCGTAAGCATAGATCAGCATTAATCTAAAACCCTGCTTTTTCAAACAAAGCAGGGTTTTTTTAGCTAATCTATAATTGATTAATGGCTACTAATTCGTTTTCACAACTTGTTGGGCAACAGCAAGCCATAGAATTGTTAACTGAGGCTGTCAGGCAAAATCGAGTTGCCCCAGCCTATTTGTTTGTGGGGCCAGATGGGGTAGGACGCAGTTTAGCTGCGCGGTGTTTTGCACAATTGCTCTTTTCTAGTTTTGTAGAGACGCGTTTAGTTGCATCTGTGCAGAATCGGTTACGTCAAGGGAACCATCCTGATTTGTTGTGGGTACAACCGACGTATCAATATCAAGGGCAAAGATACACAGCCGCAGAAGCATCTGAAAAGAAACTGAAGCGCAAAGCACCGCCTTTAATTCGCTTAGAACAAATTCGGGAAATTACAGAATTTCTCAGCCGTCCGCCTTTGGAAGCACCAAGAAATTTAGTGGTGTTAGAAGAAGCGCAAACAATGGCGGAACCAGCCGCTAATGCGTTGCTGAAAACTTTAGAAGAACCGGGACAAGCAACGTTGATTTTAATTGCACCTTCGCCTGAGTCGGTGTTGCCAACTTTGGTGTCGCGCTGTCAACGCATTCCTTTTTATCGGTTAGATACAGCAGCTTTAACTCAAGTATTGATGCAAACGGGTAATCCAGAAGTTTTGCAGCATCAGACAATTTTGAGCATAGCAGCTGGCAGTCCGGGAAGCGCGATCGCCTGTTATGAACAATTACAAGTTATCCCCCCTGAGTTACTGCAAGACTTATCCACAGCACCTAAATCTTATCGCCATGCTTTGGAATTAGGTAAAAAAATTGACAAGGAGTTAGATACAGAAGCCCAACTTTGGTTAGTTGATTATCTCCAACATTCCTATTGGCAACAATGGCATCAAGCAGGAATTATTAATCAGCTAGAACAAGCGCGTAAAGCTCTGTTGGTTTATGCTCAACCGCGCTTAGTTTGGGAATGCACATTTATATCTCTGTATCAACAATTTAGTGGACTGACACAGCTAAATTAGTGTCAATAAATTAGGAGAGCATTTTTGCCTCACGCAGAGACGCAGAGGCGCGGAGATTGAGGGTTTGAGAGATAAGGCGAAAAATCAATTTAATCAGTCTTTATCTACATATATCGCTATATATCGCTGTTTATTTCATCTATTTAAACTTTACTCTTTGTGGCTCACGGTTACTTTGGGCGATTAATTTGGCAATATGCCAGCTTTAATAATTCCCGTTCGTTGCACTTTTTCTTAGCTGCTTGGCCTGTGGTGGGTATTTGGTTAACTTCTTTGGGGATCAGCACAATGGCTTTTAACCTCAACGGGTTTAACTTTAACCAGTCTGTGATTGATTCTCAAGGTCGGGTAATTAATACATGGGCAGATGCTCTCAACCGCGCCAATTTGGGTATTGAAGTGATGCACGAACGCAATGCACACAACTTTCCTCTAGATTTGGCTGGGGGTGAGGCTTTACCTGTGGCTTGGCAAGCTCCAGCAATTCAAGGTTAATCAAACTATTGCGGCTATCTCGCTATCAAGTAGCTGTATGATGTAAGATTCTTGATGTAAAAAAAATCGGAACCAAAATTCAAGCGATCGCACTGACTATCAATCAATGCGATCGCTTCTTAGTTTTATCAGTAAATTTGTTTAATCAGCTGGATCAGAATTTTCCTAGCCTTTTGCCCGTAAGGTAAATTAATTTTTACAAGCCGATGCATTAACATTGTAAGCCGATGCATTAACATTGCAGGTCGATGCATTAATATTGCTGATTAAGAAACTTGTGTGTACACCGTAGCTTTAAAACAGGGGAGTTTCATAGATTTTAATTTGAGTCTAGATTTTTACTTAGCGATTCAATATAAGATGTAAAATTTAAAGTTCCAAAATCACAATGGCAGACCTAACTCCTAATTCTAGTTTTAGTTTGACTCTCCGCTTGCAGATTCCCAATAAGGTGGGGATGTTAGCATCAGTAACGCAAGCGATCGCCACTACTGGTGGTAATCTTGGTCAGATAGATTTAATTGAACAAACCCGCCAAGCATCTACTCGTGATCTTACTGTTGATGCCGCTAGCACAGAACACGCTGAAACTATTGTGCAAGCAGTTAAAGAATTACCAAACATCAAAGTTATAGATGTATACGATCGCACTTTTAATTTACATCGCGGTGGCAAAATTAGCATCGCCAGCCGAATCACCTTAAAAAGTGTGTCTGACTTAGCTATGGCTTACACTCCAGGTGTGGGAAGGATTTGTAAAGCGATCGCCCAAAACCCAGAGGAAGTATATCACCTGACAATTAAACAAAATACTGTCGCCATTGTTACTGATGGTAGTGCTGTTTTAGGGTTAGGTAATCTCGGCCCGGCTGCGGCTTTACCTGTGATGGAAGGCAAAGCCATGCTATTTAAAGAATTTGCGGGGATTGATGCTTTTCCGATTTGCTTGGCTACGCAAAATACAGATGAAATTGTTCAAGCTGTAAAAAATATTGCCCCTGTGTTTGGCGGTGTGAATTTAGAAGATATTGCTGCCCCCCGTTGCTTTGAAATTGAGCAGAGATTGCGAGAGGAATTAGATATCCCCGTATTCCACGATGACCAACATGGTACAGCGATTGTCACCTTAGCGGCTTTGTATAACGCCCTAAAATTAGTTCACAAATCGATGGCTGACATTCGCATTGTAATTAATGGTGCGGGTGCAGCAGGCGTGGCGATCGCCCGATTATTGCGAAAAGCTGGAGCCGAAACAATTTTAATGTGCGATTCCAAAGGCATTTTGTCAACTAACCGCAACGACTTGACAGAAGAAAAACAAGAATTTGCCGTCAAAGCTCAAGGTACATTAGCAGGAGCAATGCAAGGCGCAGACGTATTTATCGGTGTCAGCGCGCCTGGAGTATTAACTGTAGAGATGGTGCAAGCAATGGCTAAAGACCCGATTGTGTTTGCTATGGCCAATCCCATTCCCGAAATTCAGCCAGAATTAGTTAGCAAAACTGTAGCGGTAATGGCTACCGGACGTAGTGATTACCCAAATCAAATTAATAATGTTCTGGCGTTTCCGGGAGTATTCCGGGGTGCTTTAGACTGTCGCGCTAAAGAAATTACTACCACAATGTATCTAGAAGCTGCAAGTGCGATCGCTTCTTTAGTTAACCCCGCCGATTTGAATCCAGAACATATTATTCCTTCTGTATTTGATGAGCGTGTCGCCCCTGCTGTCGCTGCGGCTGTACAACGGGCAGCCCGTGCGGAGGGAATTGCTAAGAGTTGAGGATGAAGAGGCAGGGGGGTAGGGGGGCAGGGGAAGTATTTTTCCTTTTGTTCTATGTCTTCCTTGTCTTCCTCCTTTTACCTCAACAGATAAACTCCCAGCGTATTAACTTATGTATTTTGAATTTGGTAGTGAGTTTATAGAAGAACTGCCGCTAATTTTGGCGGGGCCGATGCTACAACATACTGACTCCGAAACAGTGACGGTATGGGTAGCATTGAAACAATCTTGTCAGGTAGAACTGAAGGTTTATGACACAACTAATAATGGTGCAACTTTAGGAAATTCCTTGTTAGAAGGACAAGGTTCTACAGTTGCTCTTGGTAAGTATTTGCATATTGTGGCTGTCACAGCGCAGTCTGAGAACGAGAATTGTCTGGTAAGCGATTATATCTATGCTTACGACTTACAATTCACCCTTAACGAAGAACGGCAAACCCTATCACAAGCATTAGTTTCTCCCAGTTTCCCAACTGTCAATATCAGTTATTTTGAGCATGAAAAACCAACCTTCGCTCTATGTCCCAGCCGTCTGCAAGATTTAAAAATTGTCCATGCTTCTTGTCGGAAACCGCATGGTCATGGGATGGATGCACTACCAATTCTTGACTGTTTAATTGAAGTAGCAGCTAATCAACCCCAACACCGCCCTCATCAATTGTTTTTGAGTGGCGATCAAATTTACGGCGATGATGTTTCAGATCCTTATTTGTGGGTAGCAACTAATTTAGGGGATGCACTGCTGGGTTGGGAAGAACGCCTACCTGTGAGTCCGACTTATCTTACTCCTAAGCAGCTGCTTCCGGGAGAAAGGGCAGAAGTAGCAACCGAACAAGCTGGCTTCACTGCCGGATTGCATAATAAACCTTCTAAGGTAAATAGTCATCTTTTAGGCTTAGGTGAATATTACGCTGCCTATTTATTAACTTGGTCGCCTGTGTGCTGGCCGCGCCAATTTCCTCAAGGAAAAGAAGTAACCAGCAATCGTAAAACTATCAAAAAGTGGAATCAAGAAGTCCGCGACTTACAGCAATTCATTTACACCTTGGGGAAAGTCCGCCGCGCCTTGGCAAATATTCCCATGTACACCATCTTCGATGACCACGATGTCAGCGATGATTGGAATCTCAACCAAGCATGGTGTTTACGCGTCCTCGGCAAACCTTTAGGACGGCGAGTAGTGCAGAATGCCATGTTAGCTTACGCAGTGTTTCAAGCATGGGGCAATACGCCGGCAGAATTTGCCGTTGGGAAATCTGGTGCAAAACTGTTAGCTGCGGCGCAGGCTTGGTCGGTTTCTCAAGGTACAGATATTGATGCTGAAGAAGCGATCGCACTTTATGTTGGTTTACCAGCTATAGATCCGCCGACAGGCTTACCAACTTTTGTCCCAGACTTTTCAGTATTAGTTTTGGCGCGACACCCCGAATCCCTGAATTGGCACTATACAGTTCGCAGCCCGATTCATGAAGTAATTGTGTTAGATACCCGGACTTGGCGCGGCTACCCAGCCGACCAAAAACCGATCGCACCGCCAAGATTGTTGTCTCCTCATGCATTAAAGCAACAATTACTTGAGCCGTTACAACAAACTGCCAATACCAATATTCAAGCTACATTTGTAATTGCACCCACCAATGTATTTGGCTTAAAAGTAATTGATTGGGTTCACCATTGGCACTTGCAAAACGAGATAGTTTTTGCCACCGATGTGGGTGATGCCTGGAATATTCATACCGAAGCATTAGCACAATTTCTCAGCACATTATTTGACCAACGTCAACAAGTAATTGTACTGTCAGGAGACATTCATTATAGTTCTGTGGTAAGACTATCGCATCAACGCAGGCATTCGCAATCGCAATCTGTATTGGTGCAGTTAACCTGTAGTGCCTTAAAGAACGAAGAATTGCTGACGCGGTTAATTCATACCAAATTGAAAGATTGGTTATTACCAGAGAAAGTGCGATATTGGCTAGGCTGGAATAATCCAGATGATATGGTAGAAGTCTCAGCCAAACAATGGCAAAGCGATCGCCTGCATCACCCAAATAAAACATCTAGACAACGCCAGCAGTTAATTACCTCTGATTGGCATTGTGCATTGGAATTGATTCCCTGCCGCAGAACTCAAACTGCTGACTTCAGCACAGATATTTTAGCTTTAGTTGCCCCTTGGAACCGACCAGAAAAATCAAAATGGCGATCGCTACAACCATTAATGTTTTGGAAAGCCCGTTGGTTTCAAGATGGAAAAGAAGTAATCGGAGTGAATAATATCGCCTTGGTACAGTTTGAATTGACCGATGAAAGCCATGTCGGCAAAGTCATTCAAGACTTATATTGGTTTTCTGCCTGGTATAAAACAGAATTAGTCTACAGTCGTTTTGAAAGTCCGTTTTTTAGGTTGCATAGCAGGTGACAGGTGATACAAATTCGCAATTCGCAGTTCGCAGTTCGCAATGACGCTCCTACGTCGCTAACGCAATTGAAAAACTCAGATTTGGTATAATTTCTCCCCTGCCCCCCTGCTCCTCCGCTCCCTACCGTATTGCTAGCCTTGCAACTATCGCAACCACCTGTGCTGGTTCCAGAGGCTTGGGAATGTGTGCTTGGTAGCCGGAAGCGATCGCCTTGGTTCTATCTTCTTCTCGTGCAAAGGCTGTCACCGCTACGGCAGGAATATGCACACCTCCCTCAGTTTCCCACTTTCTAACTTTGCGGATAAAATCATAGCCGTCTTCTAGTGGCATCCCGATATCGCAAAGAATTACTGCGGGTTTCCACGAGAATACCTCTTTTAGCGCGTCTGCGGAACTTCCACAGGCACGCACTTCTGCCCCTTCCTGCATGAGTACTGCTGACAGAAGATCGCACGCGTCTGGTTCGTCATCAACTACCAGCACTCGCACATCCTGAAGTTTCGATAAGCTTTTATCCGCAGATATATTTAGAGACGGGCTAACGCTATGCTGACGAGCAATCACAGGCAATTTAATAGTGAAAGTTGCCCCTTTGCCCTCACCATCACTATCAGCCTGTACTGTGCCGCCGTGAAGTTCGACTAAATGACGGACGATCGCCAAACCTAGCCCCAAGCCGCCAAATTTCCTGGTAGTTGAGCCGTCAGCTTGGCGGAAGCGATCAAAAACATATGGCAAAAACTCTGCGTTGATACCCACACCAGTGTCACGCACTATCACCTCGACAAATGAGTTAACTTGCTTAAGTTGCACTTCCACCCGTCCACCTTGAGGCGTGAATTTAACCGCGTTCGAGAGGAGGTTCCAGACTACTTGCTGAAGCCGATTTTGGTCGCCTAAGACAGGTTCAACCTCGGCAAGTTGTAGCTGCAAATCGATATCTTTGACTTCTGCTGCGTGGCGCACCGACTCGATCGCACTGACAATAACGCTGGCTAAGTTTAGCGGCTGTGGTTCGAGATGAAGTTTCCCAAGAATGATCTTTGATGTATCAAGCAGGTCATTTACCAATTGTGCTTGGGCTTTGGCATTCCGTTCAATAGTAGCGATCGCCTGTTGTATCTTTTCTTGATCAAGCTTCCCGGTACATAGCAAATGGGCCCAGCCGCAAATAGCATTGAGAGGAGTTCTGAGTTCGTGAGAAACGGTAATTAAAAACTCATCCTTAAGACGGTTAGCTTCCTCTGCCTCATTCTTTGCTGCTTCCACCTGCCTTAAGTGTTCGTCTCGCTCATGCTGTTGCTGCGATAGAAGTTCCGCCGAAAATTTTAATGCCTCGCCTAACAAAGCTACTTCCTTAATAGTTGAGGCACTGATGCGCGGACATTCACCGTTGGCGAGTGCCTCTGCCGCCAAAGCAGCCTCAGAGATGCTTTGAGATATCCACTGCGAGAGGAAGAGTGCGCCTGCACCACTTACCAAAAGCAGTACTAGGCCAATTTCAATAACAAGCCACATCGCATGGCGCGCCGGACTGTCAATTAGCTCAACAGGAACGACGACGGCAGTTGTCCAGTTAGAAAAATTGGCTCGCCTGAAGGCAACATAAACTAGCTTTCCCTCCAAGGTCGTTTCGCGGTAGAAGCCTTCTGTGGTTGCCGCGATACGCTTCAAAAAAGACGGAGTACCGTGCTGCCCTACAAAGCGATCGGGATTGCGAGTCCGAGCGACAACAACACCATGACCATCAACAACAGTACGTGTCCACTCGCTATCAATAGTTGTCTTGGTATTAATAATGTTAGTTAGTGCTTCTGAGGTGATGAGGGCAGTCAGCACATACCGTAACTTGCCATCACGCATGACTGGAACACGGACAGGGAAAGCCCATGTTTGCTTAATACGTGAAATTGCGAGGTACCCAACTGTTGGCTGGAGTGTTTTGACAACACGCCGCACGCTTTCAGGCTCATTGGCAAAGGGTAGTGCAGTGCCGAAAGGACGAGAAGTATTCAATATCTGTTGTCCTTCTGGTTTTAGCAGGATGACAGCTAACCAAGTCGGCTGCGTCTGCACTGTGCGCTGCGCCTCGCTATAAAAGGCTTTTAAGTCACGCTGGTTGAGCCTGTCAGAGGCTGCCAGGGCTTGGAGTGTCCGAGTTGTGCTGGAAACTTCGCGCTCGACATCTTGCGTCAAATTGCGTGCCTCTAAAATCAAGCGGCGTTCTGATGCTGCACGTTCATTCAGCGAGAGTTTGTGTACAACCGCAACGCCAAAAAGGACAACTGGCAGTAAGGCCCCGGCGACAAGTAACACAAGGTGCCACTTCAGAGCCAGCGTGCGTCCGCCAAAAGCATTCAAAGTGAAATTTATACTTGTTTTACACAAACCAACTCCCAAGGATGAAGGGAATTTGGTTTTATTAGATCTTGTCACGCTCTTTTGCTAAAAGCACACTAAGTGATTTGTGTACTATCATGCTTGGATTATAACTACCAATTAATTTTGTGTTAGTGCTATGGGAATCAGGTTTGATTACTGAAAATAGTTGTGTAGAACGGCAATAGGCAATAGGCAATAGATTTTTTTGCCACTGATTTAGGTTGCTATTAGTTCTCAAATATTTTCTTTTTGATTATCAAAGTTAAAATACTATGGGATGATAAATTTTATATCTTACACAGATTTTTATAGTATTTGTTAATATATTTAATAACCGCTTGCTTGCGTCCAATAATCTTTTCAATTAACTCAATCAAGCAATTTTTCTAGTTTTTTAGTGAATGTTCTACTAGATAGCTGATTTTGGCTTTGATTACATTTTTAGCTTGCTTGTGCAGTTTTGATTTTATTTACTTTAACTCATTTTAAATTGATTTTGTAGCTATACATATGATGGCATTCATCTAAAACTTTTATCTTATTTGTAGACAGGGATAACTATAGTTTTAGCTATCTATAATATTGTCTAATGATGTTCAATAGTGAAAAAAAAGGTCTGGCTCACCACCAAACCTGAATATAAATCCAGTGCATAACAACATCCCTGATTTATTTACTCATGTTTTTCACTCCAGAGCATCTTCCTCTAGGATGTGTCTAAATATCGTAAAAGCTGATATTAGATGAGCTTGTCCAGTTGTGGTGCATCTAACTTACAGATTTTTCCTGTTCGTAATCATTATTTGGGCAACGAACTGCACAGATGCAGGGAACCCAAAGCGATTTTTACTAATGATTTAGATTTGTATAAGCTAATCATTATAAATGAATAAAAATGTTATAAAACTTAAAATATCTCTCAAAGAGTTACGCATGAAAAATGAAAAATTATCAGCCTCTCTCGTTAGCTGAATTTGTCTTAACTTATTTAACTACGCAGCACTGATTATAACTGTTATTCCATGATGATCTAAGATTGTTGGGTATTCTCTAGTTTGCGATCGCCACGCTTACCAATGATTGAAGTCGAACATCTTAGTAAAACCTACAGTTCTACCCCAGCGATTACTGATGTCACCTTTAGGGTTGAGGAAGGGGAAATTTTAGGATTTTTAGGGCCGAATGGTGCTGGTAAAACCACCACTATGAGAATTTTAGCAGGTTATTTACCTGCAACTAGCGGGACAGCAAAGATTGCTGGGTTTGATGTCCATGAAAATTCCTTGGCGGTGCGTCAACGAATTGGTTATTTACCGGAAACACCGCCGTTATATCCAGACATGACGGTAGAGGGCTTTCTGCACTTTGTCGCCCAAATTAAAGGAGTACCCGCAGGCGATCGCGCTGCCAAAGTCCAAACAGCAATTGAAAAGTGCAACTTACAAGACAAGCGGCGGGTAATTATTCGTAAACTTTCTAAAGGATATCGCCAAAGAGTCGGCATTGCTCAGGCGATCGTTCACGATCCGCCAGCGATTATTTTGGATGAACCCACCGTTGGACTTGACCCCCGCCAAATTATTGAAGTGCGAAATTTAATTAAAAGTCTGGCGGGGACACACACAATTATTTTGTCTACGCACATTTTGCCAGAAGTCAGCATGACCTGTAGTCGCGTTGCGATCATCAATCGCGGTAAGGTTGTCGCTACCAACACTCCAGAAAGCTTGATGACCCAGTTGACAGGAGGCTCAGGTTATGAATTAGAAATCGAGGGCGAAGCTAACCTTGCCAAACAGGTATTGCAAAACGTAGCCGGCGTGAGTTTGGTAGAATCAATTCCTGGTTATCACCTCACTGATGCTAAGGACGGCCGCAGTTACTTGCGAGTCATCTCACGACCTGGAACAGAACCAGGAAGGGATATTGCCGCCACCTTAATTCGTGCCGGGTTTGGATTACAAGAAATGCGCCGGGTCAGTGCCACCCTAGAAGATGTGTTCTTGCAACTAACCACAGAAGAAAAGCATCTTGAATCAGAGGTAGACTCAGCAGCTAAAGAAGGAGAAGCAGCATAAATGGGTATAGTGCTGGCGAATATTATTGCTATTTATCGCCGAGAATTACAGAGTTATTTTGCATCGCCTTTAGCTTATGCGATCGCTGGCGTGTTTTGGTTCATTGCTGGCATATTGTTTTTTTTGATATTGCTAGGGCCGACTGGCTTGATAGCAGAAGCCGCCTATAC
This sequence comes from Nostoc sp. FACHB-152, assembly GCF_014697475.1. Taxonomy (GTDB): domain Bacteria; phylum Cyanobacteriota; class Cyanobacteriia; order Cyanobacteriales; family Nostocaceae; genus Nostoc_B. The sequence goes on from NZ_JACJRV010000001.1 coordinate 178,510, forward strand.
AGATGTACAAGGTCAACAGTTAGGTGTACCAGTTTCTTTGGATGTCGGTGCGAGATTGGTGCAAGACTTTTTAAATGGATTAGCGTGGATATTATTGTTTGTGCTGCCAATGCTGTCAATGGGACTTTACGCCGAAGAACGGAAGCGTGGCACACTAGAACTTTTAGCAACATCTCCTGTGACCAACTGGGCGATCGCCGTGGGGAAATTATTGGGAGTGCTAACATTTTTTATTACCATGATTTTGCCGTTGGTATTACTAGAGGCGATCGCCTTGAGTAGTGCTAACCCGCCCATCCAACCAGCATTGCCTTTGTTAGCGCATCTAGGATTAATCTTGTTGGCAGCATCAATCTTGTCTTTAGGAATGTTTATTTCCTCCTTAACAGACAGCACAATTTGGGCGGCTGTCTTCACCTTTGCCGCAGGTTTTTTACTATTATTAATCCCAGATTTTGTTTCTCAAAAAATCGGAGGTTCTTTAGGAGAATTCCTAGGGAATTTATCACTAGTTAAACATTACAACACCTTAGTACAAGGAATTTTTGATACCAGCAGTTTAATTTTATTTGCCAGTTACATATTTTTAGGCATTTTTCTGACGGCGCAATCAATTGATGCACTGCGCTTTCAACGGCAGTAATTATGAGTCATGAGTCAACAAGAAGGGTGTAGGGGATAGGGTGTAGGGTGTAGGGAAGGTGTTGGTAGGGGCTTGTATCCCCTAACACAATTGCCCTTAAGGGCAGGGCTTGTATCCCAAGGGTTGTTGGGGCTATTTCTTCCCCCACACCCCGCCCCAACGGGGCTTGGTCAGTAGTAAAGGCAAAGGACAAATGACAAAAAAGACGAAAAAAATTGCAAAAAAGCAACTTTGGCAATATTTATTTTGGCTAGGCCCGTTTCTTTTGATTGCTGGCGTAACAGCAGGTTTAGTTGCCGGAAGTTGGGGGTTAATTCCCCTAGCATTGATAATTTCGGGAACTGTCATTATTATTTTATGGATAGTATGGCAAAGCCAGCGCAATAATTGGTGGGGTCGTCGTTCTACTCAAGCTGGTACTAATGCTTTAATCGCAACTTTGTCTGTAATTCTAATTTTAGGATTAATTAACTTCTTGGGTAGCCGCTATCATGTACGTGCAGACTTAACAGAAACTCAGTTATTTACCCTTGCACCCCAATCACAAGCAATAGTTCGTGGCTTACAACAGCCAGTAAAATTGTGGATATTTAGTCCTAATCCAAATACCCAAGACAGAGAATTACTAGAAATTTATCGTCGCCAAAATCGCAATTTTGAGTTCGAGTATGTCGATCCTCAAGCTAGACCAGGAATTGCCGAAAGATTTGGTGTTAAAGATTTTGGAGAAGTTTATCTAGAATCTGGAAATAAACGGCAATTAGTTCAAACTATAAATGAGAATGAAAGACTATCAGAAGTTAGATTAACTAATCGCTTACAACAAATTACTAGTTCAACTACAGCTAAAGTTTATTTACTTCAAGGTCACGGAGAACGTCCACTTAATGCTGTTGAAGGCGGAATGTCACAGGCTGTTCAAGCATTAACTGATAGAAATTTCACTACAGCACCGTTAAATTTAGTAGAAAGTCCCAAAGTTCCTGATGATGCTGCCAGTGTTATCGTAGCTGGCCCTAAACGCGGACTGTTTGACGCTGAAGTTAAAGCTTTACAAGATTATCTCAACCGTGGCGGTAATCTGTTGGTGATGATTGACCCTGCTACTGACCCCAAACTCACCAGCTTGTTACAACAATGGGGTGTTCGCTTAGATAATCGTTTAGCAGTTGATGTCTCCGGTACTGGTGTAGGACTAGGGCCAGCTGCACCTATCATCAATGAATACGGACAACACCCAATTACTAAAGATTTCGGTAACGGTATTTCTTTTTATCGCTTGGCTAGACCAATAGAAATTACTCCTGTGGATGGTGTTCAGTCTACGCCCCTACTACGTACCAAACCTTATCCTAATAGTTGGGCTGAAAGCGATTTGCAAAGCGAAAAGTTAGAGTTTAATGCTGATAAAGACCTCAAAGGGCCTCTGACTTTAGGCGTAGCGTTGTCGAGAAAACTACCAGCTACAAACCCAACGCCTGCACCTTTACCAACACCAACAACCCAAACTCCGGCGAGTCCAACTCCTACAGCAGCGACAACACCTGCACCTTTACCAACACCAACAACCCAAACTCCGGCGAGTCCAACTCCTACAGCAGCGACAACGCCTGCACCTTTACCAACGCCCACAACCCAAACTCAGGCGAGTCCAACTCCTACAGCAGCGACAACTCCTGCACCCTTACCAACACCGACAACTCAAACTCAGGCGAGTCCAACTCCTATAGCAGCGACAACGCCAACAACACAAGGTCAAGCTAGTCCAATTCCTGCCACCGCAGAGAAATCTGCAACAGTAGCCAAGGAATCACGGTTAGTAGTGGTAGGAAATTCTGATTTTGCCAGCAACGGACTATTTGAACAGCAACTAAATGGCGATGTATTTCTCAATTCTGTAACTTGGCTGAGTCAACAAGACCAGCAACCTCTTTCAATTCGTCCCAAAGAAGTGAAAAACCGCCGACTCAATTTATCAGGTATACAAGCTAGTTTCTTAGCACTAACTTCTTTGTTATTTTTACCTGTGATTGGTTTCTTAGCAGCCGGTTTAGTCTGGTGGCGACGACGCTAAGAGGCAGGGGTGCAGGGGAGAATAACTAATGACAAATGACCATTGACAAATGACAAATGACCATTGACTAACAAGATGAAATTGCCACGCACGACTTTAATTTTGGTATTCTTGGCGCTGGGTTTGGGTGGTTTCGTATATTTCTATGAAATTAAAGGCGCAACTCAGCGAGAAGAAGCGAAGGAGAAACAACAGCAAATTTTCTCTTTTGCGGAAGATGATATACAGTCTTTGACAGTTCAGACAAAAAATAACACTGTGGTTTTGGAACGGAACAATCAATCTAGCAATCCTAAGTGGTTGCTAAAATCGCCAGTATCACAGCCGGGAAATGATGCTATTGTTGCTTATTTAACGGATTTGTTGGTTAAGGGTAAGAGCAATAACACTTTATCAATTCCTGCTAATCAACTGGGAGAATTTGGTTTAAATCAACCCCAAGCAACTATTAAAGTGAACCTAAAAAATCAGAAAACTCATCAATTAGTTTTGGGCAAATCTGATTTTAATAACCGTTTTGTGTACGCTCAAGCTGACTCGGCTACGCAACCAAATGGCAATCTCAATGTATTATTAGTATCTACAGATTTTCAAAACGCAGTCAATCGGGAGTTATCAGAGTGGCAACAGCCAGCTAATAATAGTCCATCAACACCTTTACCCAGCCTAAACCTACCAACGCCAGCTAAAACTCCATAAAAACAAAGAAGCACCAGGCGATTAGAAATCGCAGCTATACAAACAAAACCTGCCTGCGCGGGTTATCTGTCTGTGTCGCTATTTTTAACTCTGTAACCTATAACCTATCACCTGTAACCTGTAACCTGCTTTATATGTCCAACCCAACTGCAAGCTTGCTGATTTCTTGCCCTGACCAACGAGGATTAGTAGCAAAAATTGCTAATTTTATTTATGCCAATGGTGGCAATATTATTCATGCAGATCAGCACACAGATTTTTCGGCTGGGTTATTTCTGACGCGGATTGAATGGCAGTTGGAAGGGTTCAATTTACCTAAAGATTTAATTGGCCCTGCGTTTAATGCCATAGCCCAACCTTTAGGTGCAAAATGGGAACTACATTTTTCTGATTCTGTACCACGCATAGCTATTTGGGTCAGTCGTCAAGACCACTGTTTATATGATTTGATTTGGCGACATCGTGCCAAAGAATTTGCGGCAGAAATTCCTTTAATTATTAGCAACCATCCACATTTAAAAGTTGTTGCAGACCAATTTGGTATTGATTTTCATCACATTCCTATCACTAAAGAAAATAAACTAGAGCAAGAAGCCAAACAATTAGAATTACTACAACAGTATAAAATTGATTTAGTAGTGCTGGCAAAATATATGCAAATTGTCAGCGAAAATTTTATTGCTAAGTTCCCCCAAATTATTAATATCCATCACTCATTTTTACCCGCTTTTGTCGGGGCGAATCCCTATCACCGAGCGTTTGAAAGAGGGGTGAAAATTATTGGCGCAACTGCTCATTATGTCACCTCAGATTTAGATGCTGGTCCAATTATTGAACAGGATGTAGTTCGCGTCAGTCACCGCGATGAAGTTGAGGATTTAATTAGAAAAGGTAAGGATTTAGAGCGGATTGTTTTAGCAAGGGCGGTGAGATTACACTTGCAAAATCGTGTGTTGGTTTATGGTAATCGCACCGTCGTATTTGAGTGATGGCTATCTATAGGCAATAGGCAATAGGCAATAGACAGTAGATTTGTTTGGCTCTTATTGAGGGTTGCTATAGAATTTACATTGGTTTGTCATTTGCTGAAGTCAAATTATTAATAAGTTGCTCTAATTTGTTATTAGTTTCAGGTTTATTAATGTAATCTTCAGCAGTCTTTTGCAAGGCTTCAATATTTTCCTGATTAGCACTGAAAGTGGATATATTTGTGGTGAGAGTAGGTTGAAAACGAAAATATAAATCATTATTCATAATTTGCGTGGATATATAGCCAACGGAATCGCTAGCACCATCGGAAAATACATCCACCAGTGGGATACCTCGCAGTGGACTAATCCATTCTGCTGCACCCCAACCTCTGGCCTCTGGAATACCAATTCGATTAATGCTTTTACCTGTACCAAAACTGGTAACGACAATCTGATCTATAGGTACACTATTTTCTGGCTGTTCATTGTTCCACTTCAGACGTTCTGCGATCGCACATAAGGCTGGATCATTGGCAAATACTCCACCATCAACTAAGGGTATACCTTTTTCTTTAGGTATTGCATAGCCATTACTACTCCAATCTGCAATAAAATCTGCGTTAGTCATAACATGGCCAGGAAAAGCAATTGGTGCAGCTGCTGAAGCCCGACAAATTTCCCATACAGGAATACTTTGATGTAATTGTTTAGTGTTTTTAAACACCACAACTTCTCGATTATAAGTATCGTAGCTAGTAATTAGGGTCAGTTTTTTTAGTTGACCAAAAGTAATATTATCTCCAAACACTCCAGGGCCTTTCAAAACTTGCTCTAACCCTTTACCATCAAAAATTGGTTGACTATATCCAATCCGAAATCGGCTCAATAAACTAGATATAACATCTGGAACTCTGGGAAAGATAACAATTGCTTGATTTAAATAAAGTTCCTTAATTTGGGTAGCACTCATCCCTTTAGAGATACCGCAAGCAATCAGACTACCGGTGGATGTGCCAGCAATAATATCAAAGTAATCTTTAAGCGATTTGTTGCGATCGCGTTCCTTTAATTTTGTTTCTAATTTCTCTAACATGATGGCTGTAATCAGCCCCCGGAGTCCACCACCATCAAGAGAGAGAATCCGACACGATGCATTATTTGCCATTTTTTATCTTCTTAATACTAAATTATGGTTTAACTATTGAGAGACTCAGATCCTTGACTTCTTAAAGAAGTCAAGGATCTCTTTATTCGATAGCAAAATATCTATAGCTAGCTACCGCTTTGATAACATTAATTTTTCCTCGAAATTCTGTAAAAAATATAAATAATTTTCTTGATTTGTAGTTTTAAGTGATTGCGCCTACAAGTTGCACTATTGAAATTGTAAATAAAAGACTCAAACCCTCTCCCCTGCACAAGAGCGGCCTATTTGTATCAAATTTAAAGTGAAACTGTATAAGGTGTCAGCGATCGCCGCATAATTAAGAAAGATTAAGCTATAGTTAAAAATTCAAAATGAGCCAGACAGCCCTCAATTTAGTCGCTATATCCGTCTTTCTAATGACTTTCTCCGCACTGCTGGGGCCATTCATCAACTTATCACCCGCAGTACCAGCCCTCGCCACCTTCGCCATCTTGGGAATCGCCACCTTAGACAATTTCACCTTACAAGGAAAAGGCGGAACCATCCTGTTAGATTGGATTGCGGGATTTTCGAGTGAACACCGCGATCGCATTATCCACCACGAAGCCGGACATTTTTTAGTAGCTGATTTGCTGGGTATTCCTGTGACTGGTTACACCCTCAGCGCGTGGGAAGCTTGGAGACAAGGACAAGCAGGACAAGGTGGTGTGGCTTTTAATGATACTGAGTTAGCCGCGCAATTAGAAAAAGGTTCCATCAGCGCGCAAATGCTAGACCGCTACTGCACAATGTGGATGGCTGGTATTGCGGCGGAAGCTTTAGTATATGAGCGTGCCGAAGGCGGTGGTGATGATAAAACTAGGCTGGCAGAGGTATTAAAAATTATCGGTTTTTCCGAGTCAGCTTTTCAGCAGAAACAACGGTTTCATATCCTGCAAGCCAAAAATTTATTACAAGAAAATTGGGATAGTTACCAAGCTTTAGTTCAAGCGATGCAACAACGCGCCTCGGTTGCAGAATGCCAAAGTGCGATCGCTAGTGGAATAAGTCAAAAGTAGAAAGGTAAAATACCATCTCTCCTCTGCCCCCCTGCCTGCCGCCACAGACAAACTGCTGAACTGAACAATTTATGCCTTATTTGACTGATGCAAGCGAAATTCAAGACATCGTTGCTAAATATACCAAAGCGAAAACTCTGTGGATAGATACAGAAGTAGCTGAATATAACAGCCGTAATCCTAGATTATCCCTAATTCAAGTATTAGATGATCCTGAGGATATGAGTGGCGATCGCGTCTTACTTTTAGACGTACTCGATCAGCCTGATGTCGTCGCTAATTTCATTGAGCAAATTATGCTCAATCCGGCTATCGAAAAAGTGTTTCATAATGCTAGTTATGACTTGAAATTTTTAGGTAATAAAAAAGCTAAAAATATTACTTGTACTTTAGATATCGCTAAAAAAATTCCTTATTATTTATTACCTGTTCCTAATTATCAACTCAAAACTCTTGCTGGTCTTTTATGTAACTTTCATAACGTTGATAAACAAGAACAAAATAGCGATTGGGGACAACGACCTTTAACAGAAGAACAAATAGACTATGCTTACCTCGACTGCATTTATCTTGCTCAAGTGCATCGGCGTTTGTTAGAATTAGAAGCAGAAAGTAATCCCGATCCAGAAACAGAAAATTTAATAGCTCTCGGCATTAAATACACACAACTTGAGGAGCAATGGAAGCTATTAAATTCAGAATATGAGCATTTGCAAGAGCGGATTAAAAAAGCTATGCAGACGCAAAATGTATCAGAAACATCCTTTTGTAAACTGAGTGGCTATGAACGCAAAACTATAAAAACCCAGTTTGCAGAATTAGCCAGACTAGTACAAACTAAAGGTTTAAATTTAGACTTCCCCGTGACATTGACTCAAAAACTGCAAAAAGATTTAGGTGAAAACTTAGAAGAATTATCTGTGGAGATAGACACTAATACAGCTTGGCGGCTGACTTCTAAATCTCAGGAATATAATGACGAGAATCCGTAAAAAGTTTTAATATTAATTAAAGTTCTTTAAAAAATTATAAAGTAGTTCTAAATAATTCTTATATAAAAAGATCCCTGACTTCTTCGAGAAGTCGGGGATCTGAAGCCCACTAATTTTTAAATTAAATTTTGAGTATCAGCAGTTACAAGCGTAAATAGTGCTAACAGCATAAAAAGTAACTTTTAAATACCAAAATAACAGATATAAAGTTGATAAAGTTCCCGGTTGAGGCGGCAGATATCCGTTATTAAACCTAGGGAATATATAGCACTCCTACTTAATTTACAAACTAGTCGTGGAGGCAGGTAATAGGCAACAGACTTTTTTGGATCTCATACACGGTTTGCTATATAACTTTTGCAGTCTCAGTGACTTTGCACGTCGGCAAAAAGTTAGAATCGCGTTCAATTTAAAAAACGAACCAAATTGGGTGCTAATTTAATCCAGGTAGATAACGGTTGAGAGCAACTTATAAAGCTGCGGTTATGGAGCAAAAGCGGGTGAAGGTAAAAAAAACATTGACCACAGTTGTGCTTGCCACATTGAGCGCAATTACTCTTGTCTCATGTAATAGAGACAAGAGTGTTTTAGTGACAGAAGTAGGAGTCACACCTCCCAGCCGCCGTACCATTAAAACCTCTCAAGCTGGCGCACTGTATCTTCAGGGGCAAAATCAGCACCTTAAAGGTGATTTAGATGCAGCGATCGCATCTTATACTAAAGCACTCAACCTAAATCCTGAATATGGTGCAGCCTACAAAGCACGCGGCCTAGCCCATTTTGATATGGGAGACAAGCAAAAAGCGATCGCAGATTACAACGAAGCCCTACGCCTTTCCCCCAACGATGCCGAAGCCTATAACAGCCGAGGAAATGCCCGTGCCTCACTGGGAGATAATAGAAGTGCGATCGCTGACTATAACCAAGCAATTAAGCTTTCACCCAACTATGCAGAAGCTTATAATAACCGCGCCAACGCCCGTGCAGCCTTAGGTGAAAAAGACGGCTCCCTAGAAGACTACGACCAAGCAATACTCCTCAATCCCCGATATGCGATCGCCTATAATAATCGCGGCAACGCCCGTGCAGTCAAGGGAGATAAACAAGGAGCCATAGCTGATTATAACGAAGCCATACGCCTCAACCCGCGTTTTGCCCCAGCTTATAATAACCGAGGTAACGCTCGTGCCGCCCAGGGAGATAAACAAGGCGCAATTAAGGACTTAGAACAAGCCGCAGCTATCTTTCAAAGCCAAAATAATCAACAACTGTATCAAGAAGTAATGAATAATCTCAGAGAACTGGGGCAGTAAGCTGTTAATCACCTAATTTGCAGTTTAGACCGCAGAGGGGCAGGGGAGCAGGGGAGAGGCTTTGATACTCGTTCACCAGTATTAATAACAGTAAAATGAGTTAACGCGATCGCCTATTGCACCTAATTATCTGTTAAGCAGTGCATTATAGTTGTTGGGTTTTGCTATCGCTCTCCCCATGCTAAAACTATTCATTTTTCAGTACTTCTAAAGCTTTGAGAATACCTTTAGTAAGACTCTGACCAAGAATGTCAGCAGCACTAGGGTCTCGTTGTATCTTTTCTAGAGATTCGCGATCGCTTTTATTAGCTAAATCACCTACAAAAATTACAACTGCTGGTAGATTCACCTTTCGGCAAAACATTAAACCACGAGTATTGGTATAAGAATCAGGAAAGGCACGGATGTAGAACGATGGATTGTCTTGTTGAAGAACTGTTTCTAACACTTGTGCCAATTGTTGAGCGCGGGGATTGCCAGCGTTGTAGTAGAGTTTGATGCTAAAGTTTTTAGATTTATTAGAAGTATCTGAACTATTAACCAAAAGTTCAATCGCTAGTTCACCCTTTTGTTCCAGATTGCGCTGCTGGTTAATATCTTGTACAGCCAGTTTCAAGGCTTCCGATTCATCTGTCCGTCCAGAGATGGAGACAACATCCACATTTTCACTTGCAGTCTTCATTTCTTTAATAATTGACTGTCGCAGGTTCTCCATTGCTTTTTGTTCTAGTGCTGCGTCATTTCCTAAAACTGAATTTCTTTTTCTTGCGGCTAGGATAAATACTTGAGGTTTGATGGATGGGATAATACCTTTGAGGTACGTATTAATAAAATCCTGCAACCGTGTATTGCTATTTTGTTGTTTCAGATCTTCCAAAATGCAATCCATCCGAATGCCTAGATAACCCTTGACATTCCCCTCATTATTTAAGACTGCGGCTTGATGAATCCCAACTACCTGCCACTCTGTATTAAACACAGGACTGCCTGAGGAACCTGGTTCAGCATCGGTGTCATATTCCAGAAAATTCTCATACACATTGACGAGACGATTATTAAACACAACAACTTCCTTGGGTCGTCCCCCAGGATGCTGAATCATGTGGATAGGATCACCGTCAATATTTTTGTTCTCGATGAGGGTTAAAAAATTAGGTTCAATGGCTGCTTTGAGGTCGGAATCAGTAGCCAAAATGTCAATTATGCGCGGAGCCACTTCTCCTGTTAAGTCTTGTGCTAAATTAACTTGCCCAAAGGTTTTACTTGCAAAATTACCGTTGAGTGGCTTCAGTTTCAGCAACACGTAATCTAGTTCTGGCTTGGATGAAGTGACCCGAAAATCAGTGTCAAACTCATACTTGTCTAATTCAGCCAATAGTTCTGGGTCGCTTTTCTGTCCCAGGCGATCTGCTTCATAGTTAAACACCGCACGAAATTCATTCAGATCAATGTGGTCTTGATCTTCTACTACATGGCGATTTGTGAGCAAGTAGTCACCACCCACAAGAAATGCGGAGGCATAAGGTAAATAAACGTTTGGGGCTTGAGTTTTAAATCTATCTGGCTCATTAATGGGGTCAATGCCATACCATTTGAGGGTTGTTGCTTGCAGCTTTACATCCTCTCTAGCTGCTTCGATTAATTTATCTAAATCTTCGGGTTTATCAATTCGGCGGACTAGACAGCAAACACTTTTACCAGCCTCTAGGCCTGTCTCAAAAAAACTGAAAGGTAAAAAATCGTTCTCGTTTAAAACTGGAGTCAGAGGTTGACTAATTTTCTGCTGTAGTCGGTGTAATCGCTGATTGATCAAATTTGCCAGCAAGCTTCCTGAAACACGGCTTTCGTCTAAAGGTATGTCCTGTGCATCAGATTTAATGTCTTGTAGCACTGTCCAAATCTTGAATTTAGGCCATATTCTATTCAGTACAATCTTTGCCATAAGATATTTTGAAATTATGTGCTAATTTTATACAAGCTTTTTACTGAAATAATAAGTGGCTGTCATATTACTTAAATGAATCAGGCATCACCATTAACCGGCCAGTCTCGCTTGATTGATCTCAGAGGAAAACGCGTTTCGCAAGAAATGCTGAGTCAAGTGGACTTGAGGCAATGTTTACTAGGACTTTCTTTAGCAAGCCGAATTGGTATATTTTTTTTCAGCTTATTACTGGGCGTATTATGTGCAGTAGTAGCAGCCATAGCTGGAGGTCGGTTAGCCCTGGATCTAGGATTTTTAGATCAGCTAGGGCGGTGCTATGTAACAATCGCAACTGTGGCAATTATTTTAGCTGCGTTTGTTTTCTGGGCGCACAGCCAATGGATGCAAAGTATTTTAGTTGCATTGGTTGGATGCTGGCTGGGTTTGCCGATTTTAGTGCTGGTTGTACTGGGTTATGGGGATTTTATGTTCCTTATCCCTTTAGTTGGTACTTTATTGACAGCTTGTTCGCTGTTGAGTTTAGTTGGTTTGAGCTTGACGAGTTCACTGTTAGCTATAGGCTTTCAACGACAATTTCGCTGGTTCCAAGGGTTGTTGCTAGGTAGCTTTATGGTGTTGTGTGGTGCAATGGGAGTGATCTTAGCGACAAGCGGTATTTTAGATAATGAGCATTTAGACAAAATACGGCCTACTGCACCCATGATAGTTTCTATGACTGGATTCATAGGATGGTTAGGTAGTAGTGTTTTGGCTGTAGCGATCGCTTTGGTTATTCTGCGATTACGGCAAAACAACCATCTTAACCCAGGACAACCTGATGTCATACTGGCATTGGGAAAAGCGATCGCTAACTTGGGAGGCACTTCTTTTCGGGAGTTAGACTTAAGCCAAATCAACTTTTCCGGCACATCCTTAGCAAACATCGACTTGCGGGCAACTAAACTCTACAGGACGAGATTTTCTCATACCACTGCTTGGGAAGCCGCAACGGTAGATAATTCCTACTTAGATTTGCATCAGCCCCAAGTTCAATCTTTACTAGCAGGAGAACCCAAAACCAAAAATTTTTGTCGTACCAACTTGCGGGGAGCTTATCTGCAAGGGGCAAACTTAGAGGATTTCGACTTCACAGAGGCAATTTTGGATGGCGCAGACTTTCGAGGAGCTAACCTTCGTTATGCCAAATTTGTGCGATCGCTTGTGACTAATGTGGACTTTTCCCAAGCAGATTTAACTGGTTGCTGTGTGAGAGATTGGAGCTTTAATCGCCATACTTGTTTTCAAGGAGTTATTTGTGATTATATTTACCGTGACTTTGAAGATGGTAAGCCTGAACAGCGTTATCCATTAGACCGAAACTTTTTACCAGGAGAATTTGAGGCGATCGTTCGTAAGCTAGAAACTTCTTATGAACTAGTATTTGAGCAGGAAATTGACCCTATCTCCCTCAGTTTTGTGTTTGAAAAATTTCGTTTGGAAGATGAAAGTCTAGGCTTAGAGTTGCAGGGTTTAGAACAACGTGGCGATTTATGGATTGTTAAAGTGGGTCATCGAGAAGGAGTTTCTCGTTCCCAAGTGGTGGAACGAGTTAATGAAACTTACGAAGAGCTACGTCAAATGTTTGAGGCTCGTTATCAGTTAGCTTTAGAAGCAAAGGAAGGTGAAATTGCTAGGCTGAATAGTTACTATCAGCTATTAATAGATATGTACGGACAATTCTTACAAAAATTAGTTGAACGTACAGGTAGTTCGGCTGCAATTTACCTGACAAATCAAGTAGGAAAAATTATGGAAAATCAAAACATTAGTGCTGGTGGTAATGTAGATGCCTCTACAGGGGCAAAAATTACAGCAGGAAGAGATATTACAGGTTCAACTATTAATTTGGGCGAAATTAGTGGTAACGTGTCAAACGTTGTCAATCAACTGCCTAGTTCTCCAGATCCTACTCAACCTGGAATTAAAGAACTACTGCTTCAACTTCAAAAAGCAATTGATGAAGATACTGATTTACCTTCCGAAGATAAAGCCGATTTATTAGAACAGGTGAAAGCTTTGGCAGAAGCAGAGCAAACACCTGAGCCAGAGAAAAAGAAAGGATTAGCGCGAAATGCCAAAAAAATCTTTGACGCGACATTGAAGAGTTTGCCAGACACTGCAAATATTATCGAGGCGTGCAGTAAGCTATTACCGCTTATTCTCAAAACTTTGGGATTTCCCGCATAGTGTTTTGCACCATCCTGCGCCCTCTTTTCATTCATGTCTGTGCATCTTTACTTATTACCAGCTACCAACCCAAACCGCACCAACCCCCGCTCATAACCGCGACTCATTAACCCCAGCGATAATGCCCCCTGAATAGTATTCCAGCCAGAACGCAACAAGCCAAAAATTGCACTTGGAGTCAACGCCGAATCAATTACCATATTCCAAAATGGCGCAACAGCCTGCGACCAATCAGCTGTGCGGATATTGTGTAATGGTAATTGACGGGCAATTTCTTCATATTGGGGTAACGAAATCACATAAGGCAAACAATACACGCGGTAAATATCTTGCAAGTGCTTTTGTTCATCCGCCGTTAATGGTGCTTCATCTGTTGGTCGATGACACCATGTAACCATAATCAAAGTTCCACCGGGCTTTAATACTCGATAACACTCCTGCATAAACTTGGTTTTATCAGGCATATGTTCGCCACTTTCCAGCGACCACACCAAGTCAAAAGTATTATCTGCAAAAGGCATAGCCTGAGCATCAGCCACCAAAAACTTACTTCTGAGATTTAATAGCATTTCCTGGGCGCGTTCTGTGGCTCTCGCCGCTTGCACAGGACTTAAAGTAATACCAGTACTCCTAGCATGAAACTTTTCTGCCAAATATAAAGAACTACCGCCAATACCACAACCTACATCCAAAATATTAGTTGCAGTTTCTACACCAGCCCAATTCAGAATTTCTTCAATTAAATCAATTTGCGCCTGACGACGGTCTTTTTTTAGCTTTCCATCTGCACCATAGTAGCCGTGGTGCATATGTTCTCCCCAAATTTCTTCCCACAAACCAGAAGAAGCATCGTAAAACTGCTGAATTTGCTGATATAGTGTTGTACTCATAAAACAAATAATGCTAAGACAAATCAAAGTTTAAATAAACATACTCGTTAGGCTACCATGTGTGTTCTTAATTAAATAAAGTTTGTATATCACTTAGGCGACTGGAAGTCTTAACTACATAGACAAAACCCACGGAGGTGGGTTTGAAACTCTTGATCTTTATTAGTCTGCTTTCGCGGACTTTGTTTGTGTAGTAGTGAATTCTATTTGCCAAATGCTTCCTTGGAAGAATTTAGAGGCTCTACCTAAATATGACTGTTTCGCGGACAATTTGCTTGGGATTTCTGGCTGTCATCACTGTGGGGACGATTTTGCTGATGCTGCCTATTTCAACTAGCGACGGCAGCTGGAATAACTTAGTTGTGGCATTATTCACCTCAACATCCGCCGTTTGTGTGACTGGCTTATCAGTGGTTGACCCTGGGACTTATTTTTCTTTTTGGGGACAACTGTTTATTGCGCTGTTAGTTCAGATTGGTGGGTTGGGTTATATGACAACTACAACCTTTTTGATTTTGCTAATTGGGCGCAGATTTGACCTCCGGCAAAAAATGGCGATTCAACAAGCATTAGACAGACCAGGAATGCACGGTAGCTCCCACGTTATTCGCTCAATTATTGCCACTACTTTAATTTTTGAAATTACAGGTATATTTCTGCTTCTACCCGCTTTTGTTCCGCAATATGGTTGGTCACAAGGGCTATGGTTAGCGATTTTTCATAGCGTTAACTCTTGGAATAATGCAGGTTTTAGCTTGTTTAAAGATAACTTAATTGGTTATCAAACATCTGTGTTAGTGGTTTTCACAGTTACTACATTAATTATCTTTGGTGGCATTGGTTATCAAGTCATTTTAGAGATGTATCTTTGGTTACGCGATCGCGTACTCAAACAGAAGACAAATTTGGTACTTTCTTTAGATTTCAAAGTAGCCACCAGTACAACTTTAATCCTGTTATTTATCGGCACATTTGCTTTCTTTTGTATAGAAGGTAGAAACCTTGATACCTTTGGAAAATTAAATTTTGGTGGTCAATTTTTAGTGGCTTGGTTCCAATCTGTTACCCCTAGAACTGCCGGGTTTAATACTATTGATATTAGTCAAATGACCACGGCTGGTTTATTTATTACAATCGCACTGATGTTTATTGGGGCAAGCCCTGGCGGTACAGGCGGCGGCATTAAAACTACAACTTTACGAGTTCTGACTAGTTGTACTAAAGCAATTCTTCAAGGCAAAGAAGAAGTTTTATTATATGAACGTAGCATAGCAATATCTTTAATATTAAAAGCTGTGGGTGTATTAGTCGGTTCCGTAGCTACGGTAATTTTTGCAACGATTCTTATCGCCCTTACAGACCCACAATTAGACTTTATTCAAATTCTGTTTGAAGTAGTATCTGCCTTTGCAACAGTCGGTCTTTCTACAGGCATCACAGGCACAGTATCTACCGCAGCTAAACTGATATTAATTATGACTATGTATATCGGTAGAGTAGGTGTTTTACTATTAATGTCAGCTATTTTAGGTGACCCTCGTCCTAGTAGAATTCACTATCCTGAAGAAAACTTACTGGTGGGATAGCCGTACTTTGTATCAGTGCCATTAACCTAAGCTGATAAAATGTAAAACACTAGGCAAAAAATAAAAATTGTTACTTTAAGTTAGATTGAAGCATTTTTTGTCCTAAATACAGGGAGCGTTAATAAGGATAGCAACTGTGAATCTTGCATCACTAGGATTTTTTCGCAGTTTACGTAAAGATAACCATCAATTTGCTGTAATTGGGTTAGGTCGCTTTGGTCGGTCTGTTTGTTCAACACTGCATAAATTTGGTTATCAAGTGCTAGCAACAGATGTTGATGAAAAAAGAGTATCAGAAGCTTTGACAGAAGAAATAGTAAGTCATGCTTTGCAACTAGATTCAACAGAACCAGCAGCACTCAAAGAAGCAGGAATTTTTGAATTTGATACAGTAATTGTAGCGATTGGTAATTATGTTCAAGAAAGTATTGTGACTACTCTCAATGTTAAAGAAGGTGGTGTACCTCACGTTGTGGCCAAAGCATCAAGTGAAGTTCACCGCAAGTTATTAAAGAGAGTTGGTGCAGACCACGTTGTTTTTCCTGAATATGAAGCAGGCTGTGCTTTAGCGCGTACCCTCACCAAACCATCGATATTAGATAGATTTGACCTCGACCCAGATCATAGTATTGTCGAGTTGATAGTTCCCGATGAATTTCATAGCAAAACCATTACAGAAATTCAACTGCGTAACCGTTATGGGTTAAATTTGCTGGCTGTGAGTCAAGATGGCAAATTTGTAATTAATCCAGACCCTCTCAAGCGTCTAGAACGTGGTTCCGCAATGGTAGTTATTGGCTGCAACAAAGATATTAATCGCTTACCAATTTAATGCTCTAACTAAGGAAAATAAGAATTACACTTAAGTATATGGTGTAATAACCCTGAATAAAGAATTTTGTTTTTGATAGCGGTTATGGATTTAATAGTTAAAGATTTAGCAGCCATTGATGATCGACTTTCTCAGCGTCATATTGACCTTGACCCGGCTGGATATTTCATCATCTATTTAGATAGAGGCGAGGGATTAATTTATGCAAAGCATTTCACAAATGTCATTGATGAACGTGGTTTAGCTATAGATCCCGAAACAGGTAAAGTAATTCCTGCCAAAGGTAAAGTAGAAAGAACTCACACCACAGTTTTTAATGCTAGAACAGCCAAAGAACTCTGCGTCAAAATTTTTGAACAAACTCAACCCTGTCCAGTTACTCAGTTAGACCATGCAGCCTATTTAGGCAGAGAATTTGTCCGGGCTGAAGTAGCTTTAGTGACAGGGCAAGAGTATGTTCAAGACTAAGAAAAGTATGAAGTCTGAAATTTCAGACTTCATACTTCAGAATTAGCCGTTAGATGGTGGTTGATAGACTAGATAGATGTAGTAAGTCGCCATCGGGATAATGGTTGCAGCAATTAGCAGTCCTACCACCCAAGCAGTCGCGTTACCTTGGTTGGTGTCTTCTGCTTTTGTGAAGGTGCCTTCTACCTGTACGTTGTCAGCAATTTGGGGTGGGCCGGGGTCGGGTTCACCAGAGAGAACTTTAACTAGGCGATCGCTCGCATCTAAAAATGCTTGATTATATTTATTACCATTGCGTAATGGTGCAGCTAAGGTTTCAGCTGCGATACTCTCGGCAATAGAATCAGTTAGCAAAGACTTGACTTTATCTCCGCTAAGAATCGCAGTATTGTTGGTAACGGTATCCAGCATTAACAAAGTTTGGTTGGCTTGCGCTTCCTTTGTCGGGAACCATTTTTCAAAAAGCCCTTTAGTAAAGCTTTCTGAGGTTTCACCATAGTCTAAACGGCGAATGGTGACAAATCTCACTTCATTGCCAGTTTTCTTTGCCAAATCCTCAAAGGCACTACTAATCTTACCTTCGTTGATGCGACTAATAACTTCACCTTGATCTACAACCCAGTCACCGCCTGGGGTTAAATTAGGAATTTGATACACGCCAGTAGCTAGCGCAGGGCTAGCCAAAAGCGATGCACCAAGAATAATTGCCAGTATTGGTGTAAGCAGCCAAATGATGTATGTTTTAATGCCAAATACTGTTCTGAGGAGCTGGTTCATTGGATTGATCCTAAGACAGACTAGCACCAAAAATACTACACAATTAATGACAAAATCACCTGGTTAGAGAATTTATCTATGTAAAAAATTAGAATGCTGTTGAGAGTTGACTGTCAAAGTTCAACGACTCCATGAAGTGATCATGCAATAAATAGTAATTTTTGTACTGTCAGGCTGAATCCAAATGTTTAGAACTGACTTTGCTATCTATTCAAGAACATTATGATATAACCGAATTTCTGCCTTAGCTGCTACATAAAGTAATTTTTGGGAAACAGGGTGGTTTTTTTCCGGTTGCAAACGCAGAGTGAAGACAGACTTTTATAAAGTAGCAATTTGAATAGATACAAGAGTATGCCACAGAAATCAGCCGCCTTGAAGTTTGTGATTTTACTGGGCTTTGTTAGCCTCTGTGCTGATGCCACCTATGAAGGAGCGCGTAGTATTACGGGGGCTTATTTGCAGGTTTTGGGAGCAAGCGGCACTGTGGTAGGCCTAGTAGCAGGCTTTGGAGAACTAATTGGTTATGGCTTGCGCCTAGTCATTGGATATCTCAGCGACCAGACGCGCAAGTATTGGGGTATTACAACTTTAGGATTTATTTTGAACACTGCCGTTGTACCACTATTAGCCTTTGCAGGGAGATGGGAAGTTGCAGCAGGTTTGATGATGGCAGAACGCACAGGTAAAGCCGTGCGTACACCCCCAAGAGATGCACTTCTGTCTCATGGTGTGAGTCAAATTGGCAGAGGTTTTGGCTTTGGTCTGCATGAAGCAATGGATCAAACCGGCGCGGTGATGGGGCCTTTAGCGGTAGCCGCAATGGTTTATTTCCAAGGAGAGTATCGCAACGGCTTCACGATTTTGATTGTACCTGCGGTGTTGGGATTGATTGTGTTATTGGTTTTGCAATTCCTTTATCCCAACCCCAGCGATTTAGAAATCGAACATGAAATTAATGAAGAAGACGGAATCCCGCGAGCATTTTGGATTTATCTTGGTGCTGTTGCCATTATTGCGGCTGGTTATGCAGATTTTCCCTTAATCGCTTTTCATTTTCAAAAAGGAAATATTGCTTCAGGACAAACAATTCCCCTATTTTATGCGTTTGCAATGGGAGTTGATGCTGTAGCTGCACTCATATTTGGCTATCTGTTTGACCGCGCAGGTATTTCTATTTTGATGGTTGCGGCTTTTGTTTCATCCTTTTTCGCACCGTTGGTATTTTTCGGCGATACCCAACTAGCACTTTTAGGCATCGCATTTTGGGGTATTGGGATGGGCGCACAAGAGTCAATTTTAAAAGCGGCGATCGCCGGACTCGTACCCAAAAACAAACGCGCCACAGCTTATGGTATCTTTAGCACTGGCTATGGTTTTGCTTGGTTTTTAGGCAGCACTTTAATGGGTGTTTTGTATGATCGCTCTCTCACCCTATTAGTAGTATTTTCCACCGCCACTCAACTACTAGCAATTCCCTTCTTTGTTTGGGTGCAATTGCAAGCGAATAAATCTAAACTATAATTAACCGACAAGCCTTTTTAAATCAAAGAATCTGGGTCTACACCCAGGTTTCTCAATTGTTCGGCTAATATTTGAGCGCGTTGTTCTGCTTGTTGTAAGCGTTCTTCTGCTTGTTGCGCCCGTTCTTCGGGTGTTAACAAACGCCTTCCTTGTTCGTCATACCAATAAAGCCACTCTCGCGTAATTCCTAGATAAGTTCCTCTTTCATAGCCAATTTTTAAACCAATTTCTGTGAGCCAAACTGGGTTTCCTGGTAGTAATTTATATTTCCCATCCGCTAAATAATATACTTCTAAACGAGCTTTTTGCCGCCGTAGGGGATTGTAAATCACATAATACAAAATTCCCAACTTAGCATAAAATTCTTTTTTACTAGAATATTCTCCTCGACGTTTGTGAGAAACTACCTCTAACACCATCGTTGGTACGCGCCTTTCTTCCCAAAGCACATAGCTGAGACGCAAGTTTTCATCGAGAATGCGTTCTACACCCAGACTCAAAAACCCATCCGGAACAATAGCTGGCTCATCAGGATCGTAATAAATCCCCATATCAACGCCAAAAAACCAGTCCATTCGCTCTGGCCAAGCCATAGCTAAGATAGCTTTGAGTAAACCCGGAATTAAATCTTGTAGTTCGTTATCCACAGGGGTGTCGTCTGAGTCTGGCAAATCCTCAGCCGAGGGTAAGCAATCCAACGGATCGTACTGTAGCATGGGCTGATACGCGATTATTACCTAGTTTTAGTCTAATTAAATTAGGTTAAAGTTTTCAGAATTTTAAAATTACAGCAATATTGGGTACTTTTGGTGCCATTTTCTCCTATTTCCCTCAACTACACTCCTCTTCCTTTGCGTTCCTCCGCGCGTACTCTGCATCCCTCTGCGTTTAAAATACTTTCGCCACAAACCAACCTACAACACCCAAACCTAAAAATAACGGTGTCAACCAATCACCCCAACGCACATATAAAGTCTGCGTTTGGCGGCGATATATGGTTTCTGCGTGAGTTTGGTAGATGTTATAGCCAGATATCCACAGAGTTCTGCCGTGAGAGTCTACAAAAGCCGAATACCCGGTATTTGTTGCCCTTGCAGACCATCTATCAGTTTCAATTGCTCGCATAATATCCTGTGCATGATGCTGAAATGGCATAGCTGCACTGTAATGAGCATCGTTAGAAGAACTAAGGATAAATTGCCCACCCGCCGCAGCTTGACGGCGAAATATCTCAGGAAATGCAGATTCGTAGCAAATACCTACAATTGCCCGTCCAAAGGGTGTATCAAATATCTGGTTGGCTGCACCATGAACTTGATGTTCATCCAAAGGTGACAAGCGGCTGACTAGTTTACCTAAAATTTCTTCAAAGGGAATAAATTCACCCAATGGTACTAATTTAGATTTATCGTAGCGGCTGGTAACTTCGCCCTGACTATTAACTGTAAATAAACTATTTGTATAACTGCGTCCGCGTTCGCCAAAAGCGCCAACCCAAACCAAAACCCCTTTTTGCTGTACTGCGGAAATTAGAGGAGTGTCGCCTAAGTTACGTTCAAATATAGGTAAAGCACCTTCGGGTGTGAGAACGGCATTCACACCTTGTTCGGCTAGAGTTAAATAGCCGCTAGTATAGCCTGTGATGGCGCGGCGATAACCTTCGGGTTTGACTTTGATTTTGTTGGGGATGTTACCTTGAACAACTCCGATTTTTAAGGCGGCTTCTGGTGGTTGGGCTAAGGGTTGGCTATATAAGAAAAAGCCAAGCAGGTGTAAGGTGATGAATAGTCCTGTGGCAGTAATTAAATATTTATTTACGAACCGCCGAGGCGCAGAGAAGCCAGTACGTTGGGCGGGTTCCCCGACTTGAAGCAACTGGCGCGACGCAGATGATAGATAGGCTTCGGCGATGAGGCCGTTGATAGCAGCGATCGCAGCTGTTACAGTATTAGGGCCAGAGAGTTGACCGAGATGTAAAATTACTAGATTATGCGGTGATTGAGTGTAAGCTAGAGAACTCCACCACAAGGAACCAGAACTCCACAAGCTTTCTAAGGCGCACCAGATGGCTGTACCAATTAGAACGCGTAACCACGGTTTTGACTGATTCAAGCGTGCCATGACAGCAGCCCAAATACTAACAAATAGCCCTCCCCATAGGCTAATAAATCCCCAGCAAAATAGGGTAATAGCCAAACTCGGCCACCAAGGTACACCCAACCAATCCATAGGGTGAATCCCGGTAATCCAAAAGAGGGCAACGCTGTGATAACCTATACCCCAAGCCAAGCCGAGGAGAGGAGAAGAGGCTTTTTTCTTATTTGCAGAAGTAACAACTAATACCCAAAGCGGGGCTAAGGCTATCCAAGCCAAAAACCATGCACCCACGGGGGCGACGGTTAGCCCCATCAAAACACCACTGAGTAAAGCAATTAAGTAAGGAAGCATGGAAGTTATTCTTTCCCCCTGCTTCCTCTGCTTTCCTTGCTCCCCCGGCTTTTTACTCTGCTTCTTCTGCATCACCAGTATCAGGCGGAACGATCGCAACGCCTGTAATTGCGTCATCTTCATCCAAGCGTTGCACTCTTACACCAGTTGCCGAGCGCGATTGGATGGAAATCGCATTGGTAGCCTGACGGATAATAATACCGCGATTTGTCACCATCATGATTTCATCATCGCTGTTGACGATTTGCAAGGTTGCTAATTTGTCTTTGGTTTTGCGGTTCTTGAATTTGGTAGCCATTAAACCTTGACCAGCACGGTTTTGCAATCGGAATTGGGCAACAGGTACACGTTTGCCATATCCGCCCATTGTGATGACTAACACCCAAGGCCCAACACTGCTGTTTTCGGGTACTTCTGTGGTTTCTTCCACAGTTTCGATATCTTCGGTTTCGACCTCTTCGATTTCTGGTTCCTCCGTGTTGAGGGTGTCCAGAATGGCTGCGGGAATAATATCCATCCCCACGAGTTCGTCGCCGGTTTTGAGTTTCATCGATTTCACGCCCCGCGTCGCCCTACCCAGAGGACGCAGTTGTTCATGGGTACATCTAAAGTGAATCGCCATCCCTAGACGAGAACCAATGATGATGCTGTCTTCGACTCTGGCGCGACGTACCCACCGCAGTTGATCACCTTCTTCCAAGGAAATGGCAATTAAACCATTCGCCCGAATATTACTAAAAGCAGCTAATGCGGTTTTCTTGATATTGCCACCTTTAGTCAGCATGACTAAATATTCGTCGTCGCTGAACTCGTCAACCGGGACAATCGAGGTGATTTTTTCTTCTTTGGGAATGGGTAGCATCTGCACTATGGGTGTGCCGCGACTGGTACGCGAACCCACTGGAATTTGATAAGCTTTGAGACAGTAAACTACGCCGCGATCGCTAAAGAATAAAACACTATCGTGATCGCAGCAAGTTAAGAAATGCTCTACGGTGTCATCATCTTTTACCTTGGCAGCAGCTTTGCCTCTGGTGGCACGGCTTTGTGCCTCGAAGGTGTTCACAGGCATCCGTTTGATGTAACCTTGTTCTGTTAACAGAATAATTGCCTTTTCGTTAGCAATCAGGTCACGTTCATCAATTTCACCTTCGGCGTGAGTAATAACTGTACGCCGGGGTGTGGCAAAGCTAGTTTTAATTTGCGAGATTTCAGTTTCAATAATTTCTAAGATTCTTTCTCGCCGTGCCAAAATATCTTGCAAATTGGTAATCTGTGTTTGCAAATCTTCATGTTCTAGGCGAATTTTATCTGCTTCTAGGGCAGTTAACCGCCGCAGCTGCATTTGCAAAATCGCATCGGCTTGAACTTCCGAAAGCCCGTAAGTTGTGATTAACTCACCTTTAGCTGTGGGTGCATCAGGGGCATGACGAATTAGATTTATAATTGCATCTAAATGTGATAGAGCAATCAATAACCCTTGCAATATATGGTCGCGTTCTTCCGCTTTTCGCAGTTCGTAGCGGGTGCGTCTGGTAATAGATTCGATGCGGAAATCTAGGAAGACTTCTAAGAACTGCTTGAGGGTGAGAATTTGCGGTTCGCCGTTGACCAACGCCAGCATATTCGCCCCAAAGTTAGCTTGCAGTGGGGTTTGCTTGTAAAGGTTGTTCAATACCACACGGGGATAAGCATCGCGCTTGAGTTCGATGACAATTCGCATCCCGTCGCGATCGCTTTCGTCCCTGATATCTGCAATGCCTTCAATCCGCTTATCGTTCACTAATTCGGCGATTTTCTCGATTAATGCCGCTTTATTAGTTTGATAAGGCAGTTCGGTAACGATAATTGCTTCTCGTTCTGGACGACCGCGTTGTTCGATGGTTTCAATGTTAGCGACACCGCGCATGGTAATGGAACCGCGCCCAGTGGTATAAGCTTCTTTAATTGCTGCCGTTCCGAGAATCTGCGCCCCAGTGGGAAAGTCTGGACCAGGGATATGCTGCATTAACTGGAGGTCGGTGATTTCCGGATTGTGAATCAATGCGACTACCCCGTCAATCAGTTCGCCTAAGTTGTGGGGAGGGATATTAGTTGCCATCCCCACAGCAATGCCTGATGAACCATTTAGTAGAAGTTGAGGAATCCGCGATGGCAGAACTGTTGGTTCTTGCTGGGAACCGTCGAAGTTGTCAGCAAAGTCTACGGTTTCTGATTCGATGTCTTGTAGTAAAGCAGCACTAGTCAAAGCTTGCAAGCGACATTCTGTGTATCGCATTGCGGCTGGCGGATCGTTATCTACTGAACCAAAGTTACCATGACCATTAATTAGGGGCGATCGCATGGAAAAATCCTGCGCCATCCGCACCAAGGCATCATATACTGCTGTGTCGCCGTGAGGGTGATATTTACCCAACACTTCCCCAACCACACGAGCGCACTTTCTAAACGGGCGATCGTGCAATAAACCTAGCTCGTGCATTGCGTAGAGGATACGGCGATGCACAGGTTTCAGACCATCCCTGGCATCTGGCAGCGCCCGACCCACTATCACACTCATGGCGTATTCCAGATAAGACCGGGACATTTCGTTCCGGAGATCTGTTGGGATAATCCTCTCCTGTGAGGTTGTCATAACCTAAAAAACTCCAAAAATCGTAGATTTTAGCCTTTACAATTGGCAAAGCGTAAAATTATTCCAAATTACTCTTGAATAATTGACATATTTTGATACAATTCTAGCACGTATTGTTTTTTTTTGCCCCAACAGTTAACCTATAAGTATGATGGCAATTGGTATTTTTGGGCGCGGTAAATAGCATCTAATTAAAAAAGTTTTAGCTACAAAAAATAAATTACTAAAATTCTCCCAAAAAAGGGTAAATCCGCCCAATTACTAAGGAATGACTGAGCCTACATCAGCAAGAGGAAGTAAATGGCATTCAGTTAAAAATTCCGATAGACACGATAAGCAGAAAAACTAACAATCTAAAGAAATTTTGAATAATTTTTTTTAGCTCTTGTTATCAGATTATCCGGTTTATGATAGTAACGATCGCCAATCAATATTGATTTTCGCAGTAGTTATTTAATCGAGGTTCTGAGGCACTGATGACATTTCAACAATTAGCAATAGGTAGCTATTTTCGTTTACCTGGTGTAAGTTATGGCTGTGTATATAGAAAGGCCAGCCATTCTTGTGGCAGTTTAAATGCATTATTACAGACAATACGCCCAACAACAAAAGTTATTCCCCTAAATGCGGCAGCAGTCGCTAAATATTTGGCGGATAAAAAAGAAGCTCTGAATAATCTCAAGATTTAGTTATAAGTTTTGATAACTACACATACTTGTTTAGGCTAGGGAATAGGGGACAGCAAAGAAATAACATCG
This sequence comes from Nostoc sp. FACHB-152, assembly GCF_014697475.1. Lineage (GTDB taxonomy): Bacteria > Cyanobacteriota > Cyanobacteriia > Cyanobacteriales > Nostocaceae > Nostoc_B. Next base: position 203,496 of record NZ_JACJRV010000001.1, read on the forward strand.
AAATTGAGTTTCTGCAAAAATCAAAATGAGTCGTGCATAAAGAATTGATTGCGAATTTTTAAACAAATGGGCTGAAAAAACCAAACTATACGCCTAAAAAACTAGTCCCTAGCCTTTAATCCCTAGTTCCTCTTTCATATATGTCTAAGAAATTTATTTCATCGAAACTCTCTGATTTTAATGAATAGCTTCTTGCTGAGACTTCAATTGAGCAGCAATCAAAGGAACTTTGGGAGCCAGAAAGAATCCCACCAAACTAGCAAATAAAATTGGTGTAAATGGACTAAAACCAGTCAGTTTTGATAACAACAAAGTTGTACTTATGGGTGTGCGTGTTACTGCGGCGTTAATAGCAGCCATTGTACAAATCATCGCCAAGGCAGGATTAATTCCCGGAATTAAAGTTACTACGGCTTTGCCAATACAAGCACCAGTAAAAAATAAGGGGATAATGAATCCACCGCGCCACCCACCTGTAACTGTCATGCTAATGGCAGCCATTTTACCTAAAGCTAAGGTTAACAAGAAAACAACAGAAAAGTTAGTTGTCAGAACTGTTTCTAATTCTTCATGTCCAAAATAACGGGTAAGTGGTAAGAGAGTTGCTAAACTACCAAGTCCTAATCCTGCTAGTGTGGTGCGTAAATAAATAGGGGTGGGAATGTGGGCAAAAAGTCTGTCGCAACTCCGAAAAATCCACATAAAAACCCATCCGGCGATCGCTCCAATTATGCCAAACAAGATAGCAAAGGCAAAATCATCGATGTTTTCCAGGCGATATTGCGGGAAATGCCAAGTCGGTGCAATTCCCAAACGCGTAATCGCCGCAAATACCAAATAACTTGCACAACTAGAAACAATCGCTGGCATTAAAGCTTCGTAATATTCCACAATATGCTGATGGTGCAGAATCTCTAGGGCGAACATCGCCCCACCCAGAGGTGCGCCAAATAAAGCCGTAAAACCACCCGCCATCGCCGCCAAACTCATAGATCTGAGATCTTCGCCTTCGAGTTTGAGGCGATCGCCTACCCAAGTCCCAAAAGAACCTGTAACCTGTACTAATGGGGCTTCTGGGCCAGCACTCCCACCAGCAGCGATACTAACTAACGAAGCCAGAATCATCGACGGATTTTTGCGCGCATCCAAGCGTCCACCGCGAAAGTGAATATTATCCACAATCACGGCAATTTCGCCCGGATTCCCCAAAAAATGAATTACTAGCCCAATAATTAAACCTGCTAACGGCATCACAATCAGCAGGCTGATACCTTGGAATTGATGCAACTGATGAGTTAATAGTTCTAGAACATTCCAATATAAACCAGCAAACAGACCACAAACGGTTCCCACAACAGCCCAGCGCAATACCCATCGGGAAATCATCAACGGATTTCGCCTTGACAGTCCGAACATTTGAGCGAATTTCCAGCGTTGAGTTTGATTATCTGTGGGGGGCTGATTTGGTAGCACTAGTGTTTTCCTGTTTTAGTGACTCTTAAGATACTGAATATTTACGTCTTTTATGGTAAATGCTATTTGCCTCTGTAAACCGAAGAAAAGACATCAACTTTACTGCTGCATCCGATAATATTTACCAATGGTTAAAATTTCCTGAATTAAGAAAGATAAGGCTAAAGTCCTTAAAATGCCCAAAAAAATTAGAGAGTTAAAAGCGATAAATAGAAAAATCTGGAGAAATTAATGCGGAGGAAGAATGAATTATCGCTATAGCATGATTATTCAATGGTCAGATGAAGATAAATGCTATTTAGTCCATCTACCGGAATTTCCTTGGCAGCAGTACCACACTCACGGCGCAACCTACGCAGAAGCCGCCAAACACGGACAGGAAGTTATTGAATCACTCATTGAATGGTATCAAGAACAGGGAAAGCTTTTACCGGAAGCGATCGCTTTACCTGAAAAGCCGTTAAAAGTAGCGTAATAACGTTGGAAATCTATCTAACACTGAGTACATAACAATTTAAGCCCCAAGATAGTGTGTGCTTCGTGGCTGCATTGCTTAGGCTTGGTCTAGAAATAGGAGACAAAACTTATGAACAAAGAAACAGTTCCTAGCCAAGCTGAAAAAATGAATCCTGAAGGCCACGCATCAGAATTAAGCCCAGAAACGCTAGACAAAATCAAACATCCCGCGAAAATGGATGATGTGATTCGGGAACAATCAGCCGAAGAACGCCGGAGTAACCCAGCTTTAGTACCAGAAATGCTAGATGAACCTACCGATGAAATGATTGGGTTCACCAAAGAGTAGTGAGACTGCTGAGGATACAATAGCCTCAGTGTCTTGCTTATCGCTCCCTATGCTACCAGTCATCTATTCCGATGAGTTTTTAGATCACAAGACTGGAACCTATCATCCAGAAAACCCAGAACGTCTGACGGCGATTGTCAAAGCTTTAAAGGAGGCTGCATTCGCAGAACAAATCGCTTGGCGATCGCCGACTCCCGTCTTTGATAAGCCATCATTGATGTCTTTGTTATTACAAGTACACAGCCCGTCCTACGTTAAAAAAGTTGGGGATATCGCTGCTAGTGGTGGTGGTTATTTAGATGGGGATACACCAGTTTCTCCCAACAGCTATGATGTGGCGTTATTGGCTGTAAGTGCTTGGTTGGATGGTATTGATATTGTCCTATCTACTGAAAACCCTGCGTTTGTGCTGGCGCGTCCACCTGGACATCATGCTGAAAGTGATGCGGGAATGGGGTTTTGTTTATTTTCTAATGCGGCGATCGCCGCGTTTTATGCTTTAGAAAACCCTGAAGTGAACCGTGTCGCTATTCTCGATTGGGATGTGCATCATGGTAACGGTACACAGGCGATCGTCGAAACTCATCCACAAATTGCCTACTGTTCTCTACATCAGTACCCCTGTTATCCCGGAACTGGCAAAGCTTCCGAACACGGTTTGCATCATAATGTTTTGAATATCCCGATACCGCCTAGTAGCGACATCGCTATCTATCAGCCCCTTTTAGAAAAAAAGATAATACCATTCTTAGAAAACTTTCAACCAGACTTGTTAATTGTCAGTGCTGGTTATGATGCCAATGCCGCAGATCCTTTAGCCAGTATCAATTTGCAACCAGAAGATTATGGTTTATTTACTGATTACTGTTTAGGTATAACTCGAAAAATTCTTTTTGGTTTAGAAGGTGGCTATGATTTTCAAACTCTTTCTCAATCTGTTGTAGCAACAGTTGAACGCTGTTTACTATAATTTCAAGCCATTATTTCTTCAAGGGTGGTGTGAGTTAATCCACCCTTTAGTATGTCAAACTAACTACATCAATAATTTTTTTTATAACTAATATATTCACTTTATCAAGTAGTTCTACTTAGAACCCCTAGAATTCGTAAAAGTTAATTACTCAATCAGCTTTACAATTCTTTACATTAGTTTTAATCATCATCACCATCAGGTTAACTATAATTTTGTCCCTTCATTGGGAATGAAATAACCAAAAATTTTGTTTAAAAAAATTGCCTAAAGTAAAAATAAATTGCTTACAAGTTTTTTTCAGTACAGGTTGGCAATAAAATTTGATATCGCAGCCTAAAATCCTTGTAGTGATGGAATTTGAGCGATAGTTGCCAGCTTCATAATTATATAGTTTTGACTAATATCAGTTAGTTGATTTACTAAATTAACAGGCAATTTTACTGTAAGTATGGATGCATAAATTTCTACATAAAAAAACTTCTGTATTTGTTGTGCCTAAATTTTGATGGAATTCATCGAAACTTTAAAAAGAAAAATTTAGCAAACTCTTATCTAAGACCTAAAGTTTTGTTAAGATGCAATTGCTAGCAATATTTCAACGGGAATCCTTAGTCACAGTGTTGAAATATCAAATAGTACTAGCCACATAGAGTTCAAAGGTGAAGGAATGACCACCTACATTTTTTTTGATGAAGCCCTTCGGATGCTGACTAACGCCTACTTGCTATCAGCAGTTTTCCTAATAGCTGCCTCTGGTATAGGTTTAGCAGTGATTGAAACGATTGAAAAAACAGGAGAACGTTAATTTAGACTTTGACGGTGTACTGCTTGGCGAAAACCTCTGAGTGCAGGTGTTCGCTATAAAGAAATCCTGGGAACACTAAACCTTGAAAGTCTCACAGCGTTGCAGATCTATCTGATATTTGGAAGCAGGGAACTGTACGCTGAGACAAAAATCCAGGAGCATCAATTATGAATTTATTAGACACAATCTTGGGCATAGACAACCAAAGCCCAGGGGTGTTGACATCGGCGGAAGCTTTTGCTGCTATTACCTTAGTGGCGATTACCCCAGATGGTTTGCTGTCGGAACAGCAAACCCGTAGTATCTTTTCTGTACTATCGCGGATCAAGCTTTTTAACAGTTATTCGGAAGATAATATGAATAATCTGTTAGAAAAAATTCTAGGCATTCTGCGACGCGATGGTTTCAATGCCTTATTTAATGTAGCGAAAGAGTCTTTATCTTCAGAACTAAGAGAGGCTGCTTTTGCTGTAGCTGCTGATTTGGTATTGGCTGAAGCCATAGTCACAGAGGAAGAGAAAAATTTTTTAAATGATTTATCTCATGCTTTAGATATTCCTCACGATACTGGCATCAAAATTTTGCAGGTATTAATGATCAAAAATCAGCGATAATAGGTTGAAAGTGTCTAAATCAATTAATATCCTGCAATTTTAACTAACATGATTGGCTTACAACAGATTTGGCTGCTTAAATTCCAGTTGCCACACTGTGATTGTAATATTTGGTCGTGATGATACACCAACACAGTTGTTTAAATATTCACCATTTAAAATTATCAGGCTCAAAGAATAACTCCGGTATACCTATCGGAAATAATGACTTTTTGAGCAAAATTTGAGTATACTTTTTTTAATAGTTAGTTATTAGTCCTTGTGTTATGGCAATCCTATTACTAGAAGACGGTACAGTCGAGAGCGATTTAAGTGAGATAGTTCATGAACTTGCTCCTATTGGGGTACATCTGAAACACTATGACCCCGGAACATCGCTGCTTTTCCCGGACTTACTAGAACAGGAAGTTTTGACTCATTCCGAGAAGCACTACATTGTAGATTTGCATAGTAGTGTATTTGAATTTCTCCAGCAAGAAACAGGTTCTCTCTGGTGTGACTTATTGAATTTGCATCCAGGTGCGCCTAATCTTAAAATGCTGCTAGATACCTACAGTCGTTATCATACTCATACTGCTGCTGAACCTCTTTATGTATTGGCAGGCGAAATGATTTTTGGTTTTGTCAGACCTGATGGTAGCCAAGTGCAGCTTTTAGTTCAGTCACAAGATTACATTTGTATCCCCGCAGGAGTAGAGCATTGGTGTAGTCTGACAGCATCTTTAAGTTTTAAAGCGGTGCGCTATTTCACTTCGGCAGAGGGTTGGGTTCCCAATTACACAGGAACTCAGTTAAATGATGCGCTCAAGCCGCGTTAAGCCTGAAGCTGGGCGATCGCAGCTAGCATTTGTTGGTAGTATTCTATGTTTCCTTCTTGATAATAGATGTTGGCAGATTGTTGAAAATCAGCGATCGCGCCTTGATAATCTTGTAATTGACGGTAAATATCAGCACGTAACATATAAGCTGATGCCCAATGAGGATGACGCTGCAAGGCTTGGTGCAAGTCTGTTAATGCTCCTTGTAAGTCTCCTAATAGTAAACGGCTACGGCCTCGGTGATACCAGTCTTCTGCAAAACTAGGGTCAAGGGCGATGGCTTGGGTGTAATCTTCAATAGCTCTGTGATATTGTTTGAGAGCATAATAAGCACCAGCGCGATCGCTGTAAAATGCCGCAGATTTGGGATTAATTTGCAGCGCTTGGCTATAATCAGCAATTGCACCTTGATAATCTTGCAAAGCATAGCGCAGTGAACCCCGATTGTAATAAGCCTCCACTAATTTGGGGTTAACTTTTAATGCTTGATTATAATCTGCCATAGCTCTTTGTTCGGCTCCTAACAAGCGGAGTGCATTACCGCGATTGCAGTAAGCTTCGGCAAAATCAGCAGAGAGTTTGATGGCTTGGGTATATTCTTCGACGGCGGCTAAATAATCACGTAGAGCTTCGCGGGCTAATCCCCGACCGTAGTATGCTGTAGCTAAATTAGGATTCAGCTGCAATGCGCGATTGTAATCTAAGATTGCGCCTTGATAATCTCCCAAACAACGACGGGCCGTAGCGCGATCGCAGTATCCTTGGGCAAAGTCGGGATGAATTTGTAAGATGCGATTGCTATCTGCTAATGCGCCTTGATAGTCTCCTAGTTGGCAACGAGCATAAGCGAGAAAACCGTAAACTAAAGCTAACGTCGGATTTTTTGCTAGTGCTTGCTCATAATCAGCGATCGCACCTTGATAATCACCTAATGTTGCCCGTACCAGTCCTCTTTCGTAGTATGCTTGGACATCTTCAGGATTTAAACTTAGAGCTTGGTTAAAATCAGCAATCGCTGCTGGATAATCTTGTTGGTATGAACGGACTAGTCCGCGATTATAGTATGCAGGTGCAAAACTCGGATTAATTTGTAATGCCCGATTGTAATCAGCAATTGCGCCTTGACAGTCATTTAAGGCAAAGCGCGTATTACCTCGATAATGATAGGCTTCCACTAGATTAGGATCTAGCTGTAATGCCCGTTCATGATCGGCGATCGCTTGCTGATACTCTTTTAAAATATGAAAAATATTACCGCGACTGCTATAAACGGCGGCATAATCGGGATACCACTGTAAAGCTTGTTGAAAATCTGCTAAGGCTGCTTGATAATCGCCGTTCTCGCTTCTGGCTACACCACGCTCGTGAAATGCCCGTGCAATATCAAAATCTATATATGTCACTAATTCCGGATTAATCTCAATTGCTTGGTGATAATCAGCTATGGCTTGATCATACTCACCTAATGCACAGTAAACATTTCCCCGGCCGTGATACGATTCTGCCAAGTTGGGATTGATTGCCAATGCCCTCTCGTAATCAGCGATCGCTTCCTCATAATCGGCTAGAGAGTAACGACTATTACCTCTGTTATGGAAGGCTTCAGCAAACTTAGGATTGATTTGGATTGCCTTGTCGAAATCAGCAATTGCTCCAGAATAATTTAGGAGTGAGCTATAAAGAATATTGCCGCGATTATAGTAGGCTTCAGCAAAGTTAGGATTTAACTTAATTGCTTCTGTATAATCGGCGATCGCTCCTTGATAATCTCCTTGCAAATTTTTGTGAAAACCCCTGTTAAAAAAATCGACAGCATTCATCTGTGTTAATTGGGCTGTAAACTCCCGTCCAATAATTTTAAGATGGGTGCCGTTTTGTATCAATTGATTTGGGCGGATTTTTACAATTCCACCTGTAAATATTAATTAGAGGTTTGTAATGTACAGCAGAAATACGGATAATAGTATACTCGTGCAACAAAAAACACAGTTGTAGATATTTTAATATTTGTATTTTTGTCTTGGCATATTAGTTAGTAAAAAAGCTATTAATAGCAAAACACAGTAAAATTCAATAAAAGATAAAAGAGGTAATTAACCAATGAATATCTTTGTCACATCTGAAGATGAGCAACTTAATAAATTACGGATTGAATTAGGAAAATATACAAGCACTCCCGAAGTGAATAGCAACACTTTGAAACTAATAGAAGAAAATACGCATCGCCCTACAGACATAAATCAAAAAACAACTATAGAAGATGAGCAACTTTGTTGCCGAACTTTCAGGGATCGCTCAATGGCAGAAGGATGTAGTCATTATGAAGATTACATTTATACTGAATTGATTGAAAAATGATGTCATAGCTAGTATAGCTAAGGAGATGTCAATTTACTAAGTATTGTTACAGCAACTTTTTATTAACCAAATTTCTCTATTTGTGCTAACAACTTTGTTTTATCAGACTGAAAAATTTAGCTTGCCTCTGAATAACAAAGATAAAGTTCATAAAATAGAGTAAATCAAAGATTTTGCCAAATTAGCTTTTTGAAAAAACTACAGATAAACACAGAAAAACAACTGTGTTTATCTGGTTTGTTAGGTTGCGCTACGCTTGTTCTAACCTACTTATCTATGCCATCTTAGGCAGCAATTTTTTCTTCCAAAGGTTTAAACGTCTTTTTAGTAGCACCGCAAATAGGACATTGCCAATCATCGGGAATATCTTCAAATGGTGTACCAGGGGCAATTCCGGAATCGGGATCGCCAGCAACGGGATCGTAAATCATGCTGCATTGTCTGCAAATCCATTTCCGAGTTTGAGGATCATCACTAGCAACTTTGGTGGCGGCTTGTCCACCGTTTAATACTTCTAAAGCTTCAGTGTAGCGATCGGCGTGGTAGTTTTCGATAAATTTGAGCAAACCAAAACGGTGTGCTGCTTCCCGAAATGTATTAGCGTGTTCACCAGATTCTTGTGCTTGCTTGAGAAACTCTGCTGCGGCTGGGTTATCGCGCTCGCTTTGTGCTGCTTCTGCAAATTCAGGATACATTGTAGTGTATTCGTAAGTCTCACCTTCAATTGCCAAAGATAAGCAGCGAGAGACAATTGCCCGCTTTTGTTCCTCAGTTAAAGCGGCAGGATTTTCTACTACAAGTTCTGGATGCAGCAACTCAAAATGAGCAAAAGCGTGTTCAGTTTCTTGTTCTGCGGTTTCACGAAAAAGTTTTGCTAAGTCAGAAAATCCTAATTTACTAGCAACCTTAGCGAAAAATAAATACTTGCGGTTAGCCATCGATTCACCACCGAAGGCTGCTTCTAAATTTTTGAGAGTAGTAATGTTAGATAAATCCATAATTTCTGGATGCCTGTCCACTGAGATTTACTAGTAAAAAAAATAGACTCTAAATCAGGTTAATGAGCCAATTTTGTATAATATAAAACGTTTTATACAATTTTTTCCGCCCATATGTCTTTACTTGATTTATTTGTCTTTCCAGGAGAATTAATCAAATTAAAAATGAGTAATTGTTTATATCTCATCCAGCTTTGAGATTATCTAGATAATTGTGAAATACTTGTTAGTTTTTGTTAGAAGATCAGATGCGTTTTCACTGCTGGGTATCTGGGTAAATAAAATATCTTTCACGGTTGGCTCTAGAGGGACGGTAACGCCACTAATATTACCTTTTTTATCAGTTAAGAAAGATATAAGTTGTGGTTGATCATCCAAATCATCTGCAATAAAAATATCATAGTGGTAGTGTTCTAATTTATATACAGTTGAATTATAAATTGCTGTTAAATGGTTATCATTAATTAAAATTGATAAGACCCCATAGGCTGGATGCTCAAAATCACCTGTGTAATCCTCTAGTGGATGAGAAGGCTGAGTTCCATTTTTACGGGCATCGATGATTGACAATGCGGCTTTTGCTTTCTCTTCTTTGGCTTGAGCATATCTTTCCTTCATTCGTTCATTCCAAGGTGATTCGTCTAGACCGAGCAAGCGATCGCATACGTAATAAGTTACAGTATGTATCACTGGATTTTGCTTTAAATTAGTTAAAACTACTATGCCAATATTGTCTTGAGGTAGCAAAGTTGTCCTCGACGTAAATCCATCAATATTACCGCCATGCTGAATTAAATTATGACCTCTGTAAACACTAATAAACCATCCCAAACCATAAAAATAATGAAAAATATCATTAAATTGCAGTCGTTGTGAAGTCCCAAATTGTGGAGAGTGCATCTCTTCCAAATGAAATGGTGAGATAATTTGTTTGTCGCCATATTTACCCTGATTAAGATGAAGTAAAAGCCAGTTAGCCATATCAGCAACATTGGAATTTATCGAACCTGCTGCGCTAGAGACATCAATATTACAAAAGGGTATTTTGTCTACTTTGTCATCTTTTTCTTGATAAGGAAATGCAAAATCATCAGTTTTCGGGAATTCCGCAAGAGAGAAATTACTGGCTCTCATTTCTAAAGGGTTAAAAATCTCCTGTTGTACAAATTCTTCCCAGCTACTCCCTGCAATTTCACCAACTAAGTAACCAGCAACCATGTACATCAAATTCTGATACTGAAAAACAGTACGCAATTCGTGAGTGGGTTCGAGATATCTTAAGCGGTTCAATATCTCTTTAAGAGTGAAGGGACTTTTGAACCACATACGATCATGACGGGGTAAGCCAGAGCGATGAGTTACCAGGTCACGAGGCGTGATGTGGTCAGTTGCATAGGAGTCATAAAGCTTCAAAGCGGGCAGATAATTTCTGACAGGTTTATCCCAATCTAATAAGCCACGTTCTACCAGGATACTCATCGCCATTGTGGTAAAGGGTTTGGTGCCAGAAGCAATAGCAAAGAGGGTTTGTGGTGTAACCATTAAATTTTGTTCGACATCTCGCAATCCAAAGCCTTCACAAAAAATTATTTCATTATCTTTAACGATTGCGATCGCCAGCCCAGGTACTTTCCACTGTTGCATCGTCTTGTTAATAAATTCACTTAGACCTTGCATAGTAAATGTTTATACCTCAGTATAAAAACAGTCCCCGCTTTTTTCGTTCTCCCGTTTTTCACAAAATAGGCTGTTTAGTAGAGATGATTAGCTGTTAGCCTACAACATCTAGGTTAAATTTATCGCTTACAAAGATTCAGGAACGATAGACACACCATTTCTCAGATTCAGCAGCCCTGTAACGACAACTTCTTCTTGTGGCTGTAATCCTTCGAGAACTTGATAATTGTTACGTTTGATGTCACCTACCCTTACCCGCCTTTGTTCAGCTACTAATTGCTCTACGCCTTGGGGAGTGGTTTGTTTTTTCGCCACATAAACATAAGTTTCACCAGCTATCCGCGCTACTGCTGTGGTAGGAATTAAAACCCCTGAACGCTGATTCCAAATTACCCTCGCCCTGACTAATTGATCAGTTCGTAGCAGCCCTTGGGAATTATTAAACAATGCTTTAATTACAATTGAGCGTGTGTCAATACTGGCATTTGGCGCAATGAAAAATACTCGACTCATACCCAGTACCTGCCCTTGAGCATTCATAATCTCTACAGGCATTCCCTTGCGTAATTGTGACGCTTTTTCTAGAGGTACAGATATATTGACTTCTAAAGGTTTGTTTTGTGAGATGGTAACTAATGGTGAAGAAGGATTTACAAAATCACCAACTTTTACAGGAATGTTGCCGACTGTGCCATTCAAGGGAGCAGTAATTTTGTCATACTGTTGGACTGGTGGTTGTCTATTATTGGTATCAGCTTGCAACAAAGCTCTTTCAGCTTGCATAATGCTGGCTTTTTGGGCTTCAATTCGAGAATTGAGTGCCGCCAGATTTGCCCTAGCTGTAGTCAGCCTAGTAGCGGATAAATCCTTAGTTTGTCGAGATACTGCTCCTTGGTCTGCTAAATTGGCATATTTTTCGTAGTCTTGCTGATTTACCTGCAAGTCAGCAACTTTGGAGAAGCGTTCTGCTTCTAAGGCTCGGAGTGTAGTACGGGCATTTTCTAACTGTACTGCAACCATTTGTGTAGCAGCATTATTACCAATAAGCGCCGTTTGTGGCATTGGGTTGATTTGGATAATTGGTGTTCCTGTAGCGACAGTATCTCCTGGCTTGACAAATATCTGGGTGACTTGACCTTGAATGGTCGGCTGGAGATTTATAGAACGTCGAGATTCTAAACTAGCAATAAAATCTGTACTTTCTTCTACTGTGCCTATTTGTACAGGTGCAATTTTGACTCTTACTCCTGGTGGTTGAGAACTAACAGATGGTGCTTGTTTTATCGGACTAAGTAAACGCCAAACTATGGCAGTTCCACCCCCCAATATGAGTATTAAAGCTAACAATAATCTTAACCACCGCCGTTTTTGTGGAGGTAGTTCATAGGATTTTTCGGAAAGTTCGTTTCCAAAATCAGTTTGAGGCTCAGGGGATGTCATGGCTTACAACTCATCTAAAAACAACAATAAAACTTCATTAAGTTTGGGGCTGTTGAGATGCAATTACCTGATATTGGTTGAGGAGCAAGGCCAAATTGTATATTAACTCGTCCAAATATACTGCTTTTAGAGATGATGGCTAATCTACCAAAAGGTCAATGAGAAAAATTTAGATATAGGTAAGTTTTTTAACTGTCTTGTCAGTTATTGCTTACAGTATTCCAGTGTTGATAGACTCAGGTATTTTAAAATATTTATCGAGAAATAAATATTAAAATTTTAGGGATTTAAGGTGATAAAAGTTACCCGATTTTAAAATGTTGTTTTAATAGCTTTTAGTCTTGAGATTTTTTCTTGAAGATTTATTGTGGCGCATGATAAAAATCACATTTTTATCTCAACAAAGGTAGAGACAGCCTATTTATTTAAATAGACTTAACTAAAATTTGCATTTATTTAAAACGAGCGCGGCAGGGTTCGAACCTGCGGCCGATTGCTTAGAAGGCAATTGCTCTATCCACTGAGCTACGCGCCCAACATAAAATTATGGCTCTGTTAAGAGTCACCTAAACAATTATATCGTTTTCTGAACTCAGAAGCAATCAAAAATTGCAGATCTGCTATGGGCAAGGCTAAGATGCTAGTCGCTAGTTAGTCAATTTCAGCTAACTAATGCAGCATAAGAGCGATTGATTAGCTATATTGTGTGGTCAAGGGTAAGCTATTTGCGTGTTGGTGTATGTATCGTTGGGATAATTTACACTAAGGTGGCTAAAAAGCGATCGCGCTTTTTAACCTCTATTACACCTAAGTAATCGCACTCTTGGCGATACTACCAAATCCGATTATAGATCGCATATCCACAAAGCCCCTGTGAGGAGTTATTTGCTAGTGCCATGTTTATTCTCAAACGGCAGGATGTTGAAATATCAAGCATTCAGCACCCAAAAAGGGATCAGCAGGTGCCGATCCTCCATTATCAGGGGCAAACCTTCCGGTTGATTAGTGTATTCAAAGCTAATCAAGAAGAAGAAGCGCGCTCCTTGTGGAGAGATTTAACTGATAACCGAGGCAAAGCTTGTGTCTTGTTGGAGGAACCAGAGCGGTTTAGCGTTTGGGGGAAAATCCGATTAGAACAGCTAGAAGGTGATACTGGTGGGCATGGTAAGACAGTAATACTTATCCAAGCCAGTATTTTGCTACTACAAGCAGTTCACATGGATATTGAAGAGTTTTTAGGCTCTCGCCAACTAACATTATTTGAAAAAGATCTTGGGGAAGTTTTGCGGCAGCAGAAGTTTCCTGAATTTTCCCCTGAGTCAGTTAAACACCTAGTAACGATAGATCCCTTAGAAGGAACTAAACTTCCGGCTTGGCAAGAAAATCATGTCACTACTTTCTTGCAAGAACTATACAAGCTAGGGAAAACCTATTTTGGTAATGCCAACTTTGCCAACAAAGTAGCAGGTAGGTTACAGGATATGGCAGACGGCGAGCGATCGCTATTTATCTCTTGGCTAAACCAATCTTCACTCAATAAATTGTGGCAATAGCCTCAAAAAGTATGAATTATGAAGTCTAAAGTCTGAAAACCCTGCTCTGACTCTATTCTTCACACTTCATACTAGCCTCCGGCAAGCCACCTCAAAGCTGTCTACACACTTCAGACTTCCAGCGTGCATATACATAATAAATTCCTATGAGTAGCTCATACAAAAATTCTTTGCCTTCTAAATCGCTGTTTACTAATCGCAACATCATCTTGGCAGCTATTGGCTGGGGTGTGATGGCGCTATTATATTTTTTGCTATTTAGTGCTAAAATTCCAGGAGCCAACGGCGTAGAAAGTCGTGCCGAATGGTATGTGATTGGCACAAATATTTTTGAAGCCTTAGCTTACTTGGGTGCTGGTATTTTATGCTTAAGGAATTGGCGTAGCCCCCAAATTGTTAGTAGTCGCAATGTTTGGCTGGCAATTGCCATAGGTATGCTTTCTTATTTCCTAGGAGGGATATTTTTTGGCTATACAGAAATAGTTTTAAAAGAAGAACCTGATGTATCGATTGGCGATGTATTTTTTGTATTGACTTATATTTCTCTTGGCGTAGGCATGATTTTAGCGGTGGCTTCAAGACGCATTAATTTAGAAAAATGGCAATGGCTGATTGTATTGGCGATAGGAGTGTTTGGCAGTTTGGTCGCATGGTGGATTTCTATGCAGCAAACAACACCCACAGAAATGCTAGCCGCAATTTTGAATTGGTTTTATGTAGTTAGTGATGTAGTGCTGTTGATTATTGCTACTACATTGCTGTTAGCTTTTTGGGGAGGACGGGTAGCTCAATCTTGGCGAATGATTGCAGCGGCCGCGTTTTCGCTTTACATTGCAGATATGTGGTTTAAATTCGCTCAAGGGCCTAACTATCAAAGTGGAGACATATTAGAAGTGTTTTGGGTGTTTAGTGGAGTGCTATTTGGACTGGGCGCTGTTCTAGAACATGACGCTTCATTAAGTCGGACTCGGCGCGAGCGTGGACGTAAACGAGCTTAGATTTGGTGTCTACCGTGAGAAAACTAACAGATTCAGATAAACAAGAAATTCTTAAGTTATATCGAGAAACTGCTGAAACAACCTCGACTTTAGCAGAGCGTTATGACGTGAGCAACTCGACAATTAGCCGCTTGCTCAAAAGCACCTTACCAGAAGATGAGTACGAATACCTCGTTTCTTTGAAACGGGCAGCACGGACTCCTGAAGGTAGGGCGCAGGTAAACTATGACCAGTTGCCTTTGTTGATTCCTAAGGAGCCGGAATTAGAACCTCTTAAGAGCGAAAGCAAACCTATCGAGTTGCCTAGGCTGAGGACACAGGAGCCAGTAATGGAGGCGCAGCCAGAACCGGAGCCTGAACTAGAAGAGGATACGGAAGAATCATCGGGTATTAGAAGAGTACGGCGGCGTTCTTCGGCACCAGTAGAAAAACCAAAGCCAAGAATCATCAAAAAATCGGATGCTCCTAAAGAAGAGCCACCGGAGATTCCTAGCATTCCTAGCCCAATATTGGATGAAGAACGTCCAAAAGTGGCCGTCTTTGCAGAAATGCTAGGCGAGGAAATATTAGACGAGTCTGAAGATTTAGATGATTTAGATGACGATCTAGATGATGATGATTTAGATGATGAAGATTACGAAGAAGACGATGATGATCTAGATGAGCCAAGACCTTTAGTTACAAGACGTAGGTTAGGTGAAGCACCAGTTCAAGTTTTACCCTTGTCGGCTGCTAATTTACCGAGAACTTGTTACTTGGTAATCGACCGTTCCGCAGAGCTAATTACCCGACCACTTAGGGATTTTGGTGATTTGGGGCAAATTCCCAGCCTGGAAACCCAGCAAAGAACCCTGCCAATATTTGATAATCATCGGGTAGCTAAACGCTTTTCAACAAAGCGCGATCGCGTGATTAAGGTTCCTGATAGTAGAATGCTGCAAAAGGCTCGGACTCATCTCCAAGCTAAGGGTATTACTCGACTGTTAATTGATGGTCAGGTTTACTCTTTGTCTTCGCTTTAAGAAAAAGGCAATAGGCAATAGGCAATAGGCAATGAACACTATTCACCTGTTACCTGTTACCTGTTACCTTTTTAATTGTGAGTATACACAGCTATGGCAAAACGTCTAGCTAGATTAATAATGTCTTGTTTACGGGCGATGGAGTTAACCCACTGTTGCGGAATACCTTCTACACCGTAATAAATTCCGGCTAACCCACCTGTGACAGCCGCAGTTGTGCTTGTATGTTCGCCCAAGTTCACCGCCTTTAACACTGTTTCTGCATAGGATGAGCTATTTAATAAACACCATAACGATGCTTCTAGGGTGTCAATGACATAGCCGCCAGATTTAATCTCTTCAATTGGTAGACTGGCAATGTCACCACTAAATACCCTGGCAAAATGGGGCATTTCGCTCTGAAATTGTGCGTCAGAATAAATTGTTTGGATTTTTTGTAAGCCTTGTAAATAAGCTGTGGGTAGGTCAACACCTTGCAGTAGTTCAATAGCGATACTAGTATAAATGCCACAGGCAATTTGCGATCGCAGATGAGCATGAGTAATACAAGACACTTGATGCACCCGCGAAATTAATTCTGGAAAGTCTAAGGTTTTGTGACAATAAGCCATCGGCAAAATTCGCATCAACGAACCATTGCCATTACTCATTTCGCTAGTTCCCCCAGCTTCTAAAGATGGAACTCCTTGATTAAGACGCATAATAGCTGCATGAGTACTTTGCCCAATACCAAATATTTCTCCTCTGGGAGTCCAGTAAGCTTGCTTATACCAACGCCAAAAAGACAAAGCTATAGCATCTAAGGAATATTCTCTACAAAGACTTTCTGCCAAGCAAAACGTCAACGAACTGTCATCTGACCAAGTTCCTGGCGGCTGATGCCATGTGCCATAACCTAGCATCTTCGTGACTGGGGACTTCATTCGTTCAGCGCGGCTAGTAAACTCCACTGGCACACCCAAAGCATCACCGACACATACACCCATCAAACCAGACAATGTTTGTGTAGCGGTTAGCATTTTTCTATCTCCACGAAAATTGCCAAAAATGAACGCCAAAGTCTGATACAGCAGGGAACAGGGTTAAAATATTTAGGTACATAGCTTTTTTTGAAAATTTGTACCTCATTTATCTGTAATCTGCTGTATTTGAGAACTAAACTTTTATAAATTAACTTTATATATTTCTGCTATAGCTTATTGCTATTGCTGTTACAGCCACTAAGAATAATTAACTTTAATTAGCAGTTGTGTATGCTGTATAAAATTAGCTTTTAAATTTAGAATGTGCCAGTTTCACAAGTGCATACTGAACAAAAATATTCCCGAATTCTTTAAGAAGTCGGGAATATGAGCAAACACGATTTTTTCAAATCAAATCTGTTAATTTTATGCACCAATCAGCATAAAAATTTAATAGCATAAAAAATTTAATGGAACCTTTTTACACAAGTTTCGACCTAGTAATTAACAGCAAAAAACACAAATTTTTCCAAAATTATGAAGCGTTTACTTCAGTCTTTCGTGACAATTTCTGCATTGTCCTCTTTAGTTATAGCTCCTCTTGCTCTTAATGCTGGTCAAGCTGCTGCGGAACAGAAAAAAGGTACTGATGCTAGTTATATTGGTGCTGGTGTTGCAGCAAATGTCACTAATGGCGGACTCAACAATGATGCTGCTAACTTGGGTGGTAATATTACTGGCCGGGTGAAATTGGGAAATCTTCCTGTTTCCGCGCGCGGTAATGTTTTATGGAATGATGATACAACTAGCATTATCCCAGAAGTTTCTGTAGACGTGCCAATTGCTAATAAAACTAATGCCTTTGTGACTGGTGGATATTCTTTTGTAGAGAAAAATGGCGCACCTAGTCCTTTAGGAAATAGAGATTCTGTAGTTGTGGGTGCTGGTGTAGAATCAGAGGTTGCTAATAACTTCCTTGTTTACACTAACGCCAAAGTTGGATTGCGTGCTTATCAAGATAGTCCTGCTTCTGCTGTTACTATTAATGGCGGAATTGGTTATCGGTTTAAGTAAGTGTCATTAGTCATTAGTCAATTGTCATTTGTAATTAAAAATTAGCAAGGACGACAATAACGAGAGTTTTTATAACTCAATTAGGATTGCTATATGTGTTGAATAATCTGAAGAGATAGACAAGTAGACATAAATTACTCAGTTCAAGTTAAAGCACATATAGATCAGGACGTTGTTTTTCTCTTGCTTTTTGGCTTCTAGTTTTAAACTAAAAATTCATACTTAAGTCGGTTGGTGGAATTACAGCCCAATATTGTGCATAACCCTGTTGAACTTTAAACGCTGATGAAGCATCGGATTTTTCGGTTAAAAGTCAACAAAAACCAATAAATTTTGAGTTGATTTACACCGCCTACTTATATATGCTATATGCTGGTTTTGTTATGTGTGACACCACCGACAAAGCCGGCTTTTTGCCGTGTTACAATTGTCATATTCATCAGATTTCCGACCGAATTACCGGGAAACACTCAGCCGAAAACATGGCTTGGCTCTGATAGCTGCTTTATTGAGAATACTATACAACTCTAATGGTTAAATCTGCTCCTCCCCCACTCACCGCTCGTAAGCCCTCGAAAGTAGAAGGCCTCAAAGAAAATAGTAATTTTTTGCGTGAACCTGTAGCAACGCAGATCCTTGAGGATACTACTCACTTTAGTGAAGATGCGACTCAAATCCTCAAGTTTCATGGCTCCTACCAGCAGGATAACCGCGATAATCGCGTTAAGGGACAGGAGAAAGATTACCAATTCATGCTGCGGACAAAAAATCCTGGTGGACTTGTACCGCCGCAACTATATCTGGCTTTAGATAAGCTGGCTGATGAATATGGAAACCACACCTTACGCGCAACTACTCGTCAAGGTTTCCAGTTGCATGGGATTTTAAAGAAGAATCTCAAGGCGGCGATCGCTACTATTATTAAAAATCTGGGTTCTACTTTGGGTGCTTGTGGTGACATCAACCGCAACGTTATGGCCCCCCCAGTTCCTTTCAAGAATCGCCCTGAGTATGGGTATGCTTGGGAATATGCCGAGAAAATTGCTGACTTACTCTCACCCCAAACTGGTGCTTATTACGAAATTTGGCTAGATGGGGAAAAAGCCATCAGTGCGGAAGAAGACCCAGAGGTGAAGGCGGCACGTCAACGCAACGGCAATGGCACAATTGTTCATGATAGTGAAGAACCGCTTTATGGTACTCACTATATGCCGCGCAAATTCAAAGTTAGCGTGACAGTGCCAGGGGATAATTCCATTGATTTGTATTCCCAAGACTTGACTTTGGTAGTAATTACCAACCCTGGAGGCGAACTGGAAGGTTTTGATGTCTTTGCAGGTGGCGGTTTAGGCAGAACCCACAATAAAGAAGAAACCTTTGCGAGGTTAGCAGACCCCATTTGCTATGTAGACAAGGCAGATGTTTACGACATAGTTAAAGCCATTGTGGCGACTCAAAGAGATTATGGCGATCGCACCGACCGCCGTCACGCTCGATTAAAATATTTAATCAATGATTGGGGTGTAGATAAATTCCGCGCCAAAGTCGAGGAATATTTTGGTAAACCAGTCGCCCCCTTCAAGCAGTTGCCAGAATTTAAATATGAAGACTTTCTGGGTTGGCAAGAACAAGGCGATGGCAAGTTATTTTTAGGTATCTCCATCGACAATGGACGGGTAAAAGATGAAGGTTCCTTGCAACTCAAAACTGCTTTGCGGGAAATTGTCGAGAAATTTAACTTAACTATTCGCCTGACACCCCACCAAAATCTGATTCTCTGCGACATTGACCCAGAAAATAAACCAGCCATTCAAGAAATTCTTGACCGTTGCGGTGTTGTTTCTGACCCTGGCAAAATCGAACCTTTATTCCGCTATGCAATGGCTTGTCCAGCTTTGCCTACCTGCGGCTTGGCTATTACCGAGTCAGAACGGGCAATACCAGGAATTTTAGAACGCGTCCGGGCGTTGTTGGATAAACTGGGTTTACAAGATGAACATTTTGTGGTAAGAATGACAGGCTGCCCTAATGGTTGCGCTCGTCCTTACATGGCAGAATTGGGTTTTGTGGGTAGTGCGCCGGAATCTTATCAAGTTTGGTTAGGTGGTTCACCACATCAAACCAGATTAGCGCAACCAATTGTCGAAAAATTGCACCACAACGATATAGAAAGCTTCTTAGAGCCGATTTTTGTTTACTTTAAGAAATCACGGCAACTTGAAGAAAGCTTTGGTGATTTTTGCGATCGCGTTGGCTTAGATGCTATACGTGAATTTGCGGCACAATATCAACCCGAAACTGTCCCAGTCACAACAGAAGAAACTCCAACCCAAGTAGCCGCAACCAAGAAAAAAGCTGCACCTAGCCGTTCTCGTTCTCGGATTAGCCTTTATGACGAGGTTTATAACAAACTCAAAGAAACCGCCACCAGTGAAGGTAAATCAATGACAGAGATCGTCAACGAAGCATTAAAAGCTTACTTGCAGATAGATTAAGGCTGGAATCACAAAGAATATCGTAAAAATAACAAGCTGTACCTTAAATGCGGTGCAGCTTTCTCATTACTTGCAATTTTACCTGTTTTAGGGACAATACGGTTCGGTTAAAGGGGAAAGGCGAAGGGGGAAAGGAGAAGAAAAAACCTTTAACCCTTACCCTTTAACCTTTTCCCCAAACCAATTTCTAGTTCAAAATGCTTATCCGAACCGTATTGGTTTTAGGGAATGAAACAGCCCTGGCCTTAAAAAGAGGGCTAGGGGCGAGCGAATCCTATGCAGCCTCATAAAAAATTGGAATTACGTAGTGATTAAAAGTATTATTTTTACAGATATAGGAATCATATTTGATTTGGGAAAAAAATCAGTACGCTCAGACAAGACTTATTTTCTACTCCCTACTCCCCATTCCCTATTTACACAAGTAAATTCCCAAATCAAACCGGATTCTTATAATTGTCCATTAATCAGCTAAATAATCATTTTTGATTAATATAAATTTTTGACAAAATATAGGCAAATCTTCAATAATTTGATAATATCAGAAAACCGTAGTTTGATTCACAGCATAGGTCTGTAAAACTATCTTGGCATCTACAATACTTAATAACTATCAACTTGCTTATTCAACTCAGGGCTTCTTAGTTGTTTTTTTATTGACTCCTCAGCATAGCATCTATCTCAATTGACGCTTCAAGTATTCAATTCGGAGACAGATATGAAAAAGTTAATTCCGTTGCTCATCAGTGGTATTTTGGTAGTTGGTGCTTTTGGTTGTCAAGAAAGTCATAAAGATGCTGATAAAGCTCCTCAAAATCCCAGTGTAGTTTCACCACTACCAGTAAAACCAGCTTCTCAGACAACTCCAATTACAGATAAAATCGAAAAAGCAGCAGCAACAAAAAATACTACTGCAACTACAAAATCTGAAGGTGCATTAAAAACTGAAGTGGTTAAAAAGCTTAAACAAAGCCTACCAAATAATAAATTAGAGGTAGAAGCTAAAGCAGACCAGATATTAATTAAAGGTACAGCCACCTCACAAGCCGAATTACAAAAAGCAGAAAAATTAGCTAAAGAGGTTGAAGGGGTTACAAGCGTGAAAACAGAAGCTAAAGTGCAACCACCGAATAAAATTTAAACCTACAACTAAGCTTTGTTTCCACATTTGAATTATTAATCTTTTAGGACTTCAATTTTAGGAAGTCCTATTTTTTATTTGTGTCGGCTGTTGTCAATACTGAGAAAATATATAGGAATCTGGCTTGATTACTGAAATACTTGTGTAGCGAGGCAATAGGCAATAGGCAATAGGGAACAGGAAAGAAGGGATAAAGGTATACTGAGTTTTTTTCCCAAATCAAATATGAATCCTATATAGGAATCTGGCTTGATTCCTGAACTACTCGTAGAGAGAGGGAACAGGGAATAAAAGTGTACTGAGTTTTTTTAGAAATTAACTATGATTTCTATAGTTTACAACTTATTAAATAAAATTATAAATTTTGTGGTTTCTAATATCTATACCTGACTGCTATGGCAATCCGTGTAGGAGATTCAAACAAATGTATTGCCTATTGCCTATTGCCTGCCTCCGTAAGTAGTTTGTAAATCAAATAGGATTGCTATATATGTATACATAAACCTGATAAAGTAAAAAAGTATTGCTGTAAGAAACTACTTTGTGTTTAACAGACATAATTGCTGTACTTTGAGCTATCACAACATTATTGTTGATATTTGAAGTAGTTTTGTACATAAGTTTAAATGTGAGGGTATTGTGAATATTACAGCTAATTTAAACTACTTATCTAAATTCAGAAGCATAATTAAATATACTCAGATTGCGATTCCTGCTTTTAGCCTCACTTTAGCAGCAATTATGCCTAGTGTATCTGCTGAGACTGTTATGCAAAAAGTTGCTCGTACAGGAATACTCACTGCTGGTACTAGTAAAGATGCACTGCCTTTTGCCTATACCGATAACCAAGGTAATTTAACTGGTTATTCTGTAGATATGTTAATTGTAATCAAACAACAGTTAGAGAAACAATTAGGCAAAAAAATTCAATTAAAATTAGTCGGCTTGACTCCAGCACAGAGGATTCCGAAAATAGTTAACCGCGAAGTTGATATTGTTTGCGATGCTAGTAGTTTTACATGGGAACGAGATAAACAAGTTGATTTTTCTGTTAGCTATGGTGTGACTGGTACGCAATTATTGGTGAAATCAGGAAGTAATATTGGTTCTGCTGAAACTTTGGTTGGTAAACGAATTGGTGTGCTGGCACAAACTACAAACGAACTCGCAATTAAACGGGCGCAACCTCAAGCTAAATTGGTGTATTTGAAAAATCGTGCAGAAGGATACGCTGCTTTAGAACAAGGCAAAATAGACGCTTTTGCATCTGATAGCATTTTGTTGGAAGGATGGTTGCAAAAGGCTAAAAATCCTGATAGTTTTGCGATCGCACCAGATCGTCCTTATTCACGAGAAGGTATTGCTTGCATGGTTCCAGAAAATAATTCTAAATTTCTGGATACGGTAAATTATTCGCTGGTCAAGTTTATGCAAGGCTTTGTCAACGGCGAAAAACAATATGTATCGATTTTTGACCGTTGGTTTGGGCCACAAGGCGCGGTTTTTCTCAATCGAGATTTACGCGATTTAACTGTGGAAACGATGCAATTGGTTATAGAATTTCGTGAGGAAATTCCGAAAAGAGATCTTTAATAAAGCCCCTTCTCCTGCGGAGACGCTACGCGAACGGGGCGGGTGTGGGGTGTAGGGAATTGAGAGAAAACTTTTGTTCTGGGTCTGAAGCGCAGTTTAACTTGATTTTTTCTTAGTCCATGCACGTAGACTTTTCTTCTTCCCACTCCCCACTCCCAATTCCCCACTCCCCACTATTCAATGTGTGCTAGAACTTGCGCTTTACTCAATTCATGTACTAAACGATGTGCTTGGTGCTTGTAGAGAGGATATTGTAGGGTGGCTGGTAGTTGATTCATTAAAGTTCTAGCTAGATGCATATCACAACCAGTCACCCGTGAAATCACTGCTGCGCCTTCAAATGCGGCTTCTGGTGAGTTAACTCTTTTTATTCGCACTAGCAATTGACCTGGAGTGATGAGTCCCCGTTCTACTCGTTGCAGTCCTTCGATGGTGGCTAATACCACTAAGCGATCGCCTACAACTAGTTTGATATCATCAGAAGGCATCAATTTAGATGTGTATTGATTAACCTTCATGTGTAAAATTGGTACTACTCCATAGCCATAGGCAACATCAGCAAGTAATTTTCCATTTAGATTATCGTCAGCTGCAATTTGATATTCGGTAACTAGCGTAGTTTGGTTATCCAAGCGAAACAAATTCAAGATATTTTCTCCAAATGCAGCCCCCGCAAATGCTTCGGCGGCTAAGGCATAAACCCCTAAAACTCTGGCATAAGGTAATAGTCGTGCTACATTTTCACTGAACCGGGGGTCAAAGGTACGAATTACCAAATTGGCTTGAGGGTTAACAGTCTTTGCTTTCAAGGCAATTTCTAAATTTGCCACTTCATCATCAGTAAGCACAATGACGCTTTTTGCGCTTTGAAGATTGACTTTAGTTAAAGCGTTGTTGATGTTTCCTACAACTAAAGGCATTTGGGGTAATATTCCTGGTTCTAAGTCTTTAGTATGCACGCCTACCAAAGGTTGTCTCAGTTCTTGCAATAGCTGTGCAACTCTTAGACCTACTCTACCTATACCAATTAACACTACATGATCTAATTTCGGTACAGGAGGACGACCTTTAGAAAACTGGAATCTAGTCGATAACAGGCGTTCTGTCATCACAGCATAAATAATGCCGACAAAAATAGTCCCGGCTACACTCATACTGATACTAAATAAATACAGCCACCAAGGAACTGGATAAGATTTTTCTTGTAGTGTAAAAGATATTTCTTCTTGTCCAAATAAATCA
Organism: Nostoc sp. FACHB-152; assembly: GCF_014697475.1. Classification (GTDB taxonomy): domain Bacteria; phylum Cyanobacteriota; class Cyanobacteriia; order Cyanobacteriales; family Nostocaceae; genus Nostoc_B. The sequence continues at coordinate 227,537 of NZ_JACJRV010000001.1, forward strand.
CCGTAGCCGCCGAGACTCAAAACTAAGGCAACATTAAAAGCATTTTGCCAAGCGATTTGGGGATACTGTAATTTGTACAGCAGTGTGCCACAGAGAAACAAACTTACAATCACAATACCAGCCGCAAAGGCCACACGCCTTGTTTGGCTACTTTCTGCCCAAAACTGAGTTAACTTCTGGCTGAGATTTTGCCATGTCATCTTTGCAAAGATATTAAGCCAGCTTTGCCTACTGTTGTTAACATACCTTGTTTGTCGAGCAACTAAATTTTCATTGACATCAATATAGACAACTGTATCGCCAGGAAGGACTTGAGCATCCGGTTGCCATTGATAAAAACCTTTGAGTAGATGTTGGCTGGCTCTAGTATGGATAAGTACTCGTCGCTGAGAACTGTTGATTTCAGACAAAGGACAATTACACCAACGATGACAACTATCAATTGATAGGCTAATTACTCGCAATAAGCGGTTTTCTAAAGTAAAAAACCCTCTAGTTTCACTACTTAATGCGGCGAGGGCAAAGCTGTTAGCTGGTAACTGGGTAGCTTCAAAGGCAACAAAATTGCCTAAATTTTCCGCTAGTAATTCATTAAGATTATCTTGGGCGGAACGAATTACTAAGCGAACATTTGGATTGAGCGATCGCGCCGCAAATGCTACAGCTATATTCACACGCTCATCACTTGTTACAATCAAAATTGCCCGACACTGTTTAATTCCTGCCTGTTCTAATATTTTAGGTTGGCGACAATCACCAATCACTAGTTCGTCTATCAAATCAGGTAATTCAGGAATTTCCCAATTTTGAATTTTTACCTCCTCAATTGCATTTACCTTAACTCCAAATTCCTTTAACGCAGATACACAATATTGACCTAAACTACCCAGTCCACAAACTAAGAACAAGTTCGGATCTATTGTTGTATTTTGTGTCATATTTTGATAATAGTCAGACGATTGTAATTGTCTTTACCTTTGTTCTGATTGTGAAAGCTGGATGATTTGCTGTGAGCCATGTATTAAGCGATCACAATTGCTTTATTGTATTTCACAAGATCCCCGACTTCTTAAATAAGTCGGGGATCTGAGCCTCTCGAATTATCCTAAACCAAATAATTTAGAAATTACAGGTACTAATTCTCAGACATCCTTTTTGCGATCGCATTTTTGTAAATAGCCATCAACTCTTTGTAATTGCCTGCTGAACTGTATTTCGATTCATAAACCAACCGGGTATTTTTCCCCATAGCTTCTAAAATTTCAGGGTGATTAATTGCCCAGTTGATTTTATCAGCAAAATCTTGAGTATTTCCCAATTCAAAATGTAAACCCGTCACCTTATCTTCAACTATTTCCTTCATACTTCCTAATTTGGAAACTACTACAGGTAAACCCGCAGCAAATGCCTCTGCTATTGTTGAAGGAAATCCTTCATACCAAATTGAAGGAAACAATAAAAGTTTGGCATTCCTCATTAATTTCATGACTGTTGATTCATCTTTAAAGCCTAAAAATTCAATCAAATTATCATAGCCAGCTTGCTTGACTTTTTGTTCCAAAGCTTGACGCAACGGCCCATCACCAACAATTTTTAGAGGCATAGACATTTTATGTTGGATATAAGTATCAATCAGAAAAAAAATTCCTTTTTCTTCTGATAATCTGCCAACAAACAACAAATATTCTTGACCCTGATTATCTAACCCTAAAGTGTTAAGAGGAAAAACAAAGTGTGGTTTAATGTGAATTTTTTCTGCTGGTAGCCCTGCCTGAATCATTTTCTGTTTTTGAAATTGACTCAAAGCAATATAAGCATCCACTTTTTTGTGCCAAGTACCCCGCAATTTATGCAAAGTAGTCATTGTAGCTACAACTAAGCTTTGCAGACGAGAATTACGATAGCAACCATGTACAACACCAGGTAACGGAATTAATTTACCAATGCAATCTTCACAAACTTTGCCATCTCGAAGCGGTATTGCTTTGGGACAAGCAAGGCGATAATTATGCAGAGTTTGCACAACAGGTACGCCCGCACGATAACAAGCATCATATACAGATGGAGAAAATAGGGGAAAAAAGTTATGTACGTGGACAATATCAGGGCGAAAGCGGTCAATTTCTGCTTGGACTCTTTTCTTGGCTGCAAAAGAATATATAGCACCGCCAGCTGCAACTAATGTATCCCAAATATTGCCTATTCTATGATTATCTTCTTCCAAAAGAACTACATTATGCCCATTTGCTTCTAAAAGCCTTTTTTCTGCTTGGACTACCCTGTCTTCACCACCTGCAAGTCGGTAGCGATTATGCAAAATTAACAGCTTCATGCTTATGTCTATAACTGGTAGATGATATAGATAGTCTACAGAGTAGGTAATCACAATTAAGCAAAGCAAAAGCAGATGGCAATAAATTATTTATTGCTGATTACCCACATCTTGATAGCATTGAGACATAAAAGAACCTTTAAGTTCCCAACTAAAAATATCTCTTACCCTTTTTTGCCCAGCTTGACCCATACGTAATCTTAAATCCGCATCTTTCGCTAAACATATCATTGCTTGGGCAATATTATTTACTACTTTCTCAGGTGTACTTGCCGGAATTTTAAAGCCAGTTTCTTCTGTCACCTGAACTGCTGGGCCTCCTACATTCAAGCAAATTACTGGAATACCTGCTGCCATTGCTTCTAAACAGACTAATCCTCCAGAATCATGTAAGCTGGGGTGAATTAGTGTGTAGCATTCAGCTATTTTAGTTAAAGTTTCATTACGAGATAAATTACCCCAAAATTTTACTTGTTTCCTAATACCTAATTCTTGGGTAATATTTTCTAGATTTTGTTTTTCGCATCCTTCGCCAATAATCCAATACTCAGAATTAGGTAGCTTTGCTTGGGCAAATGCTGCTAATCCTAGATGGAATCCTTTCCAAGATATCAGTCTACCTACACTAATAAATCTAACTGGGGATAGATTAGATTTAATGTCCTTGCTCAGGCTAACGAATTCTTCTTGAGATATGCCCAACTGAGAATATAATTGTACATTTTTGGCTCCTAATTGGCGTAACCTACAAGCAGTCTCCTCTGTAGTTGCCCAAGCTAAAACACTCCTTTTTGCAGCCAAGCGAACAGAAGGATCGTACTCTCCTATTGAGCGAGCTATGCTGCGAAAAAACTCATAAACTTTGCCATATAAACTTAAGCTTTGCCAAAAGTTTGAGGGAATTAACTCCCCACCTCCCACAGGCCCCCAGATAAAAGGAATGGGTAATAAACAAAGAAAGCAAGGACTAGTATATTTAACATAAGTTACATGATGTAAAATATCAAATTTAATTTTTTTATGCAGCGAACAACTAACAAAATAGGCTTTTATTTGCCAAAGATAATAATGAATATAAACCCATTTTTGAGTATGTTTTCCTTGGTGGTTCCAATTTATTTGGAAATCGAAAGGGTCTAAATAAATGAAGTTAAGTTGAGATTGAGGGTTACGTGCTAATTCGGTTTCAATAGCTGGGCGATGACAGTGAGATGTCAAAACCCAAACATGATGATATTTACTCACTTCTCTCACAACATTCCAGCCTACTCCTGGTTCAGAACCTTGACCTGGTTCACAGGCGTAGGCAGAAATTAGAATTTTCATACGATTTAATTTAGTAGCTTTTAAAAATAAAATAATGTGTTCATAAAAGCTATTATTCTTGAAACATTTTCGCCAAGTTCTACAACAGCTATACTGATAAAAATATTACAGCTAATAATGAAGCTTTAAGCTGTAATATTTGGGAAAAAGTTATAGATTGATGATTCAAGAAGGTTGTTTAATCGCCAGTCGTGTGAATAAATACACCAGAGATACTATTACGATTAGATAACAACTGCCTAGTCGCCAACCAAATAAAAGCTGGAATTGTTGTTGTATAACGCCGCCAAAGCCTACGCGGCTCTTGCATCCAACGGTAAAACCATTCTAGCCCTAAGTCACGTACTAGACGGGGTGCGCGTTTCTGTATTCCGGCATAGACAGGGAAAACCCCACCCACTCCTACCATGACTGCCTGAATTTTACCTTTATGTTTAATCATCCACTTCTCTTGTTTTGGACACCCTAGAGATACCCAGACTATACCAGCACCACTAGAGTTGATTTCGTTAATTAAAGGTTTGTCTTCAATTTCTCTAAGTGGGCAGAAGGGTAAGGGTTCCATTCCCGCTATTTTTAATTTCGGAAATTCCTGTTTTAATTTTGTGTGTATTTTGTCAAGAATTTCTTTCTTTGAACCGACAAAGAAAACACTAATATTATGTGTTTGTGCGTGTTGACATACCTCAAGAAAAATATCCATTCCGGCCACACGATCTTGACAACGTACCCCCATGTGGCGCATCATCCACACCAACGGCATACCATCAGGAGTAACTATATCTGAATTTTGGAGTCTGTTTGCAAATTCGGGATTCCAGTGAGCCTCCATGAGCATATGTACATTTGCTACACATACTGTTTTACTTTGTCGAGACATCCCCCATTTGAGTATTGTTTGTATCTGATCCTCAAAACGTAAGGCTGTAATAGGGAAATCAAGCACTCTTTGAGTGGGCAGAAACACCTTTCCTACCATAGCTTACTCCTTGTATCCAAGATAGGCAGTGACAGATTATTTCTGGCACTCTCAATCTTTGAATGAAACAATTATCTGAATATTAACTTTGATTTAAGGTTAGATCATTTTTACTTAAAAACACATGGTTATAAAATACTTTGTTCAGTAATTTTACTATTTACTTATTGTACTTGAACCATTAAAACTGGCTCTTAGCTTACTAGCTTAACAAACTTTATTTAAATATTAATGCTTAACTTTATAATTCCCTTATAATATTTAGTGATTTGTTTACACTAGCATTACATTTATACTTAGCTGATTTTATGTAGTTGTATATGTTACATAAGTAAATATAATACAGCGTTTCTCAGTTTTGTGCAGTACATATTTCAAGGGTAGAGAGGTTAGAGGCTAGGGGCTAGAGGCTAGAAAAATGCTGTATGTAATCCAATAAGATTTCCAAACTTATTCATCCAGAGGTTTTAGTAGATTCACTATGTAGCAACTGTCTAGATGAAATGAGAATCAGAAACAAAAAAGAGGGAAGAATTGTTTTTCTTCCCTCTTTTTCTCATTGTTATTGTTATTTGAACTGTTGTTTTCTTTTAATCGCTGCCGCAGCATTTGTCTTTGTTTTTTGAGTTGCCGCTTTCTGGCCGAACCACCTTTGCCTTTATCGTTTCTCCCTTCTCGGCGGGGAGATTCCCATCTTTTTAAACGCATAATTGAGATTTACCTTTGTGTCAATCAATTTGTCAGCTAGATATGCTTATTTTTGATTACTTATTCAATATTAGCTCATTTTTCTATCTTGCGATCGCTAAAATTTAAAATGACTGCAAAAAGTCACCATATAAACCATCCTACTAGTTATGTTTGAGGATGTCAGTAGCCAAATCGCCAGATCCAGGAGCATTCAGCCAATGAGAGATTATCAAAAAACTCTACCGCCTCTGTGGATTGGGGTAGCGATCGCCTATTATGCCTTTATTGCTATTGGTATTGCTGAAGCGGGATTAGGAGTTCTGTTACCTTCGATTCTGTCTACCTATAATCTGACTCCAGCTACTGTTACGTTACTATTTGTCAGTCAAATTAGCGGCTACATTTTAGCAGCCTTCACTAGCAGTATTGTAAGTAGTCGGCTGGGGTTAGGGCGAATGTTATTGATTGCTGCGATCGCCTTGACGATGGCTTTGGTAATTTATGCCGCTTCACCCTACTGGTTAATTATGGTTGCAGCCGGCACAATATTGGGATTAGGCATTGGGCTGATTGATGCAGGGATCAATACTTATATTGTGCAAGATTCACGCAGTGCCAATCTGATTGGTTCGCTACATGGATTTTATGGGATTGGCGCACTCTCTGGCCCGGCGATCGCAACTACATTGTTAGCAATTGGGATGAACTGGCGACAGGTTTATTGGGTGTTAGCCGGAATTGTCAGCTTATTAATTGTAAGTGTGCTGGGTGTGATTATCTACAATTACACACCCATGACAGTCAAAGTATCAGCATCAAATACAAACGCGTGGGAAAATTTAGGGCGATCGCTCAAAACTCCGATAGTATTACTAACTGGGCTACTGTTGGCGGTTTATGTTGGCACTGAAGCCTCCATTGGTAACTGGGCATACACTGTGCAATCTGTCGCGCGTTCCACTCCTACACTGATTGCTGGTTACAGCGTGAGTGCCTACTGGTTCGGATTAACATTGGGACGTTTCATCTTAGGTTATTTTTTGCAAAGGCTGGGGGGAGTCCGCACCATCACTATGTCTCTTAGCCTGGTGATAATTGGATTGCTGGCTTGGTGGCAACTGCCAGATCAATTGATTAGCTTACCTTTAATTGGGTTTGGGTTAGCAGCAATCTTTCCTGCCACCATTTGGTTAATTCCGCAACGATTGCCAGATACTCTCGTTCCTGCGGCTGTTAGCTTTGCCACCAGTGTTGCCAGTATCGGTGCAGCCCTCATCCCTACGGCTACAGGCTGGATTGCAAGTTGGACAAGTTTAGAAATTATTCCCATTTTGATGCTGCCATTAGCAGTTTTCATGGTAGGTTTACATTGCTGGCTGGCGCAACATTCGGTAAGTTAATACCAAGGTGAATACTTCTAATTAAGAGTTTGCACATCCGGATAGTCAAGAATCTTCGCATCCGCCGTTAATAATGGACAATTATAAAATCTGGCTGTAGCCACAATAAGTTGATCAAACGGGTCGCTATGGAAACCGCTTAACTGAGTTGAATCAATTACTATCGGCAAGGACAAATTTAATAGTGTACACCAGGATAAGCTAAAGCCACTTCTAGCCATTTATCAATAGCCAAGGGTAAAATTAATCTATTTTTCTCTACCAATTTGGCTACTTCCCAACAAGAAAGAATGCTCACTCCTAAACCGTCAGACTCGTAATCTTGTAACCATTGTCGCTGTTGCTGGGTCAGTCGTGAATCGTTTTGTACCCACCAAACCCAAATATGAGTGTCAAGCATAATCATTGCAAAACTTCCCAGTCTTCTAAAGCGACGGGTTCTGTGGGGTCGTCATAACGGTATGGCTGTGTGTTGTGCAAATGATAAGGATTTGTACCTGATTGGGGTAAATGTTGGGCTTGCTGCTGTGGAGTTTTAGTTTCTAGAATAATCACTTCCACAGCATCCCCAGCATGAAAAGGTAAACCCTGTAGCGTCAGGGTTCCATCTTCAGTTAAAACGACTTCTATCTTGTGAGCGTTCATATTTCACACAATAAGCAGGGTTTTTAGTCTGAGTTACAGTTGTAATAATGTAATTAAATACAAAGGCTATCTGTTACTCAAGATAAAATACAAATTTGTAAAAAAAAGAGAGGCGTAATACGCCGAAAGAAAACCGAAGTACCTGCACAATAATATTAATGTGATCGCCCTTCACTGTTTGGGTGTCCGGCTGGGACGATCGCTCTGACATTGTTCAGCAAGTATTGCTATGGTTTATGTCTTCGATTTATGCTCAATGAGGCTTTTCGTAGTTCGTCTGCGCCTAAAAGGATGGGTGGACATATCAGCAGCAGCAACCATTGCCAGGGTGCTAAAGGTGCAGTAGAAAAAATGTTGCTTAAAGATGGGCTGTTGGTAATCAGCAGGACTAAAATCCATTCGATCGCAATTCCTAACCAGATGAATGGATTAGAAAATAACCCCAACCGCCGAATAGAAGTGTGTTCGGAACGGCACGCAAAAACATTTCCATCCTGACAAGCCACAATTGTGGCTAAGGTCATTGTTGTCGCTTGGGTATAAATTGCAATGGTGGCGGCGTTGGCTGAGTGAGACAGAATATTAGGGGTTAAAAGTTGTAACTCTTTTAAACCATAGCCGTAACTCCACCAAACGAGAAAGAATGCAATCATTCCCAGAACAGCTTCGATTAATCCTAAAAAACAATAGGCACGTAAAATCAGAGAACGGTCAAGGAGCGATCGCGTTTTTTTCCGGGGTGCTTGCTGCATTGTGCCGGCTTCTGGCTTTTCTGCACCCAAGGCGAGAGCAGGTACTAAGTCTGTACCTAAATCAATGGCGAGAATCTGCATTATCACTAACGCTGGGGGAATTTTTAATCCCACCATCAGCAAGAAAGGTAATAATTCCGCTACATTGGATGCCAAAATATACGTGATAAATTTGCGGATATTTTGATACACAGCGCGACCCTGTTCGATCGCTGCAACAATGGTAGCAAAATTGTCATCCGTGAGAACTATATCTGCGGCTTCTCGTGCCACATCTGTGCCATTCATCCCCATTGCGATCCCAATGTGGGCGGCTCGTAAGGCGGGGGCATCATTGACTCCATCGCCTGTTACCGCTACGACTTCGCCAATATCTTTGTAGGCTTGGACTAACCGCAGTTTGTGTTCAGGAGACATTCGCGCAAACACCAACCCAGACCTATATTTGACAATTTGCCTTAGTTGTGCGTCTGATAAATGTCCCATACCTTCACCAGTGACTACCCGTACTGTGTTATTTATCAGTCCAATTTGACGAGCGATCGCCTCCGCCGTCAGACCATAATCACCTGTGACCATAGTTACTTTCACGCCTGCGGAATGGCACTGAACCAGCGCATCTTTAACTTCTGGACGGGGTGGATCAAACATGGCCACCAGTCCAATAAATGTCAAATTTTGCTCTAAGTCTTGCGATCGCATATCCAACATTTCACTATCTCCACGCCGCGCTGCCACCCCCAACACCCGAAAACCTTGGGCAGCTAATCTATCGTTACTGGTCAATACTTGATCCCGGTCATCTGGGGTGATGTCTGCAATCATGCCATTGCGTAAGATAGATGTGCAGTGCCGCAACACTTCTAATGGTGCGCCTTTGGTAAAAGCTAGGTTGGGCAAGTCACTACCCCATACCGTCGATGTTCGCCAATCTAATACCACTGTCATCATCCGTCGCTGGGAATCAAACGGCACTTCGCGCAAACGTGGCAGTTGTTTTTGCAAGATTTCCAAATTCAGCCCGGCTTTGGCAGCAGCTACTAACAAAGCCGCTTCGGTGGGGTCGCCAATCTCTTGCCAACGACTCGGTGCAGTCAGATGAATTAGACGCGCATTCGAGCAAAGTGCTGCACCTGTAAGTAATAAATTCACTTTCCAGGAGGCGGTAAAATTCCGGGGCATTTTTACTTTGCCTTGTGTGGGATCATATCCAGCCCCAGTCACTTCAATTAAATAGGGCGCGATCGCTTGTTTAGTTTCAGGTTGTGCATCGTCAGTAGGTTGCCAAGGAATCCAGAGATAATGCACAGTCATTTCGTTTTTGGTTAACGTTCCGGTTTTGTCGGTACAAATAACCGTTGTCGCGCTTAAAGTTTCTACAGCCGAAAGGCGACGGACTAGGGCATTACGCCGCACCATTCGCCGCACTCCAACCGCTAATGACAATGTGACTGTCGGTAATAATCCTTCTGGGACTAACGCTACAATAATGCCGATCGCAAAAATAAAGCTTTCTTTCACCTCCATACCTACTAGTAGGGATGTCAGCAAAAATACAACAATCCCCATAGTCAGAGCGATCGCCGTAATCACCCGCACAAGTTGACTGACTTGCACTTCTAAGGTGCTGGGTTCCCGTGTGACAACAGTTGTCAGATGAGCTACATGACCAAACTCGGTTTGTGCGCCAGTAGCATACACCACAGCCACGCCTCGTCCTGATGAAACTGTCGAACCTGCCAATACTAGATTAGGAATTTCAACTAAATTGACTTTCTCTTGTTGAGTCTGTTCACCAGATGGAATAGTTTTACCGCCTCGGAGGGAAGCAACTTCACGTATCCGCACCGGATGGGCATTTCGAGCCACAGGCAGAGATTCCCCTGTGAGAACAGAGATGTCTAAATATAGGCTTTCAGCAGCCACAAGACGAGCATCCGCCGAGACGCGATCGCCTTCTTCTAATTGCATCACATCTCCTAGCACCAGTTCCCGCGCTGGAATCTGCTTCAGTTCGCCATTCCGATACACCTTTACCTGCATCGGCAACACATTCTTTAATGCTGACAATGCCTGTTCAGCCTGAAATTCTTGCCAGAAACTGAAAATTGCATTAATCCAAATCACCGCCCAGATTGCCCAACCTAACTGCGGTGTACCAGAGATAAATGCCAAAATTCCTGCCACCCACAACAAAAGAGCCATGAAGTGTCGCAATTGGTCGGTGAACCTTAACCACAAGGGGCGATGAGGCGGTTCTGGCAGTTCATTCGCACCAAATTTAGCTAGTTGCTGGTCAGCTTTGTCATCAGATAAGCCACTTTCAGTAGTCTCAAGAAAGTGATATACATCTTGAGTTGATAAAGACCAAATCGGTTGATGATTTAATTCCATGCTGCTGCCTTTAAACGTAATCTTTATTTATAGGCAAAGAACTTGGCAAAATTGTGAGGAATTGAATGAATTTGGTAATTTTGTACTGTGATGTAATGCTCACAAATTCCTCACATTATTTTAGTAAAAGCATAGATGTCAGGGTTACAGGGCTTAATAGAAAGTAATCGCCTACTACACAATTGCTTGTAGCTGTGTAACTAAGCTTTGGTATTTAGGGAATTTAAGGTATGTTGCTAAAAACAGTCGAGCTAGACAATAACCTCTCAGTTTCTAAAGAACAAGCTTTAGTGCTGTGGTTTGAAGAAGTCGGAATTGCTGATATTGCCTTAGTTGGCGGCAAAAATGCTTCTTTAGGGGAAATGTTACAACAGCTAACACCATTAGGAATTAAAATTCCTGCTGGCTTTGCTACTACTGCTTATGCTTATCGTTATTTTATTGAAAAAGCCGATTTAGAGCGGAAATTACGGCAATTATTTGCAGATTTAAATGTCGAAGATGTTCAGAACCTACGCGATCGCGGGCAGCAAGCACGTGCTTTAATTTTACATACTCCCTTTCCCAAAGAATTAGAAGAGGCGATCGCCACTGCTTATTTACAGTTATGCAAACGATATAGTGCAGATTCCGAATTTTGCCAGCGAGTTGCACCTGAAGAAAGAGAAGCCTGTCAACAATATAGTAGTAATGTAGATGTGGCAGTCCGTTCTAGTGCGACAGCCGAAGATTTACCTGATGCTAGTTTTGCCGGTCAGCAAGAAACTTACTTGAATGTACATGGAGTTAATGCCGTATTAGAAGCTTGTCATAAATGCTTTGCTTCTCTATTTACTGACCGGGCAATTTCTTACCGGACTATCAAAGGTTTTGACCACTTTAATGTCGCGCTTTCTGTGGGTATCCAAAAGATGGTGCGTTCTGACCTCGCATCCTCTGGAGTTATGTTTTCTATCGACACAGAAACAGGCTTTAAAAATGCTGCCTTAATTAGTGCTGCCTATGGACTCGGAGAAAACGTTGTCCAAGGTGCAGTAAATCCCGATGAATACTTTGTATTTAAACCAACTTTACAACAAAATTTCCGCCCCATTTTACAAAAACGCTTGGGTACTAAAGAGTTGAAAATGGTTTACGACTTGGGCGGCAGCAAGTTGACAAAAAACATACCAGTACCCGAATTAGAAAGACGTAAATTTGCCCTCAAGGATGAGGAAATCCTACAATTAGCTAAGTGGGCTGTCATTATCGAAGAACACTATTCTTTAGTACGTGGTAGCTACACTCCTATGGATATGGAGTGGGCAAAAGATGGGCTTACAGGCGAACTCTTCATTGTGCAAGCACGTCCAGAAACAGTGCAATCCCAAAAGTCTAGTAACATCCTGCGTAACTATAATTTACAAGGTAGTAGCGAGGTATTAATCACAGGTCGTGCTGTTGGTGAAATGATTGGTAATGGTAAAGCACGAGTAATTTTAGATGTGCATAACCTAGACCAGTTTCAAGCAGGAGAAGTTTTAGTTACCAACCGGACTGATCCTGACTGGGAACCAATTATGAAAAAAGCTAGTGCGATCGTCACTAATCAAGGTGGACGCACTTGTCACGCCGCGATAATTGCGAGAGAAATGGGTATCCCTGCAATTGTGGGTTGCGGTAGTGCTACAGAAGTTCTGCACACAGAACAAGAAATCACGATTTCTTGTGCTGAAGGAGAAGAAGGTAAAGTTTACGCTGGTTTAGTACCGTTTACAGTTCATGAAACTACTCTAGATACATTACCTCACACTCAAACCAAAATTATGATGAATGTGGGGAATCCAGACCAAGCGTTTGGTTTAGCTGGGATTCCTTGTGATGGTGTGGGTTTAGCCAGATTAGAATTTATCATTGCTAACCATATCCAAGTTCATCCTCTGGCGTTAATTCACTTCTCGCAGTTAGAAGATCAAGAAGTTAAGCGAAAAATAGCTAACTTAACAGCATTGTATCCCCATAAACCAGATTTCTTTGTGGATAAATTAGCTCAAGGTATCAGCATGATTGCGGCTGCTTTTTATCCTTTGCCTGTAATCGTGCGAATGTCTGACTTCAAGAGTAATGAATACGCCAACTTACTAGGAGGTAAGCAATTTGAACCCCATGAAGAAAACCCAATGATTGGTTGGCGGGGTGCTTCTCGTTACTACGATGAAAAATATCGTGATGGTTTCGCCTTAGAATGTCATGCGCTAAAACGAGTCAGGGATGAGATGGGCTTAACTAACGTCATCCCAATGGTTCCATTCTGCCGCACACCTGCTGAAGGTCGTAAAGTATTAGCCGAAATGGAGAAAAACGGACTCAAGCGCGGGGAAAATGGTTTGCAAGTTTATGTGATGTGCGAAATTCCTAATAACGTGATTTTGGCAGATCATTTTAGTCAAGTATTTGATGGTTTTTCCATTGGTTCTAATGACTTAACTCAACTTACCTTAGGACTAGATCGAGATTCTGCCTTAGTAGCCCATATCTTTGACGAACGTAACGAAGGCGTGAAAGAAATGGTACAAATGGCGATCGCTAAAGCTAAGAAAAATGGGCGTAAAATTGGGATATGCGGTCAAGCACCGAGCGATTATCCAGAGTTTACGCAATTCTTAGTAGAACAAGGCATTGATTCTATTAGTCTGAATCCCGATTCTGTAGTCAAAACCCTCTTAGCAGTCGCAGCTTTAGAAACGAAGTAGACTGTTAACTAACTTCCTTAACAAGGCTATAGTTGCACAAGTTTAATTACCCCCCTTAATCCCCCCTTGGAAAGGGGGGAAACTAACTAATCTAGTTCCCTCCCCTTTATAAGGGGAGGGTTAGGGAGGGGTAAAACCAAGAATGAGAGCATGGCTATAAATTTCAGGCTTAACAATTCTAATCTCAAAATATTAGCTAATACCTATTTTACAAAAATACTATTCATAAGTTGAAAAATCATCGCAACCAATCGATTCCTAGAGCATGAAAATTATGGTTGATGCCGTAGAAAAATCACAAATACCTGCCTCGCAAACACATCCAAGTGGTGACAAACGCTTCAAAATGTTGGATGTTACCATGAAGCGTCATCACTATAAACAAGATGCTTTAATCGAGATTCTGCATAAAGCTCAGGAACTTTTTAGTTATTTAGACAATGATGTTTTAATTTACGTTTCTCGCCAACTAAAATTACCACCTAGTCGTGTTTATGGTGTAGCGACATTTTATCATTTATTCTCACTTGCACCTAAAGGAGTTCACACTTGTGTTGTTTGTACTGGGACGGCTTGTTATGTCAAAGGTGCAGCTAATTTACTGACAAACATTAACCAAAATTTGCAGATAAGTGCTGGTGAAACAACTCCAGACAATCAAATATCACTGCAAACAGCGCGTTGTTTAGGTGCTTGTGGAATTGCCCCTGCGGTTGTTTTTGATGGCACAGTAGCAGGAAATCAAACACCAGAATCAGTAGTCACTCACTTGCAAGGATGGCTAGAAAATGGATCTAATTGAACTACAAGAAATTGCTCAAAAGGAACGCCAATCTCAGAAACCAGTGGTGATTCGTTGTTGCACTGCTGCTGGTTGTGTGTCGTCTCAATCACAAGCAGTCAAAGAAGAACTAGAAACAGCAGTCAAAGCATTAGGTTTAGAAGATAAAGTACAGGTTTCTGGTGTGGGCTGTATGCGCCTTTGTTGCCAAGGGCCGTTAGTTGAAGTACAGAAATTTAATGAAGAAACTCTTTATCAAAAAGTCCAAGTTAATAATGCCTCATCAATTGTTGCTGCAATTAATGGTGAAGCAACTACTATTCAAAAAGGTAATCTTAATCAACCATTTTTCACACAACAACTACCCATTGTCCTAGAAAATAGCGGCAAAGTTGAACCAGAAAAAATTGAATCTTATATTGCTGCTGAAGGGTATCAAGGACTATACCATGCACTAATAGAAATGAATCCACAGCAAGTAGTAGAAGAAATTTCTCGTAGTGGTTTAAGAGGGCGTGGTGGTGCAGGTTATCCTACAGGTTTAAAATGGGCAACTGTAGCCAAAGCAGCAGGAGAACGGAAGTTTGTTATCTGTAATGCTGATGAAGGCGATCCTGGTGCATTTATGGATCGTAGCGTCTTAGAAAGCGACCCGCACCGAGTTTTAGAAGGAATGGCGATCGCGGCTTATGCTGTAGGCGCAAATCAAGGTTATATCTATATTAGAGCCGAGTATCCTTTAGCCATTGACCGCTTACAAAATGCTATTAAACAAGCACAAAAATTAGGGCTTTTAGGTAGTAAAATTTTCGATTCTCCATTTGATTTTCGGATTGACATTCGTATCGGTGCTGGTGCATATGTTTGTGGTGAAGAAACCGCTTTAATGGCATCAATTGAAGGCAAACGTGGCACGCCTCGCCCTCGTCCACCTTACCCAGCACAATCAGGTTTATGGGGTTCTCCTACATTAATTAATAATGTAGAAACTTTTGCTAATATTGCACCCATTATTCGTAAAGGTGCTGATTGGTTTGCTGGTATTGGTACAGAAAAAAGTAAAGGTACTAAAGTTTTTGCTTTAGCTGGCAAAATTAGTAACACGGGATTAATTGAAGTCCCAATGGGAACAACATTGGGCGAAATTGTTGAAACAATGGGCGGCGGTATTCCTGATAATGGCAAAGCTAAAGCAGTACAAACAGGAGGCCCTTCTGGAGGGTGTATTCCGGCATCTGCATTTGATACTCCTGTAGACTATGAATCCTTAACTCATCTTGGTTCAATCATGGGTTCTGGCGGCATGATTGTTATGGATGAATCGACCAATATGGTTGATGTTGCAAAATTCTTCATGGAATTTTGTATGGATGAATCTTGCGGTAAATGCATTCCTTGCCGCGCGGGTACTGTGCAAATGTATCAATTATTAAAAAAGATTAGTGAAGGTAAAGCATCATTAACTGATTTACAACTATTAGAAGAGTTGTGCGATATGGTAAAAAATACTAGTCTATGTGGTCTTGGTCAGTCTGCACCGAATCCTGTATTGAGTACATTGCGTCATTTCCGCAATGAATATTTAGATTTGATTAATGTAACTGTAGAAAGGAGATAAATATAGGCAATAGGTAAGAGGCAATAGGCAATAGTAAAGGAGGCAGGTAATAATATACTGCTTTTTTCAAAAATCAAATATTATCTTAATAGATGCTGACTCATTATGACAGTAAAAACCCTCACAATAAATGAGAAACTAGTAAGTGCTAATGAAGGACAAACAGTTTTAGAAGTAGCACAAGAAGCTGGTATTCATATTCCTACACTCTGTTATTTAGAAGGAGTATCAGAGGTGGGTGCTTGCCGACTATGTTTAGTAGAAATTGCTGGTAGCAATAAATTACAACCTGCTTGCGTTACCCAAGTTTCTGAGGGGATGGAAATAAAAACTCGGACTGAGCAGTTACAAAAATATCGGCGCATGATTATTGAAATGTTATTTGCTGAAGGCAATCATATTTGCTCTGTTTGTGTAGCTAATGGTAATTGCGAATTGCAGAATTTAGCTATCGAAATGGGCATGGATCATGTGCGATTAAATTATCAATTTCCTCAGCGTTCAGTTGATATTTCGCATCCAAGATTTGGTGTTGATCATAATCGTTGTGTTCTTTGTACTCGTTGCGTGCGTGTATGCGATGAAATTGAAGGCGCACATACTTGGGATGTCGCAGGTAGAGGTTTTAATTCGCACGTAATTACTGATTTAAATCAACCTTGGGGAACCTCTCAAAGTTGTACTTCTTGTAGTAAATGTGTTCATGCTTGCCCAACAGGTGCAATTTTCTTCCAAGGTTCTACGGTGGGTGAAATGACCCGCGATCGCACCAAGCTGGAATTTATTATGAATGCAAGAGAGCAGAAACAATGGAACGTTTAAAATTAGCAACAGTTTGGTTAGGCGGCTGTTCAGGTTGCCATATGTCTTTTTTAGATTTAGATGAATGGTTATTTGAATTAGCAGCCAAATTTGACATAGTTTTTAGCCCTTTCATCGATATCAAAGAGTATCCAGAAGGAGTAGATTTCGTATTAGTAGAAGGCGCAGTTGCTAATGAAGATAACTTAGAATTGATTCTCAAAGTTAGAGAGCGATCGCACACACTCATTTCTTTTGGCGATTGTGCCGTCACAGGAAATGTTACGGCTTTACGCAACCCTTTAGGTAATGCTCAATCTGTTTTACAACGCAGCTATATTGAAACCGCAGATATTAATAAACAAGTTCCATCAGAACCAGGTATCTTACCAACCTTACTAGATAAAGTACAACCTGTTCATACAATAGTACCTGTAGATATTTATCTACCTGGATGCCCACCTCCAGCAGATAGAATTAGGGCAGTACTAGAGGCAATAATCGCAGGAGAAAAACCTCATTTAACAGGTCAAGAAATCAAGTTTGGTTAACTAAATTTATTGCCTAATATTAGGACTCAGATTTAATTTTTTCAAAAATCAGTATATGTTACTAGCCTTCTTTACTATTGCCTATTGCCTATTCCCTATTGCCTCCATACCCAAGTATGTTCACTAATCAAACCAGATTTTATGTCAAAACGCATCGTTATCGATCCAGTAACTAGAATCGAAGGTCACGCCAAAATAACAATTTATCTTGATGACTCTGGACAAGTTACTGATGCTCGTTTTCACATTACAGAGTTTCGAGGTTTTGAAAAATTTTGTGAAGGCCGTCCCCTGTGGGAAATGCCAGGAATTACTGCTCGTATTTGTGGTATCTGTCCGGTTAGCCATTTGCTAGCTTCTGCTAAAGCAGGCGATCGCATTTTGTCTGTCACCATTCCGCCTGTTGCCGAAAAGTTACGCCGCTTAATGAATTTAGCACAAATTATTCAATCTCATGCTCTCAGTTTTTTCCATCTCAGCGCGCCAGATTTACTATTAGGAATGGATAGTAATCCTGCCACACGCAATGTATTTGGATTAATGGCAGCCGAACCAGAATTAGCCCGTGGCGGAATTCGCTTACGCCAATTTGGACAAGAAATTATTGAACTATTAGGAGGTAAAAAAATTCACCCATCTTGGGCAGTTCCAGGCGGCGTGAGACAAGCCCTTTCGGAAGCAGGACGTACTCATATTCTGAGCCGGATTTCAGAAGCGCGAACTACAGTTATCAATGCTTTAGAACATTTTAAAAAATTACTTGCAAATTACGAACAGGAAATCCAAACTTTTGGTAATTTCCCAACCTTATTTATGGGGTTAGTGAGTGCTGATGGCACGTGGGAAACCTATGATGGTTATATTCGGTTTGTAGATAGTGGTGGCAATATTATTGCTGATAAACTCGATCCAACTCGCTTTCAAGACTATATTGGAGAAGCAGTTGAAAGTTGGTCATACTTAAAATTTCCCTACTATCGTCCCCTTGGTTATCCAGAAGAACAAAATCGTTGTAATTTAAATAATGGTATTTATCGAGTTGGGCCGCTAGCACGCCTAAATATTTGCGATCGCATTGGTACACCTCTAGCTGATCAAGCGTTGCAGGAATTCCGCCAAAGGGGAAAAGGCACGGTTAACTCATCCTTCTTTTATCACTACGCACGTTTAATTGAAATTTTGGCTTGTATTGAACACATTGAATTATTACTAGATAATTTAGATATGTCGCCTTCTCATTTGCGTGCTAATGCTGGTATAAACCAATTAGAAGGAGTCGGTGTCAGTGAAGCACCGCGCGGTACATTATTTCACCACTATCAAGTAGATGAAAATGGCTTAATTCAAAAAGCCAATTTAATTATTGCTACAGGTCAAAATAATTTAGCAATGAACCGGACTGTAGCTCAAATTGCTAAAAATTTCATTCATAGTTCAGAAATAACTGAAGGAATATTGAATCGCATTGAAGCGGGAATTCGGGCTTTTGATCCTTGCTTAAGTTGTTCAACTCATGCAGTCGGACAAATGCCTCTACACGTACAATTAGTTAGTTTGAATGGTAGTCTGCTTAACGAAGTTTGGCGAAATTAAAAAAAGTAAGTGAAGAAGAAAGTTAATCCATCTATTTTAGTAATTGGCTACGGAAATGAATTACGTAGTGATGACGTTGTTGGCAAACAATTAGCTGATATTATTGCAACTTGGAAAAATCCTTGTTTACGTTCGTTGCCTGTACATCAACTCACGCCTGAATTAGCTGAAGAATTAGCAAATGTTGATATTGCTATTTTTATAGATGCTTATCCAGCTATAGATGCAAAGGAAGTAGAAATAATACCTCTAGAAATAACTACTAGCTTAACATTAGGACACATTTGTGACCCTCCAGTACTATTAGCGATCGCATATGCTATTTATGGCTACTACCCCCAAGCTTGGTTAGTTAAAGTTCCAGCAGAGAATTTTGAAATAGGCGATCGCATTTCACCTTTTGCTAGAGAAAGTATGAAGCAAGCTTTAGCAGAAATAAATAAATTATTAAATTTAAAACAGTAGGTAGTTAATTAAATATTATTTCACTTTTCTTGTAAATACTTAATATTTATAGTAATTATTTTTAATAAAATTGTTGTAGAAATAGTAGTAGCGATCGCGCTTATTAGTTTAGCTCAATCTCCTCACAAATTCCTCAAACTTTTGTCGTAACTTAGGGTTAGAGGTAGATTAGCGGTGTAACGCAATGAAAGCGAAAATCTTTGCAACTATAGATGGTAACGAAGCTGTTGCCAGAGTTGCATATAAACTCAATGAAGTTATCGCTATTTATCCCATTACTCCTTCTTCTGTGATGAGTGAATGGGCAGACACCTGGACAGCAGAAAAAAAAGCAAATCTCTGGGGTACTGTACCTACTGTTATAGAAATGCAGAGTGAAGCGGGTGTCGCTGGTGCAATCCACGGTGCTTTACAAACAGGTTCTCTGGCTACAACATTTACTGCATCTCAGGGATTATTATTAATGATCCCAAATATGTATAAAATTGCCGGAGAGCTAACGCCTACAGTATTTCATATTGCGTCGCGATCGCTAGCTGCTCAGGCTCTCTCTATTTTCGGCGATCATAGTGATGTGATGGCAGCGCGTGCCACTGGTTTTGCAATGCTTTGTGCTGCTTCGGTACAAGAAGCACATGATTTTGCTTTAATTGCTACTGCTGCGACTTTAAAATCCCGCATACCTTTTGTACATTTCTTTGATGGCTTTCGCACTTCTCACGAAATATCTAAAGTGGAATTATTATCAGATGATGATTTGCGATCGCTAATTGATGAAAACTTAATTTTAGAACATCGTTATCGAGCCTTATCCCCAGATCATCCAGTTATTCGAGGAACAGCACAAAATCCTGACGTATATTTTCAAGCGCGCGAAAGTTTGAATTCTTACTACGCAGCTTGTCCAACAATTGTGCAACAGGTAATGGATAAATTTGCTCAATTAGTAGGCAGGCAATATCAATTATTTGAATATTATGGCGCACCTGATGCTGAGAGAGTCATAGTTTTGATGGGTTCTGGTTGTGAAGCTGTACAGGAAACCGTTGATTATCTCAATAATTGCGGTGAAAAAGTTGGTGTCGTAAAAGTTAGATTATATCGGCCATTTGATACTGAAAAGTTTATTGCGGCTTTACCATCCACTGTCCACGCGATCGCTGTTTTAGATCGTACTAAAGAACCAGGCAGTACAGGTGAACCTCTTTATTTGGATGTGGTTAATGCTATTTACGAATTACAGTCTAAATCGACTAAAAATTTGACAAATCTCAAATCTATTGTTGGCGGACGCTATGGTTTATCTTCTAAAGAATTCACGCCAGCAATGATTAAAGCTGTATTTGATAATTTAGGGCAAAGTGAGCCGAAAAATTATTTCACAGTCGGTATTAATGACGATGTTACACATACTAGTCTGACTTACGATCCTGATTTTTCTATTGAATCAGATAATGTCATTCGCTCGATATTTTATGGGCTAGGTGCTGATGGTACTGTAGGAGCAAATAAGAATTCTATTAAAATTATTGGTGAAGAAACAGATAACTATGCCCAAGGCTATTTCGTTTACGATTCTAAAAAATCAGGTTCAGTTACTATTTCTCATTTACGCTTTGGTTCCCAACCTATTCATTCTACCTACCTAATCAATCAAGCTAACTTTGTTGCTTGCCATCAATCACCTTTTTTGGAACGATTTGATATGTTAGATCATATTGTTCCAAACGGAATATTTTTACTGAACACTGCTTATACTTCAGAACAAATTTGGGAACATCTGCCGAAAACAGTTCAATGTCAGATTATAGATAAACAAGTCAAATTTTATGTGATTAACGCCTATAAAGTAGCGCGAGAAAGTGGGTTGGGCGGACACATTAATACAGTGATGCAAGTTTGCTTCTTTGCTTTATCTGGCGTTTTACCAAAAGAAGAAGCGATCGCTAAAATCAAACAATCAATCGTCAAAACTTACAGTAATAAAGGCGATGAAATTGTGCAAATGAATCTGTTTGCGGTTGACCATACGTTAGCAAATCTCTATGAAGTAGCAACTAGTGATCGCACTATTAACAGCGACATAGAACAGCTTTTACCTGTACCAGAAAATGCACCTCAATTTGTGCAACAAGTTTTAGGTAAAATGATTTCTGGTTGTGGAGATGAGTTACCTGTCAGTGCCTTACCAGTGGATGGTACATACCCTACAGGTACGTCTAAATGGGAAAAACGTAATATTGCTCAAGAAATTCCAGTTTGGGAACCAGATATCTGCGTACAGTGTGGTAAATGTGTCATGGTTTGTCCCCATGCTGTAATTAGAGGTAAAGCTTACGAAGCAGAATATTTAGAAACAGCACCAGCTACTTTTAAAGCGAGTGATGCACGCGACCACGATTGGACTAATTTAAAGTATACGATTCAAATATCACCAGAAGATTGTACAGGCTGTGGCATTTGTGTAGATGTTTGTCCAGCAAGAAATAAATCAATTCCTGCCCAAAAAGCAATCAATATGCAACCGCAACCACCTCTGCGGGAACAAGAAACAGAAAATTGGGATTTCTTCTTAAACATTCCGCCTTTAGACAGGAGAAATTTAAAACTGACAACTATTCGCCAACAGCAACAACAAGAACCCTTATTTGAATTTTCTGGTGCTTGTGCAGGTTGTGGTGAAACACCTTATGTAAAATTAGTGAGTCAACTATTTGGCGATCGCGCTATTATCGCTAATGCTACTGGTTGTTCTTCGATTTATGGCGGTAACTTACCTACTACACCTTGGACTCACAATGCTGAAGGACGAGGCCCTGCTTGGTCTAATTCTTTATTTGAAGATAACGCCGAATTTGGTTTAGGTTTTCGAGTATCCATCGACCAACAAATAGAATTTGCTACTCAGTTACTTAACCAACTAGCATCCTTAGTAGGAGAAGAATTAGCTAATAGCATTTTAAACGCACCGCAAACCGATGAAGCTGATATTTACGAGCAGCGTACTCGTATAGTTTTACTGAAACAAAAGTTAACAGCTTTATTAGATAATAACCAACAATTACAAGTTACCAATCAAATTAAACAACTGCTCAGTTTAGCTGACTATTTAGTGAAAAAGAGTGTCTGGATAATTGGTGGTGATGGCTGGGCTTATGATATTGGTTTTGGTGGATTAGATCACGTTTTAGCAAGTGGTCTAAACGTGAATATTTTGGTACTAGATACAGAAGTTTATTCTAATACTGGCGGACAAAAATCTAAAGCAACTCCGCGTGCGGCTGTAGCGAAATTTGCCGCATCCGGTAAATCTGCACCGAAAAAAGATTTAGGTTTAATTGCTATGACTTACGGCAATGTTTACGTTGCTAGTGTAGCGATGGGTGCGAAAGACGAACATACTCTCAAAGCATTCTTAGAAGCAGAAGCTTATTCAGGTCCATCTCTAATTATTGCCTACAGTCATTGTATTGCTCACGGCATTAACATGAGTACCGCCATGCAAAATCAAAAAGCAGCTGTAGATTCAGGTCAATGGCTACTGTATCGCTATCATCCTGAACGCATTCAACAAGGAGAAAACCCATTACAGCTTGATTCTCATACTCCTAAAATACCAATTGAAAAATATATGTATTTAGAAAATCGCTTTAAAATGTTAACAAAAAGCGATCCAGAAATAGCAAAGCAACTACTACAAGTTGCACAACAGGATGTAAATACTCGTTGGCAACTGTATCAATATTTGGCTTCAAAACCAATACAGACATCGCTTATTCAAAATAGCGATCGCATCAATTCTCCAGAGATAGTTAATGTTTTGAAATTGTAATTATATGCATACCATGCACCTATATATAGCAAGCCTAAATCAGTTACAAACAAATCTATTTTACCTTCTTTTCTATTGCCTATTGCCTACTGACTATTGCCTGACTACACAAGTCTGTTCAGTAATCAAACCGGATTTTTATATTAGGTAGGTTTTTATGAATTTAACAACAAATTACATGGGATTACAACTGCGATCGCCTTTAGTCCCTTCCGCCGCCGCACCTCTCTCAGAAGACATTCATAACGTGAAGCGTATGGAAGATGCAGGCGCAGGTGCAGTAGTTTTACATTCCTTATTTGAGGAACAAATTCGTCAAGATAAATCTGACTTGCATTATTATTTAACACAAGGAACAGAAAGTTATCCAGAAGCAATTACTTATTTTCCCGCAGCTAACATTTTCCATGTAGGGCCTCAGGAATATCTCAACCATATTCGTCAGGCAAAAGAAATGGTAGATATTCCGATTATCGCCAGTCTCAACGGTCTTACCCTAGGTGGTTGGCTTGACTATGCCAAACAAATAGAGCAAGCAGGAGCAGATGCCTTAGAATTAAATATTTATTATCTGCCTACAGATATAGAATTGACTGGATCTGAAGTAGAACAAAACTATATTAATATCGTTTCTACAGTCAGATCGGCAGTTAGTATTCCGATTGCTGTTAAACTTAGCCCTTATTTCAGCAACATGGCGAATATGGCTAAGTTGTTAGCTGAAGCTGGTGCTAATGGTTTGGTACTGTTCAATCGCTTTTACCAACCAGATATTAACTTAACAACTTTAGAGGTTGAACCAAATGTGGTTTTAAGTACCTCCCAAGCTATGCGTTTACCGTTACATTGGATTGCAATTCTTTATAGTCGCATCAATAATGTCAGCTTTGCTGCCACTAGCGGTATCTATACAGCAATTGATGTTTTGAAAATGCTAATGGTAGGTGCTGATGTGACGATGCTGTGTTCTGTTTTATTGCAGTATGGCATTGAACATATGCGTGTCATTGAAACAGCAATGCGCCAATGGATGGAGAGAAATGAATATGAATCTATTCAACAAATGCGAGGCAGTATGAGCCAGCAAAACTGTCCTAATCCTACAGCTTTTGAGCGAGTTCAGTATATGCGATCGCTGCAAACCTACATACCAGAATCGCAACGAATCTCCGAACCAACACACTTTTTCGGTTAGCTATAAAAATTATGCAAAAACACAATAGGATAGGTATCTTAACAAGCGGTGGAGATTGCCCTGGATTGAATACTGTGATTCGTTCCGTCGTCAGCCATGCCACACTTACTTATGGTTGGGAAGTATTAGGTATTCCTTATGCTACGCAAGGCTTACTTGAGCGTAAGGCCAGCCACTTAAATATGCATGGTTTAGATGTACATGGTATCGATCCATTATTAAGTATGGGTGGCACTATTTTAGGTACTATTAATCGCGGTGATACTTTAACCCATGCCGATGAACTTAATGCTGGTTATCAAGCATTAGAACTAGATGCACTAATTGCCATTGGTGGAGATGGCAGTCTCAATATTCTGCATCAGCTTGCTTGCCAAGGAAATTGGAATTTAGTTGGGATTCCGAAAACCATCGATAATGACGTAGCCTTAACAGAACGAGCAATTGGCTTTGATACTGCTGTCAATACGATTACTGATGCACTAAACCGTTTAACTTATACCGCCGCAAGTCACGATCGCGTTATGATTGTCGAGGTCATGGGTAGAAAAGCTGGTCATTTAGCCTTACATTCAGGTATTGCTGGCGGTGCAGATTGCATTTTAATTCCAGAAATTCCCTATTCTATTGAGGCAGTTTACCAGCAGATTAATGAATTGCGCGATCGCTGGGGAAGAAAATTTGCCATTGTCGTAGTAGCAGAAGGGATCAAACCTACTCAAACATCATCCTGTAATAATGGTGCTGGTCAGCAACCAATCTGCGGTATGGGTCAATATATAGCCGATCAACTCGCGCTTTACCCCACTAATTGGGATATCAGGGTTTCTGTGTTAGGACATATCCAAAGAGGCGGTATACCTTCAGCTTTAGACCGACTGACAGCCACAGCCTTTGGTAAAGCCGCAGTAGACTTAATCGCACAACAAAATTATGGGCAAATGGTTGCTTGGCAAAACGGTCAAGTTGTGAATGTGCCTTTAGAAGCAGTTTTACAGCAAAGTCCTATTGGAGTAGACCCACATGGTTATTTAGTAGAGACAGCACGTTCTATTGGTACTTATATAGGAGATTTCACCGCTATACCTAATAGAAGGGAAGAGTTTGTTGAAGCTTTAATTCATTAGATTTCTTTAGGACTTACGTAAAAGACCTCTCATATCTTGTCCGGTTAAAGACTTATCATTAAGGCCGCAGAGGGGCAGGGGATGAGGCAGAGGAGAAATATTTATTTGGTGAAATGGCGTAAGTTCTGTTCTTATAAAAATCGGAGAAAGGGCAAAGACTTGTTCTTACCCTTTCCCCAAATTTCTATTGGAATTCTTATGAAGCAAGAACCTCTAAATTTTTAGATTGGGGACTGGCAATTGCATTAACAGGATGCTGTACAGTCAAGACTGAACAAGAAGCATGGTGTACGACGTAATTGCTGACACTGCCTAAAAATAACTCAGCAAGGCCAGAGCGACCCCTACGCCCGATGACAATTAAGTCAAATTTGCCATCACGGGCAATTTCACAGATAGTGCGCCCAGGGCTACCTGGTTTTTGGATAAATTCAGTACTGATACCATTGGTAATCGCTTCATCTGCGAGCGATCGCAGCATCTCTAGCCCCTGATGGGCAAACTTTTCCCACTGCTTTCGCTGTATCTCCAAAACTTCGGCACTTATTCCTAGCCCCATGTAATATTCAGGACTAGATAGTAAAGAAATATCTGGGCATCCATCTTCTTGTGAAGATAGTACGTGCAATAACGTCAGGTTAGCGTGTAAAGCCGTTGCAAGGATAAGTGCCTCCTCAAATACACTCCTATTACTAATAGATGTGTCTAATGCAACCAGTATTTTATCAAACATATGAGTTTGCCTCAAAACTATTTTGCTCAAGCTTTTAGCGAGTTATGACGGGAGCGTTTGCTAATTACCTCTCGCTGACAATTATGTTTATAAGAAAATGAGTTGAGGAACTTGTGAAGGTACTGCCTTTTAACGGCATATTGAAAAGATTCTATATATTGAGACATTTGATTTTTGAAAAAAATCAAAACATTATGACCGCCTTTTTGACTGTTGCCTATTGCCTATTGCCTGTTACCTCGTTCAGTAATCAAATCTGATTCTTACACAGGGTTAGTAAGTTTATATGTCAACTACTATAAGGATGAATTACTAATCTATCTAAAATAAGTTTTTAGCAGTTAGGAAAAACAACTATTTTGTTCTAGAGTAATAAGTTATTGTTACTCAATAGCGGTATTGGTAACGAAAATGACGCGTTCTCCAAACTCAGGCAATGATCAAGAACGAGCTATACGTAGTTTAATATATCTTCTCGTAATTAGACGTATTACTCTGACGATCGCAATCATTTTACTCATTGGAATTGCCTATGGCATCTGGTGGGGAAGAAGGTATGTATATAACGATTTAGCACCGTTAGTAGAAACCAATCTTGAGCAATTGCTGGGGCGACCGATAAATTTAGGTAGAGTTGATGCGTTTTCCCTTTCTAGTCTAAGATTTAGCTCTTTATCAATACCACCAACCGCCACAGACCCAGACCAGCTAACAGCAAAAGCTGTTGACGTAAAATTCTCACTCTTACCAGTCCTTTTCTCTCGGACATTGCCATTAAATGTCACACTGGTTCAGCCCAATGTCTATATCCAGCAAGATAAAGATGGGCGTTGGGTAACAGCCCAAGTGAAATCTCAAGAGGGCAAAGGTGTTATTCAAACTCAGTTGCAATCACTGAGTCTTATTGATGGGAATGTGGAATTGTTGCCCGCGCCTGCACCTACAAGTCCAAAAGGTTCGGTAGTCATAGATAATTTTAGTGGTGTGGCTCGATTTGCACCAGATAACCAAGAGATTGGTTATGACATAAATGGGCAACTTACCAGAGGCGGTACAGTAAAAATATCTGGTGAAACGCAACCCAAAACCCAAGAAACTAATCTTAAAGTTCAAGCACAAACGTTACTTGCATCTGATGTCAGCCGATTAATTCAGTTACCCATTGTTTTACAAGCAGGTCGCGTAAATGCAGATTTAGCAGTCAAAATTCCGCCTAAACTGTCAGATATAGCCATTACCGGAACAGCTTTTGCCAATGGGGTTACGGCTCAAATTCAAAATGTTCCCCAACGGTTTTCTAATTCTAATGGTCAATTAATATTTCAAGGTGAGGCGATCGCTTTAAATAATCTCACGACAAACTTTGGTAAAGTTCCTTTAGTAGCCAATGGTGAAGTTAATCTTAAAAAAGGTTTTAACCTAGCGGCTCAAATCAAATCAGTCACGGCTAAAAATCTATTAGACACTTTTAGAGTCAAGTCACCAGTCGTCGCTACTGGCGCAGTCCAAGCCAACGTTAAAGTTCAAGGTTCCCTGCAACAGCCAGTCCTCAACATTACAGCCAAAAACATCACACCTATTCAAGTTGACCGTTTACAATTCCAAGCTGTCAATACTGACTTTCGCGTGGGGGTATCTAAAGCTGGAACTCAACTTGCAGTCTCAAATTTAAGGCTAGTCCCCACAGCAGGCGGTCAAATCACAGGCGGCGGTCAAGCTACACTAGGGAATCAAGCAAAATTTAATGTGGCAGTTGAGGGTGTATCTGGGGATGTACTAGCCCGCACCTACGGCTTTACGCCGCCAATTAATATTGGCAATATCTCAGCTAAGGCAGAAATTACTGGTGCTATTGGCAAACAGCCTTTAGCAATGAATATTTCTAGTGTGCAAGTGCGACCGCCAGCCGGAGGGCAAATTTTAGCGAGTGGTCAACTTCAACTTGCACCCCAAGGCAATGTGTTGTTGAATGTGCAAGCTCAAAATTTACCAGGAGATGCGATCGCCAAAACAAACAACAATTCATCTACAATCAAAGTGGGCATCGTATCTGCAAACGCAAAAGTTACTGGCTCTCTTGGTAATCTGCGAACAGTCGCGCAAATACAAGCACCTGCTGCTACCTATCCCACCACCGGGCAAGTTGTCATTGCTCAACAAGGAAATAATATCGTCTTCCCGAATGCTGTTTTGAATGTGGCAGGCGGTAAAATCACAGCCAGTGGTCGAGTTGCACAGCAACGTTGGCAAGCTTCTGTGAATGCCCAACAGTTGCAATTGAACCGTTTTGGTCAAATTCCGCCCCAATTCCAGGGAGTTTTACGCAATGCAGCGTTGAATTTGTCAGGAAGCACTACTTCTTTTCAACCTACGACTATTCAAGCTTCAGGACAGGCAAACTTGAATGTGGCAGGGGGTAGAGTTAACCTCAGAGATATTAGTTTGAATTCTGGTCGTTGGCAACTGCTTGCCAACGCTGAGGGAATTCCACTCAATCGTTTTTCGCCACAACTAAGAGGAAGACTTAGTAGTAATGTACAGGTGGCTGGAACTACCGCATCTTTCCAACTTGCAGATATTCGTGCGGCTGGGCAAATTCGCGCATCGCAAGGGGTAGCGCAGTTAGCACAGCCCTTGACAGCCCAATTTCAGTGGAATGGACAGCAAATTATTGTTCAGCGTGCGACTACTCCCGGAATTAGTGCTAATGGTGCGATCGCTGTACAATTACCCCAAAAAGGTACACCGCAAATTGCTGGCTTTAATTTAAATGTCACAGCCCAGAATTTCAATCTGCAAAACACTGGTTTTAAAATCCCTGGAGACACTCAACTAGCCGGGTTACTAGATTTTAATGGCCGAATTACAGGCACTCCTGATACACCGCAAGCCAATGGTAATATCCGCCTAGAGAATTTCGAGGTAAGTAACTTAACATTTGACCCGCTTTTAACAGGGAATGTCAATTTTCAAGGCGGCCAGGGAGCAAGTCTGCAATTGGCTGGCACACAAGATAGGATAGCAGTTAATTTAAATGCAAATTATCGCCCAACCTCATTTTTAGTTAAGCGTGATGAGGCTGTCACTACAGGCAGAACCGAGGGAGATAATTTAATTATCAATGCTCAACAGTTTCCGATCGCTCTTGTGAGTAGTTTTGTACCTAATAATAGATTGAAACCTTTGGCAGGGCAACTCTCAGGCAATTTAGTGGTTAATTTAAATAATTATGCCGTGAATGGTGATGTAGCGATCGCTGGGCCGCGTGTTGCCAGAGTTTCCGCCGATGAATTTCGCGGTAATATCAACTATGCTGACGGCACTGCTAGCTTAAGTAACGGTCTATTGCGCTTAGGAGACAGCAACATTGCCCTCAGTGGTAGTTTACAAACTGGAAACGACCCTAAATTTGCAGTCCAAGCTAACTTAAATCAAACTAAAGTAGAAAGAATCTTACAAGCTCTTAATATATTTGACTTTAGCGATTTGAGTAGTGGGTTAGAAGCCCCAACATTGGCTGGTGCAGAGGTACTTGACACGACACCTCGGAGATTGCCCAATGCAGATTTAAAAACGCAGTTAGCATATTTTTCTAAACAAACAGATGCGTTCGCCCAACAACAGCGACAAGAACAAAAACAAGCACCTAATTTACCTACCCTGGCAGAATTAACTGGTGCTTTGAGTGGTGTAGTTACAGCCAGTGGTTCCTTGAAGACGGGGTTAAATGCTGGCTTTAATCTTCAAGGTGCGAACTGGCAATGGGGTGAATATTCCATTAATCAAGTCGTTGCTAATGGTAACTTTGCCGATGGTGTTGTTACACTATCGCCATTAAGTCTTGGCATAAATCAAGGCTCAGTCGCTTTTTCCGGACAATTAGGAACCGACCAACTAGCAGGACAGTTGAATGTAGCAAACTTACCCTTATCACTTTTTCAGCCCATCATAGACAGATATCCTGTAGATGTCACAGGTCAAGTAAATGCTGTAGCTAATTTGCAAGGCAGTTTAAAAGACCCCAGAGTTAATGGGCAAGTGTCGCTGGCAAATGCAACATTAAACCAACAACCTGTACAAACAGTCCAAGTAAACTTTGATTACAACGATGCTCGTGTGAACTTTGACAGTACTTTGCTGTTAACAGGGACACAACCAGTTACCATTAAAGGTAGCGTACCTGCTCCGTTGCCGTTTGTAGCAGTGCAACCCAGTAATCAAATTAACATCAACGCTAATGTCAGCAATGAAGGTCTTTCATTGTTAAACCTGCTGACCAATAATCAAGTTAGTTGGGTAGATGGTCAAGGACAGGTGAATGTCAACGTTGGCGGTACTCTTAACCAGCCAATTATTAATGGAAATGCCACACTCAATAATGCGACTTTTCGCGCTCAAGCCTTACAAGAACCACTAACTAATGTCGCAGGGACAGTGCAATTTAATGGTAGGACGGTGAATGTTGAAGGCTTTCAGGGCAATTATAATGAGGGGTTAATTACTGCTTCAGGAATTCTACCGATTTTTTCTGGGCAAACTGTATCAAATCCCCTCACAGTCTCAATAGAAAAACAACTAGATTTTGAAGTTCCAGGATTGTATAAAGGTGGTGTTAGTGGGGATGCCGTTATTCGCGGAACAGCACTCAATCCTGTAATTGGAGGAGAAATTGAACTCAAAGATGGTCAAGTCACGATTGGCAAAACTGCCACTGCTAGCTCAAAACCAGCAACCACAACAGCAAATAAAATTACCACAGTAACTTTATCAGAAGCGAATAACGCTACAACAGCTAATACTAGTACTGCAACAACAACCACAACAGCAGCTAATACTAGTACTGCAACTAGGCCTAACTTACCTGTGGAGTTTACAGATTTACGCTTGATTTTAGGCGATGACGTTAGCGTTGGTACGCAGTCCCTACTGGGTTTTGTACCGGGAGGAGCCGCATTTAGTCAACCGCTACTCAACTTCCAGGCAAAAGGTGACTTGACGATTAACGGTACATTAGCCAAGCCTCTCCCCCAAGGAACCATTCGTCTGACAGGAGGACGAGTCAACTTATTTACAACACAGTTCACCTTAGAACGCGGCTATGAACACACGGCAAAGTTTACTCCCAGCCAAGGAGGACTTGACCCGACTTTAAATGTCCGACTGCTAGCGATTGTACCTGAAGCATCGCCAACGAACAATCGAACTTTAGAATCACCTTTGTCTGGGGAAATTAGTGATGTTTCTGCTTACAACTTTGGGACTTTACGCACCGTTAGGGTTCGAGCAACGGCGACAGGTAGGGCGAGCGAATTAGCAAACAATCTCGAACTCACGAGTGAACCTGCTCGTAGCCGTGGAGAAATCATAGCTTTGCTGGGTGGTTCAATTCTGAATAATTTCGCGCAAACAGGAGATGCAGCACAAGGGCTGACTAATTTTGCCAGTTCTACTATTTTAGGTGGTTTGCAAGGAACTATTACTGCGATCGGGCAAGCTGTTGGCTTTAATGAATTTCGCATATATCCTACCCCTGCTACTAATCAAGCATCCAGGAGATCTTCAGTTCTCAATTTATCAGCAGAGGGCGTTTTTAATATCAACCGTAACTTTTCTGTCTCTTTATCACGAGCTTTCTCTAGTGATGAATCTTTACGATACAACCTACTTTATCGTCTCAATGATGAAATTCTCATACGTGGCTCAACTAATTTAGACAATGAAAGTTTATTCTTATTAAACTATGAAACTCGATTTTAACTAGAAGGCAGAAGGACGATAGTCGTTTATTTGGTGAAATGCTATCACATCTTGCACCTAGCCTCAGCGAATTCCATTCGCTCGGCTATACAAACGCACGTCCGCACTTCGACAAGCTCAGTGACCACCTGAAAGCGCGAAAAATTAAAGGTTTGAAACCCGCCTTCGCGGGTTTTGTCCGTGTAGCCGCGACTTCAGTCGCTTGGTGCAAGCTGTGAATCAACAAGTTTTTTAAAGAAAAATAACTTGATGGCTAGCCTGAGCCATAACCCTGTATAATTTTTTTCAAAATTCAAACGTAGCGACAATCCTAGATAAAACAAATAGTAATTGAACTTGACTTTCAAAATTTTAATAGGTGTTAGACTATGATTTCTCAAGATTGTGAATCAGTTGATATTGTGAACGACCTGTTGAGAAAAATCAGAATTAAAGAAAGTCAGCTAAAAATAGCTCAAGAATCTAATATGGTCTATACAGCTGAAGCATTAGAAAATCAAATCTTAGAATTACGATATAAGTTATCCCAATCGCAAGACCCTGAATTGCAAGCGTTGATGAGTTTGCTAGACGATTGATTTTTAGGTTACTGCCAAATTGAAGACTCACCTAAAACCTGAGCTACTCTATTTTTGGCGATGAATATAGATTGGCTGAGGGATTTTTGGACGTGGGTAAATCTGCTGCATTTGATCCCAAATAGAATGGAAAAGCTGTTGAGAATATGTAGGTAATTGAGCAACAATATCATAAAACATTTTTTCATAGCGATCCATCTCTGCTTCTAAAAATTTTGGAGCTTCTTGCCCATACAGTTTTACGAATAAATCATAAGTATTAAAATCTCCAGCTACGACATCACTATTGTATGAATAAATATCATCATATATTTCTGTAACAATTTCGATAGGCCACATTACATCAAAGATGGCTTTATCGTAATCTTTACCTAAGCTTTGAATTAGAAGACTGTGTAAAAGTCGATAATCAGAAGAACGTAACTCATTTATTTGAGAAATATCAGCATGAGTAAAAATTTTGGTTGTGACTAACTTGGTTTCCAGATCACATAGTTCTGCTAGTTTATTTACATAATATTTGATAGACCAATGTTCAAGATTAAGTTCTTTTACTAGTTGCAAAATAATACTTTGTTTTGCTGACCAACAAGAAGATTTCTGAAGTGGAATTTGTTGATGTTGTTCAGTCTCTACTTCAAAGTCTGCTTGATATATCAGTGCTTCTATAAATCCTAAAATTGCATAATACTGAAAAAAGTCAACTGTATTTAAATTATAAATAGGGAAATAGCATAAAGTTATATCGCGCATTATCCGTGCAGATTTACGCATATTGTAGTAAGAAATACAAGGGGATTTACTAGCAATACTGCTGTTGATTTTATTTTGATTTGTTAGGTTATTTATCATATTTATTGCTTATTTTGTTTTATATTAGTGTTTTTCCTT
Organism: Nostoc sp. FACHB-152; assembly: GCF_014697475.1. Lineage (GTDB taxonomy): Bacteria > Cyanobacteriota > Cyanobacteriia > Cyanobacteriales > Nostocaceae > Nostoc_B. The sequence continues at coordinate 260,709 of NZ_JACJRV010000001.1, forward strand.
TTGTACTAATAGTCAACAGTATTATTAACTAGGATTGACTAAAAATTAGTTTATTGGAATAGTAATAACAAACTCAGATCCTTGCCCTGGTAGAGAATTAACCGTTAAATTTCCTTTGTGTTTTTCTACCACAATTTTATAGCTGATATATAAACCCAAGCCTGTGCCTTTACCTATAGATTTAGTAGTAAAAAATGGGTCAAATAGCTTTGAAGCTACTGTATCTGTCATCCCTAAAGCATTATCAGCAATAGTAATTGTTGCGTTCTTTTCATTTATTAACTGAGTCTTGATTAAAATCATTGGGGATTTTGAATTCAGATTTTCGTATTTAAAATTAGAATATGGGAAACCTTGTTCTGATGTAACTGAACGACTTTTTTCTTCTAGTGCATCGATCGCATTCGCAATAATATTCATAAATGCTTGATTTATTTGGCTAGGATGACACTCTATAATAGGTAAATCTTCATATTCTTTAACTACTGTAATTTTAAAATTACTCTCTATACCTTTTAAGCGATGATCTAAAATCATTAAGGTACTTTCTAAGCCTTCATGAATATTAACTGCTTTGAATTCAGCTTCATCAAGGCGAGCAAAGTTCTTCAATGAAATAACTATATCTGTAATTCTTTGGGTTCCCGATTCCATTGAACCCAGAATTTTTGTTAAGTCTGATGTTAAAAAATCCAGTTCAATATCATTGATTATTTTTGTTATTTCTGGTGATGGATTTGAATAATATTTTTGATATTCATTTATTAATTTAAATAAATCTTCTACATATCTTCTGGCATAGGTTATGTTGCCGTGAATAAAACTAACTGGGTTATTAATTTCATGAGCAATACCTGCTACCATCATGCCTAAGCTAGACATTTTTTCTGTCTGAATTAATTGAGCTTGGGTTTGCTGAAGTTCGGTAATAACTTGTTTGAGTTCAGCAGTACGTTCTTCTACACGATTTTCTAATTCGACATTATTTTGTTCTAAAATTTTAAATGCTGAGATTAGCTGTGCTGCCATTTTATTAAAAGATGAGGCAAGCATATCCAGTTCTGCAACTTTATTAGCTGGTACTTGTTGATTTAAATCTCCCGATGCGATCGCTTTACTGGCTTTGCTCAAAATTAAAATTGGCTTGCTAATCCATCTGGAAGTGTACATACCTAATAATGTTGCTGCGCCTAAGGCTAAACCACACAATAAAATAGTAGTTTGGTTATTAGCATCAATTTGCTCCATAAAATCTGATTCTGGCAATAAAACAACTACTATCCAGTCCAAAGAAAAATGATCCCGCCAGTTTGTAACATGGATAAAATAACGTTTGCCAGCAAACTCAAACTCCAATTCTTCGTGTTTTGATATTGTTTGATAATTTCTAAACTTTTGCTTTAGATAATTTGCTGTGGCTTTAATTAATGGGTCTTGGATTTCAGTATCTTTAAGTCTTTTTATTTCTTCCTTTACAGTCTGAAAATTTGGTTGTCCCAAAGAATTAGCAATTAATAACCCATTCCGTTCAATAATAAAAATTTTGTCATTAGGGCTAATATTTAAATTCCGAAGAAAATCACTAATATTTGATAAAAGTAAATCTACCCCAATCACAGCAACCAGCTTTTGGTTACGATCGTAGATGGGATAATTAGCGGAAGCTGCTACATATCCATCAAAATTCAACCCTTCACTAGCAAACCCTTCACTAGGATAAATTCGACTCCAAATTGGTTTGCCTGCTTTGACTGTATCTGCATACCAAGTATCAGTTAAGGGATTATAATTAGTGCTATACAGCAACTGGGTGCGATTTCCTTGATTATCAGTAGCGTAAGTGAAATCTTTTTGAGCATAACTTTCATTAATTAAGGCATCTTGACCTTCTTTCAAGCGTCCCGCTCCGGCTCCTTTACCTGTAGGCAGTACATAACCTATCCAACTGATATTTTTAAAAGTTTGAGCTTGTTTCCAGAAATAGTATCCAGAGCTTTTTAAATCCTGTAAGTCAAGCCTTTTCTGTTGAATGATGTCAGCATTTATTTGGTTAATTTGGTGGGGAGTTGCGAGATAGCTATCAAGATGCTGAGTTACGGCACCGCTACTTCTACGCATTACTTCACCAACTAAACTTGATACTGCTTTTTGTCCGTTTTTAAAGGAGAAATATCCTACAAGTCCTACAGCCCCAAAAATTTGGATGACAAAGGGTACAATTAGAAACAGACGTAGAGGTAGCTTGTAGGAATATCTAACATCAGTATTCTTCACGGGTTAAGTACCACTTGGCAAATCAGGATTACATCGCTGAGGTTAGTATTCCCATAATTTGTAATGGGGTATCACAAATTACTGTTATTTTCTAAAATGGCTAATTTTATAAAGGTTGCTCATATTAGAATTTCAAGTAATAAAAAAACAGCCTGTTTACACAGGCTGTTTGGTAACTTATTTAGGTAGATGCCATTTTTCTATACAGATATAGGAATCCGATTTGATTACTGAATATACTTGTGTAGTCAGGCAATAGGTAACCCAAAAGAAGGCAAGTAACAATGTCTGATTTGTTTCAAAAATCAAATACTAATCCTATAAATCGATCAATTTTTAATTTAATTTAACGGCTCAATAATAGTTCGTAAGCCATTGCTGGTGAGTGTTTTTAACATTTCATCAGCGTTAGTGCGATCGCTAAATACTCCAGCTTGCATAACTTTCCGCCCTTGCCAGATTGTGGAAAATGCACCAGGAGCAACAAATCTCACTAATTCCTGTTCTTGGTCGTTGGTTACTTCTACTATGATGCGGTAACGCACGCCTCTAACAGACTGCAAATAACTTTGATTGTAAGCAGTTGTATTAGTTTGCGGAACTGGGACTTTTTGCAGATTGCGAGTATTGCCGAGGGGAACATTGCCATCTGGAACTGGTAAAGGAGTTTCTCTAATGCTGGATGCTGGTTGGGGTATGGTTAATGCTGATGCTTGACCTTGAGTAGGTTGCACATCAGAATTGGGTGCAGCAAATTCGATGGTGTTCGGGTTAATCTGCACGTAATTTAACTGTGGTGATGCTGATTGCAAAACTGGCAGTGGTGTGACTTGAGTTTTAGGCAATGGTTGTTGTGCAGTTAAACTGCTGGGAACAGGGAATCCACCAGTGGGCGGGGTGAGTGGTTTTGGATTAGATCTAAGCGCAATAGGCTTTCTGGGTAGTTTTGCTACTGGATTGGTGGTTTTTGGTACTTCAGGGAGAGATAAAGTGATTTCTTCACGCGAAGTAGTGACAGGGATGATGTTATTAGGCGTAGCAGGTTGAGCGTTATCGGTAGGTGCAATCGGATTTTTGGGTGATGTTGTGATTTCAGGGGAAGAAAAGCTGATTTCTTCACGCGAAGTAGTGACAGGGATGATGTTATTAGATGTCGCTGGTTGAGAATTATCTTCAACAGTGGGGGCTTGAGCATTAAAATCTACTTTGCCTGCGATTTTTTCGCTAGTGAGGGTATTCCCAGGAGCTACGATCGCTTGCTTGGCAGCACTGGCATTGATATCATAGCGGGTATTATTGCGAAATTCGTTACTACCAGCCTCCGTAGCACTACCTAAGTTTGGCATCGCTTGGGCGATCGCTACTAAACCATCTTCTTTACTACCCTCAATGACATTATGCCGTAAAATCGGCTGCGCCTTCCCTTGGACTAAAATTCCTGCCCGATTATCTTTAATTTGATTACCTATGACCATAGGAGCCGCATTTTGAGTAATATTTACCCCAAAACCTGTTTCTTGAAAGATATTTTCTTGCACTTTCGCCTGAGAATTACCACTGAGGGTGATGCCGTTGGCTCCATTGCGATAAAAATAATTTTTACTAATTGTGGGATTGCCATTACCACTAACGGCCACTCCATCTTGAGTACTTCCTGTAAATGTATTTTCGGCAATTACTGGGTTGCTTGATTCAATCCACAACCCATAACCACGGAGATTCGGATTAGTGACTGTCACCCCTGTTAATCCGGCTTGGTTTGCGCCCACAATCGTGACATTCTGCCCGCCATAGCTGCGGCTAAGGTATGCACCGCCTCCTTGAATGATAATTCCACTGCCTTTGTTAGTTGTATCTCCTTGAATGGAAATACCAGCTTTTAGCATTAATGGAAACACTTCGCCTGTTTCTGTACTGTAAGTACCAGGAGCCAGCATAATAACTGTATTGCCTGTGGTAACTCGCAGAGCTTGGGTAATAGTTTTGTATGGGGTGCGATCGCTACCATTACCTGTTGTGTCATCTCCGACACTTGGGTTGACAAACACTGCATGAACCTGAGAGAGTGTTCTTTCACCCAGGGGCATTCGATCTGATATAGATGGTACCTGAGCAACGACGCTGCCGTTGATCGTCAGCAACGTTAAGCCGGTCACTCCCACACCAACCGTACAAAGCAAAGCTGAGTAACCAAAAGCTATAAGTATAGCTAAGTCCAGAGATGGATGTGGTTTATCAGAAGCTCTAAGCTTGAGTGCTAGTCTACGATGTTGACTAAACATAATGGGGGAAAACATTTTTACAAGACTCCTGGAAAGAACAATAAAGTCTTATACCCTTAGACACTGATATGTCGATAATGTTACCCACAATATTGACCTATTGGCTATTTTAAAGACAAAGTAATTAATGAAGGGAGTAGGGAATGGGGAATAGGGAATAGGGACGGGAAAAAAGTCTTCCCAAGACCTAGCATCTAATACTCAGTAACTAATCCCTGATACGTTTTACTTAATAAATTAATAATGCTAAAAACATTGCACATATGAAAGAGGCTGACTGTTACGATAAAAGCACTAATGGAGTTGTGGTAATGGTCGAGCCGTATAGCCAAAAAGAGCAAATACAGCAAATTGTTTACCGCATATTAGATGCTAATTTAGACCGCGCTCGTGAAGGCTTACGCATCATCGAGGAGTGGTGTCGTTTTGGTTTAAATAATGCCCAGTTAGCTGGGGAATGTAAATACCTGCGACAAGACTTGGCTAAATGGCATACGGCGGAAATACGGGCGGCACGAGATACACTAGGGGATGCTGGCACGGATTTGTCACACCCTCAAGAAGAACAACGCTCTGGTATTAAGTCTTTGTTGCAAGCAAACTTTTGCCGTGTCCAAGAAGCGTTGCGGGTGTTGGAAGAATACGGCAAGCTACATAGCTCAAACATGGGAAAAGCTTGTAAGCAGATGCGCTATCGAGTTTATACCCTAGAAACTAATTTGATGGGTTATCAGCGACATCAATTGCTGTGGCGATCGCATTTATATCTGGTAACATCTCCGTCAGAAACTTTGTTAGATACGGTAGAATCTGCACTCAAAGGCGGATTGACTCTGGTACAGTACCGCGATAAGAATACTGATGATACTGTGCGGCTGGAACAAGCAACAAAACTGAGGCAGTTATGTCATGCTTACGGCGCACTGTTGATTATGAACGATCGCGTAGACTTGGCTTTAGCGGTAGATGCTGATGGTGTACATCTAGGACAACAGGATATACCAATCGCTCTGGCGCGGCAATTATTGGGGCCTCAGCGCTTAATTGGTCGTTCCACCACTAATGCGGAAGAAATGCAAAAGGCGATTGCGGAAGGTGCCGATTATATCGGTGTCGGCCCTGTTTACGAAACTCCGACAAAATTAGGTAAAGCTGCGGCTGGCTTAGAATATGTCCGGTACGCCGTCCAAAATAGTTCTATTCCCTGGTTTGCCATTGGTGGGATCGATGCCAATAATATCAATGATGTTATTGATGCCGGAGCCGAACGCGTAGCAGTGGTGCGATCGCTCATGCAGGCTGAACAACCAACTCTAGTCACTCAATATTTACTGTCTCAGCTGAATCGGATCAAACCACAACCAGAAATTACACACAATTAAGTGCTGAGTTAAAAATACTAGCCCCTAGTCCCTTTTTCAAAAATTTATGTCCGAGCAAATTAGTCTTCAGGTAAATGGGGAAACGCGCAGTTGTTCATCCCAAACTCCTTTACCCGATTTACTGCAACAGTTGGGTTTTAATCCCCGCTTAGTAGCGGTGGAGTATAACGGTGAAATTTTGCATCGCCAATTTTGGTCACAAACTACCGTACAACCAGGCGATCGCTTGGAGGTAGTCACCATTGTTGGCGGTGGTTAATTTTCTTGATAAAGCATCCGGTGAAGAGTTTTGCGCCTAGCTAATTCTTTACCTTTGCGACCTAATTGTTCTCGCAATTGCTGGTCTTGACACAAGCGTTTAAAGGCGTGAAAAACTTCGTACCCAGATTGAGGATTCACTAGTAAGCCATTTTCTTCATGACTAACTACTTCAATCACAGAACCATTACGCGAAGCAATTACAGGCTTACCAAAGTAGCTTGCTTCTAAATATGTCACACCAAAACCCTCAATAAATCTAGCTTTGGCATCATTCAAAGTCAGCATGGCAAAGATATCACAAGCAGCATAGTAGCCTGCTAATTCCCTTTCTGGGACATAACCAGCAAAGTGTACTCGCCCATCTACACGCAGGCGTTGTGCTAGAGTTTGCAGTTCTGATTCACAAGGGCCTTGACCGCAAATGATGTAATGAACATCCACTCCAATAGTCAGTAATAACGGTAAATTCTCAATAACGCGCTCAAAGCTTTTATGTTTTACCAGCCGTCCGACAGAAAGGATGACAACTGCTGTTTCTGGAATATTGTAAGTTTGACGCACCTGCACCCGTAAATCATCCAGATTGCTGTGGTTGGGACTGACACCAAATTTCTCTGGTCTCATTACAGGATGAATTACATGGGTGGGGGTTTGTAAGCGGAAATTATTTCTTAAATAATCTCTTGTAAAAGAACTGTTACAAACAATGCCAGTGGCGCGTGTCAATGTTAATTTAAAGAGCGATCGCCACACAGGATTGCCTAATCCAGAGCGAATATCATTCCCATGTAAATAAATAAAAAAACGGATAGGTAAAAGATAGCTCAATAATAAAAGTGAAGGAAATTCGTAGCCATGTCCCCATTCAATATAACGATAGTGATAGCGGAAATAAAGTTTGATCGCTAGCACAAATGACGAGACTAAATTAATCAGTGGCTTAAACAAGTTCGCCCAAAAATTACCTAGCCAGTCTTGAAAACTTGGCCAACGATAGATAGGGAACTGTTGAGTCTGATCAAACTTTTTGTCACCTGCACAACTGGCAGTTAAAACAATTACGCGCTCTGGATCTTGAAGACAACGATTATAGAGATATTCCCCTATAACGGCCTCTTTTGGTAAGAACAAACGCGATATAACTAGAATATCTGGATATGCATCTTTTTCTCTGACAGTTGTTGCTAGTTGAGAAATATGTTCCATGTTAACTTGGGTAACTTTAACTTAAAAATTTGTAATTATGAATGCTAAAGTTAAGTGAGAGTGCAGCTAATCACAGTTACCAACTCGGTTGCACCTTTGCTGGTTGATGTTGCCACTCAAAATTTGCGATCGCAGAAACATCAACAGCCAGATTAAAGCATTTACTGACTTATTGGTAGTAATTACTACTCATAAATTTCTGACTACTTTGTAGGCGATACTTTTACTCCAAGTAATTTTAATAAACCAATTGCTTTTCAACCCCTGATTCCTATTATTGCTATTTCTACTATATGTTGAGCAACAATTTATTGCTATGGCTACATTAGAAAATTTATTACCGTAAGAGCGAATTTCCCTGATGAAAGCCTTTTAACCAACATACATTGTAAAAAGACCATACTGCCTATATATATTAGTTGCAGCTTTGTGAGAATAAATAAATTTTATTCTGTGGAAAAATTTATTTATTCTCACAAAGTAATAACGTTGGTTGTTGTCAACCAAAAACTACTATATTTTTTACAAAATTTAATCAATTTATCCAGGTAAAATATATCAGCATCCATAATTACCACTCTGTTGTATCGGGCTGTGAGAAGCATTTTTCTCAATCCTTATTTGAGTGAATGTATTTACCAAGCTTTAAAAATATTCTAGATCATTAAATATGGAGATTTAATACTTATTTATATGAAGTATGTGTTAATTATATAGTTTGGTAACAATTACGGCAATTCAAATAATATCTACGAAACATAAATGGGCAATTATAGCCAAGGAAATTCAGAACAATAGCTATGCAAGATACTAAAAATAGTTAATAACGACAGATTAACCTAAGCCATGTACTAAGTGCAGCCAAAATGTTCAATAAATATGAGGGGCTAGAGAAAAAATTTTTCCATATTTGGTTGTGATACCAATTCTCTATAAGATGCGCCTAATTATTTTAGGACAGAGCAAATTGTTTCGATAAAACCTCAGCGCACCTCCGCGTTCCTTTGCGTTGCCAAAAGCTAGATTGAGCGCAGTGTCACCCAGAAATACTATGAGTAAAAAATACTAGCCTCTACTTCCTAGCCCCTAACTTCCCCCCTGCGCCAGATTTTAGGGAAATTATTAATTGATTCCAAAGTTCCTACGATAACCCATAGGTTGTAAGGTACGGTTATCTACTACAGAAATCTCTCCTGCGTCTGCTGCGTATCTAGGATAAGACGCGGTAAATTGAAGATGTAGCAGCAACTTAATGATGTTACACAAAGCTACTGCCAATTAAATACTCGCTTACTAGTCGCGGGCTGGCATCAGCTACATACCGCAGAATCCTACCAGCATAGGATGCAATCATCAGCAATAAAATTTTTCAAGCGACTGTGTTATGCGTAAAAAAATACAACAAACAATCAAACCTCTGTTAAAAACTGTCTTTGTCCTGGGCTTAGTTTTAGCTTTAGCACTAGGTCATGCTGACGGAGCGTTAGCTGCCCGCAGTGGTGGTCGTATTGGCGGGGGTTCGTTTAGAGTTCCTTCTAGCCGTACTTATACACCGCGCACATACGCACCTCCTGGTGGTGGCGGATATTACGCGCCCTATCCTGGCGGTGGTTTTGGCTTTCCGTTCATACTTCCGTTTTGGGGTATTGGCGGAGGATTTGGCGGTCTATTTACGATTTTAATCTTTATTGCGATCGCTAACTTTTTAGTCCAAAGTTTCCGTCGTGCTAGCAGTGGAGATGTTGAAGAAGTAGGTTACAGCAGCAACCCGAATGTTTCTGTAACTCGTTTGCAAGTTGGTTTGTTAGCTCAAGCCCGTGATTTGCAACCCGAACTCAACAAAATTGCCGAATTTGCTGATACCAACTCTCCCGAAGGCAGAGCAGAAGTTTTACAAGAAACTAGCCTAGCTTTACTCCGCCATCCTGAATATTGGGTATATGCAGGCGGTGGTACCGAACAAGCAAAGTTAAGTTCTGCTGAAGGTCAATTCAACCGTTTAGCACTGGCAGAACGCAGCAAATTTAGCGAAGAAACTCTTTCTAATTTCAATAACCAACTAAAAGCAGCTCGTACTCAAGATGCATTGCCTTCTAGTGGTGAACTGGACAACCCAACACGTCTAATTAGCGAAGGCCCTGGGGAATACATCATTGTTACTTTGTTAGCAGCAACCTTAGGCAGATTTGAAATCCCAACTATCAACACCACAGATGACTTACGCCAAGCTTTGCGGCAAATTGGTAGTCTTCCTAGTGAGCAACTGTTAGCAATTGAAGTGCTGTGGACTCCTCAAGCTGAAGGCGATACCTTAACTTCCGATGATTTGCTAGCAGAGTATCCCGATTTGAAAGTGGTATAACTCGGTTGCTGGGGTAATAACGTCTAAGTCCAAAATCAAGCGTTAGTTATTGCTCAATTTACAAAACTCAATTTTTATAACCCGCTCAGGAGATTAAACCGTTCCTGTAAGCGGGTTTTACAATATAGAGAATTAGCTTTAGCCTTTCTCACAAACAAAAAACTATGAGCCAAGCTTTAACCAAACCCATAACATTTGATGAATTTATCGAATGGTATCCTAATGATAATAAATGGTATGAATTGCATAGAGGAGTATTTTTTGAAATGCCACCTCCAACAGGAGAACATGAAAAAGTTATCGCGTTTTTGTCGCGGAAGTTAAGTGATACCAATTCAAATAATGTTTGCGACGGATACCCCACCCGCCTGACGGCACCCTGCCCTTGAAAGGGGTTGGGGAGGGGTCTTATTTATGTGTCGCATTCTTTTTTCAAATTGGTATGAGATTAAAAATTGTCTGTCTATGGGCATTAGCTAATCAATCAACTATTATCCTGAACAACATCTAATATTCCTTGATCGCCATCTAAAATTACTGGTACGCCTACTGGTAATGTGGCATTTTGTTCGCCGTGACCAAAGGGTAAATCAGAGACAATCGGAATACCTAAATCACCCAAGCGATCGCGCAAAACTTCCTCTACACTAAAGCTAGGTACGTTTGCTGGGGGTTCACAACGAGTAAAACCACCTAAAGCAATTCCCCGCACTTGTGATAAAAGTCCACTTAAACGCCACTGTGTCAACATCCGGTCAATGCGATAAGGTGCTTCTGTCACATCTTCAAAAGCCAAAATCACATCCTCGAAATCAGGTTGCAGTGGTGTGCTTAACAAGTGAGTAGCGACAGTCAAATTCCCAGGAAGCAAAATCCCAGTCGCCACACCCCCACCCCAGCCACAACCTTTGAGAGTGTCTACCGATCGCCCTTCTACCCAATTAAACAATCTAGTGATTGACCAATCTGGTTCATTGGCAAAAGTCGTCAGTACAGGCCCATGAACGCTAGAAATCCCGACCTTGTACAGACTCCACAACAGGGCGGTAATATCAGAAAAGCCAATCAGCCACTTGGGATCTGTGGAGTTGGTTTGCCAATCCCAACTTTCTAAAATGCGGGTGCTACCAAAACCGCCTCTAGCACAGAGAATTCCGCTACAATCAGGGTCTTGCCAAGCAGCAGCTAACTGATGGCGGCGCATTTCATCTTTATCAGCTAAATAGCCCCAACTTTGGTCAATATTAGAACTAATTTCGACGCGATAACCACGCGATCGCCAAAGTTCTATACTCCGATTAAAAGCATCAAACTCTCGCAAAGCACCACTAGGCGCGATAACTCGTAACAAGTCGCCAGGTTTTAAGGGTGCAGGTAAAATTGTCGATTTCATTAATGAACTTTTTCAGCAATTAGAATTTAAGAATTACAGAACTCCAACTATACAACCATAAATAAACAGTATTGTCATGTTGAGCTTATCAAAGTGCTGTTGTTTACTTTTGATACCATTTCTACGTAAAGATGCACTAAATATTTATCAACAAACCGCCAAGAACTCCAAGCAAGAGCGAAACTAATTAAGTGCAAGTTTATAGAGAATTGGTATGAGCAAAAAAACTTGTTAAGCAATCAGGTTAAATTAAAGTTAAATTTGGATTAACTAAAGTCAGTAAATTCGCTTTTATTGGACAGCGATCGCACTCACCACCAAACCAGCTAGAATCTATAAATTTGCTCAAGCAGCCTAAAGATTTATGATTACTTTTTGGGAAAAATAAATCTAGCAGTACCACTTTTTTATACTTCTGCTTTGAAACCATTATCTAAAGGGCAAAGGATTGATATTATGCTGGCTATGCATAGCACGACCAATGCTAACAATCTGAACTTGCAACTAGAATCAAGCCTACAAGAATTACCTATGTGGGAAGTTCAGATTGAGCTACAATGCCCAGGAGGTGAGTTAATTAAACTCTTTGAACAAGAGCCTCTACTCCCAGGAATCATCGTAACTAGAAATCAGTGCTTTGTGGGAATGATTTCACGGCAGAAGTTTTTTGAACATATGAGTCGTCCCTATAGTTTTGGGTTATTCTCTAGACGACCACTTAAAAGCCTATATAATTTTCTGAAGCCAGACTTTCTAATGCTACCTGGAGAATTCCCAATTGTCGAAGCGACTAAAAAAGCATTACAGAGATCATTCAATTTAGTTTATGAGCCAATTTTAGTAGCAACCTCATCAGGAAAATACGGATTAGTTGACTTTCATCAACTATTGTTAGCTTACTCTCAAATTTATGCTCTCACTCTAACTAAACTACAACTGGTTGAAGAACAATCAAAAATTGCTAAAGCAGGTTTTCGAGATTTACAACACAACTATACCCGACTACTACAAAATGAAAAAATGGCAGCCTTGGGACAACTAGTTGCTGGTATTGCCCACGAAATTAATAATCCCGTTAACTTTATTGCAGGTAATATTGTCCATAGCATTGATTATACAGAAAGCTTACTAGAGTTAATTAGCTTATACCAACAACATTATCCGAAGCCAGTTCAAGAGATTCAAGCTAAAATTTCCGAAATTGATCTAAATTATGTAACAGCAGATTTTCCTAATTTGCTAGCGTCCATGAAATATGGATGCGATCGCATCGAAGAGATTGTTAAATCATTGCGTAATTTTTCGCGCCTTGATGAAGCTGATAAAAAAATAGTTGATATCCATGAAGGTATGGATAGCACTTTACTAATTTTACGCAGTCGTTTCAAAGAAGAAATCAACGGTAAAAGAATTACGCTTGTGAAAGAGTATGGAAACATACCCTTGATAGAATGTTATCCTGGACTACTCAACCAGGTATTTATGAATATTGTAGCGAATGCTATTGATGCTCTAGTTGAGAATTTTCCATCTTCAAGTTTAAAGTGTAATTTACCACAGAATAACCCGACAATTTGCATCCGAACCGAACTTACCAACGACCAATACGTCAAAATTTGCATTGCCGATAATGGTATTGGCATTGCAGAAGACATTCAAAAGCATTTGTTCGATCCATTTTTTACTACTAAACCTGTCGGGAAAGGGACAGGTTTAGGATTATCTATTAGCTATCAAATTGTTGTGGAAAAACATCGTGGACAATTAAACTGTCTATCCACTTTAGGAAAAGGCACTGAGTTTATTATTACAATCCCGGTAACAGCTCCGAATTTTCAGTAAAGCTTGCAAATTTTAACTAAATTATGTCAGGATAACTCTGCACTAACTTTATTAGTATTTGTTTTAGCCAGTAAAAGTTTTATGACCAGAAGATTGAAATTGAGCATGATTATGCTAGCAAGTTTGGGAAATTTTGCCTTGCCATCGAATGCTATGGCAAATTTTGACGGTAATCTCACCATAGAAATTGATGGTTTGAAAAACAAACAGGGGCAAGTCTGCGCCAGCATATATAATAGCAGTCAAGGATTTCCTGGCGATGGCGATCGCGTATTGCAAAGAGAGTGTAGCAAAATTACTGACACGCCTGTAACATTGACCTTCACGAACTTAAAAGCAGGTAACTACGCCGTCGCTGTCATGCACGACGAAAATAACGACCTCAAGGTTAATCTTAATGATCTTGGTATGCCTCTCGAAGGCTTTGGATTTTCCCAAAACCCAGAAATTCGTAACAGTGCGCCTAAATTTAGCGAAGCTGCTGTTTTTATTGCAGGTGCCAATACCAGTATCAAAATTCAGATGAAATATTTATAAATCTGATTGTCCTGAATCTTTTTGATGATCTTCTGGTAAATTTGGTTGACTGGGTAAGCCACGCACTTTCTTCATCTGAGATAGAGCATACTTTGCTGTTGCTTGCACTTCTGCATCTGGGTCTTCTACTGCGTGGCTCAACATCTGGCTCATTTGGGCCATCATATCATAGACACGAGTTAGGTCACGGATAGCATTTTGCCGTACTTGTGGGCTTTCATCTTGCAGAGAGATTGCCAACGCACGGTTAATTGGCTTGAGAGCGCGAGTACTAATTTCTGATAATGCTCCTAAAATCAAGCTACGTTGCTGCGAATCTGCATCAATCATCAAGTCCATTAAAGGCTGAATTGCCCGTGAATCTCCCTGTTGCCCTAAATCCCAAATCGCCTTCTGCCGCTTTGTAGGATCGGCACTTTCTAAGTCTTTAATTAACTCATCAACAATATTCAGTTTAGCCAAACGGGCTGTTTTTTCTATTGGTAGCACTGTCGGAGTTAGTGATGATTGTGCTTGTGAACTAGTTTCAGATGCCGTATTTTCCTGACTTGGTGTATTTTCCAATTCTGATAATGATGGTGTAGCTAGGTTTTCATTAGCTGCACTCAAAGCTAGAGTGTTTGAATTTGGATATGATACTTTTTTGAAATGACGAAGCTTTCTGAATAAAAATAAGAGTGCGCCAGCACTTCCCAAAAATGCCAGCCCCAGCAGTGACCACCAAAAAAAGCCTTTTTGCTGAGGCTTGGCTGTAGCTTTTGATTGAGGATTTGGGCTAATAGAAGCAGCAATAGGAGAGATAAGAAACTGATTTTTTAATGAAAGGGCTGCTTGTAACCTCGCCTGAGTTGCCTTATCAGCAATTCCATCTATTCTTTTTAAATTTTGCGCTTTTTGAAATTGAGATACAGCAAGTTGCGTACTTGCGCTGTACTTTCCATCTATTGCGTCCTTGTAAAACCCTAAATCTTTTAACTTGGATTGTAATCTCTGCACATCCGTCCCTTGACTACTGGGTTTAAGAACAGCTGGTTTCGCCGACTGCTGAGAATTGACTTGAGCAATTTCTCCAGACGCGGGGTTAGATGCGGCTGTACTTGAATGAATGGGATACAAACCCACACAAGTAAAACAGCTAAATATCAAGATGGAGGAAGGACACAGCCTCATATTGCAAGTTTCAGCCTGAACGTGCTTTTGAAGTTATTCATACATACCACAATAACTTTCATTATGTCTAAATGTTAACTTGCTAAGTGACAGAAAATTCTTAGGTTGGTAGTTGATGGTTATTTGTCATTTGTTATTAAACCTCTTGCACTCATTGCTTTTTGCAAGAGATGGGAAAAGGGTAAAGGTTAAGGGGAAAGGGCAAAATACAGAACCTTTCGCCTTTTCCCGACTTCTGCAAGAAGTCTATTAGTTCTTCTCGCCCTTCCTTGATTCAGCAATTATGATAAAGTTTCAGTCTCAGATTCTCTGACTTGTACAGTTAGGGAATTCAGCTTTTTCGCTTGTGCTTCTAAAATAGGTGGCTGCTGTGTAGCGGTTTTTTCGGGAATATTTACCGTTTGGTTTTTTGCCCCTAAGGTATCGCGTTGGTTAATGAGATAGATGCTGATTAATGTCAATCCAACTCCTATCCACTGCAACGGACTGAGCATTTCTGAGAGGAAGAGATTGCCAAATAATAGGGCAAAGACAGGCGTAAGGAAAGTTAGCGAACTGAGACTAGTCAGGCTACCACTAGAAGCAAAATAGAAAAATAAACCATAAGCGATCGCACTACCAAATACTGTGGCATATCCCATCGCCACCCAATCAGATGTCACCAGATTTTGCCATTGTTGAGATTCTGTAAATGCTGAAACTCCCCATAATGGCAACCCACCTAAAATCATGTGCCATCCAGTAGCACTCACAGGGTCAGCATACCGGCTGACAAATCTAATCAATACTGTTCCCACCGCCATCGATAACGCAGCTAACAGCATTAACCACTCACCACTAGCAAACAAATCTTGCCAGCTACCAATTGTGATATTTCCTTCTGTACCCAACAAATGGAAAATCCACTCATCTGGTAAACCAATTAAACTAATACCTGTAACTCCTAAACCAAGTCCTAGCCATCCCCAAAAACCTATATGTTCTTGGAATAACCATAGCGATAGCAACGCCACAGCTAAAGGTTGCGAGTCAATCATCACCGACCCCAACCCAGCACTAGTTCTGACTAATCCCTCTGCCAAAAAGCCTTGAAATAGTGTCCCATCAATCAAGGCAAACAAGGTAATCCATAACCATGCCCTCCAACCCTGCGGCTGGGGTCTACCCATAAGTGTAGTGGCGACCAAAATTAACACTCCAGCTGGTAGCAAGCGCACACCAGCCATAAATAAGGGTGTGGTATGAGGTATTACTCCTTTCATTGCTACCATTGCTGTTCCCCACAGGAAAAAGGGAGCAATTAATAATAGAGGTGCAAAGGGTAGACGAGATGCACTGAGTTTCAGCTGCATGGTTTTACTGACACAAGGGCAGAGATTACTTTAACCAATTCTACCCAATTGTGACTTTTTGTGAAGGAAAGAATACTCAAAGTTTGTCAGTAGGCTGCCGGCAGAAACATTAATTTTCCTGACACGCACACTTCAATATTTACATTTAATAAACCCATGTCTCCCTGTTCCCCTGCACGCCAGTTGCTTCAAGTCGGCAGAGCCGCCCAACGCACTGGCTCCCCTCTGCTCCTCTGCTCCCCTGCTTCCCGCTCCCCTGTGGCAAGATTGGAGACAGATTGCATTTAACTAGGCAAACGAGATGCTGGGAAACACGCTTGTTGGAAGATACCAAATTATCAGCCACTTGGGAGGAGGAGGATTTGGGGAAACCTTTGTCGCTTATGATACCCAATTGCCTGGAACGCCGCAATGTGTGGTGAAGCAACTCAAACCCCAATCAAGCGATACAGCAACTTTAGAAATAGCTAGGCGTTTATTTGAGACAGAAGCTCAAGTACTTTATAAATTAGGCACTCACGATCGCATTCCCCAACTATTAGCGTATTTTGAAGAGAATGCCGAATTTTATCTTGTGCAAGAATATATTCCAGGTCATGACTTGAGTAAAGAGTTAGCTTTAGGAGAAACATTGAGTGAACAATTGGTTATTTCTCTGTTACAAGAAATCTTGGAAATTTTAGAATTTGTTCACCAACAAAATGTGATTCACCGCGATGTTAATCCGCGAAATTTGCTCAGGCGTGGCTCAGATAACAAGTTAATCTTAATAGATTTTGGTGCTGTAAAACAAATCACTACTCAAGTGATTACTCCTGAAGGGCAAACTAAATCTACTGTTGCTATTGGTACTCCTGGATATATCCCCGGAGAACAAGCTCATGGTACACCAAAATTTAGCAGTGATATCTATGCTGTCGGCATAATTGGTATTCAAGCTTTAACTGGTATATCACCTGAGCAATTAGAAAAAGATACTGAAACTAATGAAATTATTTGGGAAAATCAAGCTCAAATATCGCCAGAATTTGTCAGATTTTTAAATAAAATGGTGTGTTATGATTTTCGGCAACGCTACCCTTCAGCAACAGCAGCATTGCAAGCACTCAAAGATTTAAATAAACCTAATGCTCAAACTATAGCTTTAAATACAAATTTATTAGCTAAGAATATTAAAGCTAGCAAACCTAAAAAAGATTTAATTGTAAAGTTATTATTAGCAGTGTTTTTAACAGGAATGGCTGGAGCCACATCTTTATTTGTTATCAATAATATTAATGCAAATAATGCCATAGAATTATCTAAAAAAGGAAATACCTTTTTTGAATTGCAACGCTATCAAGATGCGTTAGCCAGTTATAAACAAGCAGTTGAACTTAGACCAGATTATGCTCAAGGATGGAATGGTCAAGGTAATACGTTATTTAAATTAAAGCAATATCCCGCAGCATTAGCAGCATATGACAAAGCGATTCAAATTCAGCCAGATTACGTAGAAGCTTGGAGCGGTAGAGGTTTTATCTTACAAAAATTGCAACGATATCCAGAAGCGATCGCAGCTTTTGATAAAGCTTTACAACTACAAGATGATTATCCAGAAGTGTGGAATGCTAAAGGGGAAGTTTACACCCAATTAAAGCAGTATGATAATGCAATTAAAGCGTATGAACAAGCGATAGAATTAAAGTCAGATTATGTTGAAGCTTGGTATAGTAAAGGCTTGGCATGGCAAAATTTAAAAAATTATGATCAGGCGATCGCAGCTTACGATAAAGCTCTAGAAATTAAATCTGACTATTATCAAGCATGGTATCATCGTGGCAATGCTTTAGTAAATTTGAACCGCTATGAAGATGCTTTTACAGCTTATGATAAAGCAGTACAATATCAACCAAATTATTATCCAGCTTGGTTATCTAGAGGTAATGTTCTGATTACATTACGACGCTATCCTGAGGCAATAGAATCATTTAATCAAGTTATTAAAAATGATAACAGTAACTATCAAGCATGGTATAATGTTGGTTGGTCATATCATCAAACACAACAATACGATAAAGCAATTACTGCTTATAATAAAGCCGCAACTATTAAACGCAACGACTATCAACTGTGGTATAGCTTAGGTAATTCTCAATATAATTTACAGAAATACGAAGACGCGATCGCTTCCTATAATAGGGCAGTACGTTATCAGCCAGAGCATTACGAAAGTTGGTATAGCAGAGGCAATGCTTTATTAAATTTAAAGCGATATCAAGAGGCGATCGCATCTTATAATCAAGCTCTTAAATATAAATCAGATTATCAACAAGCCATAGATGGCCGTAACCAAGCCGAGAGTCAACTACAGGCTGACAAACCAAAACCAATAATTGTACCCATCATTCCCAGCCCTGATAATAATAGAGGTCAACGCTGAAACCTGAAAGTAGATTTAAAATAAACAAACTACCCTCCTCATACAGATTTGCGTTCAAAAATACTAGTTGAGGAAGGCAGGGGGGCAGGGGAGCGGAGGTGCAGAGGAGATACAAATATTAAATATGATTGCAACTTGGTATCAGCCAGAAATATTTTTCATCTGGAAACAGACTGGAGACTTTCATGACCACAGCAGCAACAGCAACACCCACAAAAGAATCACCTCTGTTGTTCGAGGGGTTAACTTGGAGAGAATTCAAAGCAGTTGAACAGTTGCTAGACCGCCCTGGATATCGGCTGTCTTTCTTAGATGGAGTTTTGGAGATCAGAAGAATGCCAGGAGAACCCCACGAAACAGTTAAGAAGAGAATTGCTGCATTGGTGGAACTGTATTTGCTTGTGGCAGGATTCGATTTTACTCCAACAGGTTCCATGACCTTGGAAAGTGAAGCAGGTGCTGTCAAGCGAGAAGCGGATGAATCTTATAAACTTGCACCTGGTCGAGTGCGTCCTGATTTGGCAATAGAGGTGGTGTTTACCAGTGGCGGAATTAACAAATTAGAGGCATACAAGCGGCTGTTAATTCCTGAAGTGTGGTTTTGGGAAGATGGTGTGTTAGAAGTTTATGATCTGCGTTCCAAAGATGACGGACTTTACTATGAAAAACTTTCCCATAGTGAAGAGGTCAAAGGAATCGACCTGGATTTATTGTTACGTTGCATTAATATGGTGAATCATGTCGAAGCAATTAAGACTTTTCAACAGGCACTTCATAAATAATATGAGTTGAAAAGATTACAATTAAATTAATTCACTGAATCTTTCGAGTACACTTAAAACCTGCTGAAGTTCATTTAATTTTTCTATGGATAAAGCATCAGAACGTGCATATTTTGGGTTTTGTGCCTGAACTAGTTTGATAAAAACAAACTCTCTACCGTTGACAAGCAACCCAAAAGTTGGTTTTTCAACATTGGGAGTATCGAGCATATATGCAAGTGCTTGAGGTAGTGCAGATATTACATCAAATTTAGTACTTTTAGATTCAATAACCTGTATCCAAAGTTTTTTATTTACAACTAAAATATCAATACTACCTTTAACAATAACTCTTTCATCTACAGCAGAAATTTCAGTGGAAGTTTCTGTTTCTATCTCGAAAGTAGGTTGATAAAAGCCAGCTAAATCAAGCAGTGGAGACAGTACTACCATCTTCACTACCTCTTCTGACATGAAACGGCGTTTGGTTAAATTTAAATAATTACTTTTTACTCGTTCTAAAGATGATTTTTCAATATCTGATATTAATGGTAAATTCTCTATCCACTCAGGAAAAAAATCAGTATTACTAACTAACTCTAGCCCAAATCTTTCTTCAAGTTCGTAAAGAATTATACGTTACCTCCCATACTACCGAATATTTACTTCTTGCAGGTGAGTTTCAAAATGGGAATTCACCAATTTATTTGAGTTTTGTTGAGGATAAACCAAGCTAAAAGCTAAATTTTGACTTTGAGTTTGGATACGTTGCTTTTGAGTATATTCTTGCAGTTTATTTTGAGCTTGAGCATACACAGTAGTATCTTTAGGGATTTTGCGTAAATAGCGCACAGCACTATCAAAGTCACCAAAAGCTGCTTTTTTATAAGCATTTTGTAAAAAGTAAGCTGCTCTAATCTGACGTTTTTGATTGTATTCAGCTAATTTTTTTTGCACTACAGCACCAGCCGAACTTTCTTCGGGAATTTGGCGCAGATAATCTAATGCGGTCGAGAAATCTCTAGCTTCGGCTTTTTCGTAAGCTTTTGCTAATAAACTTTGTGTTTGGTTTTCGATATTAACTCGTGCTTGCTGAACTAGTTTATCTGTTTTAGTTTGCCAATATAAAATGTCTGGAACTTGATTAGCAGCCTTCATCACATCTGACCATCTACTTTCATTGAAAGCTGTTTCTGCTAATAAATATTGTTCCGCAGCTTGTTGCCATTGTTGTTGCCATTCTTGAATAGTGGCTTGAACGTCTGGGTAAACATTGCTGTAGGAAGGAATTGATTTAGCGAGCGCGATCGCACCTTGCAAATCCCCGGCTTGATAATTTTCGGTGGCTCTATATAAAGTTTCGGTTTCTGAATATGCTGGCGAATTGCTCAGTAAAGAATAAACACCAAATCCCATTAATAAAGAATTAGCCGCTAGTCCTATTTTCATAGTTGTTAATAGCGGTGATAATTTTTCCGCAGTCTGATTTGGCGACGCAGTATTACTTGCACGTTCTGCTGCTAATGGCTCATTGTATTGTGTTGGCAAAATTTCCAGTGGCATTTCGCCTTTCATTTGTTTAATGATCCGCAACACTTCAGCAGCAGACTGAAAGCGTTCTTGAAAATCATAACGGATCATCCGGCTGAGTATAGCAGCTAAATAATCATTAACTGGTGTGTCTGGAGAAAGCCACAGAATCTCATTAGTATAAGGATCAACTTTAAATTGTAGTGGTTCTAAACCTGTCAACGCCTGAATAGCAATCATCCCCAAAGCGTAAATATCACTATTGGGTCGTGTTTGACCAATAAATTGCTCTGGTGGGATGTAACCCAAAGAAGTCACAGGAATCCAATCGATAGGAAATTCTGCATCTATGCCAATATTGGCTGACTGGATAGAACCAAAATCAATTAAAACTAGCTTGCCATCAGATTTACGTCTAATCAAGTTTTCAGGTTTGATATCACAATGAATCACACCTTGAGAATGCACAAAGTTTAAAATCTCTAAGACATCCTCTAAAAATTCCACAACTTCGCTTTCAGTCCACAGACAGCCCCATTGTTGATAAATTGGCAGTTCTGCTGTTAAATCATGTCCTTCGACAAACTCTTGTACCAGATAGAGCCGCTCATGTTCTTCAAAACAGGCGATAAGTTTGGGGATTTGTGAATGGCTACCCAGAAGTTTAAGAGTTTCCGTTTCTGTAAGAAAATATAACCTTAATGTGTCTAAATAGCTGGTTTGAAAATTGCTAGTTTTTAGCTGTTTGATAACACATTTAGGATTTTCTGGGTAGTCTATATCTATAGCAGTATATGTCTGCCCAAATACCCCTGCACCCAGATTGTCAACGATTTGGTACCGTGACTGTAGTACTTTACCGATCATGTAGTGGCTCATAAGCTGGTTACTTAGTAAGTCCTTATATATGATTTCGGACATCACTTCATTGTTTCCGGATGTCTTGAAAATAAATTACTACAGCATTTATCGCCGTAATCCTAGCTTGTTAAGTTTTAAGTATTTTTACTAAATAAGATAAATCTTTTTTAACACTTACAGACATTAGCACCTTAACAGCAATTTTGTTTCAGGGATTTTGATTATACCTTTGAACAGGGTGTAGGGTGTGGGGTGTGAGGATGGCGTTGGAAGAGGATTCTGACCACTTCCAACGCAAGCGTCTTGAAGAAGACGGGGCTTCTGACCCAAGGGTGGTTGGGGCTATATATCCCCTACACCCTAAACCCCACACCCTACACCTGCCCCAACGGGGCTTGGTGATGCAAGCGATAGCAAATACTTTTGTTAAATTGAACTCGCTCGAATGATTCATTGAGGTTGAGTGTTGTTTCACCACTACCAAGAAATAAATAGCCATCGGGTCTTAATTGTTGTTGAGCTTTTTTGAGTAAGGCTTTCTTAGTAGGAATATCAAAATAAATTAAAACATTGCGGAGAAAGATAATATCAAGATTGGGTAGAGATGACCAAGAATGGACAAGATTTATCTGATGAAAATCAATCATTTGGCGGATTTCATTTTTAATTTGCCATTCACGTTCTTGCTGTTGAAAGTATTTTTCTCGAAAATTTTTAGGTAGCCCGCGCTTGATTTCTAGCTGGTTATAATGGCCTTTTTTAGCACGGGCTAATACTTTACTAGAAAAGTCGCTAGCTATTATCTGTATAGACCAATTATTCAGTATGGGATAATATTCTCGAATGAGCATGGCGATGCTATAGGGTTCCTGTCCATGAGAGCAGGCAGCACACCAAATATTAAGCGATCGCTCTATTCTCCGTTTTTTGATCAACTCTGGCAATACAAATTGTCTCAGGGCTTCAAAAGGGTAAGTATCCCGAAAAAAAGATGTTTCATTCGTCACCATTGCTTCAATCGCTTGAATATGCAGGTCACTCAATGGTTGATGTCGCAGATAAGCTATTAGCTCGGTAATTGAGTTAAATCCTGCCGCTTCGGCAATTGGCTGTAAATATAGCTCTGCCAAATAAGTTTTATGGCCATCCAAGACCACGGCTGAATGCTGTTGAACTAATGCTCGCAAATAGTCAAAATCAATACTACTGATACAGGTAGTCTGTTTCATCACAGACCTAACCTTTTGCCAGGATGGAGGCGTTGCATGATTTCACCTGCCATTTGCTTCAAGGGAACAGTCTGATCTGCTAACCCAGCATTGACGACAAAACTAGGCATTCCCCACACAACACTACTAGCTTGGTCTTGCGCTAATACCTGTCCACCTGCTTCACGGATACATCGACAACCATGCAAACCATCTTGACCCATACCCGTGAGAATAACAGCGATCGCAGCAGCACCGTATACCTGAGCAACTGAACGCAAAAGCACATCAACTGAAGGGCGGCAGGAATTTTCCGGGGGAGCTTGATGAAGCGCCAACTGCACTGCATTTGCATTACGCTGGACAATCATATGAAAATCTCCTGGGGCAATCCAGGCTTGTCCAGGTTTTAATACAACTCCAGGAACCGCCTCCTCTACAGGAATTTGACACTTAGAAGATAATCTTTCGGCTAGTAGCTTGGTAAACATTGGTGGCATATGTTGCACAATCAGGATGGGAACTGAAAAATCTGCTGGTATTTCACTCAACAGTATCGCAAGGGCGTTTGGGCCTCCCGTAGACACCCCAATGGCAACCACATCCACTGGTTCTATTTTGGTGCGGGTGGACAGAACGACTGAATAAACTGCACTTGAGGGAGAAAATGCCGTAATTCCTGCACCGAATAGCTTGATTTTAGGAATTAATTCCTCGCGGATATGTTGGTTGGCGGCCTCCACGCTCCCTAGATTACTGGGTTTAGTGGCATAATCTGAAGCACCTAAAGAGAGAGCTTCGAGGGTGGCACTTGCGCCAGCCCATGTGGATGTACTAAACATGATGACTGGCAAGTGTGGATAAATTGGCCGCAGGGCTGCCAAGGTTTCTAAACCGTTCATTTCTGGCATCTCCACATCCAGAATCACGACATCGGGATTAACTTGAGGTATTTTAGCTAAGGCAATGCGACCATTAGCCGCAACCCCTACGACCTCTAGCTGCGGATCGCTGGCTAAAATTTTACTGACGCGACTGCGAACCACCACCGCGTCATCCACAACTAGCACCCGAATTTTTGGCATGGTGTAAATTTTAAGAATAATTTAATGTCTCGCGCGAAGGCGCAAAGGCGCAGAGAGTTAACAGAGTAATCAATTCCCTACTCCCTACTCCCTTCAATACTTAAACTGCGTGACGACTTTCTGCAAATCGACAGCCATCCGGGCTAACTCAGCAGCTGCCTCTGAGCTATTACTAGCACCAATAGTGGTAGTTTGAGCATTAACAGCTACAATCCCGATACTTTTGGCAATATCTGTGGTTCCTTGGGCGGCTTCGGCTATATTGCGAGCGATTTCATTTGTGGTTGCTGTTTGTTCTTCGACTGCACTGGCTATGGTGCTTTGCAGGTCGTTAATTTGGTTAATAATGTCAGTTATCTGCGTGATTGCTGCCATCGCACCTTTAGTATCGGTCTGAATTGCTTCAATTCGTTGACTGATGTCTTCGGTAGCATTGGCTGTTTGTTTGGCTAATTCTTTAACTTCATTGGCAACGACGGCAAATCCTCTGCCTGCATCTCCGGCTCTGGCTGCTTCGATTGTGGCATTGAGTGCTAGTAAGTTTGTTTGTTGGGCAATTGAGGTAATGACTTTAATCACTTTGCCAATTTCAATGCTGCTTTGACCGAGTTTATCTATTGTCGCATTGGTGCGATCGGCTGTTTTCACTGCTTCATTGGCAACTTTTGCACCTTCGGCGACAGTTTTGGCAATTTCGCGGATGCTGGCATCCATTTCTTCTACAGCAGTCACGACTGTCATTGTATTTTGATTGACTTGTTCTGCGGAAGCTGAGGCTGAAGTTGCTTGTTCTGCTGTTTGTTTAGCGTTTTCGGTCATTTCTTTACTAACTGCGGTTAGTTCTTCGGAAGAAGATGCAACGGCTGTTGCTACATCTGCCATTTGTCTAATAGAAGACTGCAAGCGGCTAATCATCTGATTGGTATTATCGGTAAGCTGCTTAAATTCTCCAGCATTATCTGCATCGATTTGTTGGGATAAATCTCCTTGAGAAACTACTAAGGTGACTTCTCTAATACTCTTAATCTGCTCGGAGATATTTGCAGACATCTGGTTCAAGTTAGCCAGTAATTCTCGCCAAGAACCTTTAGCTTGTTTAACAACGGCTTGAGAACCAAATTTTCCCTCTGTACCAATCTCAGATGCTATACGTGCAACTTCGTGGCTGACATTTTGGTTCAAACTCACTAATTCATTAAAAACTGTGGCAATTTCGCCTAAGCCATCGTTTTCAACTGCTAACCGGACTGTAAAATCCCCATTTCTAGCTGCTTTCAGTGCGGCTAATAAAGGTTGTAGTTGTATGTCTGTGATATTTTGATTGGTTTGTGTTGCTTCTGCACCATTGTCTGCGGGAGATTTAGAGTTGGCTGTTCTCCCAGCCCGGTTTGTAGCCATTGCCAATAGCTCCTAAATTACTTGAAGGTTGAGAATTTTTTCAATATCGATAACTAGCAGAAACCCTTCTGTTAGTGGGTAGGCTCCAGCTAGTATCTGACGCATTCTACCTTTTAAAGTTGCGGGTGGGGGTTGAAAGGTATTTTCTGAAAATTCCAAGACATCTGCAACATCATCAACAAGTAGACTCACTACTTCATTGTCAGAATATACAACGATATTAAACCCCTGCGGTTCTTCTAGCTGAATGTGCGATCGCCTTTTTGACTCACCCATATCTAATCGCTGTTGCAAGTCGATGACAGTAATAATTTGTCCCCGCAAGTTAATTAATCCACAAATATCTGGGGGTGCTAACGGTATACGAGTCATCGGTTGGGGACGAATCACTTCTTGAACGTGCTGTACGTCGATGCCAAAATAAATTCCATTTAGCGAAAAAGTGCAAAGTTGTTCAACCACGCTGGCTCACTTGCAATAAATAAGGGTTGGCAATCTTAATCACAGCATCAACATCCAAAATTTCTGTGATTTTTCCTCCAATTACAGCATTAAATAAAACCCCTGGTCTACTGGGGATACCTTTAATTGTCAATGATTCCTCCACAATATCAAGAATGCGTTCAACTACTAACCCAACATTCAGTTCGGCGTTAGGAGAGACAACAATTAATTGCAGCATATCGGTTTGATAGGCTGGTTCATCGCTGATAAATATGCGCTTTAAGTCAATTAAGGGAACAATTTTGTCAAAAATTCGCACAACATCTTGATTGCCGACTTTCTCTATCGCTGTACAGGTAATTCTTTCTAACCGTAAGGCGATCGCAATTGGAATTCCCATCAGTGCGCCTTGCGGCCCCTGAAATAGTAAAATCATTTGGCGATCGCTATCTTCTTGGGTGATGTTTGCACCTGACATACTTGACAATAACTGTTGTTTTTCATTCAATTGCGCTAGTCTTGCCAAACTTACCACATCCATAATTAATGCGACTTTGCCATCTCCCATAATTGTGGCTCCCGCAAATAAAGACAGCGATTTCAACTGCTTTCCTAAAGGTTTGACAACGATTTCTTCGATGTCTTCAATTGTGTCTACAACTAGCCCAAATTGATAGTTATCAGCTTGGATAATTACTAAGTTGAGGGCGTTGGGAGTGTCAGCAGATATGTGCATATTTGGCTGACTTTTCACGGTATCAGAAAAACCTCTCTCCAAACCTCTCTCCTTTGAGGAGAGAGGCTTTGACTTCTCCCCATTCCCTACAAGGGAATGGGGCTGGGGGGTTAGGTTTGGCGTTAGCTTCGCCCCATCTGGTGTATCTGAAGGCTGCAATATTTGATTGAGGTAAAGCAAGGGGATGAGTTGCTCCCGTAGCCTGTATACGGGTACGTCGTAATATACTTCAATATTCTTGAGTGCTTGTTCTGGTTCTAAGCGCACTAGTTCTTGCAGGCTGGCTTGGGGGATAGCATAGCGATCGCCCCCACTAGTGACAATTAATGCTGGAATAATTGTTAATGTTAGCGGAATTTTAAGTTTAAATGTTGTGCCTTTTCCTGGCTGGTTGTCAATTTCAATATTGCCGTTAATTTTGTCAATATTACTTTTGACTATAGCCATTCCAACTCCGCGTCCTGAAAGGTTTGTCACTTGTTCTGTCGTGGAAAAGCCAGGTAAAAAAATTAAATTAATTGCTTCTGTATCGCTCATTATTTCTGCTTGTCCAGGGCTGATTAAACCTAGTTGCTGCGCCCGCCTTTTTAATTGTGTTGGAGATAAACCTTGCCCATCGTCGCCAATTTCAATATTGACTTTGCCGTTTTCATGAAAAGCCTTCAGAAATATCTTTCCTGTGGTTGATTTTCCCCTGGCGGTGCGCTCTGTAGGTAATTCAATGCCATGATCTATACAGTTGCGGACTAGATGAGTTAAGGGATCTTTAATGCCTTCAATAATACTTTTATCTAGTTCTATATCTGCACCTTGCATTTCAACTTGAACTTGTTTACCATTTGCGATCGCTAAATCTCGAATTACACGTGGGAATTTTTGCCAAATAGTACTAATTGGTTGCAGCCGAGTTTTCATAATCCCTTCTTGCAATCCTGTTGTAATCAAGCTCAGGCGTTGGCAACTAGCAGCAAAGGTTGTATCTTTAAACTTATCTGACCATCCGATAACTTGGTTACGCACTAAAACTAGTTCACCCACCAAATTCATCACCTGATCTAGCAGGCTCACATTCACTCTAATATAAGCTGATTCAGATGTCGTGAGCGAAACTTCTGCAAGTTCACTTGGCTGTTGTACTGGTGATGGATATATTTCAACTATCTGTGGTGTTTCTTGCAATTGTGTTAAAGCTTGGATGAGTGGGTAATAATCGTCCTCGCCCTCATGCTTTGTAGTTTTAATCTGAAATAAAACCTGACGGATAGTGTCTACTGTTTGCAGTAAGGTACTAATGATTTGCGGTGTAAGTTTGAAGTTGCCATCAATTGCACCGCCTATTTTATCCCGCAGATAGGAAAGCAAACTCTCCCCAGCATGAGCTAACGATTCTAACTTGGGAAAGGGTAAAAAACCGCAGTTTCCTTTCAATGTATGAAGTGAGCGATAAATTTGATCTAGTGCTGCTTGATTATTAGATGTTTTTTCTAGCTCAATAATACTTTTTTCAATTTGATCTAGACTCTCATAGCTTTCAACTAGGAATGCTTCTATATCTTCGTCGTCAATTGCTGCTAACTCCATTGTATTGATAAATAATTAAGTAATATCTTTTATTTTCATCCTAATATCTTTTATTCTCAACAAATATATTTCTTTAGAAAGATGTTATTTGTCAATACTGCTGAAATGATAATGTTTATCCTTAATGACAAAGTGAGAGACATGAAATGTCCTCGTTGCCATTCCCATGAGACTTTTAAAAACGGTCTTCGTAAACACAGACAATGCTACAAGTGCAAACACTGCGGTCGTCAGTTCCTCGAATCTTACCAGCCTTGGCGCTACTCAGATGATGTCAAGCAACTGTGCCTGAAAATGCATCTTAATGGCATGAGTCTGCGAGAAATTGAGCGAGTCACAGAGATACACCACACAACTATTTTGCATTGGTTACGTAAACCCAAGCCAAAATTAGATGATCTTTCCCAAGGTTAACAAAGTTTAACAAAAGCAGGATTGCAATAACATTATAATTTCAGCACTGCTGAATTGCTATAGCTGACAAAGTTTGTTGCCAACTTATGAGTTTTGTTTTACTTAAGTAGGAGGAAAATTACCAATATAAAATGAATAAATATACCCTAGTCAATGAAAATGGTAAAGCTGATGAGCTTGGTTTTAATTATTGATGATGCAGCTTTCTCCCGGAGAATGATCCGTAAGTTTTTGCAAGTAGATGGTTATGAAATCATCGAAGCCACTAATGGGCGTGAGGGATTAGAAATGGTTCAAAAACATCAGCCTAACTGTGTGTTAGCAGATTTATTAATGCCAGATATGAATGGGTTTGAATTTCTCAAAGCTTTACAAGATAATGGGTTAAAAATACCTACAATTATTATATCAGCAGATATTCAAGAAGGCGCACGTAATCAAAGTTATAATTTAGGAGCAGTTAACTTTATTAATAAACCGCCAAAAGAGCAAGAATTGCGGCAAGTAGTTCAGCAAGTTATAAATACAAAGGAATAAAGCTTCAATGAATGTGACAGCAGATCAACTAGATGCCTTACAAGAATTAATTAATATTGGGGTTGGTCGTGCAGCCAGTCTACTCAATGAAATGGTAGATTCTCATATTCATTTACAAATTCCTGTGGTTAAGGTATTGACTGCTGCTGAAGCTTATGAAGAATTAAACGCTCGATTTCATAATGATAGTTTAGCATCTGTAAAATTAAGTTTTTCTGGTGATTTTTATGGGACTGCTGGCTTAGTTTTCCCTACAGAAAGTGCATCAACATTGGTATCGATTCTAACTGGCGAAGAAGCCGGTTCAGATGATCTGGATGCAGTTAAAATTGGTACACTCAGCGAAATTGGTAACATTGTAATCAATGGTGTAATGGGTTCAATTAGTAATGTGTTAAAGCAGCATATGCAGTACACATTACCAGTATATTTAGAAGACACTATTGATAATTTATTGTTGCCGACTCAGGTGAGCAACTCTAAAATTTTACTAGCACAAGCACGTTTTAATATTGAACAATTAGAACTGATGGGTGACATTGTTTTAATATTTGAAGTAGGAACATTCGATGCGTTAATCAATGCTATTAACGAAGAAATGGCAGTATTATGGGAAAGTTCTAGTTAATTTATAGGCAAAATAGTGTGAAAAGATGAACAGAGTTGAGCAAGCCCAGGAAAAATATAGCCTGTTAGACCAAATTCCTTTGGGAGCTTTTGTTTTACATCATGATCGCACTGTTTTATTTTGGAATTGCTGTTTAGAAGAATGGACAAAAATTCTAAAAAACAAAATTTTAGGAACCTCGATTTACGAATATTTTCCGCATCTAAATCAACCACGCTACGCTAGTCGTTTAGAACAAATATTTGAGGGTGGGCCGCCAACAATCTTTTCTTCTCAATTGCACAAATATGTGATTCCTGTACCGCTACCGCAAGATAAATACCGTATTCAGCATACCACAGTAACGGCTGTACCAGCGTTAGATGGAAATGGATTTTACGCGCTGTTTTCAATTCAAGATGTGACTGATTTAACATTCCGAGTTCAAGAATACAAGAATTTACGCGATCGCGCCTTGGCAGTAGCAGAAGAACGCCAAAAAGCCAAAGACGCAGCAGAAACAGCCAACCGGATTAAAGATGAATTTCTCGCTATAGTTTCTCATGAACTGCGATCGCCACTGAATCCTATTTTAGGTTGGACAAAATTATTGCGAAAACGCACCTTAAGTGAAGCCGTTAGTATTCAAGCCTTAGAAACTATTGAACGCAATGCAGAACTCCAAGTGCAATTAATTGATGACTTGTTAGATATATCACGCATCCTGCGGGGTAAATTATCACTTAATTTAGAAAGCGTGAATTTGGCTGATACTATTGAAGCTGCCTTAGAAACAGTAAGATTAGCAGCCCAAGCCAAGTCAATTCAAATTAACCTGAATCTAGATCACAAAATTGGAGAGGTAAAAGGTGATAGTGGTCGTTTGCAACAAGTTATTTGGAATCTATTAACTAACGCAGTCAAATTTACCCCATCTGGTGGTCAAGTTGCAGTCTACTTAAAACAGATTGATTCTCAAGTACAAATTCAAGTCCAAGATACAGGTAAGGGTATTAGTCCTGAGTTTTTACCTCATGTATTTGAGTCTTTCCGTCAAGCAGATAGTAGCATCACTCGGAGATCTGGTGGACTGGGACTGGGTTTAGCAATTGTCCGTCAGCTAGTCGAATTACATGGTGGTAGAGTTTGGGCAGAAAGCTTAGGAGAAGGACAAGGCGCGACATTTACAGTCTGTTTACCAGCACAACCACATCAAGATTTAACTAACAAAGACACAAAGCCTTATGACAATTCCTATCTATCCTCAATAGTTGTGGCTCCCCTGGAAGGCCTACAATTATTAGTTGTAGATGATGATGTTGATACACGCGACTTTTTAGCCTTTTTTTTAGAACAGCAGGGCGCAATTGTCACAACAGCATCCTCAGCCCATGAAGCCCTCGCAGCTATAGCCCAGTCCCAGCCAGATTTGCTATTGAGTGATTTAGGAATGCCAGATGTTGATGGCTACGCATTGATCCGCAAAGTGCGATCGCTTTCAGCTGATCAAGGTGGACTAATTCCGGCGATCGCCCTCACTGCATACGCCGCAGAAACAACACAACAACAAGTCTTCGCTGCTGGTTTTCAACTGCATATTGCCAAACCAGTTGATCCTACAAAATTAGTAGCTGCAATTGCCGGACTTGTTCAAAGCTAATTTTTTACGATTCCTCATAACTAAGACTTTCTATCATGTCCGGCTCATCAGTTGTAGTTCAATACATTTGTGCAGAAACGACAAAACTATCTCCCCTGCTCCCAAAGCACCCCTGTCCCCCCTGCGGCCTCAATGATAAGTCTTTAACCGGACACGATATTACCTCCTTCTTGCCAAAGCTGCATAGTATCGTTGCGTAAGCCCTGCTGATGTAAATATAGAGACTTTTGGGTTTACTCAGGCTATAACGGTGATAAGTTTGCACTGGCTGTTTGGTTGATAAGTCAATCTCATGTTGAAATTATGCGCTTTATGGATGAAGAGTTTGAAATTTTATCCAATTGTTGGTTCAAAGAAAGAACACTGGCTTGGTTTAACCACTACCATCATCTGACTCAAGATTACGAACGTCTTCCTGAAACGAAATATGAGTTAATTCGTCTATTCATCCAAAGATTTACTTTATAAATGAAATTTAATACTATGGTTTATATTTATAGAAACTCCAGATTTGTCAATTTTGTCAGGGTTTGCGCTCCATTAAGTTAGTTGATAGCTTTGATTATTTCTTTACAGATCATGTGATCCAACTTTATGGACAGCATCGTGAAATACACGTAGATAGCCGAAATCTAGTGAAAATGGTTAAATAACCATTGGGTTTCGCGGCACTCCTTTATGGTCTAACCATCCTTGTATCCTAAAAACAGGGTGAATGTTCCTTCTGCTGCATCTATGTTATATCAAATTTAAAGTGTTCCACCATACAATATGTTTTATTTGTAGTCATACTTCAAAAACCTGTAATTCTTTTGCCATATAAATTTTGGTAGTTTTTGAAGCATTTTTTCTTAAGCTTTGGGCAAACAAAATTTAGGACAAGCTTCTACAAACATATTGCAACTTGTTATAGATTTTAGTGTGCTTGCCCTTGAGGTTTGCATAATTCTTGACTCATTTTGATTTTTCAAACAACCTCTGAAATATTTTTTGAAAGCAAACATATGGAAATAAATAAATATCGCCAACTAGAGCAAATAAATCAAAATTATCAATATTACGAAACTGGAGAAGGCGGATTAAATTTAATTGATGTTAAAGATAAGATTATCCGACAGATTCATATAGTCGCCGGAACAACTATTGTTATGTCTTCTTTAGCTTTTTTTAGTGCGGTAAACCGCGCCCCTACCTATAAAACTAGTTTTGAAATATTTTCCGAACCAGTCACTATTGAAACAAAAGTTACTTCTCCTGATTCACAATCAGGATCAACCACACAAGAAATTACAGCAGTTGGGTTAGATGAAGTACAACTAAAAAACTTAAAAAGTCCTGAGATAATTATGCCTGTTGTTCTAGATTTGAAATCTAAACATCCAAATATTAATTATGATTCAATTGTTAACACACTCGGCTTAAAAACCAACACAGAAAAAAACGTTTTAGAAGTTTCTTATCAACATGGGGAAAGCAACCAAGTTAAAGATGTTTCACAAGCATTAGCAAAAGCTTATTTGAAATATAGTTTGAAAAGAAGGCAATCTGGACTGAATCGAGGATTAGAATTTTTAGAAGAGCAAATTCCAAGAATACAGACTCAAGTTAATATACTTAATCAGCAATTACAACAATTAAGAAAAAAATACAATTTTATTGATCCTCAAGTTCAAGGCTCTCAAATATCTGAAAGGATAGATAGTTTACTTGTTAAGCAAGTAGAATACAAATCACAATTAGAGAAAACTCAAAGATTAGCTACTCTTGCTAAAAAAGAACTCAGTGATAAGTCTACTGCATCAACTACAACCACGCTATTTGGTACTTCCAGATACAATGCACTCTTGGAAGATTTACAAAAAATAGATAGTGAAATTGCTAGAAAATCAGCTGTTTATACAGAGCAAAGTATTGAGTTGCAAACTTTACAAGAACAAAGACGAGCTATAGTTGCTTTAATAGATTTAGAAATCCCTACTATTCAACAAAAAATTGATAATCAGATTAAATTAGAGCAAAAACAGATACAAGATAATAGTAAAGAAATAGCGGAAATGCAACGCACTCTCCAAGAATGGTTAGAGGTCACAAGGGAATATGAAAGTATTGATCGACGAATGAAAATCACAGCACAACCACTGAATGAACTTTTAGTGAAAAGAGAAGTTCTCCGATTGGAATCTGCCCAAAGAGAAGCTCCTTGGAAATTACTTACGCTGCCTGGAGACCCTACAACTGATGCTGCTAGTGTCGCCAACTATGTGGTGTTGGGTGCGTTTTTAGGTTTATTAATTGGGATAGGTACAGCATTGCTATTTGAGCAATATAAAAATCTAGTTTACAATCCTAATCAAATTCAAAAAATTATTACTCAACCAATTTTAGGTATTATTCCCTTTATTCGCTCTTACAGGAAAAAGTTTTATTTATATAAGCCGAATAATTTAATTAAGCAATCAACTTCAGAAGCAGAACAGTCCAAAAATATAAATCATAACAGAAACCATGCTTTCAAGAATCTGCTATCTCCGTCTATCGAAGCTTATGTTTCTTTAGGCTCTAACTTAGGTTTATTTAAAGAAAATAAAAATATTCGTTCTTTGATTATCACATCTGCGGTATCTGGCGAAGGAAAATCTACTGTGGCAATTAATTTAGCTAAAGCAATAGCTACACTAGGATCGAGGGTTTTAATCGTTGATGCGGATCTGCGTAATCCAAAGAATTTAACTAGTTATATGTCATTAAATCCAACCAAAGGTTTAAGCGATATTTTATTATCAGATACTTTAAATGTCAAAAGCGTTATTCAACAATCATTTGTAGAGGAAAATTTATTTATTCTATCATCTATCAACTCAGGTAGTGATCTTGATACTAGTAAACTATTAGCTTCCTCAAAAATGCGAGAGTTGATGGAAGAATTAGAATATAGCTTTGATGTTGTTATCTATGATGTTGCTTCGATTATTGATTATGTTGATGTAAGTTTATTAGCTAATAATACTGATGGAGTAGTTTTGGTAACTGGTTTAGGAAAATTAAAAGCTTCAAAACTGGAAGAAGCAGCTTCTCAGGTTATGATGTCTAAAATACCTATTTTGGGTGTAGTGATTAATAAGTTAACTTCCTCTTCACCGTGAACCATCATTAAAGTTCAATGTTAAGAAATACCTCTCAATTCACGCATTTCATAACACTTATGTAACTAGAATTTTATCCAAACAACAAATGTTTTGGTTTAATACTTTGCTAGCAGCGTTTTTTCGCTGCTAGTTGGGTGTTAATATCTGACACTTATACTCTAAAAGGCTAAACATCCTTCTTTGTTATTTAATTTATTAAAAAATTATAAATATTTGTAAAACATTTATAATTCAGTATTAAGAATTTGGTGCAAAATTTATTGTATACAAAGTAAGTAGAAGAATTTACAAGTATGTCATTGCCACAGAAACAGAGTGAAATAAAGCGATCGCAACCATCTTCTAAACGAAAGCAAAGATTATTAGGAATCGATTTATGTCGTGGCATTGCAGCCTACGCAGTTGTTCAAGTGCATTCAGGAGATGAAACATGGGGTTCTGTTGAGCCATCTGCTTTTTTATTCAGATCACTCTTCTATTTCGCAGTTCCTTTTTTTCTGGCAGGTTCTTTTTTATTTTCCACTCGTAAAGCGAGTGATAGTACATCTTGGAGTTTCTGGAAGTCCAAGATTGAGCGCATACTAATTCCTTATTTAATCTGGAGCATTCTCTACTTAATAATTCGCTCTGCCTTTTTTACACTCACTCACGAGTCTGCTAGAATCCAGTCGCTATTTCAAGATCCTTTATCTCTTGTATTCTTTGGAGGTGCCTCCTATCAACTTTATTTCTTACCCTTATTATTTACTGGTACCTTCCTAATTTTGCTGGCCCACTATCTGGAAAAACGCAAAATCGGCATCAAAGGATTAATAATACTAGCTGTTTCAAGTATATTTATTGGTCAAATATTAGCTATTTATGGTAATAATTTCAAACTAGGCCCAAATGTGGCATTTGTAAGCCTTGTTGAACTAATTGCACCTGATGCTAATCAAAACAATCTAATTCGTTTGATTCTTGTACAAATTTCCTGGCTGATCTGGTGTTTACCTTATGTAATTCTATCGATGATACTAAATCGATGGTTGAATAAAGCAGATAGGCTAAATCTATTTAATGCATTTACATCGATTATATTTTTAGGGTTATTTTTAATTATCGATGTGTTTAGAAATTACATTCCCTCATTTAGTAGTATTCTCCTTGCTTATTTATTTTTGCTAACAGGAATATCAATTTCTAAGTATCTAAAAGATAACAAGTTTATTGAGAATGTGGGAGCCTGTTCTTTTGGAATTTACCTCATTCATCCTATTGTGATGAATCTAGTCAAGCCATTTGTACATAAGTTGCTTCCCACATCCTTGGTACAAGTGTCAATCCCTTCCATGCTAGCATTCTGTATTCCTACCTTCTTTATCAGCTGGGCATTAGTTTCGCTTATTAAGCGAGAAAAGAGAATTTCTCTATATTTATTTGGAGAATAAAGCTCAACATTTTTTATTCTTAAAGCTCGGTAAATCTAAATGTAGGACTTTGCAAAAGAAAGTCCTACATTTAATTACATCCACTTACTAAAGATGTTTGTGTCTGCGTCCTATTTACTAATCAAATCTTAACCTTCGCCTCTGAATTGGATCTGGCATACTTCCCAGATTTAAATTTTGAGCCTTTACGCACTAAGTTTTGTACAGGTGGATAAAATTTATCTGATATTTCTCTCTTTTAGATGTCGTTCTTGCCAGGGTATCCCTAAAATAAGAGCAGTTGAAATCATGTAACCAGGCTCTTCCATCTGTGTAAAAATCCAACCTATAACAAATACACTCAGCAAAGTAGTTTTTAGACCGTCGTCCAAACAGAAATTTTGCCAAACTAAATAACCAAGATATATATATGCCGCTAATCCCAGTAATCCTAAATCTCCCCAGATTCCTACCCATCCAAAGATGGGACTGAATAAGCTAGAACCACTTGTTAACCAGAATCCAGCTACAAAATCCATAGATTGCTGCCCAATAGAAGTAGAAGTAGATCCCAGAGGGCCTAGAAGAGATGCATAATCTCTAAGAAACCATGCTCCTAGACGGCTGACGGTATGCCCAGGCCCAAGCCCAAATAACCAATTTAAAGGCGACTGATAATTATCTAAAATTAAATGAAATGAGTACAATTTGGCGTACCAAGCTAAACCATCTGAGCCATATAGCTCAGGTCTTGCCCAAGCAGTATACGATTTAAATGCAGGTAGGTTTTCTACACACCACATACCTGTAAACACAATAGTTGTTAAACCAATTACCAGTTTTAAGGTTTTACCAATATCTTTTGAATTTACTAGGATTAGAAGCACCCAGGCAACTCCGTAGGTAAGAACAAGTTGCTTAGAATCAGAGAATAAAATATGCCAAAGTGCTGCAACTGCTGCAAAAATACGCATCGGCAAAGGTGCCTTCTTCTCTGTAGTAAACAGAAAGATTGTAATCATCAGCGATATTGTGGCTGAAACATAATTACCTGCTCCCGATACAAAAAATACTCCACCGCATCCATCCGTTCCATTCAGTCCTCCTGCAAAAAGACGACCTGAATCAATCAGAGGCTTCTGCACAACAGCTAGTAAGAAGTTAATCAGCGCAGACCAATAAAGAAAATTTTTAATTCTCTTGAATGATTCAGTAGATATGGAAATACAACTCATTGCCAGCAGAAACATGAAAGGTTCGCCAAGCATCATGAAACTTACGATCGCATTGATCAAACCAGCATGATTCCAAAACGCGCTAGCAATAGTTACTCCAAACAGTACCAATAAACCCGTTAACAAGGATAGACAGAGAGAAATTTGTTTTGGGTTCCTGGTACGGGTTGTGCTTAAGGCAATGGCACATACCAAAGGAATAATGGCAAAGTGCAGCAAATTGAGCAAAGAAAAACGAATTGTTGTGGCGGCAATGCGCGAGTAGAAAACGCTAGAGAAGGCCAAGATAATTAAGGTTGTATTGCTAATCCGCCTTGTTTTTGTATTTTCGCCAATAGATATTGCTTGCAAGTTCATAAAGTAGAGACTAGATCGGTTGGGAAATTGCAGATCAAGAAGATATGACTTAGGCAAATTCCAAAAAATTTGGGCGGAGCATCGCTCCGCCCAGCAGTAATTGAAATCATAGTAAAGACATATGACAGTCTGGATGTTCTATTTGCTGAATTTGATACTGAGACAGTAACTTACTCTTAATTTTACAAATATCTAAACTATTTAATAGGCTAAATTTTTCAATCTTAGCCAAACCCACATAGCAAATCTGGTTTTGTAAACTTCATATTAAAAATCAATAATACTTTGGATAAACGACTAGACTTTAGTGCTTTCGCCCTGAAGGGCGCGCCTCGACGGCATTTTATTCTTGGCAAGTGCCTGACAACCTTCATCATATCCACTCTCTTAATTAATGAGCAGTTTTGTTAGTAATGCTTTGGTAGATATAAGATAATTCTTCTCCTTTTGCTGCCCAGCTATAGTATTGCTGAACCCGTTGCTGTCCAGCCTTGCCCATCTGTACTCGCAGGTCTTGATTCTGTGCGAGTTGCACCATCGCTTGTGCCATTGTAGCGATCGCTTGCTCTGGAGAGTGTGCTGGAATCTTAAAACCTGTTTCCTCTGTTACCTGCTGGGCAGGGCCACCCAAGTCTAGACAAATAATTGGTCTGCCTGCTGCCATTGCCTCCAAACAAACCCCTGCGCCGGAGTCGTGGAGACTAGGATGTACCAGAACCGACGATTGTCCTAATTTAGATAACACCTGATCCCGTTCCAATAATCCCCAAAACTTGACTTGGTGAGCAATATTTAGCTCTTTTGCCAGTGATGCCAACCTTTGAGCCTCAGACCCATCGCCTACGACCCAGTATTCAGCATCTTGTAAATTGGCTTGTGCAAACGCCCGCAACCCCAGATGAAAACCTTTCCAATGCAATAGACGGGCAATACTAATAAATCTAACAGGAGATGTGCTTGGTGTTGGACAATGCGCCAGTTGATCAATCTCTTGTTGGGATAAAGCGATCGCTGACGAAATTTTGACATGGGGTGCGCCCATAGCCTGAACTCGTAGGGCAGTATCTTCAGTTGCGGCAAAAGCGATCGTGCTACGTCTCGCCGTCATACGGGTAAACGGATCAACCTCACCGATTCCACGGGCTAGTAAACGCAGGGTTTCATAGATCCGGTTTTTTAAACTGAAGTCTTTCCAGAAAGCAGGAGGGGTTGTTTCTCCGCCCCCCACTGCTCCCCAAATAAAGGGAATGGGAAGTAACGTCAAAAAGCTAGGGCTAGAATACTTGACAAAAGTGACGTGGTGAGCAATGTCAAAACCAATTTCCCGGTGGAGTTGTTTTGCCACAAAATAAGCTTGTATCTGCCACAGATAGTAGTGAATTTGCATTGCGCCTGACTGCCCCCAACGCAAACTGTCTTTCCAGAAAGGTAAAGTAAAATAGACAAAATGGAGGTTGGAAATTGGGTTTTTCGCAAGTTCTGCTTCGATTGCCTCCCGGCTCTCATCAGGGCGAGTGAGCACCCAAACTTTATGATGTTTGGCAACTTCACAGGCCACATTCCATCCAACCCCGCGCTCAGAGCCTTTGCCTGGTTCACAAGAGTAAGTAGATAGTAAAACTTTCATGGGTCTAATATCTCCAAATGATAGATACCTGTTTGCCCAAATATCAGAAGTTATATAATTTCTTGCATAAATTAAAATTATTTATTTGAGACAAGCTCCTCATAAACCTTTGCGACTTGCTCACTCGTATTTTTCCAGCTAAACTGTTTTACTCGTTCTAGTCCTTTTTCAATTAACTGACTCCGATGGTCAGCGTTTTGCTTTATCTGGCAGACCTTCATAACTATCTCTTCAACATCTGTGGGGTTTACTAAACAGGCAGCATCCCCAGCAACCTCTGGCAAAGAAGAGGTATTCGAGGTCACAACAGGCAACCCACAAGCCATTGCTTCTAAAATAGTCAGCCCAAACCCTTCATATAATGAAGGCGCAAGTAACATATCAGCTGCATTATAAATCTGTTCTAAAGTATCTTTATCAGGTTTAATAAAATGAATTATTTTTTGTTGCAAGTTATGTTTTTCAATAAAGTCTTTATGTTCATCTTTGAATTCACCTCCTACCTTCCATAAACTGGCAGAAATCCCTTTCATGCTTAAAGTCGCTAAAACCTTAAGAACTGTCAAAATATTTTTGCGTGGGCTGGTTGCGCCTACATTTAATAAGCAGAGTGTTTCAGGAGAAACAGCATATTTTTGGCGGAAGTTGGCAGATGAATCCTTAGGTAGAATACGAAATTGAGGATCAATGCCATTAAGCACTACACTGATATTTTCAGGTGTAATAGGCAGGAATTTTTGAACATCTTTGGCAGTATTGGATGAAACAGAAATTATATGGTTTGCCTGACACATTCCTCGAACTGACTGCTGCCAAACAGCCAAGCTAAAAGCGGGAAACCGAGATTCACCAATCAAGCTATCTGGATAAACAAATTGCACCAGATCATGGCAAGTAACAACAGTCAATTTACCTGAATTTCTAAGCCAACGGGCAATATGACCATCAGTGCCATCTATAATATGGAAAATGTCAGCCTGATGTTGACTGACTTCACGAGGATAACGCCAAAAACATTCGTAGTATTTACGAAATCCTGGGCCTTTTAACCATAGTTTATCAGGGCTATTCCAGGGTTTAGGTTCAAGTTCCGTGATCGTCCATTCAGGACGTACAGATCTCAGACCAGCTACCAAATTGTCAGCATAGATATCCATGCTGGGCGTAGCGCCCCGAACCCGACGGACAATCATAACTTTCATAGAAAAAAACTCACTCAACTACTTCCCGAAAGCTCACATATGTTATGGTTCTTTACAGATAAATGCTTCCATAGGTTAATCAAGCGTTCTGCAATCCGCGTGTGGCTATAATGCTCGTGAGTTCTATCGAAACAGTATTGTCCTGCTTCTTGCCACCACTCTGGTTCACGCATCATTTTTTCTAAAATCGCCGTCAGCGCATCAACATCGTTTTCGGGGAAAACCAGATCAGGTCGTCCAATCACATTTGGAATTTCCCCTGACGACGAGCCAATTACAGGTATACCCATTGCCATTGCTTCAATCAGAACATGGCCAAACTGTTCCTTCCATTCAGGTGTACTACGTGAAGGTAGAACTAAGACATCGAAATTAGCAATTTCTTGGGGAGCCTGTTCATGGCGTACTCCTCCACGCCATATAATCCATTCAGAAACTTGTAAATCTTCTGCCTGTTGCTTGAGACTAGCTTCACAGGGGCCAGAACCACATAGAATTACCTGACACTCCAAGCCACGGCATCGTAATTTATATAGTGATGAGAGAAGAAGATCAACACCCTTGCCAGTGGCTAGACGACCTAGAAAGCCGATTCTAAACTTACCATTATTGTCTGGCTTAACTAATTGGGGTGTAAATAACTGAGTATCTACTCCTATCTGGGGCATTACCTCGATTAATCCTTGGTAATCCCATTGGCTCATCACCTTAGCACCATCGCTATTGCCAGCAATGAATAATTGAGTAGTTGCCATAACAAAGTCACGCACCCATCGACGCAATACAGGTAAGCAACGTTCCATGTTCTCCCAACCGAACACAATCATAGGCTTTTGCCATAATCGAACCCAAAGAGCAACCTCAAAGGCTAATAAGGAAAATACTTCTTCTTCTACTTGCACAATGTCAGGTTGAAAATCATTCAATACTTTAAAGAGTGACCAAGGATTATAACAATATGCACCCCCTCGACCACTAAATAAAGCAGGTAAGGAATATATTTGAATATTCGAGTAGGGATGTTCTACTGGAATCAACCGATTCCATTCCATCGCTTTCCAGTTATTTGGTACAAGTAGTCCGACCGTTATATCATCATTTTGTGCGATCGCGTTAAGCTTTCCCTGATTCACTCCAACTACGTAGGCATGGCTAACAAATAGAACCCGTAGACCAGAGCCATGAGATACTCTTTGGTTTTGAGTCGTCAAATCATTACTAGTGTTCATTTTGCTGTCCCCAGTCTTTACACCAAAGATAGTTATTTTGCCTAGTAACCTGCCAAATGCACCACGTAAACAATAGAATTATTGCCCTCAGTCCTGATATATTTGCCAAATTTACAATTTGCTTCTTTCGTCTCATTGATGACGTTTGTGCGCTCAAACTACCTGAGCGAATACGGTATTGTAACAACATTTTCGGGCATCTTGCTTTTTGGACAATACCAGCCGTGCGAAGCCACCACTCACCACTCTCATCTTGGTGAAGGGAAAAAGGTGATTCATCGAATGGATGTTGTCTCATAGTTTCGGTTTTTACCATCCACGATGAAGGCATCGGAATATAGGAAGCAGTTGCAAATGCACATATTTTCCCATTTTCATTCATGAGGTAGTGGTCAGATCCAACAAAGTCACATCCCCTTGCTTTTGCATAATTAAGCTGGGATAGTGTTTTGCCACTACACCAAATATCATCGCCGTCACAGTATGCTACCCAAGGCAACCGTACGTACTTTAAAGCTTGATTACGTACTGCTCCCAGAGGAGCTAATGGAATCCGAATTATTTCTAATCGCGGCTCTGTCAGGAGAGATCTAAGCACCGCATTAATCCAAGTATTGTTTTCTTCAATGCAAAGAACAACTTGACCAATGCCAGAATCTGAAAGTACAGCCTCCATAGTAGCCCTGAGAAACGGTTGTTCGCGATCGGTCATCGCAGTAACTATGGCGGCCACATCCTGTTGATTATCACACTTTGTTTCGCAAAGCATATATCTGAATGTATCCGTAACAATTTTTCAATATGGTTAAATAAAATTAAAATGCCAAGAATAACAAAGTCAGTACTCCCTTGGCAACTATAGGAATCCGATGTGATTACTGAACATACTTGTGTAGAGAGGCAATAGGCAATAGGGAACAGGAAAGAAGGAATAAAAGTATACTGAGTTTTTTTCAGAAATCAAATATGAATCCTATATGTTGTGTTGTCTCTAAAAACCTTCACAAA
This sequence comes from Nostoc sp. FACHB-152, assembly GCF_014697475.1. Classification (GTDB taxonomy): domain Bacteria; phylum Cyanobacteriota; class Cyanobacteriia; order Cyanobacteriales; family Nostocaceae; genus Nostoc_B. The sequence continues at coordinate 303,227 of NZ_JACJRV010000001.1, forward strand.
GTACCTGTTAGTTAGATTTTATTGGCCATTAAGTTTTTACTTAGAAAGTCCTCAATATCCTTTATATTGTCGGATAAGGTTCAGAGGCAATAGATTTACCACTTTACTCCTATACGTTTAGCTGCTCGTAAGACTGTAACGCTAATTTTTGCTCCATATAAATGGTGCCTTTTCTGAAGCAGCTAATAAAACATACAAGTATCTTTCGCAAGCACCTTCTTGAAATGTTCAGCTAATCTTAAAGCAAATACCACAATCATGAATGTGGTATTTGCTTGCCCTGAAGTTACGAAAATAGAACTGCTAGCAACAAACAGGTTATCAATCCCATGAATTTTGCAATTTACATCTACCACACCATCTGCTGGATGCTCTGACATCCGAGTAGTTCCAACTTGGTGAAATCCATCTCTGGCTTGTTCCCATACGCTTGCTTCAGGATCTGCACTCAGGTATTCTAAATAGCCACAGTCGTGCTTCCTTAAATGTTGATCCCAATACTGATGAGCCTTTAACACATTGTCAATATCTTGTTCGACGTACCGCAGGTTAATATCCAACCGTCGCATACCTAATTCATCACACTCATCAGATAAACGAACTGTACTGTTTTGATTAGGCACTTGCTCACTATGGTAATGTAGAGGATATTGATTAGCAGCACTATATACAAATAGTGCTGGTATCTTTCTGCGGGCAATAAATCGCCCATATGCAAAGCTGGGGATAAAAGTCAGAGTTGAGTGCAAATCCTTCACGATGTTCATAACATGAGACCAATACATTCCCTGATCTTCTGTTTTCCCAATCGCTGCATTCCTGATTGCTGTTGATGTCAAATAATTTTTTAATATAGGAAAGTTAAGTGCTACATAGGCAGAAGATAAAATTCCATTTTGGTGAGATGGATCACCAAATTTAGGAGAGCCTAACCAGCCAACAATATTTAACATTTCTTTTTCGTGCAGGAATTCTCGCGTGAACGAGAACCGTCGTCGTAAATAGATCTTGTCTTGATCTCGATCAAATCCGAAAACAGTATCTTTGGGTGGAGTTGTGAAATTCACAACTGCAATATCGCCTGACAAATGTCCCATGTAAAAGCGGCCTAAAAGCCCACTATGGTTGCCGATACCACCAGGATGTTTTCGATCAGAAGCCAAAAGGAGCCTTGTAGTGTTCAAAGCACCTCCTGCCAACACATATTTTTGGCATTTTATGCTTATAGTCTTGCCATTCAAAGTTTTTCCTTGAAATAACTCAACCTGTGTTCCCTGATCATTAGTTTCAATTTCGGTACACGTTAAACCGTAAATCAGTTTGATCCGTTCTGAACCCATTAACTCACTCAGGTATTCTTTACCAAAGTTAGTAGGTAAAGACCATCGTTCTAAAGTTGAAGTCAAAACGTGTTCATCGGGCAATCCTGGAACAATCGATTTCTGCTCAATACTAGAAATATTATTTATATCGAATTCTGACTTGCCACAAAAAAAGTAGTCACAGGCTTTTTGAAAGTAGGTTGTCAGTTCTTCGTAAGTAACTGGCCAGGAGGAGTGAGGAATATATTCTCGTTGGTCGAAATCTATAGGATCGTAAGGCACACAACGTCCACCCCAGATGTTGGAGGTTCCGCCTACTTGCCGACGAGTACACTCTGACATTGGTGCATGGAATTGTGGATCGAAATAGCTGGCTTCGCCTAAGTTTTGAATGGTTTCAGAGAATTGCAGGCGACCACTTTCTATCAACGCAACATCGTATCCTGACTTAGCTAACTCTAGTGACAAAACAATACCTGCTGGGCCTGCACCAACCACTGCAATGTCTGAGCTAAAGACAGTTTCATTTTGAAGAGTTTCAGCATCAATAAGCATTTTTATTGTATTAATTAATATGGGCAACAAGATATCAGGAAATTGTAAAATCAATTAAACTCTAATTAACCAACGCTTCTGGTACAACCAGTAAGCAACTAGCCACCAAAGTAAAAGGGTAACAAAGGCAAATAGAAATCCAGCAAGTTCAGTTCCAGACAAACTCAAAAACATATGCTCATCGAGCCATTTGTAGCTAGATGGTGCATTACTTTCAGTACCAATATGAGTTCCTTCCAAAAGCTTAATCACTAACTCTGAAGCAACAAACACAAAAATGGAGTTTAAGCCCAATACATGAACTGGGTAGCTCCAACGCCGTTTTCTTCTGACTTCAATCACTTCGTAACAGATTGATAACAACAGTAATGCTAGTCCGACGGTAAAAAGCACATATGAACCAGTCCACAACTTTTTGTTGATTGGCAGCCAAAGACTCCATAACTGTCCCAAAACAATGCTGCTGCAACCAAATAGAACCAACGTCATACTCTGGCTAGAAGTGTAGAGTTTTTTGTCCACAGTTTCGGTTTGCAACCATGCCCCAGTAAAATATCCCATGAGAACGATGGCGATCGTAGTCAGCATTCCGAACCAACTCATGATACCGAACGTTCCAACCTCAGATCGAGCCAAATCTGCTGTCCCAGAGATAGGTTCAGGGATAGGAAAGGCTATATAGGCTAACCAGTAGATAATTAATAGTAGGATAGTAATTACCCACTGAGCTTTGCGAGGTAGATTAAGAACGATGAGGGCAGTAGACAGATAAGCTAAACTAATGCGCTGTAAGACACCACTAATTTGAAATGTACCCCACTCATATGTCCAAAAGCCATTGACAATCAGACCGAGAGCAAATAAAACAATACTGCGGCGCAGTAATCGCCAATATAACGCCCTTGTGGGTCTATTTCCCTGACTATATTTGGATAGAGAAAAGGCCATCGCTACCCCAGTGATAAATAAAAAGAAGGGAAACACCAAATCTGCTAAAGTACAGCCATTCCAATAAGAATGCGCTAGCCAGGGATGAATTGATGGCGAAAGACTAGCTGTGTTGACAAGCAGCATGGCTGCAATTGTGAACCCACGAAAGGTATCGAGTGAATAAAGACGAACCGATTGTTTGAGAGGGTTCATTACTTGAAAGCCTTTAAGAAACAATTGCCAAAGTCAAGCTTGAGTGAACTTGAACGCTGAGAGTCACTATTGTTTTATTAGGCACTTTATTTGTGCTTAATGCAATTGCTAAACATCTTGATTCTGAAACTTAAATCAAGAGAATACCCTTACCTACTTATCATGGCTTCCTGCTTTTTAGGCTTTTGCTGAGAGCGATAAGCAAAGTATTGCCTAATTACCTGAATAGTCTTTTCAATTTCACTGCGAGAATACCAAGGGTAAGTCGGCAAATAAAATAATTCTTCCTCTACCTTCTTTGCATTGGGACAATCTCGATGAAATTCTTCAAATTGGGGTGCATCAGCATTACTAGTGAAGTGACCCGCAGCTACATCTCGCCCTTGTCTAAACATAAACGCCAACAGATCATCCCGATTGGAATATTGGACTGGAAACCAAAGATAGGTAATAGAGCCATCGGTTCGGACAGGAGGTAGTATTAGCTCAACAATATCTTTCAATCCTTCGTAGTAAAGCAGACCATTTTCAATTCTAATCTTGATATGTTGATCAACCTTTTTGAGTTGGGATAGACCGAGACGAGCCTGAAAAGGAGTGTAGTATGACTTGTATATATCAGGAAGCTCTGCTGCTGGTTCACTCTCCTGAGGTTGTCTGCGAGTCATCTTATTAACTGACTCAATGTTGTTTAAGTAGCTGTATCGAACAATTGGATAAGTGATTAGCTGAAAGATAACAGGGGTAAAAGCAAGGTCATGCATCAAGCCCTTTTTCACTTTACGAGTAATACCCGGAAGGGGAGGATTAGAAAAACTCTTTAACTCAGCCCTAATCTTCTCAACTACATCCTTACGATCAGTGATTACAGCCCCACCGAGCCATGTAGGTATATTTTTGTGCATTTCAAAACTGAATATGCCCACATCACCAATTGTACCTACAGGTTTTCCTTGCTCATAAACACCAAAGGATTGGGCACAGTCTTCAATCATCGGAATATTGAAGCGATCGCAAATATTCTTAATGCGATGAGCTTCTGCTGCAACGCCGTGTAAATGGGTGATCAAAACCGCTCCTGTATTGGGAGTAATTAACCTTTCCACTTCATCAGCAGAAATGTTGCAGGTTTCTCGATCAACATCTGCAAATACAGGACTACCTCCCGCAAAAATTACCATGTTAATTACATCAGCGATGGTGTAGGGAGATAAAATTACTTCTTGTCCTGGCTTTATCAATGCTTTAACCGCAAGATAAATACCTACTCGGCACTGATAAACGCAAACTGCATATTGAGTGTCAAATCGCTCACAAAGTGCTTTCTCAAAGATTTCAATATTCTTAGTATCTCTTTGAGAACGCCCTCCCAGAACATACCCTAGAAACTCTAGGTAACTATTAAAATTTGTATAAAGTCGGTTTTTGGGGTTCGGGCTTAAAGTCGGCATATTTCTATTTTTTAATCTTTATAGATGTTTATTATTGTTATGAACCTGCTAATGCTCGTAAGCATTGAACTGTCCAACTAATCACTCTAGGACGATAGTGAGGGGCATAAAGCCAGGTAATCGCGGGTTTTGCTAAAGTCAACGGCATAAAACCAACCCAAAGAAACCATAAGCTATATATCAGCCGCTTTTGCCAGTTAAAGCCAGAGTACTTCCACAAACAGCGAATCCCCTGATAGGCTAGAGTAGAAGCGCGATCGCCAGGAACAGGATGATGCACTGGATCAAGCCGCAATGAGTTGATCCGAGACCACAATCTTCCAATTGATCGCTGTTCTAAATCAGGCGGAATTTCATAACCTGCTTCAGTTGCCTTTTTTACCAGCAAGGCATAATTTTGCAAGTCATGGCGTACAAACCGCTGAAATCTCGCTGGGTTGACTGTACCTAATGCCCACTGATTGTTGCCATGAATGCGATAAGCACCCAGAGGCTCTTCGATTGCCGCAACTTCGCCATAGAAAGGAATCAGGAAAGATAGGTAGTCGTCGGCAGTAGACTTGTATTCATTAGGGATGGGAAATACTTCTTTAAGAGCCTTACGATTTAAAGCATTACCACTAGTGGGAGTACTAATGTAACCACCCCATGATATTAGCTCTCGCCATACTTCGCCAGTTGACAGAGAACCAGAACCTTGAGGCATGGAGTAGCCCAAATCTTGTTGTTCTGCATCCACAACTTTTAAACGGTAATGAACTTTAGCGAGTTTAGGCTGCCAAATTTGAACAATTAGCTCAACCGCGTTTGGCATTAAATAGTCATCTGAGTCTAGAAAGATGATAATATTACCTTTGCTTTTGGCAAATCCACTGTTGAAGGCGGCTGCTTGTTTGCCATTAGGTTGCAAAATAGGAATGATGCGATCGCCATAACTAGCGATGATTTCACGAGAGTTATCGGTTGAGCCATCATCGACAACAATGACTTCTATACAAGGATAAGTCTGGTTGACAGCACTATCGATTGCTTGCGTAAGAAAGCGAGCGTAGTTGTAATTATTAATAATAATACTTACAAATGGACTAGGTTCCACAAATTCTCCATTCCTCCTACTTAAGTCATCGTTGCAAGTATTTCTTGAAACGGATCTCTGTATAAAAAATATCTGAGAGTGTACTTGAAACTATATTTCATAACTTCCAGATAGCTGAGTTTTTTGAATAGATATTTAAAATAAAGAGCGCTGATTAGTTGACGTTCCAAAGTATGTTCAGCATTATTTCTTATGGCAACTCTCTGAGCTTCTTGAACAATTTCATCGTTGTATGTATTAACCAAATAATTAAGAATTGCTTGAGTTCCTCTATTATGCTCTGGAGATCCCTTGAATGCCGCAAACTTCTTCAAAAAATCATTAGAATTCTGTTCTTGATAAAATTCTGTAAATACACAAAGTGGCTCTTGTAAAAAATACACGTTTTCCTTTATTTGTAGTGTTCTAAAAACCTCTTGATGCCATGAATGCTCAACTCTAAAGCCTACTTGTAAGTTGGATTTAATTCTATCAGTACGCCAAAATAGACCACCGTTAGAAATACCTTCGCAGAAGAACAACCGAGCATAGATTTGCAAGGGAGTATATATTCCCTCTTCAAACCATCCTCCCCTAGTTGTGGCTCCTGTAGGAATTGAAACTCCATGCTTCTCCAGCCTCACTTCTTGATTTCTTAAAATAATTCCAACGTTATTATTTTCAATAAATCGAATATTTGCATCAATATAGTTAGGGAGAAGATAATTATCATCTTCCAAAACAAAAGCATACATTCCATTCAAGTAGCTTGTCGAGTAAAACGCATAATCGATATTTTTTGAGCGTCCTAGATTCTGCTCATTCGGTCTATAAAGAATTCGGTTATCATTTAATTCTCTTACGACTTGTTGAGCTTCTTGTTCAGGAGAATCATCTAAAACGATTGCCTTCCAGTTTGGGTAAGTTTGTTCTATTAAACTGGTAAGAGCGCGTCTGAGTAGATCAGGGCGTTTATAAGTTGGAATTCTTACTTCACAAAGAGACATATTCTTCTCGAAGATGAATTGAAGATTTAAGGGTCAAGTTGCATTAAATTAAAAATGCTGCTAAAGACAAGCTTTGACAATTGATGATAGAGTTTATTAAATTACTGTACTTAGTAGCTCTTTCACCTTCTTACCTGCGACCCTCCAGTTAAGGCGAGATTCATATTCATGGTAAGCAGATAATGCAATATCTTTATAGGTTGAATAGTTTGTAAAAGTCGTCAAAATATAATCACAGTATGTAGAAATATCAGCATATTTATCGAATAAACGGCCATTTATATCGTTGTGGATCATAGTTGGAATTCCACCAACCATAGTTGATAAACAGGGAACACCAAGAGAGTTCGCTTCACAAAGAACGATTGGTGTACAGTCAGCTAGTGTTGGTAAAATCAGAAAATGAGATTCCAAAATGAGATTTTGAATTTGAGCTTTCCCCTTAGGAGTAGACTTACTAATGAAGCCCAAAGCATTTACAAAACTAGGGAGAGGTTCATCAACGATAGGTGAGCAACCTATAACTGTTAATTCAGTCTTTAATCCAGCCTGATTTAACTTTTTAGTAACTTGATAAGCAACGTCTCCCCCTTTTCTGAACCAATCCACGGCGATAAATATCAATTTGCATTTATCTATAGGTCTGGATTCTATAGCATCCTTAACAGTCTCGAATGTGAGTACACCTTCAATATTGGCACCAAAAGGCACAACTTTGACCTTGTTGGGTTCAGCACCATAATCCTTAATTGCGGACTCTGCTGCCCAATCAGATGAATAGATGGCAAGTTGACATCTCTTTAAAGCTAATTCCTCCATCCGATGCCAGTCTTTAATTACCGTTTCATCGAGGTTACTATAGAGGGGATAAAAGTTATGGATATTGGCAAATGTTCCATCTGCCCAAAACACAATTGGTTCCTTACATTCGAGATACGCAATTGGATTAGCTGTAGCGCTGAAAATAACATCTAGCTGCTTACCATTTAATTTACTTGCGATTTGTTTTGCATAATTTTTTAGCGTTAATGGTTCAGCATCTTTCTGGTAGTTTTTGTTAAAAATATATTTAGAGAAACTTCCTTTAATTTTACGAAGTAGTTGGAGCGAAAAAGGTTCTTTGAGAGAACCCAAATATTCGACATCTATAGACTGTTCTTTTAAAGAGCGGGCAATATAATATCCAGTTCCCGACCATTCATTTGTTCCTTTTAATCTACGTGAATCGTAGGTAGTAACGTATCCTAACTTCATAATAAACTTGCCTTAATTCATAGTAGTTAACGGTGCTGACAACTATATTTAATCATTGACCTAATATAACTTCTCGGTAACTACCTGATTTAAGAATTTGCCCCTGCTCAAGCTGATAGATCTGATCACAATGCTCGATTGTAGAAAGACGATGAGCAATAATAATGATTGTTTTACTTCTAGCTAAAGCTTTTGTTGCTTCAGTTATAAGCTGCTCTGTTTCATTATCAAGTGCAGCAGTTGCTTCATCAAAAACCAAAATTTCTCGTTCATGATATATGGCACGAGCAATTCCTACACGCTGCCTTTGTCCACCTGATAGAAGAACCCCACGCTCGCCCAAAACTGTTTTAACCCCATCTGAAAGCTGGCTCACTACCTCACTTAACTGAGCAACTTCAATTGAATGTTTCAGCCTATCTTGGTCAATTAAGTCTTCAGGAACACCAAACGCAATATTTTTTTCTAAGGTGTCATCTGTTAAGAAAATGGACTGAGGTACGTAGCCTATCATATTCTGCCACGCACGTATGTTCGAGTAAATGGAGATCCCATCAACTTTTATATCTCCAGTTTGGGGAATGAAAAGTCCCAAAAGAATATCTACTAAAGTTGTCTTTCCAGCACCAGATTTGCCAATTAATCCAATAGATTGGCCTTTTTGAATTGAGAAGGAAATTTTATCTAGGGCTTTCCGTGACATTTGAGGATATTGAAAAGTCACATTATCCACATAGATCTCTTTTTTAAAGCTGATGATTTCTGCATCCACTCTAGACTTCAACAGGCTTGATGATTTTTCAGAATCATGCTCTGAAGAGTAAAATTCTCTAGATTCTATTTTCTTAAAATCTTCTATCTCTTTGAAATCAAAGAACAATTTATCGATTGCAAAAGCATTTGCCCTAACTGTGCTAACGTTACCAAGCAAATTACTTACAGCGGGGAGAAGCCGAATTGAGGCAAGAGAGAAAATTCCTAAAACTACAGTTAAGTTTTTTTCTTCGCCGCGGTTAAATTCAATAAATAAAAGTGTAAACCCAATTAAGAAACTAATCATAAATGCTTCAATGACAAAACGCGGGAGATTCCCATAACTGTCGGCTAAAACCTTATTTGTAGCGTACTTTCTTACCTGTGCATCCATCTGATTTATAAAGTAGCCCTCGCATCCTATGACACGAGTTTCTTTAAATCCACCCAATCCATGATTGAGGATGCGAATCATTTCCGCAGACGCATCCCAGCCCTGGATACCCCAGCGAGCCAATCGATCCTTTATCAGCCTAAGCAATCCGGCTATAATGAGAAAAAGGACTCCAATAAATATCAGGGCTATCGTACTAGTTTTCACCAGCAACAGGAGCAACGCAAGAATAACAATAGTATTAGATACAGATGTCAAAATAGCCATTACTACACCAATACAAAAATTATCTGTAGTTGTAGTAATATTTTGGATAAGTGTGGAAGAATTAGCTCTAAGGTGAAAACTATATGGTGCTTCCAGGTAAGCCTTTAAAAGGTTGTAGGATAGCTTGCCTTTTAATCTATAACCAAAGTTAAAGACTTCTTTTTGTGCAGAAAATGCACAAAACGTCTTTATATAAAAGATTAGAGTTACTACAAAGCCAATAAAAACAAGGAACTTGTACTTATCAGAGAAACCAAGATGCTCATAAACGAGATTTAGCCAGTAATTATTCAAGACTGAATCTGGATTGGTGGCTGTGACTATAAAGGGTCCAACCATACCAGTCCCAAAGACTTCCAAAGCGGAGATAAATAAAAACAGGCAAATCATCGCAACTAGCCTTCTATAACTTCCCTTTGTTAGGTATAAAAATTTAGATATAAATTTAGTCAGATTGGTCATTAAATTATCCATGCAGGCTTTTCCTTTGTTAAATAAAAAAACGTCTTTATTAACCGAATAATTTTGACATCATCGTCAACATAAATATAATATTTAAGAAGCTACTATTAATTAATACTATGTGAAGTTAAAACTAAAAATTTTGCGTCTTATCAATTTTGATGTACAAAGCAATTTTAATTATATTCCTCTTTAGGAAGTAAGTACACCCTACCTAATATTTTAAGTCTATTTACAAGTAAAACTTATGGGCAAAATGTTATACTCAGCTTAAAATTATTATATGCTACCTAAGCTTCAGAAGGTTGATTTTAGGAGAAGCTTAATCTTCAGAACTTTACCTTTAAAACCTTGAAAATTGCTTGAAGTTCACGGCTAATTTTCAGCCCAAGCCTCCTCCAAAGAGTAAGCTTCCAGCCTGCCCAAGCAGTTAAATTCAAATATTTGAAGAAGTTTGCCTTAAATTCATTTCGTGTCCAACGAGATTTCCAAGGCTTTAATGTTGCAAAGTGAAGAATATAAGGATCATGTATAATTTGATTATACTCTTCTTCCGAAAATGGACTCTCTCGCCAAGATGGATAGTCGTAAATTCCAGGTGTCATATTCCATCTTGGGTCAAGTTCTCCCCATTTACCTACCATCATTCCATTCAGAACATCTTGATCATGAAAGCGGATGTAATCTTTATTTTGCTTGGTGTACTCTAATGCTTTTTCAGTTACTGAATTATCTCTCCATTTTTTAAGGTTTAGAAATAGAATACCTGCATTAAAGTATTTAGTATTTGGTGGTATACCTAGTTCTTTATAATTTAGCAAACCCCTAGGATCTGATACATAGCCTATCCACATATCTTGCACTGCTAACAAGTAATTTTCCCCTAAATCTACTTGCCACAGTTCTCCTAGATTCTTCTCGACTACTAAATCGCAATCTAAATATATCACTTTATCAATATGCTTAGGTAGAAGCTCTGGAATTAATAACCTGTAATAAGAAGCAATAGAAACATGAGTGTTGAGGGTTATCCCATGTTTTGCACAGTATTGGTGGGCTTCCTTTAGATTTGCAAGCAAATATTCAGGAGCAAGAATGAAATTAACTTCACACCTGTCAGAAGGAAGCGACCTAAGTATTTTTTCTTTATTATGTTTCTTGATACCACCATCAATGACAAATACAACAAGTCTGTGGTCATTTGAAAGATTCTCTGATGCCGAGCGAACTGTAACTGCAAGTGGCATAGCATAGTTGTCATCTGCGGCACAGACAATAAAAACTGGTTCGCAATTTTTAGTAAGCATTAAATAAAAAAGATGCTCGAAGAAAGTAAGATTATTACTTTGAGTATGTTAAAAGTATAGTCTAAACAATATCCTCATCGGTATAAGGAAATGTTAGGTATGTGTAATTTCTGAGAGGTTTTTTATAAAGTAACTCTAAAGTAAGACAGTTACGTAAAAAGCAAAAGAGGGTACTGTTTAGTAATCATATCTACGTACTAAACCATAGCTTTGTCGTAAAATTTATAATACATTTGGTTGTTATGAAACTATTTCCGAACGAGGAGCGAAAGCGACAATTCCACCTTGCAGCAATGCCAAAATCCAACAACAACCACACGATTTAGCACAGCCACATCCTAGTAGTCTGGCAAGGAAACTTTGTTATGTTATACCAATTTAATATGAAGCTGCATAGAAAAAGGCTTCTAACACCATTTTAGCCTGATTCAGCACCACTTTTTTACAAAGTCCCATTACTTAGGCTTTAGAGCGAGTATCGTGATACTGTTCCTCAAGTGTTCCCTTTGTTAATAACGTTCCAAAGTCTATGCTAGCTATGGGAAAAGTCTGAATTGAAAAGCTGCTAACTTTCATCTTCTTACTTCTCCCAGCTTTTTTCTGACTCATATTAAGCGTAACTTTGTAACTTTAAATATAAAGCCTTGAATTTACTGTAAAATTTTAGCCAGATGCGTTTCCAAAAAGTAAGCCTCCATCCAGCCCAATCAGTCATATCAACATATTGAAAAAAATCCTCTTTGCATAGAGCGTGACGAGAATTCCAAGGTTTTTTTTCTGAAACAAAGTGAATGATGTAAGGATCATGAATTATCCTTGCGTAAACCTCTTCTGTAAAAGGGCTTTGGTTCCAAGATTGGAACCCAAAAATATGGGTTGTTGCATTCCACCTTGGATCTAATTCTCCCCATTGCCCCGCAAATAACCCATTTAATACACCTTGGTCATACCAACCTATATATTCAAAGTTTTCCATAAAATATCGTATAGATTTTGTAGTAATGTTATCGGCTCGCCATTTATTTAAATTAATTACCAACACTCCTGCATTGAAATACTTGGTGTTAGCAGGAATGCCTAATTCTTTATAATTCAAAAAACTTGTAGAACTTGAGACATAAGGTATCCAACTATCCTGTACTGCTAAAACATAATTATCGCCCAAATCGGTTAGCCATATTTCTTCTAAATTTCCTTTAACTATCAAATCACAGTCTAAATAAATTATCCTGTCAAGGCTATTAGGCACAAGTTCGGGAATGAGAAATCTGTAAAATGAGGCTATAGAAACATGCTTGGCCTTGCTTTCTGACCTTCCTGAGCGAGAAGGTTTGTGTGATTCTATAACCTTTTGAAGTAAGACATCAGGTATTTTTATAAATTTAATGTCACACTTTAAGGTAGAAAGTGATTTTAAAATTCTCTTTTTGTTATTATTTTTTATCCCTCCATCAATAACAAAGAGATTAATTTTTCGGTTTCCTTGGAGGTTTTCTAAAACAGAACGTATTGTTACAGAAAGACCCATTGCATAATTATTATCGGATGCACAAACCACAGCGATAGGAGCGGTATCATCAATAAACATTTTTTGCCTCTAAATTGTTATAGTAAGAAGATAGAAGTAGTTAAATTTTTAATTCATACTATAATTTAGTTTAATTATTTAAGTTAATTTAAATAAATACATAAATAGGGCATTTTAGTCAACCAAAACATATAAATAAAAGTTAAACAAATGGCTGATTTGCATATGCTGATTCACTAAAATGCCCAACAAACGTTTATGCTATTTATGGTGTTTCAAACCGTTCAAGCTGGTTTCCACCGTCCAATTTCATTACCATACAGGCTGACATAGTAAAGGTTGCCATCAGGTCCTGTCTCCATATCAACGATGTATGGTAGGTTATTATCAAATAGCTCAGTGGAAGCTACTGTTCCATTAGGGTTGAGAAAGCTTGCATATATCATACCTATCCCAACGTCATTATAGAAAACTGCTCTGTTATATATAGAGGGGAAGGTATTGCCTGTGTAAAAATCGCCCATGATTAAGGCTGTAGCAGGTTTACCATCAGGATTTTGGCTAGCATCGTGATTACGAACGAGAAGGGGCGAGACTACTGTTTGTCCACTGCTGTAAAATGCTTGAGCTTGAGGCAAAGAAGCATAGCCTCCGTTCTGTATAGGCCCTTCAAAAAATGGCCAACCATAATTGCCTCCTCTGACAATTGCATTTACCTCCTCCCAAGTATTCCAACCTACGTCACCAACGTAAGGAGTACCTATGTTGGGATCGAATGTAAAGCGGAACGCATTGCGGAACCCAAATGCAAACACCTTAGAACGATTACTATTCGGATCACCATTGTAGAAAGGATTGTCTGCCAATCCTTGACCTGTAATAGGGTCAATCCGCAGCATTTTTCCAGATAAGTTATCGATATCTTGGACACGGATAGAGCGCCAGTCAACGCCATTGTAAGAAGTTCCGTCGCCAATGGTGACATACAAGTAACCATCTGAGCCAAATTGAATTTGCCCAATGCTATGACTTTGGCTATCCCCTGCAAGATAATCCCGAATATTGTTGTTGTTATCAAAGTTAGTATCTTGTGCTGTGTAGTCTCTGCCGACATTACTAATATCTGGATCTTCAATCAATGCTAGAGGTGCTACGATTGTTGAACCGTTGACAATGCCTGAAGGTGGAATATCGAAGTTATCTGTACTGTCAATATCAGGACGACTGGTGTATTGCCAAAGGCTATTTTTTCCAAGCAAGATCACTTCGCTACCTGGGATTGCAGTAGTATAGTTAGTTGCTGGATCAGCTGTCACACGAATCAGACGAGCCGGACGGTTACCAATCTGGTCAGTAGCAGCATTTCCACTACTTCCCTGAGTCTGGGGAGGATCATAGGTAAACAGCAGATAAACAAAGTCTCGACCTTGGTTTTGACCAAATAGGGGATCAACCTCAATTCCTAGTAGACCGCGATCAGATACATTATTTACTTGAGACGAGATATCTATAAAAGGAGCCGCTTGAAGGCCTGGTGAGAGACCAGCAGGTAAAGGAACATTATTGGTTTTGTTAAGCAATACGCCCACGTCATTAGTATGCCAATTAGCAGTGGCTACATCAAGACGACCATCATTATCAAAATCAGCCACAGTTAAGTTGAAGGGAGTTCTGCCGGTTATATAAGTAGTTGAGGTTGAGAAAGTACCGTCACCATTACCAAGCAGCACACTGATTGTATTGCCACCAGGATTATCACTACTGGGATAGTTTCCCGCAGTGTTTGCGGTTAACAAATCTAATACACTATCGTTGTTGATGTCAGCAATAGCAATTCCTTTAGGTACGCTGCCAGTAGCGTAGCTGACAGCTGTCCTAAAGGTGCCATTACCATTACCAAGCAGTACGCTGACAGAATCAGCAAACTGGTTAGCAGTTACAAGATCAAGGTTTCCATCTCTATTAAGGTCAGCAGACCGGATGGAATGAGGTCCAAATCCAACAGTATAGCCTACGGCCGCATTAAACGTTCCTGTACCTGTGTTGAGCAGAACACTAACAGAATTACTTCCAACATTGCCGACAGCTAAGTCGGGGCGATTATCACCATTAAAGTCAGCTAACTGGAGAGTATGTGGAGCAACCCCGACATTGTAATCAGTGGGACTCGCAAAAATCCCAGATCCGTTATTCCGTAAGATACGGACAATGGTGTCGCCCCAACCAGTAACCGCGACATCGAGATCTCCATCCCCATCAACATCTGCTGCCATAATTTCGTGAGCACTACGTGGAGCCGCATAGTTCACTCTGGGTGCAAAAGTGCCATTCCCATTATTAATTAGTACACCAATGTCACTGCTTCCTTGGTTGGCTGTTAGCAAATCGGGACGACCATCACCATTTAGGTCAGCTGCAAATACGGACTTAGGTTCGCTCCCTACGGAGTAATTAACCGCAGCTGCAAAAGTTCCGTCTCCTTGCCCAAATAGTACACTCACAGTGCCACTACCAGAATTTGCGACAGCAAGATCTAGTCTGCCATCTCCATTGAGGTCAGATGCGACAACACCATGAGCATTAGTGCCTGTAGCATATTGCTGCACAGCAGAGAACTGAACACCTGGCGATTCAGGCTCTACGAAGACCCTAACCACTCCTCCCTTCTGAGCAATAAACATTAATTTTCCATCTGGAGACCATTTCAAGGTAGTTGGCTGGTTCAAAGCACCAATTACTTGCTCTCTGATAAAGTTTACGCTTCCAATTGGGAGTGTATCAGCGGGAGGCGGAGGAGTAAATTGTCCGACTACGAGTTGGGCATTCGCCCAGTCAGCATGGTCAAATGCGTCGCTATTGCCACCATCCGTAACCACCAGACGCAGAGTTTGTCGGCCTGTTACATCAACATTAACCAACTTGGTGGTGCTGCCACCTGTCATTACACCACTGTCAAATAGTTGTACACCATC
Source organism: Nostoc sp. FACHB-152 (assembly GCF_014697475.1). Taxonomy (GTDB): domain Bacteria; phylum Cyanobacteriota; class Cyanobacteriia; order Cyanobacteriales; family Nostocaceae; genus Nostoc_B. The sequence continues at coordinate 318,717 of NZ_JACJRV010000001.1, forward strand.
TGCCCAAACCTGGAAGATAACAGACCCGTTCGCACCTACCTCATCATCCACGCCAATATAAGCGAAGAAGCTGTTGTAAGCTCCATTTAGAGCGTAAGTAATCTCTGAAGTTGCATGGACACCCAAGCCCTTGTTGTAGGTAAACCCATTGAGCGTTATGGTTCTGCCATCCCCTGCACCCGCTCCCCCATTACTTGTATCCAGCTCTATTGGACCAAAGCCATTGATAACCGATATTGGTGTCAAATCGCTTAAATAAGTGAAGGTAGTGGCTGGAGTCGCTTCATCCCGGATAGAAACAAAAGACGTGCGCGAGGGTCCTAGGTCAGCACCAGTGGGGGTTTCAATCAGCAGACTCACTGACACATTTGTATTGGGTGTCCCATCGTTGAGAGTCTGAATTGTTACAGTCTTCTCACTTTCACCAGGGGCAAAGGTCAAGGTGCTGACTGGGAATGGTACATAGTTGATATTTGGGACGGCAGTTGAATTTCCTCCAGTAAAGTAGTTAATCGTCGCTGTACCCGTCGTATCCCCTACTCGCCTGATAGGAATCGTTACAGATCCCCCTTCCGTTACTTGGGAACTGTTGACCCCCAAAACAATAGTGGATGACACAGTAACAGTGAAGTTGCCTAGTGATGTATTTGTGGTTGTGATGTTACCCAGGGTATCTTTCACCTGTCCCGCCAAGAAAGTTACTTCATAAGTTCCTCGGTCATTCCAGTTCCAAATACCATCAGGAGCAGTGATTTGATAAGTCGCAGTCCGAGGAGTTCCGTTCGTGTTGGATGACACACTCACCAACTGTGCAAGTTGTTCAAACCCATTGGGGCCAGTTACCAGAATGTCGCTACTCAGTGCGCTGCCATTAATCGTGCTGACATCTACTGCTGTCATATCACTGTAGGTGACATTGAAGGTGTAAGGCGAAGCGATACTGGTCGCTAAGGCTGGAGCAACCAGGGTTGCTGTCGGGGCACTGATATCAGGGCCTGCTGGTAATGAGGTCAGTTGTGCATCAGCCCAGTTGGCATGGTCAAAGTCTGCACCATTACCGCCATCAGTGACAACTAAACGCAGGGTTTGTCGACCAGTCACATCAACATTGATTGACTGAGTGGTACTGCTACCAGTCATTAAGCCACTGTTGAACAGTTGTACACCATCTGCCCAAACCTGGAAAATGACAGACCCGTTCGCACCTACCTCATCATCTACACCAATGTCTGCGGTAAAAGTGGTGTAGGCTCCGTTGAGAGCATAAGTAACATCTGAGGCAGCATGAACACCCAAGCCTTTGGCATAGGTGAGATTATTGAGTGTGAGATTGTTGCCGTCTCCAGCACCTGCTTCTCCATTGCTTCTATCCCGTTCGATGGCTCCCCAGCCGTTTGTGGCGGATGTTGGGGTCAGGTCGCTTAGGTATACAGGAGCAAATAGCCCTTGGTATGAACTCTTAAAGGAGTCCGTTAATGGGTTAACAGTTTCAATACTGCCAGTAGCATATTCCAACGTCCAGTCACCACCTAACGAGTCTGCACCTGTGAGATCTGTTGATGCAGCGATGTCAGCCCCCGTTAAGGAACTCAAATTATCTACAAATATTTGCCCGAACTCTCTTGCAGCAACATTACAACCGTAGAAAAGAATATCTGCGTCTGGAGCCAACGATGCAGACCACTTTTGTAGTTCGTGGCTGTATTGCATTAGCGAATCTGTATTCAAAATGCTATTGCCCAGATGCACAGCAGCAACATTTCCGTGAGAGATAATGGCAATGCTTGCTATATCTTTGTAGTTCTTTAAAGTTTCAGTAATTTGGGTAATCCCATCTTGAGTTGGATCCAAAAGAACTTTGACATCTGCACGGAGGTTTGCCATGACAGTCATGGCATCAGAAACATTGGCATCAACAAACGCAATCATTTGCTGATTTGTTGAACTATTTCCAACTAGCAAATTTGTAGAGTTTGGGAAGAAAGGCGAATTTGAGAGTAATAATCCTCCATAGGGATTACTGTTATTTTCTGATGATGAGTTGTTTTCAGTTTGGGAATCTAGCAAAGACATAGGTAGAAATATTCTATATACTAGCTAACGGTTTAATAATGTAATTTTTACTAACCACAAAATTCTTGGCAAAGGTATGCTCTATTCTTAATAGAGAGCTATAAAAATTAACCTATAATCAATATTGAATTTTACTTTTGAGCTTAATACTTTTGAATAAGTAAACTTTGTTGAATGCAGACATTAAGATGATACCTATGAACATTTTAGATGTATATTTTAAATAATATACTCAACCGTATAAGCAAATGTTAGGTACGTGTAATTTCTAACAGTTTATTTATAAAGTAACTTTAAAGATCGGAAATTACACAAAAGAAGAAGGGTATTAGGGCGTGTTGTAAAACTACAGCTAAAGAATAATAGAAGCAAGTGTCAGCATTGCAAGGCAGAGATCAGCTTTTTTCTTATCCTTGTAGCAATGCGACGAGGTTGTTTTAAATGGTTGAAACATCGCTCGAACCGATTTCTTTGGCGATAATCGATTTCTCAAGCTGACTCCTTTTAAGTTCATTCAATTTGTACGGAATTGTTAACCGAACGTGAACTCGACCTCTCCCCAACGCCTTTTCGATGTGGAAAGGGACTGAAATATATTTAGTTACCGACGAAAAATTAGGCTTTTAAAGCCCGTCACTTGCTAAAACGCGGGTTCCTCTCGCAAAGCATTGGCTCCTCTTTCTAGGGGCCTACGGTGTACACACAAGTAGACCCAGAGCGAGTTTCCAGCCAAAAAAGGTAGACTCAAATTGCTCAAGACCGCGAATCAAAGTAGTTATACCTGGAGGTTTTTGAGACTTGTAACCAGACCAACCACCAAGTCGGGCAATAATCCAAGTAGCCCAAGCAAGGGTTTGAGGAGGATAGGGATTTTGTTGCAGTCGAGTTTTGCCGTCCAAAGTAGGAGCAAGAGTAGATAAGCATTGCTGTTGCTCATGCGAAAAAGCAGCACTGGCAGGTAAATCAGGATGATCCCGTCCCTGAATCAATTGTAAAATTCGTACAGAGATTGACAAAGCTAACACAGTCAATCGTTGGATAGCAGCAATCGACTCAAGCTGAGTGGCTTCGAGATTTAAACCAGCAGTTTTGAGGGTGGCAAACAGTTGTTCAATCCGCCATCGCCATGTGTACCATCGAATCACCTGTAGTGCTTGTTCTAAACAAACGACTTGGTGGGTGGTGAGCAATCGCCAATGAATCGGTGCTTGACCTGCTGGTGGGTTGACTTCCACGGCTTCCACTGCATAAAGTGTCACACTAGGAGGATAATCTTGTCCATTCAATTTATCTGGACGTTGGATTTTCACCATTGCACGACGAACAATTAATAATGCCTCTGTTGCAGTTCTACTAATGCGTGCATCTGCTGGGACATCTACTATGTAAGTCCCCTCGCTCGGCTGTTGATTTAAGTATGTATAAAGTGATGAAGTCTTTCCCACTAAGCGACGGTCAATGCGCGCTCTGACCAATACATGATTGTCTTGATTTGCGACTGTCACAAATTCCTCATACATATCGCTTTCGCGGTCGCCGATATGGGTAATCATTTTGGCTTCCCCAACACTGATGCACCGTTGAGTTTCATCTGCTGAACGCAGCCATTTGTATGATTCTTTCTCCTCTATTGGCAATTGGCTGTAGTTTCGTTCATGCTTATCTTGATGGTTGATATCTCTAGTCCAAAGTTTGACTGTGCTGACCCCCAAGGGAAATCCATTTTCTGCATCTAATACTAGTGTTGGATGAATATAAAATCCTACATCTGTGTTATTTCCTACTACACCTAGACCTGTGGCTTTCAACCTGCCTGCATGAGATTGCAAGTTAATTTCGCTGGTATCACTGATGGCTAATATATGCTTTCCTTCTACCTGTAATACACACTGGTCTGATAGGCTTCGCACTAATTCCCCTACTGTCACATTCTTATTCTCCAAAAACCGATAGTATCCTACTTGTTCGGCTCTATTTTTACTTATTTGTCGAATGCTGACTGATTGATGTTTTCCCATCGCTGAGTACAATGCTGCCCCCTTTTAGAGAGTCTTGGGTCTCCAAATGCTTTTCCCTCCACTGCTTGCGCGTGTATTCTGATTGGATTTTCCACTGCCTTTTACTCCCCACAACTCCTGCTCTTATTACTTTACTTGGACTTGTGTGTACACCGTAGTTCTAGGGGCAGAGAAATTTACTTAGTGAACTATTAAGAGACTATTAATACAGTATTCTTATGTGAGAAAGCTCTAATTTTGCAATAGCTTTAATATTTAGATGTGTTTATCCAAGTTTTTTCCTCTGTTTTATTATTCAAAAATTGAGTTCCATCCTCTAAACATAATTGATAATATAGGTTTAAATATTGTTTAGCTATATTTGATTTTTTAAAGCAATCCACATTAGTATGGTTTGCTAAATTAGGCTTATTTATAGATTGAATTATGGCTTGAATGAGGTTATTTACAGCATTTTCTCCTAAATTAAAATAAGTACAGTTAGAAGTACCAATTTCTCTGAAAATTGGGATATTAGAGCATACCATTAGGCTATTCCAGTACAAAGCTTCAGCTAGAGGTAGACAAAAACCTTCTATAGAAGATGGGATTACAAAAACTTGACAATTTTGATATAGCCAGCATAATTCTGGGTCATTGATCGCAGCTAGCAAAGTTACTTTATTGTCTAAAGATAGATTGCTAATTAAATTTTTAATATTTTGAGTTTCTGGGCCAGAACTACCGACAATTACTAATTTCGTTTCTAGAGGTAATTTTTGATTATCTAGCAACCAAGAATAAGCTTTAATCAATAAATCTAAATTTTTATTTTGCCGATGTTGAGCCACAGATAATAAAAATGAACTGTTTTCTGGTAGTTGTTTGGGAATTTTAGGTTCAAGATTATCAAAATCAACATAGTTATAAATTACGTCGATTTCTTTATTGGAGCTAATATAAGGAAAATAGAGCTTTAGTTTGTCTAATGTGACTTGAGATACGCAAGCAAGACCATCGCTATTATGGATGCATTGCTTTAAAAATAAACGATTAAACCAAACTTGAGGAAAGCCAAAATTATCAGGGCATTCGTAAGGATATAAATCATGAATAGTCGTAACCACAGGAGCATTAAACTTAGCTCTGATAAAAGGCACAGGAAAGGAAAGATGAACAATATCTGGGGCGAGATTATTGGCTAGTTGGGGTAAACTCCCAAGAAACCAACTATTTCTGATGACAGAACTGTTCTTTATATTTACACTAATTAGTTTAATTTTTGCAGAGTCAAGAGAGAAAGCTTTTTCAAAATAATGTTGCTGCCAAGTTCCTATAATTAAACTAACTTGAGTAACTTCATTATTTTCTGCTAAACAGCGAGCTAGATTAGCTGCGTGTCGGCAGACACCAGTTGGTTGAATGGGTCGATGTAAAGCTGCAATTAAAATATGCATAAGTAGAAAGAACTAAAAAAACTATATAAAGATAGATAAATATACAGAATGTATCTACGAAGGTAACAAAGATTAAACAAGCTGACTTAGAAATTTTGGTATTATCTGCGGCTGCCGGAAAAATAGATTTACAATATTTAGACTTTGCCTATGCTGTGATTGATGGAGTTCAAGCTAGAAGAGAGAAAGAGAACTAAATTACACAAGATGTAAGGTATAACTCTAATTCTTCTGCTTAACTTTATTGATTGAATTATTTTCTTTTAGGGTGTAGTTTAAAGTCGATCCAGCTTTCCAGATGGAAGCACTTCGCTCGTATGCACCAATATCGGGTGCTTTTCCTACAAAATCATCTGTAATACCAGGAATTATCGCCCCAGCATCTACTGCTGGAGAGTCTGACTGTAAGGTAAAGTCGGGAATAGACTGGGAGGCTTGTGTAGGAACTTGAGAAAATCGAGGATCTTTATCCATAAATAAATTATGAGACTTTTCGGCAGCATCTACGCTTTCGGATACTGCAAAAATATTGTTACGAACTTCAACAAATTTGTCAGTTCCTACCGCCCCAAGAAATGTATTATTAAAAACTTTATGATATCCTCGTGGCCCTCCCGCAGTTAAAGAAAGGCTGTCTGTACCTCCAGTTATCCCCCAAATTACATTATGATGAATCGTGCTGTTAAAACTTTCAATGTCTAAATAAATACCGCGAGTTCCCCAGAAAGGGCTGAAGGCTTGAGCATCTCGAATCCAGTTATGATGAATCACACCGCCGGCTAAATTCACGTGGCAGCAAACGTAAATAGCACCTAAATCAGTACTAAGCATACCAAAACGAGAAATGTCATTGTAGGCGATTTCGATGTTACGAGCATCTGTACCTGCGGTATGCCAATCAATATTAATAGCGTCACGACCAGCACGAACAATAGTGTTATGAGTAATTTTATGACCACTGCCATTGATACGGACAGGAGCCGCATAGGACACCATGTAATTGCTATTAGCAATGATATTGTTGGTTATTAGATGATTTTTCCCTTCTAACAGTACGCCATTACCAGAACTCCATTCAATTATCGAGTTTTTTAATGTATGACCAGTACCACGCAACTGAATCCCAGTATCGTGGGTATGAGAAGCCAGAAATAAAGCATTATCTGAGTCATAGGCTTTTTCTGACTGGGGTAGGGGTGGCAGAGTCATGTGGTGAGACACATACTTAGCCTGAATACCATCAATCACTATACCTGTGCTGCGATCGCTGGTTGTAATAGTGTTAGCAAATAGGTTTAAATTGTGTAAGGAGATATAAGAGCGATCGCTCAAATCAAAAGCAAAGTTCCGCTGTTTTACTTCTACACCACTGGGAATTTTGCTATCAGGCGACCAGAGATAAAGAATTTGACGGCTATGGTCATAAAACCATTCTCCTGGGCTATCGAGTAGTTCTAATTTGCCAAAAAGATAGAACCAAAATCCTCCTCTATCCCAAGGCGCATCCATTTGAGCCGTTAATTTACCTGCTGTACCACCAGTTATTGTACCTGTGCGGGTAGTGTACCATTCATTAGTCCAGACTTTTGCACCAGCCCATCCCTCAGACAAAGAGGGAATTTTGCTATTTTCTACACTAGCTGCTGTTCCTCCATGACTTTTAACTCCATTACTTAGAAAAGTTGGACTTAGAAAATCTCGCTTCTCATCCAGGTTAGGCAAACGAGCTTCTGGCATCATTTCGCCATCAACAAATACCTGATTAGCAAAAAAAATCGTATCGCTGTAGGCATCAACAGGTAGAGCCATTTTACTACGAAAAATCGAGTTACGATATACACTCCACTTTTCAACGAGTTCTGTTCCAGAAATAGTTACATTTTCGTTTTCGTATGCTGCAAAGGTTATTAGGTTTGAGTTTATTCCCGAACTTAATGGACGTATAGTTTCCCGATAAATTCCTCCCCTCAGCCAGCAGGTTTGTCCTGGTTGAACAATATTGGCACATTTTTGAATAGTTTTGAACGGGTACTCAATGGTTCCTGGATTTTTGTCCGAACCGTTAGGAGAAACAAAATAGCTTCTATCATTCCTTGATATATCCAAACTTACAAAAATACCAAAACTGATGCTAAAAAAGAAAACTCTTAACTTACTCATGAAAACAAACATTTATTACACTGCAAATTGCAGGTTCACTAAAGAAGTTAGGTTAGCTTTCATCGCGATTGCTCACCTACCAACTACTTGATAAAGAATAGGAATATTCAGTGTATGAACAAGCTATTTCAGCTAAAATAGCATTTTTTAACTAAGTTCTAGAATAATTTGTCTTGATAGATGCAATTGATATGATTGTAACGGTATTAGTACAATTTACTTTTATTTTCCTTAAAATAAACCATTAGTGTTACCATTATGTCAATGTAGCACACCTAAATTTTACTTAGGCTTAATCAAACTCATTTAATATTTAAGAATGAGATAAATTTTAGTTTAATTCTCCGAAAATATATTGACTGAAGCTGGTTATAATACGTAGTATACAAGTGTAGTAATAAGTAAAAATACAAGTGTTAAAGGCTTCTAAATCAAATAGGATTTATGTAACTACCATATTACTTTGCTCGTAGTAAGCGATACCTACGTGTATATGTGGATTGGCTTCTGTAACTAGCGGCTTCGCGTTTATAGTAATCCTATTGGATTTTTGAAGGATTTCAATACCTTTACACCAATATTTTTCCTGTTCCCTTCTTTCCTGTTACTTAACTACACAATTAATTTCAGAAATCAAAAATCAAATCGAACTGATATATATCGGTTATTAGGGTTACACAAATAAAGTCAATAAATTACCCTTTTGACAGTTCTGTAAGCACTATAAAATTTTCCTAGGGCAACAGCATAGAAATTACTATTGCTAACAACTAAAGTTAATAATCAATGAAGAAATGAGTATTTCTTCTTTAATGTATTTTTCAAGCCTCAGACTGATAACCCAACTTTTTATCATTCTTGATAAAAGTTAGTTATGTAGATAAGATCCATCCGCCGCAAAACTTAACTAATATAATTTCCAAGCAACAAAAATAATGATACCTAAGAAAGAATTATTTCATGTTCCTATTACTTGTTTACCTCTTGATGAACAAATTATGTTGATTTTGAGTTGGGTAAACATGAGAGCTAGCAAAGTTGTTTGTTTAGCCAACGTACATATGCTTATGGAAGCCCATCATAACTTTTCATTTAGAAAAGTTCTACATCAAGCCGATTTAGTTACCCCTGATGGCAAACCTTTAGTATTGATGTTACGTCAATTAGGAATTTTTAACCAAAATCAAGTATCAGGCATGGATGTCTTTCTCAATTTATGTAGTTTATCTGAAATGACAGGAAAGACAGTTTACTTTCTTGGTTCTACTCAAGATATTTTAGATAAAATTAAATGGAAATTAAACCAAGAATATCCGCTTTTAAAGATTGCAGGAATGAAGTCGATCCCCTTTGTGCCGATTGATGAAATTGACAAAAACTATGATACAGAATTAATTAAAGAAATTAATCAAAGTGGTGCAGGAATTATTTTTGTTTGTCTGGGATGTCCTAAACAAGAAATTTGGATGTCTCATTATCAAGGAAGAATTAAAGGGGTAATGATTGGCGTAGGTGCAGTATTTTCTATGTACGCTGGTATCACTCCACGAGCGCCTTATTGGGTTAGATACTTATGTTTAGAATGGTTATACCGTTTACTACAAGAACCACAACGTCTTTGGCATCGTTATGGAGCAACAATTCCACCTTTTCTCTATTTAGCTATGAGACAATTAATTAACAAAGAAAAATTCACGAAGGGATCTTCTCAGAGCTTATTAGACATAAATTTATCTACAGACATTAACGAATTAGATACTTCTTCAAACAAAATTGGCGAAATTCTATATAAACAGGGTGTTTTAAGTAAAGAAGACTTAGAAAGAGCAATCAAAGAACAACAACAATTCCCTCACCTAAAATTAGGAGAGATATTAATTAAAAACAATTTGATTTCTTTGTATGAATTTAAGTATTTTTTAAGAAATCAAAATCTAAAATTAGGGGAAATTCTAGTTGAAAAAAAACTAATTAAACCATCAACTCTAGAAAAGGCATTAATAATTCAAAAATCCCAAGAGCCAACAAAACTTGGAGAAATTTTAGTTAAGATTGATGCCTTATCCTATGAACAAGTCAGAGTAGCGATTATAGAACAATACTTGCGAAGAAAAGGATTATGGCTTGATTCAAAATTATCAGATGAAAAACAATCAAGCCGATATTTATTATCAGTTGATTTCTAGGATTGATGCAAGCAAGATTGCTCACATCTGGTACTGTCTATGTGACAGTAGGTTTTGAAAGCAGGTTTGGAAAAATCTAGGACTTATACCGTTTCACTTTAAATTTGATACAAATAGGCCGCAGGGGGGCAAAGGATATATTATTTGTATCATTTATTTCGTGAAATGGTATTACGCAGTGAGACGGAAGATAAAGGATTTAGACCAGGGTGTAGGGGTACAGGTGTGTAGGGTGTGAGTAAGCAAAACCCTTACCTTCTCACCCTTACACCCAATCTTCTTAACGAGAATTACAAAAAAAGTGGCTATAAAAAATTCTCTAATTTAGATACAAAGAAACTTTGAAATTAGGTTGGCTAGGTTATTGATATATCTGGGTTTGAAATATTTTTGAGCCTTAAAGTATCAACAAAATCAAAACTTTTATTAGCTTTAATTTGTTATAAGATGTCAAAACGAGTTTTGTAGCATTATAACGAGTAGTGTATAATTTGCCTTGATTGGAATAGAAGAAAGTTTTTCGTGAAGACGTGTGATACCAATTCCTAATTCGTAATTAAGAAAGTCAGATATGGCATGATTTTCGAGGTTGAATGTGTTGCCTCATTTTAGAGAATTGGTATGAGATGATGTGGCGGTAGCGTTAAATAATTTCTAATAGGGCAAGTTGGTCAAAGCGGAGCTTGCTATCCAATAAATTTGCTGCTTGAATGGCATTGGCCGCACAAGCAAACTCTTGCGGGGATAACTATTGCAGTTGAGACTGGGCTTTTTTCAATTACTTTGCTAGACATTGTTCTAAGTAGAAGAGCCTACGTAGGTGATAGAAGAGACTCAAACAGCGATCGCTGTTTGAGTCTCTTCCTACTTTGAATCAACAAGGGTAAAATGAGACAACATTGCGCTTAAGATGAGCAAACGCGATGTGCCAAGCAACTTGAAGCTAGTTCAGTTGGTTCTGTTCTTTCAAGATCAGAACGATGCCTGCTCTACCGCCTCGTTGAGAATCTACCTGGTAGACTGTTAAACGGCTTCTGTATTCTTTTCTCCAGTACGAATCCGCACAACTTGCTCAACAGGAGAGATGAAGATTTTACCATCGCCGATTTCACCTGTCCGGGCAGCAGAGATAATTTTGTCTACTACCATGTCAACTTGGTTATCTTCAACTACGATTTCTACTTTTAGTTTTTGCAGAAACTCAACGGTGTACTCAGAACCACGATAGCGTTCTGTTTGCCCTTTCTGCCGTCCAAATCCTCGCACTTCAGAAACTGTCATACCAACAATACCAGCGTTGACTAAGGCAATTTTCACTTCGTCAAGTTTAAATGGACGAATAATTGCTTCTACTTTTTTCATACATTCGGCTCCTAAACTTTAATAGGTTCGTTTATCTATCTAACCAGATCCACTGTCTGAGAGTCTTACTATTAAGGCGATAACAAAAACATATTGTAATAATTGCAACTTTTTTAAGGTGTTTGGTTTTTGTATATGCAGTTTTTGCATCACGCAATGAGGACAATTTACTTTAATGAATTGTCCTTAGATTTTAATAAAGAGAATTTTTCTGGTAGTGAGTATACTGCTTATAGTTGTTGCCGCTCAAGGATAGATGAATTTCATGTATGAGTATATTTGTGAACAATTGATAGCAGAATTAACGACTCTGATGTTCAAACAAGGGTCGAACAATCAAATATCCAGCACCAAAAGCTGTAAGCATAATTAACAGAATAGTAATAGCTAGCCACCAGCCATTAAATTCTTTCTTTTCTGCTGCCATAGAAGGATAATAACTGATTGGCTGCTCTTCAATAAAGACTGTTTCTGGTAGCTCAGAACTTATTTCTACTATAGGTACAGCAAAATCTGGACTACGTTTGGCTTTCGGTGCTTCAGGTTGGCGTGGACGTGATGACTGTGGACGGTGACGCGCTGGATTTTTTGGTTGCTTGGGTGGATTTTTGACTTCACCCGTAGCACGGGGAGAATAATTAGTATCTATACCACCTGTACCGCGAAAATCTACTAACTTTTGCAGTTGTGAAACAGACTGCAAAACTTTGATAATCTCCTGGCGTAAGAAATGATTTTCTTGGGCTAGTTGCTGGTTTTTTGCGGTGAGTGCATCTAATTTTGCCTGGGTTGCTTCTAACTCTGTTGCCAATTCCCGATACACGTACAGTGGCACAGAGGACGGATGATTTTGAGAAGCGGGCCGTTTTGCAGAATGGCTATGAACAGCTGCTGTGGTTGTTCGCATCGGTGAATTGGTATCACAAGTGAAGGTAATGAAATTGTACAGAGATACTATGAGAAATGGCTAGATCTGAAACTATGCCCAAGAATAATAGATAAATGCTGAGATAGCAAAGATTTTTTTGGGTTTAGTCAGTAACAGGCGATCGCCACAATTAGCATCTAACAACTTACAATATTCAACAAGACAGATGTCAATTTCGTAACAAAGGAAAAAAGTGTCCTACAGGGCCTTGGCCTTTGCCAATACTAAGAGAGTAAGTCAGTGCTGTTGTAACATAATCTTTGGCTTGTTTTACAGATGTTAATAAATCCTTGCCTATTGCCAAATTAGCTGCGATCGCAGCTGACAATGTACAACCAGTACCGTGAGTATTTTGTGTCTCTACTTGCTGTGTCGTTAAAGTTTCCAAACGTTGGCCATCAAACCAAATATCAACACCACGGGCATTTCCCTGCATCCCACCACCCTTGACTAAAACTGTCTTCGCCTTGAGGTTGCGGTGAATAGCTTGAGCAGCAGCCCTCATATCATCAAGAGAATTAATCGGGAAACCACTCAAAATCTGCGCTTCGTAGCGGTTAGGGGTGATAATAGCCGCTAGAGGAATCAACTGTTGGCGCAGAGTGTTAATGGCATCATCATCAATTAACTGCGCCCCTGTGCGTGATACCATCACCGGGTCAACCACTAAGTTAGTAATTCCTAAAGCTTCCACTTGCTGGGCAACGGCAGCAATAATTGCTTGATTCAGCAACATTCCTGTTTTCGCCGCGTGAACGCCAATATCCTCTACTACCGCTTGCATTTGGGCGGCAACTGCCTCCGGTGGCATTGCATCAACTCGCGCTACCCCCAAGGTATTTTGTGCCGTAATGCAAGTGACAGCACTAGTACCGTGGACGCAGTGAAAAGCAAAGGTGCGTAAATCAGCTTGAATTCCTGCACCACCGCCACTATCAGAACCAGCAATGGTTAAAGCAACAGGTATTTTGGATGTTGTTTCGGCATTCATATTAGGAAGGGAGTAGGGAGTTGGGATGCAAGGGTGCAGGGAAGCCCCGTTGGGGCGGGTGTGGGGTGTAAGGGTGTAGGGGAAAAAAACAGCCCTAAAAATCTTTGGGATACAAGCCTTATTCAATGCTGTCTTCACTACACCCGACACCCTATTTTTGACCCTTGACCTTCAATGGATTTGGTTGAGGGTTTTGGGGTTTGGTTTGCGGCACAACTGTAAGATAAGGTTGCAGCTTTGCTTCGTCAACCCAGCCAGAGTAATATTTTATGCTGGTAGAGTTGGGAGATATATCAACTAACTCTAAATCACCACGCATCGCATTCCAATTAATTGGAACTTCTGGGTTGAGTTGTCCAGAACCAATACCAGTAGGGCCACCACCAGATAAATTCAGCGAGACTTCATCTAAGGCGCGGACAAAGCGTTCTCCATTCCAATGCCATTCAAAACCAGGCCAGTCTACAGGTGGTTTTCCTGGCGGTAAGGAACGCTGGAACTCATAAATACTTGCACCTTCATTTAGCTTGGTTGTAAAACCTTGAGGATATGTCACCTCATAACGTCCTTTGTTCGTTTGGAAATTAACAGGACTCCACCACAACACTTCTATAGTATTATTACCAGACAAAGATGCAGCTTGCGTTTTATTAGTTAATGCACTATACAACGGTAATGTTTCTGGCAGTTTAGCCATTGCTGCAAAACGCCAACAAGACCAATTTTTAGGGTTATCAGCAGCTTGCCATTTCACTTGGCAAACTCCGTTAGCGGTACTTACCCAAAGAATGTCATTTTCCAATCTGAGTTTGTCAGGAATTGCACCGACTAACGAACTGTTATGTGTGGTGTAGGCACTTAAAGAACCAGAATTAGGATTTTTGTCATCAGGACGATAAGCAACTAATCCTTTCGCAGGTATGTAGAGATTACCTTCACCGCTAACATTAGTACCTATCCAAAATGTAGGGTTATTGGGATTACCAGTAATAGCTAAATCTGTAATTTGTGTAAACGCTAGTGCATCTGGTTGAATCAAGTTAAATTTATCAGTTTTGGGGTCATAACTAATGATGGTTGCAATCCCGTTGTTACCTTCACCTTGTTCAAAAGCGATTGACCACCAAATTTTTTCTCCATAAATTACACTAGATGTTACTCTCGGAAAACCTAACTGATTTCCTTCAGCAGAAAATCCAGCTTTAACTGCTGCATTCTGCAAATCTTTGAGAGTATATACAGTTTGTCTGTGAGGATTTTTACTGTTAGGTGTAATTAGCTCAAAAATAATTTTATCTTTGGTTGGGTCTGGTACTTCTTGCCTTGATAGATTATTGTCTGAACCTACAGTATAATTTGGCTCTTTAACAACGCGATACTGATAATTTTTACCTTGAAAATTAATATTCTTGAACTTGGGATTTATCAAATCTTGAGTGAAAGCTGCATAATTTATTGGTGGTTGGAACTGTTTAGGTAAAGTTCCTTTTTGAACCGTCCAAGTATTATTAGCGCGACAAAAAACAAAATCCTGCTTTAAAGTTTGAAAATTAATTGTGTCATCATTCGCGACGATATTGCGAATATGTAAATCAAAGCGATCGTAAAAACCTTCGTTCTTATTTTGAATTGGTAAATAAACGACCTCAGCTTTGGGACAATTTTCGGCTTTAGCTTTACTTGGATTAGTTGCCAGATAAGTCTCATCAATGCCAGAACTGCAAGCATTAATTAGTAAAAATGCACCTAAAATAGCAATATTTTTTTTCATAACCAACGGTTGTCTTATCAGAGAATTATTCTTAAATTTCCTAAATTAAATACAGTTTACCTTGATTGAATTTCTGATAGAATATTATAAAAATTGATTTTTTAATCAAAATAATTTTATTTGCTTTAATAAAATTATACAAAGATAAACATAAACTAAAAAGTTATGTTTATCCTGAATTAATAATTATTTTTTACCGAGTTTTTACAATTTTATGACTTACACAGAAGTATAAAAAATTGAAGTGTCAAAGAAAGACGCTTAGGGCGAAACAAAAGAAGATTAGATTGATTTAAGCTTAGAATCCAAAATCCACAAACTCAAACCTAAAATTATAGGAATGTTTTATGATTGGTTTTGTTCCGCGTGTAAATTTTTCAATTCTCCTTGTAAATACTCAGCCCACTTTACAGCTAAGGGAATTTCTGTAAACGGGATACGCACATGATTAGCAGGTTCTGTAAACATAAACTCTAACTGAATAGAACGGCCTTTTGCTGGGGGTGCTTTGATATCAGCTATACTGTTATCCACCAAAAGATTGATTTTCTTAACCTCAAGCAAAGAAAAGGTTTGTAAATTAATCGGCCCTTTTGTCGTGGGTTTGCCCCAAGTAATATTGTTGTCTTTTTGACCTAAGACTGCATAGATATCATATTTAGCCCTTTCAAATTGCTCTGCCCAAATACGGTATGCTTCGACTTTTTGATACTCTTTTGAGCCTTGCCAAGCTAACCAAATAAACGCTATCAAAAGAGGCAACCATAATAGACCACGTTCCATTGTTTAAAAAATCCTCAGTTGTAAGTAAGTGAAAGTTTAACTAACTAAAGTGACAAATACGGCAATCAGAGAGACAGATAAGTTATGTTAGTGAGCAAACTGGCAATAGCGGTGACGAGTTAATATGAGAAGGCTAATATTATTGTGCCTGTTTATCGTTGGGCTGGGTGCTGCTGTTTTTGGGTTCTTGAATTTTCAGGGACTAGCAGCTAAAGGGAATTTTGAAACGATTGTGCTTGATTTTCGGGAAGATATTGCAAAAGATGAAATAGACCGAGATTTGCAAGCGATCGCTCAACAATACAACGTGACACCCCAATTAGATAATAAGTTTTCTGCACAAGACAATGTGTATATTATCAGAGGCGATCGCCAACGGCTCAAAGAATTGAAAAAATCTCAGTTCGCCAAAGCCACCGAATTTATCGAGCCGAATTATATCTATACAATTCCCCCAGAACCTAAAGCAACTAGTTTAGGAGAATTAACACAGCCCCTAGATAATGAGGCAAAACCTTCATTAACTGGCCCCAACGACCAATATTACAGCAAGCAGTGGAACCTGCACAAAATCGGCATTGAAGGTGCATGGGCTGAAACTAAAGGCAGTGGCATTACCGTTGCAGTAATTGACACTGGTATTACCCAAGTGCGTGACTTAAAAGAGACAAAATTCGTCAAAGGCTACGATTTTGTTAACGACAGAGAACAAGCCACCGATGATAACGGACACGGTACACACGTTGCAGGTACAGTTGCCCAAGCTACTAATAATAAATATGGTGTAGCGGGGGTTGCTTACGAAGCAAAACTCATGCCGTTAAAAGTATTGAGTGCATACGGTGGCGGTACAGTTGCCGATATTGCCGAAGCCATTAAATTTGCTGCCGACAAAGGCGCAGATGTGATTAATATGAGCTTAGGCGGTGGTGGTGAAAGCCAGTTAATGAAAGATGCAATTAATTACGCCCATAGAAAAGGTGTAGTTATAATTGCCGCAGCTGGAAATGAAAGTGCAAATGGCGCAAGCTATCCAGCCCGTTATCCTCATGTTATTGGTGTTTCCTCTTTCGGCCCAGATGGGGAAAAAGCTAACTACTCAAACTATGGTGCTGGTGTTGATATCTCCGCGCCTGGTGGTAGTGAAGCTGGTAAGATTTTGCAAGAAACCATCGACGAAAATGGCCAAAGCGCATTCTTGGGACTCCAAGGTACAAGTATGGCTTCCCCCCACGTTGCTGGTGTAGCAGCTTTAATCAAAGCTAGTGGTGTTAAAGAACCAGACGAAATTTTAAAAGTCCTCAAGCAGTCAGCCAGAGTCATTCAAGATGATGGTTTGAATTATTACGGTGCTGGACAACTGAACGCCGAAGCCGCAGTGAAACTCGCTATCCAAGGGCAAATCAGTTTTCAAGATTTCTTCCGATGGTTGCGGGATAATGGTTATCTTAACCCCGGCTTTTGGATTGATGGTGGTGCAGTAGCACTGTTACCTAAAGTTTTGATGGTGCTAGGTTCTTATCTACTGGCTTGGTTTTTACGGGTTTACTTCCCCTTCACTTGGAGTTGGCCTTTATCTAGTGGCTTAATTTTTGGCAGTTCTGGGTTATTTTTCCTCAAGGGTATCTATATATTTGACCTTCCCCAGTGGCCTTTGCGAGTTTTGGGCAGTTCTCTGCCTGAACTAGGCAACACATTACAGGGTACTGATGCTTTAAATCCGATTTTTGCCAGTGTATTAATTCCCCTGGCTCTGATTTTATTACTACTGGGACATCCCAGTTGGAAATGGTTTGCTGTTGGTTCTAGTTTGGGCGTAGCGGCTTGCTTGACAGTTAGTGCTATTTACGACCCAGCTGTTTGGGGTTTAGGTGATGGTAACTGGGCGAAAGCCTTCCTTATTATCAATGCCCTTCTATGTTATGGACTAGCTCGTTTGGCAGTTAACAACGACAAGCAAGTGGCATAAAATTGTTGTGGGCAAAGGGTAAAGGGTAAGGGGTAAGAAATAAATTTAAACCTTTTCCCTTTTACCTTTCCCCTTTAGCCAAAAAGTCTTACTCTACTCCCCAATTTTATGAGCATCACAGTTACAGGCACTATCGAACGTCGTGATATTGGTATGGGCGCATGGGCTTTAGTCGCAGATGACGGCAAAACCTACGAAATTCTCAAAGGTGCAGATAAAAGCTTGCTCAAAGCTGGACAGAAAGCCAAAGTTACAGGACAGGTGCGTGAAGATGTCATGACAATAGCAATGATTGGCCCAGCCTTAGAAGTAAAATCTTTTGAAGTAGTTAATTCTGATTAGCGGTAGGATTTAAAACTGCTTGCAGACGACTTCTAAATTCACCTTTGGGATGTCCGCCTTTGACCTCACCAATAATCTGAAATTCGCCTTCTGGAGAATCACAAATAATATAAGTAGGCCATCCCATATCTGATTTATCTGGATACTGAGTCAGCAGAATTTTACGATATTTTCGATAGGTAGCTGTGTCTTGCATTTTGACATCAATAAACTGCAAACCCAATTCTTCAGCTACTTTTTGGTCATAAAAAGACATTTTATGGCAGATGCCGCACTCTTCTGAAGAGAATTTAATAACTGCTAAACTCATATAATTTTGCGCCTCCCTGGAATTAGGGAATGTATATTATCATAATTTTTTAAACTATGCATCTTACTCAAGACTGAACAAGGTGCGATAGAACAGTTAATGAGAATTTAAGAAAAAAATTTATATTTTTAACCAAAAATAATTTTTTTAGAAAATATTTTGAGGACTGTCTTCTGTGGGCTATGTGACAAAAATTAGCCAAAGACTAAGCTAGGACTTTGTTATGGGCAATTGCATAATCTGCTAGAAACAAGCTTTTTACAATCTGTAATCTGGCTTTGACAAATCACTAGAATTCTGACTATAAACTATGTTAGGATGTACAAACTTACGATTCTCACCAGGGTAGCTTCTGCAAAGCAACTGAGCGATCGCAAACAAAATTTCCACAATCCATCTGCTAATTTACCAATAGTAGAAGGGCTAATAAGTGAGTTAAATCTCATAAGCACTAAGAGTATTTTAAAACTCTATCGGTGACAGGATAATTGCGAAAATTCAGAGTTAACATAAGTCAACAAAAGCTGACACTGATAGACATAAAACACTATTTGCACTAGTATATTGTCTGAAACTTGCGCTAGAATATACGCCTAAGCAACTACCAAAAGTTCCGAGAGACAAACGCAAGAGATTTTTCAAAAAATTCCCAAATAGGTGTTAGCCATTCAGGGAAGTTAAGTATCAGGGTGGATCTACCAATTAATTGTTCCAAATTAGAGGAAAGTTCTCCGGAACAATTTTGCAAAGGCCGTTTGTTGTTTGAAATTCAAGAATAGAGGTGACTACTAAGCCAGAAAGTTAGTTATCTTAGTACATCTACCAATAATCTGTTTCTAGGATTCTGAAGTATGTTCCGGACAAAAATGCCAAAAACTGATATGCTGTTAAACCAGCATAAAAAAATCTACCAGTTATGGCCAGTACATAGGGGAGTTATTTATTAGGGCGTGTCGATTAAATATTAATTTATTCGAGAAGTAATCAATATCTTCCGAATAAAAGGTTGCTATTTACCAAGCACAAAAAAATCTCCCAGTGGTGGCAGTTTACTAGGAGATTTATTTACCAGGGTGGATTAACTAATATTATTTTGTTATACAATCAAGCAACATTTACCAGATACAGCGTTTTTCGGTTGCGTGCAGTACAAGTAGATAGGGGCGAGAGGCTAGGGGTTAGAGGCTAGAGGAATTTACCTCATTAGGATGAAAACTGCTGTAAATTTGCATCGAAAAGTTATCATCTACAAAAAAATCCCCAGCCAGTGTTAGCCAGCGAGGGGAGTTAGTTATCAGGGTGCATCTACCAATTAATTGTTCTGCCACTAAACTGCATCTCCCGGAACAATTGACATCGAGAAGTTATCATCTACCAAAAAAAATCCCCCAGCCAGTGTTAGCCAGCGAGGGGAGTTAGTTATCAGGGTGCATCTACCAATTAATTGTTCTGCCACTAAACTGCATCTCCCGGAACAATTGACATCGAGAAGTTATCATCTACCAAAAAAAATCCCCCAGCCAGTGTTAGCCAGCGAGGGGAGTTAGTTATCAGGGTGCATCTACCAATTAGTTTTTCCACAACTTATTTTTCCTTCCGGATAAAACTCGCTTCGATTCTGTTTGCTATCTACTCAAAAAAATCCCCCAGCCAGTGTCAGCCAGCTAGGGGAGTTATTTATCAGGGTGCATCTACCAATTAACTGTTCTCGATGCGATCGCTCTGTTCCGGATAAAATTCTTATAATTGTGGCTATCAGCCCAAAAAAAAATCCCCAGCTGGTGGCAGCCAGCCAGGGAAGTTAGTTATCAGGGTGCATCTACCAATTAACTGTTCTCGATGCGATCGCTCTGTTCCGGATAAAAGCTCGTAATATGATGGTTATTGAGCATAAAAAATCCCCCAGCAGGCATTAGCCAGCTAGGGGAATTAAAGATCAAGGTGCATCTACCAATAAAGTGTTCTAGGCAGATGCTCACTAATCCGGATAAAGTGATAAAGGCTAGAGATTAAAACAACTTCTTTGAGAAACATTCAGTAGCGGGATGCATCTAAGCTATCAGAAAGAGCGAAAAATCGACTTGAAACTTTCGCGTTTCAAACTAGATTTAGGAGGCGAACAGGAAAGGTTGTGACCCAGGAATTTCACATTTCTGTGACTCCAGTAGGGCAGAATGACTACTTGGTGCGGACGGAACAGGTCGCGCCTGGAGTGCCTTTGGCAGAAGAACTGGTGACTTGGCCTGTAGCTGATTGGTTGGCGGCGGCTGGACATCTGATGAATGACCCTTTAAGGTCGGTATTACAAGGTGATGCGTTAACGCAGTCCGCCGTAGGCATTGCTAGAAATTCTGTAAACTTGGTGGCATTAGGTCAGCAATTTTATAACGCTCTGTTTCAAGGTACTCTCAGAGATAGTTGGATTACTGCCCAAGGTATTGCTCAAAACCATCAACAAGTGCTACGCCTGAGATTGGGTCTCAAGGATAATAGGTTAGCACGTCTGCCGTGGGAAGTTATGCACGCAGGCGATCGCCCTTTAGCAACAGGCCCCTATGTGGCTTTTTCGCGCTACCAAAGCGGCCTACTAACTACCTCACGCTTGCCATCCAGGAACGTACCACAGCTGCCAGACGATGGGATAGTACGAGTTTTAATGGTGCTGGCTTCTCCTACTGACCAAACACGGCTGGGTTTGTTGAAACAAGAAGCCTTAAGACTACAAGCAGAACTGCGCCGTAATTTATCATCTGACAACAATCAATTACCAGAAATTGAACTGACTCTCTTAGACCAACCAGGACGGGAAGAATTAACCCAAGCCCTAGAACAAGGTAGATACGAAGTTCTGCATTACTCAGGGCATAGTAATTTAGGGGTAAATGGGGGCGAAATTTATCTTGTCAGTAACAGAACTGGCTTGACAGAAACTCTAAGTGGTGACGACTTAGCCGGTCTACTCGTCAATAATAATATCCAAATGGCTGTGTTTAACTCCTGCTGGGGAGCATACACAGCGACATCCAACACTACAGAAGAAACAGGCGAACGCAACCTCACAGAAAGTTTAGTCAGACGCGGGATTAAATGTGTTTTGGCGATGTCAGAACGTATCCCTGATGAAGTAGCACTGACACTCACACAACTTTTGTATCGCAACCTCAGCCAAGGATACCCTGTGGATTTGTGTGTGAGTCGAGTTCGTCAGGGATTAATTTCTGCTTACGGTTCGCACCAAACTTATTGGGCGTTGCCAATTTTGTATTTGCAGCCAGAGTTTGATGGTTTTCTCAGTCCAGAAATTTCGACCTCTACTAGTACAGAATCACTGAATGAGTATAGCCGGAGTGTGAAGGCTACTTCTATCACAGCATACTCAGCGATCGCAGATGATACGCAGATGTCTTTACCTATTGAAGAGATGATCCCACCAGGTTTAGACAATGACGCGTCTGACTTAGATTGGTTAGGGGAAGAAACTTGGGGCGATTTAGTTGATGAAATTGAATATGATGATCCCACCTATGCAGAAGATTCGGCAATAGTTTCAGACTTGTTTCGTCAGATAGATCAGCAAAAAACCAGCAATCATCCTCCCATATTAGAAGAACCGCCTTTAGGTAACAAAGAAAGTAATTTGGCTGCAAGACAGAATGCAGGAAAAGAAAGTCCCTTAGATAAAGACAGTTTAGGACGAAATATCGGAGAAACACCCAGGGAAACTCCTGGTAATGACCAACAACAGTCGCCCAATTCTGATTTCGCCTCAATGCCAACAGCCCAACCCCAATTTATCTCTCGCCGTCATCGACGGCAAATTTTGGGTATTGTTGGCGCAGGTGCGATCGCTACTGTCATCGGGTTAGGATGGTGGTGGCAAAATCGACGCATATTCACCTTTTCAGATATCCCGCAAATCCCTACGGAACAAGCTATATCTAGCAAAAGTAGTCCCAAAATTAACTTGCAGACTAGTCCGACAGCAATTGTTACTAACACTGCTACAGAAAGATTAAGCCAAGGTGATTTACAAGCGGGACTAGTTGCTGTGGAAGAATTATTAGACCGTGGCGCATTGACATCTGCTCAAACTGCCTTAAAATTAATTCCCCAAAAGCAAGGTAATGAACCGTCAGCCAACTTTATCAAAGGGCGATTAGCTTGGCAGTTAATCCAAACAGGAGACAAGACATATAGCATTGATGATGTTCGCCGCTTCTGGGAAATTGCTGTCAAAGCGCAACCAGATTCGCTTTTGTATAGCAACGCTTTAGGGTTTGCTTACTACGCAGAAAATAATGTGAATCGGGCTAATGATTCTTGGTTTAAGGCTTTAAATTTAGCTCTCAACCAGCAAAGTTCAAATTCTAACGCTGCAATAGCAACCCAACCTCCCCCAATTCCTCATGATGCCTTGACTCCCTATGCTGGTTTAGCTCTTGGTTTGTATAAATCTGCCCGCAATCAACCTGCTGCGAAACAAACCCAGTATATGAATGAAGCGATTAAGTTACGCACCCTAGTCATCAATGAAGACCCAGTAAACTTTCAGGTAAATAAATTGAGTAATAATTGGCTATGGACAGAAAAAGCCATTACTGATTGGCGATCGCTTCTAGAGCAAAAAGCTGAATAATTATGAGGTAATAAGTCTTTCTCAAGACACAGAGATATTATGTGCTGTGGTAGAAGACTTTTAGATAGTAATTTCATAAAGTGATTAATAATATCAAACAAGCTGTTAAGAAAATATATTTTTCTATTAATAGGTACTGAAACTGGTATGCCTTCAGATTCATCATCTAACAAATTGACACAAACAAGTAAAACAATAGATATAGATGGTCATCGTCCAGTTGACCCCAGTAACATTGAAATTAAGGAAACGATTGATATAGATGGGCAGCGTCCAATTGGAAAGGCTGAGAATTATTCAGAAAAAACAATAGATATAGATGGTCAACGCCCGATTAGTAAGAGCGACTTTGAAGGGCATGAGATGTTAACAGTAGATGGTCAACGACCAATTGACCCTAATGATTTAGACGTGGAAGAAATTCTTGAGATAGACGGTCAAAGACCAATCGCTAAGAATAGTTTTCAAGTTCAAGATACTTTAGAAGTAGATGGTAGCCGACCAATTTCAGATAATACTGTTGAACAACAAATGCCAACAGATTATATCGATTAAAATCACGAGCTTTTTTTGGCACATTTAATTAATGCTTAATTAAAGATTAAAGTTTATCCATAGACTCAGATACCCAACTTTGTTTAAAAGTCGGGTATTTTTATAATTGTTGTATTTAATTATTTATATTTTTTTAGAAAAGTTCGTTTAAATAGTCATAAAAATATAAGAACTAAATTAATTCCAATTTCTATCTTATGATTTATAAATTTAGTTGCTAGCTCTAAATTTATAAATCAAAAATCTACCATTCAAAATGCTATCATCCCCAATCATTACAGTATCCTTGATGTCGGCTTTAGCGATCTCTTCTCCAGTTGCTCAAACTAGTGAACCGACTGCACCCCCTCAAGTGGCGATCGCCAATATTCTGCCAGCAGATACACCATTGGTAGGTTTGGTAAACACCAAAGCAGCTGCCTGGACATCATTAAATCGTTTTTATTTGTTTGATAGAGCCTTTACAGCAGGAGCGAAATTTTTACCCTCGACTTTTAAATTTGATTATGCACGCGATGTTGAGCCATTGTTAGCTGGGCCTGTGATGTTTGCTTTTTTACCCAAGGTTGAGGGTACAACTGCAACCATAGATAATAATTTTGTCGTGTTGGTTCCAGTCAAGAACGAGTCACTCATCCAGCCTTTTTTAGACTCAATGAAAGAGGATTCACAACGGGTAAAGGTACGGGAGTATAAAGGCATCACTATCTTAGAAATGAAGCCTCCCGAATCACCAAAATCGCCGTCACTACCAAAATCTCCCGAAGTAACTCCATCGCCTGAATTACCCGAAGTACCACCACCAATTGACGAAACCCCAAAGACCAAGCAACTTCCTGCATTAGGAAAACGCAAACTTGCTGCAATGCCTGATTTGATTAAACCAGATTGGTTCAACAAACAACGAGGATTTGCGATCGCCACTTTACCAGGTTATGTCGTCACAGGTATGACCGCTAAATCTATTGAGCAAGTCATTGATGCTTCCCAAGGAGATAACACTCTCGCAAAACACTCTCAATTTCAGCAAACAATAGGGCATCCTCAATATGGCAAGTCATTATTCACAATTTATGAAAACTTGCCGACTTTTGTACCTCTAATTAATGACATCACCAAAGATCCCAGCTTACCTTTCCCCATAATTGGTACTGACACGATTAATCTTGATCAATTGAAAAACTTTGGCAGCGTCAATGGTTTTCTCACTATAGAACCAGAAGGTTTGCGCTTTCAAGCTACCGCTTATCGCCAAACACCTAAATCAGAACAAGATGCCTTTGTAGTAGAAAAACAAGAAGCTATACTGTCAAGATTGCCAGGTGCGACTTACTCAACCTTAACTGGCCGAAATCTAAATCAGAAATGGCAGTTGTTAACTGAAGCCATTAGTACAAAGCCACAACTAAAAGATTGGTTAACACAACTGCGTAGTTTTGTCCGTACCAGTACAGGACTCGATTTAGAAAAAGACATCACAAATTGGATGGATGGTGACTATGCGTTCTTTTTGTTTCCTTCCAAGGGTGGAGTTTTAGGTTCAATCCCCAACTTAAATTTAGGAATAGGGATGGCTGTACAAACCAATAACCGTACCGCCGCCGAAAACACTCTCAAGAAACTAGATGAATTTATTAAATCCTTCTCAACCGGAGGAGTAGTAGTTAATACTCATAACCTTAAAGGTCAAACTATTACTAGTTGGGATGTAGCAGGTGATTCTTCACAAAGCTTACTTGCTTATAATTGGGCTGACGATAATACCGTCATTGTCACAACTGGATTTGGAGCAATTCAAGATTTAGTACCGCAACCTTATGTTAAGTTACCCGCGACTTATAACTTCCAGACTGCGACAAATTCCTTACCCCGTCCCAACTACGGATATTTTTATTTGAATGGAGGGTCTACCTTATCATGGATTTACGGATTTCTGCCCACTATATTGAATGACCAAACCATTCAACCTTGGAAACCAATTATCGGGTCAGTCTACAGCTTGAGTGCTACAACTGCAACAACATCAGACAGAGAACAATTTGACTTTTTAATGGTGTTAGCTCCCACTAGAAAACCAGTCGAACCGGTGAAGAATTAATGCTTCGCCATATAACAAAGGCAACAGAAAATCCTGGAACTTAAAGAAAAGCTAATAGCAAGCGATCGCACTACATGAGACTTTAGAGATAGGCGATCGCTCATAATAAAATTAACCCTATTGGCAAACTACCTATAAAAACTCTATTAGGTATTGGAACATGATCCAAAGCAAAACTTTGGGTCATTTATTGTTTTTTATTATAATTATGACTTTGTATTTTTATTAAAAGTTAGAAATTTAGAAATGATGTAATGGTCACGGAGTACCTATAGAAGCATTACTTATAATTAAGTATATTTTCTGACAGAATTTGAGCGATTATTGCTTAGTCTAAATTAATAATTCGCGGTAAAAATATGACTGAGCAAATAGCAGTGGCAGTAGAGCGATTAAACTTTGCATTTTTACTTGTTACACATATGGTGTGCGCCGACCAACAAATACACAGCGAAGAAGCTAAAGCTCTACAGGCACTAGCAATAAATACCAAAATGGGGGAACGCACTATTGTAGAAATGGAAAAGATTCTAGCTCAAGAAGAGACTCACTTATCTGTTTATGATGTAGCTCGTCAAGTGCGCCCAGGTGAGCAAAGTGAAGCAATGCGGCAAGTACTGGCAGTAGCCTATATTGATGGTTTCTTTTCTCCTGTAGAGAGAGCAATGGTGGAGCAGATAGCACAGATTTGGAATTGGACAAATGGAGAAATAGAAAACCTAATTGAACAAGCACAAGGTTTTAGCCCTGTTAACAAATCTTCTGAGAACAAAGAGGATACAAAACTATCTTTTGGAGCAATCCTTTTAAAAGGAGCTGATTCTATCTTGTCACGCGCACTCGTAGATAATTTAGCTAACATCGTACCAGAAAATATTGGACGGCAAATTAAGCAATCACGTCAAGAACTTTTATTATCAGGTAAGGAATACGATAGTGCTATTCAGCAATGTGCAGCGATCGCTACTGAAGATTACAAATATGCAGCACTAGCTTTGAAAGGAACTACAGAAACGCTTCACAATTTAGGAAAGGGTATCCAAGAGCAACTTACAGTTATTCAGCGTCAAGCAACTGGTAAAGGACAGGCTAAAACCGCCGCAGAGGTAGCAAAGCAACTTGAAGCTACTAGAAAAGCTCTGACTGTAGAAATTATGAAAGAAATTGAAAGTGTACGTCAGTCACTTTCAGCTAAGGAACGCGCTTTAAATCATTTCAGCATTGCGTTTATGGGTAAAACCAAAGCTGGAAAAAGCACTCTTCATGCCATTATTACAGGGGATGGATGGGAAGCTATTGGTGTAGGTAAACAACGCACTACTCGTTTTAATCGAGTTTATGAGTGGAAAAATATTCGGATTATTGACACACCTGGAATTGGTGCGCCTGGGGGTAAAACAGATGAAGAAATTGCTGAAGATGTAATTGAAGAATCTGATGTGATTTGTTATGTGGTCACAAATGACAGTATTCAAGAAACAGAATTTAAGTTTTTGCAACTGTTGAAAGAAAAAGCCAAGCCACTAATTATTTTGCTGAATGTCAAAAATAACTTGCGTGATTCTCGACGTTTAGAACATTTCTTAGCAAATCCACAAAAACTATTTGCTGTGGATGGTCAAAGTAATTTAGGTGGGCATATTGAGCGTATTCGCCGCTATGCTAAACAAAATTATGCTAATGACTACTTTGAAATTATTCCGATCATGCTTCTAGCAGCGCAAATGTCCCGCGAACCAGAACATGAAGAGATTAAAGACAAGCTATTTCAATCAAGTCAGATGCAAAAATTTTTAGACTCTATTCGCTTGTCTTTAGTTGAGTATGGCAAAATTAGGCGATCGCAAACTTTATTAGGTTCTACGGTAGGTTCAATTGACAAACCTCATCAATGGGTAATACAACAAGAGCAAGTTTACCAACAGCTAGTAACTACCCTCAAAGATAAGTATAAAACTGTCCGCAAAGATATCCAAAAAGCTGTAAGAGATAACCAACAGCATTTGCTACAGCAAATTGAAGCTATTTTCCAAGATGTATCTAATTCTATTCCTTCTTTTGCTGAAGAATTTTGGGATGCAAATGATAATCGCTTAAATCAAGGATGGGAACAAAAATTAAAAGCAATTCGATTTGAGCAACGTTTAAAAACTACTTATGAAGAAAGTAGCCATAACTTTAATAAAGAAATTCAAGAAATTCTTGAGGAAGTAGGAAATGAACTACAAATTGTTACTAAATTGATTAATAGTAATTTTAAATTAAAAGAGCAGGATTCCAATTCCTTATTTCATGACTTCATGAAAATAGGCGGAAATATCCTTACGATAGCAGCACCTATTGTAGGTTTATTAGTTCCTACTATTGCTCCAATAGCAGCAGTTATAGGGATTATAGGTTTTGCTATTAACCAGATGTCTGGCTGGGCAAAGTCTAAAGAACAAAAGCGCCGCGAAGCTGTACAAAATATCTGTCAATCATTGTCTAATCAACTGATCAATCAGCAACAAAATACTATCCAGCAAGCAAAAACAGACTTCAATAAATATACTGATGCTGTATCTAGCAGTATTAGTGTTTATTTTGAAGAAATGATACAAGGATTAGAAATAATTTCTAATCAGCTTGAAACAGCCAAAAATAGATTAAACGAAAAAACTAATTATCTTAATCGTGCCTATGCCAAGCGCATAATCGATTGGTGTACTGATAAGTACGAACCTCTAAATGATGAAGTAATTATCAATACAATAAGCAAAGTAACCCGTGATTTTGGAAAGAGTATGGTAATTTCAACGAAAGTTGAATTACAGCTACGTAAATCTTCAAAAGATATTGCAAGAATTCTACAAGAAGAAGTATCTATTCAATCTACTGTCGCAACCAAATAGGAGCAAAAATATGAGCCATCAAACACAAGGTTTTAACGCTGCCCTTATCAATGATAAGTTTAAGAAGACTTTAGTAAAATTTGATGAAATTCTATCTGAAGGTAAACATCCTGAATTTTCAGCTATTCGTAAGAAGCTGCGAGAGGAATTAAAAGCTCATCACCAAGAAGGAATTCTGTCGGTAGCTTTTGTTGGTCAATATAATGCAGGCAAATCTACCACAATTTCTGCTCTGACAGGAAGACGGGATATTCGCATTGATTCTGATATTGCTACAGATACAACTGCTAGTTATGACTGTAACGGTATCAAAATTATTGATACCCCTGGACTTTTTACAGACCGTAAAGACCATGATGCGATAACTTATGATGCTATCAATAAAGCTGATTTGCTAGTGTTTTGCTTGACATATATGCTGTTTGATTCCGTAACGGTAGCAAATTTTAAAAAATTAGCCTACGAAAAAGGCTATCGTTGGAAAATGATGCTTGTTATCAATAAAATGTCTGATGAAGCAGGAGAAGAAGCCCAAAAGATTGCTAACTATCGTCACAGTCTAGAAGAAGCGATTAAACCTCATAGACTTGATGAATTTCCTGTATGTTTTATTGATGCTAAAGACTATTGTGAGGGAGTAGATCAAAGTGACGAATTTTTAATTGATATCAGTCGCTTCCAAACTTTTCTGCATGAACTGAATAAATTTGTTAAAAGCCGTTCAGTCTTAGCTCGTTTTGATACGCCTATCCGAATAGTACTCAGTTGTGTTGATGAAGCTCAGTTAAGTTTTACACGCAACTCTAACCAAGACTCGGCTTTTTTAGAAGTATTAACACGCTTATCTCGCACAGTACGTAAAGAACGCGATCGCCTGCGAATTACAGTTAAAAATATAGCTCTACAAATAAATGTCAGCAGGAGTCGCCAAGGAAGGGACAAACCTTGCTACTGCTGTAGGAAGCGATCAAGATTTTACTATCTTGAACCAGCAGACTGAGATGAATGTGCAACAGCACTATGAAAAAGCAGAAAAAAAACTGCAAGATGCTATTAACACAGCAGTAGGAGATATTCGGCAAGAAGTTGAAGAAGTACTGCAAGGTAATCTAGTACAAACTTTCATAACTTGCTTAGAAAAAAATCAAAATATCTCTGCTAGTAATGTCAATGCTGATATAGATGTAGACCGAATTAAAGGTCAAATTAACTGGCTAAAAGATATCGGCGAGAAAGCAGGAGTCGAGTTAAGCAATTTTGCCAAGCGAGAATTCATATCTACGGCTAGTAGTAGCGGTGGTTTTCTACGTTCTATGGATGTAGCAGGTAGCGGTTTACATCAGACTGTTTTAGCAGTAGGAAAATTTGTTGGCTTTGATTTTAAACCTTGGCAAGCAGTTGGGATAGCTAAAAATCTCGGTAATGCAGCTATGTTTCTTGGGCCTGCACTGGCACTTGTCTCATTAGCGTCAGATGCTTATACAGCCCAACAAGAACAGCAGCGAGAAAAACAAATGGCAGATATTCGTAGTGATATTACCAGCCAGTTTCAAGCAATTGCTAAAAACTTAGAAAATCAGATGGAATTGCAATTACGTGAATTTGAACAACAGGTCTATGGAGAGATTGAACAACAAATTATCAATGCTCGTCAACAAGAAGAAAATGCGATCGCAGCTTCAAATACTTGGGTTAAAAGAGTTTTAGAAATCCGCCAAGATTTTGAATTAATGCTTCGCTACATAACAAAGGCAACAGAAAATCCTGGAACTTAAAGAAAAGCTAATAGCAAGCGATCTCACTACATGAGACTTTAGAGATGGGCGATCGCAGATCATAAAATTAATCCTCTTGGCAAAATACCTAGTGAATTAGACTTTTTGTTTTTGTATCGCCGCCACTATCGACCAATCTTGATGTAGTGATATCCTTTCTATCAATCTAAATCAGGAGATCTCAAAGATGTCCGTTAGCAATTCACCGCCCCAACTTAAACGCGAGTTAGGGGTTTTTGGTGCAACCTTAATGGGATTAGGTTCAATTGTTGGTACGGGTGTATTTGTCAGTATTGGTATTGCTGCGGGGATAGCTGGGCCAGCCGTAATTCTGGCGGTGATAATAGGGGCAATTGTGGCGACTTGTAATGGACTGAACAGCGCCCAGTTGGCTGCTAATCATGCTGTTAGTGGTGGTACATATGAATATGGCTATAAATACCTGACTCCCGCCTTTGGTTTCACCGCAGGTTGGATGTTTTTAGTAGCGAAAACTGCTTCCGCAGCTACCGCCGCTTTAGGTTTTGCTGGGTATTTCCTGAATATTTTGGGGTGGAATAGCAGTTGGGTTGTACCTGTGGCTGTATTAGCTGTGGTAGTTATGACCGTGATTGTGTTAAGTGGGATTCGACGGTCTAATATAGCTAATACGGTAATTGTTTCAGTAACTTTACTATCTTTAGGTTTATTTATTTTGATTTGTTTGCCCCGTGCTGCGACTACGGGTATGGCAAATTTGACACCTTTTTTTACTACTTCTCCGGGGGCAATACTTCATGCTAGCGCGCTGATGTTTGTTGCTTACACTGGATATGGTCGCATTGCCACAATGGGAGAAGAAGCGCGATCGCCTAGAGATACAATTCCTAAAGCGATGATTATTTGTTTGCTGCTGACAATGTTGTTATATATAGTTGTCGCAACCGTGGGAATTGGGGCTGTTGGTGTAGATTTTTTAACTAACGCTACAGAACAAACAAAAGCAGCACCGTTAGAAGTGGTAGCCCGCAGTGTAGGGGGTTCAGGTGCAGCTTTGGTTTTAGCTGTTGGTGCAATGACAGCTATGTTGGGTGTGCTATTAAACTTGATTTTAGGATTATCTCGCGTGTTATTAGCAATGGGTCGTCGTGCGGATGCGCCCAGATTTTTAGCTAGATTAAACCGCGAACAAAATTCACCATACTGGGCTGTAATTGTGGTGGGAATGGCGATCGCTTTTTTAGTATTGATAGGTAATGTAAAAACTACTTGGTCGTTTAGTGCGTTTAGCGTTTTAATTTATTACGCCATTACCAACTTAGCTTCTCTCAAACTGAATTCATCTGAAAGACTATATCCTGCATGGATAGGCTGGTTGGGCCTGTTATCTTGTTTATTTTTAGCCTTTTGGGTAGAGTCTGCTATCTGGCAAGTTGGTTTAGGATTGATTGTGGCTGGGTTAATTTGGCATAAAGTTCGACGGGCTACATCATCGGTAGTGTAAAAAGCCCAAAGATTAAGATACCAAACCAGCTTGAAAAATTTGGCTTGGGGTAAGATTCAATTCGGTAAAAGTTTGAGAGATAATACGCTCATCATCTCGAAACTTACTGATTTGATATTCCCCATCTACTAAGTTACAAACAGAGATTGTCGGTTGTTTGGGATTACCGATAAAATTACGTCCACCCAACGCCGCATAATCTATAATCCAATATTCGGGTATACCCATTTCTTCATAATCAGCATATTTTATGTAATAGTCATCCCGCCAGTTAGTTGATACAACCTCAATTACCAAAGGTATTGATGCACCTAAACTGATGGTAGATGCTTTTTTCCATAATGGTTCATTTGCAAGATTTGCCTGATTTAGCACCAAAACATCGGGAAAATAACCAGAATCTTTTTCCAGAGGTCTAACCATAGCTTGATTAGGGACAATGTAGGGTAGTCCTAAACGTTTAATTTCAAAAGGAATTTCGATACCTAAAAACCCTTTGACTTCCTCGTGGTCTCCTACTGGTTGTGCCATTTCAACAATACTTCCATTATGCAGTTCGTAGCGTACCCTGGAATTTTCAGGTAGCCAATCGACAAATTCCTCAAAAGTTACTAACTTGGGTATGGCTTGAGTCATAAATATTTAGAGAATTGCTGCTTTAGAAATGCTAGCTATTTGACGTAAAAACGCCAAGTCCAATCTTAATTAGCTTTGAGATATTTTCTTTTTAATGCGAGTGAGCAAACTTAGACCATGATTGACATATTTTTATTCGAGCAACAGTTTCAACGATTCAGAGAACAAGTCATAAAAGAAAGTGGATTAGATTTGACATCATTTAGTTCAAATCCATATACAGAGAGGGAAGAAGGTTATAAATCTGATATCTATCATACTGCCAGAAAATTAGTACAATTTGAAACTTGGTGAGAAGCAGATATCGGGAAAGGAAGTATTTCTCGTTCTGTTATTGCAGCAATTGAGTTACCTAATAACAATTTAGTGCAATGGCAGTCAAGATATGGTGACGAAAAAAGACCACATCACAATTTACATACTGCTTTTGAAGATTTAACAAACATTGCCGCTTATGATTTAACATTTTACTCCTTGTATCGCAAGTCTGATGACCTTAATGCTTTTGAGAATTTAGTTAACCTGTTTGGTCGTAAATATGCATTGATTGCATACTTACTATTTCTCAAGGATCGAACTCGTTATATGCCGATAGCTCCTAAGTATTTTGATCAGGCATTTTATTTGCTAGGAGTTGATTTCTCAACATATTACAAATGTTCTTGGGAAAATTACTTAACTTTTAATAGAATTCTATCAGAGCTAAAAGTTTTGCTTGCTGATAAATTAGAAGGAGAGGTTTCTCTGCTTGATGCCCATTCCTTTGCTTGGATAATTTCTAGAACAATAGATGACAATGGATTATCTAAAAATACTAGTGAATATTTAGAGTTGTCGGTAAACCAGAGGGAAACAGTTGTAAAAGCGAGAATTGGGCAAGGAAAGTTTCGGGATGAATTAGTTAATTATTGGAGAGTTTGTGCGGTTACTGGATGCCAAGAACTTTCTTTGCTGAGAGCATCACATATAAAGCCTTGGGCAATGTGTGACGTGAAGGAATCTATTGATCCTTTCAATGGCTTGCTTCTGTCACCTTCATTCGATGCGGCTTTTGATGAGGGTTTTATAACTTTTGACAATGCAGGAATAATGGTGATTTCAGCATTTTTACGTGAATCAGATGCTAAAGTATTGGGAATTTCTCCCTTATTAAGCTTGAGTCAAATAGATCCTCAACATCAACGCTATCTTAATTATCATCGAGAGTATATTTTCCGAAAAAGCTAAATATTCTAGCGCAATGGAGTGAGCGAAGCCGCTTAGGTGGAATGTAAACGGATCTGCTACCTCTGGCTGCAACAACTTCCGTTATTTAAATACTACTCAAGATAGTTGTTAAATTTTTTAATATCTAAATTATCTGTAAATTCACACAAAAAAATAAAACCGCTTATCATGGGTGATAATGATTATCCATCCAGGTGAGACAAGAGGGTTTAATAATATGGTGGCTGATGTAATGACAGATTCAGCAGTTCCTGTTACTGTTTTGACTGGCTATTTAGGCGCAGGTAAAACAACTCTACTCAACCACATCCTCACCTATGAACACGGTAAAAAAGTTGCTGTGATTGTCAATGAATTTGGGGAAGTGGGCATTGATAACCAATTGGTGATTGATGCCGATGAAGAAATTTTTGAGATGAATAACGGCTGTATCTGTTGTACAGTACGCGGTGACTTAATTCGCATCATCGGTAATTTGATGAAACGACGTGATAAGTTTGACCATTTAGTAATTGAAACTACGGGTTTAGCTGATCCTGCACCTGTAATTCAGACCTTTTTTGTTGACGAAGATATGCAAACTCAACTGTCTTTAGATGCAGTGGTGACAGTAGTAGATGCCAAGCATATCTGGCAGCATTGGGATGCAGATGAAGCCCAAGAACAAATTGCATTTGCGGATGTGATTTTACTTAATAAAACTGATTTAGTTAAACCAGAAGAGTTAGAAGAATTAGAAAAGCGGATTCGGGGGATGAATGCGATCGCCAAAATTTACCGCACTCGCAACTCCGAATTATCAATGGATGCATTATTGGGTGTACAAGCTTTTGACCTCAACCGCGCTTTAGAAATTGATCCAAATTTTTTAGGCGAAGATGCCCACGAACATGACGAAACTGTTTACTCTGTGGCTTTAGTAGCAGAAGGGGCAATAGATGGAGATAAATTACATACTTGGATGAGTGAATTATTGCGTACCCAAGGCCCAGATATTTTTAGAATGAAAGGTATCTTAAATATTGCTGGACAAGATAACCGTTTTGTCTTCCAAGGGGTACATATGATATTTGATGGCAGACCCGATAGACCTTGGAAACCAACCGAAACCCGCAAAAATGAACTAGTTTTTATTGGTCGCAATTTAGACGAAGCAAAGTTAAAACAAGATTTTCATACTTGTTTAGTATAACTGAAGGCAGGAGGCAGAAGGCAGGAGGTTAAAGGATAAAATTTAAGACTAGCCTGCGGCAAGCCGCTAAAAGCGTCTACATACTTCACACTTCACACTTCAGATTATGAACTTGACAACCAGCAAATTCCAGGATTTTGAACAACATTATTCAGGAACACTATCAGACTATGTAACAGCAATAACTTGGTCGCCACAAGGTAAAACTTTAGCTGCTACTTCTGCGGCTGGAGAAGTTGTTTTATGGAATGATGGCGAATTAGTGATTTTGCAAACTGGTAATGGCAAGTCTGTAGATTGCGTTGCTTTTTCGCCCGATGGAAAATTTTTAGCGGTTGGTGGACAGGACGGACAGGTAAAAATTTGGCAAGAAAATGAACTAATTGCCACTTTAGAAAATGCCCCCACCTGGGTGGATAAGTTAGCTTGGAGTCCTACTAGCAACCAACTAGCTTTTAGTTTGGGGCGTTATGCACAAGTGTGGGACGCAAATCGGCGTGAGATAGTTGTCACCTTGAATTTTGATAACTCCTCAGTCTTGGGTATAGATTGGCGCAGGGATGGACAGTACTTAGCCATTAGCGGTTATCAAGGAGTCAAGATTTGGCAGAATCAAAACTGGGATGAAGAACCATACTTTCTCAGTATGCCGACTGTTAGTGTAGCGATGGCTTGGTCGCCCGACGGCAAATTTTTATCTTCCGGCAATATGGATCGCAGCGTTACAGTATTGGAATGGGAAAACCCCGACCCTTGGGTGATGCGTGGCTTTCCGGGAAAGATTCGTCACCTGGCGTGGTCAGAAGCGACTACCCAACTAGGTGCGCCCATATTGGCATCTTCTAGTGTTGATGGGATTGTAGTTTGGGAAAAGTTAGAGGATGATTCTTTGGGTTGGGAAGCGCGAGTGTTAACTAATCATATGGATGTCATATCTGCGATCGCATTTGCACCCCAATCCTTTTTGCTGGCTTCGGCGGCTGCTGATGGCTTATTGTGTTTGTGGCAAGAAGCCCAGCAAGTCTGTCAAATTCTCACAGGTGTTAACGCCGGGTTCTCTACCTTAGCTTGGCATCCTCAAGGCAAGATTCTCGCCGCAGGTGGTGAACAAGGCGAATTACTTATCTGGTCAACTGAAGTCTGAAGTATAACGTATGAAAATAGAAAAAAGTTGAAGAGGTATTTTCATGTATCCTGGTTTACCCATTTTCTGTCAGCTACTTAGTTTATAGCTTAGTCCTGAATATCTAACATTTCACTGTTATTAAATAACAATGATTATTGTTAGCTTCAGTAAAGCTTGTAAAACTTGATTATGCTCAAAAAATTACTATTGAATAATTCTTTACGTGTTGTTGTTTTAGCCTTGGCAGTTGGATTTGTTGGGTGTGGAAACCAAGCTGCTAGTAACTCTTACACTCAAACTACAACAGTTGATCAGAGTCTTCCTAATGTTGTAGCTACAACCAGCGTACTGTGTGACTTAGTTAAACAAGTTGCGGAAAATACAGTTAACCTTGCCTGTTTGATACCTCCAGGTACAAATCCTTATACTTATGAACCAAAACCAGCAGACCGCCAAGCTATTGACCAAGCTAATCTAGTTTTCTACAACGGTTATAATTTTGAACCAAGCTTGATCAAAATTATTAAATCAACTAGCAATACTGCACCAAAAATAGCTGTTAGTCAGGTGGCAGTTCCTAAACCACAAAGATTTATCGAAAATAGGCAGCGAGTTACAGATCCCCATGTTTGGCACAATGCTAAAAATGGTATCAAAATGGTGGAAATAATTAGCAACAATTTAAAAAAATTAGACCCTAGTAATGCAGAAATTTATACTAACAATAGTAAACAAGTTAAGAATGAATTAACCCAATTAGACAGTTGGATAAAATCAAGAATTGCTACTATTCCTCGTGATAAACGTAAATTGGTCACATCCCATAATGCACTAGCTTATTATGCCAAAGCTTATGGCGTTCCATTGGTAGGGGTGATAGCTGGAATTAACCCAGAAAAAAGACCGACAGATGCACAGGTAGATAATTTAGTTAAAAATATTCAAACAGCTGAAGTACCGACAATTTTTGCTGAGACGGCAACTAACTCTAAGTTACTTCAATCGGTAGCACAAGCAGCAGAAGTAAGAGTTTCCGAAAGAAGCCTGTATACAGATGGACTTGGTGAACCGAAAAGTGATGGTGATACTTATCAAAAAATGATGGAGGCTAACACACGCACAATTGTTGAAGGTTTAGGTGGAACTTATTTGATATTTCAGCCCAAAGTTAGTAACTAGTAGATAGGACTAGTATTTGATTTTTGAAAATAATCAGTACATTGTTACTTGCCTTCTTTTGGGTTGCCTATTGCCTGACTACAAAAGTATCATTTGATAGGGCTATTGAGTTGTAGTAATAACCAAGTTAGATATGTACCAAATGGCCCCCAAAGTGCATAGGGAAGAAATAGCCAGGAAGCTTTTTGAGAAATTGGCTTGATGATAAAAGCCAGAATATAAACTAACAGCGTTGCTAAACCGCCAACAATGATTCCACCCGTCAGGCTGCGAAATTCTACCACAACGGGGCTGTAAAGGGATGTTAATAAAGCGATCGCTGCATAAATAGCCATCAAATGCCAAGGACGCGAACCTTTTCTGGCGCTTTTCTCCCAAACAATAATTGCAGAGATGGTGAGGCACAGCCAGATGAAAGTCCAGATAAAGGGGATGAGAAACTCAAAGGTCAACCAACTCGGACGTTGCAGGTTTTGAAACCAAGGGTCGCGCAGGGAGGTGAACAAACTACCTCCAAAAAACAACGCAGCTGAAACTGCTGTGATGATCCATCTTGTTTTCACGAGGCGTTCCTGCAAATTAATACTACACTTGTAGTTTAATCTTAAGTTGCGATCGCTGCACCTATCCTCAGACAGTCAACAGTTAACAGTCAACACCCAGTACCTAACCTCGCAGAAATAACTGCGTCATGTAGTATGTATTACCTACTCGCCAGATTCCTACACCTGTTTCTCTAAACATAGGACGTAAAATATTTGCTCGGTGTCCGGGGCTGTTCATCCAACCCTGAATTGCTGCTGGTACAGGTCGCGGAACATTCGTGCAGGTGAATAAGTTCTCACCAATCATCCAATAAGTGATACCACCCGCACTTACTCTATCTGGCAAAGTGCTACCATCTGCGCCTGTGTGACTAAAAAACTTTTTTTGGGCCATCTGACGGCTGTAGTTACGGGCAACCTGCGCTAGTTTCTCATTATTCTTTAGAGGTTGGAGTCCATTTTTTTGGCGTACTTGGTTGATCCCTTGACGCACTGCTGCTTCCATATCGGCTGCTTTAGACGATTGAGTAGGTAGAGAAGGCTGTGATGCTTGAGGTGGTGATAATTCCAGATTTGGTAATGGTGGCAAATATTCAATTAGTTCTTCGCATCCTGTAGTTAACATGGCGATCGCTACCCATCCTAACCCCATCATGTAAGGTAATTTTTTTTGGGGTTTGTGTTTCTGATACATTGTTGCTGTCCTACCCACAAAACAAAACCCCACAAAAAAGTGGGGTTAGTTTGATCATAGCTTTTTGTATAGCAGGGGACAGGTAACAGGTAACAGGCTTAAAAGCCTTTTGGTGTCTAAGTTGTATCATCTGTTGATTCCCTAAGCTCTACTTCGATTGCTATACAGATGTACTAGAAAAATCTAGACAATCGCAAAATTTAAAGACTTGCAGTTTCACCTTTTTACAGTGCCTTAGCAGCCGTGAAATTTTTGACCTGTCGTTTCATCACAGTAAAAGCAATTGCCAAAACCACTAATAGACCACCGGATAGGGTATAAGTCGTACCTAAACCAAAGTTTTGGCTGATAGGCTGGCTGAGAATTGGTGAAAGAAACTGTCCCAAAAACATTGATGTAGACAGTCCACCTAACGCCCTGCCGCGAATGGCATCTGGAACGCTGGCAGATAACCACACATTCATATTGGGCATGAGTAAGCCTAATCCTAAACCAGCGATCGCTAAACCTAAAAGTATTATTGCATAGCTATTCGCTGTACCGATAATCGTGTAGCCAATGCCTAAGAAAGCGAAGATAATCGGTAAAATAGTTACAAAGTCTAACCGTCGTTTCACAGCACCATAACCCATCGAAGCAAAAGCACTAAAAAGTGTAATGAGTGCGATCGCCAAGCCACTTTGCACTGGGGTTGCTTTGGTTAAAGTGCGGAGATAGAAGGGCAACTGGACAGGAATTAAGTAGAAAATTATTTGGGAGAGTGTAGTTATCCCAAAAATCAGTATTAGCAGATTGGTAGGCGTAGCAAAATTAACGTTTTCTTGATTTTCTTGCGGTTGCGTCTCCCAATTATGACGACGCGGTTCGTAAATTGATATCAGAATTAAAGGCAATAGCACCCAAGCAAACAGATAAATCAAAAAAGGGTAACGCCAGTTAACCTCAGCTACAGAACCACCCACAGATAAAAATATCACTCCTCCCAAACCCATAAAGGCGGCTTGCAAACCCATAAAAGTCGCTCGTGCCGCCCCTACGTAATAGTCGGCAATTAGGGTTGTAGCACTAACCATAATCCCCGCCACGGCTAAACCTAAAAAAGCACGACCGCCCAAAATCGCAAACAAAGAGTTGAGAAAAAAACCAGAACAGCCTGCAAAACCATACAATGCAGCACAGGTTAACAGTAAAGGTTTACGTCCTAGTCGGTCAACAATTATGCCAGCGATCGGCGAACCAATCACGATAAACAATGCTGGCATAGTTAAAACCAATCTGACCCAAAATTCGACATTCGCAACTTCCGTAAAATGGTCTTGCATTGCTGGTAGAGAAGGGGCAATAGTTGCACCCGCCATCACAGTTAAGGAACTGACCGCCAGCAAAGTCGCTTTAGTCAACAGAGACTCGGAATTTGGCTGTGTCATAGGTTTTTTAGTAAATACCTAGAAGGAAAACACTGTCCGTAAAGTGCCAGAAATAATCGTACCGTTAGCATCCTGGTTAGCAGGATTGGCGATGACTTGAATTAACGGGGTAACCCGGATATTGTTACTGATAGGAAAGTTATAAAAAGCTTCAAAGTTTGTTTGGGTAGCATCTCCTACAGCATTGTCAATCAAAGGTTGACCAATTGCCAGCCCAGCGATCGCGCGATTCACAAATAAATCTCGGAACGCCAACCCAGCCATCCAATAGTTAGGATTAAGGTCGCCTAATGTGGTGTTGGGATAACTTGCATAACCGTAGCGACCAAATACTCCCATACGCTGGCTTAATGCTAGGTCAAAATTCACCCCTAACCCTTGAAAACTACTGCCAAACAACCTGCCACCACTGTATTGCAGCCGCACTGCCAAAGCTTGACTCGGCGCATATTCCAGTTCCACAAATCCCTGGTAAGGATCGCCAAATAAACCACCATCAGCACCACCGCCGGCGATTGGGAATAGTCGAATATCTTCTGCTGCACCACCGCCAACTAATCTTTGGTTTTCTGGTAGTGAATTTGTGGCATCACCTGCCACATATAATGCTCGTAATTTAATTGGGATAGCTTTGGGTTGCCAATCTATCACAACACCACCACCCCCTGGACGGGGAAGCAAAATATAGTTGGCGACGAAAGCTTGTGTGGAAAAATCTAAAAAGCTGATGTTAGCATAACGATTTTTATCGACAAAATCAGGGCCAATAATAGCTGGCCCAATAGTTATATTTAAATCTTGAGTAGGTTGAAAGGTATAGTACAATCGCGCCAAACTAAATTGACCATTTCGTCCTGGAATAGAAAAGTCTAAGGTACTACCTAAGTTAGGTTCCAAAAAGCCAGCCGCGTTATCATTCGCCCCATCACTACCAGTCACCAACCGGATTTTAAGTAAGTCTGTACCGTGAAAACTAGTATTTAAATCTAAGTTAGCTCGATAAATAAAAGTGGGATTGGGGTTATCTTCCGCGATCGTTATACCTCTAGGGGCGATAATTCTCTCACTATCAAAACCTCCTGCATTCACCGCAAAGATAACTTGAGCTTGTAGCTTAGTAGTCGTGGAAAACTGATTTGCTTCTATTTGGGCGGTGTTAGCTTCGAGAGTATCTACTCGCCCACGTATTCCTACTAACTCTGCGGCGAATGCTTCTTGAAGTCGCTGCAAAGTTTGTAAGTCTTCTGTGGTAACTAAATTTTCTTTTCCTGTATTAATTAATTGATTGACTTTCTCTAAAACAGTACTCACACCAGCCGCAAATTCATAGCGACTCATGGCACGATTCCCGCGAAAAGTGCCATCAGGATAACCAGCGATAACGCCATAACGTTCAACCAAAGATTGAAGAGCGACAAAAGCCCAATCTTGCGGTTGTACATCTTGTAGTTGGCTGACTGAGGTTACTTGATCAGCCAATGTCGAGATATCATCAGCATTTTGAGAGGACTGAGCCAGTACGGAACTGCTTTGGAATATCAAGCCAACACATAATAGCCACTTCAGCATT
Organism: Nostoc sp. FACHB-152; assembly: GCF_014697475.1. GTDB lineage: Bacteria > Cyanobacteriota > Cyanobacteriia > Cyanobacteriales > Nostocaceae > Nostoc_B. The sequence continues at coordinate 360,080 of NZ_JACJRV010000001.1, forward strand.
GCGATCGCCTACGGTGATATCTGCATGATCAAACTCACGAACAGAATATCATCAACTGTGCTTTCCACCTCAATAGATTGCACCAATTTAGGATTTTTACTCAGAATTTATTTAATTATTTCCATATATATAGCCATCCGATTTGATTTCTAAAGTAAAGATTTCAAGTTGAGATCACAAATTTTGCATCTTAGTATCTGCAATAATTTGTATTGGCTAACACTCTGGTCTTGGCCTTTGCATGGTCAAATAAAAATGCTTTAATAAATTTCTTGCAACCCTATAAATAATCTCAAATGTTAACCATTTGAGATTATTTACCACTTTTTTGTAAAATCTCTAACAACAGTATAATTATTTATCAATGAAAAACGCGATCGCTCGTTCCACAGCATTATTATCTACTTGCGCTCTTATATTGACCGCCTGCGGTGGTAACACTAGCACAAATACAAATACTTCTACTACCACTACAACTAATACCTCAGCCACAGTTCCTATCGGTATTGCTGTCGCTCAAACTAGCAACGTTGCCTTACTCGGTCAAGAACAAGTTGCTGGAGCTAAAATTGCCGAAAAGTATTTTAATGATCAAGGTGGTGTCAATGGCACACCAATTAAATTAGTATTTCAAGACACTGCTGGTGATGAAGCTGGCACAATTAACGCCTTTCAAACTTTAATAAATAAAGATAAAGTGGTGGGAATAGTAGGCCCAACATTGTCGCAACAAGCCTTTAGTGCTGACCCCATTGCAGAACGTTCTAAAGTACCAGTGCTTGGCCCATCAAACACAGCTAAAGGTATACCAGAAATTGGTGATTATGTGGCTCGTGTTTCTGCACCTGTTTCTGTGGTTGCGCCTAATTCGGTAAAAGCTGCACTCAAACTCAATCCTAACATTAAAAGAGTTGCAGTTTTTTATGCCCAAAATGATGCATTTAGCAAATCAGAAACCGAAATTTTTCAACAAACAGTTAAACAGCAAGGTTTGGAATTGGTCACAGTCCAAAAATTTCAAACTAGCGATACAGATTTTCAAAGCCAAGCTACCAATGCCATTAACTTAAAACCAGATTTAGTGATTATTTCTGGTTTAGCTGCTGATGGTGGTAACTTAGTCAGACAATTACGAGAATTAGGCTACAAAGGTGTAATTGTTGGTGGTAACGGCCTCAATACCTCAAATATACTCCCAGTTTGTAAAGCATTATGTGATGGTGTATTAATTGCTCAAGCATACAGCCCAGAACATCCAGGTGCGATTAATGCAGCATTTCGTAAAGCTTATGTAGACCAATATAAAAAAGAACCCCCACAATTTAGCGCACAAGCTTTTGCGGCTGTTCAGGTATATGTCGAAGCACTGAAATCTTTAGATCAAAAAAACAAAGTCAATAAGTTGCAATTGCCAGAATTAAGAACCGAATTAAACAAACAAATTCTAACAGGAACATATAATACACCCTTAGGTGAAATTGGATTTACACCCTTGGGTGAGGTGGTACAAAAAGATTTTTATGTAGCTCAAATCAAAATGGAAGCAGACGGTAGTAAAGGCAAATTTACATTTTTAAAATAGTAGCTACATGGATATTAGTCTGTTTTTGCAACAATTATTAAATGGGTTATCAATTGGCAGCGTTTATGCAATTTTTGCTTTAGGATATACCCTAGTTTATTCCATTTTAGGCATCATCAATTTAGCGCATGGTGCAATTTTTACATTGGGTGCATACTTTACCTATGCACTCATGGGTGGAACTTTTGGATTTAACGGGTTACTGGCTAATGCTACCTTACCTGTGCAATTACCATTTGCTGTTGCCCTAATTATCGGTAGCACCTTAGCAGGACTGGTAGGGGTAGCAATGGAACGTGTTGCTTTTCTACCTTTACGCCGTCAAGGATCTGACCCATTATTAACAGTGGTTTCTAGCTTGGGTGTCGCAGTAGTAATTGTCAATGTAATTCAGTATTTAGTAGGTGCAGAAAGCTATACTTATCCGGCTAATACTTTTGGTAATTTACCACCTGCAATTAATTTTGGTAATGTCGATAAACCAATACCCATTCGTAGCGTACAAGTATTAATATTTGTGGTGTCGGTGATAATTGTGGCAATTCTTACCTATTTTATTAATCGAACAAAATATGGTAAGGCTATGCAAGCGATCGCGGAAGATCAAACTACAGCCAGTTTACTTGGAATTAACAGCGATCGCTTTATTGTTCTGACATTTTTCATCAGCAGTTTTTTAGCAGGTTTAGCCGGAACTTTAGTCGCCTCTAGTGTGAGTATTGCTGGCCCCTACTTTGGGATAGCCTTTGGGTTACGGGGTTTAGCTGTGATAGTTTTGGGCGGTTTAGGTAGTATTCCTGGTGCAGTGTTGGGAGGTTTATTAATTGGATTAGTAGAAGCTTTTGTACCTAGCGAATATTCTGGTTACAAAGATGCTGTCGCTTTTGGAATATTATTTATCATGCTGTTAGTTAGACCGCAAGGTTTACTAGGTCGCCGATTCATTCAGAAAGTCTAATTAATATGGCTGAATTTTTTTCAACTTATGGTTCGTTAATCGTCTCTATGGTATTAGGGGCGTTACTCGGACTTTCACTTTATTTACCTTTAATGACTGGGCAATTATCATTAGCCAGCCCAGGATTTTATGCTTTGGGTGGATATATTGCGGCAATTTTATCGACACAGGTTTTTAAAAGTAACAGTAATTTTTATCCTATACCTTTACTGTTATTAGAGATGCTCATTGCTGGGTTAGTCTCTGGTATATTGGGTGCAGCCGTAGGGATTCCAGCTTTAAGATTACGCGGAATTTATTTAGCGATCGCTACTATTGCTTTTGTCGAAGTTTTACGAGTTCTTTCTTTAAATTTAGACATTACAGGTGGGGCTGTTGGGATTTTTGGTATCCCGCAACCCTTCCAAACACAAATCGAATATTTATGGATTGCTTTGCCATTACTATTAATGAGTATGGTGCTATTTTATCGTTTAGAACGCATTCGCACAGGTAGGGCTTTTACTGCAATCCGCGAAGATGAATTAGCCGCAGGCGCGATGGGAATTAACCCCACATACTACAAAGTTTTAGCTTTTACTCTCGGTGCAATTCTAGCAGGAATTGTTGGGGCAATTAGCGCACATTTTCTCAACACCTGGAATGCCCGACAAGGTACATTTGATGCCAGTATTATTTACTTAACCTTTGTTTTAATTGGTGGTTCCAGAACATTTTTAGGTTCGATAGCTGGTGGGATGGTGTTTACAGCTTTACCAGAAATTTTACGGGGAATAGCAGATACAGGTGGTTTACCGAATTGGCTGGCGCAATTTTTACGAGATGGCAGATTAATTATTTTTGGACTACTAATTGTGATCGGAACTATTTTCTTCCCTCAAGGTTTAGTAACTCCTGATATTTTCAAAATAGGTAGGGCAAGAAAGGTAAGAGGGGACAGGTAACAGGTGATAGGTGACAGGTTATAGAGTTAAAAGTTTTTTGGTTTTTAAGTTTGATTATCTGTTGATGTCATAATCACCTTGGCGGTTGTTATAGATGCAAAATTAAAGATGTCACAAATTAACCTTATAGATAAACACAAAGTTATATTAGAGGCAAATTCGTTAACTCGCCGTTTTGGGGGTTTAGTAGCAGTTAATAATGTATCTTTTACGGTTAAACAACATGAAATTTTTGGTTTAATTGGCCCTAACGGTGCTGGGAAAACAACATTATTTAACTTAATTACAGGCTTAATTCCCCCATCTAGTGGCGGATTAGTTTATCAAAACAAAGAAATTTCGCAACTGCGCCCCCATCAAATTGCAGCTTTAGGTATTGCTAGGACTTTTCAAAATATACGTTTATTTGGAGAATTATCGGCGTTAGAAAATGTCATAATTGCCCGACATTTGCATAATAAAAGTAACATGATCGCCGGAGTTTTGGGGCTACCACCTGCTTTTAGGGAAGAGTATAACAGTCAGCAAAAAGCCTTAGAATTATTAAAATTAGTTGGCTTAAGCGATCGCACCGCAGAAAAAGCCAAAAACTTCGCCTACGGGGATCAGCGTCGTTTAGAAATAGCCCGTGCTTTGGCTTTAGAACCGCAAATCTTACTCCTTGATGAACCAGCAGCCGGGATGAACCCCAGCGAGAAACAACAACTGAGTGAATTTATCCGCAATATCCGCGATCGCTTCAATTTAACAATTATTTTGATTGAGCATCACGTACCATTAGTTATGGGTTTGTGCGATCGCATTGCCGTTTTAGATTTTGGACAACTGATTGCTTTAGGTGAACCATCCGTAGTGAGAAATGATCCGGCGGTAATTGAAGCGTATTTAGGAAATGAATAGATTTATTACTAAAATCTAAAAACAGAAACAATTATACTTAATGGATAATAAGGAATAGGAAAAATTTTTGAATTAACAAATAAGTAGAACGACTGGGAAAACCGCCGATGAACTCTGATGAACGCCGATATGAAGATAAACAAGGTTTTAAAATTTTAGAATTAGAAAACCTTGATGTTAATTATGGCGGTATCCAAGCCCTAAAAAATATTAATTTAACTATTAATCAAGGTGAAGTAGTCACTTTAATTGGTGCCAATGGTGCTGGTAAAACTACTACGCTTAGAGCAATATCAAAAATAGTTAATCCTAAGAATGGTAATATTATTTACAGTGGACATAATATTACCCGCCGCCAGCCTCACGAAGTTGTTCAGCTAGGTATTGCTCATTCTCCTGAAGGACGCAGAGTATTAGCAAAGCAAACAGTTTTTGATAACCTAATGTTGGGTGCTTATATTCGTTCTAATCAAGCAGAAATCAAAGCAGATATTCAACGCCAATTTGAAATATTTCCGCGTTTGTCACAAAGGCGTAATCAACTAGCAGGAACTCTCAGTGGTGGTGAACAACAAATGTTAGCGATCGCTCGTGCATTAATGAGTAGGCCAAAGCTGTTATTGTTAGATGAGCCAAGCTTAGGTTTAGCACCCGCAATTGTTAGAGAAATCTTCTCAATTATTGAAAATCTCCGCGCTACAGGCGTGACTATTTTATTAGTTGAACAAAACGCTAACCTAGCTCTCCAAATAGCTGATAGAGGCTATGTACTAGAAGCTGGTTCTATCACTTTAACAGGTGCAGCATCAGAATTAATTAGTGATGAGCGCGTGAAAAAAGCTTATTTAGGATAATTATATTTAGGGGCTAGATAAAGGCTAGAGGCTAGGGACTAGATCAGAAAATTTTTAGTGTTTGGTTGTGAGATTTTCTCGTAATTAGCTAAGTTGAAAAATTACTGAGTCAAAAATTTTATTTTCTAATATTCCCTAGGGATTATTAGAAAACTCTGTGATCCCCCCAACCCCCCTTAAAAAGTAGGGCTAAGAAACTCTTAAAGTCCACGGCAGATGCTTCAAGTCGCGGAACCCGCCCAACGCACTCCCTCCCCTTTTTAAGGGGGATTTAGGGGGATCTAAAAAGTTAGGAGGCAAAATGAAGAGTTTGAAAACACGCCCTAACCTCTAACCCCTAACTTCTTTGAGATTGATTACAAAACATTACAAAATATGTCATATATTTAGTTTGCACCCATCTTTTAAAATACCTATCCATCCATAGGTGTGAACTCAACTTGCCTTAAATAAACCCATGAGTCAAATAGTCTGGATCGCAAGACACGCCAACCGCCTCGATTTTGTTAACCCTGATTGGTTCCTTACCGCCAAACGACGCTACGATCCGCCACTGTCTGATGATGGTTTCGTGCAGGCAAAACAATTAGCCCAACGCTTGAAAACAGAGAAAATTGCCCATATTTTCGCTTCTCCCTTTCTGCGAACTGTACAAACAGCGAATGCAGTGGCAGAAATGCTAGATTTGCCGATTAATTTAGAAACAGGCTTGAGTGAATGGCTAAACCCTGCCTGGATGACAGAAGAACCAGAAAGGCTTTCAGTTTCAGCCTTAAAAGAGTTATTTCCTAGAATAGATACCAGCTACACACCTCGCATTGCTGCGAAATATCCTGAAACTCACGAACAAGTGCGATCGCGTTCAGGACAAACGGCCAGATGTTTAGCAACAGAATTTTTTCCTGAGAATATTTTATTAGTCGCTCATGGTGCTTCTGTTTTAGGAGCAGCAATGGGGTTAGTGGGTGAAGTTGCTAAAACCGAAGTGAAGGCTTCTTTATGTTCCTTAGTCAAGGTTGTGCTTCAAGGCCCCGAATGGTTGCTAGAACTAAAGGGAGACACTTCTCATTTAACTGAGATAGAAGAAGTAATTAGATTTGCCTAAATTCTTCAACATGGCAGAAGACTGGAAACACAAAGCATAAGAAAATTCACTATTAATCAAGTCTCATTGTCAACTCCATCCTTTAATTAGGAATAGAACAACAGCAACTAAATTACTATTATGACTTTATTACTAGCAGGAGATATCGGCGGCACAAAAACCATTTTGCGATTGGTGGAAAAATCAGAAGAATCACCAGCGTTACAGAATATTTATGAAGAAAGTTACCGCAGCAGTGATTTTCCAGATTTAGTACCGATAGTGCAGCAGTTTTTGCACAAAGCTAATACACCAACTCCGCAAAAAGCCTGTTTTGCGATCGCCGGGCCAATAGTCAACAACACTGCTAAACTCACAAACTTAGCATGGTTTCTCGATACCGGACGTTTAGCCCAAGAATTAGGCATTGCGTCTATTTCTTTAATTAACGACTTTGCTGCGGTTGGCTATGGCATTTTCGGTTTGGGTAAAGATGATGTACTGACTCTACAATCTGGCAAATACATACCTGAAGCCCCTATTGCCGTTATTGGTGCTGGAACTGGTTTAGGCCAAGGTTTCTTAATCAAGCAGGGAAACCACTATCAAGTTTTTCCTACCGAAGGTGGACACACCGACTTTGCCCCCCGCACCGAGTTAGAGTTTCAATTGATGAAATACTTGCTGGATAAACATGATATTCAGCGTGTTTCTGTAGAACGAGTCGTTTCAGGAATGGGGATTGTTTCTATTTATCAATTTTTGCGCGATCGCAAACACGCCGTCGAATCACCCGAAATCGCCAAAATCGTCAGAACTTGGGAACAAGAAGCCGGACAGCAAGAAAAAAGCGTCGATCCCGGTGCAGCGATTGGTAAAGCCGCAGTACAAAAAAGCGATCGCCTCTGTGAACAAACTCTACAACTGTTTGTCGATGCTTATGGTGCAGAAGCCGGAAATCTTGCCCTAAAACTTCTGCCTTATGGTGGCTTATACATTGCTGGCGGAATTGCGCCTAAAATCTTGCCATTGATTCAAAACGGTAACTTCTTGTTGAACTTCAGCCAAAAAGGTAGAATGCGTTCCATTCTCGAAGAAATACCTGTATATATTATTCTCAACCCCCAAGTAGGATTAATAGGTGCCGCTTTGTGTGCTGCTAGGTTATAACACTAGCATCATCAGTGATATCTGCATCGGCAGAGCAAAATCTATGACATTTAAAAGATTGTTCCCATTAATTGCCGCCGCATTTGTCTGCGGTGGTTCTTTCGTTGTGGAAGCGAGTCAGCCTAAGCCACCAGTCACCCAAAAGAAAGTAACTCTAACTCAACCAGTCCAACCAAAATGGCAGCTATTCCGTGCGCCGGATGGACGTTTCACCGTTTTGATGCCTGGGGTACCTAACCAGAAAACCCAAACTCAAAAAACCCAAATAGGAGAAATTGACTTAGAAATATTTGCAGCTGAACCACCAAAGCAAGAAGTTGCCTATTTAGTTGTTTACAATGATTTTCCCCATAGTTATGGCAAAATGACCAATCCCCAAACTATTTTGGATCAAGCCCAGTATATGGCTTTAAAAACTACGAAAAGCAGTTTAATTCGTCAGCGTAATATTCGTAGTTCCAATGGTCATCCAGGTAAAGAAATTGAGTATGTTAATGGTAGAGGCAAAATTATCAGAAGTAGGATGTATGTTGCGGAAGGGAGACTTTATCAAGTCATGGTAGTTACTACTAAAAAGCAACAAAAATTCTTAGATAGAACTATTACGGGATATTTAAATTCTTTCCAAGTAGTTTTGAAAAAATAAGATAATTGACCTGCCTTGGATAAAAATCCAAGGCATTCCATATAAAGTTACTAGTAAAGATGAATAATCAAATAAACCTAGATGACTATAAGCAACAAATAGTTAATACTTACAATGATAGAAGTCATAAATATGATGAAAGTGAATGGCATAGAAAAATAGCCTATTGTCTTGTGGAGTATGCACAAATTAGTGATAGGCAACAAGTGCTAGACATTGCCACTGGGACGGGTCATGTTGCCTTAAAAGTAGCTCAAATAGTTGGAGATGGTCACGTTGTTGCTGTAGATATTTCTCCAGCAATGCTTGACCAAGCTAGGCGCAAAGCAGAAAAATTAAGTCTGAGCAATCTTGAATTTAAGTTAGCCGATGCTGAAGCCCTCAATTTTTCTAACAACAGTTTTGACTGTATTTTGTGTGCTAATGCTTTTCCTTTAATGACAGATAGGTTGGCTGCATTACGGCTTTGGCATAAATTGCTTAAACCAAATGGATTAATTGCTATCCATGTACCCGGAGATAGAGCATTTACAGTAGGTATTGTTTTACAAAATGTATTAGAAAAATATGATGTAAAATTTTCAGCTAACGAGTCAATAGGTACTGTTGAAAAGTGTGCTGATTTACTTACAAACGCTGGCTTTGTAGCAATTAAAATTTCAACCCAGCAGTATGGTAACTATATTACTTTGGAGCAAGCAAAGCAAAGATGGACTATCAATTCCAGCCTGACATTCCCTAACCCGTTATCGCAGCTATCGCCACAACAATTAGCAAAAGCCCAGGCGGAATATGATACCCAATTAGAAGCATTAGCCACAGAACAAGGTATTTGGAATGATGGGACTAGCCTTTTTGCGATCGCCCGCAAACCAGCCTAAAACCACAGATAATTGACCTGTGGTTCAACATCCCAAAACCTGATTGGTAAGAGTGCGATCGCTCTTATAGCAACAGCCAACACAATATTACACATTACAGGACTTTTAACCCTGTCACCTGTCACCTGTCCCCTATCACCTATCACCTATCACCTACCTAAACCTTTGCTTCCAAAGACTTCAGCAATTCAGTATTTACACCCGATTCACGAGTGAGGGAAATTTTGCCAGTCCGGGCTATTTCCTTAATACCAAATTTTTGTAGCACCTGCACAATCGCTACCATCTTCCCTGGATCTCCCACCACTTCCAAAGTGAGGGAATCTTCAGCCACATCTACGACTCGCGCCCGGAAAATTTGAGCCAATTCAATCACTTCTGAGCGGTTGATGCTAGTAGCATTCACCTTCACAAGCATCAATTCCCGCTCTACACAGGGAGTTTCAGTAATATCCTGTACTTTCAGGACATTGATCAACTTGTATAGTTGCTTGGTGATTTGCTCGATTATGCGATCGTCACCAGCCACCACCATCGTAATGCGCGAAATTCCTCCCTGCTCGGCTTGACCCACAGCAAGGCTTTCGATGTTATAGCCCCGACGGGCAAACAAACTAGAAATGCGGGACAGAACACCCGCCTCATCTTCTACCAAAACAGAAAGGGTATGTTTCATCTTTGCCAACACAGGCTCAGGCAGCTATTACTAACGCAAGCATTAGCTAATCGCCACCTTACACGTACTGTTAAACTAAATTTTTGCATGAATAACTCAGATTTCCTATTCTAAACTTATAGCGGCACTCATTCCACTAGCTAAAGAAAAGTTTTGGATAAATCATACTGAAAGCAGAATCCATCTTGAGAGCAAATCTTTTCCTTGACAGATGAAGATTAGGGCTAAAAACCTATATTCTCAGAATGTTATAGAACTTTCATAGGAGAGCAGCATATATGAGTTGGTTAAAAAGATTGTTTGGTTTAGAAAAACCTCAAAATGCCCAAGTAAATCCGGAACCGCAGGCAGTACCACAAGGTGTTTCGGCTGCACCTACAGCTACTCAGTCTATTCCACCAGAAAGAATTGGGTTAAATGGCGAATATGACCAAAGTGGTTTAGCCAAGCGTGTAGCATTAGCTTTTGATCAAAATCAGGAGCTTGATGACGTAGATACTCTCTGGGTTGCTCAAACAGGTGGGACTGTAGTCCTAAAAGGCAAAGTTCCTAGCCAAGACATTCTCAACAAAATGGTTTCTGTAGCTCGTTCAGTGAATGGTGCTACCGGCGTAGATACAAATCAAGTTCAGATTGGCTAAGTTTTCTAGATAGGAAAATGAGGGGTTAATTACCCATGAAAGTTAATCCTAATTTTATGTCTGGGATGGCTGGCGATCGCCAAGACATCGGTTAATCCAATCTAAAATGGCTTGGTTAACCTGTTCTGGGCATTCATCATGGGGACAATGCCCCACATTATCTAGGTTTAGTAGTTCTAATTTCTCGTTGTATTGAGCAAACTGACTAGCCAGGGCTGGGGGAACAAATCGGTCTTTTTGTCCCCAAATTAACAGCATCGGAATTGTTAATGTTGGCAATACAGCTTTGACATTAGGACTAAAATTAACCCCAATCGCAGCTTTAAATAAGGCACTAAATGCCCTTGCTGAACCCCTATCTTGGGGAGGCCCAGCCAAAATTTCTATCAATTCATCGGTGATGGCTTCGGGGTTAGCATATGCCAAACTTGCCCAGCGACGTACAAAGTTAGGTTGGCGTACAAAGTGAAATACTGGTTTCAATATCCACGGTGAAGCCACAATATTTTTGATGGCTGTGACAACGGGGCGTAAAACAGGAGGTATCGCTTCTTGCTCTAATGATGGGTCAGGTAAACTCATCATCACAATTCCCTGCACCATATCAGGATGCGCCGCCGCCGCCGCTAAGGAAATCAATGAACCATTAGAATTTCCTATCAATACAGCAGGTTGACGAATAAATGTCCGCCAGAACTCGTACACCTGCTCTACCCATAAATCTATGCTGTAATTTGCTGGAGCTTTTTCAGAAGCACCAAAGCCCAACATATCTAAGGCATAGACCGTGTGGTGTTGTGCCAAATCCTCTAAATTATGCCGCCAGTGACCAATAGAAGCACCAAATCCATGTAGTAAAATTAAGGGCGTTGTCTTGTCGTCACTTTGGCTAGGTCTGATATAGGTATAACGAGTTTGCCAGCCCCGCCAAACCCAATCTCTTTGATTACCGACTCGTTGCTGCCAGTGTATTGCAGTTGTCAAACTTGCCTCCCATGTATCAGCACTGTACTAATACCCATCATAAAAGCTGAACATAGAGAAGAGGCAGGGGGCCGAATTTGGTAGGGTCTGTTATTGATGTCCTAACGCACCGCGAATCTCGGATGATGCGTTGCGCTAGGCGACAACACACCCTACTACTACATACTTTTGGTTATAGTATAAATGTATAGAATGTCACCTTTACCGAAGAATTGAAATTTGCTCAAAACTTGATATCCTGGGAACATCCATAGCCTTTAAGCTGTCATTAACTAGTAAAATAATTGTTACAATAGTTAATGCTTCTCTAGATTATTTGATTTTAGTTAACTATTGCAGAGAAATTATCTCAGAATGAGTAGAATGACAAATACAGCCATTGGTAACTAGGCTATAGATTAGTTACTCTATAATCAGAGTCTCATTTTTAAGTCCTCAGTTATTTAAGTATTGTGCTTCTGAGGCATACCAACCAAAACCTAAACCTTATTCTAAAAAGAGAGCTCCCACAAATCATAATGCCAGTGATTGAGAAAAAAAGAACTCGCGATCTGCCCCAAATTAACGAAAGAATCCGCTTTCCGAAAATTCGAGTCATTGATACTGATGGCTCCCAACTCGGAATTATCACTCCTCAAGAAGCACTGCAACTAGCAGAAGAAAAGGAGCTAGATTTAGTGCTGCTGAGTGATAAGGCTGACCCGCCAGTTTGCCGAATCATGGACTACGGTAAATACAAGTTTGAACAAGAGAAAAAGGCGCGGGAAGCCCGGAAAAAGCAACACACGGCTGATGTCAAAGAAGTCAAGATGCGCTACAAGATAGAAGAACACGACTATAACGTGCGTGTTAAACAAGCAGAACGCTTCTTGAAAGACGGTGATAAAGTCAAAGCCACTGTGATGTTTCGGGGTCGAGAAATTCAACACAGTGACTTAGCAGAAACATTGCTCAAGCGCATGGCTACAGATTTGGAGCCTTTTGGGGAAGTGCAGCAAGCACCCAAAAAAGAGGGAAGAAATATGATGATGCTGATTTCTCCCAAAAAGTAATGTTTTAGCTTTTTAAACACAACGCATATTGACTGCTAGCAATAGCATAACGACCGAAGAGTCGGAGAAGTTTATCTAAAATTGATAGTCCTGAGTGCTGAGAGGGAAACATAATACTCAGTTGCTCAGGACTCTTGCTTTTTTAGAGTTGGATAAGGGAGGAAGAGTAGAAAAGGAGGCTAAGAAAAAGGAAAGGAGACAAGAAAAAATTTCTTCTCCTGCTTCCCCAGCCTTCTCAGCCTCCCCTGCTCCCATTGCTCCTTCATCCCTCATCTTTGAGCAGCCTGTTGCGGGGTGATATCAGAAAGTTAAACGGCATGGAACTGAAACGTCACTCGTTGGGTGTCAATAAAGGTGTTCTCTCACGGCTACTACAGTGGGTAAATCTTCGACCAGAAGAAGGCGAACGGACTCTGATCATGTTTGCCTTTTACACAACTGTATCTATCGGGTTGCGATGGGCAGAGGATAGTACAGTCGCACTGTTTTTAGATGAATATGGTGCTGGGCCGTTGCCTTGGATGTACATTGCCAGTGCAGCAATGGGTGCAGGATTGGTGTTTGTCTATTCTTGGCTGCAAAGGATATTTCCTTTGCGCTGGGTGGTAGTAGCGATCGCACCTTGTATGATCGTGCCTTTAATGTTCTTGGTAATATTGCGTGATGGATTACACATTTCCTACCTGACAGTGATTTTGGTGTTTGTCCTGCGGCTATGGGTAGATGGACTTTATGTAGTTAACGACCTAAACACCTCAATCGTAGCTAACCAAATATTCAACATCCGCGAGATTAAACGCACATACCCATTAGTTAGCAGTGGCTTGCTAGTAGCAGATGTAATTAGCGGCTTTAGCTTGCCGTGGCTCTTACAATTCGTCAAACTTGAGCAAGTTATTATCCTGTCCTGTGGATTGATTATTTTAGGCTCAGGAATTTTAGCTTATTTAAGCAATCAGTACAGAGCTGCTTTTCCTGAAGCACCACAACGAGAAGTTCCCCATGAACAGGCTTCTCGATATCGGCGCATTCAAGCACCACTACGTCGCTATACTTGGCAGTTATTTGCTTTTGTTGGTCTTTTACAAGTAATTGGGCTGTTAGTAGATTTTCAATATCTGCGAGAATTGAAATCTAATTTAGGCGATCGCGATCTCGCTAGTTTCTTGGGTCTATTTGGCGGGATCGTGGGTCTATGTGAGTTGGCAACTCAATGGTTTGTCTCCAGCCGACTCATCGAGCGCAGAGGTGTATTTTTTACAGCCATGCTGCTACCCATTAGTGTGGGTTTTGTTGTACCATCTGCGATCGCCTTATTAAATTTATTTCCCGCTTTGCACTCCTATGGCATTTTTTGGGGATTGGTAAGTTTAAAATTTTGTGATGAACTGCTGCGCTATACCTTTGTTGTGAGTAGCGGCCCAGTGCTATATCAACCCATTCCAGAACGACTACGCAGCCGGATGCAAGCGTTATCTGGCGGTACAGCCGAAGCGATCGCCACTGGAGGCACTGGGATAATAATTTTGGGAACTTTGTTTGTTTGCCGCCGAATTTTGCCTCCAGGGCTACAAGAATGGGTATTTGTTTTTGAAACAGTATTGGCTGCGGCTATCTGTTTAGCGGTGATTTTTGTGCTGCGATCGCGTTATGTTGAGTTATTGGTTTTGAGCGCAGAACGAGGAGAACTGAGTGCATCCAATGTGGGCTTGCGTGCCTTTAAGCAAGGGGTAGTTAAAGCTCTAACTGAAAAAGGTAATGCTACAGATAAACACTCCTGTATTGAATTATTAGCTCAAATTGATCTCCAAGGCGCAGCGCAAGTTTTAGCACCACTACTATTTAAGTTATCGCCCCAGTTACAGCGTCAAAGTTTAGAAGTCATGTTCATGGGTGGGGCAAATCCTGCATATATCCCAGAAGTACGACTGTTAATCCAACAGCCCCAAGAAAAAATTGATCCCGAAGTATTAGCATTAGCATTGCGTTATGTTTGGCTGGCTGAGGAAAATCCCAATTTAAGCCAACTAGAAGAATACCTACAAGCACGACACCATTCTCTCATCCGCGCTACTGCCGCCGCCCTCATCTTACGTCAGGGAACACCGATGCAAAAGGTTGCAGCTACCAAAACTATGCAAAGGATGCTCACCCATAAGCAAGAACGAGAACGGATTAATGGAGTCAAAGCCCTCAGAGAAACTGTTTATCTGCAAGCACTGCGGATTCACATCCCGAATTTGTTGCAGGATGAATCGTTACGGGTGCGCTGCGCTGTCTTGGAAATGATTGCAGCTACTCGTTTAGAAGATTACTATTCGGCATTAATAGCGGCACTTTACTATAAATCAACCCGCAGTACGGCGATGCGTAGCCTGATCAAACTAGAGAATGAAGCTATAGATATGCTGTTACAACTGGCTACTAATACTTATAAACCCGAAGTAGTACGGATGTATGCGTGGCGGACTATTGCTCAAATTCCTACTTTAGAAGCGATCGAGGCTTTATGGTTACATTTAGAAAAATCTTGGGGTGCTACCAGATATCAAATTTTGCGTAGCTTATTGAAAGTACAAACACAACCAGAAGCCGACAATAGAGTAGACCGTTTCCAACAGACTAGGGTAGAAGGTTTAATTGAGCAAGAATTGAAGTTTTTAGGCGAAATTTATGCGGCTTATCTTGACTTGCAAACACCACAAACTCTAAATAACCATCCATTACCAGAGAGAGCGGTAGTTGTTTGCGATTTGCTACAACGGTCATTGTTAGAACTAGAAATGGATGGTAGAGAGAGGTTATTGCTGCTGTTGAAACTGCTGTATTCTCCAGAAAAGATGCAAGCTGCGGCGTTTAATTTGCGATCGCCTTCTGGGGTGAACATAGCCAGGGGATTAGAAATTTTAGAACATACTATAACTCTGTCCATAAAACCCCTATTGTTGAATATTTTAGACAAGCGATCGCACCAAGAAAAGCTCCATTATTTGGTAGAAGCTGGTTTAGTGGAATATCAACCACTGCCAATTAGGGAACGATTAAAGAAAATGCTCAGTTTAGAGAATTTTCTCTCTGATTGGTGCTTGGCCTGCTGCTTCCATTTAGCGCAAGCTAGCCACATCCGCCTAACGAGTCACGAAATTTTAGTAGCTTTACGTCACCCGACTGGCTTTGTGCGCGAAGCTGCGATCGCATATTTAAGTGCAGTTTCACAGCGTGTTCTGCGAGAAATCTTACCTAAGTTACAAAAAGATTCACACCCACTGGTAGCGACTCAAGTTAAGGAATTAATGGAAAAATTTCGTAGGAAACAGGCAGTAGGCAATAGGAAATAGGTAATAGGCAATAGGTTTGAAGCCGCTTAGTATCTATCTATTTCTGGTAAATTATCGAAGCGTTTCATGAAGCGGCGATCAATCCAATCTTTCCAGCACCACAATAAAGGGTGAGGTGGTAAAGTGAATGCTCCTTTAGTGGCGATCGCTCTTTTGTCACCTGTACCAATTAAACTTAAATATTGTTGCTGTGGTTGATAAGGTTTGAGTGGTTTGCCTAATAAAATTCGTTGCAAATTTTCAAATAAAGGCTTACCTTGACGCACTGCAAACACTCCAGCTTTCGGACGCGGATGATTTATCATTGTGGCAACGTCTCCAGCTGCAAATACCTGCGGGTGAGTTTGAGATTGTAATGTATCTTTTACCAAAATAAACCCTTTTTCATCAGTACCTAAGCCTGTGGTTTTTAACCAGTCTGGTGCTGATGCTTGTGTTACCCAAAAAACTTTTTGACACTCTACTGTTAATCCAGATTCACATTTAACTTCAAATAATTCTTCAGCAACTTGAGCAATTTTAGATACAGATTCCCCTAAATGCAGCTGAATATCTCGACTGCTCAAAATTTGTTTTAACTGTCGCCGCACTGAAGCATGATGTTGCGGTAAAAGTTCTTTTTGGCGGTGAAATAAATGAATTTGGATATTTTGGATAGGTTGTTGATTTGCCAACAAAATCTGCTGCAAATGTGTTTGCATTGATAACGCTAATTCCACCCCGCCAGCACCGCCACCGACAATCGCTAGCCTAATTTTTTGTTGAGGATTAGCTGCTAAACTTTGGAGTAATTCATCCCAATGTTCTAATAATTTTGCTACTGGTTTAGCTGGAATTGCATACTCTGTGGCTCCAGATACAGATATTGTCGATGGAGTACTGCCAATATCAATAGACAGCACATCAAAATCTACAGCAGGACAGTTAGCACAAATCACTTTGTGATTGTTTAAATCTAGACCAATCACTTTGTCTATATATAGTTGTGCATGAGCAAAATTCGCCAATTTACGCAAGTCAATATGGCACTCATCATGACTATACAACCCAGCAATGTGTCCTGGTAACATTCCAGAATAGGGTGTATCTGATGCTGGGGTAATTAAGGTTAAATGCACATCAGGTAATTGTTTTATGCCGAACATTCTCAGCACTATGGCATGACTATGACCACCACCAACTAATACTAAGTGTTTAATTTTTGGCTGGTAATTTCGCTGCATTTCTCAATTGATTGACGGCTGCTGTATCTTCTGAGGATAATTTAATAGTATTAATTAATTTCGATTTTATTATTCAACTAGTGATTATACAGGTATACATAAATATTATTTTTTAATGATTTTTCTTATTTACTAAACTTAATTCCACACAAAACCATAAGAATCAAAAGATACACTACTATACATTTAGTAATATTTTATGATGGCAATTTTCCAATAATCATTAGATTTACTAATGACGAAAATTAAGGAATGCATAGACAATAACCTATATCAATCATGCTCATCTGTAAATGTTAACCCATCTGTTAAATGCTTATAATATAGCAAAGAAGCATTCAAATGATAAAATTATCTTTAAAAAGATTTTTCCAGGGATAGGTTACATATCAGATAAAAAACAACGTCTAGAATTGACAAAAAGATTAAGTATTGCCAGTGCATATCTAGAACATCAAATAATAGATGAAAGAGTGATTGGAATTTATAAGTTAGAGCAAATTATTCAAGAATATCCTCAATATCAGCAAGAAGTCGTTAAACTTCTCACTGCTTTTGTGCGTCAGAATGCTCCTCATATAGCTCAAAAAGAGGTGAAGAGTATGCCATCATCCAAAATTGATCCTGATATTCAAGCTGTTCTCAGTATGATCAGGAAACTAGATACCCAAAAATGCTTGGAAAACGAACAAATTGATTTAAGTTATACCGATTTGCAAGGCGCAAATCTCAGTGCAGCCAACCTGGCTGCATCAAACCTTTATCAAGTTAATTTATCTGGTGCCAACCTCTCTGGTGCCAACCTTTCAGGTGCAATTTTGAGTGCAGCTAACCTCGTTGGTGCAAACCTCTCTGGTGCTAACCTCTCTGGTGCAATTTTAAGTGCAGCTAACTTGTCTGAGGCTAATCTGTCAAAGGCAAATCTGATCAGAGCGAATTTATATCTGGCCAATTTGCAGCAAGCTAATCTACAGGAAGCCAACTTTGAGCAAGCCAATCTCCGAGAGGCGAAATTTTCCGGATAATAGTATATAAACTCTGTATAGATAAATATTTTGCAAATAAATTAAGAGTACCTAAAGGGTTTAGTCAAAATATCATTACAAAAACAAGTTCAAGAAGACAATAGCATCAATAAAAATCTAGGAATACATATTCAAATTTTTGGCGAAATGGTATACTCATCCAAATCTCTAAGTAATAATTCTATGTTGTGAGGAATATTACTGCTATGTCTGCAAATAAGACAGACAAAATATTGCGTTGGTTGATAGCTACGACAGTTATATTTACTCTGGCGTTAAATCTAATTGTTTTTGCTGCCTCTAATAAAAAGGAATTATCAATTCCGCAACAAATGCAATATAGAAGCCAAGCATTAACAAGCACTGCCATTATGTTTTTAGGATTGGCAGTCATGATTAATGCTTATTATGCAGGCAAGCGCGCGGCAGCAATGCATAAAAGTGCGATCGCTGCCGAAAAAAACGTAGAATTGAGTATCCAGAATGCCCAAATCTCTCAAGACAGGTTGATTGCCGAACGCTTTATGGCTGCAATTACTCAACTTGGTCATAAGAGGATTGAAACTCGGATAGGTGCAATTTATGTTTTAGAACGCATTGCCCAAGATTTTCCGAAAGAACATTGGACAATTATGGAAATCTTGGCTGCTTTTGTGCGTGAGAATACTGGTATTTCTCAAGAAAACATAGTTACAGAAGATGCAGCACCAGTATATTGGGGCAAGCAAACACGTAAGGTATTAAGCACAAAGCAGCCAGAACCTCATCCCCATGAAGAAGCACCGAAAATTCGCCGGGATGTACAAGCGGCACTGACAGTCATTGGTAGGCGTAATTCTTTATTAGAGTTAGAAAACCAAAAACTAGATTTGCGTAACACAGATATTAGGCAAGCAGATTTACTAGGAGCCAATTTAGAAAGAGCCGACTTACGCGGTGCAGATCTTTCCGGTGCAGATTTGCGCGGTTCTCACTTGTCTGGTGCTAACCTTCATGGCGCTAAACTGGCTCGGTCGATGCTTTATGAAACCAATTTGCTCAAAGCCAACCTCCGGGGAGCCAACTTACAAGGTGCAAACTTAAATCGCGCCAATCTTTGTGGCGCCAACTTACGTGCAGCCGACTTACAACAGGCAAGTTTACGTGCAGCCAACTTGCAAGGAGCGAATCTTTATAAAGCCAACTTGCAACAGGCGACTTTGAAAGTTGCTAACCTCTCCGGTGCAAAATTGTTTCTGGCTAACTTACAAGGAGCAAAATTAGGTAAAGCCAATTTAAGTCTTTCAGGATTAATTGGTGCTAACCTGCAAGGGGCAAACCTCAATGGTGCTAACCTCCAAAGAGCAAATTTAAATGCTGCCAAACTCCAACAAGCAGAAGTTTTCTTTGCCAACCTGACTGAGGCTAGTTTGACGGAAGCTGACTTACATCAAGCTAACCTCATGGGAGCTAATTTAAATCGGGCAATTCTTTATGCGGCTAACCTGTCTGGTGCTAACCTAATCGGCGCAAATTTATTTGGGGCAAACCTTTGCGATGTCAAGTTAGAAGGTGCCATCTTGACGGGGGTGAAAAACTTAGACTCTCAACAGATTGGCATGGCAGTAGGCGATCGCACAACTCGTCTACCGGATGATGTTGAAGCCCCAACCCACTGGCGACAGTCTGGTTAAGTTAGGGGTTAGAGGTTAGAGGCTAGTGGTCTAACAAACCAAAATTTCTGTGTGGCGGCAGCAGGGATGCAGGGGAGATTAGGCTATAACCTCTCCTCTGCTCACCACCACACATGGGTTGCCAGACTACTAGCCTCTAGCCCCTAGTCTCTAACCTCTTTTCCTCATCTACTAAAAACAAAGTTGTCTCTAAAGAATTGCGGAGATTAGGAGAAATATCAGCAGCACTTTTAAGACAATCTAACAGTAATTTGTTAGCATTCCAATACTGTTGTATGTGATGTAAATCTTGTTGATTGAACTGCCAATTATGGCCAATTTGGCGAGTATTAATCATCAAAGTGCGTAATGCTTCAGTCCATTCTTTGCCATTTGCTTGCCACCAGAGTTTTAAAACTTCTCTACCTTGGCTTGGTAAGGGTAGCTGGTTTTTCAGTTCTTGGAGTGATGTTTGTAAATGTGGTTGGTTCACTAATAAATGTTTCAAATCAAGGGCTAAACTTAAAGCAGAAAATCTCACAGAAAATATATCAGCAGTTATTCCTAAACTGACAGTCAAGGCATGAATCAAAGCCAGGTCTAATGCCAAATCTTCTGCTAAATTACCAGCCAACTGATGATCTAACAATATTGCTAAATCTTGGTTTCTAGCTAAAGGATGTTCTGAAGGTAAGGCAAGAGTAAAGTAAAAAGCACGTACACCAGATGGATGATATAAGGCATTTGCTGAGGCTGCTTTTTTCTCTAACCAAGTGAGAAATCCATATAATTTGGCATTTTTGACAGCTAAACTATTAATTTTTTGTTTTATTGCCAGTAATAAATCATCCGCAGGTTTTAATATACCTGCACTTAATAAAAATACTTCCTGCCAATGCTTTTCGCTCAAGTGATTTAAAAATTCTGGCAGTGTTTGAGTATTGATGTTAGTAACTATTCCCCTAGCTGCAAGATATTTTTGCAAGCTTACATGAGAAAAAGAGTAGATACCTCGCGCTCTTTCAATTAATATTCCATAATGACTTTCTAGTACTTTTAATACAGATGCACTTTCTATTTCTAAAGCCTCTAAATCAGTTGGCTCGGTAGAAATTTGCCGTAAATAATCAGTAATTAGTTGCCTGAGTTTAGCTTCGGATTGAAAATAACTGCCTTGAGCTAAACTATTTACAGCTAAATAACTGAGCAATTTAATTTTATGTAACAACGATAAATTATTATCTCTTTTAATACCTCTAACTTCATCCCAACGCACCAGCAATAAATCCAAGGCTTCTTTATACAATTCAGTACGATTTGCTGGCAAGTCACCATTAAACAGAAATACTAAGCAAATAAAACTCAGTAACAGTGGTGTAGCTGCTAAATCTAAAATGGGCAAATTTTCTGCTAGTTCTAGCTTTTGCATCAATCGATGCGCTAATTCTGACGCGGCGGCAGAATTTTTGGCAGTGGCGCAAAACCACTTTTCGGCGAATTTGGCTATTTGTGGTTGATTAAAATCAGCAATTTCTACTTCAGTAAAACCCTGAAATTTGTAATTTTGGCTACCTAATCTGCAAGTAATAATTAGTGGATTTTTGTAATATTTCTCAGTAAATTGACGAATTTTATGAACTATTTTTTCGCAATCTTCTTCAATCACTTCATCTAAGCCATCTAATAAAATTAAGGCTTTACCATGAGCCAAGACTATAGATAGTTCTCGTTCATGAATACCAAAATTGAGAAAATATTCCTGTAGATATTGCCATAAACTAATTTTTGTACGCCCTTGAATATCCTCAGCAAAGTTTTGCAGACGAATAAATATGGGTAGATGATCAGCTTGATATAGCCCTTGATTACAACTGTTAGCTACTGCTTGCAAAAATGTAGTTTTCCCAGAACCTGGCTTGCCTAATACCATGAGTTTGGTATATTTACTGGCGGCTTCCAGTGCCGAAACTCTAGTTTGCAGCAAGTCAGTTACACCTAAGGCGCAATTTTCATCATCACACAAGTTACAAAATTTGCTAATTTCCAACCATTTTTGGCTGTTAATTTCTTCAAGGATATCAACATCAATATAGATATCGTTGATGTTAATAGGTCGCGGAATATCCAAAAGTTGCACAGTACCGCACTGCGCTTGAATATTTTCGTGAATAACAGACCGCAGTTTTTGGACTAAGGTTTCAATATCTAGAGGGATATCCAATAGATTTGATTCATCATCTGTTATGGGTTGGATAATTTCTGAGGAGTCGAGTTCCAAGACAAAGCAGATGTCATTGAAAACGTGACGGTCAATGGGCTTACCAGTAAAAAACTTCCAGATAGCTTGGCGAGTCTCTAAACCTACCTCAGCTGCTAGGTATTCTTGTGTCCAGCCTTTGCGCTTAAAAGCTTGTTTTGCTTTTCTGATACCCTCAGCTGATGCTTGGAGCGATCGCCTTGCCATACTTTTACCACTGTACACCGAAAAATTTACTTGTTCGTATACAACTTATACAAGTTATACGTTAATTTCAACATCAACCCTAACATGAATTCATACATCGGCTAGACATAATAGTATTCGAGTCAGCCAAATCTACATACCCAACTAGCTGAAGGCATTGCCCAATAAGCTATCGCTACTTGAGCGATGCCCAAGCTTTTATTTAAGTTGTATGTATAAGGCTTGATGTAGTTGTTAAGTTTTATTCTGAGAGCAAGGAATAAGAACAGGTTTGAAAGCCGCTTAGTCTCCGTGTTGAATGTTTAATTTTTGTTCTATCCTATACTTTGACTGCTATATATAGTAATTTTATTTAATTAATAAAAATATAAGAGGCTACAATCCCCGACTGTTTAACCAGTCGGGGATGTTTTTTTGCTATTTACGAATGATTGAGGAGTGCTATACCAAATAGGGGTAGATCGTATTGTTGGAAATTTCTGAACGTGTTTGATGGTAAGGCTGGTCATTTTTAATCGATGCTTCTCGTGGGCTACAGGGAAGTGTAACGGTAACAATAGTCTGTTCTTGCGGTTTACTGTAAATTTTGAGTGCGCCACCATGTAATTCGGCTAACCGTTTGGCGATGATTAATCCTAATCCTGAGCCTTGTTGTTCATGTAGTCTGCGGTCAAATTGCTGATAAGCACCCAACTCAGCAATTTGATCTGCGCTCATACCTCGCCCGCGATCGCTCACTGTTAACTTAAAATTATTGTTAGTTACTTGATTTGTAATGGTAATTGGCGTTCCATTGGTTGAAAATTTTAAGGCATTATCAATTAATTCTTCTATAATTTTAGTAATTTTATTTCCGGAAATATTGATGCGGCAGGGATCAAACTTTACTTGGATATCTGCCTCTCTACCAGTATTTTTGGCTCTTTCCATTAGCAAACTAACCAAATTTTCTGTAGGAAAATCTATTGATTTGCTTTGAATTTCATTGAGACGCTGCGGGTCGGTGGCAATAATTTCTAATTCTGCATATAAAAGGAATTTTTGGATTAATTGAAATAAACGCTGACTGGATTGATGAATAAAATCTGCCATCTCTTTAATGGAATCTGTATCTAAACGCTCACTTTCCTCCATGAGGAGTTGAGAAAACCCTAATATTCCATTGAGGGGAGTTCGCATTTCGTGAGGCAGAGATAGAGTAATTCTATTACGCAAATTATCTAATTGTTCTTGGGCCCGTTGATAAATTACTGTTTGTTTTTCTAATCTGCAAGTAATGGCAGCCAATAACTCAGTTCTAGAAAAAGGCTTGATGATGTAATCATCTGCACCTAATTCCATACACTTGCGAAAGTCTGTTTTTTCCGATTTAGCAGTTAAGAAAATTAAAGGAATAATTGCTGTTTTGCGGTTTTGACGTAATGCTTTGACGAATTCATAGCCATTTAATTCTGGCATCATTACGTCACAAATTATTAAATCAGGAATTTCTGTTTGTGCTAATTGCAGACCGAGATAACCATTTTCTGCTGTGATAACGTTAAAATTCTCAGCCTGAAGTAAATCTATAATATTAATACGTACATTTATATCATCTTCAATTACTAAAATTTTACTCATATATATATAATTGCATTAATAAAATTTTAAAAATAAACATATCATAATTGAGAAAGTATATTAATTTTAATTTTATTAAAAACTAAATAGTTAACACTTGATTTATAAAAAATTATATATTTATGTTGCCTAGAGTAAAACAAAAATTCTATATAGTTAACAAGTTTAAACTTAAATTTTCTATAAATTTCATATATATAAATGTCTATTACTCCAAAGAAAGTTTTCAAAGTCTGCTGCTGGTAATGGACGACTGAATAAAAAACCTTGGAGAGCATCACAGTGATTGTCACGCAGAAAATTTAGTTCTTCTTCTGTTTCCACACCTTCAGCAACTACCTGCATATTAAGGTTATGGGCCATTTCAATTAAAGCTTTAGTAATAGCAGATTTTTGAATATCTATAGATACGTTATGAATAAAATAACGGTCAATTTTCAAAGTATTAATAGGTAAATTTTTTAAATAAACTAGCGAAGAATAGCCTGTTCCAAAATCATCTATGGCAATTTTAACTCCTAAAGATTGTAATTTATTCATAGTTGCGATCGCACTATTTATATCTTGCATAATCATGCTTTCAGTTAGTTCTATTTCTAAATATTGTGGTTCTAGATTATTTATTTGGAGAAATTCCTTTATTTTGGCAGTTAACTCTATCTGATTAAATTCAATTACTGATAAATTAACTGTCACTGTCAAAGAACCAATCCCAACATCATGCCAGCTTTTAATTTGTCGGCAAACGTTCTCTAACACCCATTGATCAATTGGGACAATTAAACCTGTCGATTCGGCAATTGGGATAAATTCTGTTGGTGAAACTGAACCTAATTCAGGACTTTCCCAACGTAATAAACTTTCGGCTGCAATTATTTGTCCAGAATCAATATCAACTATAGGTTGATAATAAACTTCAAATTCATGAAATCTCTTGTGTTGAATAACTTTTTGCAAGGTAATTTCTTGTAACTGGATTTTTGGGGATAAATGTCTAGTTACCTTTTCTTTTGGTGCGGATAAATACTTTTTTAAAGTAGCTTGTCTTTCTAAGCGGTTAATAATTGCACTTAATAATTCAGCCCTTGTAAATGGCTTAGTGAGATAGTCATCTGCACCCATATCCATACCTTGGCGAAAATCAGCTTTGGCAGATTTTGCAGTCAAAAAAATAAAGGGAATTGTTGCTGTTAAGGGGTCTTGCCGTAATGCTGTTAGCACTCCATAGCCATCAACTTCCGGCATCATCATATCGCACAAAATTAAATCAGGAATCTCGGATAAGGCTAAATTTACGCCGATTTTGCCATTAGCGGCGGCAACAATTTCAAAATCCTCTGCTTCTAGCAAATCTAAGAGGTTTTCTCGCACGGATTCTTCATCTTCAATGACTAAAATTTTAACCATCTTGTTTCCCGATTTGCATTGCATAATTTAACGGCAGTATGATAGTAAAAGTTGTGCCAACTCCTAATTCACTGGTGACAGAAATTTTACCTTTGTGTAAATATACACACTTTTTGACAATTGCTAACCCTAATCCCGTCCCGACGATGTTACCCACATTCCTAGCACGATAAAAAGATTCAAATAAATGTGGTAAATCCTCAACAGGAATGCCTATTCCTCTGTCTTGGATTTCCAAAATTGCTTGCTCATCCTCACAAGCAAGCTTAAAGTTAACAGTGCTACCCTCTGGAGAATATTTAATTGCATTTAAGAGTAAGTTACTCAGAATATGGCTTAATAATCTCTCATCCATGCAGCATGGTATGGATGGAAATTGACTTTTAAACGAAATTAAACACTTATTATTCTGATTCAGGTGTGCTTCTTCGACAATATGTAAACAATATTTAACTAAGTCGAAAGCGGTTGGTTTATATTCTAGTTTTCCTGCTTCTGCTTTACCGATGACTAATACATCATTTAGCATCTCATTCATCCGTTGTACTGCGGCTTGAATGCGGTGCAGGTGGGTAAGTTGTTTTTCCTCAGTCCATTTATAACGATAATGTTCGAGTAACTCTGAGGAAGAGAGAATGGTACTTAGCGGTGTGCGAAACTCATGGGAAGTCATAGAAACAAAGCGAGATTTGAGTTCGTTAAGTTCTTTTTCTTTTTCTAGTGCTACTCTCAGTTCTTGTTCTAATTGCTTGCGTTCTGTAATGTCTGCCATATAACCAACTAATTCTACTGGATTACCAGCCTCATCCTTAACTAATTTGCCTTGGTCATATACCCAACGGTAAGTGCCATCTTTGTGGAGAAAGCGATATTCTAAGCTGTAATTTTCTTGCTGCAAAATTTTTGCTAGTTCGGCAAGAACATAGGTTACATCTTCTGGATGTATATGACTCACCCAAAAGCTACTCTCTGTTGTAAAGTCTTGTGGTTGATGACCAGTGACGATGCTAACATTGTCGCTAATAAAAATAGCACTAAAATTTTCATTAACTTTAGTCGTATAAATAACAGCAGGACTGGAAGATAGTAAATATTGCAGTCTTTGTTGGCTAACTAGTAGGGCTGTTTCTGTCTGTTTACGCTCAGTAATATCTGTTTGAATCCCAATGTAATGAGTGAGCGTACCATCGTTATCATACACTGGAGAAATGTTGAGTTCATTCCACCACAAGCTACCGTCTTTACGATAGTTGCGGAAAATAAAAGTGCAGTTTCTCCCTGCTTGCATGGCAGCACTCAGATCTTTTAACCTTGATTGCTCGATGTCTGCACTTTGGAATAACTGAAAGTTTTGACCGATAACTTCATCTGCACAGTAACCAGTCATGCGCTCAAATGCAGGATTCACATAAATAATTGGGCCGTTGGGAATGCTGGCATCGGCAATAATAATACCATTACTACTGGCGGCGATCGCGCGATCTCGTAGTCGTAAACCTTCTTCTGTTTGTTTGCGTTGGGTAATATCAGTATGAATAGCCACTAGCCCGGTAATTTTGCCAGTAGTATCTTTAACTGCATTAGCACGTAAATAAATATCTAAAAGCCGACCATCACGGGCTTGCATTGTCACTTCACCACGCCAAGACTCACCACGTTGAATAACAGCTAATACTTTATTTAATTCTGCTCGATACTTGAACAGACCAACTGCTCCACCAGCAGCTTGATATTCTGCTAAAGCGTATCCATATATTTTAGTAAACCCAGAATTGACATAAATGACGTTACCAGTGACTTCTGCCATACAAATACCGTCACTAGTGCCATCTATCGCTTGATGAAAGCGAATTAAAGACTCTTCTACTAATTTACGGTCGGTAATATCTGCTGAAATTCCACAGACAGCATAAGGAACACCATGAGCATCTTTTAAAGGAAATTTAACACTGAAGTAAGTGTGCAACCCATCATCAAGGGGGAGTACTTCTTCAACTTTTATGGGAGTATTATTAGTAAGTACTTGCTGGTTATTTACTACAAATTCATCGGCAATTTCTTTAGGCAATATATCGTACATACTTGTGCCGATTATTTGCTCTTGGGTTCTGTTTAATAGTTGTGTCCCATGACGATTAATCAACACATATTTATTGTCAGTATCTATTACATAAATTGCCGTCGGGGAGTGATCTAAAATTGCCTGTAACTGCTGTTGAGTCTCTCGTAATGCAGTTTCAGCCTGTTTTCTAGCTGTGATGTCTCGATTCGTGCCGCGATAGCCAATGAATTTACCAGATGTATCAAAGACTGGAACGCCACTGGTTTCCAAAATTACTTGATGACCATCTTGATGAACTTGGATGTTTTCTAAGCATTGAAATGGTTGTGGGTCAGCCAAAATTGCAGCAAAACCTGGTGCTAATACTTCTTGTAGTTCTGGTGGCATAAAATCCAGAGGTGTTCTGCCCAGAACTTCTTCTGGTTCGTAACCCAAAATATCGCGGATTTTGGGACTAACGTAGGTGTATGCACAATTTTGATCGACTTCCCATATTAAATCGTAGCTAGATTCAACTAAGTTGCGGAAGCGTTGTTCGCTATCTTTGAGAGCTAGTTCGGCGGTAACGCGATCGTGAATGTCAGTAGTAGTACCAAACCAAGTGTTGATTTTACCTTCTTGATCACGCCAAGGTATGGCACGCATCAGATGCCAGCGATAGGTTTGATCAGCACCTCTAAGCCAGCGAAATTCTCCTTCAAACTCTTGTCCTGTGGCTAAACATACTTGCCAGCGAGCTAAACATTCGGGTAAGTCATCTGGATGTAGCCATTGCTGCCACGCCCAACCAAGAATTTGCTCTGGAGTACAACTACAATAGTCTAGACCCCTTTGGTTAACATATTCGATGTTGCCATTGGCATTAGAAATCCATACTTGTTGAGGAATAGATTCTGCCAAAAAGCGAAAACGTTCTTCGCTTTTTTCTAAAGCTGCTTGTGCTTGTTGGCGTTCTGTGATGTCTTCAACCGTACCCAGAACTGCAACTACATTACCTGCGGCATCATGCAGTGGGATTTTATGAATTTCTATCCAACCTTGTCTACCATTGACTTGCCGCAGGTGTGTAATTATGTAATGCTCAGGTTTATTTGTCTGGATGACTCTAACATCACACTCTCGATGAAAATCTGCTTCTGATTTGTCATGCAGAAAATCATGGCCTGTTTTACCGATAATTTCTTCTGGTTTTTCGACACCAACTAATTTGGCAAAGTTACGATTACAACCCAAAACAACAGAATTGCGGTCTTTCCAGAGAATGCCTTGGGGAATAGTATCCATAACTAAATGCAACATTTTTTGGGATTGCCGTAGTTGCTCTTCTATGATTTGGCGTTCGGCAATCTCAAATAATAATTGCTGATTTGTCTGCTGTAAAGCCGTGGTTCGCTCAAAAACTCGCTTTTCTAGCTCTAAATTTGCTTTTGTGAGGGCTGCTTGTGCTTGCTTCAGTTGAGTGATATCTCGGCCTTCGGCAATTAAGAGTATGATTTTACCTGTTTCATCTGTGAGGGGCTTAAGGGAAAAATCTAAGGTTTTTACTGTTTGGTTAGCACCGAGAATGTCAACTTCGTAGCGGATAAATTCGCCCCTAGTAGCGATCGCAATTGCCTGTTTTAATTTATCTTGTGTTTGTTTTGAATTGCTCCACCATTGGGTTTCCCAAAATGGTTTCCCGACTACATCCTGCAACTTTAGTCCCCCAAAGTTAAGTAGGGCTTGATTAGCTTCAAGTACAATTCCTTCCGATGTCAGTAATCCAGAAAACTGAAATGTACCGTTAAAAATCGCCCGAAATCGTCGTTCGCTTTCCTGCATTGCAGCTTTTGTGCGGATACGTTCAGTTATATCGATATCTATCCCGACAAAGCGGTAAATTTGACCATCTTCATGAAATACTGGAAAAATTTTGCTAGAAAGAGAGCGTATTTCACCATCGGGGCGAATAATTTGATATCTTTCTGTGACAGATTGGCCAGTTAATAAACGTTGAAAGGCCGCAACTATGCGATCGCGGTCTTGGGGATGAATTGCCGCAAAATATGATTGGGGATTTTCTAACAGGCGATCGCAACTTCTACCCCAAATTTTTTCATAAGCTGGGCTAAGATAATGGATTTTTTGCTGATTAGCATCCCAGACATAAAAGACTTGGGGAATATTTTCTGTCAATAGCCTTAATAGTTCTTCACTAAACTTGAGCTTCTCTTCTGCCAGTTTTCGCTCTGTGATGTTACGATGTACAGCCACAAAGTGCGTGATACGTGCTTGAGAATTCCGAATCGGCACTAGGTTCATATCCGCCCAGTATGTTGAGCCATCCTTGCGATAGCTAAGTAACTCTGTTCTAATGGGCAACCCAGCTTCCACTGCTGCAAACAGTCTTTGCATTTCAGCCCGACAAGTCTTTTCCCCATGTGAAAACTTGGGTGATTTGCCAATTACTTCTTCTAGGGTGTAGCCAGTCATCTTGGTGTATCCCGCATTGGCATACACTATCCGAGGTTCTATTTTGCCATTTGAAACATGAGCTTGAGTGATTAATATAGAGTCATTAATATTTACCACTGCTGACTCTAGCAAACGCAGTCGCTCGGCGTTTTCTAAATTTTTATCTCCGGTCTGCTCAACTGATTGTTCTAATGCCTGACAAATACTTTCAGGTGTAACTATGCCAATTAATCGACCATCATCGTCAACAAACGACACTATATTGACTTGATGCTGACGCAACAGTGAAAGTACTGTGGTTAAATTGTGAAATTCCGATAACTTCAATGTAATTACTGAAGTTTGCATTACCTCAGCGATTCTGGTAGTTTTGCAGTCAATACCTGAAGCTATTAGCTTGACGACATCTTTTTCTGTTAGCCATCCTACCACCTGCGAAAAGGATTCTACCAAAACTCCGACACCCCTCTTAGCCATCAGTGCGATCGCCTCTAACACTGATGTTTCCGGCTGAACCGTGAGTGGAGAAAAATCAATTACCGACTCTAAACTTTGTTGCCAGAGAATTTGTTTGAGGGTATGCATAGATAATCAGGATAGCTATCATAAATTAATAGTTATCTAACGTTAGTTTATTCCAGTATGTTTGAGGATTTAATGACTAAATTAATAATTTTATACTAATGAAAAATACTGCAAATCAACTGTAAATTTTATATAAAGAAATTAAAAGCGTGAACTTGATAAAGTGTGCAAATACACGTATAGTGCAGCAGAATCAATAGACTTCTTGCAGAAGTGGGGAAAAGGGTAAGGGGAAAGGGGGAAAGGTGTTGTATTTTTCCCTTCCCCTTTAACCTTTAACCTTTTCCCACAAGAGTGCAAAAACCACTTTTGCAAGATATTCAGTTAAATAACTTTCATAGCCACTCATCAATACAAGTCTTTCCCTACACCCCACACCCTACACCCTACACCCTGCCTTATCGTAACTGCGATCGCCTTTCGCCATAACGCAATAGCCTTTCTATAGTTGCCAGCCGATTTTCCCAAACTTTGACTTGATAAGGGTTATCAATAGCTGTTTGGCGCATCCAAATGCGAAATTGTGAGTTGAACCGCGTTAAGGAGGCTTTGGCTGTGAGCAATTTACTTGCAGAAGGTGCAGCCGCTAACTGAGTAAAAGCCTTTTCTAACAGTTCTATCTGGTTGTTAAAATCAGCAACTTTTGTGGCTGGTATTTGCAGTTGGTCATTTTGGATGAGAAACTGCCATTCTCTTTTTAAAGCAGCGTAACGAACGGCTACAGTTTGAAAAGGCTGGCGATGGGGAATTGGTTCACTAGCTACAGCTTGTACCTTGCCTTGAGTACTATTAAATATTTTTAGTAAATCGTTGTTCAAATTCTCGGCAGCGAACAGCGCATAACCACTAGCTGGCAAGTCTCTGATAAGTTGCAGTTGGTCAAACGCTCCCAAATTTGGTAAAGATAGCAAACGAATCCCTGGCACTAATAAGGTAGAACCCAATTGTGTAGAAGCTATCCAAGGTTGGGCAAGACGTTGAAAACGAGCAGTATCTTGGGCATAAGTCATCGGCACAATTAAATCTATATCTCCTCGCCTCGCCCAAACTTCCCAATGCTGTTGTAGCTTTTGAATGCGTTCTCTTTCTGGTAAGGGAAATACAGCCACCGACAAAATCAAATTTTCCCGCTTTTTTCGCAACATCTGTGACACATCAGCAACAAAGCTATCAACTTGTGAGGTGCGAAAATCTGTCCACTTTTGCCATAAATCTGCTTGTGCTGGAGAAATAGTCAAAGGATCAACACCAGTCAATTGCTGAAATTGCGCCCTAGCAGCTTTACCATAACCATATGTCCGACCCGCATCCTGATCTTGGAAAGGATAGCGAATGTAATCTAGCTGTAAACCATCGACTTGATAATCAGTGACAATTTCTTCAAATAATTTGAGGAGATATTGGCGTAACTGCGGGTTAGCTTGGTCGAAAAATGGCTTGGTCTGTCCTAAGGGAATAGTGTTGCCTTTGTTATCGTAATTTGCCCAATCAGGATGTGCTGCCAATACTGGCCCTGGGTAATTAGGATTAACGTTGATTACTTGGTTGTGGCGTTGGTTCCCAGCCGCAAAAGTCCATACCCAGGCGTGTAACTCTATGCCGCGTTCATGGGCTAACTTTACCGCTACTGCTAAGGGGTTCCAGCCACGGATGAGGGGGTTTTGCTGGGGTGCAACTTGACTGGGGTAAATTGGATAACTGGCATTGAGAGTTTCAAAAAAAACAGTGTTAATTCCTGACTGTGCCAAGCTATCAAAAATTTTCGCTAATCCTTTTTCACCACCAGCCCGAACAATTGTGCCTCTGTCTAACCACACAGCCCGAATTTCTGCCGATGCTAATCTGCGATTTATCGGAAAATTCTTCCATAAATTCGCCCTTGTCGCTAACCATTGCTGACGCGCTAGGGCATAGTTTTTATTAGCAATTAGCTGGGGAATGTTTTGGGCAACTTGCCGCGCCTGTGCAATAACTTGTTCTTTACTTGCAGTAGGAAATCCTGGTCTAGTGGAAGCTACTCGCGTTTCTTCTTCTTTTAAAGATTGGGGGTTGCTGGTAACAGCTACACCAACATTGGCAGGATGAACTGCGGCAGCTAAATAAGCACTTTCTACCCGACTAATTAAATTTTCTAACTCTTGTTGCAGAGCGATCGCTTCTTTGTCATCAATTGGCACATTGGAATCTGGTTGCACATTCCACCGCACTGTTTGTTCCAATTGGTCAATAGCCTCCTGTTGGGGAGTTGGCTGTTGATTGTTGACTGTTGACTGTTGACTGTTAACTGTTGACTGAAAAGTACTTCCTCTGCTCCTCTGCCCCTCTGCCCCCCTGCTCCCCTGCTCCCCTGCACTCGCTATCGTCGTAGCGCAGTTTGAAGCGGCTCCAGGGATTTTTTTTCTCGCACTAGATGCTGTTGTGAAATGTCGATTGATAGCCGCTTTTAGCCAAGCATTATCTAACTCTAATGTTGAGGCGGCATCTGTTCCCCAACGCCAACCTAGTAGGGTAGAGCTTTCTGTTGTTACCACTGCGGCAGGGCTATCTTGAGTATTCCACACAGCAGAGACTTGACTGCTTATGCCATCAGCAATCAACACACCACCACGAACTTTGCCAAACAGTTCGGTTTGGTTAGCCCATGCTTGTGATTTAGTTTTTGCTGGTTTGAGTTGTTGTGTACCATCAAGACCAAATCCCCAATAACTGCCGAGGAGCGATCGCAAGAACTGTCGCACTCCTGGTGCTGATAAACTGCCAACGGGGCCACTAGCGATGACCTTGCCGCCTTTGCTTGTCCATCCTTCTAGGGCAATTACTTGTGCTGGTGTTAATGTCTCGACGTTGGGCAAAAATAATATTTTGCGATCGCCCCAATCTGCGGCACTCTTAATTTCAGATAAGGGAATGACGCAATACTTGAACCCACTGCTCTGCAAGCGTTTAGTTATTCCTGTCCATTGCTGTGTGTTTTCTGGACTTTGAACTACGCTTAATACAGGTTCTTCAGTTGCCGCCTTAACTGGCAAAATATTCAGATTGCTTAAACAATTAATAATTAAAAGGTTAAAACTAATGATGAAGAATCTGGCTTTTTTTGTTTTTACTGTTGCAGTTTCCTGACTCTTCACCACTTAACCTCACTTAATTTAACATTAGACTTCCTTTATTATTTATTATCCAATTCCACAACTAAAAGCCTCCGAAAATCGACTGAATATTTTAGATTTATATTTTTATTTTCTCTGTACTACAGGTGTTGATTAATTCTGTAACTCCTGCTATGGGAAAGATTTTAGTATTTAATTGTCTCTCTAATTCCTCAACACTGACATCATCTAGAAATACTAATTCGCCATACTTAAGCATGACATTAGGCAGCAAAATTCCATCACCTAAATCTTTGTCTTTTAAGTTTAAAAGTAAGTCATGTCCTGTTAGTAATCCGGTGACACTAATAGTTTGTCCCCAATAATCACTGGCTAAGGCGTACATATTTACTTCTAAACCCTCAACAGAATTTAAGCGTTGCAGTATAGGTTGAAATGCTTTTTCAACGGCGTTACCTACTACCCAAGTCAATTTTCTTTGAGGATAAACTTTTGCTGGCAGTAATTCAGCAGCAGCCGATGCAAATTGCTTGAGAAATAACCGAATCGAACCGACACCGTTATCGATTTGCGGATATTCTTCGTATTCTGATTCTGTGGGTAGTTCTTCCCTAGCAATTAAATACCATTCATCGGCTAACCAAACAACATTCGAGCCGAATTGCTGGCGAAATTGCTGGGCAAGCGATCGCACCTGTGATATCACTTCTTGCGCTTTTTCTTTTGTTACTGGTATGAGTTCGTCTTCTTGGGGACGAAAACGCGTCAAACCAACTGGCACGACTGCTACTGATGCCACAGCAGGCACATCACCAGTATAAAATGACGCTAAATCTTTGATTGTGCGTTCCAGATGTTCGCCATCGTTAATCCCAGGGCAAACCACAACTTGAGCATGAATTTGCAGCCGTCTTTCTTGGAACCAGCGTATTTGTTCCATTATTTGTCCCGCACGCTGATTTTTCAACAGCCGGATTCTCACTTCCGGTTCGGTAGCGTGAACGGACACAAACAAGGGAGACAAGCGCATTTGTTCAATCCGTTGCCATTCCCGTTCTGGTAAGTTGGTTAAGGTCAGGTAAGAACCATACAAAAAGCTCAAACGATAATCATCGTCTTTTAAATACAAGCTGGAGCGTTTACCTGGAGGCTGTTGATCGATAAAGCAAAACGGACATTTATTATTGCACTGAATTAAAGCATCAAAGAGGGCAGTTTCAAATTCCAGCCCTAAATCATCGTCGTAATCTTTTTCAATTTCGACTTGGTGGGTTTTGCCAGCAGTGTCTAAAACTTCGAGTTCGAGAAATTCATCAGCGCAGAGAAACTGATAATCAATTAAATCGCGGGGACGTGTACCATTGATAGCAACGATCGCATCCCCAACCTCAAAGCCAATTTCGGCGGCGATTGAGTCTGGTAGTACTTTGGTAATTTTGGCAGGACGAAGGTTAGTCATGAGTCAATAGTCAAAGGTCAATGGTCAATAGTCAAAGTCGTTACTACAAACTCTGGGCTATTGACTATGTTAGTCATGAGTCAACACTCAATTATTACTATGGACTCTGGACTATTGACTTTTGACTACTAAATATTTTTCAGAAGCCCCGCACTGATAGCACCTAAAATTGCTACGCCAAATGCTAGGCGATACCAGATGAATACCCAAGTGCTTTGGGTTTTGAGGAAGCGCAGCAATCCGGCGATCGCAATATATGAGAAAATCGCCGCAGAAATTACTCCGGCAATTAAGGGTGCTATCCCTGCACCAGTAACTGCGCCTAAAGCACTTTTTAACTCAACTAATCCCGCTAAGGTAATGGCGGGAATGCCGAGTAAAAATGAGAATCTGGCGGCTGTTTCTCGTTGTAAGCTCATAAATAACCCGGCTGTCAAAGTAGAACCGGAACGCGATACCCCAGGAATTAACGCCATAGCTTGCGCTAAACCCATTAATAGCCCATCATTCATGGTTAGGTGTTCAAAGTCCCGTACCCGTTTGCCGAGTTTTTCTGCTACTCCTAACAATAAGGACATGACTATCGAAGCGATCGCGATCGCACCTAAGCTTCTAATAGGTGAATTATCAAAGTCGGGGATAAATCTTTTAATTAAAAGTCCAAAAAAGACGATTGGTACAGTTCCTAAAATAATGCCCAGCAACAAGCGTAAATCATAATCAGCATAATCTTTTTGGGCGATCGCTCTGGTTGCGCCTTTGACAATTCTTGATAAGTCTCCCCAGAAATACCATAGTACGGCGGCAATACTACCTAACTGAATCACAGCTGTAAATGCGACTCCCGGATCGCCCCAACCGAGGACTACAGGTACAACTTTTAAATGTGCTGTACTGCTAATTGGCAGGAACTCAGTCATTCCCTGGACAAAGCCTAAAACAAT
This sequence comes from Nostoc sp. FACHB-152, assembly GCF_014697475.1. Classification (GTDB taxonomy): domain Bacteria; phylum Cyanobacteriota; class Cyanobacteriia; order Cyanobacteriales; family Nostocaceae; genus Nostoc_B. The sequence continues at coordinate 395,795 of NZ_JACJRV010000001.1, forward strand.
TGCTTGCAAAATATTCATTTGTTGTACCCCAGTTTCCCCAACGTTGGGTGAGGCACTCAGTGCTGGAAATGCTGCACTTGAGACAATTGCAGATGCTGCAAATAAGCACACTAACCATTGACGTTTAAATAGAGTCATTATTCTACCTGCGATCGCTGTGATTACTACCATTTAAAGAAACATCTTTCTAGGAAGTTTACAGGATACTAGCTTGAAAATAGATAGAGGTTAGAGGTTAGAGGCTAGAGCTAGAGAAGAAAGTTTTTCATCTTTGGTTGTGGGTTTTGACGGCGATCAAAATCCGGTTTGATTACTGAACATACCTGTGTAGTCAGGCAATAGGCAACAGTTTCTAAGGCAGGTAACAATGTACTGAATTTTTTCAAAAATCAAATACTAGTCATAGAGTAGCTGACTAGTCCCTAGCCTCTAGCCCCTCAGTTCTTAATTATTTCTGCTTTTTTCCCAGAAATCTCAAAATTACGTAAAATCTAGGTAGAATAAAAATGCCCTAGGGGGGGATTTATGGATATGGTATCTTAAATAAAATAAAGATTAGTTACAATTATTAAAACTTTGATTAATACTACATTGTCATCTTACAAAGCTTCTACCACCTCTATAGCTGAGGAATTACCCATAAACGATGCTGGGCAGCTAGGTATACCAAAATTAGAATCTACTCTTGCCGCATCGCCATCTTTACCTTTATTAATATCAACTCGACAAACTTGGTTAGTATTTGCCGCAGCAGTATTTCTAGTATCAGTACCAGTATTCATCGAAGCACCGCTAGTGCGATCGCTTCCTAGCCTTAGTTTAGCGATGACAGGGTTTTGGGTGTGGCTGAGTTTTCGCTTAATGTCACGTCCTGCAACTTACCTCTGGGGGGATTTGCTTTTAGGCTTTAGCTGGAGTTGGTTAGCAGGCGCAATTTATTGGGGCTGGTTGCGTTGGGAACCTGTATTGCATTTACCAATAGAGTCTATCGGCTTACCATTTGCTTGTTGGTGTCTAGTGAGAAATTGGGGCAAGGTTGGTACCTGGTTTTATTTAGGTTCCTTATTTGGCACAGTTTTAACAGATGTGTATTTTTATATAGTTGACTTAATGCCTTACTGGCGGCAAATCATGCAGGTAGAACCTGAGAATGTATCGCCAATTTTACAAGCTGCTGTCATTCAAGTTCAAACTCCTTGGGGGCAAGCTTGGGCAGTATTTCTCGCACTAATGCTAGCAATAACCGGGATTTTACCTTTACTCAACCAGCAGCGACATTGGTATGCTTTTGGTGGCGCGGTGTTAAGCACTATTTTAGTAGACAGTTTATTTTTACTAGCGGCTCTAGCAGCATAAAATCTAATCAACTGCTTCTAGTGCTTTGATAGTAGGTATCATGGTTGGCGTTAATCTGGTAACACCTGGAAGATTCATGCCTTCGTAGGGGCGATCGCCCTGCAAAATTCTGGTATCTTGACCTGCCCCAACTCTGAATACTAAACAAAATAATGAATTAGGCGATCGCCAGCCCACTTGATCATTTAAACATTCTTGTTGCGAAGAGTCCTAAAAATAGGAGCTACAGATTATTCTCTGCCTATGTAAAAAAATATGGATTAGCCCTAAAATAATAAATTAAAGCGAATTTAGAAACCCTTATGGGAGCACAGGTGTTTTTAATTAACATCAGACGTAAATTTTAATTTAACAGAGAATTTTTACTTATTTTAATGCTCACAAGTTCCTCACAAATTTGTCCTTATTTTATGTGATAGATAACGATAGCTATGATTATCTTTGACAGCACTGGGCAAGGTTGCGAAGGTAAAATTTAAAAAATCTGTCATAAGCAAACATAGCTTCTCGTTAAGGACAAATACAACAAACTCTACTCTGTTCTAGGGAAGTGGGTATGTGGTTAGATATTGATTTTGGCACTTACAACTCCAGTAAGTCTCTGCTGTTGGATGGCACACTGAAAAGGATTGCAGAACCTCTCAAGCATGGCTATTGTTTCCCATCTAGTATTTTTATCACAGCACAGGGACAAATTTTCATGGGACACGCGGCGGAAAATGCTCGTCCTAATCCGTTATAAGACGGTAAATTTTCTTTCAGAAAAACATACTTTTATTGCTATAGTGATACTTTTTTAACGGAGATCACTAAAATATTTTCATTGGAAATACACACCTTCATTAACGTTTCCAGCAATATCTAAATTGCGAAAGCTAGCACTAGGTTGATTAGGGAAACAAGCTACTACCTAATCGATCAATTAACTGAATAATTGTTAAGACAAGTCTCTAAGATTCTATTTCCTACTCAAGTTTACCTAGAGGGGGTTTCTATGGCTTGTGAACAGCAGGAGATGCTAACTGTGTATCTTCAGGAATACAGCAAGCTCAAGGATGAGCAGGTACAACGTATTGGCTTCCGTGACAATCTACTATATGTGACGCTGGCTTTATTTGGTACGGTGCTGGCGTTGGCTATAGGCGAGAAGGCGAATCCCTATGCTCTGTTAGTTCTTCCTTGGGTAAGTCTGGTGCTGGGATGGACTTATGTGGTGAATGATCAGAAGATTACCGCGATCGGTCAGTATATTCGCTACACGCTGGTTGAAAAAATCAGCACCTTGGCTTGTAGGGCAGGTGCAGATATTGGAGAAATTGAATCTATTTTTGGTTGGGAAATCGCTCACAGGAGTGATAAACGTCGCAAGCGACGCAAAATTGAGCAACTAATTATTGATGAGATTGCGTTTGTCTTCTCAGGGATTGTGGGTTTGGTCGCATTTTGGATTTTCGTGCGTCAGATTTTTTGGTTTGTTCAAGTTTTTTGTGTAGTGGAATTTATCCTCTTGGTGATTTTGGGAGTAGAAATTTTTATTTATGCTGACCTAGCAAAGGGTCGGTAGTTTAAGGTTTAACAAACAGCAATATGTTTATTGTTTAACCTAAGGAAAAACTGTATTTATGGCTACTAAAAAATTACTCCCTCATGTTGATGTTCTTCTTGTAACGGTTACAGAAGTTGAAGCTTCAGCAGTAATTAAAGAAGTTAACAATCAAATTTCACAGGGTCAAATCCAAAGAGAGCCGAACCACAATGACACTTGGCACATTCCTAATATTAATAATACTTACCATGATTTTGGTTATATTGGCGGAGCAAGAACCTTTATGGTTCAGTCAGGGATGGGATCTGGGGGGCCAAGTGGCTCAACACTCACTATTCATGAAGCTATTAAAGAATTATCTCCATCCGCAGTAATCATGGTTGGGATTGCCTTCGGTGTTAATAAATACAACCAGAATATAGGTGAAATTTTAGTTTCCCAGCAACTACAAGCCTACGAGCTTCAGCGACTTGGTACAGCACCTAATGGAGAGTCAAGTACTATTCTTCGAGGCGATTGTTCGTCGGCTTCACCAAAGCTGCTAGAGAAATTCACAGCTAGCAGCCACAAATGGAATAAATCATCTGTGAAATTCGGAAAAGTTCTCTCAGGTGACAAGCTTGTTGATAATCAAGACTTTCGAGACCAATTGCTGAAGCTCGCACAAGAAAGCATTGGTGGCGACATGGAGGGGACAGGACTTTATGCTTCAGCATTTAGAAGTCAAGTTCATTGGATTTTAGTCAAAGCTATCTGTGACTGGGCTGATGGGCAAAAAGATGTTAATAAAGATGAATATCAGCAAAAAGCAGCTCAAAATGCCGCAGAATTCGTCATTTATACGTTGCTACAAGGTGGATTTGATTCAGGTAAGAAGCACAAAAATAATTCACACTCAAACCTCAGCTCTGCTCTTAAAGAGCATTTCAAGGAAGTCACTGAATCTATACGTAACGGCAGATTAGTTTTCTTCCTCGGTTCAGGCATTAATTTCTCGAATACGCCAAACGATAACCTACCGCCCAACGATATCCAAATTGCTGAAGAACTACATGAAAGTTCTAGTTTCAAAACTAAGGAATTAATAGGATTGCCCTGTGATGTATGTCCTTATAAATTAAAAGATAGACCTGACGATCGCAAAAGGCAAACTTCTCTTTGTCCAATCAAGAAAGACCTTGCAAACTTCCCACATTTGCAGTATGAACAAGATCTAGTAGTTGCTAAAGTCGATATTCGTTGTTTGTCACAGTACATCATTACTGACACTAATGCGAGTGGTCTGATGGACAAACTTAGCCGTTATTTTAGACGTAATTACAGTCCAAATAAATTTCAATATTTATTCGCTTCTCTTGCTGCTTCTATGGAGAAAAAGCAGTATAAATTCCCTTATCAATTAATTGCCACAACTAACTATGACTTGGGATTAGAATGCGCTTTTGAGAAAGCCTTTGACGGTAGTCAGACAACATTTGATGTTGTCTCCTACATTGCAGAAGGAGATGATTGCAGTCGTTTCAAACATATATTTTCCGAGAACGGGAACAGGAAAGTAGAGGTGATTGGCAGACCAGAACAGCCAACAAATCAGTATGAAAAACTTCCACTTGCAGAAAACTTATCTAACAACTTACCTACCGTTGAACGTCCAATCATTCTCAAACTTTTTGGTGGTGCGCTGCACAACTCACCAAACCCAGGGGAAGACAGTTTTGCGATCGCTCCAACTCATCTCCTTAATTACATGATCGGCAAAGATGGAAAAAAACCAATCTTGTCAGAACTGCTTCCACAGAAGTTAATTCAGCGATTGAACCAGAGCGATATCTTATTTATTGGCTTTAGTGCGAATGATAGTGATTTGCAGATGCTTCTAAGCCGTGTTTGCCCAGGCAGATTTGGGATTGCGATGGATACATCCAAATCCAAAAACGGAACACCCAAAGCTTGGCTGATTCATCAATCAAGCCCTGGACAACTCAGTAATAAATATTTTTCGGAACATAAATGGGCAGTCGAACTAGTCGAGTGTCCCTACGAGGACTATGTAAATAAGTTACAAGCTCATTTGGAAAAGGTATTAAATCTAGACTTGTCAAATTGTTCCGCTCATCGAAATTATAATAAGAGATAGCGATATGCTAGATAAATTTGACCAGAACATACAGCAACAGCATTACCTTGCTCCTCCCTACAAAGGCTTAGATCCCTACACAGAAGAAGACGCTTTGTTTTTCTTTGGACGAGATAAGTGGCAAAGAATTATTACCGACAACCTCTTAAATTCCCGATTGACAGTTCTCTATGGTGAGAGTGGTGTTGGTAAAAGTTCACTCCTCCATGCTGGTATTGCCAATCGCCTACGCGTATTTACAGAAGAGAACCGAAAGGAATCAAATTCTCCAAAATTTGCTGTTGTTGTCTTCAAAAATTGGAATCCTCAACTACTGGATAGCCCTAAGCTGCTAGATAAGTTATTGAAACAGAGCCAGAAAGCTGTTGCTGAGGCATTAGGACTAGATCAAGACTCTTCAAGCCTAGAAAGACGGTTTCAAAAACCTATCTGTAATAGAGAAAAAAACGATAAAAAATCAAAGGCTTCTGCATCATCCGAGTTCATTCAGGAATTACAGGTATTGTCAGATATTGTTAGTGAAGAATACTGGGGTAGTAAACTATTGATCATTCTGGATCAGTTTGAGGATTACTTTTCTTATTATTTTGAACAAGATGAAGGCAAACAGTTTATTAAAGAACTTGCCAATGTACGTAATTATTCCACTTTAAATGTTAATTTTCTTATTGCAATTCGTTCGGATGCTTATTATAAACTTGAAGAATTAAAAGGTTATCTGCCTAGTATTGTTGATAATTGTTTGGAACTCAAGCATCTTGATCGAAAATCAGCAGAAGAAGCTATTCAAAAACCGCTTGCTCGATACAATTGCCGACAAACTATTATAAATAGGTTAAAGGAATTTCGTTTAACCGTTCTGGCGGGAGAAAGCAATGTTGGCAAGAGTTTTATGCTAAGAAAGGGAGTTGTCCCGTATCTAGATTCGGAAGTTCAAGAAAGCCTTGAACAGCATAATAGTCCAATATTACCCGTTGTTCTTTTTGACGCTTGGGAAGACAATCCGCTTTCCAAACTTATTGAAAAAATCAAAAATAAAATTAGTTTATATTTAGATCAAGAGTCGAAAGATTCATTATCACATATACGCAAGTTAGACAAGATTTTAAAAGCTTGGGATAATTTCCTTAAAAAACAACAATACAACGGCAAGCTATTAATTATATTTGACCATTTTGAAGAATATTTTCGCCATTTAGCAAAGCCAGAATTATTTGCTGAGTCACTGAACAAAATACTCACTTGTGATGACTTGCCAGTTCATTGTTTGATTTCTATTAGAGAAGATAATGATAATTTTGATAAATTTGGTACCTTTATTTCCAATCTAAAAACTCAAATTTCAGCATGGGATGAGCAATATTTCCAATTGTCTAAAGATTCTCTTTGGGATAAATCATTTAAAGACAAAAAGCAGCGATCGCCCAATTCCAAAACAGTTGATTTTAAAGACAGTTTAGTTAATCATATTTTAGACAAATTAACCGATAAGAAGAGTGAAGCATCACAAAAAGTTCAAATTGCTGCTCCTTATCTTCAAATTGTGATGACTCGACTTTGGGAGGAAAGAGAAGAGGTAGACGGCGTTGATTGCATAACTTTTGAAAAATTTGAAAACTTAGGCTTTGTAGAGGGAATTGTCAAGGAATACGTATCTACAAGAATAGAGAAGCTATTTCCTGAAGAAGATCAAGATAAGCGACGAACGGCAATGCAAGCAAAGCACGTCCTTTCGTACTTTTTAACCCCATCTCTTCGCAAAAACCTCTTGTCTGTAACTGATTTAGTTAAATATGCCCAAGAAGAATCTGAAAGTCTAAACCTTCCAACAACACTAGAGGAGGAGAAAGTCAATGGAATTTTGAACAAACTAAGTCAAGCAAGGATTCTTAGGTCAGTTGGATTATCGCCACCACGTTACGAACTTTACCTTAGCCAATTGGCTCCAGCAATTCAAGAGGTGCGGACAAAGTATATTCAATATGTTCACAGCCTTACAATCGCACAGAGATTGCCAACCGAATCTATACGACAGCTAAGACGTAGGCGAGATGATTTAGCTGCTTTACTCGCACTTGAAGCATATAATTTTAATAAAGAGCATAATTTAGGAATATTAGATCAAGTTGATGAAGCATTACGTGAAGCTTTGAGTGTAAAGCATTTCAGCATCACCTTGAAAGGTCATCAGGGAGGCGTTACATCAGTGGCGTTTAGTCCAGATGGGAGACTGGTAGCTTCTGGTAGCCATGACGGACAGATAGGTGTTTGGCAATTAACCCCTCCCTATGAACATCAACCTAAATATTTTCTTAACGCTCCAAATTCTGTTCAAGGGGTAGATCGTTCAGTTTGGTCGGTTACGTTTCACCCAGATGAGCAGCAGCAAATTATAGTTGCAGGAAAAGACTACGGAAATGTAGAACTATGGAATCTGAAAAAAGATTTAGATCCACAAAATCCACAAAATCCAGATAAAATTCTGTGGACTCATCATTACTACAAAAAACAAGACAATGGTAAATTTTTTGAAAAAACTGATCATACTTGCATATTTTGGTTGAAATGGCACCAAAAGATAAGTCAAGAACAATCAGTCGAAAAATTTGATTTGTGGGCTAAAAGTTTTTTATATTATTTGGATAGTAAGTCTGAGCAAGTTAAATCAGTAGTATTTAATAAAGTTAAATCAGTAGTATTTAACAGAGATGGTTCAATCTTAGCTTCCGGTGGAGAGGACGGTAAGATCCAACTCGTGAATTTGCATCAAACTGAACACCCAAATCAATCTTGGGAAGATTACGCCAACTCTGATGATGACTTTTTAATCAATCTCCTTTCCGGTTTTACCGTATTAAGGGTTGTCGAAGGAGAAAAACTAAAGGAAGTTTTATCGCTAGCCTTCGATCCTCAAAAAAATAGATTTGTTTCAGGTCATAATGATGGAACTATTTGGTTATGGAATTGGAATTCACATAGCTGTAATTATGAACATACTCCACTCAGTTCACCGCATAACGAAGCTGTCAAATCGTTAGCTTTTAGCCCAGATGGTAAAAAATTAGCTTCAGGTAGTGCAGATAGAACTATTAGACTATGGAATTTGGATGATCAAGATAAAGATTTACTACCTGATATGCTTGGGCAAGGTGTCGATTTGGATACTGTAAATTCTGTTGCCTTTCTTCCTGATGGAAAACACCTAATTTCAGGCGGCGAAGATCAAAAAGTTAGACTCTGGAATGTGGAGGATTTCAAACTTATTGAAGAACTTCCAGGTCAATATTTTGGTATTAGTTCGGTTGCCTTTGCTCTTAATAAAAAGTGGATAGCAGCAGGAAGTTGGGATAATACAGTTAGACTATGGAATTTACTTCCGTCCGTAACTGAACCGAAAGAAATTCAAGCGCAAACCAAGAGAACTCATGAAGATAACGTCATGTCGGTTGCCTATAATTCAGAACAAAAGATGCTGGCTTCGGCTAGTTGGGATAAGAAAGTTCAATTATGGACACTCAACTCGTTTGATGAACCACAATTTCACAAAACTCTTATAGGTCATAATGATTATGTTTGGTCAGTTACATTTAGTCAAGATGGTAAGCTTTTAGCCTCTAGCGGCACAAAAAATGATAAAACAGTTCGGTTATGGAACTTAGAGAATCTAGATGGATCGCCGATAATTCTGACAGACGAAAAAATTAAAGACGGTATCAGTTCAGTCGCATTTAGCCCTGATTGCAAAATTCTCGCAGCAGGTGTTTGGGATGATCAAGAGCAAAAAAACGATACAGTCTACGATACAGTTTTTTTATGGGATTTGAGCCAACTAGACAAAAATGATTGGGAACAAGGCAAGCTCAAAAATCAAAAAGTTATTTCTTTACCAGGACACGGACAAAGCATTACATCGATCGCCTTTCTTGTTGATGAAAATAAAAAAATACTAGCTACTGCTAGTAATGACTCGACGATTAGACTATGGGATTTAAGTCAACTTGATTGGGGAAAATCTTCATCTAATGCTAAATATTGTGTTTTGAAAGGTCATACTAAAAGAGTTTGGTCAGTGGCATTCCATCCCACTGAGAAAATACTAGCATCGGGTAGCGATGACACAAATATTAGACTCTGGAATCTTAAAGATTTAGATCAACTGAATTGGAGAGATATTGATGAAAGAACTCCCGAAGATGACTATGAAAAAGTTGTAATTTTGTCAGGTTATAATTGTCACAACTATTGGGTAGCTTCAGTAGTTTTTAGTCACGATGGGAATACTTTAGCTTCAGGTAGTTTTGATGGAACAATCAGGTTATGGAATATAGAAACTGCAAGCAAGCCAGATTTTGACTGGCAGCAGAAGGAATACAAGGTTAAACCTATTGTTTTGAGAGGACATGAGCAGAGTGTTACATCCGTGGTGTTTATTACTACTAATTCAGGTGAAAAACGACTAGCTTCTGGAAGTTATGATAATACTGTCCGCCTTTGGATTACCTCCACTGACAGATTAGCGGCAATGGTTAAAGAACAAGTACCTAGAATTCTTACTGCAGAAGAAAGGAAGCGTTTTATCGGCTCTGAAAATTCTTAGTAGTTGATTTAGTTCGCGCTTTTTAACACCATCAGCGCTCGCCCCTCAAGCATCACTACCTCATCTCCCCGATACAAGCGTTCCTCTTCAATAAACCGTGGCTCGATGGTATCTATCACAACCCGCCATTTTCCATCCTCTAACTCAGGAGGCAAGAGGAATTCAACCATTTGATCATGGGCATTGAAGCAGAGCAGAAAACGATCCTCAATGCTACTTTTCTCCTGCCCATTGCCAGTTAAAAAAAGACTCATTGCACTAATATTGTCCTGCCACTGTTTTTCAGGAATCTCACTACCATCCGGGTTAAACCAGCGAATATCACCTTGATTTAAACCATGCTGTACCCAATCGCGCTGCCGAAACACCGGATGCTGACGACGAAACTGAATTAATTGACGGGTAAAGTCTACCAATGCCGTCTTCTCCTCCGTCAAATCCCAGTCAAACCAGGAAATCTCATTATCCTGGCAATAGGGGTTGTTGTTGCCGCGCTGCGATCGCCCCATCTCATCTCCCCCCAACAACATGGGAACACCCTGCGACAGCATCAAAGTAGTTAGGAAATTACGCTTCTGCCTTTCTCGTAACTGCAAAATTTCTGGGTCATCAGTCTCCCCTTCCACACCACAATTCCAAGAGCGGTTGTTATTGTCTCCACTCTCCTCCTGATTATCTTCATTGTGTTTCTGGTTATAACTAACCAAATCATTCAACGTAAAGCCATCATGACAGGTGATGTAGTTGATACTGGAACAGGAAAGCCGACCCGTACTCTTGTATAAATCCGGGCTGCCCATCAATCGGTGAGAAAACTCCTTGAGCTTGATGTCTTCACCGCGCCAGAAATCCCGCATTACGTCTCGATACTTATCATTCCACTCCGACCACCAAACAGGAAATTTCCCCACCTCCGATCCAACTTCGGCAATCAACTTCACTTGGGAAAGAACTGGGTCTTGGTGAATAATGTTAAAAAAGGATGCTAAAGGGTCGAATTCGTGGTCTAAAACCTTGATTGTCCGTCGCTTAGAACCTCGCCAGACATCTACTTCAATTAATTCTCCTCTGGTTAGTGCGGGAGCTATATCAAACCGAAAACCATCGATATGCATTGCCAACACCCAATAACGCAGACTATCCATTACTAACTTCAAGACTTGGGGGTGGAGAGTATTGAGGCAATTGCCACAACCAGTAAAATCTTCGATGTAGTAGCGAGGATTTCCCTCTACCAACCGATAGTAAACTGCATTGTCGATACCCCGAAAACAGAGAGTCGAACCTAAATGATTCCCTTCTCCGGTGTGATTGTAAACCACATCTAAAATCACTTCGATGCCAGCAGCGTGCAAGCTTTTGACCATCTGCTTAAACTCAGTCACCTGTTGACCGAAAATGCCACTAGCACTGTAGCCGGAATAAGGAGCAAAATAGCCGATGGGATCGTAACCCCAGTAATTGCTAAGTCCTTTATCGGCGAGTAATCCTGCGTAAATAAAGAAGTGATGGGTAGGTAACAATTCAACGGCAGTAATGCCGAGAGACTTCAGGTGAGCGATCGCCGCAGGATGGGCAATTCCGGCATAAGTACCGCGCAGGTTTTCTGGAATGTCTGGGTGTAACTGGGTAAAGCCCTTAACATGAGTTTCGTAAATCACCGTGTTACACCAGGGAAGTTGCAGCAGGCGATCGCTTCCCCAATCAAAGGATTCATCCACCACAACTGCCTTGGGAATCAAATCTGCACTGTCTGTCTTAGATTGGCTTAAATCTCTTTCATCCTCCGGTGCATCCCACAGATAGCCAAAGAGTTCCGGTGCATGGCTGAAATCACCAGCGATCGCTTTCGCATAGGGGTCAAGTAAGAGTTTAGACGAATTAAAGCGATATCCCTGCTCAGGTTCATAAACTCCATGAACCCGAAATCCATATTTTTGTCCTGGCTTAATCCCTGGTACATAACCATGCCAGATATAGTTTTCTACTCTTGTTAAAGGCAGGCGTTTCTCCTGTTCTTGTTCATCAAACAAGCAAAGTTCAACACCCGTCGCGTTTTCTGAAAATAAAGCAAAGTTTGTTCCCTCACCATCCCAAGTAGCTCCGAGAGGATAAGGTTTCCCATGTTCCAGAAGCACATTCATAAACATAAAAATTTGAAGAATATTTTGCTTTATTCTCGCAATACCTTAGCCAATTTACGAGAGTTCAGCACCTGTAGAAACGTTATGAATACGTCCGCCTTAGGTTTTTTCAAGCGGTTACCACCCAAAGTTAAGCCAGAATCAGCGAATTTAGGCGTTAGCGGTTGTCTTTTTGCAGCTTTGTTGCAGTAATTTATTAGCTGTTGGATATTATACCTGCCTGAAAAATTGGTGTACAGGTGGCAGGGGAAGAAACCTTTCCCCCTTGCCATTTAACCCTTAGCCTAGTAAAGAGCATCCTAACGGGTGCGGTGCTTCACATAGCACTGTTATGGCAATGCAAGCACATTAGACAAGTAAATTAATTTTTGACAAAACTAGAGTCAAACCTAGTGGTAGTAAATATTGTGGATATTAATAAGCTGTATATTAGTTTCTGATGACTGCTGTGTGTTGATGGAGCTATCAGCTCGTAGTCAAGGGAGAATAATCTATTGTCATAAGTGTGACTCAAAGATTATAAACTGTTGACAGCTGTCTGCTTAGTGCCATTATTCAGTTTGATGGAAAGAGGTAGAAAAATCGTGAAAAGATTGGTGCGTTTATTAACAGTATTTAGTTTGTTGATTGGTTGCTGGGGATGGTTAGGTACAACAGGGATAGCCCAAGCTGCTGGTATTAACAGTTTGGCGTTGCCACAAGTGCCTGTTTTGGCAGTGGAATTCCGCAATCGTGCAGATGATAAACTGGCAACGGAATTTGGTAAAAAAATTGATTTAAATAACACCAACGTCCGAGCTTTCCAAAACTATCCAGGTTTGTATCCTACCCTGGCTAAGAAAATCATCAAGAATGCTCCTTACCAAAAGGTAGAAGATATTTTGAATCTACCAGGATTGAGCGATCGCCAAAAACAACTTCTACAAGCTAATTTCGATAACTTCACCGTTACCGACCAAGAAGCTGTCTTCAACGAAGGTGACGATCGCTTTAACAACGGTATCTATAGATAAGCTAATTTACCGCTAATCTAGGAAACAGTAAGCCACTCTCTTTATTTAGGGAGTGGTTATCTTCATACAGCAGGAAACAGGGAACAGAGGACAGGAAACAGGGTTTTAACCTGGTATTTTACCTGACGTAGTTTAGAAAAAATTTCCTTACCTCCCCTGCACCCCTGCACCCCTGCACCCCTTACTTCCCTCTCCAACCTTGCCTGAAATAGAAACTCCCCGCCAATTTGATGTTTTAGTAGTCGGTGCTGGCGCAGCTGGATTATATACAGCACTGTGTTTGCCAGAGTCACTGCAAGTCGGCTTGATTACTAAAGAAACGGTTACGTTGTCAGCGAGTGATTGGGCGCAAGGCGGTATTGCAGCTGCGATCGCCCCAGAAGATTCGCCACAGTTGCATATTGAAGATACAATTCAAGCTGGTGCAGGTTTGTGCGATCGGCAAGCTGTGGAATTCCTTGCCCAAGAAGCCCCTAGCTGCATTCAATCGTTGGTAAATTTAGGCGTAGCTTTTGACCGTCATGGTAACGCCTTAGCTCTCACTTTAGAAGCTGCCCATTCTCGTAATCGTGTTCTCCACGCTGCTGACACCACAGGTAGAGAAGTCACAACAACCTTAACCGCGCAAGTATTACACCGTAAAAATATTCAAGTTATCCAGCAAGCTTTGGCGTTAAGTCTGTGGCTAGAACCTCAAACAGGTCGCTGTCAAGGAATTAGCCTGTTTTATCAAGGTAAAATTACCTGGGTAAAAGCCAAAGCTGTAATTCTCGCAACTGGTGGTGGTGGTCAAGTATTTGCCCAAACTACTAACCCGGCTGTGAGTACAGGCGATGGTGTGGCGATCGCTTGGCGGGCTGGTGCTATATTACGAGATTTGGAATTTGTGCAATTTCATCCTACAGCCCTGACCAAACCTGGGGCTGATCGCTTTTTGATTAGTGAAGCTGTCAGAGGCGAGGGCGCGCATCTGGTGGATAATGCTGGGCGGCGATTCGCTTTTGACTATCACCCGGCTGGTGAACTTGCACCTAGAGATGTGGTTAGTAGAGCAATTTTTAGCCATTTACAACGTACAGCCGCAGATCCGGCTACGGCTAATGTGTGGCTAGATATGCGTTCCATTCCCCCTGAAAAAATTCGGCATCGCTTCCCCAATATCATCAAGGTTTGTCAGCGATGGGGAATTGATGTGTTTAATGAGCCAATTCCGGTTGCGCCTGCTGCTCATTATTGGATGGGTGGTATTCTTACAGATTTAATGAATCGCACTAATATTGCTGGGTTATATGCTGTCGGAGAAACTGCTAGTACCGGAGTACATGGTGCAAATCGTCTAGCCAGTAATTCTTTGTTGGAATGTATTGTGTTTGGCGCACAGATGGCACATATTCAACTGCCAGAGATCGAGCCGGAACCAGAAATATCATTGCCTTGGCGTGAGTTTAGCTTGGATATTAATGATGGGCAAACTCAGCAAGCCCAGCTAGAAGCATTGCGCGAGAAGTTACCGCGATTAGTTTGGCAGAGTGCTGGTATTTGTCGAGAAGAGTCACGATTAGATGAGGCGATCGCTACTGTTGAATCTTGGCAGCAAGACTTTGCTATTCTACCTTTAAGCCAATTCTTACTTTCTTTACGTGCCGAAGAACCTGTCAGTTTCAAAATCCCGGATGTAGAACGACAATTAAGGCTTTGGGCAGAAACTCGTAATTTATTAGATGTAGCTTACTTAATTCTCAAAAGTGCTGCTTTTAGGACAGAAAGCCGGGGCGGACACTACCGCATCGATTATCCGCAACCTGATCCTAATTGGCAAGTTCACACTTTAATACAACACCTTTCCTGGGAGAAATCTTAAGCTTTCCACTAGTACAAATAGAGCAACCGTTTAAAATTCCGAAAAAGCCTATTCAATAATACTTTTGACTTTTGACTTCCGCCCTGCGGTGCTAGTCTCCACTTATCTTAATACCCATCAGTACTAAATTACTGGTTCAGCAAACCTGGTATTAGCGCGTACCGCTACCGTATTCACTACTGTCAGGGCCGCCAAAATTAGGTGGGATGTAGATATTTTGTAATTCTTGAGAACTCTTAGAAGGACTAGTTAAAGTACTGTTTTCTGCCCTACTCAAACCCTTTTCAACTATCATACTCAAGTTACCAGCTGCATCAGCAATTGTGGGAATGCTCAGACAAGTACCGACACACAATATTACAACAGTCGCAATTCTTAAATTAATTTTCATAAAGCCTTTATCCATTTCCTGAATTCTGATATTTTCCACAGCTTTTCTACTTACACTAGATTCAGTTTTTTATAAAAAAATTATATTTAGATTCAAGTTCTTACGTATAAAAAGTAAGTATGTGAGTGAAATGTGGTTATTAACTGCTAAAGTCGAGGAATCGATACTTAGGCGTAGAATCTGCTCGACACTATAAAAAAATATCTTCCAGAAACCTTAATAAACATCAGTCTAAAGTTAGAAATGTGACTTCCCAAAGTGATAGATGCTTATTAATTACCTCTATAATGAACCCCCTCAAACATATTAAGTTCATAAAGCGTTTGTTTATATACGTCTAATTACGATAGTAGTAAGTTTAAAAAAATACATTGCATTTTAAAGTTTACTGAATAAATGCATACACATCAGCAAAGATAAGGAGAATAATTCCGAAAAAGTAACTACTTTATCAATTTTTAATTAATTTTAACATTTAAACCTAAGTATAATCATAGAAGAGTTTAAGTACTATTACGTATATATAAAAAAGTTATAATTAAATATAAAATTTATATGATAAATTAATGTTTTTGACGCAGCTATTTTTGCTTAGATTAGGATGTTGCAAAAAAAATGCCTTAGCTGAATTAACCAGATTTTAGTACATAGATACTATTGTACCTAATTCCGGCTCATCCTTAAACCACCAAAGCGTTTTTACCTAACTAATACCAATTCTCTAAAATCGGTCAACACATATTCGCCCTGAAACCTAGACCAGATCTGATGCATCTTAATTGCCTTAGCGGTAGCGAGCCTGCGAGCGTCCGCCGCAAATTGGGATAGCAATATGCAATTTCAATGGGGAGTCGATTAATCAAGCCAACTCATATCGATTTTTCCCCAAGTGCTTGGCACGGTACATAGCAGCATCTGCTTGTTTAATCAAGGTTGCTGAATCTTGGCTGTTGATGGGATAGATACTGATGCCAATACTGGCAGAAATTTTAGTAGTATATCCTCCCAACACAATTGGCTCAGTAATGCTAGCTAAAATTTTGGCTGCAACTTTTCCAGCAACTTGCATATTAGGAATAGCCCGTAAAATCACAGTAAACTCATCGCCGCCTAAGCGAGAGACTGTATCACCACCCCGTACACAGTTAGTCAGCCTTTGGGCTACGATCACTAACAAGCGATCGCCCATATCATGCCCTAAGCTATCATTTATCTGTTTAAAGCCATCCAAGTCAATAAATAATAGTCCCATTAATAAATTGTTTTGGTCTGCCCAATGCAGGGATTCATTAAGTTGTTCCGTAAAAAATTTGCGATTGGATAAACCTGTCAGGGGATCATGGTAAGCCAGATAGCGTAAGTTATCTTCTTTAAGTTTTAGTTCAGTGTTAGAGCGAAACAATTCAGCCGCAGTGCGCTTAAGTTCTTCTTCCATTAACTTGCGCTGGGTAATATCTCGAATTACTCCCACTAAAAAGAAATTCCCCGCCGCATCTTTGTGGAGCGATCGCTTAGTAGCAATTAAATGAGTTTCCCCTTTAGAATCAGTGAATTCTTCCTCATTTTCCTGCGGTTTTTGCGTTAAAAAAACTAGCTCATCTTGCTGGCGAAAAACATCGGCTTCATGTTTCGGAAAAAAATCATAATATGACTTTTGAAGTAATACACTGCCAGGATAACCAATGAACTGGCAATAAGCTTCATTTAATACAATCAACTGATGTTGTTCATTTTTTACAAAGATGGGATCAGGGATTGAATTGATAATTCGATGTAGGAACTCTCTAGAACGTTTCACCTCTTCTTGCATATAAACAATGCGAAAAAGCATCAATAATGACGTGCTAATAAAGCTTAATAATCCCGGAACAAATGGTATCCAAAATCCTGACAAGAATGCCAAATAACTAATAGAAACTAATAATAATAAAGATAGTAAAAGTATATAAATAATCTTGCTTAATGATTTTATTTTCCAAATTATTGCAGACCCCATATAAGACCAAGCAAAAACCCATAAGTACTCCCAAAATTTCGGGCAAACTTTTAATAAAGGTCGTCCTGTAAGGGCAGATGATATTAACTCACTGATAAAATAAGCTTGCAGTTCGATACCAGCAACAGGCTTGGCTGCACCCTGTATTTGACTAGAGTAGGGAATAAAGACAAAATCTTGTAGACTCGTTGCAGTGGAACCAATTAAGACGATGCGATCGCGTATCCAACTGATGGGAACTTTACCATCAAGTACATCGCTCAGTGATACTTGGCGGAAACTACAAGATTTTTGATAATATTTTTCACAGGAAGGCTTGGGGAAATTAGCTAGAATTTGATAGCCTTTATCATCAGCCCCGACATAACCGCCATCATTCTTTTGAAAACGGATAAATACAGCCTTACCCAACTTTAAGTAATCAGAGTTAGCTGCTTTTTGAGGTGAAATTCCCTCATTTTTTAAATATAGTAAAGCTAACTTCAAGGCAAAACTTTCGTGGTCTTTATTGTTGATATGCCAATAGAGCAAACTACGCCTGACTTTACCATCGGGATCATACAATACGTTATTAAAACCTACTTGCTGCCGAGCTAGTCCTAGTGGGGGAGAAACTTGAGTCTTTTTGTTACTGTTCAATACTTCAATGCCGACCAAGTTTGGCATTGAGCGATAAACATTCACTAAAGCTTCATGACCTGGCTTGACTTCTAAATCCCTGTATATATCTAAGCCAATAGCACGAGGTTGATATACTTGTAATTTTTGTAATAACTGAGCAATTATCCCATCTGGGATTGGCCAGTCTTTCACTCGGCGCAAAGAAGGTTCATCAATCGCTACGATTGTGATGCGATTATCTAGTGGCTCGTTTGGACGTAAAAGAAAAAATTGATCTAATCCTGCTAATTCTAAGGATTGCAAGATTCCTATAGATCTCAAGATTAAAATGCACGCTGCAACGCTCAAAGAGACAATCAACTCTCTATATTTTCGACCAAGCGGCTGTTTCAGCCTCAAAGCTAATTTGACAAAATTCTTGCCTAGCTGCTTACTCATTCCCATTACCTAGTGGGGAGAAATATTTCTATTTTGTATAGCCATCACTTAGCTAATAAATAACTAGCAAATATAGCTTGTATATCACCGTATTCATTTTTTAAGAAACTTGGCAGTTAAGTTAAGTTACACAAAACAAGTTGAAGTATTGTTAAACAAGTATTCCTCATAATGGTTTATTCTTAAGCCGAATGTCATCAGTATTACTGAACTGATTAAGAATAAGTTGAGGATAAATATTGTTTACTATTAATAAAAATATATTTTTGTTTGTTTAAAAGTGACATTTTTTTGCTAAATCAAAAGGAAAACATTTATTGTTATATAGCAAACTATGTAGGAGATCCAAACAAATCTGTTGCAAGAGTGCCTATTGCCTGACTCCAAGACTAGTTTGTAAATTCAGTAGGATTGCTATAGCTTATTTCAAGCTTCCTTTTACCTATTCATAGTTCCCGAAGATGAAATTTATTAACCTGAAAAAATAAATAAGTCAACTGGCAGTAAGTTGGTACTTTTAGCCAGTTGACTAATTAGGAAGAGTTTTAATTTCACACAACCGTCTTGGTGACAGTGATTATTTAAAGTACTTGAAATTAGTTGGCCCTGTATAACCAGTAATTTTTGCTAGTTCCGCTAGATTTTGGACTCCACTGTACGTTTGACCATTAATAATCCATGTCGGAAAAGATTGTATTTTTGCAGCTTGACATAATTCTGGTTTACCTTGAGGGCTATCTGCCATACATTCTACTTTGACATTATTATCATTAATAATTTGATAAGCTTCTTTACCAAAGATGAGCTTTTGTTCGTGGCAGTGCGGACACCAATAAGCAACGTATTCTTTCGCTCCAACCTTCACTAAATGTTTTGCTAAAGCAATTTCTGCCTCACCAGAGGTTGTCGTAATTTCCCAACCAAATGCTGGGTTAGGGTCTTGTGTTGGTGTGAAGGTAATTTGTTGTGGCGCACCATTTGAGCCAGTGGCATCAGGTGTTTTATTAACACCTGCGTAAACGCCCAAAGTACCAATCAGCGTCACCATCCCCACAATAATAGCGGTAAAGAAGATTTGCCCAATATCTTCCCAAGTACGGCCGAGAATCGTCAGTACTAACATACTGGTGGAAAATAGAGCCGAGGCTATGCAGTAAGGACAAATAGCTTGAATTCGGAAAGCCAACACATACATTAAGTAGCCACTGAAAACGGTCATGGCGATCGCGCCCACCAACAATAGAAACCACGTATAGTTTTCTATTTGTTTGCGCTGGTTGTTGTCTCCTGATTTCCAAGCGAAGGGAGCCAAAGCCAGGATCACCATACTGATGTACGCCAAACATCCAAATAAGGCTAATGGCTGTCCAAAAACGGTACCCCAAGGGCTAGAAAGTACGTCATTACAACCTCTAGTGCCAACTTGCGCTACACAAGCTGCACTGCCTCCTGTTAACTTTTCGATGGTGAGATAGCCTGTGACTATCGCACCAAATCCGGCGATCGCGGCAATTATTGGGCGCGACCATTTATGAATCCAAGGAGTAGAACGGCGGCGAATCATAACTGCTGTTGAGAATTGGGGAATGGGGAGTAGAAAGAGGAAACGGGGCAGGGGGCAGGGGGCAGGGGGGATGAAATTACAGTAATGCTGTTTGTCTCCGTTGCCTTTTCTTCCCCACTCCCCACTCCCTACTGTCTAAGAATGTAACTTTACTTGTTCCGTAGATTTGCTTGTGCTTTTAGAGTTCCAACTCCGACGCGCAGCTTCGACAAACTGACTAACACGAATCGGATCGATTGGTTGGTCAATCCGACCATGACGTTTTAAGGAACTCGAAACTATCACACCATCTGCTGCCTGCAACAGTGTAGCAATATTTTCCCAATCGGCTCCACTACCTATAAATACTGGTGTTCCGTTGGCTGCGCCACAAGCTAGTTCTAAATCTTCCTGGCTAGGAGGGCTACCTGTAGCCCAGCCAGATAAAATTACTGCGTCGGCTAAACCTCTTTCTATTGTGTCTTTAACGGCAACTGTGAGATTAGGAGAACTTAAAGGCCGGGCGTGCTTAACTAATACATCTGCCAGGATTTTGACATCAGAGCCTAATTCCCGACGATAACGTAGTAACTGATGGGCTTCGCCTTCAATTAATCCTTGATCGGTTGCCATTACTCCTGTTAAGACATTCACACGGATAAATTCCGCCCGCACACAACTAGCGATCGCGATCGCGCTTTTGGCATCATTCCGCAATACATTTAAACCTAGAGGCAAGGTTACTAAATTTTGTATCCTTTGCACCACCACAGTCATAGCACTCACAACTGCCGGATCTACCTGATTTTTCGTAAATGGTGCGTCGAAAAAATTTTCTACAATAATCCCATCTACTCCGCCACTGGCAAGAGCAGTTGCTTCTTGTTCGGCACGGTCAATCACCGCTTTTAGGCTCCCTCCCCAACGGGGTGAGGTGGGTAATGGCAGTAGGTGAACTACGCCAATAATTGGTGTACGAGTTTTAAAGATCTGATATAAGTCCACGTCTTCAAATATTATTCAGAGATCAAGGAATAGGGAATGGGTTTTAGGATAAATTCACCTAGCTCCCATTTTCTCGTCTCACGTCCCTAGTTCCTTGATTAGCATTAATGTGTTCGCTGGTACTGGTTTTACTACTTCCATCTGCGGATGGAATTTGGCATAAAACGTTCCATAAGATATGTTAAGATAAAACCTGGCTACAAGAGGAGTTTGCCACTCACAAGACGCAAAGCAGTTTCCCTTCGTTTAGGCATCTTGTCTAAGCATCAGGGCAGCATTACTGCTTGATTAGGCGTAGTCGCAAGCGCGATTTCCCTGAGGGTAGCGACTTCTCACAACCAGCCTTTTGGGCGGCTTCCCGATGGGTAAATTTACAACGCATACGCTGCGGTAGTGTAAAATACTAACAGGCGAATTGTTAAAAAATATTACAAGTGTCCAAAATATTCAAAGACACTCTGATTTACCCTGGGAAACAGACTAATAGTAGACATAATCATAGCATGACCGCAAACTATCCAGGTCATAACTCCACTCTCCAGTTACTGATAGTGGAAAATTCTACCTGGGCGTTGTCAGCAAAAAGGTGTGCATTACAAAGCGCAAAGTCACCGCCCTTTGTGTGACTAGAAGAAAAAACCTCAGAAATTAAAGTATGGGTGAAAAGCCAACAATAGCAATATCTCATTTAGGCTGCGAAAAGAATAGAATAGATACAGAACATATGCTAGGGCTGCTAGTAGAAGCAGGTTATGGCATAGATACAAATGAAGAATTAGCTGATTACGTTATCGTTAATACTTGTAGTTTTATTGAAGCAGCTAGAGAAGAATCTGTCAGAACTTTAGTAGAATTGGCAGAGTCCAATAAAAAAATCGTAATAACAGGCTGCATGGCGCAGCACTTTCAAGAGCAATTATTGGAAGAGTTGCCAGAAGCAGTAGCAGTGGTAGGGACAGGCGACTATCATAAAATCGTCAATGTCATCGAGCGGGCGCAACAAGGAGAGCGTGTTAAACAAATTACCGCCGAACCAACTTACATCGCCGATGAAACCACACCGCGTTACCGCACAACAACAGAGGGTGTTGCCTA
Source organism: Nostoc sp. FACHB-152 (assembly GCF_014697475.1). Taxonomy (GTDB): domain Bacteria; phylum Cyanobacteriota; class Cyanobacteriia; order Cyanobacteriales; family Nostocaceae; genus Nostoc_B. The sequence goes on from NZ_JACJRV010000001.1 coordinate 417,538, forward strand.
CCTGAGAGTGGCTGAAGGATGCGATTATCGATGTGCGTTTTGTATTATTCCTTATCTGCGAGGTAATCAGCGATCGCGTACCATTGAATCGATTGTGGCGGAAGCCGAGCAGTTAGCCAGCCAAGGCGTAAAAGAAATCATTTTGATTTCGCAAATCACTACTAATTATGGATTGGATATTTACGGCAAGCCGAAACTAGCCGAATTACTCCGAGCTTTAGGAAAAGTGGATATACCTTGGATTAGAGTGCATTACGCCTATCCCACAGGATTGACCCCAGATGTAATTGCGGCAATCCAAGAAACGCCCAACGTATTACCTTACTTGGATTTGCCCTTGCAACATTCTCATCCTGAGATTCTGCGCTCTATGAACCGTCCTTGGCAAGGGCGGGTAAATAATGAAATTATCGAGCGCATCAAAACTGCACTACCAACAGCAGTATTGCGGACAACATTTATTGTTGGTTTCCCAGGAGAAACCGCAGAGCATTTCGAGCATCTACTCAACTTCGTGCAGCAGCATGAATTTGACCATGTTGGTGTCTTTACTTTTTCACCAGAAGAAGGAACCCCCGCTTACAGTCTGCCCAATCAGTTACCCCAAGAACTCATGGACGAACGGCGGCAAAGACTTATGGAACTTCAGCAGCCTATTTCTTGGCGGAAAAATCAACAGGAAGTCGGCAAAGTAGTTGATGTCCTGATTGAGCAAGAAAATCCTGAAAGTGGAGAATTAATTGGTCGTTCAAGCAGAAGTTCGCCAGAAGTTGATGGTCTGGTGTATGTCACAGGCGTAGCGAAATTAGGAACAATTGTGCCAGTAGAAATTCGCAGTGCCGATACTTATGACCTCTACGGTCAAGTTGTCCTGAATTAGAGATAGATTTCGATTTTTCAGTCTAAAAGTAAAAAAACAAAATCTAGGAGAATTGATGACTCTTTCGTTTATTGAACTAGGAATTTCCCAAGAACGCGCTGAACTATTAGAAAAGATGGGCTTTACTGCGCCGACTAACATTCAAGTCCAAGCCATTCCTCAACTGTTGGCGGGAAGAGATGTAGTAGGTCAGTCTCAAACAGGCACAGGCAAAACAGCCGCCTTTTCTCTACCAATTTTAGAGCGATTGGATGTCAACCAAAGAGCAGTGCAAGCTGTAGTTTTAACACCAACTCGTGAATTAGCAATTCAAGTCCATGATGCTATCAGCCAATTTATTGGTAATAGTAGCTTACGGGCTTTAGCAATTTACGGTGGTCAATCAATTGACCGTCAGATTATGCAACTCAAACGGGGCGTTCACATCGTTGTCGGTACTCCCGGACGGGTGATTGACTTGCTAGAGCGCGGTTGCTTGAAATTGGATCAAGTGAAGTGGTTTGTATTAGATGAAGCCGATGAAATGTTAAGCATGGGCTTTATCGATGATGTTGAGAAAATTCTTTCTCAAGCACCCCAAGATCGCCAAACAGCATTGTTCTCAGCTACAATGCCACCTTCAATTCGGATGTTGGTGAACAAGTTTTTGCGATCGCCTGTTACTGTAACAGTTGAACAGCCAAAAGCTGCACCCAATAAAATCAATCAAGTAGCTTACTTAATTCCCCGCCATTGGACAAAAGCCAAAGCATTACAGCCAATTCTGGAAATGGAAGATCCAGAAACAGCCTTAATCTTTGTGCGTACTAGAAGAACTGCGGCAGAATTAACCAACCAACTGCAAGCAGCAGGTCACAGTGTTGATGAATATCACGGTGATTTGTCGCAACAAGCCAGAGAACGTCTATTAACTCGCTTCCGTAATCGCCAAGTGCGTTGGGTAGTAGCAACTGACATTGCTGCACGCGGTTTAGATGTTGACCAACTATCTCACGTAATTAACTACGACTTACCTGATAGCGTTGAAACCTACGTGCATCGCATCGGTCGGACTGGCCGCGCTGGTAAAGAAGGTACAGCAATTACCTTAGTTCAACCTTTTGAGCGTCGCAAACAGCAAGTATTTGAGCGCCATAACCGTCAAAGCTGGCAATTACTTACAATTCCTACACGGGCGCAAATTGAAGCACGACACATCAATAAATTGCAAGAACAAGTAAGAGAAGCCCTAACTGGTGAACGGTTAGCTTCATTCTTACCCATTGTCAGCGAATTGATTGAACAGTATGATGCTCATGCGATCGCTGCTGCTGCATTGCAACTTGCTTACGATGAAACTCGTCCCGCTTGGTTAAGTTCAGATGTGGAAATTCCTGAAGAAGTTCCTGTTGCTAAACCTAAGATTGTTAAGCAGCGTCGGGAATTTTCTGGCGACAGAAACCGTTCTTGGAACAAATCAGATGCTCACAACAGTGACGATGACAGACGTTCCACTCCCAAGCCAAAACTGCGGACAGGCGGCCGTCGTGAAGCTCCCGTTTCTGCCAATCAAAAGCTAGGTTCCTCTTCAGCTAGAGAATCAGCTTCTTAGTCAAGAGTCCAGAGTCAATGGTCAATAGTGATTAGTTACTGACTATTGATCGTTAGCTTTGACTGCTAATCGATTTCATCAGCTTGTAGGAACATAGATAAATACATATTTTAATATTCTTATGTTCGCTATTGCAGACTTAAAGCAGCTACAAGCTGAATATTTATAATTTAAGAGTTAATTCAGCCAAGGGCGAGTAATTTTTTCTATTTCTGCGATTTCATCGTTATTTAATTTCCAGCCTAAAGCACCAGCATTTTGTCTGACTTGTTCGGCTGTTTTTACCCCAGCGATAGGAATCACATTACCTTGGGCAATTAACCAGTTGAGTGCTACTTGAGCCGGAGTGCGATCGTATTTTTCTCCGATGTTACGTAGTAAAGATATCACTGGTGCGATTTTTTGCAAGCCGTCTTTACTAAAATTAGGGTTTAGCTTTCTCGCACCGCTTAGTGTTTCGAGATTTTCCGGCGTGTATTTGCCTGTAAGCAATCCTTGAGCTAAAGGACTATAAGCTAAAAGGGTTACGCCAAGCTCACGGGCAGTTGCGATAATACCATTACTTTCTACTTGGCGAGTAAGTAGAGAATAACGTACTTGGTTTACAGCTAAAGGAACTCCCCTAGCTGCTAATAGTTGATGTGCTTCTCGCATTTGATCTGCTGAGTAATTACTCACGCCGACTGCGGCAATTCTTCCCCGCTTCACTTCATCAGCTAAGGTGTTCATTAATGTTTCTTGACTCAACAAAAAGGCAAATGGCCAATGCACTTGATACAGTTCAATTCTTTCTAGTTGCAAGCGTTTGAGGCTTTCTGTTAACGCATCACTAACAGACTGTCCTGTAAATCTCCAAGGAAGCGGGCCAAATTTAGTCGCAATTTGCACAGGTTGCTGTGTCTGCTTGATGAATTCCCCTAAGAATTTTTCTGACAGTCCCATTCCGTAGATTTCGGCAGTGTCAAAAAAGGTAACACCCGCTTCTAAGGCTGCTGTAAAGGCTGCTTGTAGTTGTTCTGGGCCGTAGTCGCTGCCATAATTCCAGAAAAGTTTATCACCCCAAGCCCAAGTACCAATACATAGGGGTGGAACAGTCGGGCCATTTTTACCTAATGTGATGGTTTCCACGATCGCAATATCTATAGATTTACACTTCTTTACTTTTTTAGTGTAGCGTTGGTCAGTAGGATGTGATTTTGGTGCGATCGTGGTTGATTATGCCAGCCTTTTTCTTAACTCAGCCTCTAACTGTTCACCAGTGCTAACCACAACCCGATTTCGCTTGGCTCTAATAATGCTCAGATAGTGTTGAAAGGCTTCTTCATCTTGGGTATGATGCTTGATATATTCCCGTAATTCTGCTTCAGTTAATTGCTGATAATTTGTCTCACTCGTGGCACATTAATGTTTTAGTGTAGCGTTAGCAACAAAATTCTGAATCTGATATATATCAAAAGTAAAAAACGCTTGTGGTATCAAAGATGAAAACTACACACAAGCGTTTTTGAAGTTGGTGAAACTATAACGAGGTAAAAACTTTACTCTGGTTGATAAATTATCTCTTAAGCGTTGGTCTTCAGTAGATTGAGCAAATTCTAAATTTTAAATTTTTTCTTTAAAATTTCTCTAAGTGTCTGGCTCGCTCGTTCTACGAATTCTTGTTCTGTTTCATTATCCCTTGGCTTACCTATTTTTTCGCTCAAAGAAGAGATAACCTCATCACTTGTAGCATAATTGGCAACACCTTTGCTAAATTCCTCTGCTTTTTGTGTATTGGCAAGTCCGAGCGACAATCCAATTGCAGGTAATAAAGCTTGTTGAATATTAACAGCTACAGTGGCTGAGAGTTCTTGAGTAGTTGAAAGCTCTTCTGTAGTACTACCACAAGCTAATTGTTTGAAGTTTTTATAAAAATCCTCAAAATTATCCATTTATTCTACTCAATATTTTTAGATGTTTACAAATTTTTGTAGTAATTGTAGAATTTTTCAAAAAATTCTACAAAACTTAAGATGACCATCTCAATAATTTCTTCCTTCATCTCGTTTGATAATTCATCCCAAACCGAGAATAGCCAATTGATAATAAACTACCGAATTACCATAAAGCTTTTCCTACTCTGGGTTTTGTGAAATTACAGGGAGTTGGATCCACTGGAGAGAAAAAATGGAGGTAGCACTTGAAGGGTTAAGCAATATCTCTATAAAGAAGGTAACATCACTACGTGTGGTCGCATTACTATTGGCACAAACGCGGAGAGTGCGATCACACTTTTAAATTCTTACATAAACTCAAAAATACTTGTTTCAGCAAGCTTGCTTTAAAACTCCGTTTGCACTGTGGAGTGATTTAATCTTACTATCAACTACAAAATTAATATTTGTAACTTCTGCTCTACAATGAAGTCAAGAATCTAGCAGCTTAAGTAAGGGATTTATTTATGTCCCACCCTACACTCAGTAGCCAAGAAGTCGCCCGGCGTGGAAAAGAACTTTACGAAAAAAGTATCCGTGCCAAAGTTGAAACGGAAGAAAACATTGGCAAAATTATCTCGATTAATGTTGAAACTGGAGATTACGAAATCGGTGATGATTTAGTCGCAACCAGTCTTCGATTACGAGCCAAGCAACCCGATGCGGCACTTTGGGGAGAAAGAATTGGTTTTGATGCCGTTTATGCAGTTGGTAGTACATTACTCAGGACGGCACAGTGAATGGGTCGTCGTCCGCTCATTGGAACTGCCTTGCTTGAAGATTATCATCTCAGCATAGATTTTTGTGAGAGTGGTAAGGTTCTGGTGGATAAAATTCTATAGCTTGAAAGCATCTCTAACGGTTACATCCAAGAAATTCATGCCCCTAAATTACTGGTTTTTTTGGAATATCGAACAGTTTATCTTTAATTAAAGAGAGACTATTTTGATAAACCAGAGAAAAAACAGCTATGGCAAGCGGTGAAGTGTTTGATAGCGAAACAAAATACCCAGTTACGTCAAGGGTAAACTTGTTCACGATGTTTCGGCTTGGCCTGTTTCAAATGGGCTTAAGCATGATGTCTATTTTGACTCTGGGGGTACTCAACAGGGTCATGATTCAAGAAATTGCGATTCCGGCGACTTTGGTAGCTTTGGTGCTGGCTTTACCTGCATTTGTGTCACCTTCGCGGATATGGTTTGGTCAGATGTCTGATGCTAAACCTTTAGGGGGTTATCACCGAACAACTTATGTTTGGGTGGGGGCGGCGATATTTGCGATCGCGGCTTTTTTAGCGGTACAAGTAATGTGGCAGTTAAATCTCGCCGCTAGTAGTGCTGGTGTTTGGGTTTGGACAACTGAAACTATAGGCTGGACAGCAGTGCTGTCTTTAGTTTTTGCTGTGTACGGTTTGGCAATTTGTGCTAGTGGTACAGCTTTCGCGGCTTTGTTAGTAGATATCTCTGAAGAAGATAACCGTTCTAAAGTTGTCGGTGTTGTTTGGTCAATGCTAATGGTGGGAATTATTGTGGGAGCAATCATTAGTTCTAGCTTGCTCAAGCAATTAACACCAGAAGCAACTGTCGAAACGTTGCAGGCATCAATCAACCAATTATTTATCATTGTCCCAGCTATTGTATTTGGGCTGTCGATTGTTGCTACTGTGGGCGTTGAGAAAAAATATTCCCAATATGCCAGCCGTTCCACAATGGTAAACCGAGAAGACAGCATTACTATAAGTGCGGCTTGGAAAATCTTAACGGCAAGTCCCCAAACAGGATTGTTTTTCACCTTTTTGGTGGTGATGACGCTGTGCTTGTTTATGCAAGACCCAATTTTAGAACCTTATGCTGGTCAGGTGTTTAAGATGCCTTTGGCGGAAAGCACCAAATTAAACATTTATTATGGTATGGGTTTGCTGGTTGCTTACGCTGTAGCTGGCTTTTTAATTGTGCCGCGTTTAGGTAAGCGCAAAAGCGCTCGTTTAGGCTGTATGTTGGTGGCATTATGTTCAGTATTGCTAGGGATTTCGGGATTCACTGCTAATGCAGCTTTCCTGAAATTTGGTTTGGTATTGTTCGGTTTAGCTACCGGGTTCTTAACTACAGCCGCAATTAGCTTGATGCTTGATTTAACAGCAGCCGAAGCCGCAGGTACGTTTATTGGTGCATGGGGACTTGCACAGTCTGTCTCTAGAGGTGTAGCAGTAGTGATTGGCGGTACGCTTTTGGATATTGGTCGTAGAACGCTACCTAGTCTAGAACTAGCTTATGGATTAGTATTTTTGCTAGAAGCTGTGGGAATGGTGGTGTCGATTTGGTTCCTCAACCGCGTCAATATTACAGAATTTCAAACTAGTACCAAGCAAGCGATCGCTTCTGTCTTAGAAAGCGATCTAGACTAATTAATACTTGATGTATGGGTATTAGGGGCTAGAAGTTAGAAATTCCATCCCCACTACCAACTCTCTATTCCCTACTCCCAGCTAATCAAATGAATGATTTTTGGCTAACAGTTCTTGATTTTGCCCACACTACCACTGCCAGAGTCGGCAAACAACTAATGCAAGATTTTGGGCAAGTGCAAGCTTTACAAAAAGCTGATGGTAGTTTGGTGACACGCGCTGATAAATGGGCAGATCAAGAAATTCGGGATGCGATCGCCGCTAATTTCGCTGGTTATGGTATTTTGAGCGAAGAAGCTGACAAAACATTTCCGGGTACAGAATGGTGCTGGGTAATAGACCCTTTAGATGGCACAACTAACTTTACTCGTGGCATTCCCATTTGGTCGATTTCGATGGGTTTACTGTATAAAGGTACGCCTGTTTTTGGTTACATCCACGTACCCCCACTAGGACAAAGTTTTCACGGTTTTTGGCAAGGTACATCTGGTTTAGCTACACCTACTGGAGCATTTCTCAATAATCATCCCATCTACACTAGTGCTGATGCTCCTAGCAATAATCACTTTTTTAACCTTTGTTCGCGGAGTACATCTGTTATCCAAGAAGGCTTTCCCTGCAAAATTCGGATGTTGGGTGTGGCTAGTTATAACTTTCTCATAGTTGCGACTGGAGCAGTTTTAGGTGCAGTTGAAGCGACACCCAAAGTTTGGGACTTAGCAGGTGTTTGGGTAATTGTGCAAGCGGCTGGTGGTAGTTGGAAATCTCTCAAATCTGAGCCTTTTCCTTTAATTGAAGGAGAAGATTATAGCGATCGCTCTTATCCTACCCTAGTTATCAGTCGCGCAGAACTGGCTCCTGTGTTTGAACCATTTCTCAAAGAGTTGAAAATTTAATATCTATCAAGTGATTTGCGCTAAAAAGCCTATACCCCTGTTTTGGGTATAGGCTTTTATATTTTTATTTAAGGAAAATTTGAACCAATAATGTTTTTAGTATGAATCAGCTTGTAATTATCCTGATTGACGTGAAAGACTAGTGTAGCTACTAAATTACAACGTTGTGGTTGATATCACATTGAGTAAATTAGTATAAATAACTCTATGTTGACTAATTTAGATTTAATTCATGAGTTTGTAGAGAAAACCATCCAAAAAAAAGATGTTTTATTATCAAACTCTGCTTTAACAGCACAAACTGTATATAAAACTAACCAACTTACTGCTAAGTCTCAAGGTGTTATTGCTACAGCACATTTAGATAGGGAATTTTCGGAGTTTCTAATTCTAGCAAAATCTTCCTATTGGGAATTAATGAATCAGGTTTTAGCAGAGTCAAATTATCTCTTAAAAGGAGAGATAGACAATCGAGGTTTCTATCGATATATATATTGCGAAGTGCCTCAAGGATATCAGATGAACTGTACTAAATCTGTTTTTTTATGGCGTGCTTGGTGGAAACATCGCAAGAATGTCTTAAGAGGCGGTATCCCTTTAGATCTTTTAATTCAAAATCGTGATTCATGGTATCCAATCAGAGATTTAAATATTAGCGATGGGCTGCTTTATATCAAAACTTTAGGAAGCGAAATCGCAGTTCATTCAGAAGATTTGGTGATTTGGTTAAGTAAAATTGAGGTGAATTCTCAACAGGAGAAGACTGAGTTTGCTTAGTTCTGGAGGAATTTGGCAACGCAGAGGAGCGCGGAGTGAAACGCGGAGTTACGCAGAGAGTAGAGTGATTGAAAAATTGTTATACTGTTCACCTGTTGGTGCAGTATATACCAGTGAGATAGCGATGAAAGGACTCTGGCTCGAAAACAAACAACTGCAACTACGCACAGATATTCCAGTTCCAGAAGCACAGTCAGGAGAAGCTTTGGTGCGTGTTTTGCGTGCTGGGATTTGTAATACTGATTTGGAATTGACTAGAGGTTATTACCCTTACACTGGTATTTTGGGCCATGAATTTGTGGGTGTTGTGGAACAAGGCCCAGATAACTTGGTAAATAAACGGGTAGTGGGAGAGATAAATGCAGTCTGCGGTCATTGTCGTTTCTGTCGTCAAGGACAGCCGACTCACTGCGAAAATCGCACAGTTTTAGGAATTGTTAATCGTCACGGGGCTTTTGCAGATTATCTGTGTTTACCCGTAGAAAACTTACATCCTGTACCGGATAATGTATCTACAGACATTGCCACTTTTACCGAACCTCTCGCAGCAGCATTAGAAATTCAGCAGCAGGTGGCTTTGGATGAAGATGACCAAGTGCTAGTGGTTGGAGATGGTAAGTTAGGTCAACTGGTAGCACAAACACTGGCTTTAACTGGTTGTGACTTATTAGTTGTGGGTCGTCATCATGAAAAACTTGCTAACTTAGCGGCCAGAGGTATTAAAACTGGTTTGGTTGATGCAGTTAGAGATAAAGCTTTTGATATTTCAGTAGAGTGTACTGGTAATCCTGAAGGATTTGCGATCGCTCGTCGCGCTTTACGTCCTCGTGGTACGCTAGTGCTGAAAAGCACCTATGCAGGCAATCTCAGCTTAGATGCGTCTTCTCTAGTTGTAGATGAAATTACCCTCATTGGTTCCCGTTGTGGCCCTTTTGGGGCTGCACTGGAACTGCTAGCACAAGAAAAAGTAGACGTAAAACCCCTAATTCATGCTCATTATTCGCTTACAGATGGGATTTCGGCTTTTGAAGAAGCTCAACGACGAGGGGTGTTAAAAGTATTGTTGGATGTTAGTCAATAGTCAATAATCAATGGTCATTTGTCATTGATGATTTTCCCCTATACTCTCACCTTTAATACAAATAAGGATTAGTCTTGGGTTGATAGTCCATACAGTTGATTGCGTCTTCGGTGTTAGCGAGGGACGGGTGGACAGTGCATTTGAGGCGGTAGTCGGCGGTAAAAAATTGGCAGCCAGAACAGGGAATTTGATGCATTTGTTTGGCTGTAGCCACACCATCTCGTGCCGCAGTCCACAGACTCCAAGCAAAGAGAGTAGTCAAAGTCCATGCACCAACAAAACAAATGGGTACTAAAAACTTTTGAATCCCGTGAATGACAAATATAATTGCTTCCAACACGGCCAGTCCTGATAAAAATCAACAGTTAGAATTCATGTTACCGCAGTGCTGAGGGCTAAGTGCTGAGTCTTAGGTAGTATTCAAACACCCTGATTTGTAATCAACAGAAGTTATGAGTTACACACTAGGGGTGTCAGGGTGCAGGCAATACGGTTCGGATAAGCATTTTGAACTCAGAATTGGTTTGGGGAAAAGGTTAAAGGGTAAGGGTTAAAGGTTTTTTCTTCCCCTTTCCCCCTTCGCCTTTCCCCTTTAACCGAACCGTATTGAGGGTGTAGGGATGTAAATGTTTTGCAGACTTACACCCTTTTTCATTAAACTCCAGCATGACCTAATGCTATACCTACAACCAGCATTCCAAGAACGAGAAATGGTTGGGCGCTGGCTTGATATTTCACGTCATTCTTTAAGGGGTCACGCAGGAAATACATATCCTGGAAGGTGATTTGGGGAATGATTAACAGTACCAATATGGCGGCGTATAAATTTTCGTGAATGCTGACGAGATAAGCAGCCATAAAGCCTTGAAATATATCAATCATTAGTACACAAATCCAGGCGGCGGTGGTAACACCAAACATTACAGGTAATGATTTTAATCCTAACTGGCGATCGCCTTCGACACTCTTGAAGTCGTTAACAATGGCAATCCCCAATCCTGCCAAGCTGTAAATTAAGGTGAGAATCAAAACTTTCCAATTGAGTTCGCCGAATAAAGCATGACCAGCCCACCAAGGTAAGGCGATGTAGCTTGCGCCTAAAGCATAATTTCCCAGCCAGCCATTTTGCTTTAGTTTCAGGGGAGGGGCAGAGTAGATATAGGAAATAAATGAGCCGAAAATCGCTAGGACTGCAACAGTGGGAAATGAGTGACCCGCCCAAACATCCAGTACATAAGCTAAACCAATCCCAGATACTAACAATACTAAAATCTGGGTAACAACTTGGGGTACAGAAATTGCGCCGGAGGGAATGGGACGATAGGGTTCGTTGATGGCATCAATTTCGCGATCGTAAAAATCATTCATGGTCTGGGTGTAACCTGCCAACAGAGGCCCAGACAGTAACATACAAGCTGCGGCTTTCAGGACATTTTCTAATGTCCACGTATAGTTACCCGATGAAGCCGCGCCGCAGACTACGCCCCAAATTAAGGGAATCCAGGTGATGGGCTTCATCAATTGCAGGCGGATTTTCCAAATAGAAGTTTCTCCGGGTGCTGCACCTTTCATCCCCAGTAGCTGCCGAGTTTTGGCACTACGTTCGCTTGCAGCTAATGTTCCTGCTTCACTAGTATTATCTAATACTGAGTCTACTGCCTCAGCCGGGTTGGAATTAGGGGGTATGGGAGTTGATTCAGACATAAGATTATGTGTTGGAAAGTATGAAGTATGTAGCCGCCTTAATGGCGGCTTGCCGGAGGCTAGTATGAAGTATGAAGTATGAAATTTATTGTTCATGCTTCAGGCTTCAGGCTTCATCCTGAAAGTAATTCTTACGGTCTAAAAAGAAATAATCAAATAGTTATTTTGGAATTTCGCTCCCGTTACAGGTCTACCACTCAAAGCTGGTGGTAAGAAGATATTACGGCGTTGGTCGCCTGCTTCTACTGTTACTTCTGGCCCAACTTGGGTGAGTTTTACCTGCTTTTTATCAAATCCAGGTAAGAATAAACGTACCTGGCGGTTGTGGACATCAATTTCAATTGGTTTAGGTGCTTGGCGTGCTTGCTCAACAAAGTTGGGTAAAGCCTCGATCAGCCCTTGCCAATCACCTTGCGGTACATCAGGCACAACACTGACAGCTAAAGGTGCAAATTCCGCCGCTAAGTTAGCTGTTGTCTGGTCAGAAATCTGGACAACACCACCCACTGTTAGACCAACTTGTTGCGCGCTACCCCACAAATAACGCGCAACTGCCATTTCAATGGGGTCATTGGTAGTTACCAAAAAGGCGGCAACTCTGTTGGGGTCTGCTAAAGCAGCTTTTCCCTTTTCTAAGAAATCGTTGACTTGGTTGGTGGGTTGAGCGAAGTTATTTTCTGTCCAATTAATGTTGAAGAAACTGCTAATTAGTGGTTGAATCAATGGCGATTCTGTAAGTGTTTTGCCTAAATCGGAGTTGACAAATAACTGTCGAAATCGCCTGACATACCAACTGAGAGATTCTGGCAAACCCAACAGCCGCACTGTAAAAGAATCACCCGTGCCATCGTAAATAATTGCATCATATTTACCACTGGCATCATATTCACGGATAGCATTTAAGGCGAGGGCGCTGTCCATTCCTGGCAATGCTACCAGTTCTTGGCCATAAACCTCTTTGAAGATGGGTGTACGGAGGTATTGCGCCTCAAGTTTTTTTACTTCTTCCCAGTTGCGTTCTAGTAGTACAGATGCTGGTAACTGTACTGCTTGCAAATTAGGAGCGATTTGTTGAGGGTCAGCAGAGAGTGTTTGCTCTAAGAGGAGAGGTAACACTGGTTCTGCCAGTCCTGCCAATAGTACACGCTTACCTTGACTTGCCAATAGCTTGGCTGCGGCGATCGCAATTTTGCTACGAGCGATGCCGTCTTTGCCCAAAAATGTCAATATTAGGGACATTTCTTGATTTCCAATTACCGCCTGTCGTTTCTACTTCAACTTAGCACTAGGCAAATACTGTTAGCTTCCACTTTGAGTGAGCATCACTAGATTGGTTTGATTTCGTCTTCAAAAAACCAAGTGGCAGAATTATCTTCAAACTTGACCACTACACCAATGCCACCACCATCGGTTACTTTGTAACCTTCAATAATGCCTATTTTGCCTAATTTTTGAGCAACTGAGTTTGGTACGCGATCGCGTAAACGAAACACCTTAACCTTTTGTCCGATTTCCATGCTGCCTGATTACAATGCAATAAACCAAGTCTCAGTTTAGCGGAATCCGGTACTCATCTGTCACTTGGTTCCACCCCAAATTAAAATTAAATCAACAAGCAATCAGGTATAGAACCATGTTTGTCACAGCGCAACAGCTAGAACAACAAATGCCCGATGCAACTCGACTTTTGAGTGATGAGCCAGAAATGGAAACTTCGTTGCATTATATGCAGTTATTGCTATTAGTAACTTGCTTAGAATGGCTATGGCGTGACCAAAATGACTACTTTATTGGTGCAAACCTGACAATATACTTTAGCCGGCAACAGTTACGAAATCGAGATTTTCGTGGCCCAGACTTTTTTCTGGTGAAAGATACAGAAAAACGCCCCCGCAATTCTTGGGTAGTTTGGGAAGAAGATGGTCGTTATCCTGATTTGATTATTGAATTACTTTCAGAAAGTACGGCTAATATTGATCGGAATTTAAAGAAAAGTCTGTATGAAAACCGATTTCATACACCTGAATATTTTTGGTTTTCGCCAGAAAGTTTAGAATTTGCTGGTTTTGAGTTGGTAGGTAATAAATATCAACCAATCGTACCTGATGCTCGTGGCTGGTGTTGGAGTGAGGTACTGGGTCTGTATTTAGGTGTAGAGAATGGTAAACTTCGTTACTTTACTTCTGAAGGCGACTTAGTGCCTACACCAGAAGAAGCGGCTCTAACCTCACAACAGGAAGCAATTGCAGCACAGCAACAGTTATCTGATGCTGAATTAAGGTTGCAACAAGAACAGAAGCGATCGCAACGGTTGGCAGAATATTTGCGTTCTCTAGGTGTTGACCCAGATAATATGAGTTGAGGTAGTAGCTATGTATCAAACTGACCCACCCCGTCCCCCACGAGAAACCATGCCAACAATGTATGATTTACCTAGTGAATTAATTGGGGAATCAGGGTTGCCAGATGAATTTCATTGCATTCAAGCAGACTTACTCAGTGAAACTTGTCAACCTCCTAACTACTCATCTGCGGAAATTCTACTTGCTAGTGATTTAAACCTTTACTATGATCCCCGCCATACATTGTGGTACAAGCGCCCAGATTGGTACATAGTTTTAGGCGTAACGGGTGCTAATCAACAGCAAGACTTACGTTTAAGTTACGTCATTTGGCAAGAGGGAGTTGCGCCATTTTTGGTAGTGGAACTACTTTCACCAGATACAGAACAGGAAGACTTAGGGCAAACATTACGCGAAGTGAACAAGCCCCCAACAAAGTGGGAAGTTTATGAACGGATTTTGCGTGTTCCTTACTACGTTGTCTATGACCGCTATGAGAATAATTTCAGGGCGTTTCGACTTAATGGCACTCGGTACGAGGCCATATCTTTACCAGAACAGCGATTTTGGTTAGAAGAAATAGAATTAGGTTTAGGTCTGTGGCAGGGAACTTATCAGCAGTCCACAGGTTTATGGTTACGCTGGTATAACACGGCAGGTTGGGTACCAACACTAAAAGAACAAGCCCAACAAGAACGCCAACGGGCAGAACAAGAACGTCAACGGGCTGATAGACTAGCAGAATATTTGCGTTCCCAAGGGATTGATCCTGATAGCGTTAGTTAATTCAAAATCTGCTTTAAAATATCAAATTTAAGACTACATCTGATGAGCTTATTTTTATAGCCAACAGTGATTCGTTTTAGTTAATTCATTGTATGATTACACAAAATAATTCATGTTGAATTAGAATATAAAGTTATTTGAGACTTGATAAGCTGTTAGAAAATTTAACTATCTTGCACACCTTGGTTATACAAATTAAAAGTCAATTAGCTGATCAACAATTATTTTGAAGGGAACTTTCATCAATAGTTAGCTTCATTGAAGGCAATTAAATTGTGTGAGTAGTGAGTGAGGTAACAAAAATTGGTACAGATAATGCGGCGAGCTGTACGCAAAGCTGGGAAACTGAGGCGTATACTGCCTATAAATGAACAGTTATGGGCAAAATTCGATTTACTGAGAACTTTAGTCAGGCGAGATTTAGAAGCGCGTTATAAAGGTTCTGTTTTAGGAAATTTGTGGCCTTTACTCAATCAGCTATCACAGTTATTAATTTATACTTACGTTTTTTCAATTGTATTAAAGGTAAAGCTGCATACTTTAAAGGGTTTACCAGACAATAATTTTACCTTTGGTTTATGGCTATTTGCGGGTTTACTGCCTTGGATTGCTTTTACAAGTGGATTGTTGCAGTCTGCTGGTTCAGTGGTAGGACAGCCAAATTTAGTTAAAAAAGTGGTGTTTCCTCTAGCATTATTACCTTTAGTACCGATTTTCTCAACGTTTATTGAAAGTGCCTTTGGCTTAATGGCGTTGATTTTTTTTGTAGCTTTAACATCTCAAACTTTACATACGACCTTGGCACTGTTACCCTTAGTTTGGCTGACGCAGTTGATGTTAACAGCAGGATTAGGTTATTTGGCTGCGGGATTAACAGTTTTTTTGCGAGATATTCCGCAAACTTTGGTTGTAATTGTCAATCTTTGGTTATATATGACACCAATTGTTTATCCAGCAACAGCAATTCCTGAAGCCTGGCGGGGTTGGGTATTTTGGTTAAATCCCATAACTGCGATCGCAGAGGTTTATCGTGATTTAATCTTAGTCGGGGAGGTAAAACACTGGGGAGAATGGGGTGTAGCGACGGCGATCGCATCTGTTATATTTTGCTGTGGGTTTTTTGTATATAAACGATTGCGTCCCGCTTTTGCTGATGTATTATAGCAACTTTCACTCTTATTAACGGCTCGTCAGCCTAATGATCGTGTGAAATATGCGGTACATCATGACTGTGCTATGAGGAGTGTGGGGTTGGTATGGGTGAAGAGATTGCTATTTCACTAAAGAATATCTCTAAATGCTATAAGCGTTATGCTCGTCCAGTAGATCGCTTAAAAGAGATTTTATTGCCTGGAAAAAGTAGGGCAGATACATTTTGGGCGCTACGCGATCTCAACTTGGAAATTCCTAAAGGACAAACGATAGGAATTATAGGACAAAACGGCTCAGGAAAAAGTACACTACTACAAATTATTGCTGGGACACTAACTCCAACAGTGGGAGAAGTTCAAGTAAATGGTAGAGTCGGGGCGTTATTAGAATTAGGTAGTGGATTTAATCCTGAGTTTACTGGCAGGCAAAATGTATTTTTTTATGGTAGGTTATTGGGTTTAAGTCAAAGAGAAATTGAAGAACGTTTTCATAAAATTGCTGAATTTGCAGAAATAGGTGATTTCATTGATCAGCCTGTTAAAACTTATTCTAGTGGTATGTTTGTCAGACTAGCATTTTCAGTGGTGACTCAAGTTGATGCCGACATTTTAATAGTAGATGAAGCATTAAGTGTTGGTGATATGTACTTTCAATCTAAATGCATTGAGCGGATGAAAATGCTCAAAGGCGAAAAGACAATTTTGTATGTTAGTCATTCCATATCAAGTGTCCGTAACTTCTGTGATCGATCTATTTGGATTAGAAACGGAAAAATGGAAAAAGATGGTATATGTTCAGTGGTTTGCGAAGCATATCAAGACAGTGTTACTGAGTCACAAGAAAAGCTGTATGCAATTAATAATCAGCAGCAAGATAACAATTTATTAGAAAAAAAAGATGTAGTTATTAAATATATAAAAACTGATAAATCATCATATTTTAGTGGTGAAAATATAACAATTACATTAGGATTAGAATTTATAAAAGTTCCTGAGAAATATGGTGTTGGAATATTAATAAAAAATTCTGTGGGTGATGTAGTCACTTTATTTAATACAATTAGAGATAATTTTGTGATTTCAGGAATTTACGAAACTGTAAAATTATATATTCCTAAAAATAATTTTACGAGAGGTACTTATTTCATTTCTGTTTCTTTAGTAGACGATTTGGCTATGTATCCCTATGATAAGCTTGAATATGCAACAAGCTTTTTTGTGGATATGCAAAAAAACAACAGTGGTATACCTGTTGCTGAAGGTTATTTCCGCGCAGAACATGAGTGGATTTTATGATAAGACTTATTTCTAACTTATTAGAAAAAAAAAAGAAAATATATAGGCTAAAAAATCCGAAAAAACAAAAACTTTTAGCTATTTTAAGAGTGCGCAATGAAGAACTGATTATTGCGGATACTTTAGACCATTTAGCAAGTATCTGTGATGGAATTATTTGTTATGACGATGCTAGCACAGATAAAACATTTGACATATTACGTCAGCACAGAAAAGTATATGCTATTATCAAAAACTACGATTGGTTACCCAATCCAGAGGAGCGCATTTATCGAGAAACGCAAGATAGAGCGGAACTTTTGCAACTAGCAACTGAGTATCAACCTGAATGGATTTTGTGTGCAGATGCAGATGAAAGGTATTTAGGAGATATTCGACCTTTTATTGATAGTGATCAATCTCAAGATATAGATGCCATCAGAATCCAACTATTTGATGCTTATATTACCATTGAAGATAGAGAACCGTTCAAAAAAGGACAAAAACTCTTAAACTTTAGAAAATATTTTGGTATAGAAAGACGAGATATTTTGATGCTATGGAGAAATAGCTCAGATGTAGTATTTCAAGGTTTAGATTCACGCGAACCTACTGTCCCTTCATCCAAAAATATTATAGTGAAATTTTATTGCCAACATTACGGTAAATCACTTTCAGTTCAACATTGGGAAGATACTTGTGACTATTATATAAATCATTTTCCCTTTGAAGTTTATGGAAAAAAATGGCTAGAAAGGAAAGGAAAGGCTATTCATCTATTATCTGACTTTGATACAGAGTTACAGATTTGGGGAGAACAGTTATTTAATCAAGCGAAGGTAATACATCCAGTATGAGTTTAGGCAGAGTTTTATTTACAAATCATCAGCTTGTTCATTTTTCTGGCTCTGAGCTTGTTACGCTTGATTTAGCAACTGAATTTAAAGCCCAAGGATGGGATGTATATGTAGCAACTTTTATCTTTGATGGGGAAATAGAAAAATGCTTTAAACAAAATAACATTAATGTTTTTAATATATTAAATGAGCCAATCCCCATCAAAGAATTCGATTTATTTTGGGCGCATCACTTTCCTGTTGTAATTAAATGCTTATTAGAAGATAAAATCAAAGCAAAATCAATTGTATTGAGCAGTTTATCTCCATATGAACCTCTAGAAACAGTACCTTTTTTTCATAACTATGCAGACTTAATTGTATGTAACTCAGAAGAAACAAAAGCAGCCTTATCATTAAGCTCTGAAAAGGAGAATCTAGAGAAATTATTTGTATTTAACAATTCTGTGCCTGCTAACTTTTTTGAATTTTCTGTAACGCGCAAACCTCAGGAGTTACCTACTTTATCTAAGGTGGCTGTAATTTCTAATCACCCCCCCCAAGAAATTTTAGATACGATTAAAATATTGAAAAAAAATGGTATTATTGTTGATTTAATAGGGATTGTAGGCAAACCTGTATTAGTTAACAAGGAATTATTAAGTACTTATGATGCAGTTATAACTATTGGGCGTACAGTACAGCATTGTATGGCATTAAAAATACCAGTATTTTGCTATGACCATTTTGGTGGCCCTGGCTGGCTAACTCCAGAAAATTATAAACTAGCTGAATGGTTTAATTATTCCGGTAGATGTTGTAATTTACGCCTTTCTAGTGAAGAGTTAGCCACAGAAATAACAGTTAACTTTTTAGCAGCTATACAGCATACAAGCTTTTTTCAAGATTATGCCTCAATACATTACTCACTCGTAAATAACATTGATAGAGTTTTGGAGAGGATTGGTAAAGATTTTTTATCGAAACCCTATATAAACATTGAACTACCTCAAACATTTGCAAAAATAGGTCATGCTTACAGACGAACATTGAGTGAGCGTGAATTATGGCACACAGAATTAGAGCGATCGCAATCCCAACTTCAGCAAACTCAAGCTGAACTAGCGCGATCGCAATCCCAACTTCAGCAAACTCAAGCTGAACTAGCGCGATCGCAATCCCAACTTCAGCAAACTCAAGCTGAACTAGCGCGATCGCAGTCTCAACTTCAACAAACTCAGGCTGAATTAGCGCGATCGCAGTCTCAACTTCAACAAACTCAGGCTGAATTAGCGCGATCTCAAGCCGCAGTGAAACAATCCTATGAAGAAATCATAGAAATAGAGAATAGTAATGTTGGTACAATCAAAACTGTTTGGAATAAATTTAAGCCTATACTTATATCTTTTAAAAAAATGATAAAAGCATTATATATTAAGCCTTAGTATAACTTATTTATTAATCAATAGCAACAAAAAATTACAATGTCTACCCTAGTTTCAGTAATTATTCCGGTTAAAAACGGTCAAGAATTTTTAGATGAAGTTCTAACAGCTACTTTGACTCAAAAAACTGAATTTAAATATGAAGTTGTTGTCATTGATTCGGGTTCTAAAGATAATTCATTAGAAATTATTAAAAAGCATAATGTTAAATTAATTCAAATTCCTCCTGCACAATTTAATCATGGCTTAACTCGTAATCTTGGTGTACAAGAATCTCAAGGTGAATTTATCGCTTTTATAACTCAAGATGCTACACCAGCTAATGAGTATTGGCTAAGTAATCTCGTAAAGCCTTTTTTGGAAGATCCCCAGATAGCTGGAGTTTTTGGTAAGCATATAGCTAGACCTAAATGTGATCCAATAGTTGCTTTTAACTTAGATTACCATTTTGAAAAAACTATATCCCTAGTTAGAAAAACATGGAAAAAAGATGAGAGCTATGAAAGCAACAAAGGTATTTATGTATTCTTTTCTAATAATAACTCTTGTATTAGGAAATCAGTTTGGGAAAAAATACCGTTTCGACAAGTTGAAATGTCCGAAGATCAGATTTGGGCACAAGATATTTTAGAACAAGGCTATATAAAATGCTATGAACCCAGCGCAGTTGTTTATCATTCGCATACTTATTCTCCAATAGAGTGGTTCAAAAGAAGTTTTGATGAATATCGTGCCTATATCAAAATAGGGCTTGTTCAAAAAGATTCAATTCTAAGTTCTTTCAAAACAATTTATGGTCTATCTGTTGGAGATATTCAAATAATTAGAAAAAATCCGGAATTATCGGTTCAGCAAAAATATTATTGGATGCTTATGCGCGTATTAAATAATATGGGCAGAATCAGTGGTCAATTTTTAGGAGTTCGACACGATAAAATTCCTGATTACTTTGCCCAAATGTTTTTTTCTGGACAAGCACAAAAAATGAGGAATAAATAGAATGATTTCTAAGCAAAGATTTTTGTTAATAGCATTCAGAAAATTTTTAACAAAAATAAATCAAATAGGTTTGCAGGCAACTATTTCGCTAATAATTAAGAAACTTTCACCGATAGTAGAAATGCCCCCGGAAATTGTTGTTGCTGAAAGTCAGCCTGTTAGCATAGAAGCCATTCAAAATAATTTATCAGATACTCATCAAATCATACTGGAAGGATTAAAACATAGAAGTAATTCTATATTGCTCAATAATAGAGCTTTTAATAACAAGAGTGTAGATATCCATAATTTGTCTTTTACCTGGCTTGTACCTTTTTTCTCTAAGGGTTCTGGTGGACATAAGAACTTGTTTAGATTTGTTAAAGGATTAGAAAATTTAGGTTGTAAATGTACTATCTACATAGTCAAAGAATTTGAAATTGGCTTAACTCCTGAAGAAATTAAGGAAAAAATCTGCGATTATTTTGAAAATATTGATGCGGAAGTCAAAATATACAAGCCTGGCGCAGAATATGAAAAAGCTGATGTTTTGGTTTGTACTTCTTGGATTACAGCTTATGCTGGACTAACGTTTGATGCTAATTTAAAAGTCTATTTTGTTCAAGACTATGAACCCCTATTCTTTTCAGCAGGAAGTTATTGGTACTTAGCTGAAAATACCTATTATTTCAACTACTACCATATCACCTTAGGCCCTTGGCTGACGCATCTACTGCGACAAAAGTATGGCGTAAAAGCTGATTATTATGACATTGTAGTAGATAAAGACTTATATATTCCTCAAACTACAATTTCAAATGAAAAAATTAAATCCATTTGTAACAATAAAAGTTTTAAAGTTTGTTTTTATGGTCGTAGCGTAACTCCTAGACGCTGTTTTGAATTAGTATTAATGGCTTTATATTTGTTCTCTAAAAAAGCAACAGATATTACTATAATTGCTTATGGATGGAATGAGCTACCTCCTGTACCTTTTAAATGTTACAATTTAGGTATGCTAACTACTAACGAACTATCAGAACTTTATTCATTATGTGATGTTTGTATTGCTCCATCTGCCAGTAATCTTTCTTTAGTAGCTCGTGAAGTAATGGCTTGTGGATGTGTATTAATGGATTTAGATGTAGAAAATACATCCTATGACTTATTACATCTTGAGAACAGTTACCTTGTTAAGCAAGATCCACAATCTATGTGCGATGGATTGATGCATTTATATAATGACAGAAATTTATTGTCAAATTTAAAAAATAGTTCTCTGAAATATATATCTAAGTTAAATAATTGGAATTACCAAGTTAATAGTCTTTACAGTTTAATTAAACAACAATTGCAGAACAATGCTTCATAAAAATCAACTAAGCAATTTTATAAAACGGGAACAAAGAGCTTATCAATTAAGTCATAGTGAAGTTACAAATACTCTTTTTTCTCGTCTAGATACTGATGATATTGCAATTGTTGAGAAACATTTAAACACAGAGCATCTTGAGCTTGTAAAAGATATACCGACTGATTCAATAGGTTACAAATATACAATTCTGCATCTTGGAGTTTATTATAGCGTACCAATTCTTTTAGAAAAAACTGGATTGAGTAGTGCAATGCCTCCAGAAAATGTACATTCTATGGCTCGTGGGCCTTTTAGTGCAGGAGGTAGCTTCTATTATGCTGATTTAATAACGGAAGCTATGCACAAAGTTGGAGCAAAATTAAAACCTAGTTCTAGTGTATTAGATTTTGGATGTTCATCAGGGCGTATTCTAAGAGTTCTCAATACTGCATACCCCGAAATTAATTTTTATGGTTGCGATCCTAATGAGGTAGCCATAGACTGGGCAAAAAATTACCTGCGAAATATTAATTTTACAGTTAGCCCACAAGTACCACCACTGGCATATTCTACAGGAACTTTTGATCTAGTTTATGCTATTTCAATCTGGTCTCATTTTTCCGAACTTGCTGCATTAGAGTGGTTTGCAGAAATGAAACGTATAATTCGTCCTGGGGGTTATCTTATATTTACAACTCATGGCTATCAGTCATTAAATTGTTATGCAAAGAGTGGACGACACTCGGCACAGACATTGAATAAGATTGAAGAAAATTTGTACAGTAAAGGATTTTCCTTCATAGATATATTTGGACCAAAAGGAGATTGGGGAGTAGTTAGCTCTAGTTGGGGTGAAGCCTATATTTCACCAGAATGGTGGTTAGAGAATCTTTGTTCTGATTGGTATGTTTCTTTGTTTTTGCCAGGAGGGGTTGAATGCAATCAGGATTTAATTGTACTGGAGTCAAAATAACTATTTGTGGTTGTTTGATAATTAAAGAAGCTATTTAATTCATGAGTTGCTCAGTACCAAAATACTCATTAGAAAAATAAGCCATTTTGGACAAAAATTGAAAAGCACACCTAAGATATTAGTATGTGTGACTGCTTATGAAGACCCGGAGGCAGTTGCATCTTTTATTTCAGCAATTAAAAATCAATCAACCCCAGTAGAAAAAATTTTAATTGTAGACAACTCCAATGATAAAAAAGTATGTCTGCAACCTTCAGTTAATAATAGTAATTTAGAAGTTATTTATTCTCCCGAAAATTTAGGAGTCTCTGGTAGTTTAAAAATTGCCTATAAAAGGTTATTCTCTTATAAATATGATTTTTTATGGACTTTTGATCAAGATAGTATTCCAGCTTTCAGCTGTTTAGAAAATCTTTTAAAAGTTTATCGAGAAGTATCTCAAAACAACTATAAAGTTGGCATTATCGCGCCTTTATCCATTGATCTTAGAAATAATAATATTATTGAAGGGGCAAATTTCGTTAAAGATCATTTTGCTGGATGTCAGCATCAGCAGAAGAAGTTGTATGAATGCGATGCACCTATAACTTCTGGTACTTTGATTTCTTTAACAACTGCTAAAACTATTTCTATTCCAAGAGAAGATTTATTTATTGATGGAATTGATCTCGATTATGGATTAAGGCTAAAGCAGGCAGGTTATCACAACTTTATTGTTACTGATGCCATTATGCATCACAATTTTGGCCATCCTAGCGAAATTAAATTTATCAATAGAAATCTCTTAGTACAAAAATATCCGCCTATACGTCACTACTATATTTGTAGGAACCATACTTATTTGGAGACTCGCTATGCTCAAGGCTTGTATAAAGTGACGAGCAGTTTAAAACGAATCAAATATTTAATTTTTACTATAATAAAAATTATACTTTTTGACCATGAATATAAAAACATAAAGATATGGGCATGTTTGTTAGGAACGTTTCATGGTTTTATCGGTAAACTTGGTAAATTGTGGCACTGAAGTTTAATTACACTTTAAGTTGGAGAAAGATTACGTGCTAAATTATTCTTGCCAATAACAGTACCATCAATACCCGTGAAACTTATACCCACTGAAATCTCTAACGTTTACCTCATCGAACCGCAAGTATTCACTGACTCGCGCGGCTTTTTTTTTGAATCTTATAATCAGCAAAAATTTATTGATAAAGCTGGCATTACTTTTAACTTTGTTCAAGACAATCATTCCTGTTCCAAAAAAAATGTTCTGCGCGGACTGCATTACCAAATCATTCAACCTCAAGGTAAATTAGTCCGTGTTGTGGTTGGTAGTATTTTTGACGTAGCTGTAGACATTAGAAAAAGCTCGCCTACCTTTGGACAATGGGTAGGGTATGAACTCAGTGCGGAGAATAAACGCCAATTGTGGATACCACCTGGCTTTGCTCACGGTTTTGTTGTACTTTCCGAAGTTGCAGAAGTTCTTTACAAAACTACAGATTACTATGCGCCTGGTGGCGATCGCACTATTGTATGGAATGATCCAGATTTAGCTATAGACTGGCCTATCAAAGAACTACCAATACTATCAGCTAAAGATAGCAACGGTCAGGCATTTAAAAGTGCAGAAGTCTATGAGTAAATCAATCTTACTACTGGGTAGCAATGGTCAAGTTGGTCAAGAACTACAACAAATTCTCGTACCGCAACATAAAGTTATTCCACTTGTACGCCCTGACATAGACCTGACTCAACCTGATAGCCTACGTCGAATCATCAGAGAAATCCAACCACAAATAATTATTAACGCCGCCGCTTACACGGCTGTAGATAAAGCCGAAACCGAAACCGAACTAGCTACAGCCGTCAATGCGACAGCACCCGAAATTATCGCCGCAGAAAGTCAAAAAATCGGCTCGTTTTTAATACACATCTCCACAGACTACGTTTTTGACGGCCAGCAATGTCGCCCATACCAAGAAACTGATGCAACTAACCCATTAAGTATTTACGGTAAAACTAAACTAGCCGGAGAAATAGCAATTGGGGAAACTCATCCCCATCACATCATTCTCCGTACAGCTTGGGTTTATGGCAGTTTTGGTAAAAGTAACTTTGTCAAAACTATGCTGCGGTTGGGTAAAGAACGCCCAGAAATTCGTGTAGTTGCAGACCAAATTGGTAGCCCTACTTGGGCGTATGATATCGCTGAGGTAATCGCCCAATTTATCCCCCAGTTAACACCAGACATTGCTGGTACATACCACTACACCAACAGTGGTGTTATTAGCTGGTACGACTTTGCTGTAGCGATTTTGGAAGAAGCACAACAGCTAGGTTTTCCTCTGACAGTCCAAAACATTGTTCCTATCACCACCGCCGAATATCCCACCTTAGCCCGTCGCCCTGCATATGCTGTCCTGGCTTGTGGGAAAATATCACAAGTTCTAAAAACTTACCCACCCCATTGGCGACAAAGACTGAGACTAATGCTTAAAGACTGGCTCTCTAAATCTTGATCATTATGAAAGCACTAATTCTCTCTGGCGGTAAAGGTACACGTCTACGCCCACTCACCTATACAGGTGCAAAACAACTGGTTCCTGTTGCCAATAAACCAATTTTATGGTATGGGATTGAAGAAATGGTTGCGGCTGGGATCACTGATATTGGGATTGTGATTAGCCCAGAAACGGGGACAGAAGTCCAAAACAAAACTGGAGATGGCGAACTTTTTGGTGCGAAGATTACCTACATTGTACAAGACCAGCCAGCCGGACTAGCTCATGCTGTGGCGATCGCCCGTCCCTTTTTAGCAGATTCACCCTTTATTATGTATCTGGGTGATAACCTAATTCAGCAAGGTGATTTAAGTTACTTCCTACAAAAATTTACCCAACAACAACCGGATGCGTTAATTCTTTTACGTGAGGTTGTCAATCCTAGTGCCTTTGGTGTGGCGAAGGTGGATGACGCAGGGCGGGTATTACAATTAGTTGAAAAGCCCAAAATTCCCCCATCAAATTTAGCATTAGTGGGTGTATATTTCTTTTCCCCGATTATTCATCAGGCGATTTCGCTAATTCAGCCCTCAAAAAGAGGCGAGTTAGAAATTACCGATGCTATTCAATGTTTAATAGATCAGCAAAAGCAAGTTATAGCCTGTAACCTAGAAGGCTGGTGGCTAGATACTGGTAAAAAAGATGATTTGCTAGAAGCTAACCGGATAATTCTTGACACTTATTTAACAGCATCTAATGACGGTGAAGTTGATGCTAATAGTCAGATTATTGGGCGAGTGCAAATTGGGGCTAATTCTCAAATTATTAATTCTACAATTCGTGGCCCGGTGGTAATTGGTAGCAATTGTTATTTAGAAAACTGCTTTATTGGCCCTTATAGTAGTATTGCTAATAATACAACCCTAATCGATACAGATTTAGAACATAGCGTAATTTTAGAAGGTGCTAAAATTGCCGGAATTAATCAGCGTATTATTGATAGCGTCATCGGTCAACGTGCAGAATTAACAATTGCACCCCGTCGTCCTAAAGCATTGAGATTTTTGATTGGTGATGATTGTCAAATTGAACTGACATGATTTACTTTTTAACTGTTAACTATTACTCCACAAAGTTAGTAGTAAAACTAATTAATTCGTTACCATCTAGTACCGAAATCAATTATAAAATAATCATCATCAATAATTCTCCAGAAGATACTGAGATTAATAATTTCAAAAATCAATCTGTACAGATTATTAATGCTGAAACTAATATCGGTTTTGGTAAGGCTTGCAATTTGGGCATAAAATATATTTACCATCAAGATAAGCAAGCAATTGTTTGGATAATTAACCCTGATGCTTATTTAGCAGAACCTTGTTTAGCCACAGCCCAAATATTTGTTGATTCTCATCCCGAATTATCAATTATTGGTTCTATTATTTATACACCTACAGGTGAAGTATGGTTTGGTGGTGGTAATTTTATTCCTGCAACTGGTGCTATTATCAGCCAAGACTTATTAACAAATACAGATAAAGACTATATAACTTGTGATTGGATTTCCGGCTGTAGTTTAATCATTAATTTACGCAATTTTTCGGAAATACCTCTATTTGATCCTGCGTACTTTCTATATTATGAAGATTTCGATTTTTGTAGACGCTATGCCCAACAAGGGCATTTAATTGCAGTAACTAAACAGTTTAGTGTTATTCATCAACCATCTTCAATAACTAATAAAAATATTTTTCTAAAAATTAAACACAGTACATACAGCTATTTATTAACTTTAGAGAGATATACAAATAAAGAAATACAAATAGTTAGATTAACCAGACTCATTTCGTATTCCCTCGTTTTATTCCTTGTTAAACCACAAGTAGCACTAGGAAAAATTAGTGGTGTGTTAATGTATTTGCGGCGATATATGGGTGATAGACATTAGTGCTGCTAAAAGAAAATTCCAAGTAATTATTTCCAAATTTTTCCGGTTGTTTACGAACAGAGAACGTATTGAAGTAGCACGGATTTTATAAACAATTATTTAATGAATACAAAAGATAATTACTCATCCCCTCAACTAATTGTTAATTTATCTATACTATTAGATAAACCAACAGGCATTAGTAATTATGCCCAAAATATTTTTCCTTATTTAAAATCTCTGAATCCTACTTTATTAACTGCCTACAACTATCCGGAATTTAATTGCTATTCCATACCAAATAATCTTACTCCTGCTCATGGTACAGCAGGACATTTTCGCCGCTTAGTGTGGACACAATTTCAATTACCACAGATTTATCAGAAATTACGTGGACATAGCCAGTCGCAGACATCGCAACTTTTATTTTCACCCTTACCAGAAGCACCGCTTCATAGCAACTGTCGTTTTGTAGCTATGGCGCATGATTTAATACCATTACGCTTTCCTAAACGCTTCTCACCGTTGACACTCTACCATAACTACTATATTCCCCAAGTCCTAAAGCAAGCGCAACACGTTGTTTGTAATTCCCAGGCTACTGCTGACGATATTATTGATTTTTACCAAATTCCAGCTAGTAAAATTACCCCTATTCATTTAGCACACGATCGCACCCACTTTCACTATCTCAATTTACCAACTCGCAACTACTTTCTTTACATTGGTAGACAAGACCCTTACAAAAATCTCCACCGCCTGATCAGTGCTTTTGCTACGTTACCAAATTATCAGGATTATGAACTATGGCTAGCAGGGCCAACAGATCCGCGTTACACTCCAGCCTTGCAGATGCAGGTTAAGGAATTAGGAATAACTAATCAAGTAAAGTTCCTTAACTATGTTGATTATCAAGAGTTACCAATAATTATTAATGGTGCGATCGCACTTGTCTTTCCTAGTCTCTGGGAAGGCTTTGGTTTCCCTGTTTTAGAAGCAATGGCTTGTGGTACACCAGTGATTACCTCGAATATTTCTTCTTTACCCGAAGTCGCTGGTGATGCCACAATTCTAATTAATCCTTACAACAGTGCAGAAATTACCGCCGCTATGCAGACAATAGCGTCAGATGCACAATTGCGATCGCAACTTTCCCAGCAAGGTATCGCCAGGGCGAATTTATTTAGTTGGGAAAAAACCGGAAACGTAACTGCTGAAGTGTTATCACGCTATTTATGAGAACTAGGGAGTAGGGAGTGGGGAATAGGGAGTAAGATATTTATTCTTGAACGACCTCAACTAATTCCTCAATCATCACATCAAAAGTTCTGGCTAACTTCTGAATGGCGGTAAAATCTACAGTGGCTAATCCAGGCGATCGCGCGTAAGTTCTGAGAGTGCTGTAAACTACACCAGAACGGTCAGATACTTCTTTCAAACTCCAACCCTTGTCTGCTGCAAACTCTCGAATCTTGAGGCGAATCATTCCCATAGTTTAATTGACAATTGACTTGTATAAGTCTTTTACCTATATTATATAAAATGATCGCCCTCCGGCCTGGAAAACTGAAAGGCGATCGCATTGTTTACAAAAAGCATCCCGTAAACACCGACAGGGTAAATTCTACCGAAGTTACAGGTATTTTCATGGTATCATCACTCAAGCCAACAGGGCTTGTCATCCGTGCATCTAAAATTATTCACAAATCTTCACTTCAGCATCCACTAGCACGATTTGTTACAGAAGAAGCAATTTGCTTGATGTTTCGGATTGGCTTTGGTGATATATATACAATCGAATGCTGGCGTTATATGGTTTACGTCCACGCCAAAGGTATTAGCAGATTTGTCAGTTATGCAGATTTTCCACCAATTTTAGGGGTAACGCCACCCAGACCAGCCGACTTTATCAAATGGCGTAGGCGGTGGCGCAAGCAACATGACTATGCTTATCGAAAGCAAGCACCTGAGTGGTGGGCAGAATTTTATGCCAACGAGTTTTGGCAAGCTCTTTCGGAACCTATGTTGCAAAGCTGGGGCGAACTAGTGGGTTTAATTAAATTTGCCTTCCCTGAAGACACTTTGCAGGAACTACGAAAGAGTTATCGCTTGGAAAAATCTTCTTTAAACTAGAACACACGAGGTTGTTAACTGTTGACGGTTGACGGTTAACCGTCAACCGTCAACACCATTAACAGCTATTCAGCCATTTTATTAGCAGCGCGATGAGCGCGTGCTTCTGCGGAAGCCATGACTTCATCCATATTTTCCAGCACTTCGCCAGGGAAATTTTCTAAAATTCTGGTAGAAAGTGCAACTCTACCTTTGCCTTCATCCAAGTCAATAATGACGGCTTTAATTGTTTGACCGACTTGGAAGACTTTTTCGAGAGATTCAATGAATTTTTGGCTAACTTGCTTAATATGCAGCAAGGCACTTGTGCCATTTAAATCGATAAATACACCAAATGGTTTAATGCCAGTTATTTTACCTTCAACTAACTGACCGATTTCTAACAAGCTGAAGCTACTAGAACGAGTTGCTAAACGTTGAGAAAGTACAAGTTTTTTATTGTTGCGGTCTACTTCCAAAAAACCAGCAGTTAAAGTATGACCTTTAAGTGCTTCTAAGTTATCACGTTCAGCTAAATGCGATCGCGGAATAAACCCACGTAAAGATTGAAGATCAACGGTGACACCACCTTTATTCACACCTGTTACCCTGACTTCCACCGTTTGGGAATTTTCCTGCATTTGCGCTAATTTTTCCCAGATGTGCTGAATTTCTAACTGTTTTCGAGATAGAGTTACTTGACCCTCTGCATCCTGTTCTCGGATAATCAAAAACTCTAGTTCTTCTTGCAACGGCAGAACTTCCGATAAATCAGTTACCGCTCTCAAAGAAGCCTCATCGCGGGGAATATAAGCAGATGCCTTACCACCGATATCGACATACGCGCCATCCGGGTCAAGTTGGAACACTTTGCCGTGAACCACCTGTCCTTTTTGAAACTGGTAGTCGTGTTTTTCTAGTGCTTTGGCAAAATCGTCCATTGTAAAAGACGAATTGGCTTTTTGAGATAGATTCGATTCGGAATTCATGACTATTGAAAATTAATTGTTATTTAGCTAATACCACTGATTTTTAAATGGTCATTTGCCCTTGGTGATTACTAATGACCAAAAGACTAATGACCAAAGACATTCAGTTTAACTGACTAAACAGTTGTTGTACCTGAATCCAAGCATCAGCAGCAGCTTTTGGATTATAGCTGGCACGCTGATCGCAAAAAAATCCGTGGTCAGCTCCATCGTAGCGGAAGATACGATGCGGAATTTTGTATTTTTCTAACTCTGCTTCAATCTCGTTTGTCTGTTCTTGAGGAATGCTGGCATCTTTCATGCCAAAGAAAGCGTAGAGTGTACCTTGAATTTGAGGGGTACGCGTTAAGGTAGCTTCCCCGCCGCCAGGTGTAGTAGTAGTAATCCTTGCACCATAAAAAGATGCTGTGACTTTGATATCTGGTAAGGTAGCTGCCAGATATGCGACATGACCACCAAAGCAAAAGCCAATACAACCCAAGGCATCCTGTTTTACTTGTGGCAAGGTTTTAAGATAATCAATGGCGGATTGAACATCGCTGAGTAATTCTGATGCTGTAGTTTGCATCCAAGCGTATTTTCTGCCAACCTCAATATCTTCTGGGGTGTAACCAGCTTCAAAACCGGGTGCTGTACGTTCAAATAATGCTGGTGCTATTGCTATATACCCTAAATTGGCAATTCGTTCTGTCACATCTCGAATGTGGCTATTAACACCAAAAATTTCTTGTATAACCACAATTCCAGGGTAAGCACCTGGTGCTTGTGGCTGTGCTAGGTAAGCAGAGATTTGCAAACCATTTTGCAAAATTTTAACCCATGAAGTGTCGATTGCTAGCTCTGTCATAATAGGATTTACCAATGCTGTGTGATTGTTTGATATAACTATGCCAGTATTAGGCTATTTTTCAGGCAGGAATCAACTAAGCTATTAAACACCTAAGAGAACAGTTTAGACCGTAGGGGGGTAGGGGAGCAGGGGAGAGGGTTTGAGTCTCTTATTCACAATTTCAATAGAGCAACTTGTAAGCCCAATAGCTTACCAAAAGTGAATCAACTAAAAATTTCTTAGTTAAAAAATATTTCAATATGTCAAAAATTTAACAAGTAGTTAATTGAGCTAGTAAACCACGGCGTAAATAAGCAGACCATTAAAAAGTTCTAAACAGCTTATTCCATAGTACTTTTGACTTCCGCCTTGCGGTACTAGTGCTTGTTGCTACTTGATTTAGGAGCTTTGGTAATGATTCAATTTCGTATTCAGCCAGATAGTGAGATTCCCGCATCTACGCAGTTATTTAATCAAATTCGGTTTGCGATCGCATCTCGGCAATATCCACCCGCTTACAAATTGCCTAGCACAAGGGCGTTAGCCATGCAAACTGGATTACATCGTAATACCATTAGCAAAGTATACCGACAGCTAGAAGATGAAGGTTTAGTAGAAAGTCTGGCAGGTTCGGGAATTTATGTCCGCGCTCAAGGTCATGAGGGTGGTAGCAGATTGCAATCACCAATTATGCAAGAACACCCAGCAGCCTATAAAGTTGTGCAGCAAGCACTTGACCAACTTTTAGCCCAAGGCTGCTCTCTTAATCAAGCGCGTGAGTTATTTTTAGCCGAAATGGATTGGCGTTTGCGTTGTAGTTCTCAAGTGCTGGTAGCCGTTCCTTCTCAAGATATTGGGGCTGGGGAATTGATGGTGTATGAATTAGAACAAACACTAAAAATCCCCATTCAGTTGATCCCAATGGAAGAATTAGCATCTGTATTAGAAAAGACTAACTCAGCAACAGTAGTTACCAGTCGCTATTTCATTAGTGAAGTAGAACAAATTGCTGCCCCAAAAGCTGTGAGAGTAATTCCCTTGGATATTTATGATTACAGTAAAGAATTAAATCTGGTAAAAAACCTGCCAAAAGACAATTGTATAGGCATAGTCAGCCTCAGTACAGGAATCGCCCGTGCTGCCGAAGTCATCCTCCACGGTTTAAGAGGAGAGGATCTATTAGTAATGACTGCCCAACCAAAAGATACTTATAAACTTCAGGCAATTGTAAAGCGGGCTGAAGTCATCATCAGTGATATGGCAAGTTTTAAAGCAGTACAAACAGCAGTACAAGCTGCTGTTGAAGATATCATCCGCCTACCAAAACTAATTAAGGTAGAAAATTATATTGGAGCGAATTCTATTAATTTGCTCAAACGAGAATTGGGATTAAGTTAACTGTTAACTGTTAACTGTTAACTGTTAACTGATTACTGCTATGCCATCCAAAGATGGGGACACTTTGCGAGAAATGTTGATGCTTTGTTAGAAGCATCAGGGTTATTTATATGTGCTGGTGTTGGTCGAATAATGCCATTAAATAAATCATCTAATCCGTAAGGAGTGAAGAATTCCCACTCTCCATGAACATTTACGCGTACACCGACGGCTGTGGCTGTGTGCAACCAATCTTGCACACCATCTTCTGTACTGGTGTAGGGACGGCGGCCTGGTCGCCAACGGGCAAAACTCGCTTGATTTTTGACATCAAACTGGTAATTTGGAAATTTTTCTGTGAGTTTAGCTTTGGCTGCTAGTTCTTGAGAACGATCGCCGGCTTCGTCAAAAAAGGCAATATCAAAGTCTTTGATAACTAAGGCGCAGGTATCGCCAAAGATAGAACGCCAAACGCTGTTACGTACTGCGCCCCCTGCTAACCACCAGTTGGGCAGGTTGAGTTGAGCGATCGCTGGTAATACAATAGCAACAGATGTATCAGCTAAAACTGTTTGTAAACGAGTATTGCTATTCATTTCCAATTTCTGAAACTAGTGCTAAAAGGTAAAAATATAGGCAGCCAGTTGAATTACTGAACTGTTTTCTCTTTACACGAATATGTTCAGTAATCAAAGCGCATTCCTAGATAAATTATTCTCTAAATTTGATACTTGCCAATAAATTTATTTTTTCTAGCTTTTATTACTTGTAGGAATAAGATTTGATATTTGCAAAAATCAGTAAATTTTTACCTACGTTCTTTGCTATTTCCTGTTGCCTATTACCTATTGCCTCCTTACACCAATATGTTCAGTAATCTAACGGGATTTATATAGTCTACCACCACTTTTTTATCTAGCTTTTATATTCCCTGTCTTGGTATCAGTTTATTTACGGATAAGTTTGCATAAGTTAGGTAATTAACCCAGATAAATCAAAAACTCAGTTCTACAGTCACCGTATATTCTCCGATTACAACTGTGCTATGCATGAGTGTAGGCTTGAGTTGACAAATGAGGCTAATTGGCTGATTAGCTCGATCAATGGCAAACTGTTTATTCTTCTCGTATAAAAAATACAGTTGCAATTGTGCTAGACTTGACAAAATTACTGACAAATTCAATTCCTTTAACAAAAACGTGCAAATGCTCCACATCAACCTCAATCAAATTGCGGGTAATCACGTAGGGCAAAGCTCATTTACTGATAATTCAAACCAGTATCAATTGCGATCGCTCACTGACGACAAAACTCCGCAATTGTGTCTCAAAATAGAGCAGCATCATAGAGAAACCATGCAGTATTTCTCTGAGGATGGACAGACAAATTCAGGCGATCGCTGTGTAAAAATTAGCCATCAGTTCAGTAAACAACATTTAATAACCTTATTGACAAGAGTTGCACAATTACACTAGTTTTCTAGTGCAGTACAAAATAGGAGTGAGACAAGGAGGAATGTCAATCAGAAAATTTTTAACCTATTTTGCAGTTATCTAAACAACAAGGACACATTAAATGCTAAAAATTTTGTTGTTCATAACTAATGACACAGTTAAAAGTTATAGCTCAGACAAATAATTATGAAATAAATCAATGACAAACAGAACAGTATTATGGACAAAAACTTGATTAGCGATTGTTAAACACCCTGATTTTACCCAAGGTTAAGAATTTATTAACTTATTCTTAATAATTACTAATAAGATGAATCAATATTATAATCTTGACGCATAATTTTTATTAAATGAACTATTGTTTGGATGAAAAATCCAGGCTTTCTAAGGTGCAACAACTAATCTTTTTGACAAATAACTAAGGAATTGACAGATGTTTAGACAGGGTTATCGAGCAAGCAACCTTCACAAAAAACTAGATAATAATACCAATAAAACCTCTTCTAAATTGAGAGGTATATATGAAGTAGCGCGAAGCAAATTCATAGAATCAGTTCCCTTTTTGCTGGCTTGCGCTGTATTTTTGAGCGTCATCAGTTTAAAAAGTCCTGTGCTGCTTTTTTGTTTAATATTCGGCAGTTTAATCGCTATAGTTATACAGCAAATAGGGCAACAAGTAAATTTACCTCAACGCTGGCGAGTAGCGTTACAAATCTTGACACCAATCATTATTCTGAGTTTATTTTGGTTAGATTACCTTGCAACTCCTGCACAAGCACAATTTTTTAAAAGAGCCGAAGATTTTTTCAAAAATAACCTCGCACCAGCAGGAGCTAGTAATGCTGCTGGCGCACAAACAGCAGTTAGTTTAATCTTTAATGTCTTGCGGGGAATTTACTTGCTTTATATTGCAGTTTCTTTGATTGGTGTAATTAACGCAGTGCGTAAAGATGAAGATTGGCAAAGTATAGCCAGAACACCTCTATTAGTTGTTCTAGCTGTTACTATTGCTGATGTACTGACAGGCTTCGTGATTGGTAGTGGTGGGCAGTAATTGATTAAATTGATTGTATGTCTGAAGAACGAGAACGAGAGCAAGATTTTCGTCCAGTCAATCAAATTTTAGGAGCGCAACCGTCATTAGGGCCAGTTCCTGCTGATCAAATTTTTCCTTGGTTAGTAATTGCCCTAACTTCGTACTTCCTGATTAATGGGATTTTTGGTGGTTTATTCACTGATGATTTTCAAAAATGGTTGTGGACTATCTTAATCGCCGGTTGGGGAATCGCAACTTGGTGGATATTGTCTGGTGGTAGGAGTTGGCGTTTTTTAAGTAAATTTATCGGAGTTCCAACTTGGACTAGAGGCTTTGCTCGTTATCAAAGCTTGCTGGAAATTAATCATGAAGCAAAAAATCGGAAAAAAGAGCGTCGGCACCCCAGGACAAGAAAGTAGATTAACGCCATTTGAAGATGCTTTACACTTAGCGACCATGCTACGCATTGCATTAGATGGGCGTGATATTGGCGCATACCTTTTAACCAAAGGAACTCAAAAAGATAGATTTTGTTTTGTCTTTGGGTTTGAGTGTAAAGGTATCCATACCACTTTAAGAAGCGAACAAATTAATACTATTTTTAATAACCTTGAGTCTGGTTTAAAAGATATCCCCGAAGGCGAAAGAATGACCTTACACATGGGGTCTTTTAGTTCTGACAAACAGCGTCAACAAGAACTAGGAGACTTAATCAAGCGATCGCCATCGAGGGATATTAAGTATCTAGTCATGGCAGAACGAGCCAGAATCAGAGAACTAACTGCTGCTGGGATTCGCAAGCCGAAATTTTTGCGTATTTATGTAACTTATACAATAGAACCAAATTCTACTAATGCCGATGATTGGATCGAAAAACTATTAGGACGAGCCGAATCTTGGTGGTTAAAATTTAAAGGCGAACTAGAAGATATTGAAAATCAACGGATAGAAACTGTTATTGCTAACGCTTATCAGCAAGGCTTTTGTCGTTGGGAACAGTTATTATCTAACAAAATGGGTTTAGATATTAAACCGTTAAATTCAGAAGAACTTTGGGAAGAAGTATGGTTAAGATTTAATGAAACAACACCTATAGAAATTCCCCAATTAATTACATTAGATGAAAATGGACTACACGAGCAAGTTAATCCTGATTTAAGTAGTAGCAAATTGCTGGTTGAAAATATCCACAGCACAACTTTGCTAATGGAATCGAGTGTACCTACTGCTGATCGCCGTTGGGTACATATTAACAATCATTACATCGGGGCGATGTCATTTCTCGAAAAACCGGGTGGTTGGCCGAATAAATTTGCCCAACTGAGGTATTTATGGGAACTGCTGGCTAGGGAAACGGTAGTTGATACAGAAATTTTTTGTCAGTTAACCGCAGCGAACCCGGCTATAGTCAAAACCACATTGCAACGGGTGCTGAAACAGTCGAATATGTCAGCACTGATGGCGCAAGAAAAAAGTAAAACAATTGATGTTAACGCGCAATTAAAGTTAAAAAAATCGGTTGCAGCCCAAGAACAGTTGTATGAAGGAGCCGTACCGATTTATACAGGAATTGCAATTTTTGTGCATCGTCGCTCACCAGAAAAATTAGACGAAGCGACTAGATACATCGAAAACTGTTTTCAACGGCCTGCACAGGTAATTAGAGAAACAGAGTACGCCTGGAAAGTTTGGCTGCAAACTTTACCCATAGTTTGGGAAGGCTTATTAGTCAAACCATTTAACCGCAGACAGTTGTATTTAACCAGTGAAGTGCCGGGATTAATGCCTTTAGTGATGACCAAAGCCGGAGATAAATATGGCTTTGAGTTAGTAGGAGAAGAAGGTGGCACACCCATACATTTAGATATGTTTAACCAGCACAAAAACTTGGCACTGTTTGCCACTACCCGTGCAGGTAAATCTGTTTTAGTGTCGGGAATCTTAACTCAAGCATTGGCGCATAATATTCCAGTTGTCGCCTTAGACTTCCCTAAACCAGACGGGACATCTACGTTTACCGACTACACCGAGTTTATGGAGGGGAATGG
Organism: Nostoc sp. FACHB-152; assembly: GCF_014697475.1. Taxonomy (GTDB): domain Bacteria; phylum Cyanobacteriota; class Cyanobacteriia; order Cyanobacteriales; family Nostocaceae; genus Nostoc_B. The sequence continues at coordinate 454,266 of NZ_JACJRV010000001.1, forward strand.
CGCATACTTTGATATTTCCAAACAGTCGAATAACTTATTTGAACAACCAGATTTAAGGTCGCTCTCAGCAGAAGATCAAAAAGATCGCTTGATTGATTATATCGGCTTTCTGGAATCAGCCTTAATGACAATGGTTTTAGGCTCATCTACCGAAAATCAGCTACTCGCGCAAACCGTCCGTTCTCTGCTCAACTTGGCTTTAGGAGCCTTCTTTGCCGATGAAGGCATTCAAGAACGCTATCGCCTAGCTATAAACGGTGGTTTTGGTAGCCCAGAATGGGAAAAAACCCCCACCTTAAAAGACTTTCTCTACTTCTGTTCGCCAGAACATTTACGCCTTGATTCTGTCAGTGGCAGAGTTGACGATGCACTTAGTCAAATTCAACTCCGCTTAAGGTTTTGGCTTTCCAGTCGTGTTGGACAATCGATTTCTGCACCCTCTAGCTTTCCTACCGATGCTCAACTTTTGGTCTTTGCTTTGCGGAACCTCGCTGATAACGAAGATGCAGCCGTCTTATCTTTAAGTGCATATTCCGCCGCCCTGCGACGTGCGTTAAGTAGTCCAGCTTCTATCTTCTTTATTGATGAAGCCCCAATTTTATTTGAATTTGACCAAATTTCAGATTTAGTAGGCAGAATTTGCGCCAACGGTGCAAAAGCCGGGATTCGAGTCATCCTCTCAGCCCAAGACCCCGATACGATTGCTAAATCAAAGGCATCATCCAAAATTTTGCAAAACTTGTCAACCCGATTAATCGGTCGTATTCAACCAGTTGCAGTTGATAGCTTCGTCAGTATTTTGAAATATCCCCGCGACATCATTTCGCGCAATGCTTCCGAAAGCTTTTTCCCTCGCAAAGAAGGAGTTTATAGCCAATGGTTATTAGATGATAACGGCATTTATACATTCTGCCGTTACTATCCAGGGTACGAACAATTAGCAGTAGTTGCTAACAACCCCCACGAACAAACTGCACGTAAAAAAGCTATGCAAGAACATAGAGATAAATATGAAGCGGTATCTATATTTGCGCGTCAGTTATTAGCTTCGCTGCGGGGGAGTTAAATAGGGTAAAAAGTAATGAAAATTATTATAAATATAAAATTTCTAAAATATGTTGTGTTGTAGGCATCTTGCCGCCCTTATAAGATGAATATCTTGTCTTAATCTAGGACAGATGAAAAACCCAAACCACAAGAAAAATCGCTAGGTTTATATTAAAAAATATCATGCTTTGACTTACACAATTTTAGGCAAAAACTTATGCGGAAAACAACCTTACTTACACTGGCATTCTCTAGCTTATTAGTCTTACCCGCAGTAGCTATAAGATTGGGTGAACAAGGGGGACTGGGGGATGTTTTATCTGATTTTGAACAATACTCTAAAGATTTCCAAAATTATCTCCAGTATAATGTTCAAAGCAATTTTGGCCAGCAAGATTATATAACGCCATTTGCCCTGAAAAATAACAGTGAACCAGTACTATTTAACATACCCGATCCAGTGGCTGCGGGACAAGAAGCTCGCGATCGTATTTTTGATAATTTCATATCAAATAAATTTGAAAACAACCCTGTAGTTAATGGTGCAAGAGTTAGTAATGAAATTAATCGGATAGTTACTCGTAGTGCTGTAACCGGAGTGCTTGGTCTAAAGGGACAACGGCGTTTAGCATTCAAGTTGAACGAAGCACAAGAGAGTCTAGAAAATATTACACAATATGCAGCTGATGCTGATCAGGGTGATTTAAGTAATTTAGTTAAAGGCCTTACAAATGATTTGTGTCGTGCAGTGAGCTCAGGAGGGGGCGCAGGAGGGGGCGCAGGCGCAGGGGCGGCTGCGGCACAGATTTCGCCTTTATGCCAAGCGAATGTACAACTACAAATTGTTAAAATCCTTGCCGAACAATCAAAAATTAACGCCGAAACTCTTGGTCAAACAGTGCAAACAAACCAAGCTTTGCAATACTCAAATTTAAATTTAACTAATATTTCCCAACAAGTTGAAGAAACAAATCGCGCGCGCAGAGTTGATTCATCCGCAGAAGCCGCCAGACTTTTACGCACCACTTCCCAAATCGATTTATTTGGCAGAAAAGAAGAAAAATAATCAATTAATATATAGAGATTTTATTTCTAAGAGGTTGTTAGAAAAGTGGTTTACTGTGATAGGCACTTATCGAGTCCCCCTAGCCCCCCTCAAGAAGTTCCCGTGTACACACAAGTTATCGAATCACTACCAGTTCTGGAATTACCCCACCCTAACCCTCCCCTTGGAAAGGGGAGGGGACAATTTCCCCCCTTTATAAGGGGGGATTAAGGGGGGTAATAATGTGATTAATATCACAGCTAACACTTTTCAAACAACCTCTAAAACAAGGCACTCGTAGAAGCAAGCAATAGATAACAGTAAACAAAGAAGAAAAATTTACTAAGTTTTTTCAACAATTAAATATGAATCCTAGACAAACAACGTGAATCAAAATGCAGCTTTATCTTTTACAAGCATTTACCGACACCCTTAGAGATGGTGCTGTCAACGCCAGAAGTATTACTGAAGGTTGGGACGCTCAATGGGTTAGTTTATTACAAACAGACACCCAGAATAACTTATATGGTGCGCTCACAAATTTGGGAGTGTTTTTCGCTGTTGGTACTCTTTTATTTTTTATGGTGCAATGGCTGAAAGATGTTATCTACAGTGAATATTCTCGTCCGATATCTGGTTTGATTTGGCCTTTTGTTGTCGTTGTTTTATTAAGTAACACTGGTAGTGGTAGTATTCTTTCGGCATTAACTTTAGGGTTAAAAGATTATATCAATTTTGTGAATCAGCAAGTAGTAACCACAGCCGATATTAATAGGAATTATCAGCAAGCCATAAATATGAGTGTTGCGGAAGAAATAGCTGGTTCTTTATTGCGTCCTTGCCAAGCACTAACTGGTGAACAACAAATTAGATGTTTTGATAGAGCAAATGATCAATTGACTGACCTTTGGCAGGAATATAGAAATGTATACGGTAAAAATAATAGATGGATAGATAGATTAGAAAATCAAGTTAATCAAATTCAATTTGGTAGTATCAGTGATGCAGAATTTAATGCCCTATTAGGAAACACAGCCCAAACAACTATTAAAAACTTTTTAATTTCGTTGCAATTTGCTTTTCAAAATTTGCTGGAAGCTACGATGTTATTAATAGCAGTTTTAGGGCCAGTGGCAGTAGGTGCTTCATTATTGCCAGTGGCAGGCAAGCCGATTTTTGCATGGCTTACAGGCTTTTTATCTGCTGGGATTGCCAAGATTTCTTTTAATATTATTGCTGCATTGACAGCCACAGTAATTGTTGATGTTGTTAATAGCCGAACTATAGATATCAACTCTAATAATCCTGATTTAATGTGGTTTATAATTTTTTTGGGAGTTTTAGCACCTTTGTTATCTTTATTATTGGCAGCAGCAGGAGGGTTTGCAGTTTTTAGCGCAATTAGTAATACAGAAACTTTGGTAAAAAATAGAGTTTAAACTGGGTATTTTTTAAGGTTGAATAGGGGGTGATAATATGGTCAATATCCTTAAAAAGAAACACGAAAAGCGAATAGGAAGTGTGCTGACAACTTTTGCGATCGCCACTTTTAGTTTGCAAATTTTAGTACTACTTCTATTCATCATTCAAGGCTTAAATATTCGCCAACTGAGCCTGAGAAAACCACCTAACTTTGTGCAAATGGTAGATGGTCAAACAGTAGGTGCAATTGATGATTTAGAAAGAGATCCCGAAACCATCCTGCGATTCGTATCTAAAACAATGGTCGCCATGTTTAACTGGTCGGGAAAGCTACCACCTCAATCTATTGAAGAAGTCGCCAAACCAAAACCAGATAAAGGAATTCAGGTCAGAAATAGAAATGTCACTACTAGCACTTGGATAGCTAGTTTTGCAATTTCAGAAGATTTTCGTCAAGGTTTTTTAAGTGCGATCGCCGACCTCACACCGCCAGAAGTTTTTAATAACAACCCCAGCCAAAGCATTACAGCACAATTAATTATTAAACGCCTATATCCCCCCGAAAAAATTGCCCCCGGAAAATGGCGCGTTGGTATGGTAGCTGACTTAATTCAAACCAAACGCTCAGATAACCGCAGAAGAGTTACATCATTTAATAAAGATTTATTAGTCCGTGCAATTGATTATTATCCTTATCCCCTAAGCGAAAATAGCACCGACCTCCAAAAAGCAATCTATAATACACGCACAGACAAACTAGAAATTTACGAAATTCGTAATTTGTGTTTGTTGGATGAGTACGGTAATCAACAAGATAAAACCGGTCAATGTCTCAATAGAAGACCAAGAAGTAGTTTTCTAAGATAAACTTTTCACAAATAATCAAATAAGCTATTGCACCTACAAGTTGCACAATTGACATTTTGGGTAAAAACTTCAAACCCTCTCCCCCGCTCCCCTGCCACTCTGCCTTTGAACCATGCAAATCCTCAAGACAGAAAATAAAAAAAGTAACATTCTTCCTTTATTTGCAGTCGCCACATTTGGCTTAAATGTGTTCGCCTTACTGCTGCTCTTTTTTCATGGGTCTATGTTACAAGCTCTTAAACAACAATTAACACCGCGAAGTTTAGTACAGCTGATAGACGGTCAAGCCATTACCGTAGATCCTAAACCAAGTTTTGAGCGTCATCCTGAGACAATTCGCCGCTTTGTAGGCGAAACCATGAGCTTAATGCTAACTTGGTCAGAAAAACAACCACCAAAAACAGTCTGGGATACTAGCTCCCAAATGTTATCTAATAATATTAAGCAAAAATTATTGCTAGAACTGACTAATTTAAAATCAGCTTCCCAATTTGAAACTATTAATACCGGCTCTGAATATGTATTAGTGATTGATAGCATTTCCCAGCCAACCCAAATAGCAGAGGGAGCATGGAAAGTAGAGTTGTTTGCTCATCAATTAAGTTTTACTAATTATGACAAATTAGGAGATTCAAGTTCATTTAATAAGCAAATTTTAGTTCGATCCGTAGACGAATCAGCCACAACATTACCACAAAAACCAACGCTGTGGCATTTAGCAGCTTATCGCCTTGGCGAAGCTCGACTAGAAATTTACAATATATGTGACATAAAAGACAAAAATTGTTCCTGAAATTATCAGCAATCTATATACTATGACTTCATATTCCATTTCATCAGAAATTCCGCCTCAAAGTCTGGCAAACCACCCCAGCACGGAGCCGCCAAAACCAGCAGAATACTCCGACTGGGAATCTAAAATAGCAAGACTAGTAGGTTTTGAAGACGAATCAAAAACTGTGAATGTCGAAGCCACAGAAGAACTAGACATTCCAGAAAGTTTAACTGCTGACCCACAAGAACTTAAAGCTAAACAACCGCTATCAACTAATCCCTTTGCCAAATTAACCCTAGTAGCATCGGCTACCTTTGTTGTAGTTATGCTAACTGGAGTGTTTTTATCACAACTTATGGGTGGAAGCGGTCAAAAGGCGAATAAGATTGCTACCATTACTACCCCACCAACCACGGCTCCCCGCCAGCGAAATTTAGAACAAGAAATCGAGACTTTAAAAACAAAATTAGCTCTTGCCGAACAAGCACAGGATCTCACAGCCGCTCAACAAAATTTGAGGAATGGAGACACACTGTCAAGGTTAGATGGCAGAACAAACTCTCGTAACAATGTTGCTACCAGAACACAAGCAGTACCAACACCCGCACCAACAGTTTATCTGCCTCGACCAACAGCACTAGGCGATCGCATCGCTACTCGACCCGTTACGCCAACCGTTGTGCTACCTCCTGTGACCCAGGTTTCCCCACCATCACAACCAGCAGTTACTACCCCACCACCTCCACCAGACCCCTTGCAAGAGTGGGCAAGGTTAGCTAAATTAGGCAGCTACGGTATGATATCCCTCACTGGCACATCTGCTGTGAATGTCGCCCAAGCTGCCCCAACACCCAACAATGCCAATGACAATGTTGTGGCACCAGAACTATCACAACCTCAGCCAAACTCTGAAGCACAAGGGACGAGATCTGTACCCGTTGGAACTAGTGTCAAAGCGGTAGTAGCCACAGCAATTTTTGGAGAAACCACTAGGTCAAGAAATAACGACAAAGATGATGAAGACAAAAATACATTTGTCATCCAATTAAAAGAACCCTTAAAGTCAGCAAATGGCGAAGTTGTCATCCCGGCAAAAACCGAATTATTAGCTGAAATTAAGTCACTTTCAGAACAAGGTCTGGTGCAGCTAAATGTAAATAAAATTGTCACTGTAGATAAGGGCAATGTTATACAAAAAGCCTTACCCAATAATGCAATTACTATTCGCGGTGTCAGAGGTAAACCATTAATTGCAAATAAATTTCCTAATTCCAGTGGATCTATTGCCAGCATGGACTTAGGAGTATTTATCTTGGGTGGTATTGGCAAAGCCGCAGAGTTATATAACAGAACCGATTCTAGAGTTGTGTTTACAAATAATACTTCTTATGTAGATAATAGTAATCCCAAACGTAACATTGTAGCTGGTCTTTTTGAGGGTGGTTTTAACTCTGTAATTCCGCAGATTTCACAACGTAACCAACAGGCGATCGCTCAATTAAGCCAACAAACTAACGTCTGGTTGATTCCTGCTGGTAAAGAAGTGGAAATATATGTAAATCAATTATTGCAGTTTTAGTCATCAGAATTTATAACTTATACTAAGTTGCGTTCAGAAATAGTATTCCTACTATCAGCCCAATTTACTATCTTTGATTGCAACTTGGTATTAGCAGTCAGAAGTCAAAATTGCTCCGATTGTTGCAGATATAAACTCATAATTTTGCATCTGTTCTAGCTTTTTAACTCTGGCTTATAAATTCTTTTAAATTTTGAATTCTCTACTCATCCATTTTGGCGTTTACAGCCATGAAACAAGTCAAACTTTCAGAAAAAATTTTCAGTTCTTCTTATTTCTCATCACTGGCATCCTCGATTATATCAGTAGGAATTTTATTACTAGCAGGGCGTGCTTTAGCTCAGAATGCTGTTTTGCGTTCCATATTTTCTTGTCAGGCTCAGGGTTTAAGTGGAATAGTACCTACTGTCAAAGTTTCTTATAAGCAAGGTACAAACTTAAGTTTTCTGCCAGCAGGCGAAACAATTAAAAAAGTTTGGTTAAATGACCCATCCCAAGTAACTATAGATTTTGATGGGCCTGTATGTATGCAGTTTGGGCAAGATCGTAATGTTAATAGTGGAGATTGTAAAAACTCAGCCGCAAATGTCATTCAACTTCGGCGCATTCCTAAACTGAAAATTCCCGGACTGCCCAATACTGATAAAACACTTTTAACAGTGATTACCGAAGCACAAGGAAAAAGTAAACTGTATACGTTTGAAGTTATTTATACAAACTCTGACCCTGGTTATCATACTTTAGCGGTTTATGCAGATCCTCCGTCTGGAAATACTGAAGCACCTTGTGTCAGAGGGGCTTCTTGAATGAAAGAGGGGCTAGAGATTAGGGGCTAGAGGCTAGTATTTTTTCTCAGCACTCCCTACTCCCCACGCCCTTTCTATTTATTGATTATTACTTCCTTCTGGCGCAGGAGCCGCAGGTGCAGACTCAGTTTGTGGCCGAGAACGACGCAGTGCATTCCGTAACCTATTAGCACTATCAGAAGTTGTTGCTGAATCTGGACGACGGCGACGGCGACGCTGCGTTTTGGGTGCGTTGTTTTCGCCACTTGATGTAGCTGCTTCGCTTTGACGTGGTTTTGGTACATTGCTGTTAATAGGCTGACGCAATTGCTGACGAGGTGCAGTGTTTTCTGATGTAGATACTGATTCTCGTCTCTGCCTAACTTCTGGGGTCACATCAACAATAGTCCCTGAAGTTAAACGCCGCCTACGTCTGGGAGATTCATCAGTTGAACTTTGATTCGCAGTGGACGTTGCTTGTCTTTGCCTTTCTGCTTCTCTAGCTTGTCTTTGTCGTTGGCGTTCTTGGGCTTCTTTATATTTTCGTGACCCTCGGATAGCATAATTAGTAGAAATTGCTACGCCTTGCCTACCGCTCTCACTCGGCTTTAGCTTCCACTCACGGGCTTGTCTGAGATGCGCCTCATCTAGCTCTCGATTCCCACTAGAACGGGTCAATCTGACATTAGTAACATTGCCGTTGGTATCGGTGTCAACAGCAACCTCAACCTTGCCTTCAATGCCCCGCCGTCTTGCTTGCTCTGGATACTTACTATCACATTGACGGCAGGCTGCACGACCATTACCTCGGTTGGCTGGTGCTTGAATTTTACGTGGTGTTGGCGCGACTGCTACTGAATTGCCATTACCAATACCCGTGCCAGTACCGCTACCAATGCCACTGCCATTGCCATTACCGATACCAGTGCCAGTACCACTACCAGTGCCAGTACCAGTGCCAGTACCAGTGCCAGTACCAGTGCCAGTGCCACTACCGATACCTATACCAATACCACTGCCAGTTAAAACTCCCGTGCCACCACTAAAACCTGAACTGCCACCACCACCGCCTGGAGAGCCTGAACTACTGGCAGTGTTTGTCGATGTCTGCGTTGTAATAGGACTAGTATTAGCTGTATTTGATACATTTCTAGTTTGTGGTTGTGAACTAGTTACAGGTTTGGTAGCCACAACAGGTTTTTCGGCAGGTGCTTCATTTGTTTGTACTGGTACAGGAGCATTAAGCTGTTTTTGAGGAATAATAGGTGACTTTAACTGAGGCTGTGGTTTGGGTTGAGGAACAAAAGCAACCTCATTGCTTAAGGTATTAACACTATTAATAACTGGTTGACTAGGCGATCGCTCCTGTACATTTTCTTCCACAACAATCTTTTCTGGTTCTGGAGCATCAACGATCTGTATCTCTATTGGATCTTCTTCAACAGGCACTCTTGCCAAAAAGTTGCCTATACCAGCAGCTAGTAAGCCAACGTGTAGTGCAAGAGAACCCGCCAAACTACAACCCAAAAATAACCTCAGAGCCTGAGCTTCTTTAGAACGCTGCTCAACAGCAATGCTGGAAAAGCTCATAGTTATTGCCACCTATTATCACTAAACTCTGTAATCTTATAATGCTCCGGTACAAATATCAAGCAATAAATGTCAGAGATTGGTTAACTTCGGGGGCTGGAATACCACTTTTAGCGAGAAAAAACAGTCTCGTTCCTTAAATACCAACTTTTGTCAGCCTCAGCCTCTGTTAATTACACAAGAACTTTTGCAAATATCTATCAGCTTTTTCTGAATGTTTTTGATAAAAAATATCATTTAGTTTTGATGCTTGTCTCAGCATTCCCAAAAATTTTGTACAACAGGCGATCGCTTGACTCAGGAGTTACGTCTTTACACCGAATTTATCACTAACCCTTATACGTAAGTTATATGTAAAAATTCCGTAATTATTCTTAATAATTTAGCGGTTTAAACTTAAACTTCAAAAAAATTAGGTAAATTTATCAAATCTCATTCAAAAAATTACTGAATCTTTGAAAAAAGAATTGATACTACTGATGGTCAACGGTAAGCTAATAATACATAATTTTCTATACTTCATTGGTCTTGATAAATACCATGACCACCTATAGTTTATATACGGAATTAGAAGAACAAGATATTGTTAAATCTAATTTTCCTCCGTTAAATTTACCAATCGGGCAAGAAACAATATATGACTTCTTAATGGAAGTTGTTAATCAACGATCCGTAGAAGATGTATTACAAGAGTTTAAACGGTTATTTTTCGGTTTTTCAGAATCAGGAAGTTTCAAGACCATGCCAGTAATCCGAAGAATATTACTGGCGAATAATGAACAGGAATTTCATAATACTATCAAGCGGTGTTGCTACATCGTAGTTAATAATTGGGCATCTAAAAGAAAATATGACACTATTCAAGAATTAATTAACTTATTAGCTAATTATGAAATTTTCTTCCAAAAAACAAGTTATAAAAGTTTACATATTTATAAACAATGGTTAGGAAATTTTATTAACAGCGATGACTATCAAGAATTAAAGCTATTTGCTACTAGACACGATAGTCATAGCAAAGTTCACTGGGCGAATCGCTATGCTGCTTATTTATTAGTTGCACAATCTTTGAATGCTGATAACCCAAAAGAGCAACAAGAGGCTGCAAGTAAACTTTCTAAACAAATCAAAGATAAGTTTAAATTTGACCTAGCAATTTATATTGCTCGTTCCCAGTCTGCTGCGTCAAGCAATACACGTTACAAAAACCCTAGTATTTTAGGTGAGGATGTTTTACGTTTAATCAAATTGATTATCGTTAAAAAAGGTCTGTTTAGTTATGAAAATATAGCCAATATATTTATTAAGCAAACTCATAATCAAACTTTCAAAGACTTTAAAAAAAGTATTCGTAAATACTTATTTTTTTCTGTAGATAACCTGGATTTAGTCAAAATTTTAAACCAGTATTTAAAGGAAAATTTATCTGCATGGAAGCCAGAATATGATGAAGAGATTTTAGATAAAAACCTATTTTTAAGAAGCTGCAATCGTTTAATAGATTGTTTGACAACAGAAAATGGTCGAGAACCTTCAAGATTATTTGTGCTGTTGCTTTCGCATGGACACCCGCTAACCTTAGTAATTATCCTACTCAAGATTATTTTAATTTGCCCAAATTCTCGCAATCATTTAGAAATAAGAATAGCTCATTTAATTCGGTATTATGAGAAATTCCCCGAAGGGGAATGCAAATCCGTGATTAATTTTATTGAAATTTTTAATATTACTTTTGCTATCTACGCAGAAAATATTGAATATAATTTGATTAAAGTTAACGAAGATGGAAGCAACTATGATTCAGAATCATATATTGATGCATATCATGTTTTTTCACAAATAAAGGAAAATGTTTTGAAATAACAAATTTGAAAAAGGAAATTTAATTATTTAGTGGAGGAACTAAATATCATCTTGAATGGATAAAAAGAGCCAACCGTATTCAGCGAACGGTTATTAAAAGGTAACTTGATAATAAAAGTTGTACCTTTACCCATTTCACTTTGTACATTTATGCTGCCCAGGTGTGTCTGAACAATGGCATTTACGATCGCCAATCCTAATCCAGAACCGCCACTGCTGCGGGAGCGATCGCTATTCACGCGATAAAAGCGATCAAAAATTCGTGGTAGTTCGTTTTGAGGAATACCAATCCCTGTATCTTCAACCTGAACGATAGCATGATAATCGCTGCGGTCTAAATAAACCGTAACTTTACCGCCTGCTGTTGTATATTGAATCGCATTAATTATTAAATTAGAAAATAAACGATATAGCTGGTCTTGATTACCAAGGATATTTAAAGGAGTTGGCAAATTAAGCTTAGATGTTAGCGTTATATTGGCGGCGATCGCTAGTGCAGCAAACTCCTCAATTAAGTCATTAATAATATCATCTAAACAACAAATTTCACCTTGTATTGTCACAGGTTGACGGTCTAAACGCGCCAGTAATAATAAATCCGCTACCAGATGCGTGAGGCGTTGATTTTGCCGTTGTATTGTTTGTAGAATGTCCCGCGCTTCCATTTCATCCAATTCTGACATTAAAAGTGCCGACTCCACATTCGCTTGGGTGGCTGCTAGAGGTGTCCGTAACTCGTGCGCTACATCTGCGGTAAATTGTTGAATTTGTCGGTAGGATTTATATATTGGTCGCATTGCTAATCCTGCTGTCCACCAACTAGCAAGACCAACTAAAACTATAACTATTGGCGAACCTAATACTAAAGTGAGCTTTACTGCATCTAAATAACTGCTAAAATCTTCCAGACTGCGCCCTACTTGAATATACCCCCAGTCTCGATTGTCTTGGGTATGCAATGTAAAAGAAATCTGATGATAAAACTTACCTTGATTATCTTGTAGAGTTTGCCATAATTCTTTTTTAAATTGGGATGATATTCCTGTCGGATAAGCACCTGCTATGGCAAACAAACGCCCAGAATTATCAAACAAACGTACATAGTAATGACCTTGATGAATTGCGCTAAGAGTATGACGTTGAGAATTGAATGTCTCTGAAATACAATTTTTTTCTACTAAACAGATATTAGGTAAAAGCTCATTTACTATTGGTTCTAATTTACCTGGTTGTTGAAGTTTTAGTTCAATAGTATCGTGTAAAGTTCCCGCAACTGATTCTATTTCTCGGTCTAATGTTACCCAATGAGCATGAGAAATTGCTTTATAAATACCAAAACCGCACACACTTAAAATCACAGCCATAAAAAAGGCATACCAAAGTGCCAAACGCAGGCGTGTTGATTGAAACAGTTTATTTTGATTCATCAGTAAAATTGAGACGATATCCCAACCCATGCAAAGTTTCAATCAGGTGGTCATAGCCACTATTAGCGAGTTTACGCCGCAGCAAGCGCATTTGAGCCGCTACTACATTACTCACTGGTTCTGCATTTACTTCCCAAAGCTGGTTGCGAATTTGCTCAGTTGTCACAATTTGGTTTGGGTGTTTCATAAAATATTCTAGTAGCTGAAACTCCTTGTGAGTTAAAGTAATTTCTTGTTTATTGCTACCCAAATTATTACTAATAACTATATTTTTACTATAGTCTAAAGTTAGATTACCTAATTTTAATTCTTGTGGCTGGAGTTGCGGCGATCGCCTTTGCAAAGCTCGCAATCTTGCTAATAACTCTGCCATGCCAAATGGCTTGACTAAATAATCATCTGCACCTGCATCTAGCCCAGCTACTTTATCTTCCATGCTGTCTTTAGCCGTGAGCATTAACACAGGCAGAGGATTATGATAATTTCGTAATTTTTTACACAATTCTAAACCAGAAATGCCTGGAATCATCCAATCGAAAATAGCTGTTGTATATTGTGTCCAGCTATTTTCTAAATATAGCCATGCTTCATTACCATCTTGTACCCAATCAACTAAATACTTTTGTTGAGTTAAAGTTCGCTTAATAGCAGCACCTAAGTCTGGTTCATCTTCAACTAGTAGTACTCTCATATAATTAAATCGGCCGAATATCGTCAACTTTTAGCCGTAAATTAGGTAACAAATAAGATGAAATAGTATCTCCTATACGATATTGTTGCTGTTCATACGCACCGTTAACTAAGTAACAGACAGTGAGATTGGGATGTTTTGGATTGCCAATAAATTGCAAATCACCCAATCCCCGAAGGTTTACAATCCAATATTCAGATATATTAAGAGAAGCAGATTCTTCCACTTTTCTAGCATAATCATCCTGTCAATTTGTACTTACAAATTCAGCAAGCAGTTTAATGTCATTGAAAAATCTCCAAGACTCTTCACGATTAACAATTTGATTAGTTAGCGATTAAAACTAAAACGTCCGTCTATTTTTTTCCCTTCGACATCGGCTGAGATTTTTACCTGATACTGACCAGCTTTATTTTCCTTTAATAGACCAGTATAGTGTTTATCTTTAGCATCATAAGTAAACGGAATAATCTTTGCCTTTCCATCGGGTAGTTGCACTTGAGCAGTCACTTTAGCATTAGGTACGGTTGCGTGGCTATCACCTGTTTGTAAATATAAATCCAGATGAGTTTGATTAGCTTCTTTTTCTGGAACCAACTCTAAATGATAGTTGCCTGTTTCCACAACTTGACCACCTTTAGAAGCACCATGATTAGAAGATATTTTTGCGACAGGTGATGGAGTACCAGAAATAGAACTTGCTGGATTATTATTTGTATTTGTAGTTGGCTGATTGTTACTACAAGCTCCTAAAAACAGTAATCCAGCACTAGCTAAAGTTACATAAGTTAGTTTAAAGTATGACATCGATTGAATCCTTGACTAACAAAAATAAGACTAATTTTTGGCTAATAAAAGTTTGCCAAATTTGGCATATAAAGCAGGTAATACAACTAAAGTTAATGCTGTGGAAGTCACTAATCCACCTAAAACAACTATCGACAAAGGTTGTAAAATTTCTTTACCTGCTCCACCCTCAAACACTAAAGGTGCTAATCCTAAAGCTGAGGTAAAGGCTGTCATTAAGATAGCATTTAGACGTTCCATTGAGCCTTGAATTAAAACTTCTTTAAGTGATAACCCTTCTGCATATTTTGTATTGTAATTATCTACTAATAACAAACCATTGCGAGTGGCTACTCCAAATAAAGTAATAAAACCAACCAGAGAAGCAATAGATAAAACTCCACCAGTCAAAGCTACAGAAAATACTCCTCCTACTAACGCCAGGGGTAAGTTAATCATAATCATGACGGTAGAAGGAATAGATTTGACAGACAGATACATAATGATTGTAATTGCAATGAAGGCAATAACACTGAATATCAAAATATTTTGCGTAGCTCTTTCTTCAGCTTCAAATTGTCCAGCATATTGGATATAGTAACCAGCAGGTATTTGCACTTGTTGCTTAACTTTAGTTTGAATTTCATTGACGATAGAACGTAAATCGCTGCCCCTGGCATTAGCAGAAACTACAATTAAACGAGAAACATTTTCTCTATTGATGGTATTTGGGCCAGTACCATTATCAATAGTGGCTACTTGTGATAATGGAATTTTTTGGCCAACGGGAGTATCAACCAACAAATTTCCTATAGCATCTAAATTTTGGCGTGCATCTGACTTTAACCAAACAACTAAATCAAAAGTTTGTTGATTTTCTAAAACTTGTGCAACTACTCTACCGTTGAGGGCAGTTTCGATAATTTCTGATAATTGTCCGGCTGTTAAACCATAGCGAGATGCAGCTTCGCGGTTAAACTTAATTTGGATTTGTTCGATTGGTATTTGAGGTTCTAATTGTAAATCAACAATGCCATCAACAGTTTTCATTACGCCATCTACTTGACTACCAATAACGCGGAGTTGAGCTAAATCTGAGCCAAAAATTTTAACTGCGATCGCACTTCTTACTCCTGATAATACCTCATCCATGCGATGCGAAATAAACCCGCCAATATTTGGTGCTACTCCTGGTAATTTGGCAAACTCTTGACGCAGTTTTTCAATTGTCCCTTGTCTATCTTTCATCCCTGTATCACTTAACTCAATATCCAAGTGCGCTAAATTTACGCCAGCCGCATCTGCATCACCAGGCGCACGTCCAGAACGCAACTGTACATAAGGAAATCTCGAATCATTTTTGAGTGCTGCTTGCAAAGCTTCCCCGGCTGCATTTGTAGTTTCTAAAGAAACACCTGGATATAGCATTAAAGTATTAACTAAAGTTTGTTCTTGAAACTCTGGTAAAAACACTCTCCCAAAGGAGGGAAAAACTATAATTGCTGCGACTAAACTGGCAATTGCTATACCTAGAATAATCTGTGAATAGCGTAGAGAAAATATGAGTATAGGCTGATAAAGTCTCTTAAAAAATCTAGCTACCCAAGGTTCTATCTCTGGTAAATTACCATGAGGTAAAAGGATGGCACATAAAGCAGGAGTGACTGTCAAAGCAGTGATACTAGATGCAATCACCGCCGCCATATAACCCAACCCCATAGGAATAAAAATACTCCCTTCAACACCAGTTAAAGCAAACACTGGTGAAAAGACAACAATAGTAATCACGGTTGCCCCAAAAACTGAATCTCTAACTTCCTGACAGCCATCAAAAACTACATCTAAAACGGGGCGGGGGTTGGCTGAATATTTATTCTCTCGCAAGTTACGATAAACATTTTCAGCATCAACAATCGCATCATCAACGGCTGAACCAATGGCTACAGCTAATCCTCCCAAGGTCATCGTATTTAAACCTTGACCTAACCAATTTAGTAATAACACTCCCACAAGTAAAGATAAAGGTAAGGCGGTTAAACAAATAGCTAAGTTTCGCCAATTCATCAAAAAAGGAATCAAAATTAAAGCAACAATAATGCTGCCTTCTATTAAAGCTTCTCTGACATTTTCAATCGAAGAATCTATATAATTTTCTTGCCGAAAAGTAGCAGTAACTTTGATATCTTGGGGTAATCCTGCTTTCACTTCTGCCATTGCTGACTCAATCGCGCGGGTGACAGTGGGGGTATCAGCTTGCGGCTGCTTATTAATCATGACAATGATTGCTTTTTGACCGTTAAAGCTACCATCGCCGCGTTTGATGGCTGCACCAATTTGTACGTCAGCAACATCAGATATTTTTATAGGTGTACCATTACGCGCTGTAATTACTGATTGTTGTAATTCTTCTATAGACTCAATTCTGCCAATCCCACGAATTAACTTTTCTCGATCAGGAGTGATTAAATAGCCGCCAGGCGCGTTAATATTCACCGCCGCAACCGCTTTTTGTACGTCTTCTAAACTGAGATTAAAAGCACTCATTTTTAGTGGGTCAACTAACACTTGATATTGTCTAACATCACCACCATAAGCTATTACCTGACTCACTCCAGGAACGGCTAACAGACGATTTGTAACTTGCCAATCAACAATGCGCCGAACTTCCATTAAAGAATTGCTTTCGGATGTAAAGGCGTATTGTAAAACAGTCCCAATAGGTGAACTAGTAGGAGAAATTTGTGGCGTTTCTATTCCTTCCGGGAGCTTACCTTGCGCTTGTTGTAATCTTTCTGTAACTAATTGACGGGCTTGATAAATATCGCTTCCCCAGTTAAAAATAACTTTCACAACAGAGAGTCCCGACGCGCTGGAAGAACGTACTGCTGTTACTCCTGGCGTACCATTAATCGCACTTTCAATTGGTAAAGTTACTAAAGATTCAACCTCTTCTGGAGCTAGTCCTGGGGCTTCAGTTTGAATTTCAACTTGAGGTGGCGCGAAGCTAGGAAAAACATCCAATGGCATTTGGATAATTGTGCGAAATATCCAAATTGTAAGAATAATTGTACTTAAAATAACTAACCAACGACGAGCGATCGCCCATTTTATAATCGCACTCAGCATTGACAAACCTATCTAAATTTCAGGTGTGACTGTAGCTATCATTAATCCCCAGAAAAAGCCAAAGCGAGTTTTGGTGGCACGACAAATATTAAAACCCGCATTAGTTAGAATTTGATGCAATTCAGCTTGAGAGTAACACTGCTTATGTGCTGAATCAAAAACCCTCAAAAATAAATCCAATAATTTACATAAAAAATAATCTCTACACCAATCTAAAATCACCAGTTGACCATCGGGCTTAAGAACACGTTTCATTTCTGCTAACGCAGTATCAGGGTCTTCAAAATAATGAAATGCACTTGCAGATACGATAATATCAAAAGTATTAGTGGCACAAGGTAATGCTGATGCCGAACCAATTTTAAAAGAAACATTAGGATAACTCAAACATTTTTCTTGAGCTATACTTAGCATTTTTTCGGAAATATCTATTCCGGTTACTTGTTGTGTAGAATTTTTTTGAAGTAGTAAGCGTTCAAACTCTCCTGTTCCACAAGCAACATCAAGCACTATTGCTGTTGAGGGAATATTTACCCAATTTTTCAGAAAAGAAAGGGTTTTGCTAATATAACTATTCCATCGTTGATCGTAGAAATTTGCAATTCTGTTATATTCTTGACTAACTAATGTCTCACTCATAGGATTTAGATCTAATTACTATATAAATAAAATTAGCTGCTAATTATCTTCTGAATGACGATGATTTTTATCATCAGCAATTAAGGCAGAATTAGATAATTTTGACTTTTGATTTCCGTTGACATACACTTCAGTTTCATAACTGAATCTGTCATTATCAAACTCATCTGCTGCTAACAGCCGAGAACGAGTCCGGCGATTTGACCAAAAAGCACCGACCATAAAAGATGTAGCTACCGCAGTTCCACCCCCAACACCTATTAGCCACAGTGGTACTGGCATATTTGATGTTGTTTTTGTGGTAGTTTCTGCCTGTTCATGGTCAGCTTGCTTAGACTTGCTACCACCCCGTAATGACTGCGCGTAAAGTTGTGGTGCGCGCTGAGTTACTATTAAATCTCCCTCAAATAAACCAGTTTTGACCTCAACCATATCGCCAGAGGTTTGACCCAAAACCACTTCGACTGCTTGGTAAGCGTTACCGTTTTGGATGTAAACCTGTGATTTACCATTAACATCAACAACCGCAGCCGAGGGAATAACTAACACCGTTGATGATGCTTCGTCTGTGAGAACTTCTAATTGAGCGAACATTCCTGGTTTGAGTACGCCACCAGGATTATTAATTTCGGCTTTTACAGGTACAACTCGCGTGTCACCTGTCACCACAGAATTAATTACAGTTATACGTCCAGTAAATGTGCGCTTAGGTAAAGCAGCAATTTTGACGTTTACCCGTTGACCTTGACGAACTTTATTCAAATCTTTTTCGTAAATATTAGCTGTGGCAAACACGCGGCTATCATTAACCAGCGTCATTAATTTGCCACCTGCATCATTAAATGTTTGACCAATTGTGACTTCTCTATCTGCAACCCGACCGGAAATCGGTGCTGTAACTGTAACTAATCCTTGGGCGTTGCTGCGAATGCCGAGTTGTTGTAAGCGAGTTTGATAAGTGCTGTTACTCAGGCTGATTCGGGACTTGGCGACATCAACAGCAGCTTGGGCGCGTTTGAGTTGATTTTCTGCTTCAATAACTTCCCTGCGGCTATTGGCTTTAGTTAGTTGGGCTTTCGCTTCTGTCAGCTGCGTTTGAGATTCTAAGGCATTGCGTTGAGGTAAAGCACCTGCTTCGGCTAATTGCTTGTCTTTGTCATATTTTTCTTGAGCGAATGCTACTTGACTTTGGGCTTGAGCAATTTCCGCAGTTGTGATTTGTTGATAGCGATCGCGGTTTTGTTGCGCTAATTTTAAATCAGCTAAAGCTTGTTGTAAATCAGCCTGTCCTTGCGCCAGTTTTTCTTGTGACTCTACACGCAACGATACCAAATCAGGGCTAGAAACCACAGCTACAGGTTGACCTTGTTTCACCAAAGCACCAGGTTCCACCAATAGTTCAAGCACTTTCGCCCCCGGAATAGGCGTTGTCACTTCTACTTGTTTGCTAGGTAGCGTTTCAATCTGTCCTGTGGTTTTAATACTGACAGCTAAACCTTGACGTTTGACAGGTTCAACTTTAATTCCTAGCCGTTGGGCTGTTTCCGTATCAACTTGAATGGAAGTATTTGCTGGGGTAGCTTCATGTTCTCCTGAAAATTCATTGCCGTGTCCAGCGTGCGCTAGAACTACTGCGGGACTTGCGAACAAAAGCAAGCTCACGAATAAAACTGTGGGGAAACGCAGAGAGTTTGACATCGCTATCCGAAATCCTGAAGTATAAGGGCAAATTTCTGCACCTGACTCCAGTGTTTCATCACTAAATGAAATAGGGATGAAATTAGACTTGTACTTGGTATTGGAGAACAAGAATTTTAAGTCTCACGCATTCGGCGAAGCCGTTCTCGCAGAGTAGACGCAAAGGCGTAAAGAAAGAGTTATGAGTGCAAATCAACTTTTCAACTTCTTTTCTTCCTTCTTCGTGTACTTTGCGCCCTTTGCGGTTCGTTTTATCAATTAACGCAATAAACCACTAAAAACTACTTCTTATACCAAGCTTTGCGCCACTGCTTCATTTGGTTAATCTCAGTATCTTGCGCTTTGATAATTGCTTGAGCCAAATTCTTAATTTCTGGACGCTGAGATTTTTGTGCTGCATCTTTAGCCATAACTACTGCTGCTTCATGGTGAGGAATCATCGCATTGATGAAGCGCAAATCAAATTGAGCATCAGCTGCACCCAAGTCCATGTTCATCATCATGGCTTGCATTTGCTGGGATGACATATTGACTGTTTTTTTCTGTTGGGCATCATAAGCTACAGCTTGATTTCCTGCTTTGGGATACCAAGCTGTGCGCCACTGTTTCATTTGAGAAATTTCTTGGTTTTGCGCTTTGATGATTTCGTCTGCCAGCTTTTTAATTTCTGGGCGTTGAGATTTTTGCTGTGCAACACTCGCCATTTCCACTGCACCTTGATGATGAGGAATCATCGCATCAATAAACCGCAAATCATAGTTCGCATCGGCTGGGCCTAAATCCATTGTCATACCGTGGTGCATACCACTATGATCCATCATTCCACCACCATGATTCATGTGTTGCTGGTTACTGGTATCTGCGGTGGTTGTGGCAGTATTTGGTTCTTGACTGGAACTTATACTTGTAGAACAAGCCGTTAACAAACTGCTTGAAAAAGAAGCGGCTAATAATGCCAATGCTAAAAAGCTGTTTTTGAGAGTTGGTAATTGCATATGTAAGATTTTTTTTAGTTAGACTACAACTTAATTATTTAAGTAAAATTTTCAGGATGAATTTCACTTAAATAATTTTATATGTACAAACTGACTCTTGTACTTATTACACAGCCTAACAACTGTAAATGAAATAGAGATGAAATTTAAATGCAGTCTTTAATTATTGGTTATGACCAAACGTTCATCTAGCCAAGCTAAGGCTGCACCAGATGTTTCCGCTAAGATACTAATCAGACGATATAAAGCGATCGCACTAATTACGACAGCAGCAGGAAAGCGATTTTGCAAAAGTGCGATCGCGGTTGCTTCAAATACACCTAATCCCCCTGGCGCACCGGGAACTATCAACCCTAACAACCAAGCAAAACTAAAAGCTCCCACTAACAAGGGAATCTGGCTCAGACTCACAGGGCTAATTGCAACTATAGTTAAAATAAATCCCAAACTCCGTAGTGTTAAAAAACCAACTTCTCCTAATAAGGGACGTAAAGGATAGCGTTCAAGGCTGAGAGCCTCGTTTGATGAATTACTATTAGCAGATTTTCTATTTTTTACTTTAGATAACAGGCTAATTACTGGGTTTAAAAATTTAGGATGCACCGCAGACAGCACTAAAATCAAAATTAAAAATTGTAATATTGTTATCGCTAAATTAGTCTGATAAGTCGCTAATTGACCACCAAATAAAACAAAAACCATAAAAGCTGCTGCGGCCATGAGTAGGGGTTCTAGCAACACACTCAAGGTAGCTGCACCTGTAGAAACATTAGCATTTTTCGCTGCCACAATTCGCCCATAATAATGCCAAACATTACCCGGCAAATATTTGGCGATGTTTGTTATTAAGTATACTTGGATGAATTGTACAGATGATACAGGTTGCTTCAAATCTCGTAAAATCCAAGTCCAAATCCAGCCAGCCCAAATATGTGCTAGCAAAGTTACGCCAGTGGCGATCGCTAGAATAGCCCATCCTGCTGCATCAATTTCCATAGTTGTCACCCCAGCCCAATTATCTTTTAAGGCTTTGGCGACAAAAAATAGCGTTCCCCCCAAAATTAGCCAGCGTAAAAATTGCTTCATCACTTTGGTCATTTAATAACTTCAGCACCAAGGTTTGAATGTCTTAAATCTTATGGTACATCAGCCACATCCTCAAGCACTTAAAAAATTAATCTTCAATTTTGCTGAAAACTTAGGTAATGCTTTTGACTATCTATTTCTCATTACACTGAGCCAATTAAATTCTTTTCAGGTAAATATTTGATTTAAGCAATATTACTATTAAATTGAATTTAGCTTTTTATATTATTTTGAATACTTGACAATCCCTCTTAAGTATGAAATAAACCAAGCCTTAGTATTTTTTAAATTTGGTTTTATTTTTGAAGTCATTTCCCCGAATTAAAAGCTGAAAAAACTAGTTTTCTCTCTCTCTAGTTAGATAGAATTTGGGCATTTTCGGGCAATATAATGTAGCTTAAGCCAGATGCATAATTAATTTTATATCAATTAAATTAAAGACTGTTGGTTCAATAATGCTCACCTAAAACAAGGAACCAAACTTGCTTATCTTGTAATAAATTATAAGCAAAAAAACTTGTTCATGGCTGAAAGGAGGTATCAATGAAAAAACTCACAGATTTATTGAAAAAACTACGAGTGCGTCAAATTGTAACTGTATTTTTGGCTGGTTTATTGTTGATAGTTAGTACTGCTTGCACAAGCGGAGATCAGACAGGTGCAAATCCTAATAACCCTGCTGTACAAGCTGGTGGTGCAAACAATCCTCATAAGAACGGTGGAGATAAATATACCAGAAACGTTTCCGCCCTACCTTCTGATTTATTAATTGCTACAAACTCTGAATCAGAAATACTCTATCCCGGTGCTGAAACACCACAAGGTAGAGTAGAGAAAGAAAAAGAATTGCCAATAATTACAAGAGAAAACTTTCAACAACCTGAACCGGGTGGTTTAATTCAAAATCAATCTGACTTAGGAAATCGAGTATCAGATCGCCTCGAAACTGTGAAAGAACAATTTCAAGATGCTAGTAGCTTTGTCCAAGATAAAGCAGCAGAAGCCAGTGCTAGACCTGAGTTACAAAAAAATCCAGCAGTAGGCAGATAGAGTTCTTGATTTTTTCCCAGGTAGGAGACTAAAAATTTATCCCAAATTTTATCTCCAATAATCTTTAACTTAGTTACACAAACTCAAGGAGTAACACTATGCAAAGAGTGATTAATTGGTTCAAGAATATTCGTCCTTTCAAGGTTTTAAGCGTTTTCTTGGCAGGTATGTTTCTCATCCTGACACAAGCTTGTAGCGGTGCTAATGCAACTCAACCATCCCAGCAACCTGGTGCTGAATCAGGTTATACTAAGCGTTACGACCCCACCAAAGAGTACAACCTTAATGCTCCTGAAGGCGGGATGAACAACTTTAGTGATAATGATCCTAGAGCTAAAAACTTTGAAAAAGCGGCACAAAATAGAGCCGACGATTTGAGCAGAAATTCCGATAGAAATATCAACGAAAAAGGCGTTGACTCCGCAGATCAATATGCTCGTAATTATCGCCAAGGTACTTCCTTCCCTGAAAGAGTGAAAAACTTAGGTGAAGATATTGGTAGTTCTGCTCAAGGAACCGCAGAAGGTGTAGCTAAGGGAACCAAACGCGGTATTGAAAACCTGAAAGACAATACCTCTGATGCTGCTCAAAACTTGGGTAAAAATGCTCAAAACAAAAGAGAAGATGATACCAACGCTATGAAACAGACATTAAACAAAGACTAATGAAGTATGAAGTGTGAAGTATGAAATTAACTCTTTGATAAAGGGATAGTGCATGATTCAGTAAAAACTGAATTTTGTCAGCTGCTAGAAGAGAAAATATTGTACTAATTTTCACTTCATTCTTTATTTAGTCAAGTTAAATAATCCAGAGCCAGAATCATGGCTCTGGATTATTTTTTTTACCTGGTCTTTTTTAGGTAATTTAGACACGTGTAACCTGTCACCTGTCACCTATTCCATATTAAGAATACCAACTCTGAAGGGCAAGCCGTTGAATTTCACGCCAAGGCAGATTGTGTTTTCGTGCTAACTCCGCACAATCTTCGTATTCTGGTTGCACGTTGGTAATGGATTTTGCTGTTGCTTCTCCTTGCCATGCTACCTTGACACGCACTGTGCCATATTGAGTTTCTATTTGTTGAATTTCTCGTTGCAGAATGGCGCGTTGCTGAGTAGTGCGGCGAATTCCCAATGTAGTGGTTTCTCGGAATAAAACTGCTTCACAACTGGCTAAATTGTCTGGATGACAAATTACAGTCAATAAAGTACCCGGACGGGACTTTTTCATACCTATTGCTTGGGTGAAGACATCCACAGCCCCAGCCGCAAATAACGCTTCAAATACATAACCAACCGCCTGGGGATTTAAATCATCAATTTGAGTTTCGAGTACCGATATTGTTTCTAAAGTTGGGCTATCTTCCTGAGAGTTGGTGATATCCGCCTGTAAACTGCTGCTTTCACCCAGCCAGAGGCGTAGTATATTGGAAATAGGAAGATTGATGGTTCCTGCGCCCAATCCCACTTGTTTGAGGGTCATTGATGGCGGATTACCAAATTCTCTCGCTAAAGTAGTGGCGATCGCAGCTCCTGTTGGTGTTACCAGTTCCTTTTCAATGCCGTTACTATAAACTGGGCAACCCCTCATTTCCCATAACTTCAAAACTGCTGGTACTGGTACAGCCATTTGACCATGCGCCGCCCGCACTGTGCCGCCACCTGTTGGCAATGCCGAGCAGTATAGTAAGGGAAAACCTGCCTTGTCACTATCAATTCCCAGCCAATCTAACCCCAGACAAGTACCGACAATATCCACGATCGCATCCACAGCACCCACTTCGTGGAAGTGTACCTTTTCCGGTGCAATCCCATGCACTGCACCTTCCGCTACTGCTAATCGCCGGAATACTGCTAAACTCCAAGCCTCTGCCCGTGATGGCAAACCAGCCTGAAGGATCATTCGCTCAATTTCTGGTAGATGACGACCATGATGATGATCATGTTTATGGTCATGGTGGTGATGTTCTACTAAATCTACATCCACCTTAGTTGCCTGTTGCCCATTCTTTTGCACAAGTGCTGCCCGCAAATGGTACTCCTGGGCAATTCCCAAGCCATTTAATTTGGTAACTAAATAATCTACAGGAACACCCAGACTAACTAAGGCTCCTAGGCACATATCACCAGAAATTCCCGTCGGGCATTGAAGATAAGCTATTTTACTCATAGGGGTTTGTCAATGGTCAATCGTCATTGGTCATTTGTTATTTTCCCCCTTGCCCCCTGCCCCCTGCTCCATTTCCTAAACTTCCGTGTTCTATGGCAAAAATTCTTACAGTGCATCCGGATAATCCCCAAAGCCGCCGAATAGAGGAAATAAAATCTGCACTATCTAATGGTGCGGTTATGCTTTACCCAACTGATACTGTTTATGCGATCGGTTGTGATTTAAATTCTAAGTCGGCGGTGGAACGCGTGAGGCAAATTAAGCAGTTAGCAAACGATAAACCATTAACATTTTTATGTCCTTCATTGTCAAATGTAGCGACTTATGCGTTTGTTAGTGATACAGCTTATCGGTTGATGAAGCGGCTAATTCCTGGCCCTTATACATTTTTGCTACCGGCTACTAAGTTAGTGCCGCGACTAGTGCAGAATCCTAAACGCAAAACTACAGGTATCCGCGTACCAGACCATACAGTTTGCCTAGCATTACTAGAAGCTTTAGGAAATCCAATTATTTCTACGTCGGCACATTTGCCACCCAATGAAAGTGGTAACGGCAAGTTTAGTACGGGTGTTGAACCCATACTATCGCGGGTAGAGTTATTTGATTATCTCGATAACTTAGTGGATGTAATTGTAGATACGGGTCAGGAACCAACCTATGAGGTATCGACAATTGTGGACTTAACGGGAGACGAACCAATCATTACGAGACAAGGTTTAGGTTGGGAAGCAGTAGCAGCATGGGTATAAAAGTTAGATTTCATCAGCTGAAACACCTGTTTCAGAATCTAGTCAGAATAATGCTCCAGTTTTGGGATTGTCATACTGATCAAGCCGGGAACTGTTTAGCAGCAGATAGGAGTAAAAGTATATACACCAAGCGTTTTAACGATTTGCAGACGTAATGATTATTTATAGCCGTCCCGCAATTTGGTTACGGAGAAAGAAAGCGACACACTACTTTCCCTGTAACTTTTTGAAATTTCCTACAGTCATAGATATCAACAGTGCTGGCGATGAATCTTGGATGGATGAATAATAAGTTTCCAGACAAGACCTTTAGCAGGTGTTATCTTTGCGTTGTAGTTACGGTGCTATACTCTACCCTATAAAAATCCATGAAAGCCAACCTTGTAAATCTACCAATCTCCAAACCTAATTTTATTGTTAACAATGTTGCTAATGAAGAAGTTTCCACTACAGATACTTTAGTGCAACTGTTGTGTCAAGAAATACAACCGCAAGTCAAGGCTGGCCCTGGGTGTGTACAAGCTGTGGCGCAACGCATAGCTAAAGAAGCCAAACGGATTTGTGAGAAGAGTTCTCGTATCCAAACATCTGGAGAAGTCCCATCTTGGCAGTTAACTTTGGCAAAACATCGTTTGCACAAGTGTCTGCATTATTACCAACTAGGTTCTCGGCGGGGACGGGTAGAGTTACACAGCAGCTTGGGTGCAATGGTTTATCGTCATGTTACCCCATCTGGCGCGGAGTATGGCTTTCAAGCTCGCTACAATTTGATTGAAGATTTTTTGCAAGCTTTTTATATTGAAGCTATCAAAGCTTTCCGTCGGGAAAATGAATTAGCTGAAGATTATCAACCACGCACCCAACTGCAATTAGCTGAATACATGGCATTTACAGAACAGTATGCCAAACGTCGTATCAGTTTAGCTGGTGGGAATAATCAACAATTAATTATCCTACGCGCTCAAGGCTTTGCGCGTCGTCAACCCCAAGAAACTCCTGTAGATATTGAAATGGCTGTTGATTCTGCGAAAAGTGAAGAAGCAGAATCTTACCAACGCAATCCGGCGGTTCAGCAAATCCGCTCAAAAATGATTGCCCAAAGTAATGTTGATATATCAGAAGAGTCAGAACGCGATCGCGTCATCTCTGAATTAGTAAAATATCTAGAATCTCAAGGTCAAACTGACTGCGTTGACTACCTCAGCCTGAAACTGCAAGACCTTTCTGCACCCGAAATCGACCACATTCTTGGTTTAACAGCCCGTCAGCGCGATTACTTACAACAACGCTTCAAATATCATGTTGAAAAGTTTGCCAAGCAACATCAATGGCAATTAGTCCATCAATGGTTAGGCGCAGGTTTAGACCAAAAATTAGGCTTGTCTTCCCAGCAGTGGGAAACTTTTATCAATGTACTGTCTCCTCAAGAACAACAACTTTTGCAGTTGAAAGCTGCAAAATATAGTGATCAGGAGATTACTAAAGCTCTTAAATGCACTCCTAAACAATTACAAAAACGCTGGACTCAACTACTAGAAATTGCTTGGTCAATTCGTAATGGTAGTGATGAGGTGCAAACTGGTTGAGTTTAACCGCAGAGGCTGGCTGGGGTAAACACAAAGTTCCGCAGAGTAGTTGTTAAGGATGCTTTCAATCTAGAGCGATCGCTTTACCAGTTACTCTAGGTTATCAGAAGCTGCGATCGCACTCTATCAAATCAGCCACCAATAAAATTAAACAATGGTTACAGTAGTTGTCGTTATTAATATTTTTATTTCCCTATTGTTATTGTTCATAGCTTGGCAAGTATGGAATATAAAGCAGCGAATAGCATGGGTAGCAGATAGACTAACTGCCTATGAAAAATGTTGCGATACTTGGTTATCTCAAGCACCTGTAAACCTTGGTATTAGTCAGCAAAATCTCCACAATCTTCGTCAGAGTAATCAATCCCTACAATTAAGAATCCAACTAGTGCGGCAAATTGTCAGCCTACTATTGCTAGGACAACGTTATTTTCCTAAGGGTAATCCTGTGGTGTTCAGGAAGACCGTAACTAAAACCGCAAAGAACAGTGGCAACATTTATGGATAAGCAATTGTCACAATAAATTAACGGAAGAACCATTATTCTAGTTATGCAATGGCAGAAAACCCACCTAAAATGGGTGTAAGGAGAGAAACAATAAAGATGTCTAATAACCGTTCTGGAGTCTTTTTTGGCGGTTTGATGCTGGGAGCTACTATCGGTGCTTTAACCGGGTTGCTGATTGCTCCTCGCACAGGGCGCGAAACGCGTAAACTTCTCAAGAAATCTGCTGATGCCATCCCAGAATTAGCAGAAGATTTATCAACAAGTGTGCAAATTCAGGCAGATCGGCTGTCTAATAATGCACTCAAAAACTGGGATGAAACTTTAGATAGGCTCAAAGAAGCGATCGCAGCTGGTATAGATGCAACTCAGCGCGAAAGTCAAGTCTTGAAGCGGGAAGCAGATCAAGAAGACTCAGATTCACTTCCTCAGCCTTTGGAACGTTCATAAATAGCATAACCGTGATTGATCCCCTGTTTTGGTTGGGACTATCCCTACTTTTAGTCGCCGCTAGTTTGACGGCTGTTTTAGTGGCGGCTATACCCGCTTTGCAAGAACTAGCACGCGCCGCCCGCAGTGCAGAAAAATTTTTTGACACCCTTTCCAGAGAATTACCCCCAACATTAAATTCCATCCGCACCACAGGTAGTGAAATCACTGACTTAACCAATGATGTTAGTGAAGGTGTGAAAAGTGCTGGTCAAGTCGTTAAACAAGTTGACCAAAGCATTGATGGTGCAAAAAAGCAAGCTCAAAATATTCAAGTAGGAACTCGCAGCATCTTTATTGGCATGAAAACCGCTTGGAAAACTTTTACACGCCAAAAATCTGCCAAGCGAACAGTTGAACGTTTACCGAGTGCCGAAAAACCACAGCTAACATTGCGAGAACGAGAAGCCTTAAGACCAGACAACCGCCGTACTAAGGCAGAAGCTTACCGCTCCAAAGAAGATTATCATGAAGCTTCTAACTGGGATAACAGTTTTGAGGATGAAGATTACCTTACTTGAGGCAGATGTACTAAATGCAGATATCAATACCTCGGTAGCAAATCGATTACAAGAGAATGGGAACGACTACGGGTTATGAGTCGTTCCCTGATGGTGTGTTGTTATTAGCAGCTTAGTAAAGTGTTTGATAGTTTGCATACATTCTCAAGGAAGATTTACGATTGACCCTCCCCTGGCCCTACGGTGTACACACAAGTCGAAAAACCCATTAGTTGCATGATAAATATCTTGTGGTCTGGGCTGGTAGCCCGTCCGTTGCGAGTAGGATGCCCACACCACAAGAGGTAATTTTATGCACTATTTTAGATGTGTCAGTCCAGTACCAAACTAATAGTTTTAAATTATACTGAATTTAGGTTATATTATCTAAGTTTAAAAGCGATCGCACCAGATACCTTACCCAAGATAGGCTATTTACCTCTCTGTAGAATGTAGTTAAAACAATAGCGAAAGTTTACCATTTGACCACTGAATAAAAATCTTGATTTATACATAAGGGTGACAACAAATGGTTAATAATACACAATTCGTCTACTATCAGCATCCCCAAGAACCCCTGGAACTGACAGACAAAGACAAATTAGTAAGTTTTATTCAGAATCGGCGTGCAGTCAAACGTGTAATGAAACAGCAGACTTTTGCTGAACGTTTGTTAAAAACAATCATGATTTCCTCTATCTTAAGTGCAAACTTTTTTGGCATAGGTGCATTAGGATGCTGGGGATTAGAAATTATTGAGGCTAAGACTAAACCGATAATAATTAGCCAAGAGCAGCAATGGCAAGAACGCAAGCATATTTGCTTGGGTTGGATGCTATTTGGATTGGCTAGCTTTTTTGGTAGTGCTTCGTTGGGTAAAAAACCTGAAGTAGTAAAAGTTAAAGTTATTAGTACAGAAGATTTGAGCAAGGATAGGTGAGAGGTTACAGGTGATAGGTAATAGGTAGAAGAGTTACAAACCTTGTGTGCCTAAGTTTTATCATTTGTTGATGTCATAAACTATGTTTTGATGGTTGGAAAAAACACAAGGTGAGAGATAATTTTTAAAAGATACAGGGGTAAATACCGTTGGTGCAACAACCAGAAAGCCAAGAAAGTTCCTCTTTGCAGGCTATCCAGCGTGTACTAGAAAGCTTGCGTAATTACCAATGGATTTCATTAGGAGCCTTGTCTAGCCTCTTATTATTAACAATTGCTAATGCGCTGACACCCCAAATATTTCGCTGGGGAATTGATCAAGGTATTAGCAAACAAAACTTACAAATAGTACTTTACAGCGCCGGATGGATGGTAGTTGCCGCGATCGCTCGCGGTTTATTTAACTTTGGTCAAAGCTATTTAGCTGAAGCCGCTTCTCAAGGTGTTGCTTATGACTTACGAAACAAGATTTTTAGCAAAATTCAAAATCTCAGTTTTAGCTATCATGACCAGTCGCAAACCTCCCAACTGCTAACCCGTGTGACTAGCGACATTGAGCAAATCCGTACTTTTATTGGCACTAGCTTGATTCAGGTTATCGGTGGGATCGTCACCTTGGCAACTGTTGCCATAGTATTGCTAGTGATGAACTGGCGACTAGCTTTAATTACCCTGACGGTAGTACCAATAACAGCATGGTTGATGACGCAATTTATTACTCGCAATAGCCGATTATTCCGACAGGTACAAGAACAACTAAGCAACCTCAATGCTGTATTGCAAGAGAATTTAATCGGGATCAGAGTAGTCAAAGCCTTCGTGCGGGAGTCTGCCGAAAAATCACGTTACACAACCCTCAATGATGGCTTAGTCGATGCCAACATGAAGACTATTCGCGCCATCCGTAACACCTTTCCTTTTATCTTTCTGCTGAGTAACTTGGTGACTCTGGCAGTTTTTGGCTATGGGGGGGGGCTAGTGATTAATGGCAGGTTCTCTATTGGGGAACTGGTAGCCTTTAACTCTTATTTAGCCTTGATTTTACAACCAATCTTATTAATTGGATTTGCTGCACCAGCGATCGCCAGTGCGGCTACCTCGGTGACACGCGTTTATGAAGTTGTAGATGCGGCGGTAGAAATAGGCGATCGCCCCAATGCCATTGATTTTGTTACCTGTGGCGGTAGAATTACCTTTGAGAATGTTTCTTTTCGCTATCCCGGAGCTACAACTGAAGCCCTCAAGAATGTTTCTTTTGAAACCAAGCCGAAAGAATTAATTGCCGTTTTGGGAATGACGGGTTCTGGCAAAAGTACAATTATGAACTTGATCCCCCGCTTTTATGATGTCACCCAAGGCGCAATCAGGATTGATGGGCGGGATGTGCGGGATTTTACACTTAAAAGTCTGCGATCGCATATCGGCATCGTGTTTCAGGAAACTACCTTGTTTTCTGGCACTATCCGTGAGAATATTGCCTATGCGAAACCGAATGCCAGCTTAGAACAAGTAATTGCAGTGGCAAAAACTGCCCAAATTCATGATTTTATTAGCAGCTTGCCCGATGGCTACGAAACGATGGTAGGTGAACGCGGCATTGGTTTATCGGGAGGACAAAAGCAACGGATAGCGATCGCCCGTACCTTATTAACTGATTACAGCATTTTGATTTTAGATGATAGTACCTCTGCGGTAGATGCGAAAACGGCGGCTCAGATTCAAGCGGAATTAGATGATTTAATGCGTCGAAAAGCTTGTGTAACCTTTGTTGTGGCTCAACGCATTAGTACCGTGAAGAATGCCGATCGCATTTTCTTAATTGATAAAGGAAATTTAGTCGCCCAAGGCACTCATGAAGAGTTAATGCAAACCAGTCCACTCTATGGTGCGATTTTGGAATCTCAAGTCAAGCAGAAGGAGAACAAATGAGAGGTACAGGCGCGATTGTCGCATCCGACCAGCAAGCAACTCAGCAACTCTCCACCTTAAGACGCTTTCTACAATACTTTCGACCTTACAGCAAAGAAATCCCCATAGCCTTGACATTAGTACTGATTGGTGCATCTACCCAGGTGATCGGGCCGTTTTTACTGGGCTGGTCAATTGACCACCTAATTGCAAAGGGCAATTTGTCGGGTTTGCTGTGGTTATTAATGCTCTTAGGGCTAATCTACACACTTGGCATTTGGGCAATTCGTGGGCAAATTATTCGAGTCGGCTGGATTATGCAGCGATTGCTGGCTCAACTGCGACAAGATATTTTCAATAAAATTCAGAGTCTACC
This sequence comes from Nostoc sp. FACHB-152, assembly GCF_014697475.1. Taxonomy (GTDB): domain Bacteria; phylum Cyanobacteriota; class Cyanobacteriia; order Cyanobacteriales; family Nostocaceae; genus Nostoc_B. The sequence goes on from NZ_JACJRV010000001.1 coordinate 485,964, forward strand.
ACTCAGCTTTTTTGACCGCAGTGAAGCAGGCGATTTAATGAGCCGTCTGTTAAATGATGTTAATACTGTAAATCAGGCATTTGGACAGACAATCGCTCAAATGCTAGGTAACATTTTCAGTTTAGTTGGCATTGTGATTGCTATGCTCTGCATTAACCTGCAACTTGGCTTATTGAGTAACCTAGTTGTACCGTTAATGATTTTGACGACAAGCTTGTTTGCTCGTTGGGCAAGAGCCAGATTCCGGGTGACGCGACAAACAATCGGCGAACTTTCCACCAAGCTAGAAGAAGATATTGGCAGTGTGCGTGAAGCCCAAGCATTTAATCGTGTAAATCTCAACATCGAAGAATTCGACACTCTTAACGCCGCCAATCGTGATGCTAATGTCCAAGCGGTAGCAATTACATCGGCATTTTTACCCTCAATTGATTTTCTTAACACCCTCGCAACCGCAGGTGTTTTAGCTTATGGAGGCTATCTTGCCGTCACTGGCGCAGCAACAGTAGGTGTAATTACATCTTTCTTGCTTTATGTGCAGCAATTTTTCCGCCCGATACAAATTCTCAGTCAGTTCTACACCCAAGCTCAATCTGCCTTTGCTGGGTTAGAGCGAATTTTCCTGCTATTGGATGAACCATCGCAACTAAACGACGCACCTGATGCGGTAGAAATGCCACCTATCCAGGGCGAAGTGAGATTTGATAACGTCAAGTTTGGCTATAACCCTGAGCAATTGGTTCTCAAGGGAGTGAATTTACACGCCGCTCCTGGACAGATGATTGCCTTAGTAGGGCCGACAGGCTCCGGCAAAACTACAATCATTAACTTGATATTGCGTTTTTATGATGTGACTAGCGGTGCAGTGAAAATTGATGATATTGATGTCCGGAGTGTGACGCAAGCAAGTTTGCGTCGTCAGATTGGCATCGTGTTGCAAGACAATATTTTGTTTAGCGGGACTGTGGCAGAAAATATTGCTTTTGGTTGTCCCCAAGCTACCCAAGCCGAGATTGAAGCCGCAGCCCAAATGGCGAATGTGCATGAGTTTATTACCTCACTGCCCCAGGGTTACACAACTCAATTAGGTGAACGGGGTGCGCCTCTTAGCCAAGGACAGCGACAACTGATTAGTATTGCTCGTGCGATATTGATTAATCCACGCATTTTGATTTTGGATGAAGCGACTAGTAGTATAGATACTCGCACAGAAGCACTAGTACAAACTGCGATCGCTCGTTTGTTGCAAGGTCGTACCAGCTTTGTGATTGCCCACCGCCTCAGTACCGTTACCCAAGCTTCCCAAGTGTTAGTAATTCAACAAGGGCAAATTATAGAACAGGGTACTCATCGAGAACTGATTGATCGGCAAGGTGTGTATGCTAACCTTTATGCCCTGCAATTAGGTGCAGCAGAAACCGCCGCCGCAGTGCGTTAACAAGTATTCCTACTCCCCACCCACTACTCCCTACTCCCATCCCAAGTAGTAACTCAAGATTAATTTGGTAAATTGGCAAACACCTGCGCTACTAAATCTTTAGTCTTAATTTCTAGACGCTGCCAATCAACTTCACCTAATTCATCAATTAAACTAGTATCAATCTCAACAGCATCATTTTCCGGGGTGTAATTTGCAAAACATACTTGATAACACAGTTCCCACAAGTCAATACTGACTTTTTGCTCTTGACGTTGCAATTGCAAATGATATCCTGGATGGGGCATTGGCAAACGGGCAAGAGTATCACGAATTTCGTCTGCTTGTTCTGGTGTGGCACTTTCCATGTCTTGCAACAGTCTTGTTACTAAAGCCTTGGTTTCGTCAGTGGTACTGGGTGGCCAAATCAGTACATCTTGGTAGGTTCCCGTCCAAGCAGATGCGTCGAGTTGTTTACGAATGTTATCGATAACTCTGATGAAAGCTGGTTGCATGAGGAGTTCTGCCTGTTGCCATGCAACTGGATTTGTTATTTTAGGTGGCATCGGTCGTCAACAGCGATACTGAAACAAAAGTTAATAAACAGGGTTTATAAAAAAGGTACGTTACGTATTTATTTCAAATCTTTTTTCAAGATAGCGGATTTCATGGAAAAAAATTTGGAGATATTTATTACCAGCTGGAAAATTAGGTAATAACTCTGGGGAGGGAATATGATAGGTAAGCTACTGGATAATCGTTACCAAGTAATTCAAGTGCTGGCTAAGGGAGGTTTTGGTCAAACCTACATAGCCCAAGATACTAGACGGCCAGGAAATCCTATCTGTGTGGTTAAGCATCTTAAACCTACAAGTTCTGACCCCAAAGTTTTTGACACCGCCAAACGTCTGTTCCACAACGAAGCCGAAACATTGGAACGTTTGGGACATCATGACCAGATTCCCCGACTGCTGGCTTATTTTGACGAAAATCAAGAATTCTTTTTGGTACAGGAATATATTGAAGGACATCCCCTGACTGATGAACTAATTCCTGGTCAGTCTTGGAATGAAAGCCAGGTTCTGCAAATGTTGCAGGAAGTTTTGGGGATTTTAGAGTTTGTGCATCAACAAGGGGTAATTCACCGCGATATCAAGCCAGATAATATTATCCGTCGTGCAGTAGATCATAGATTAGTTTTAGTGGACTTTGGGGCGGTCAAACAGTTAAGTTCCTCAATGGTGACAGTAGGCGGACAACCGACAGCTACCGTAGTTATTGGGACTCCTGGCTATATGCCGACAGAACAGAGTCAAGGTAGACCACGCCCCAATAGTGATATTTATGCTTTAGGTATTATTGCCATTCAAGCGTTGACGGGAGTACCAGCTTCAGAATTACAAGAAGACCCAGACACGGGCGAAATTCGTTGGCAGCATTTAGTCTCGGTTAGCTATCGCTTGGCTGGCGTTTTAACGAAGATGGTGCATTATCACTTCAAAGACCGCTATCAAACTGCCGCCGAAGCGTTGCAAGCTTGTATGAGTGTGAGTAATGCAGTGTTGACTCCGGCTGCAATACCAGAAACAGTAAAAAATCACAGTTACGCATCGGCTAAATCTGCCTCGTCTTTCCAGCCAACTCTGGCGGTTGCGCCGGCAAATCCTGGTAATAGCAAACCTATCCGCAGAACTTCTAGTAAACCCGATCCTTTGCCATTGTTAATTGGTTTCCTTTTAGCTGGTAGTGCTGCGGCTTTAGTGGCTAATTTATATCCTAATGTCAGGAATCTCGCGGCTAATTTTACAGGTCAAAGTCAAAGCGTAGGTAATAAATGTTTGGCTGTGGTGACAGGGAATTCTAATATTCGTTCTGAACCTAGTTCAATTAATTCTGATAATGTTCTCAAAACTATAGGCGAAGATACGCAATTTGAGGTAACTGGCCTGCGGACAAAACGGAATTGGATACAAGTTAAACTCAATTCTGGCCGTTTAGCTTGGGCATATGCAGATGTCATCGCTAACAATGACCAATGGAAGGCTTGTCTGCGGGATAAAGGTATTGCAATTAAGACAGTTGATGATGATAGGCTGATTGCCTCGCGGCCGCTTCCCAAACCAAAACCAAAAGCTACCAATGTTATTACACCTGCGCCAGAACCATCAGATACAGCAAAATCTGAACCAGCACAACCGAATGAGAACAGTGCCAAGGTGGTAGAACAAGCTAGGAAAAAGTATGAGTCAGGAGATTTAGTTGGTGCGATCGCATTATTACGCTCTCTTCCTGCCAATGCTTCTGCTAGTATTCAAGAAACAGGTAAGATGATTAACCAATGGCAGCAAGATTGGGCTAAGGCTGATGCACTATTTAATGACATCAACAAAGCAATAGATGATGGTAAGTGGGACAAGGTTTTAGATTATAAAAATCATCCGGAAAAGTTGCCTAATACCCAATACTGGCGCAATAAATTTGAGCCTTTGTTTAAACAAGCTGCGGAAAATATCGGCAAACAGGCTTTTCCCCCAACAGACAAACAAGATCATCAAAAAACTCCCAAAACAGAAAAACCATCACCTACCGCTAGTCCTATAAAAGGGGATAGGGAACAGGAGACAGGGGACAGATGAAACGGTTAAAAGTTTTTGTTGATGTCCTAAACTATGCTTTGAGTGCTGTAGTTTATGAGGTTGGATAGTTGGCAAAATATATTAAGCAGGGGCGCATATCATTCGCCCCTATCAGCATATGTATAGCAATAGCCAAGGTAGTTAGGCTTGGGTAGATGATAAGGCCGTAGACATCAAAAGACTTTTACCTCTACCACCTGTCACCTGTCACCTATATCCTGCTGTACTGTTTACCAATCTTCTTCCGCGCTAATATCTTCTTCGTCTTCTGAAGTTTGGGGTCGCTGATCCTGGAGTCTGTTCAACAGCGATAATACCTTAGTACCTCTCTCTATAGAACGGTCTTCGATAAAAATTACCTCTGGTGTACGACGCAACCGTACCCTAGCACCAAGTTCGCTCCGAACATAACCTGTTGCAGACTTTAAGCCTGCCATTGTTTCTGCCTTAGCTTCTTCTGTACCATAAATACTGACGTAAATTTTGGCGTGCTGCAAATCGCCAGAAACGTCTACATCAGTTACACTAACCATACCTGAACCCACACGGTCATCTTTAATTCCGTTGAGTAACATTTGGCTAACTTCCCGTCTAATTAATTCAGCAACACGGGAAACGCGGCGACTTGTAGCCATAAAACTTATTCCTCCTCACAGAGGCTATAAAACAATAATAGTTGAAATGTGGAAAGGACTATGTTTGATGCTAACAACATCAAAAGCAACAGCCCCAATCTCTAACCCTAGCTTAAACGGTACTTAAGCCCAGCATGGCGCGTAGGGTAAGCGTAATGAAGGCCAGACCGCCCAGTAATAAGCCGACAATGGCCACTAAGGTGACTGGACGTTTTAACAGGGGCATTAATGGCTCAAATGTGTTCACCAAAAGCCCAACGAGGATGGTAATCAGGTAGCGGGGGTAGCGAAAAACGTTATCCCAAAATCCGTCGAACATGGAAATCTAAACTGCCTTGTTATGAACTGACGTTTGTTTTGATATGCTTTATCTACCTAATTGTAATCTATACAGATGAAAATTACTCATTTAATATAGAATATGCTTCATTAGTTATATGTTGTTTTATTTAGTAGCTTCAATTATTTAAATTTTCAGTAAATGGTTATTCAAATGATTCCAGAAACCTCCCCTCGTCCATTTTTAAAATGGGCTGGGGGTAAAAGTAGGTTGATTCAACAATATATTCCTTATTTTCCTAATTTTTACAAAAATTATTATGAGCCATTTTTAGGCGGTGGTGCTGTTTTTTTCTATTTGCAGCCAACAACAGCAATTTTAACAGATATTAATCCTGAATTAATTACTACATATCGCTGTGTTAGAGATAAAGTTGAGGATTTAATTTGCTTATTACAAGAGCATAAAGCTAAACATAGTCGGGATTATTATTACAGTGTTCGTTCTAGTTCAAGTAAAAATGATTTAGAGCAAGCGGCGCGTTTAATTTATTTGAATAAGACTTGCTATAACGGCTTATATAGATTAAACTCTCAAGGTAAATTTAATGTCCCTTTAGGTAGTTATAAAAATCCTAATATTTGCCAAGAAGATTTACTCAAGGCTGCATCTCAAGCACTTTCATTTTCTCAGATAAAACAGACAGACTTTAGCTATTTATTAACTTCTGCTACTGGTAGTGATGATTTTGTGTTTTGCGATCCGCCTTATCATCCTATCAGCAACACGAGCTATTTTACTGGCTATAATGGCAATTCCTTTGGTGAAGAAGACCAAATACGTTTACGAGATGTTTGTGCAGAACTCGCAAATCGTGGTGTCAAAGTTATAGTGTGTAATTCAGATTGCAAATTTATTAGGAAAATCTACCAAGAAATTGATTTTAAAATTTATGCGATCGCCGCATCTCGTTCTATTAATTCTAATATCCAAAAAAGAGGTATAATTAACGAATTATTAATAACTTCCTATTAAAAATTTTTGTTAGCCCAGGCAATAAATCTATCTAAACTATACACTCCTAATAAGTTATGGTTTAATGTAACTTGTTGTCTGAGCCATTGAATAGCCCCTTCTCTCATACCTTCACCACCAATCACAACAATGGTAGGTGCTGGATAATATTCCTGAATATTCATACTTAAATAAGGAAACTTTTCATCTACAGAACCGCCACTTTCTTGCCATTTGCATTCGATAATTAATCCGGCTGGAATAATAGGTAAACCAACAACATAAAAATCTACTTTCAAGAGAGTATTATAAATTCCTGCACCAATATAAACTTGCTTGGCATAGCGTTTTGGTAATAAACTGGCATTTAAAAGATGTTCTTTGCTGACGTGATTTCCTATTTGAAAATAGTTGTGTCCATTTAATGTGGCTTCTATATTACTTTCTAAAATTTTCCCTGCCTGATTTGCCCGTCTGCCTTGAGTCATAGTCATTCTCAGGCCCTCCGCCAAACTTTCTACCTATTCTAGAATTTCATGGAAGCGGCAAAATATAAATACTTACTTAATATGAATTTTCAAATCTGGATAAAGTAAAATTTTTTGGTACCCATGTACTAAAAGATGAGTGCAAAAAGTGTTCTATCTCTTCATAATCATTTTTGGCTCAGGTATTGAACTAAAAGCAGCTTTACTTACGGCAGAAAATTTACTAAGCATTTTACACAATATTTAGATGTAATCACAAATCATGCTAATAACGAACCGCAAAGTAAGCTAAGTACACAAAGAAAGATAATAAAGAAGGTGTTCACAAATAATTTAGAATTGCTGTAATACTTCAATATAAGTTCAAATCTAACAAAAGCTAAAAATTAAACAGTTAGCAAAAATCTTATATTTTTAAAAATTGGAGTATGGAAATAATATCTAATAAAAACACTAAAAAATATTTTTCTATCCAATCAATAAATTAGTAAAACCGTGTTAAGCTGACAATAGGAATCAAAAAGCAAGAACGCAAAAAGACTTCAAGAAAAATATTGGGGTAAACTCAATAAAGTCCTTTTGCTCTGGTAAATCCACTTCAATATTGCTACAACTCGTTGTAACGATAGAATCAAGCCAGATAAACAGGATAGTAACCTTAGTATACACTTGAAGTCAGCTAGAACTTGCTTGGGTAATAACTAGTAAGAGTTGTCTATACAAACTAGTATTATCAGCCAGAAATAACTATTCTAGGAGCCTGGGAAGAAAGACTCTTAGTAAAACCTGGCAAATTCAAAGAAATTAGGACAAGTACATAACAAACATAGTGCAAGCGAAATTAACTCTGTTTTATTTGCAAATTATGTTTTAGTAGTTACGTACTTTGGGAATGAAAACTGCAAGCATAGTAGATAACATTCCCTAAGATTATGGAATTTAAGCACATTTTCAAGAGTCGTTAATATATGACTCAAATCGTAGTGTTAGAGGTGGCTAATGCAGAATTATCTTTCTCTAATGTAGGATGATTTTCTCTGCATTAATTACAAGAGGATTGAATAATTTTTAGGAATAGTTGTCAGAAATACAAAAACAGCACTCGCTCAGTATCTTAGGATATCATTTGCGGCGATCGCTATGCAAAGTTATGACAAGTTATGACACATTCAAAAACAGGAAAGTTGTAATAACCATTCAGAGTGGAGTGCAATTTTGGTTGGTTGGGTTTTACCAAAAACCTGGGTTAAATTGCTACTATCAACACTCTTAAGGCTTGAGCAACCAATGGGAATCTAATTACAACAACCTGCAAAGTTTATGTCTTTGTTTTCTCAACTTTCATATGTATTAGCAGAGAAAAATTTCTTTGAAGATGAAATTTACACACACCCTATGGCAACCAGGCTACAAATACCAATTTCATCTATAGAAGTTTATTGACATCTGCATCTGATGACACTTGCAATATTCCCTAAATATAACTCCTCATGTATGCAACTTCTTACCACTATTTACTCTATAACTTTGCAATCAAAGTAATTGCAGCCTTGATTATTAGACAGTAGTTATTTATCAGTCAAAATGACTCAAAACTAATAATTAATAGCCTTTTACCAAAAGTTGCATATGTTCTAGATACTCAATCTTTTTGTTTGGTTTGTTTGTCAATACGTGCTATGTGCAAACACTCCCAACCTTTAAGTCTCAGGTAAACCTTCCATCCCATCGATAAAGTAATTGTAGGAAAACACCAACCATGAGTATTGACAAAAAAATCAGACAAATCGCTTTCTACGGTAAAGGCGGTATTGGTAAGTCTACTACTTCTCAAAACACCTTAGCAGCTATGGCAGAAATGGGTCAGCGCATCCTAATTGTAGGTTGCGACCCCAAAGCTGACTCCACCCGTTTGATGCTCCACAGTAAAGCTCAAACTACAGTTCTGCACTTGGCTGCTGAACGTGGTGCAGTCGAAGATTTAGAACTCGAAGAAGTAATGCTCACCGGCTTTCGTGGTGTTAAGTGCGTTGAGTCTGGCGGCCCAGAACCCGGTGTAGGTTGCGCTGGTCGTGGTATTATCACCGCCATCAACTTCTTAGAAGAAAATGGTGCTTACCAAGACGTTGACTTCGTATCTTATGACGTATTAGGCGACGTTGTGTGTGGTGGTTTCGCAATGCCTATCCGCGAAAACAAAGCACAAGAAATCTACATTGTGACATCAGGTGAAATGATGGCGATGTACGCTGCAAACAACATCGCTCGTGGTATTTTGAAATATGCACACACAGGCGGCGTGCGTTTGGGTGGTTTGATTTGTAACAGCCGGAACGTGGACAGAGAAATCGAACTTATCGAAACTCTGGCAAAACGTTTGAATACCCAAATGATTCACTACGTACCCCGCGACAACATTGTTCAACACGCTGAGTTGCGCCGGATGACCGTTAACGAGTACGCACCCGATAGCAACCAAGGTAACGAATACCGGATTTTGGCTAACAAAATCATCAACAACCAAAATCTTAAAGTTCCTACCCCAATTGAAATGGAAGAACTAGAAGAGTTGTTGATTGAGTTCGGTATTCTTGAAAGCGAAGAAAATGCTGCAAAAATGATTGCTACACCTGCTGAAAGCAGCACCAAGTAATTTTGATGTAGTCATAAATAATTTCTGAACAGCCAGAACCTCGGTTTGAATAAAACCGAGGTTCTGGTATTTTCTCCTTTCACAACTCAGAAAATACATTTTGAATTTCAGATAGCCTAAATTCAGCTTTGATTTATAGCAATAGTCACTTTTGTTAGGAGACTAGTACAAGGATACAATCTAGACAGCAAAAGACTTTTAACTCTGTCACCTGTCCACTGCTATAAAACAAAACTTTTTGGCAATACCTCTATTAATTAAATAAGCTTGTTTGCAATTTAATAACTACCCAATTGCAATAACTGCTTGTGTGCATAACTACCTTCACGATTCATTACCTGGTCTAGAATCGTTTCTCTGATGCTAACAAATGCTTCGCTACTTCTATCTCTAGGACGGGAAAGTTTGACAGGCAAATCTAGAGCAATTCTGCCGTCTTCAATTACAATCACACGGTCTGCTAATGCGACAGCTTCTTCGACATCATGAGTTACTAAAAAAGCTGTAAACTGCTGTTCTTGCCACAGTTTTTCAATCAATCTTTGCATATCAATCCGAGTCAGAGCATCTAAAGCTCCTAAAGGCTCGTCTAATAACAATAAGCGGGGTTGACTCACTAATGCTCTGGCTAACGACACTCTTTGTCTTTGTCCGCCAGAGAGGACAGATGGCCATTCTTCGCCTCTATCTTGCAGCCCAACTTGTTCTAATGCCCACTGCGCCCTCTCGCGCCAATTATTTTGTAGTCCCAAGCCTACGTTTTGGATAACGCGCTTCCATTCCAGCAAGCGCGGATCTTGAAACATAACTCTGACCGAACTACTCAGTTTACGCAATGGTTCACCATCTAAAAGTATTCCGCCTGCACTTGGTTTTTCTAAACCGGATACAAGGCGTAATAGAGTACTCTTACCGCAACCACTACGCCCGACAATGGCCACAAATTCTCCTGGCGATACTTCTAAATTGACTGAATTTAAAACAGTTTTTCTACCAAAAGCTTTCGTTAAATCCAAAATATTTAGTTGTGTTCCTTGTGGATGAGAACTCATAAAACCCCCTTACTACGTGGTCATTTTTAGTGAGATTTATCTAGCAAATTAAGCATTTTGATAATTAGGATGCCAAGCCAACCATGTTCTTTCTAAATATCTGGCAGTAGCATCTGCTAATTTACCCAGTAAGGCGTAAATAAAAATGCTCAAAACTACGACATCAGTTTGCATAAATTCGCGGGCATTCATTGCCATGTAACCTAACCCGGAATCTGCGGCAATTGTTTCTGCGACAATCAGTGTCAACCACATAATTCCTAAGGAAAAGCGGACACCTACAAGAATCGAAGATAATGCCCCTGGTAAAATAATTTGCCACAACAGTTGTGCTGGTTTTAATCCATAGACTCTGCCCATCTCAATTAGTCCAGGGTCAACGCTACGAATTCCATGAAATGTATTTAAGTAAAGAGGAAAAAATACCCCCATAGAGACTAGAAACAATCTTGCTTGATCACCAATTCCAAACCATAAAATTACTAGGGGAATTAACGCCAAATTGGGAATTGTTCGTAGCATTTGCAGTGAACTATCTAACAGTTTTTCGGCAACTGGAAAAATCCCATTAAGTAAACCTAAACTAAACCCAATACTGCCACCAACTAAAAAACCAGAGATGGCGCGGCCAGCACTAATACCTATATGTTGAAATAATTCTCCGGTTGAGGCTAATTTAAATGCTGTAATAACTACACCACTAGGTGCAGGCAAAATCCTAGTTGAGAGTAGCCCAATTCTTGATGATAATTCCCAAAGCACTACTACCAAAATCGGTACAATCCAAGGTACTATTTTTTGGATTTGCTGATTTTGGAAGAATTCATTCAGCGAGATGCTGCGATTTTTAATGGTTTTTAAGGTAATAGTCATGAGGCACTCGTTAGTTGTTTAGCAAATTTTTCACTGACGAGAGTGTCACCAAAAGCACTCAAGATTGGTTGTGTTGGTGGTGTTAGTTCACTCTGCAAAGGTAAGTGAGGGAATAATAATTCGGCGGTACGATAGGCTTCTTCTAGATGGGGATAGCCAGAGAAGATAAAGCTTTCTATTCCTAGTTGTTGATATTCCAACATCCTGGCGGCAACTGTTTCAGGGTCGCCGACTAAAGCAGTACCAGCACCACCACGTACTAATCCAATTCCTGCCCAGAGGTTGGGGCTAATTTCTAAGGTTTCTCGACTGCCATTGTGTAGCCCAGACATACGTCGCTGCCCTTCGGAATCGGAACTAGCGAAGGCTTTTTGTGCTTGGGCGATCGCATCTTCATCTACATATTTAATTAACTCGTTGGCTGCATCCCAAGCAGCAGACTGGGTTTCTCGAACAATCACGTGCAAACGAATGCCAAAACGCACTGTCCTACCTTGTTCGGCTGCTAGTTGGCGGACTTCGGCAATTTTTTGGGCTACTTGTTCGGGAGGTTCCCCCCAAGTTAAGTAAGCATCAATGTGTTTAGCCGCAACTCGCTTCGCCGCAGCTGATGAACCACCAAACCACAGTGGTGGATAAGGTTTTTGAATGGGTGGGAATAACAGCTTACCGCCTTGAATATCGAGATATTTGCCTTTGAAATCAACTGTCTCTCCACTCATAATTCCCCGCCAAACTGTGAGGAATTCATCAGTTAAGTCGTAGCGATCGTCATGACTTAGATGCAAACCATCTCCTGCTAATTGCTTTGGTTCTCCACCTGTGACGACATTGATTAGCAATCGCCCATTCGACATTCGATCAAATGTTGCAGCCATCCGTGCCGCAACGCTGGGGGAACTAATTCCGGGACGAATTGCCACTAAGAACTTCATCCGCTTGGTGACAGGTATCAATGAGGCGGCAGTTATCCAAGCATCTTCACAAAAAGGCCCTGTGGGTAATAAAGCACCTGTATATCCCAAGTTATCTACAGCTTGGGCAATTTGCTGTAAATACTCTGGAGTCGCATCCCGCCCTCCAAGTTGTGTTCCTAAATAGTGTCCGTCACGCGCCGTGGGAATAAACCAAAGAATTTGCATTATTGTTAAGCTGGCTTAATAACTACGGTTATTCGGTAGAGTTACCGTATTTAATAGTGATGATTGTAGCGCAAATTAAGGAAAAATCAAGTCCTAATTTTAGAGAGGTTAGAGGCTAGAGGCTGGGGGTTAGAAAAGATAGGGTTTGTTTGTGGATTTTTTGTCCTCTAGAAACTGAAGCTCGTGCGAATCGCACCTACCCAAATCGGATCATTCGCATCATTATGTTCTGGATTTGTAATGAAATAACAAGTTGGGGTGACTCTAATGTTGTCATTGACCCGGAACGTATAAAAAGCCTCTAAATGTAACGCTGTATCAGGATCTTCTCGACGTGCTGCGGCTGGTGTAGGTCGATAATCGTTGCTGGTTACTTTCGGCGGTACACCAACAATAAACCCACCGACATTACCCTCTTTAAACAAGTCTGGAAAAGCCAAGGTGAGTGCGCCATTAACTATCGTTGCATCGTTATCAGGGCCACCTTCTTGATGAGCTAATGTGTAACCAAACCAACCACCTAAAACAAAACGCTGACTTGCTCTCCAGTTAAATTGCAGCCCAAAATTATCGGTTGTGGTGGCGTTCTGTTGAAAAGGATTTCTAGCAAAAGTACTACCTGTACCACCAGTGAGATTAAAATTAGTTCCACCCCCGAAATATTTGCGTGCATAAGTTAGACCAACATCTAACTGACGACTAGGCGATAAGGTAACTTGAGCAAATGCAATGCTGTTGGCATTAAAAAATCCGTTATCTTCGTCTGGTAGATTGGCTTGATTATTATTGGCTGTGTAACCTAAGCTTAATTGCAATTGATTACTAAACTTATATCCTAAAGCTGCACCAGCACCATCAAAACCAGGACGATAAACGGTAGGGTTAAATGTGGCAAAACGAGAAAGAGCGCCATTTAAACCACCAATTGAAGCATTAAGTGTGGGAGCATAAAGTGCTGGTTGCAATGCTCTAGGCCCTACCCACACAGTGGCGTTTTTACCTAGAGGAAAACGGTAAACCAACTGGCTAAGATAGACTCCGGTGTTACCGTCGCTATCAAATGTAAAACGGGTCATTGCCGTCCCGGTACTGGTGGTCAAGTTAGGAATTGTGTTGTACGACAGAATCGTTGACAACTGATCTTTACCAGTAAAACTAGTTTGAAATGTCAGTCGAGAGCGATAAGCGAAAAAAGTTTGAGTATCATCTTTAGTATCACTAGCTGCTGTGTTGTTGGCGCGATCGCCAAAGGTATCTCCTACCACAAATATCGCATCACCAAGTAATTTGGTAGTGGTGGAGAACTGATTAGCTTCTACCTCAGCAGTACGTACTTCTAAGTTTTCTATCTTTCCGCGTAACTCTTGCAGTTCTGGTGCAAATTCGGCTTGCAGCTTTTGGAGAGTCGCTAAATCTTCTTTTTTCACCAAATCAGCAGTATTAGAAGCAATTAATTCGCTCAACCTATCAAGTGCTGCATTTAACCCAGCTGCAAATTCATAGCGAGTTAAGGCGCGGTTCCCTTTGAATGTAGCATCTGGATATCCGGCGATCGCTCCATAACGCTCCACAAGAGATTGCAAAGCCTGAAATGCCCAATCTGTAGGTCTAACATCAGATAGTTGCGACACTGATGTGACTTGTCCTGTGATTTCGGCAGATTCTTGAGCTTGTGTATCTAGATTAATCACAGACGCAGGTAATTCAGCTTGATTGCTCTGCACAAGATTACTTTCTGCTACACTCTCTTGCCTTGCCGGGGTTGTTTTTGGTGCAATATCTGCATACGCTAATGAAGCAAAAAATAAAAATCCATTAAAAATGGTAGGAATAACTAAGAAATATTTCCACAAAACGCGATACATGGGTTGTTTCTCACCTTGTTGACTGGATTTATATTTTGTCTAAAGCTAATAAAATCTGATGACACAGCAAACATCGTTATTTATTTTTACTTAACAATAAATAACAAGCTATTTGCTGAACATATCTTTCCGTGAGATGGGATTTTTATGCTGATGAGAATTTTTTAGTTCTTAATTATTCTCAGGCTCAGAATAAAGTTCATAGTTACGCTAGTGTATCTGCCTAAACTAGAGCTAATTCAATGCTAATTTTTTCTAGATTTATGACGTGTTTGTCAAGTAATTTTTTGAAAAAATTATCTAATTTTTATGACAAACAAATAGTAGCTATAAGTATTTATTAACTTTTTGAAATTTTTTTTGTTTTTGGTTGTACCATCACAAAATATATGGCTACTATTGTTTTTTACTGACTTAGCTATTCGATTAGTCAGATTGACACTACTTTAGAAACACCCCAACTTGTGGTCTATCATCAATAGCAAATACTTTAATAACAGTAAGTCTATCGACTTTATGTAGTTTATAACTACTCTTGTGATAGTTGCATAAACTAATGTAAAAAGCAAGCTCTTTTTGTTGACATAAATGTTACTTCATATAACGTTACTTGGAAATGGATTAGGAGGCTTGCTTTTTTTGAGGAACCGTGAGAGACTTCGTTATGGTTAAAATACGGTAAATCGGTCAAGTTGCCGTATTAAACTAGAAGCCAATCTGCTGGCAATCAGCCGCAAAAACTTACATACCGAGGCTGTTAGTAAGCAGTTAGCAAAGGGAAATATTTTCTCCGGTGTGCAGCTATCGATGAGGAGAGAAAGTGAATGTTGAAGACGTTAGCAAATAATATTGCACTCAATTTAGAAGTAGATGTACTTGTAATTGGAGGTGGCCCGGCAGGTACATGGGCTGCATGGAGTGCTGCGTCTGATGGTGCGAGGGTAGTGCTTGTAGACAAAGGCTACTGTGGCACATCTGGATGTGCTGCGGCCTCTGGTAATGGAGTGTGGTATGTGCCACCCGAACCAGAAGCGCGAGAAACGGCAATGGCAAGTAGAGAATCATTAGGGGGATTCTTAGCCAATCGCCGTTGGATGACTCGTGTTTTGGATCAGACTTTTGCAAACGTCAACTTATTAGCTGATTGGGGCTATCCTTTTCCTACTGATGATGAAGGTAAACCCTATCGGCGATCGCTACAAGGCCCAGAATATATGCGGCTAATGCGGCGGCAAATTAAACGCTCTGGAGTGCAAATAATAGATCACAGCCCCGCCTTAGAACTACTAGTAGACGAAGAAGGTAGAGTTGCAGGTGCAACAGGAATCAACCGTCAAACTAGCGAAAAATGGAGAGTGCTATCAGGAGCCACCATCATTGCCACCGGTGGTTGTGCATTCTTGAGTAAAGCGTTAGGGTGCAACATCCTAACGGGGGATGGTTACTTAATGGCAGCAGAAGCAGGTGCCGAAATGTCGGGTATGGAGTTCTCCAATGCTTACGGCATCTCTCCTGCCTTTTCCTCAGTCACCAAAACCCTCTTTTATAACTGGGCTACCTTCACATACGAAGATGGCACACCAATTCCCGGAGCAGGTTCCCAACGAGGACGCTCTGTAATTGCCGAAACCTTGCTGCAACAGCCAGTTTACGCCATTTTAGATCAAGCTTCCGAAGAAATGCGGGCATCAATGCGTGTAGCACAGCCCAACTTCTTTTTACCCTTTGACCGGGCGCGTATTGACCCATTTACCCAACGTTTCCGCATTACCCTACGCCTAGAAGGTACAGTGCGCGGCACAGGTGGGATTCGGATTGTCGATGAAACCTGCGCTGCCTCTGTACCAGGACTCTATGCAGCAGGCGATGCCGCTACCCGCGAACTCATTTGCGGCGGGTTCACAGGTGGCGGTAGTCATAATGCAGCTTGGGCGATTTCCTCCGGTTATTGGGCGGGACATTCTGCCGCCCAGTATGCCTTAAGTTTAGGACAGCAAGCAAATCAACGTCGTGTTCGAGGTGTGGGTGAAGCAGTGTTGCAACCAAAAGCTGAAAACTCGTCTAGCCTCAACCTCCACGAATTTATCCAAGCAGTACAAACTGAAGTCTTCCCCTACAATCGTAATTATTTCCGCACCGAACAAGGCTTAACAGAGTCCCTTTCCCACCTCAATAGCTTGTGGCAGATAATCCGCGATACCCAAATAGAAGACCACCAACTCATCCGCGCGCGAGAAGCCGCCGCAATGGTAGCCACAGCGCGATGGATGTACAACAGTGCTTTGGAACGCAAAGAAACGCGCGGAATGCACAAACATCAAGACTATCCCCAACAGGATGCTAATCAACAACATTACTTAATTAGTGGTGGTTTAGACCAAGTTTGGGTAAAAAGTGAACCACTCAATAGCGTCGATAAATCTCTATTAAAAACAGGAGTAGCGGCGTGATTGAGTTAGTCAGCGAGTCACGATGTATTGAGTGCAATCTCTGCGTTAACGTTTGTCCTACCAATGTATTTGATGCTGTACCTGATGCACCGCCAACAATTGCACGTCAGAATGATTGCCAAACTTGTTTTATGTGCGAATTGTATTGCCCCGTTGACGCTCTTTATGTAGCACCAGAAACTGAGCTACAAACCTCAGTCAACGAGGCAGAATTGGCGGCAAATGGATTACTTGGCAGCTACCGCAAAAATGTCGGTTGGGGAAAGCAACAAACTCCCACTGCTAAAAAAGATCAAACATTTAACGTTTTAAAACAGATGAAATGAAGGGATGTTGAGAGTTGACTGTTAACGGTTAACTGTCAGTCGTCAACGAACCTCTATTCTGATACCATTTCACCCTATAAATGATACAAATAATTTCTCCTCTGCCCCTCTGCCCACGCCAGTCGCTACAAGTCGGGAAACCCGCCCAACGCGCTGGCTCCCCTGCGGCCTATTTGTATCAAACTTAAAGTGAAACGGTATGACTCCTGAATTTTGATTCCACAACGGAGAAAACACATTATGCTGTCGTTTGCAGTAGGGACTGGTGTTGTCAGTCAAAATCAATTGACTTCAAAATTATCAACTCTAGTAGTTTGCTTCCTGCTGCTATTAACAACAGCTTGTAGTCAAGGTAGTAACTCTAGCGTTCAAGCTGAAAATGCCAAAGCAACTGCACCTACCTTACGCATAGGCTATGTAGGTAGTTCAGAGCCAACAGGGCCATTAGGTTGGGCAAAGCAAAAGGGAATATTAGAGCGTGAACTGCAAAAAGCGGGGTTTAAGAATATTACCTTTGCTCGATTTCCTAACGGCCCCGATTTAAATGAGTCTCTTGTAGCAGGACAAATAGATGTTGGATCTCTTGGAGATACACCAGCTATAGTTCTGAGAGCTAGAGGAATTAACACAAAACTACTGCGGATTACTCAAGTTAATAACACGGCTTGGCTAGTAGCGAAAAAAAATGGCCCACGTTCTTTAACTGAGCTTAAAGATCAAAAAATAGCTACCCAAAAAGGTTCTTATATGCATCGATACTTATTGGGTCTATTAGATGAGGCTAAACTTACTAAAGATGTCAAGGTTGTTCACTTAATGAGTACTGAGGCTAAGTCTGCTTTAGAGCGTGGTGATGTGGCTGCCTATGCGACTTCTAGCGATTTAGGGCCTTTTCTCAAATCACAAGGATTTCCAATAATTGATTCATCAGCGAATCATCAAGGTTTGTCAGGCACATCCTTAATAATAGCTACAGAAAACTTTTTGGTTAAACAACCTGATTTTCCTCAGAAGTTCAACACAATTTTGACAGCAGCAGCCAAAGATTTAAAAGCTAACTCAGAAGAGTATTATCGGTACCATGCTCAGACTACTAAGTATCCCCTCAATATTGTGAAAGTCTCCTACCCACTACAACAGGTTTCAGAAGAACCATTCCCAGCCGACGGGGTAAAGCTTTTAGAAGGTACTAAGAAATTTCTGGTATCTCAGCATTTAGCCAAGTCAGATTTTGCATTCAAAGATTGGGCTGTGAATGCACCACAGCGTTAGAAACTCTCGGTGGCTCAATTGAAAGAATTTTTTATCTATCCTTTAGAAGGATACACCAAACTCAACCGCGACATCTTCAAAAATACTGCTGTTGAGAACATTTAGAAAAATATTTGGCTAGCGTCAGTCGTTAGTCATTGAGTAATTAAGGTGTCTACTCGTTAACTCATAAGGTGGACATTTAAACGTCCACCTTACTTTCCTAAATTCAACGTGAGTTCGATGAACTAAAAAATGGCAGGAGGCAGTGCAGGTAAATCTTTTGGATAAATGTCAATCGACGGTTTATTGGGCAAATATGTGTAAGCAGCCAAACCAGCCATTAGATTGACCAAAAAGTTAAACACACTACGATGCCGAGAGTATTCTATTTGACACATATTTTTGAGATGGTCATTGACGGACTCAATTACCGCTCGTTTGCGTAAAAGAATTTTATCAATCAGTTTTACCAAACGGTTTTTCATCTTCTTCTTTGATTTAGTTACTAACTCTAAACCTCGCTCATATAACTCTTCAAATAATTTTTGTGAAATATATCCTCGGTCTCCAAAGAGTTTACCAATTAAATCTTTAGTCATATCTGGTACTGGCTTCCGGTCGTCAACATTGGCAGGAGTCAGCTTGAATGCTAACAACTCTCCACAATCGTTAATAATCAAATGAAGTTTAAATCCAAAGTGCCAGCCAACAGAATTTTTACCCCATCTCACTAAGCCTTTAAAAACTTTATGGGCGTGGGAGCGGCAATTATGACAAACATCAATCGGAGTAGAATCGATAAAACTAATCCCTGTTATCTCCCCTGTACGTGTATGCAAAAAACAACACAACAACATTAAACACCAAGGCATGAGTTCTACAAACCTTGTGTAGCTGACCAAGTTGGGAAACGCTCCACGCCAGCTTTGTAGCACGTGCAACGTGTCAAACTCTTTGAAAGTCTTATAACCACTACCATGAAATGCAATTACTATTGTCATCACTTCTGACAAATGCATCCTTGAGCGACTACGACGCTCTCCCTTTGTCGATGGTAACTGTGGTATTTGTTGCCACAAGTTCTCCCAGTGGTTGCAAAAATCATCTACGTCCCAGAAAATTTGTGTGATGTCGAGGCGAGATACAATGGTAGACATAGCCGAGACCTGGTTTTATTTGATATTTTTAGTCTCGGCGTTTTTTTGTGACTTTTTTCCCCATTCTCAATCAATCTTAGCGAGCGCTCTTTAGTACCCAGTTTCTCGCGCTTTATATCTTGCAAGCTTTTTGGCTTTTTATAACCGTCGAACTCACGTTAATACAGAGGGGTCGTCAGTACTTGTGGCTTGCAGGCGTAGCAGGCTGGAAACCAGTTGCATATTGTTTTTAACTCGATGATATACCTCTCGCAGTAAGACTTCTTTTTCCTGAAGTGATGATCGCAGTTGGCGTTCAATCTGTTTGCGGCTGCTAATGTCTCCCAAAGAACCGACCATGCGAACCGGATTACCCTGCTCATCCCAAACTGCGATCGCCCGATCTAGAACCCATTTATACGTGTGATCTTGACACCGCATTCGGTATTCCACCGCAAAGGCGGAAATTTTCTGGCTCAGGTAATCCTGTTTTGTCGTCATCACTCGCTCTACATCTTCCGGATGAATCAAGTTGAACCAGCTTTGCTCATTAGACCCAAACTCCTGCTTAGAAAAGCCCAGGATCTCGTAGAATCGGTCTGAATGAAAAGCTTCATGAGTTTTGATATTCCAGTCCCAAATGCCGTCATTGCTACCCTGAATAGCTAGTTGCCAGCGTTCTTCGCTCTGCCGCAAAGCTTCCTCCACCTGTTTGCGATCGCTCACATCCAAAACGATGCCATACCAAAAAATTTCGTTGTTTTCTTGCCGTTCCGGGCGAGAATTTACTCGTAACCACTTCACCTGACCTGATGGGGAAACGATGCGATATTCGTGAAAAAACGGTGTCATGGTTTTCAGGCTATGATTCCGGGCTGCAAAATAATCAGCACTATCATCTGGGTGAATCTGGTCGTAAATGGGGGCAGGATCTTGCAAAAGTTGTTCTGGTGATATTTCTCTCAGTTCCCAGACTGCCGGACTGACGTATTCAAAACGGATGAGAGAACCATCGAGATTAGTGACTAGAATGTAAATTTGGGCAGGTGAAGCCGCAGCAATTTTTTGAAAGCGGGCTTCACTTTGCCGCAGTGCTGCTTCTGCTTGCTGGCGTTCTGTAATGTCATTGCCAACGATGAGAAAACAGGAAAGGTCATCGATATCAATGAATTCGGCTGAGGCGATCGCAGTGCGGGCTTCTCCTGTTTTTGTGCGGATAACACATTCCAGATTCCGCACACTTCCCAGTTCCAGTAGGTGTCGCTGAACCATTCCTTGATCGCCAGGATTGATGAATAGCTGAAACTCATCTGCATGATGACCGAGCATTTCCTCACGCTCATAGCCAAACAATTGACAAAAGGCATCATTGATTTCCACGATGCGCCGATCTTGCAGAGAAGTAATGGCGATCGCATGGGGTGAAATGTGAAAAATTTGCTGAAACTTTGCCTCTGCTTGCAATCGACCGAGAACTTCTTGCCGGAGTTGCTGGGTTCGCTCTTGAACGCGCTGTTCTAGTTCTTGGTTTAGTTGCTGCAATTGGGCTTCCGCCTGCTGACGATGAGCTAGTTCTTGTTGTGCTTGCTGATAGAGTTGGGCTTGCTGAATGGCGATCGCTAATTGATCGGCAACTTTACAGGCAAGCTCTACTTCTTCATCCTTCCAAGGAGGCTTTTGTTGGGGATTTGCCAGCGATAGGGTACCCCAAATCGTCCCATTGACGACAATCGGGATGATTAGCCAGATAGAGCGAAAGATTTTGGCGATTTCTTGATTTACTGCATCGTTTACCTGATCTATGCCATTGATCCGCACAATTTGAAATTGCTTGATTTGAGCAGCGTAGAGATTACCCTCATCCGGAATTTCAAACCCTGTAATATCAGGCAGTGATTCATCTATGCGATGACAAGCCACTACACGCCAAGATGAGTTATCAGGAAAATACTTGACAATTGTCGTGCGATGAATGCCCAAAAGCTGAGTCACTTCAGCCATTGTGGTGGAAAAGATGGTGGATAAATCCAGAGAGTTACGAATACTTTGCACGACTCGATTTAGGGCTTGTGCTTGTTGTGCCTGTTGTTGTAAGACACTCTCAGCGTTTTTGCGTTCGCGCAGCGCGGCTTGCCGTTCGCTGATATCCATCAGCAAGCCATCCCAAATCACATCACCATTAACTTGCAGTTCTGGGTGAGCCGCACCTTGCACCCATTTCAGCAAACCAGAGGGGGTAATAATCCGCCATTCCCAAAACCAAGGTTGTAAAGTCTGGGCAGATGCCACAATCGAGGTTCGCATGGCGGCTGCGTCATCTGGATGCACCAAATTCCAAATTAAGGAAATATCCTGCTCAATTGCCGCAGCCTCGATTTCCCAAAGACTTTGACTGCCAGGACTCATGTAGAATACCTCATCCGATCCATCGGGATGAAGCACATAACGATAAATTACCCCTGGCACATTCGCGGACAAATGGCGAAATCGCGTTTCAGCCAGTTTACTTTCTGTGATATCCTGAGCTATCCCGGCTCGACGAATCGCTCTCCCGGTTGCGTCAAACACAGGGAATCCGCGATCGCAAACCCAACGCATTGTTCCATCAGGCCGAACAATCCGATACTCAATTTCAAATGGTGTGCTGGTATGACTTTGCAGGTGACTAATTACACGCTGGCGATCAATCGGGTGAATGGCATCAATAAATGATCGGGGATTCTCATATAAACTCTCGCAGTTTCTTCCCCAAATCTTTTCATAAACAGGGCTAACAAAGAGCATTTGCTCTATTTCTACATCCGCCAACCAGAAAACTTCTTGAATGTTGTCTGCCAGTTGCCGAAACTTTTCTTCACTTTGGCATAAGCTGTCAAAGGATGCTTGAAGTTGCTGCGCCATTTGGTTAAAGGACTCAGCCAAGACATTTATTTCTTTGATGCTGTGTTGCTGCTCGATGCGGTATTCAAGATCGCCTTCTGCCAAAGCTTCTACAGCTTGGCTCAGGCGGTGAATTGACAGAGCCAGCCAACGCGAAGTTAAAAACCCCAAGCTTGCTGACAAAAGCAGTGCTACTAAGCAAAGCCAGAGTGTGGCTTGAGTATGAGCATGAATTTGCTCTGCAAACAGTGAAAAATACCCTGTTAGTCCTGTTATCACCAAAATTTGTAGAGTAACGGAACCAATTAGAACAATCTGCAAAGAAATGTAATGGCGAATTTTGCCAGAATCTTTTAAATTCTTAGCTGGCATGGTCTAACAGATCTTTTAGCAAGGTGCCTCTTTTTTGCACGTATTCAAATGTTTCCTCAATAATGAGGTAATCGCATGGCTACATGAGTAATGTAGCAAATTAGAGGCAGAATTATGTTGATTTCTCCCATTTGCTCCTGCTAAAATAGCGATCGCTTCGCTTGACCATTCTTCAGGTTGTGACACAGGCGCGGTGAAACTTTTACCCTTACTCCCCCATCGGAAACCGCCGCATCATTTGGGTCAACACCATCCCCCGCATACACAACCTCACCCGACATCGCAATCACAATTCTCTGTTTCCTCGCCCACTCAAACTAATTCTTCACAGCAGACTTGACCTGTGCTGACTCCGGCTTCCGTCCCTCCTTACAAGCTGTCACAAACACATGAGTATGGCTTTCCAATTACGCAGTTTATTAAACTGGAACTTTTCTATTAATTCTCCCTAAAAGTAACTGAAGAACCAAAATTATTTACTTCTTCATCTTCAATGCGTGAATTTGAAATTTTGAATTGATTTTGTTATAGGTCTTTTTCTGCGATTGCTCTGCTTCCTACATTTAGATTGATATATTCTTCTTCAAGAAAAATATTAGAAAAGCAATCTTGGATAAAAATTAATACGAATTTTATTTATTTAAAGTTTATATGTATAAATTTTAATACTTTTATAGAAAATTTAAATACTTTTGAATAAATTTAAATTTTTGGTAATTTTAGGTGAAAAGTTTACAATTTTCAATGCTATGTCAGCTATTTTACTTAACTAATATAATTTCTAAAAATCAGTAGAAATTCTCAGTCATTTAATTATTAAAACACTTAAAAAAGTAAAAGGTTGAATAACTAGATAAGGGAGAAATAGTCTAGTTTTATAAGGCGAACTGCTTAATTAAACAAAATACTTCGGACAATAGTACATTAGTTCAAAGTTGGATTTTCTCTAAAAGATATCTGGAACCAGTGACCAAGCCCCGTTGGGGCGGGTGTAGGGAAACAGACAGCCCCAACAATCAGTGCAGTACTGTTTGCATAGTAAAAAAGAATTCTAAAGTAATTAGTTTCAAGGGAATTCCATGAGTCAAAAGTTAACTGTACAAGAGTTTGGGATTGTTATTGCTGTCAAAAATCATCAGCCAACTATTCTGAATCCTGATTTCTTGAAATACAGTGGTATAGTACCAGCCGATTGGGAATTAGCTCGACAAACCATTTTTACCAATAATGTAGTTCAGATAACTTATACATCAGGCATTAATATTGTCGCTGAACCAAACCGGATCATGTTTTTGGAAGCGATTGAAGGAAAAGAGTTAGCACAAGTAATGATTCCAGATATTGTTCGTAAATACGTGCAGGCTTTACCGAACCTAGAATATGAAGCTCTTGGGATCAATCCTAGAAAACATATTACTTTTGAGCAACAGCACCAAGCCAGCAAATATTTAAGTGAAAAATTATTATTGCCTGGAGAATGGCAAGAAATAGGTCAAGCAAAGGTTAGAGCATCCTTAAACTTAGCATATACTCTAGAACGCAGTCCTTTCTATCTCAGCATTAACGAAGCGGCAATCCGCCAAGAAGACGAAACAATGACTCCTATTGTGATGTTCAATGGCAGTTTTAGCTACGAGCTATCAGGAGATAATATTACTGAACGCTTGCTAGGATTACAACAAGTACTCGATAACTGGCAAGCAGATTTAGAAATTTATCAAGAAATTATTAACAACAAATTCCTGCGCCAGACAATAGATAAATTTCCTTAAATGCCTGCCCCCTAAAGGCGGATGCCCCGGCGAATGACCGCTTACAAGAGTTCTCATGATTAACACCAAAAACATTGTCAAACCACCCGAAAGGCAAGCAAAGTTGCAACTCCAAGATGGTCGGATGCTGGCATGGTCTGAATGGGGGCCTGTTGAGGGGCTGCCAGTTTTATTCTGCACCGGAGCAGGAATGAGTGGACGACTTGGTTTTGGTGCCAGTGACCTTCCAGATCTCGGCTTGAAACTAATTGCTATTGATCGCCCTGGTGTAGGCTTATCCGACCCACACCCTAACAAAACCCTATCCTCTTGGGTAGACGACACACAAGAATTTATTCAAGCTAATCATCTCGATAATCTTCTGTGCGTTGGATTTTCTCAAGGCGCACCGTTTGCTCTTGCTCTTGCTGGGCGCAATCTTGTTAAAGCGATCGCAATTGTATCAGGGCAAGACGAACTTACTCATGAGCGTTTGAAGCCGTTGCTGCATCCAGATGTCGAAAGGATGATTTCTGCTGTCCAACAAGATCCTATAAAGTTTGAGCAGCAATTTGCACAAATGGCTACTCCAGAGGGAATGTGGCAGTTAATTATTGGTATGAGTAGCGAATGCGACCGAATCCTATATGAAGATGTTACATTCCGTGCAGCATACCAACAAGCTTTGATAGAAGGTTTTTCTCAAGGCGCACACCCCTATGCACGAGATCTTGTGAATGCACTCAGTTCATGGAGTATAAAATTGGAGGAAATCACCATTCCTGTAGATCTTTGGTATGGTGCTTTAGATACCAGTACAGTTCACTCCCCGGATTTTGGTGCAACATTAGCCTTGCGTTTACCCAATGCCACACACATCATCGACCCAAAACAAGGGGGATCTCTTCTCTGGACAAGAGCTAGAGATATTCTCACCAAATTACAATCTCATATTTCTATTAGATAACTCTGAAAGATAATCACAATTCTTTTCAGCAGGCTAAATTCGCCTCGGTCAGTGGAACGTTACGTTTAGGAGTCGCGATATTACTTAATGCAAAATTAATCTTTTTCTTAATTTTGCATTTTGAATTTTGAATTCAAAAAAGGTCAAGGTTGACTTCTCTCCGCACTAGAAAGGAGCCGCCTATCGCGCAGAGAAAATTTTACAAGGTTGGTGTTAACGGTTTGATTTTGGGATTGCTAAGGATAGTGTCAAGAGTGGTTTATTAGTCGTGAGCAAGCCAGAACAGCCTTCAGAACAAGAGAAGCATTCCGAAAAACAAATGATTGTCGAAGGTCTTCTCATTGTTTTCTTGTTGCTTCCATCTCTATTGTTCATTTTTAGTATGGTGATTACGGATTATTTAGCTGAAAGGCCGCCGATTCGGTCGCTTGATGATGCCGCTAGAAACTCAAAGGCTCTAGCTTGCGAATTAAGGAAGCAAAACGAAGGTGGCGATTCGGGAGATTGTCGCAAATGAGATGATGTGGGAAACGTGATCGGGCCAGCTTGGAGAAATTTTTTGAACATAAGTTCATGAGCAGTTGGGACTCAATTAGAAAATTTTATGATGGCAGCCCAATGAGGGAATTTTTAGGAGAATAGTTAAGTAGAACGGCTTAAATATTTGTAGTTGGGGTAAGGCAGGAGGGAAGAGGGATTTTCGATTCCCCGAATCGGAATCTGACTTTTCCCGTTATCTTCTTGACTGAGCGATCGCGTACTATACCCCTAGCCCAAAGCCCTATTCTCTGGTGATTCATTGTCATTAATTTTAAGTAATTGAGAATAAACTATAGTCTGAAACCCTTACTATTTCGTTGTTTCACAACTTAACTGGAAAATTCAGGCCATAGCACACGCTGTGAGCGAGAGTTGTTGAGATGATGGACAACGCTCATAATAGCTAGTTTCTACCTCGAAGAGCGCATTTCTTGCTGCCGCATAGGCATAGCATCAATTTGCTCAAAAATCGCCTTCACTTCGACTGGTGTAGTGTCTTGGCGCTTAACACCACCATCTTTGCCTACCAAAATAACGCGAAAATTTTGTTTATCCACCCCAAAGCGATTTCGCAAATTAGCAGCAGAAGATTCATCTATTAACTGTCCGTTGGCATAGCTTTTATCTGTTGCCAAAACCTGAACGAGAACTAAATCCCGGTCTGTAAAACCGTTTTGGTGCTGGTTAAATAACTGCATCTGTTGCTGATAGGTACGGTTATTAACAGACGGCGCAAAGACTAGTAGCACACGGTTTTGCCATTTTTGGGAACTAAGGTTAAATGAAGACATTTTGATGGCTTGGGTTGAACCTTGGGCAGTACCACCAATGCTAATTGGCGATAGAACTATAGACGCGGTGAGGGTCAGGACAATTAATACTGAGTTATTCACTTCGGCGGTTGGATGAGCATTCCATCATTTCAAACTATCATTAGTTTCCCCGCTCTGACTCTATCTGATGATTGAATAAGTGTGATGCTTACCCTCAAGCGCATAGACGGCTTCGCTGTTTTGGTGTTTGTCCTTTAAGAATTCCCGGAGACAGGCGATCGCCACTAACTTTGTGCCAGTTGTACTAAGTAAGTAGGTGGGAAAAAACAAAACTATCTTTGATATCAAAATTGATAGCCTATGTTGGGGCGAATGGTGCAGCAGACTTTGGGGCAAGCCAGTTTATAAACTACCAGTCGTCGCTTGCTCATATTTAGCAAAGCGATGACCTAGACACCAATAATCTATGCAAGCCTAAGTGCAAAGTTGTAACGGTCGATCAATCGTGCTGATAAAAGCAACCTCCCGTATTTTAGGGGCTGCTTGATTCATTCTCGAAAACTTTTGGCAGCTTGAATGTAGGAATTTAATGCTCTATTTTTTTCTTAATTCGTGCATATCCCTCACGACTTTGGTAACTATGTTTCTGGGTGCAAATTTGACGGAATTAGCTAATATCTTATTTCTGAAACCAGGAATCACAATAGTTTTATTTGCCATTAAACTATCGTAGCCAATTTTAGCGACAGTCTCACTATTCATCATTCTATTAACATGAGAAATCTTGGCTTCTTCCATTGCGGCTGCTTTTTGAAATTCTGATGCTGTCGGCCCTGGACAAAGAGTAGTTACTGTTACGCCTGTACCCTCTAATTCATTAGCAATCGCTTCAGAAAATGATAAAACATAAGCTTTAGTTGCAAAATACACTGCCATTAGTGGCCCTGGTTGAAAAGCTGCAACTGAAGCAACATTTAATATTTTTCCATAGTCTTGGCAGATCATATCCTTGAGGAATAACTTAGTTAAATGGGTGAGACTCACTATGTTTACCTGTAACATTTTGAGTTCTATATTGAGGTCAGTTTCGCTAAATACTCCATAAGTACCAAATCCAGCATTATTAACTAATACATCAATTTTGATCGCTGCTTGCTGTAATTCAGTGAATATTTCTTCTGGAGATGTTGATATCGATAAATCTTTAACTAAAATTTTGACAAAAATACCAAAATTTATGGTAAATTCTTCAGCAATTACCGCCAGTTTTTCTTCATCTTTATCTACTAAAACTAGATTGTAATTATGACGCGCAAAAATGTTGGCTAATTGATAGCCAATTCCATGCGCTGCTCCTGTAATAAGCACATTTTTTTGGGTATATTTATGATGATTTTTCATTTGATACAATGACTAATGTAACTTTAATACAACAATAAAGCTCTTAGATGAACATTATTGAAAGTTGTCTTTAGTAACCTTTGGACAATTCAAAATAACCATATTAGTCTCCTATCAAAAAATCTGTAGTCTTTGATTCACTATTGTTAACCTAATGAAGTTTGTTGCCTATCCCATTGAGCAACTTCGATTCTGTCAAAATCCTGAAGCTTACTTGGCAGATATTGATAAGCTACTTCTCTAGCAAACTTTGTCGCACTAATTTTGGGAAAATTAAAATACCGTATTGACTGTTACAGTTAGGCATTGTCAGTTCACCTAACATTTGAAGCTAATAATAAGTCGGGAGAAATAAACACAACAATAAAGTGAAGGAATATAACGTCAATATTCCCGATGTTTATCAATTTTTTAGTCGTACTCTAATTCTGCAATCGGAACGATATGGAACTCTAGCCAAGAGAAGCCAGGGTGTTCCGGAATATATGTCAACAGGCTCAACACAGGTAATACGTGCAGCAATTAAATAAATTGCACATATTGCCTGATATTGTAGCCCTAGCTTTTCATATTCTCACGAGATATTCTCTCTTTTTGAGTGGATTAGCTCGGTATCTTCCAAAAGTTTAGAAAATAGCCAAGTAAAATTAAGAATTATGTTGGACACTACTCACAAGTATTTAATTCTTGGGGCTGGTTTTGCGGGATTGGGTATGGCTGAAGCACTCAAGAGCGCGAGTATTCCCTACGACCAAGTTGATGCCAGCGATGACATTGGTGGAAATTGGTATCATGGTGTGTATGAAACTGCACACATCATTTCATCACGGAAGATTACCCAATTTTCCCATTTCCCCATGCCGGATAATTATCCTGACTTTCCCAGCGCTCAAAATATACGGGATTATTTAAACTCCTTTGCTGACCATTTTGAGTTACGTAAAAATATTGAACTGAATCGTCAAGTTAGCTACGTGCGACCTGTTGAGAATAATTTTTGGGAAGTTACCTTTGATAATGGGGAACAGCGAATTTACAAAGGGATGATCATTTGTAATGGTCATCACTGGTGCAAACGTTTTCCCAAATTCAAAGGAGAATTTGATGGGGAGATAATTCACTCCAAAGATTATAAAAATCCCCAGCAACTAAGTGGTAAGAGAGTTCTGGTGATTGGTGGAGGGAATTCAGCTTGTGATATAGCCGCAGAAGCAGCTAGGGTGGGAGCTAAATCTGTCTTGAGTATGCGTGAATCTGTGTGGTTTATTCCTAAAACCTTTGTAGGTGTTCCAGTTTCCGATTTAACCCAATGGTGGATGCCACAATGGTTTCAACGGTTTATGGCTTATGTAATTATTCGGCTGACCTTCGGTAAGCACAAAGATTATGGTCTACCCGAACCTAAATATCGAATTTTTGATAAACACCCAACCTTAAATAATGAGGTGCCTTACTATATTAAACACGGTCGCATTACCTATAAACCAGAGGTACGATATTTAGATGGTAGGGAAGTTGAATTTGCGGATGGTAGTCGAGAAACCTTTGATCTAATTGTTTGTGCAACTGGGTTTCATCTTGCCTATCCATTTTTACCTCCAGAACTGCAACGAGTGGAAGGAGCAACAGTGAAATGTTATGGAGGGTCATTTCTTGAAGATTACAAAGGAATTTACTACATCGGTTGGGGACAAGCTAGAGGAGGTGTTGGTTCTGTATTTTCCGCTTTTGCACCCATATTTACCCGTTTTCTTAAACTCCAGGATGAAATTAAAATTCCTATGGGTTTAGTCCTCAAAAAAATGGGACAGCAACTACCCACAACCCATCTTGAAGATCCGCAAAAGATTTTTCGGGAATTAAAATTAGTCAATCTGCTTTTTCAACGGATGGTTCAAAAAGCTCACCGAATTGATTCCCAGTATTCCCAGTTTGAAAATCATCCACTACCACCCTTGCTACAAAAATTAGTTAGTGGGACTTAGGCATTATGTAAAAATAAGTTGTACCAATTTAATTGGGAATAAGCTGTTAGCCTTACTTCCCAATCAAAAGTGTTCCAGTTATTCTTGCAAAGTCAGAGCATTACTTTTTTAGAACTCATAGGGGGTAAGTTGCGTTACCCCGACTGAGAAGTTAAAATTTCAAGATTCAAAAAGTGCTTTTGTACGATACAATCCGCCATCATGACTGAATGAGACTGCATTGAATGGCTAGTATCTGAATGCACTATCTCTGATACTCCAATTGGTGAAATATTGGAGGCAGAAGCTATTGAATTACTTGCCACGCGGCTCTTGACACCACTACAAATTGAACAACATTTGACACTAGCTTTAGAGGCTGCATATCGAGTCAGTCGTGGTTAAGCCTGTGACTACGGTGATTGTGGAGTCATTTCTGTCGAAGCAAATTGACGATTTGGAACCCACTCTCACAAGGCATGGCTATGATGTTAGGGGCTTGGCGGAACAGTTCAATGCCAAACCGGCTGAAATTAAATCGCTATTTCGTGGGCAACTTGATCCAACTCCTTAATTACTTCCACGCCATCGAGGGCGGCGAATTTTCCTAGCTTATATAGATAGGTGCAAGCTTTCTTTCTGCTGCGGCTGTTGGGTTCGGTTTTATATACTACTTCTATTAGTACATGAAGAGTGAGACTGCGTTCCCCGTCCAGTTTATTAAAGATGCTTTGATAGTCCTTCCAGGTAGTCTGTGCTGCATCCGTCTTCTTGGTTTTCTGCCAGTGGTCTTCTTGAAAGCGTTTAAGCCATTCAGATATTAGCTGCGCTTCCTCTGGTGTCTCAATCCAGTTAGACCAAGAAAATTTCCCAGATTCCAATTCAAGCCCCATCTGCTTGGCTTTGATAACAGATGCTTGCAATCCTGCTGGTGTGGCATTCAATCCCAAGGAAACTTTCTGCTGATACGATTGTTGTTTATTGGTATGGGGTTTAGGTGGTAGCGTAGCCCTAAGCCAAAGCTTACTACCTCTGCGCTCAATAGTTACCTTCGTGTTAGCAGCGCGAAGCTTGCTGTTTGCTTCGTCGATTTTTTGGTCAATATCTGGCACTAAATTTGTGACTAAATAAACGGCAGATATTGACGTACTTTGACACAATTTGGCATAATCTGACTTATGTCAGATTTACCCCAGTAAAGGGTTTGACTTGTTTTCTGTTAAAGGCGACACCCGGATTTGAACCGGGGGATAAAGGTTTTGCAGACCTCTGCCTTACCACTTGGCTATGTCGCCGCACTGGCTGTTTACAGCTTTTTACGTTGCTTGTTGGTACAACAGAATTTACACAAAAGCTAAAATACCAGTTTAACTAAGATAGCATAAAACTATTGAAGATGCACAAGTTCAGTTTGAACTTTTTGTTTGTATCTTAGAAATTTTCTATTATGAACAAATTTTATATAAAAAAAAGCCTGGAAAACCAGGCTTTTCTTAGTCTTGTCACTAAGTAAATATTGTTAGTTCCTCGATCTTGTTAAAACTTAAAAACGAAGGCAGGGTCAGGTTGGGAATTAACTAACTCCTAAAAAATTCGGTAGGGGTTGACCACCGTTACGACCTACTGCGGGTATTTCTAGTAAAGCATCTGCCGCTCGTTTAGTACCATTGTTAGTTTTGACATTAGAATCGATAACGACGGAGTTTTGATTTCCTGGATGACCATTGGGAACAAACAGTTGTGGATGGTCAAAGGGTGCTTTTTGATAGCGGACTCGCTCATCAGTTAGTCCTCGTAAAAAGGCTACTAAATCTTCTTTTTGCGCTTGAGTTAAGTTCAGCGGCCGAAGTATATTAGTAGATGAGCGAAAATCTCCACCCCGATTGTAAAACTCTACCACTTGTCGCAGGGTTAACTGCCCACCATTGTGGAAGTACGGAGCAGTGAGTTCTACATTACGGAGTCCAGGGACTTTAAAAGCTCCATCTGCAATTACAGTGTCACTCGAAGTCAATGATGGATTCAGGGTGGGAGGAGCTTCACCAAAGAGATTCTGGAATTTGCCTTGTTGGGCTAGCCTTACCTCTGAAAGTGAGTTGTTAAAAGCGTCTTTTCCACCTAAGCCACGGTCTTCTTTCTGGGGTCTAACACCAATATTGAAAAAGCCTGTATCTACGACTGGTGCCGAAGGTATTGGTATGCGTCCAATTCTTCCTACACGATTCTTTCTGGTCACAGAAGCACTAGTTAATTCTGAGCCAGCGTGGCAACCAATACAAAAACCCTGGTTTTGGAAAATTTGCCATCCTCTTTGTTGTTGGGCTGTGAAAGCAGTGCTTTTTCCACCAAGAAATTGATCCAAGGGGGTCTGGTCAGAGATCAAAGTTTGCTCATACGCCTGGATTGCTAACCCAAAGAACAGCGAGAAATTGTACTCTGGTAATGTGTACTCTATAGTACTCAAAGCACGTCTTCTTGGTTGACGGTAAAATGAACGTTCACCTGTTATCGGATCAACTCGGATAACCAGTCTCGATCTCCACCACTGTGGCTGAAAGGCTTCTTGGATTAAAGCTTCGTAGGTTGTATTCAGACCCTTGACAGATATATTTTTGGTTGAGTTGCTGTAAATACCCAAAACGCTGTCATCGTAAGCCACAATTTGCTTGGCAAGTGGTTTCACCGCAAGTAGCTTTTTACCAAGTTTTCTACCCAATCTTCTCAAGCTGGTGTTAGAAGTTGGGCGTTGAGCCGTTGACTGGGCCGTTGCATTAATACGTCCCAGTTTCTGTGGTAGTTTTACAAGGCGATCCGTTAGTTCATCTGTGAATTCATCTGTGAATTCATCCGTGAATTCATCCGTGAGTTCATCCGTGAGTTCATCCGTGAGTTCATCCGTGAGTTCAATCTTTAATTGATCTAGTTCATCCGTTACTTCTGCAACGTTACTGTCAATCAGACTTACAATACTACCACTTGTGGCATCGATGATTTTGACTATATTGCTATTGTCAGGCAAATCAGCCACTAATGGTGCAGAAGGCCCAATGTCAGGGGTTTCGGCAAATGTCTCAATGGCAGAAAGTGGAGGCCCTACCGCTTGGGAGGCCAGCGAAGAATTATTGAGACTGACTTCCACATCTTCTAAACGTCTCTGATTGGGTGCCTTCAAAACAAGAGCATTTGGATCTCTTGATCCCAATTCGTTCACTCCATTAAAAATATTCTGGGCGCGTCCATCCCAGAAGTTGCGGAAGTTGAAGGCCGCATTAATAACGCTGGGGCTGTGACGATCCGTCACTTGACGAACATTTGTACCTTGGACATTAAATACTGTGTCCTTCAGAGGGGTCACATCGTCTTTGTCTCTTCCGGGAGTAACATCGTTAAATAGTGACCGGAAAACTCCCTGAGAACCAGCAATGTCATTACTGTCGGATACAACAGTTGAATTATTGTTATTCGGATCGGCTAGTTTGTGGAATGGGTAATCTGCTGCCGTTAGCTGGTAATTTGGTCTACCGCCGGTGTTGAATTTATCATTTTTTGGATTAATTTGGTTTTTAGACCTGTTATCTGCACCAGCACGGAAGTGACAACTGGCACATGACTGAATACCGTCAGTGCCGAGTTGCATATCCCAAAACAAAGCTTTTCCTAGAGCGATCGCAGCTGTCTTATTCCTAATGAAGTCATCAATATTATCAGGTTTTGGAACTGGTACAGTGCTAAGTGGAGATATAGGTACCTGTGCTGATGCTAGTTGCGCTGACACTATATGTCCAGCCAATACCACAGATACCATTAATACAGCAATGGTTATACTGCTTTTTAACCTTTTAGAAAACCTGAATCCTATTTTGCGCCATCGATGTAGCACTCTTATTACTAAGATTGGGAGCATTTGTATGCTCTTCAACAACCTTGACCACATTTCCATTAAGGGATGATTAAAACAATCTTCCCTTTTCTTGCGAGCCAGAATTATGTTTTTTGACATTTCTGGCTCTGGCAAGTGGCTATGGTTAGTGTTTCTACCATTGCTCATTTGTTTTTTTGGATGTGCTATTAAATTTGCGTGAAATTAGGCAGATTATACTGCAAAATGTGCATTAGTTTGAGCCGTTTGTGTTTTACTCCTTTACTACCCAAAGCAGATACAGATGTTATTAAACCACTGTTCCAAGTGAATGAAGTATCTAGAAATGACAAGAGTCATTCTGTCAAGCAAAAAAGCGGATAAACAAGCTTTTGAAATGGTGAACTGGGACAACTGAGCAATTAAAGAATTATAATTAATAACTCGGATATTGCCCCAGCATCCTCAGTTTTCCTAAGATTGATAGCTTTTTTACTAATAATTTTGGGTTGGTTGAGTAATAGAGCAACGTTCATACTAATAAATGCAGGTACAATCTACCAAATACATATAACAACAATCGTTAGTAGAACAATTTCGTAAGCTGTTACAAATTTTTATACTTTCAGCAACAAGGTTATGGAGTTTGGGCAATCGTAGATATTCAGCAAGTGACGTGCGACTGGCGTTGTAAGGGTGATACTCACTCACAGCCTAAGTAGGTCGTCGTGAATATTTATCGTCAGGATAAGGCAGGAGGCAGGAGGCAGAAGGGAAGAGGCTTTTAGCTTAATTAATCTTTCGTAACATAGTTAGGTTTTTTCTCACCGACTTACTTACACCCTGGCCTAAAACCTTGATTTTTCGTCTTTGGAGTTAGTCCTATTAATAAAAAAATATAGGTATTAAGAGGATTTTTCCTCCAAAATACCTATATTGCATCATCGGAAGTTAGAAATTAGAGGGACTTGCTAATTTAGCAACAGTAGGATAGCAACTATTTATCAAACTGCGATACCTTCGGTGAGCTTCGCTAACGCAGGAGTTTTGTAATACACAGGTTCATTTCCTAGTTTCCACTTGATATTACAACCGATACTCGGTTTTTGTTCCCAAGTGACATCACGACCTGCCAACACATCTGCGATCGCGGCCCGTAAATCTTTTCCAGTTACAGGTATACCACTCTGCGGACGACTATCGTCTAACTGCCCACGATAGACAAGTCGCTGGTTAGCATCAAATAAGAAAAAGTCAGGAGTACAAGCAGCAAAAAAGTTCTTAGCAGTTGCTTGTGTTTCGTCAAACAGCAGAGGATAAGTTAAATCTAATTCTTCTGCAAAAGCCTGCAAAGATTCTGGTGCATCATCGGGATGAGTGTTCACATCATTAGCACTAATCGCTACAATTCCGAGATTGCTTTGTGTATACTCTTGCCCCAATTTTGCTAATTCAAATTTGATGTGCTGCACATAGGGACAATGACGACTCAGAAATATGACTAACAAGGCTTTTTTGTTAGCAAAATCAGCCAGAGAAACTGTCTGACCAGAAACCACATCTGGTAACTGAAAATTAGGTGCTAATGTACCCAACGGTAACATTGTTGAAAAGGTTTTTGCCATAGTTTTGAATTTTCTTGATAGAAAGTGTAGGAGTATAGGGGAAAGCTAATTTTTTGTTCCCCATTCTCTTTAAACAGCTACAGCTACACGTTGATTGTAAGCAGAAGAATCACCCTTAACAGCCTGACTCTTTTGACCATCAATACCAACTGGGATGTCACCGACAATAGTGACTCGTTGGACATGGCGAGGTTGATTGTCATAATCTGCTACTGCATAATGTTGAGTAGCGCGGTTATCCCAAAACGCCACATCACCAACTTTCCAACGCCAACGGACTGTATTTTCAGGACGTGTTACGTATGAC
Source organism: Nostoc sp. FACHB-152 (assembly GCF_014697475.1). Classification (GTDB taxonomy): domain Bacteria; phylum Cyanobacteriota; class Cyanobacteriia; order Cyanobacteriales; family Nostocaceae; genus Nostoc_B. The sequence continues at coordinate 521,624 of NZ_JACJRV010000001.1, forward strand.
TGCAACAGTCGGATGATATCAGCAGATTCGGTTTTTGATAATCCGCGAATCTGACGCACAAAACCACCGATAAATAGTCCTCTTTCCCCAGACTCAGGATGAACTCGTACTACTGGATGCAGAGTTTCATATACAGTTGAGCTAAAGATAGCGCGGTAAGCTTTCACATCGTCAGAAAGATTAACTGCGGCTTCTGCATAATCAAAGGCGTTGCTATGAACAGCCCAGAGTTCATCTGCAAGATTACGTAGGTGTGTAGGTAAATCTTGATATGCCGTCACAGAGTTCGCCCAAATAGTATCACCACCATAGGCAGGAATATGCAACGCCCGTAAGACAGAGCCGAGGGGAGGACGGTCTACAAAGGTCACATCAGTGTGCCAATTATTCGCACGGGTAGCAGTTTTTCCATAATTCAAGTCTAGAATTTCTGGATGTCCTGGTAAAGATGGTACTGTCGGATGGGCTGTGGTAATTTCCCCGAAGCGACGAGCAAAGGCGACTTGTCCGTTAGCGTCTAGATTTTGATTACGAAAGAATATTACTTTGTATTGGATGAGAGCTTGACGAATCTCGCTGATGATTTCGTTACTCAGATTCTCACTCAAATCAATCCCTAGAATTTTTGCACCGATGCGTCCTGTAAGTGGTTTAATTTCTAAGTGTTGATCAGTCATTTTTTCTCCATTTAGTATAAGTTTTTTAAGTTAAGGTGGGCATTGCCCCGTTGGGGCGGGGTGTAGGGTGTAGGGAAAGAAAGAGCATCAGACACAAAAATCTCTATTAAGCGTGGTTTGTTAAATATGCTTCTGCTTCTTTCTCAATCGCTGTACCTTTGAAGAAATCACGATTTAGACTAATGATGGGATAACCTAGTTGTTCCCGAATTTGTGCTGAACGAGACTTTTTCGTAGGACGTTCAATTGCAATTGTCATGATTACGCCTCCAAAACTCTAAACCCATGACTGTACTCGCACCGATAATCTCAGCAGAACTTGTGCCGAAAGCCAGATAAATTCGATTTATCTATCGATTTACCGTAGATTAATTTAGCATTATGGCACAGCCCTAGTGGTAGCACAAGTACTTAGCAAATAAAATGTAAGTAATACGAGCATTAAGTTTTACTAAAGATTAGACAAACTAACTAAATAGTTTAGTTATATCTATACGTAAGGGAATCCCTTGCTGTTTAAGGATTATGGTAAGTGTTGGATGATTGTAGGGAGGATACTAAAATCATCAATAATGGCATCGGCCTCAACTGGCTCTGGCCAGTTGAGATCGCGTTTCCAGATAGCTTTCATCCCCAGATTCTTGGCTGCTAACACATCAACTGTCGGATGATCGCCAATAAAGACGCTCTCCTGTGCTTTGACTCCTAGCTTTTGCAACGCTCTAGAGAAAATTTCTGGCTCTGGTTTTCTGACTCCCTCTGTTTCAGAAATCAGGATAACTTCAAAATATCGTTCAATCTTTAATCCTTGAATTGTGCGCTGTTGAAAGGTTTCACGACCATTGGTAATGATCCCTAACAGATATCCTGTACTCTTCAAGATTTCTAGAGTGGTATGCAGGTGAGGAAAAGGAACACAGAAATAGATAAATTGAGTCTCATAATCTTGGAGTAAGTCTTGCCAACTCAGCTTTTTACAGGAAAATTCAGACAGCAAGCTCTGGTATACTTTGTCTTTCCAGACATAACCTCGACTATCCAATTCAATGAATCTGGAAATATAGTCTTGTTGAGGAATGCTTTCCAGTGCTGGGGTAAAGCGCTCGTATTGATCTGTAATAAATTGCTGAAGTGAAGTCTCTCGATCTAGGAGAGTACCATCCAAATCGAAAAGGATTGCTTTAATCATGATAATTACTCGTGAACTGTTGACAGGCGATCGCACATAAACCCTGTTTTGTAGTGAAATAATACAACACTAGTCACTACAGCTTAGGAAATTCAAGCAACTCTCTGGCTCTTTTACCAAATTCAAACCCTTCAGTTTCGCTAGCAAAATCTATAACCTCAGTATCATTGCAGCAATATGATAAGTATGCTAAGTTTACGTTTAACTAAATTTAAGTATTTCTAAGCTTTTCTGAAAGTGAACTTTTCAGCCACAAATTGATATTGATTTGAGTTCCCTCACGAAAAATACTGATGCAACAAAGTAATAAAAAAAGCTCTGAAGTAGGCAAACTATTGTTTACTTCTTTGCATCTTCCACCTGCTTTGAAATCTCCTAATGTTTGTTGTTTCGTCATTGGCGAGAGCGTATCTTTTTTTGGCTCTTGGATGACTCAAATCGCCCTAGTATGGATGGTTTATCAAATCACTAATTCAGCGATGTTAGTTGGTGTAGTGGGATTCACTAATCAATTTATGGGGTTGATTATTACACCATTGGTAGGCGTATTACTTGATCGTTGGAATTTACGTTATGTATTACTCACTACTCAGATAGTATCTATTTTGCTCTCTGGTACTCTTACCTTCCTCACCGTTAACGGTCAAATCACGGTGATGTCGATTATCGTCATCGGTATCATGCAAGGGACTGTTAAAGCTTTTGATTTGCCTGCACGTCTAGTAACTATTCCTCGACTTGTGGATAACAAAGCAGATACTTATAGTGCAATTTCTATTCATTCATTCTTAATTAATACAGCTAAATTTATCAGCCCCATGATAGGGGGATTTATCCTTGCTAGATTTGGAGCAGCTTCATGTTTTTTGGTTGATGCTATTAGTTACATACCATTTATTTCAGCCATATTAACTGCTCAAATTAAATCTGTTAACAATAAGCCTTTGCAGAACAAAACAAATATTTTGCAAAATTTAAAAGAAGGTTTTGTATATGCTCATAATTTTCTACCTATTAGATATGTTTTAAACTTACAAATTTTGATTTGTTTCATGGTAATGACCCATGTTAATCTCATACCTGTATTCGTTAAGGAAATTTTAAATGGTAGTGCAGAAACTATGGGTTTCTTAATGACCGCTTCTGCACTTGGTTCTATTATTGCCGGACTTTATTTAGTTCTAAGGAAGCAAGCCGCAGGATTAGTAAAAATCATAGCTTATTCCACTATAGTTTTAGGGCTAGGCTTAATACTTTTTTCTCGCTCATATAATTTTGATATATGTTTAATATTAATTTGTGTTGTTGGGATGACTAATACCCTAACTTTGGCGGCTATTAGTAACTTTGTACAACTAGTTTTGGTTGATGAAAATAAGCGCGGAAGAGTTACAAGTATATTTACAACAGGTTTTTTAGGTATTCTGCCATTCGGTAATTTATTTTTTGGCGGATTAGCAAGTAAATTTGGAGTTGATAATGCTTTATTATTTGGTGGTATTTTTTGCTTAATCGGAGGAGCTATTTTTGTTAGAAGATTGCCTAAAATAGAAAGAATAGTATCTCCGATTTATGCAGAAACAAGTTGATTTGAGCAATAAAATAAACCTGTATCTGAATAACGAACCGCAAAGTACGCTAAGTACACAAAGAAAGATAAGAAAGAAGGTGTTCATATAGCGTTTCCCTATCTAATGAAGTACACTCAATCAAATAAAGCTGTGTATCTTAATTAAGGATAAAAGTGAAAGCATATTCCCTAGATTTACGCCAAAA
>NZ_JACJRV010000010.1 GCF_014697475.1 Nostoc sp. FACHB-152
CGAACTCTAGCTAGTGCCACTGCCAAACTCAACCTCTGCTTCATCAGGCTCATGATTAAGAGGCTTGCAGGTTCTTCCTAAGATGTCAAATGGGTTCTATATATCGCTTATCTTCTGATTATCAGCACTTGATTGGTAGGCGGAGCAAAGCAAAATAATTTAGGCTAAAGATAATTCACAAATATCTATAAAATCCAAATTTATGTTGGACTTTCTTAATCCTCTACTCGGTCGCCATCCAGAACGAGTCAAAGCTAACGTTGAAATTTATACCTGGCAAACTTGCCCTTACTGTATTCGTGCCAAAATGCTGCTGTGGTGGAAAGGCGTAAACTTCACTGAATACAAAATTGATGGTGACGAAGCCGCCAGAATCAAAATGGCAGAACGTGCCAATGGCCGTCGAACAGTACCGCAGATTTTTATCAATAATCAACATATAGGCGGCTGCGACGACATTTATCAGCTAGACACTAAAGGTCAACTCAACCCTTTGTTAGAAACTGCTTAATTTTGATTACAAGGCAATAGGAACATTAAAATGGATTTCCCTATTGCCTATTACCTATTGCCTGTTCCCTCTCGATATGCTAATCGAAGATCCAGAGTATTTGATACACCGACAATGGATGAGCCGTGCTTTAGAACTAGCACAAACCGCAGGTAATATGGGTGAAATTCCTGTAGGTGCTGTTATTGTTGACTCAGCCGGAAACGTGATTGCCGAAGGTGAAAACAGAAAAGAACGAGACAAAGACCCGACAGCCCACGCAGAAATTATTGCTATCAGAAAAGCGTCTCAAACATTACAAAGCTGGCGACTACATGAATGTACTTTGTATGTCACTTTAGAACCTTGTCCAATGTGTGCAGGTGCGATCGTGCATTCACGTATAGGAATGTTAGTGTACGGAGTGGACGATACTAAAACTGGCGCAGTTCGTAGTGTCCTTAATATCCCTGATAGTGCTGCTTCTAATCATCGCTTGCAAGTCCTCGGAGGTATTCTAGAATCAGCTTGCCGTCAGCAGTTACAAGATTGGTTTGCGAATCGACGGCTTCAGAAAGCTACAGACAGAGGTAAAACTGTCCAATAACCGCTACACAATCTACGGAAGAGAATTTACGGTTGAATTATCAAGAGTTATTTAATTTTTTACTGGGCAATTCGCAGCTACCGATATGTTGAAATTTTACTCTTCCAAAGATACGTACCAAGCAACACCAAGAGATGAGGCAGCAAATCATCTGGTGACTCAAACAAACTCACAAGTTTCTCCTTTATTAGGGCCTTTAGCGTATCTTTTGGGTCGGCATTTAGTTTTACCTTTATTCTTTGGAAGAATTAGAATTACTGGACAACAAAATATTCCCATAACTGGGCCTGTTATCCTAGCTCCCACACACCGGGCGCGCTGGGATGCGTTACTTATACCCTATGCTACTTCTCTGATTACAGGTAATGATTTGCGCTTCATGGTGACTAGCAGCGAATGTCAAGGCATACAAGGTTGGTTTGTCCGTCGCTTAGGTGGGTTTCCTGTAGATCCTAAACATCCTACAGTCTCTACCTTACGGCATGGGGTTTCCTTACTTCAGCAAGGAAAAACTTTGGTGATTTTTCCTGAAGGCGGCATTTTTCGTGATGGCGAGATTCATTCTTTAAAACCAGGAATCGCTCGTCTATCCTTAAGTGCAGAACTAAATCACCCAGGATTAGAAGTTAAAATTGTCCCAGTCAACATTAACTACAGCCAACCCTATCCGAATTGGGGTACTGATGTCAGCATTGACATTGGCAATCCGATCAATGTTGCGGAATACACTAGTGGTACGATAAAACAAAATGCTAAACGCCTTACAGAAGATTTAGCAAAGGCAATGCAAAATCTCAATCACCAAGAATCAGAAATTAGTGAATGTCAATGGTCAATGGTTAATGGTCAATAATAAAAGGCAATAGGCAATAGGCAATAGTAGATCTGTAGAGACGCGAAATTTCGCGTCTCTACTTTTTAATAACCAATAACTAATTCCCAACTGTTTAATCTGCCGACATCTTGTGGTGCAGCATCTATCAGCCATAATTGCCAGCGTCCTTTAGCTGCAAGAGATAGCAACTGCTTGAGGGCTGGATGCGATCGCACACCATAACTCATCTGTAAATTCGTCCGTCTGCCTAAAGTCCGATTCTGCAACAAAACTTGCTGATTATTCGGTGCTACTAAGTAAATTTCTAAATCACCTAAAAACTCGTGAGTGATATTCACATTCACTTGAATATCTTTAACTGTGATAGATTCGGCAATTGCGATCGCACTTTTGACACCCTGGCGATCGTTATCAGGAATTCCTACAGAGTTGGTATTGCCTACCCGCAGCTGTTGAGTAATTGGTGATGCAACTGCCTGCATTTGCTTGGCTGCTTGCACAGCCTTAGCTGCATTTACCTTGCCATAACCAAACCACAGTGAATGACCATTACCATCGTAAGTCCCGCCTTTTAAAGCTAATTGAGGGTCAGGGTTAGGGTCAACTATTTTATCCGCAGTTTCTTGTAAGATGCGTTTAACTTGTTGGGCTGTCAAGTTAGGGTTTGCTGACAAAACTAACGCCGCTACCCCTGCTACTACGGGCGTAGCACTAGAAGTGCCGCCAAAGTTATTAGTAAAATCGCCTTTATCGTAACCTGCGGCTCCTAATTGGTCAGTTGTGAACACACCGACACCGCTAAGATAAGAGGCGATCGCCGGTTGGGTGAACACATAACCCTTCTCAGGAAATGACATTCCTGGTGGCGCATTATTACTAGGCGCACACAAAGCAATGCTATCGCCCCAATTACTGTAAGCTGCTTTTTTATTCATGCTAGTAGAAGCAGCGATCGCCATCACATCAGGATGTAACGCAAATCCACTGAGCCAATCTGTTTTTCCTTGTAACAAATTATCTGGCCATTTTTTCTCTACTACAGTACCATTAACTGGACGATTGGCATTTCCGGCTGCAAATAAAATTACACAGCCCTTGCCATTGCGTCCTTTGGTTGCTGCACGGGTAATAGCTGCCTTTTGCCTCAACGATAAAGGAAAGTAAACAGCCGAAGCTCCCCAACTGCAAGAAATAACACTCGCGCCCTTGTCAACTGCCCAGTTAAAAATTTGCTCAATCGATTCATCATCTAAATAACCAGTCGTCCGGATAGGCATGAATGCACAACCAGGCGCAACCCCAACAATTCCTGCACCATTCTCTTCCGCAACTGCTACCCCTGCACAGGCTGTGCCGTGGCTAGTTTCTTTGGCATCAGGTAGAGGTAAAAAATCATTTTGTCTTAAATCTCTAGGTGCAACAACTTTACCTGAACCTTGAAAATCAGGATGATTCAAATCAAAAGAATCATCTACCACTGCCACAACTACAGAACGGACACCGCGAGTAATATCCCAAGCTTTTTCTACTGAGATGTGAGAATTTAAAGTTAATTCATCACCGCCATTATGGTTTAAGTACCACTGTTGGGCATAAAGCGGATCGCGGGGTTTATAATGTGTCTCGCTATTAATAATAATGTTAGGTTCAGCCGATAAAACTTCTTTAAGTCCTTGGAGTTGGTTAGTAATTTTAATCGGGTTTTCTGTTGCTTGTTTGCTAACTAAAAATACGAAAGTATTAGGTATACCAAGAACAGGTTTATCTTGAATTAAACTGTATGTACTGGCTATGGCGTTAATTCTGGCGGTTTCTACGTTGGTTGCAAATTGAATAGTGATTTGGTCGCCTAAGTAAACAAAAGTCCCTGGATTACTTTTAATAGCGTAAACATGACTGGCAAAGGCGACATTTTCCGCCGCACGTGCTTGAGCCATCGCTGCGTCTAATTGGTCAGGCGCAACCGTGAATAATTCGAGTTGCGCTTGGGGAATACTTCGCTGCCAAATGCCCCAACTTACCTGAGATAATTGTTGAGGTGTAAAATCGGTAGCTGGGCGGATGGTGAAACGGTCGATAGCTTTTTCTAACACTAATTCTTCACCACCGCGTTGCAAAACAATACCCAAATTGCTTGCTGGTACACCTGTGGTTGGAAGATCAGAGGAATTGATGCGATCGCTCATAGGGGACGATTGTAATTAGTATACAGAGGCAATGGGAACTCTATTAAATCGATTTTCAGTCTAAAACAAAGAAACCAAGTATATAGCTGTGTTTTGATTAAAACGAAAACAAAGTTAAGATACCCCAAGTTTCCCTTAGTATTTGTATATATTTGTCGCACCCGTTTAATCCATGAAAATTGCTGCAACTGCGCCTTTAATTGGCCTCAGTTCCTTATCAGTCATCGCCTGCTTGAGTTTGCTATCACCTGCAAATGCTCAGGTACAGCTTTATAGCCAAAAAGCACAGCCTATTGACCCCAATGCACCCAATAATCTCCGCCCTGCCACCCAAAATAATAGCCTTTTAAGCATTGACGGAGGCGATCGACTGATGAAAGAAGCTGAAGCAGCTGTTTCCTCTCAAAACTACACCTTAGCTGCTAAAAAGCTTCAAGAAGCACGGCAAGTTTATAATCAGCTATCTAATTTTTATCAAGAACTCAACTCCAGCTTTTCAGGCATTGACCTGAGAGTTTCCGACTCTCAGCGTCAAAAAGCCTTATTAACCGCCCAAAAGCGAGATGAAGCCACCTATCAGTTAGCATTGGTACATCGCGCCCTCAACCAGCCAGAATTAGCCGTACCACTATTAATTCAAATCGTTAAAAGCCAAAACCCCACCAGAGATTTAGGCAAAAAAGCATATCAACAGCTATTTGAACTCGGTTTTGTTGATACTCCCTACCCCAGACAAGGCAGTGGCGGTTCAACTTCTCAAAAGTAAATCTTCAGCGTCAATAGTCATTAGTTATTCCCCCTTGTCTCCCCTGCTCCCCTGCCCCCCTGCCTCTTCCTCCCACTCCCTAATCTGCTAATAATAGAGAAGTAAGTTTTTTCAGGAATTGCGATGATTAGTCCGCAGCAGATTGAAGAAATGATCAAGGCGGAACTGCCAGACGCTCAGATACAAGTGCAAGATTTGACAGGTGGCGGAGACCACTATCAAGTTACTGTCGTATCATCGCAGTTTGCAGGTAAAGGACTGGTGCAACAACATCAGTTAGTTTATGGTGCGTTGCGGCAAGCTATGTCAACTGAAGCAATTCACGCCTTGGCAGTTAAAACATTTACGCCTGAAACTGGGCAGACAACAACCACTTCGTAAAATCAATAGTTTCGAGCTATGTTGAGCATGAACTATTGATTTTTCATATCAGTAACATAGGAAATCAAAATACCATGTCACCAGAACTAAAAGAAAGAATCGATAACTTAGTCAAAGAAAACAAAATTATGGTTTTTATGAAGGGAACTAAGTTAATGCCTCAATGTGGTTTTTCTAACAACGTTGTCCAAATTCTCAATACTTTGGGCGTTCCCTTCGAGACAATTGATGTTCTATCTGACAGCGAAATTCGCCAAGGTATTAAAGAATATTCTAACTGGCCAACTATTCCTCAAGTTTATATTGATGGTGAATTCATTGGCGGTTCTGACATTCTGATTGAAATGTACCAAAAGGGTGAATTACAGGAAAAAGTGACAATTGCCCTAGCTTCGTAAATTAACTAAGCAGCAATTAATCTAATATGACAAAAAAGCCCCTATATGGGGCTTTTTTTTGATGGACTACGCTTCCCAAAGCAGAAAAATTACTCAACATTTAGTAGCAAGTAGCGGATAAAAAATTTTCTGCTTTTTTAATGAAAATTACTTATTAAACATCCCTCAGCAGAATTAACAAAATTAGAGTGAGCATGAGGGAATGTTTCTCCCAGTACAATCTCTCCCCAAATTCACACCACAACACGGTTGATTACTACAGATAATGTGTTATAATTATCTGCGTCAATCTACGGTTACTTTTAATGACTAAAGCAAAGGCATTAGTAGTAATCGTGCTGCCGTTGTGGTTCTGGCTCCGGCATTGCAAAGTTTGATGCATCGTACAAGTAGCGGCTGGCTTCCTCTTCTAAACGATGAATCTGATATGGCTCTATAGCGTTGCCATGTCGCAGTGCGGCTAGATATCCATCCAAATACATCCGCATATCGTCCATACGATAACCGCGATTCCATAGCTCGACGAAGGCGTCTGTGAGTCTTTGGTAATAGCGGATGGTTTGTGTGTCTTGAAGCATAACTGCTGTTTTGATCTCTTTGGAATGAGAATTGTAAATGATTAAATCTGAAATGTGAAGTGCCACTTTCGCCTATTTAGCGTTTTTGGCATATACCTTATGCCAATGAGTCAACTTTTGTCAGTTCCCTCCAGCAGCTACAGCGTATATAGATCCTATTCCAGAAAACGGGTAATTGATTGTTTGGTAATTTATTCTTATGATTTTCTCGGTCAATACCCTGATTCTTATTGCTGATTGGAAGCTTCACAAAGCTGGATTCGCTCTCCGCAGCAAGGTTGAAGGATAGTTAAAGTAATCTTTATTTGCTTGAGTATAAATTCTTAATAAAGTTACATTTTGCTAAGAGCAACATGATTGTTAAGAAGAACTTTTAATAAGTCTAACAAAAATTTAAGAAAATTAGTATTTAACCTTGGAAATAGGCGTAGGTTGGAGATATTACGCCTGTTTCTTAGAATGAATGTCAGATGAATTGTGATTAGAAGTAGCACAGGCTACAAAACCTTGAGCATGAGCTTGTTACTTTGAAAGTCATCAACGCTAAGGGGTCTTACCGCCGTGGGTTCGGTTTGTATTGAAATCGTTGAGGGGAATCCCCATCTAAGATCGTTGCTGGGTTGGCACTTGCAACAATTGGAGTATAGGGTAAATCAAGCTGCCAGCATTTATCAAGCAAGGGAAGTGTTTTTAACCCATCAACCTACTCTAGTAATTCTAGATGCGGATTTGCCTGATGGAGATGGTATCGAGTTTTGCCGTTGGTTGCATCGTCAACAACAGCCTTTAATCTTAATGCTATCTGCACGTAGCAATGAAGCGGATATTGTCGCAGGCTTGAAGGCGGGGGCAGATGATTACCTCAGTAAACCGTTTGGAATGCAAGAGTTTTTGGCAAGGGTTGAGGCGTTAATTCGTCGCAAACGTACGCCTACTGCACCAGCATATTTGGACTATGGCACTTTGCAAATTGATTTAGTGCAACGCCGTGTCCGGTTTCAAGGAGAGTTTATCGATTTAACGCCTCAGGAATTTAGTTTGCTGTATGTTTTGGCACAAGCTGGCGGAGTTCCTTTGTCTCGGTCGGAATTGCTGCGTCGTGCTTGGCCAGATGCGATAGACAACCCGCGCACGATTGATACTCATGTTTTGTCGCTACGCAAAAAAGTAGAACTTGATCCCCGCCAACCTAGTTTGATTCAAACTATTCGGAATGTGGGATATCGCTTTAACATGGAAATTTTGAATGCTAATCTTCCTCAATCACAAACAAAGTTAGCAAAAGAAAGGTTCAGTAATCCACGCCCAACACTTACTACTCAACGGTAATGATATAGCAGGGAACAGGTGACAGGTGACAGGCGATAGGTTTAAATATCTTTTTTTGCCTAAGTTGTATCATCTGTTGATTTCCTTAACGATGCTTGTACTGTCGTATTACAACGTTTCTCGGTTGGGTGCAGTACAAAATCTCAAGGAGAGAGAACAGAGGCGAGAGACTAGAGATTAAAAACTAGGCTTACTGTGCCTCATCCGGATGAAAAGTACTGTAAGTGTTGAATTTAGGGTGATTTATCAGATCAGAAGTTTTTAAATCCATTCTTCTACGGCTTGAGTTTCCGCCTTTATCAAACTTGCTTGTAAACTAGCTAAGTCTACCTCTAAGGCTGGTTTATCTGTTAACAACTGTCCTTGGTGCAGGTGTAACAGCCTTGTACAAAATTTCTGGGCAAAGTCTAACTGGTGATTGACCATCAAAATTGTAGTTTGTTGGGTTTTAGCTAGTTGAATTAAGATTTGCATCAGATTAGAGGCGGTACCCGCATCCAAGGCAGATGTTGGCTCATCTAATAGTAAGATTTTGGGTTGAATAATTAAAGCACGAGCGATCGCAATTAATTGCCGTTGTCCTGCTGAAAGCTGTAACTCATTTTTACCTAACCAATCGTTAGGAATGTGCAATTGTTCCAGCCAATGGCTAACTCGTTGCTGAATAGTCTGTTTGGACATCCCACGCACAACTAAAGGATATTCTAAAGCTTGCTGGACTGTCATCCCTAGTAGCTTTGACTCTTGCAACACCAGTGTCACCATTTGGCGCAGCTGGATGGCAGGAATTTGGCGATACTCTTGATTGTCTAGATAGATTTTGCCGCTAGTAGGTTCACTCAAGCGATTGATTAGGCGTAGTAATGAGGTCTTTCCCGCACCAGTCACGCCGACAATAGCAATTCTTTCACCAGGGAATACTTGGAAAGAAATATCCCGCAAGATTGGGTATCCCTGGTGATTGCTTTTTAATTTTGTAAATAGATTAACTTGCTCAAGCTTGAGTTGGGCTTGTGAAGTGAAATTATCCACAGTTTAGAAATATAGCAGGTGAGAGGGAACAGGTGAGAGAATTAAAAGCCTTGGATAGGCTAGGTTTTTTCATCTGTTGATGTCTTAAACTATGCTTCGTTTGCTATGTATGATTTTTTTATTCTCACGCAAAGGCGCAGAGGCAAGGCAGTGCGTTGGGCGGCTCTGCTGACTTGTTCGCCTTGGTCTCCGATTAGGAGAAGCAACTGCCGCGCGGAGAGTGCCTTTGAGCCTTTGCGTGAGACTTTAAATTTAAGATAGTGTCAAGGCTGTATTAATAGTCCAAGCATCGACTAACAGCAGCAGTAATGTAAATCCAAATAAAATCGCATACATCCAAGGCTGTGCTAAGGGGCGGACATCTGTGGTGTCTATGCCTGTTTTTGCTTGGACGATGTTAACTAAACGGGCAAAACCAGCTACTCGCATCGGTAATAAATAAGCTTTACCATCTTTGCTGAGGAAATAATAAACCAGTCCCCCTTGACCAGTCGAGCGGGGCTTTAATTCTTTGACTTCTGACCAAGGTAAAGTCCAGCCTTTACGAAAGAAACGTGGAACCCACATAGGGTAAGTTACCTGAATTTCTTGGTCGTTGACAATTACTCTTTCAGTCAACACAGCATATAGCCCGACAAAGCCGATACAAATTCCTACCCACAGTAATGAGGGTGGTGTTGGTGCTGCTGTTGCTTGGGCTAAAAATGGCAATGGCACTGTAAGTGCTACATATAAACTCAACAGCGTAATCCGAATCAACGGCGATAGGCGAAAAATAGTAATAGAGGTATTAGCTGAGTTTGCTGTCACGGTTCCATTAAGATTGTTGCTTTCAGTTTTATCCTAACTGGAAGCAGAGTAGAGAAGCGAAAGTTGAGGCAGCGTGTTGCTGTGAGTCCAGCACTGCGGGAGGGTTGTCCTCCGCAGGCGACTGGCGTTAGCGACGCAGGAGCGTCACCCGAAGGGGGTTCCCATGCCACATACTTCAAGTCGGCAGAGCTGCAATACGGTTCGGATAAGCATTTTGAACTAAGAATTGGTTTGGGGAAAAGGTTAAAGGGTAAGGGTTAAAGGTTTTTTCTTCCCCTTTCCCCCTTCGCCTTTCCCCTTTAACCGAACCGTATTGGACAGAGCCGCCCAACGCAGTGGCTCCCCGTTGTAGCGACTGCCGTCGCGTTTCTACATCTGGTGGAATGACGAAAAATCAAGATTAATAGGACACGCCCTAGCCTCTGTTTCCTTTACTACCCTAATGCACTATTAATTGCATCTTCTTGCCCAACTAAAGATAAGTAAGGTTCCTTTAAATAGCGGGTAGCAGTTGCTTTTGCATCATCAACATTGACTGCGGCAATTATCTCTTGAAATTTACTGTCAAAATTAATGCCCAAGCCTAAAATTTCATACCAACCGTAAATTTGAGCAATTTGCCCATTAGTTTGTTTACCAAGGGCATACTGTCCCAAGATTTTATTTTTAGCAGCTTGAAATGCGCTTTCTGATACTTCTGTAGAACAAAGTAAGTCTACCTCTTTCCACAGTCCTTCTAAGGCAATACTGGTATTTTCTGGGGCTGTACCCATGTAGACGACAAATGAGCCTGGATATAACTTAGTGGGATAAAAAGCCGAGACTTCGTAAGCTAAACCCCGCTTTTCTCGCAATTCCACAAATAAACGACTTGATAACCCATTGCCTAAGTAAGTAGACAGCAGTTTGAGTGAGGCGTAGTCTGGAGAACTGACTGCGGCTCCTAAATAACCCAACATCACAATTGATTGCTGTGTCTGTAGCGGCTTCAGCCGATGTTGTGGGTTGACTGGAATTTCTGGCAAATTCAGGATGGGTAGTGGTTGTGTTGGTACTTGCCAGTCACCAAACACTTGCTCTACCAATGCTACTGCCTCTGTTAAGGTAATTCTTCCGGCAATACTAATTACTAAATTATCTGGACGAAAGTGAGTTTGATGATACTGCACCAAGTCAGAACGAGTAATGCTGCTCATGGTGGTTTCATCCCCTAGTAAAGACATAGCATAGGGATGATTTTGGTACATCGCTTGGCGCATTTGCTCGAAGGCGAGGGTAAAAGGCTGCTCTTTTTGCGAGCGAATATCTTGGAGTGCCAAACGTCGTTCTAGTTCTACTTGTTCTTCGGGGAAGGTTGGCGATCGCAAAATTCGCCCTGTCAGTGCTAATATCTCTGGAAAGTCTGATGTAACTGTTTTCAACGACAGCAAAAAATAATCTGTAGAGGTATCCGCGCTCAAACTAGCCCCTACAGACTCTACTTGTTCGGCAATTTCTAAGCTGGAAAGCCCATCACATCCCTTTGTCATCACAGCAGAGAGTAAATGTGCTAACCCCGCTTGCTCTGGTTTTTCGTAACAACTACCAGCACGAATAAAAATTCGCGCCGCAATAATATCCGCCGCCGGATTTTCTGCTGTCAAAACTACAATACCGTTGTTGAGTACAGTGCGATGGATGGGGGAGTGAGAAAGGGCAGTTTTCACAGTTTGAGTCATTAGTCAATGGTCAATAGTCGATGGTCAATAGTCATTTGTTTTTCCCTCTCGCCCCTGTTCCCTTGCCTCTTCCTAGCATGGATTAACATGGTCTGAGGATCGTAACTGCATAATCTTGAGGTGACAGATACTGTTTAGCTAATTGTTGCAGTTCTTGAGTAGTAAATGACTGAATTTGTTGCGGATAAGTTACCGCAACTTCGGCTTGCGCGATAGTGTTGTAGTAACCATACAGTCCTGTCAGTTGACTTGGCGTTTCAGTCGAAAAGGCATACTCATTACATAACAGCCTACGCATTCGAGCCAGTTCTTGTTCTTTAATTCCTTCAGTTTGCAAATCATGCAAATGAGAGCAAATTAAATACTCTACTTTCTCTAAGTTCTCTGGCTCTAACCAAGCAGTAATTGTAAATAAACTTGATTCTTGTTGTAGAGAAAAATTACTACAAACTCCTTGTACTAATTGCTTTTCTTCTCGTAAATCACGTACTAAGCGTGAAATTCGCCCTTCTGTTAAGAATACAGATAACACATCTAAGCCATAGGCGGTGCGGAGTTGTTCAACTCCGGGCGCAGTCCACGCCATCAGCAACCGGGCTTGTTCTAGGCGCGGTAAACAAAGCTCTTGACGCTGTATACCTTTAATAACTGGTTGTGATACTTTTACCGACTGGGGACAAGCAATTGGTTCGCTAAAATTAGCAAATGATTTATTTACTAATTCGTATGCTGTTTCTTGTTCAATTCCACCTACAACTACCACTGTCATGTTTTCTGGTTGGTAGTGAGCGCGATAAAAACAGCGCATATCTTCTGGAGACTGCTGTATGAGTTCTACTTCGCTACCCATTACAGAGCGTCCATAAGGATGGTGCTGATAAACATTTTTGATCAAAGACTGAAATCCTAGCCAGTCGGGATCATCGTTGCAGGAGCGAATTTCTTCTAAAACTACATCCCGTTCCCGCCCAAATTCATCTTCAGGAATTGCGGCATTAACTAGTAGTTCTGCTAAATGTGGTAAGGTATCTGCTAGATAAGACGCAGCAGTTGTTACGTAATAATGAGCATAGTCGTAACTAGTCGCGGCATTACTAACTCCACCACGATTTTCGATTTTGCGATCAAAAGCTCCAGGGGCTAGTTTGGCTGTCCCTTTAAAAATCATATGTTCTAAAAAATGAGCCATACCATACCAAGGTTCTGGCTCCCTGGCTGCTCCAGCACGCACCCAAACATCGGCCACAACTACAGGAGTTGTGGGAATTTCTTGATGAATTAACGTTAAGCCATTGTCTAGTCTGACAACCGAGGCTGGAAAAACTGAATTAATTAATTGTTGGTGTGACAATTTTTGGTAGTTTTAACCACAATTTAATATAATTCGGCTATCTTAACTCTTAACTAAATCTAAATTAGAATCAATTGATACAGATTTAATTTTATTAATCATATATTCTTTCCACGTTGGATATAGGGGTTAGGAGTTAGAGGCTAAGATCTAGATTCAGAGGAGCGATCGCGCTAAGATATAAAAATTATTAAGTTTTATTACTATAAATAATTAGGAGCAGCAGAACTAATTCCAACCTACTGCACAAATAATATTGTTGGGTTACACTTCGTTAGATCCCACTTTGTATCTAAATTTATTTAGATTTTTCAATATTTATTTTTGCTATTTATGCTAATTCAAAATATTAAAGCTCCCAAGTTTTAAATAAATTTGGGAGCTAAAAATTTTAAGTTCACCGCAACGCCGTTTTACCTAAGTTTATGACCTGGTTAAACCAGGTGGGAATTGATGTTGCTCGTTTAAAGTTTCCGGGTACCAGCCCGGTCTACTGCCACGAGAACGATTTAGTTCCCTTTTCTTTAAAGACATAGATCAAAAAACTTGATGGCAGTCACCAACGTCGCAGTGCAACTAATTCATTATAGCCTTCTCAACCACTTTGTGTGACTAATATGAAAATTTTCTGACCAATTTAATTGGGATACCAGATAGATTCTATGGTGTGGGCGAGACTATTTGCTGCTTCTTGGTTCTGTGCATCTAGCAAAACTGTAACGTGTCCTAACTTGCGCCCTGGACGAGATTCTGTTTTGCCGTACCAATGAACGCTTGCGTGAGGAATTGCGGCTAATTGTTGGCGTTTGTTTTGATAGTCGCTTTCGGAATTTTCGTATCCTAAAAGGTTGACCATTACAGCAGCTTTACAGTGTAGCACAGGATTGCCCAAAGGTAGACCACACACGGCTCTGAGGTGCTGTTCAAATTGTGAAGTTTCGCAAGCATCTATCGAAAAATGTCCGGAATTGTGTGTCCGAGGAGCGATTTCATTAACTAAAACTTTGCCATCTGTGGTAAGAAATAGCTCAATCCCAAAAACGCCCACAGCTTCTAAGCTATTTAATAGAGTACGAGCGATCGCTTCACTTTGTTGGGCTTGATTTGGTGTAATCTCAGCAGGTGCTATTACTCGCCGGCATACCTGTTGTTCTTGTTGAGTTTCTACCACTGGATAGATGACAACCTCGCCATTTATAGAACGTGCTGCAATAACCGCTAGTTCTCGCTCAAATGGCACAAATTTTTCGATTAAATATTGTGATTGAATTGCTGCATTCGATAACTTTTGCTGTAAATTTGCTAAATCTTCGATGATAAATGTCCCTTGTCCGTCGTAACCATGTCGTCGAGATTTTAAAACAACTGGAAAACCTAAATGCTCTATTTCTGCGAGATTGTCTATATTATCTACAGCAAAAAATTGGGGTACAGGTAATCCTAAATCCCTCAAATAACAACGCTGATGATATTTATCTAATAGCGGTGATAACGCTTCTAACCTGGGACGGAAGCAAACACCTTGATTTGCTAATAAAGATAAAGCATTGAGGTCAACAAATTCGTTTTCAAAGGTGATGACATCGCTTTTTTGAGCTAAGATTTCGGTTGCTTTTGCGTCATCAATTGCAGCAAAAACTGTATCCTGGGCAATGCTGACTGCGGGATCAGACTCGCTAGGAGTTTGCACTACTAATTCTACTCCTAGTTTCTTCGCTGCCTCCCCCATCATCCAGGCTAGTTGCCCACCACCAATTACACCAACACGCTTCATCGACATCCTAGAGAATCACGAGTTTCTACGCCAGTCTTAGAATTTATGCCACTGGCTTTGCTGCACAGTTCTTTAATTTGCGCTTTATCCAAAATTGCATCGGTGAAGTCTGCACCTTGGATATTCACATCTGTAAAGAGGGCGCGAAGTAATAATGCTTCTTTGAAAACGGCATCGCTTAAATCTGCCCCTGTCAAGTTTACCTGATCGACCATCGCATTTGTTAAATCGGCTTGGTGAAGATTTGCGTTTGTCATCACTGAAGCACTCATGACTGCTCCGCGCAAGTCTGCACCTGTAAAATTAGCCATTTCCATATTCGCGTTAGAAAACTCAGCCGCTTGCAAACTCTGTCCAGAAAAATCGCGTCTGCCTAACTCTGCATTGCTAAAAGATAGCGGATGAGTCCAGTCTACGGCTAGGGCTGGAGAAGGCAAGAGGCAGGAGGCAGGAGGCAGGATGAAAAGGGTAATCAAAACTTTAATTAAAGCCTTTCTAACTATTTGAGACTTGTTTACTTGTTGAATAAAGCAAAATACTAAAATTCCTATAATTAATGCTATTCCTTGCTGCCAAAACATATCTGTTAGCCTATTGAGTATTTAATTGCTGTAATTGAGGTGTTGTATTTGACTTCATCTTAACATTTCGTAACTAAAGATATGCGATCGCCACAAAACAAACAGCAAGTTCTTACCCAAGGCTGACTTATTACATTGCCATTTCATCAAGAAATCTATATATCAAAAGTTCTATTTCTTTGATTGCTAACTCTTGAAGAAGTCGCTACAGCATATACTCACTTTGAACTTTACAAATCTTGATTTTCTCTGATTAATTTTGCGATATAAAGATTTTATGATTAGACATCTATAAATAGAATTATTTACATTTCTTTATTATGGATTTTCCAGGTAAAGTTTATTGTATTTTGCGTTTAACACTCACTCTCGACTGTTAGTGTTTTTATTAAGGTGAGCAGTCAGCATTGCTTGAGCATATTAATTATCTGTCTCAAATGCCCAGTCGGCTGCACAAGAGGAGAAATTAACTAGATCGCAAATAGTTTTTTAGCCAGTGCAGAAAGTAGAAGGAAGTCGAAAGTTCAAGAGTATACAAAATAGGTTTGTTAGCCTTCTCTAACGGTCGGGTTATTTCCATTGCTACTTGCTAGTTAGAAACCTATCAGTTTATATTCAAAAACTACACAAAAGTCACAAGCTGCATTTTTACGCTAATGATGAAACATTATTCTCTTGAATGGATTGAGGCATGGTGCCAAGAAAATGGCTGGACAGAATTATTTGTCGAGCGGCGTAACAATTATTGGGCATTTCCTCCTGGAGGAGTAATGCCGGAACCAATTCCATCTCATGTACTGAGAGGAATTAAAGCCCAAAAAGGACTCACCTTTGAAGAAAGAATTTGGTCGATGTCAGCATTGATTGGTACAGTTGTAGCTGTTGTTAGCACCTTTATACTCAGATGCCCAATGCCATTGGTATTGGCGTTTGCCTTTAACGCTGTGACGGTAGCTCAATTTGAAATGGAAGATGTTTAGTAGAGTCAATAGTCAATAGTTATGGCAGTGGACAATTGGCTTTTGACTATTGACCAGATGCTTTTTTAATTTGTTGCGTGAAATAATCTTCTTCGTGTTTGAGTTGTTGTGCTAGTTGTAATCCTTGTTGAAAAGCTGAGACTGCTTGAGGATAGTCTTTTTGTTCTAGATAAATTTTTCCCATTTGGTCATAGGCTTCCATCAAGCCATAATAATTAGAAGCTTTAGCCTGGGTTTCGACAAGAATTTGGCTAGCTTGTAACGCTGCATCAATTTGTCCTTGAGAACGATACAGAGAAATTAACTTTTGTAACGCTTCTCCAGCGACTACAAACTGTTGTGATTGCCAAGCAATAATGTAAGCTTCTTGATAATTATTAAAAGCATCTCGTAAAAAATTAGGATTTTCGCGCGCTAAAGATTCATAATTTTTAGCGATCGCCAGTTTTAATTGTGGTACTTGAGTAAGATTGGCTTGACTCGTATAAATTTGCACGAGCTTATTTAATTTATCAATAGCCTGTTGAGGCTGTTTGTTTTGCTGATAAATATAAGCTAACTGTTGAGTGTATGTTAACTCATTAGTAATATCGCCTTTAGCAGTCGCTAGACCTAATAATTCTTCGTAGGTTGCCGCAGCTTTGGGATAATCAAACCAACCCAGATTTAATTCAGCAATTGTGGTTAAAGTTGCTAACTCTGCGGTTGCATCATTTTGCTGGCGGACAATAGCCAAAATCTGATTGTAAATTGCTAAAGCATCGGGAAGCGATCGCACATTTTGATAAGCTTCACCAAGAGCCTGCAATACTTGTAAATCTACAGGTTTTTGGGCGGTAACTTTTGGTGAAAGTACCTGCTTTTGAATAGCGCGTAATCGCTGGGTAATATATTCTAACTGTTGACGGTCATTTTGATTCCAGGCGATCGCGCCTACCCTTGATAACGCTTGAACTTCCGCTAACGTACCCAAATACCGCCGCAAGCGTAATTCCCGGTTCCAAATTTCAAACGCTGTATCCTTATCTCCAGTTTGCAGTGTCGCCGCCGCTTCTCGATTTAAATTATCTAATGCAGCCTTTAACGCTAGCTGTTCTGTCAAAGTTAAGGGTTGTTTGTTAACCGAAGACCGCACCAAAGGATCAGGCGTAGTAATTTCCAGAGGGCTAGGCGGGAATTTATCTGCTTGGTTAGGATCTTTAGGGGCTGCCAGACTTAATGAAGTATTTAATAGAATAGCTGGAAAAATAAACGCACTGAACCGCTTGAACATAGGTGGTGTAGTTTATAAATTTATTGACTAGCTCAATAATGACGGTATTTTTGTAAAAAGTCTTCCCGAAAGCTATGAAACACAGTCGATAGGCAATAGGCAAATAGGCAATAGGCAATAGGGTAAGAAGATAGTCCGCCTGCGCGGCTACCTTGCTGGTTCGCCATTTGTCGGGGTTTGGTGCAAGATGTAAGCCTCCAAATAGTGGCTCACGCCACTAGCAAAATATAGAAAAAACACAATTTCTTTTCTTATTGCTTTATTGCCTATTGCCTGTTCCCTATTGCCTTTCAGATTTCAGACTTCATAGTTCTACAATATTCAAAGAGATTTTTAAGCAATCAATAGATAAGCGGTAATGACAAATTCTACAGATATTGCTACCTTAGCGCGATGGATGGCAGCTGATTTTAGCAATCAAGCGCAAGCTTTTGAAAATCCACCTTTTTACGCACATATTCGGGTGTGTATGCGTCCCTTGCCTTTAGAAGTGCTGTCAGGGGTAAGTTTTTTCGTGGAACAAGCCTATGACTATATGCTAAATGACCCCTATCGCTTGCGGGTATTAAAGTTGGTCAACGGGGGCGATCGCATCAACATTGAAAACTACACTGTAAAACAAGAAGAAAAATTCTATGGTGCATCCCGTAACTTAGAACGCCTCAAAACCTTAACAGTCGATGATTTAGAGAAATTACCAGGTTGTGACATGATTGTCGAGTGGACTGGTAAAAGCTTTAAAGGTCATGTAGAACCCGGCAAAGGCTGTATAGTATTTCGCAAAGGTCAAAAGACTTATTTAGATAGTGAATTTGAAATTGACGACGAGAAATTTATCAGCCTTGACCGAGGACGCGACCCAGAAACCGATGAACATATTTGGGGTTCCGTCGCCGGCCCGTTTTACTTTGTCCGAAAGGCAAGTTTTGCAGATGAAGTGAAGTGCTAAGTAAACAGAGATATTAACTTTACGCTTATTGCGCCACAACTGCCAGCCGTTGAAGAGAAGTGCAACATTTGAGAATCGCTCATCAAACCTCATACTTCTCTTCTCCGCGCCTCTGCGCCTCTGCGTAAAAAAATTTCCTGAACGAGTCTTTGATACTCGCGGGCGAGTCTTTACTACTCGCGGGAGAGTGTTTGATACTCGCGGGAGAGTGTTTGATACTCGCGGGAGAGTGTTTGATACTCGCGGGCGAGTCTTTAAGATTCGTCAATGAGTCTTTGATATTCACCGATGAATGTTTGAGACTCATGAAAGAAAGTTTTAAATTAATTTATCACACTACTGCCTACTCCCAATTCTCTACTCTCCATGCTGCCAGACTATTGTGGTAAACATCGTTACAGAGTTAGTGAGGTTTACAGGTGACAAACAAAGAAGTGCTGAAAATTATTGAACGAGCATCCAAGGAAAAGGCAACGGAGCTAACCCTTTATAACAAGCGTCTAAGCAGCTTACCACCAGAAATCTGTCAACTCTTCAACTTGACAAGATTAGATCTCTCTAACAATCAACTGAGCAGCCTGCCACCAGCATTCATTCAACTTTCTAACTTGAGGGAGCTAGACCTCTCCAATAATCAACTGAGCAGTCTGCCACCAGAAATCGGACAACTATCCAACTTGAGGGAGCTATCTCTCCACAATAATCAAATGTGCAGCCTGCCCTCAGAAATTAGTCAACTCTCCAATTTGACAAGGCTATTTCTCCACGAAAATCAACTGAGCAGCCTGCCGCAAGAAATCGGTCAACTCTCCAGCTTGAAAGAGCTATTTCTTCACAAAAATCAATTGGGTAGTTTGCCGCCAGAAATCGGACAACTCTCCAACTTGACGCGCCTAGATCTGGATAACAATCAATTGAGTAGTCTGCCACTAGAACTCTTCCAACTCTCCAATTTGACGGAGCTAGACCTCTACAATAATCAACTGTGCAGCCTGCCACCAGAAATCGGACAACTATCTCACTTGTCTTTTCTAAGGCTCGATGGCAATCAACTAGGCAGCCTGCCACTAGAAATCGGCCAACTCTCTCACTTGACAAGGCTACAACTTCGTTACAACCAACTGACCAGCCTGCCGCCAGAAATTGGTCAACTCTCCAACTTGACTTTCCTATATTTAGATCACAATCAACTGGGCAGCCTACCGCCAGAAATCGGTCAACTCTCTAACTTGAAGGGGCTGTCACTCCATGAAAATCAACTGAGCAGCCTGCCGCGAGAAATCTGCCAACTCTCCAATTTGAGGGAGTTATCTTTCTTTGAAAATCCACAATTGGCTTGGCCACCAATTCAAATTGTCCAGCATGGAACGCAGGCAATCTTGACCTATCTTCGAGAAACTTTAGAGGATAAGTAAGTCTGTAGGAAAAAAGCTATGTTAAAAAAGTTGGTACCAGAAATTTATCTTTTTTGTCAATCTTTCTAAAGATGTAAAACCTAAACAAAATAGATGTAAATAATAAATCTAGAGATAGAATTTATCTTTAAAGAATGTATCGGAAAAGTTGACTAATGTATAGTAATATTTTTAGTCCGGATTAGACTAAAAATACTAAGGTTATTTTTATCTATCTTTTTAAATAAAAAATGAGATTTAGTGACTGGGCAACCAGAGTGTCGCTGATTTTTTTCATGTTAGCTGCACTAATGTTGGTACTATCTTTTGGAAAAGCAAAACAGTTACCCAAAAATATAACAACAGCAAATCCAGACATTAATGTATGGAGTCGATATCCGCAAATAAAAGCCCAGCAAATAGAAAGTAAAGGAGATAAGGCTCAAAAATTGCTGAAAACTCCAGAAAAAACAAAGCAACAGACTGGGAGATACACAACTACTGAAGCTTTTGCTAGTTATACACCTAGATATGAAGTTGCGGCGGTAGATTCGAGTAATTATGGCGATCGCTACACTCAAGACATTAATGGTATACCTGTCAATAATCAACCAATCATAGTCATACATGAAACTGGTTATTCAGCTGCCAGTGCCATTAATTTCTTTCAAAACCGCCACGACGATGAAAGTGTCCAAGCCAGTTATCATACATTAATTAAGCTAGATGGAACTGTTGTTTATTTAGTTCCTCCAGAAAAACGAGCTTTCGGCGCAGCTAACTCAGTATTTGAAGGTCTTTATGGCGCAGAAACTGTGCAGACTAATCCAAATTTACCCCCATCTGTGAATAATTTTGCCTATCACGTTTCGTTAGAAACTCCCCCAGATGGTCGTGGTGATAATTACATAAAAGCTCATAGCGGCTATACAGAAGCTCAATATCATTCCCTAGCTTGGCTAATTGCTCAAAGTCAAATTCCTGAAGATCGCATCACTACACATCAAGCCGTAGACCGTTCTGGTCAAAAAATTGACCCCATAAGTTTTGATTTTGATAAGTTGTTGACTTTACTCAATACCTATCGTGAAATCAGCCCAGTGTATCGCGTACAAAGGTGACAGGGGATAGGTTACAGGTTATAGGTGACAGGGATGAGAAGCTAAATGTTAGTGTAAAATCCAATCACAACACAAAGGCGTTGTAGGAAAACTAAATTAGCTTTTCTACAACGCTTTTATATAGTAGTTAAAAACTCTATTACCTGTCACCTGCCATAACTTACTCTGGTTTACTAAAACTATAAATTTGTTGTTGTTCCAAGCGATCGCATAGTGATGAAGGCACTGTCTCAAAAGAGAAAAACTGTCGATCAAGCTGAACTTGCAAATTACTTAAAGGATCACCACCAGTAGAAATCAGAAATTCTAGTTTCTGGATGTAAGGTAAAGTGACTAGGTTATCCAAAATTTGGAATACCGCTTGCAGGTAAGGATGACCTTTTTGCTGATACCAATCAGCACTAGCCACTGTAGCTTGGTCGAAACCTAAGTGTACTGTCAAAGATGGCTCGTCAAATAATGCGATTCCTAAAGGACGGGCTTCTTCTTGCAACAATAAATCATTGCTTCTGGCTAAATGTCGCAATTTTTCCAACCGTTCATAACGTTTCGTGATTGATTGCGGTTCATCTTGCCAATGCAGGGCAATTGTTACTAGATAGGTCTGCAACAGCATATGACCTAACTTTTTCGCCTTGGTCGCCAAGTAATAGGAATTGTAATCGTTGGCTTCAATCAACAACGGTACGCGATCCACTACTTCTAAGCCATAGCCTTTAACGCCAGCGATTTTCCGGGGATTATTGGTAATTAGGCGGATATTTTTGACACCTAAATCCATCAGCATTTGTGCGCCCATCCCGTAGTCGCGCAGGTCAGCCGGAAAGCCTAAACGCTCGTTTGCTTCTACTGTATCCAGCCCCATATCCTGTAACGAGTAGGCTTTGAGCTTATTAATCAAGCCGATTCCCCGACCTTCTTGGCGTAGGTAGACGACGATACCTTGACCAGCAGTTTCAATCATTTTCAACGCGGCTTGCAACTGCATCCGACAGTCACAACGCAAAGAACCCAAAGCATCACCAGTTAAACATTCTGAGTGCATCCGCACCATAACTGGTTCATCTTTGAAAGTAGCGGGGTCGCCTTTAACGATCGCCACGTGTTCGCAGTTGTCAAGGGTGTGGCGGTAAGCGTAGATTTTGAAATGACCGAACTGTGTGGGTAACTCAGCAATACTTTCGCGGATAACTAGGCGATCGTGTTGCAGGCGATAGCTAATTAAATCTGCAATACTAATAATTTTGAGATTATGCTGTCTAGCATAGTCAATCAACTGGGGCAACCGTGCCATTGAACCATCGGGGTTTTGAATTTCGCAAATCACCCCTGCTGGATAAAGCCCAGCCAATCGAGATAAATCAACCGCCGCTTCCGTATGTCCTGCGCGTTTAAGTACACCGCCAGCCTTAGCACGAATCGGGAAAATATGACCAGGACGGCGTAAATCTAAAGGTTTTGTCGCTGGATTGAGGGCAACTTGAATAGTCCGGGCGCGGTCTTCTGCGGAAATGCCCGTGCTGACACCCAAATGAGGGCCAGCATCGATACTAACGGTAAAAGCAGTCTGATTAGTATCGGTAATGTTAGTCACCATCAAAGGTAAGTCTAGCTCGTCAAGGCGATCGCCTGTCATGGCTAAACAAATCAGCCCTCTTGCTTCTACCGCCATGAAATTGATCATGTCGGGTGTGGCAAATTGGGCAGCACAGATTAAATCACCTTCATTTTCGCGGTTTTCATCATCTACCACCACAATGACTCGACCTGCCTTGAGGTCTGCCAAAGCAGCATCAATAGAATCAAATGCAAAAGCTTGGTTAGAGGAGGCAGCAATTTCCACAGTTTTCTCTTCTATTTGAGGAGTTACACCCTGAGAGTTTTCTCCCTCAAAGGGAGTGTCATGAGATTGCCGTGTAGGTTTAGGCGTTGACACAAGGACTTCCAGCTAACGATAGTAAATTTTTTTTAACAATTTCTGTTTTTTGATTGTAACTCCTTTATAAGGCAGAGAATTACACTAGCAATGATTCGATAACATGGTCTAGTTTCTGGCATTAAAATCAGGTCTAATATCAAGAATGCAAGTACAGAGGAGCAAGGGGGCAGGGGAGCAGAGGAGCAGGGGAGCAGAGGAGAATAATTTTGACCATTTCATTTACTATTGACCAAGGACAAATGACAAATGACCGTTGACCCTTCGGGTTCACCAGTTGCTTATGGGGGAAACCCCCAAGACCGCGCTGGTTCACCATGAACCATTAACTCATAAATTAATTAAAAGCAGATAAGGATTTTAGAAACATGGGCAATATTAGACGCGTACCTGTTGGGATTGTTGGCGCGTCAGGCTATGGTGGAGTGCAGCTAGTCCGATTACTCTTGGAACATCCAGAGGTGGAACTAGTTTATTTAGGCGGTGAGAGCAGTGCAGGTAAATGTTTTGGGGATCTTTACCCACATCTAGCTCATATAATTAACTTGCCAATAGAGGCGGTTGAGCCAGAAATTATTGCTGAACGCTGTGAAGTCGTGTTTCTCTCTCTACCAAATGGTCTGGCTTGCCAAATCGCACCGCAATTATTAGAAAAAGGTTGTAAGGTACTAGATCTAAGTGCGGACTATCGATTCAATAATTTGGCAACTTACACCAGTTGGTATGGACAAGAAAGAAGCGATCGCGCCGCCGCCGCCACAGCAGTTTACGGTTTACCAGAACTTTACCGCGATCGCATCTCTGAAGCACAGCTTATTGGTTGTCCCGGTTGTTATCCCACAGCCAGCCTCTTAGCACTGTCGCCACTCCTGAAGCAAGGCTTAATCGTCCCTGAAACCGCAATCATTGACGCTAAATCTGGCACATCTGGCGGTGGACGGCAAGCCAAAGTTAACTTATTACTCGCAGAAGCAGATAATTCCTTAGCAGCCTATGGCGTAGTTCGTCACCGCCATACTCCGGAAATTGAGCAGATTTGCAGCGAATTAGCCGGACACGAGGTAACTGTGCAATTCACACCCCACCTCATCCCGATGGTGCGAGGTATTTTAGCCACCGTCTATGCCACACTGCGCGATCCTGGTTTAGCCAGAGATGATTTAATTACGATTTATAATGCTTTTTACCGTAACTCTCCTTGGGTAAAGATTTGCGAGAGTGGTGTTTACCCGCAGACAAAATGGGTAAGCGGTAGCAATCTTTGCATGATTGGTGTAGAAGCTGACCCGCGCACAGGTCGTGTAATTGTGATGTCAGTAATTGACAATCTAATTAAAGGGCAAGCGGGTCAAGCAATTCAATGTCTGAACCTAATGATGGGTTGGGATGAAACCTTGGGGTTGCCCAAACTCGGTTTTTATCCTTGATGAGGTGAGAGGTAACAGGTGACAGGTAACAGGTAATAGTTTCTGTCACCTGTTACCTATAACCTGTTACCTACTTCGGCCCTAAACCCACAGCACCAGCATAAACGGCGCGATCGCCTAGTTCATCTTCAATCCGCAGCAAGCGGTTGTATTTTGCTACACGTTCACTGCGGCAGAGAGAACCTGTCTTGATTTGACCGGCGCGGGTAGCTACAGCCAAGTCAGCAATTGTCGTGTCTTCAGTTTCGCCAGAACGATGGCTAATTACTGAGCGGAAACCGTTGCGAGTTCCCATGTCAATTGTTTCTAAGGTTTCAGTTAGGGAACCAATTTGGTTGAGTTTAATCAAAATGGCGTTCCCGGCTTTTTCGTCGATGCCTTTACGGAGGCGGGTAGCGTTAGTTACAAACAAATCATCCCCTACCAATTGCACCCGTGAGCCTAACTTTTGGGTGAGCAATTGCCAGTTAGACCAATCTTCTTCATGCAAGCCATCTTCAATGGACACGATGGGATATTGGTCAACCAATTGTCCCAAATAATCAATAAACTCAGCAGGAGAGTGTGGTTTCCCATCGTAAACATACTGTCCATCTTTGTAAAATTCACTAGCTGCCACATCTAGTGCTAAAGCTACTTGTTCCCCAGGCTTGTAACCTGCCTTCTCGATTGCAGCCACCAGCAATTCTAAGGCTACCTGATTAGATTCCAAGTTAGGAGCAAAACCACCTTCATCACCCACACCAGTCAGCAAACCCTTATCATCCAAGACCTTGCTGAGTGTGGCAAACACCTCTGCACCCCAACGCAATGCTTCCTTAAAAGAAGATGCACCAACAGGAACAATCATAAACTCCTGAAAATCCACATTATTGGCTGCGTGTGCGCCACCGTTAATCACATTCATTAATGGTACTGGCAATAAATTTGCCAAAGGCCCACCTAAATAGCGATAAAGAGGAATTGCCAAAGCTTCCGCACCCGCTTTAGCAGCTGCTAAAGAAACAGCCAAAATCGCATTTGCACCCAAGTTAGATTTGTTTGCCGAACCATCGAGGGCAAACATTGTCCGGTCAATCAGTTCTTGATTCAGGACATCCAAGTTAATCAATTTTGGTGCTAATACTTCTTTCACATTTTGCACCGCCTTAAGAACGCCCTTACCCCCGTAGCGGCTTTTATCATCATCCCGCAGTTCATGGGCTTCAAAAGTTCCTGTAGAGGCTCCACTCGGAACCTGCGCTAGCCCCACAGCACCGTTTACCAAATGCACTTCGGCTTCCACCGTTGGTCTACCCCGTGAATCCAGAATTTCGCGGGCAACAATCGCCTCAATGGCAGTATCTAGAATGTTACTCATTTGTGCTTTGTCCTTTCTTCGAGTGCTTCCTTAGTTTTAAGCGCATACAGTCCAGTGGATTAACCCAACCCATTCGTTAGCATAGGCTTTTGCGCGACTTATGAGGCTGAGATTAAAGAAGATTTCCAGATGTTTGGTAAATCGCTGTTGGATGCACAAACTTTGGATTTTGAATTATTTTTTAGGCCAAAGTCAACAGTAGAGACTTGACTTGTCGTGTCTGTACAAGAAAGTTCTCAGTTCTGGCTAGAGAAGCAGGGAACAATAATCAACAGAACTGAAATATTTTTGTCAACCATGATGAAATCTATTTTGACTGCGATCGCATCTTTCACTATCCTTTCGGGAGGAGCTAATGCGGCTCAACTCTCTTTCCCGCAACCCCCTCCTAATTATGCTCCTATCCTGACTCAAGCGACAGAAACCTTAGATTTATCTTTATTAGCTAAAACTGTTGCTGCTTTTTTAAAAAGCGATCGCTATCAAACAGATTCACAAACCCAGTTTAAGGTTTCCAGTCAAGGTAATGAAACAACAATTTACTTACAAAATAAAATCATTACTCAGTCTGGTAAAAAGTTTCGGGCTGAAATTACTTATGCAAAACCAGGCGAACCACCTCAAACTGGAACTTTAGTAGTTTCTAATGGTACACAACTATGGATTTACCGACCTGATTTAAAGCAATATTCAGTCACAACATACACAAGTTTTAAAGACTCAGGCGATTGGATTTTACTTGGTTTATCTTCCTTCGCCTTCCTAGACTTTCCAGAAGCAGATAGAAAAATTGTTGTAGATGGTAAATTATCAGCTAAAAACGTTTTGACATACCTTGGCTTGTCTAGTAACGGCGAATTAAAAGGCGAAAGACGGACATTGGAGGGTGAAGCATTTTATGTCTACGATTACAAAGATTCGCAAGAAGGATTTACCTTAAGTGCTTTTGTCAATCCAAAAACTGCCACTCTCAAGCAACTGCAATTAGCAGGTAAATCACAAAATTTAGACATTCTGCTGACTGAAAAAATCCTCCGCAGAACTGCTAACCCTGCTGTTACTACCAACACATTCCGATTTTCTCCACCTAAAGGCACTCAAAGAGTTAAATCACTTTCCATCAATCCCTTGTAACCAAGGTTGAAAGGTAGGGACTAATAAAAATAAGGGTGTAGAGGTATAGGAAAGAAACAGTAATCTCAGATCTTGCAGCAAGCGAGGGAAAAAACCTTTTTTACTGTTGCCTATTGCCTATTGCCTATTGCCTATTCCTCTTCCCTTTCAAAATCCCAACCTTTCAGACAGTAGGTTAATTGAGTAACTTCTGTAAAATGTTGGCAGAAATCTATATTTTACAGATCCTTATGCGCTTACTACATACAATGCTGCGGGTAGGCAACCTAGAAGAGTCATTGAAATTCTATTGCGATGTACTAGGAATGCAATTGTTACGGAAAAAAGATTTTCCAGGGGGAGAATTTACCTTAGCTTTTATTGGCTATGGTGATGAAAGTGACCATACAGTTATCGAACTAACCTATAACTGGGGAGTAGAAAAATACGAGTTAGGTAACGCTTACGGACACATTGCCTTGGGTGTAGATGACATTTACGCTACCTGTGAAGCTATCAGAAATCGCGGCGGTAAAATTGTTCGGGAACCAGGCCCCATGAAACACGGTTCCACAGTAATTGCTTTTGTCGAAGATCCCGATGGCTACAAAATTGAACTAATTCAATTGGGTACTCAAGGATCAGCAGCAAAACAAGAATCACAAAACCAACTTGTGTCCCAATAATTTTACTAGGATAAAAGGGTAAGGCTAGGAAAGTTATGAAGTGTGAAGTATGAAGTGTGAAATTTTATCCTGGCTGTGGCAATTCCCTTCTGATACCCTTCATAATTCCTAGCCTCTAGTCCCTAACCTCTAGCCTCTAACCTCCAGCCCCTCTTCCTCCTCTCCACTTCCTTAAATAAAATCCGCAATTCAAAATCGTAAAGATGCAGCCTACAGATCCTAATAAATTTACTGATAAAGCCTGGGAAGCAATTGTAAAATCTCAGGATATAGTGCGTGCGTATAAACAACAACAATTAGACGTTGAACATTTAATTATTGCCCTGTTAGAAGAACCCACAAGTTTAGCTATTCGCATCTTAGCGCGGGCGGAAATCGACCCCATCCGCTTACAACAGCAATTAGAAGCCTATACCCAACGTCAACCTAAAGTTGCCAATAATGACCAGCTTTACCTCGGTCGCAGTTTAGATGCGCTACTCGATCGCGCCGAGGAAGCTAGAGTCAAAATGAAAGATACTTACATCTCAGTAGAACATATTCTCTTGGGTTTTACTGAAGATGAACGCATCGGTCGGCGGATACTGAAAGGTTTTAATGTTGACAGTACTACATTAGAAGCAGCGATTAAATCTGTACGGGGTAGTCAAAAGGTGACCGATCAAAATCCAGAGTCTCGCTATGAAGCCCTACAAAAATTTGGTAGAGATTTGACAGAACAAGCCAAAGCCGGAAAACTCGACCCAGTTATCGGCCGGGATGATGAAATTCGGCGCGTAATTCAGGTGTTATCTCGCCGGAGTAAAAATAATCCAGTATTAATTGGCGAACCGGGTGTAGGTAAGACTGCGATCGCGGAAGCTCTAGCACAGCGTATAATTAACGGCGATGTCCCGGAATCTCTCAAAAATCGTCAGTTAATCTCTTTAGATATCGGCAGTTTAATTGCTGGGGCAAAATACCGGGGTGAATTTGAAGACCGCCTGAAAGCTGTACTCAAGGAAGTTATTGAGTCCAACGGGCAAATCGTCCTGTTTATTGATGAACTGCACACCGTGGTTGGTACTGGTTCCAATCAACAAGGGGCGATGGATGCTGGAAATTTACTCAAACCCATGTTAGCTAGGGGTGAACTGCGGTGTATTGGTGCAACTACCTTAGATGAATACCGCAAATACATTGAGAAAGACGCAGCCCTAGAACGGCGTTTCCAGCAAGTATTTGTTGATCAGCCTAGCGTAGAAAACACCATCTCTATTCTCCGTGGTTTAAAAGAACGCTACGAAGTGCATCACAACGTTAAAATTTCTGACTCCGCACTAGTAGCTGCTGCTACCTTGTCAGCGCGATACATTGCTGACCGCTTCCTACCTGACAAAGCCATTGATTTGGTAGATGAAGCCGCCGCCCAGTTGAAAATGGAGATTACTTCCAAACCTTCAGAATTGGAAGCCATTGACCGTCGCTTAATGCAGCTAGAAATGGAAAAGCTGTCATTAGCCGGAGAAGAGAAAGTACCCGCCCAAACGCGAGAACGTTTGCAGCGAATTGAACAAGAAATTGACACTTTAAAGCTAAAACAGCAAGAATTTAACGATCAATGGCAAGGTGAAAAGCAGTTATTAGAAGCTATCAGCGTCTTAAAGAAAGAAGAAGAAGCCTTGCGTGTGCAAATTGATCAGGCAGAACGGGCGTATGATTTGAATAAAGCTGCCCAATTGAAGTATGGCAAACTGGAAGGCGTGCAGCGCGATCGCGAAGCCAAAGAAGCAAAACTTTTAGAATTGCAAAGTCAAGGTTCTACCCTACTACGTGAACAAGTCACGGAAGCCGACATCGCGGAAATCGTCGCCAAGTGGACAGGAATCCCCGTCAACCGTCTACTAGAATCAGAACGGCAAAAATTACTGCAACTCGAAAGCCATTTACATAAACGCGTCATTGGGCAACACGAAGCGGTAGAAGCCGTAGCTGCCGCTATTCGTCGCGCCCGTGCAGGGATGAAAGATCCCAGCCGCCCCATTGGTTCATTTTTGTTTATGGGGCCGACTGGAGTAGGTAAAACTGAACTAGCCCGTGCCTTAGCGCAGTTTCTCTTTGATTCTGATGATGCTTTGGTACGCTTAGATATGTCCGAGTATATGGAGAAACATTCTGTTTCCCGGTTGGTAGGTGCGCCTCCAGGTTATGTAGGTTACGAAGAAGGCGGTCAACTTTCCGAAGCGGTTCGCCGCCATCCTTACTCTGTAGTGCTGTTGGATGAGGTAGAAAAAGCTCACCCCGATGTGTTCAATATTTTATTGCAAGTACTTGATGATGGTAGAATTACTGACTCTCAAGGCAGAACAGTAGATTTTCGCAACACCGTCATTGTGATGACCAGCAATATTGGTAGCGAACACATTCTTGATGTTTCCGGTGATGATTCTAAATATGACATGATGCAGAACCGCGTGACAGATGCGTTGCGATCGCACTTCCGCCCGGAATTTCTCAACCGTGTAGATGATACCATCTTATTCCACACCCTCAGCCGTTCAGAAATGCGGCATATCATCCGCATTCAACTCAAGCGCGTCGAATTCCTCCTCCAAGAACAAAAAATCTCCTTTGAAATCACCCAAGAAGCTTGTGATTACCTAGTAGAAATGGGTTACGATCCAGTTTATGGCGCACGTCCTCTCAAACGCGCAATTCAGCGAGAAGTAGAAAACCCCATTGCCACTAAATTATTAGAAAATACCTTCATTGCTGGCGATACTATTCTTATTGATAAGAATGAGGCTGGTCTAACTTTTAGCAAAAAACAACCAGCGAAAGTAGTAGTCACTCAAGTCACAACATCGTGAGTTGAACTATCTCAGTGCTAAGTAGGGTACGTTGTCGTGTAGCACAACGTACCATTTTGTTATAGTTATCATCTTACAAGACTTTTAACCTGTTCCCTGTCACCTGTAACCTATCACCCAATACGGTTCGGTTAAAGGGGAAAGGCAAAGGGCAAAAGGGGAAGAAAAAACCTTTAACCCTTACCCTTTAACCTTTTCCCCAAACCAATTCTGAGTTCAAAATGCTTATCCGAACCGTATTGACCTATCACCTACTATAAAAAATTTATTAACTCAGTTTAAAGATAAAAGTTATTTCAGATGTAGACTATCAATTTAAGTGATTATACGGTAAAACTTAAATAGCATACTCTCCAAAAGTAGGTTAGACAAGCAAATTTTTATGCAGCTAATCACATCATTCGACCTGAAAAAGTCTGAGTATTTATCCAAAGACAGATTCATCAGTTATCATCATCAATTACGTTTAATATTTTCCCTTGGCAATCAAGTCAAAAACGTTTTAGAAATTGGAATTTACAATTCATTATTAACAGATATTCTTAAGTCTTATGGTTACGAAGTCAATACAGCAGATATTGACCATAATCTTAACCCAGATATAATTTTAGATTTAGCAACAGATTTTTCATTACCTAAAGATAAATTTGATGCGATCGTTCTATTTCAGGTTTTAGAACATCTCCCTTACGAACAGTCAGAACTAGCTTTAAAAAAGCTAGCAGCAGCAACCAAGAAATATTTAGTCATCTCGCTTCCTTATAACACGTTATATTCAGCTTTCCAAATTAGGTTTTCTGGGATACCAAGGTCAAGATATTTATTACTAGAAATACCTAAATTTTGGACTAACAAACCTTTATCAAAGCATCATTATTGGGAAGTTGGATTAAAAGACTATCCCAAAAAGCGGATTTTATCTTCAATTAAAAATGCTGGATTGAGTGTAAAAAAAGAATTTATTGATCCGATCAATCCCTACCACTACTTTTTAGTGTTGGAAAAAAATATTAATAACTATTAATGAAATTTACAGGGAAGGGTGCAATTTAAATCTTTTTAAAAATCCCAACCCAGCCATCTTTTCTGCCTAACCAACCAGATGAGATAAAACACAGCAATATATTAATAAATTCAATAATTTGATAAATTTTTGTAGTCCAATCTCTAATATATTTGCCCCTAACAAAAGTAAATCTATATGGTCTTTTGCGAAACTTGATGTCTTTTAATCCAAGTTTATTTCGGGAATAATATTGAACCTGAGTAGGTGTTTTGCCAAATACCATCAAAATTCCCAGAGGTAAATAGGGTTTAACATGATCAAAATCTTCATAAAAATACTCTGTTAATAACGGAGTTGCAATAATTAAATATCCACCTACTTTCAGCCTATCTAAATAAATATCCATAAAATCTTTGAGAGCCTCTGGATTAAAATGTTCAATGATATGAGACATTAAAATTACATCAAACTGGTTTTGAGTCTGAAGAAAATCTTCTACAGTGAGGCAATTTAAACCCTGTTTTTGATTGGCTTCAACAAGTTGATTATTTACATCTACACCTAAGACTTCATATCCGGCTGTAGAGATCGCCATCATTTTCTTGCCCATTCCACAGCCAACATCTAAAACGGAGCATTGCGATCGCTCTGGTTGACAGTATTTATTTAACAAACTAAGTATAATAGGCAGATCATAGTCATAGCGAATCGCCAAATAGTAAATTTGTTTAAGTTGTTCATATATTTTGCTAAGACTATAATTGCTCATGTTGCTATTGCCCAATAAAGTACTGTAGAAAAATTTTACGTAGCAAAAATTGAAATTTGTAACAAAAAGTAAATTACACGATTTTTTAAGAAGTAATATACAATTCGTCCAAAAGTACCCTACGCCTATATTTCGTGATAAGTAGGGTAATCCGAATCTGTTATGTCTAGATATTACTGATTAATTAGGAATGACTGCTAGACAAGCAGCCGTTACAATCCTCACTGAGACATTCTTATTCATTACAAACCATGCTAGAACAAGGCACTATCAGTATTCATACTGAAAATATTTTCCCGATTATCAAAAAATCTCTCTACTCAGACCACCAAATCTTTTTACGGGAATTAGTCTCCAATGCTGTAGACGCTATCCAAAAGCTAAAAATGGTATCCCGCGCCGGAGAATACAATGGCGACATCGGCGAACCAGAAATTCAACTGGCGATCGATAAAGATAAAAAAACCCTCTCCATCACCGATAATGGCATCGGGATGACCGCAGAGGAAGTCAAAAAATATATTAACCAAGTTGCTTTTTCTAGTGCAGAAGAATTTATCCACAAGTATGAAGACAAAGCTGATCAACCAATTATCGGTCACTTTGGTTTAGGTTTTTACTCCTCCTTCATGGTGGCGCAAAAGGTAGAAATCGATACTCTATCTTATAAAGAGGGCGCACAAGCAGTTCATTGGACTTGTGATGGTTCGCCAGAATTTACCTTAGATGAGTCTCCCCGCACTACTCGCGGTACTACAATTACCCTCACCCTCATGGCAGATGAGGAAGAATATTTAGAGTCAGCACGAGTTAAAAATCTGGTTAAAACTTACTGCGACTTCATGCCAGTACCCATCAAACTAGATGGTGAAGTCATAAACAGACAAAAAGCACCTTGGCGGGAGTCTCCTAGCAGTTTAACTAAAGAAGATTATTTAGAATTTTATCGCTATTTATATCCTTTCCAAGAAGAACCGTTGCTGTGGGTGCATCTAAATACAGATTATCCCTTCATCATCAACGGTATTTTGTATTTCCCCAAAATGCGCCCAGATGTGGATGTAACTAAAGGGCAAATTAAATTATTCTGCAATCAAGTTTTTGTAAGCGACAACTGCGAAGAAATCATTCCCCAATTCCTGATGCCGATGCGGGGGGTAATTGATAGTACTGATATTCCATTGAACGTATCGCGCAGTGCCTTACAAGGCGATCGCACCGTCCGCAAAATCGGCGATTATATAGCTAAGAAAGTCGGCGACAGACTCAAAGAATTATACCGAGGCGATCGCGAGCAGTACATTAATGCTTGGAAGGATCTCGGCACTTTCGTCAAATTTGGCGCGCTTAACGACGAGAAATTCAAAAAGCAAGTTGAAGATATTATCGTCTTCCGCACCACCACCGACTTAGCTCAAAAAGCTGCCGAAACTCCTGCCGTTGAAGTGCAGTCCCAAGAAGGGGATGCTTGGCAAGATGTCACCTCGACTACATCCAGCAGCATACCCTACACCACCATCAAAGAATACTTAGATCGCAACAAAGAACGCCACGAAAACCGCGTCTTTTACAGCACTGATGAAGCCACCCAAGCCCCTTACATAGAGTTGCATAAAAACCAAGGCTTGGAAGTCCTGTTTATGGACTCCTTCATCGATACCCATTTCATCAACTTCCTGGAACGGGAATACAATGATGTCAAATTTACCCGCGTAGACTCCGACTTAGATAGCACCCTACTCGATAAAGACAAATCTGGCGAAATAGTTGACCCCACAACCAACAAAACCAAGAGTGAAGTCATCAAAGAGCTATTTGAAAAATCCCTTAACAAACCCAAACTTAACATCCGCACCGAAGCCTTAAAATCGGACGATCCTCAAGGGACACCTCCGGCAATGGTACTGTTACCAGAAATTCTCCGCCGCCTGCGCGAAATGAACGCCATGATGCAGCAACAAACAGTAGAGTTTCCCGAAGATCATATTTTGTTAGTAAATACTGCCCATCCCTTAATTCAAAATCTAGCTAATCTCAACCAAGGCAGTATTATTCAAGGTGATACACCCTCACCCACAGGTCAGTTAGTTAACTTAATTTGCCAACACGTTTATGACTTGGCGTTAATGTCTCAAAAAGGGTTTGACGCTGAAGGGATGAAATCTTTTGTTGAGCGTTCTAATGAAGTTCTCACCAAGCTAACAGAACAAGCCACCAAATAGTGCTGAGTGCTGAATATTAAATACTTCCTCTGCACTCCTGCCCTTTACCCCCCACCTTCTTGTCCCTTTTTCTAGGAACTCTCCCTGATCTGTTTCCTAAGCCCTAAAATAGAAAGGTTGCGTTGAAATAACAATTTCCTATGTCTCGTCGTTGTGAATTAACTGGCAAAAAGGCAAATAACGCCTTTGCAATTTCTCACTCTCACCGTCGCACCAAACGCCTTCAACACGCGAACCTGCAAACCAAGCGCGTTTGGTGGCAAGGTGGAAATCGCTGGGTAAAACTGAAGCTATCTACCAAAGCTATCAAGACCTTAGAAATCAAAGGTTTAGAAGCAATGGCTAAAGAAGCAGGAATTAACCTGAATCATTACTAAATCCCTAAAGGGCAGTGAATTAAACGATAACAATATTAGCCTTAGGGTAAATATCGTTGAACTCAGCTTGAATTAGTTAAAAATATTGATTCTATAAACCTCCTCATTCTGGGGAGGTTTTTAATTGATTAATCTTGCATTAACATGACGTGATACCATTTCACAAAAAATCTGATACAAATACAGTAGAGACGCGATATATCGCGTCTCTACACAATTTATGGTTATCATGATTAACGTAAAATGGTATAAGTAACCATAATGGGTGAAGAAGACAAAAAAGTGTTCGTAACGACACTAATTTGTCACTTTACAACTTGTCTATTTATTACTCACAATCAGTGCGGATGAAAGGACTTGAACCTTCACTCCTCTCGGAACTAGAACCTAAATCTAGCGCGTCTGCCAATTCCGCCACATCCGCATCAGTTATCTATACTAGCATAACAAATTTTGAAAGGGAAGAGGTAATTTTAAAAAGGGAACAGCTTTAAAAAAACAGCTGAATATATGGTAGGCACGTGCCTCAAGTTATTTATGAAAAATCAAAATATTTCTTTTCAAGACACGTATTGCCACAAAAAAAGATTTCCCTATTGCCTGTTCCCTATTGCCTTAACTTTAGACAATTCCAACACGTGGTAAGCGATGCTTGAACCCACAGAGAATTTCCCAAGAAATAGTGTTTAACTGTGTTGCCCAATCGTCAGCTGTGATTTGCTCTTGTCCTTCTTTTCCTAGTAAGGTAACTACTTCGCCTTCTTGTAAATCTGGAATGGTGCTGACATCAATCATTAACTGATCCATTGTAATCGCACCGATTTGTGGTACTCGCTGACCGCGAAGCAACACCTGCATTTTGTTAGAGAGATTGCGTGGTACTCCATCAGCATAGCCAATCCCCACAACCGCTAGGCGCATTTCTTGGGGTGCAATAAATTGATGCCCATAGCTGACACCAGTACCAGCCGGGATTGTCTTGACTTGAGTAATTCGCGCCTTGACTTGTAACACAGGTTTCAGGCGAACTTGATGATTTAAATGTGTCGCTGGGGAAAGTCCGTAAACACCTAAACCTACGCGCACCATATCATAGTGCAGTTGCTGATCGGCAAGAGTAGCAGCTGAGTTAGCTAAATGCAAGCTAGGGATTTTGATACCCAGATTTTTGATTTGGGCGATCGCCTCTTCAAATCTTTGATGCTGTTCTTGCATAATGGCAGTGTCAGGACTATCGGCAGTTGCCAAGTGAGAGTAAATACTGGCAATTTTCAAATGGGGTAATCGTTTGACTAACTGCACAAACTCCGTCGCTTCCTGCCAATTAGTCCCCAACCGCGACATTCCGGTATCTAATTTTATGTGTACAGGTATGGGCGAACTGTAGTTAATTGTCTCTAAGACATTAGAAAAAATGAAAGCTTGTTTAGGACTGCACAAAGTTGGCTGGAGTTGCCATTGCGCGATCGCTTGAATTTGCTCTGGTGTCTGGGCAGCCCCTAAAATCAAAATTGGTGCTTGAATACCCGCTTCTCGTAGTTCAATACCCTCTGGAACGGTTGCAACTCCCAACCAATTAGCCCCTGATTGTAATGCTGTTTGAGCAACTGTCACCGCCCCATGTCCATAAGCATCAGCTTTGACTACCGCCATCAACTGAGTGCGTGGTGATAAAAACTGTTTAAATTGTTGTACGTTTTCCGACAAAGCCCCTAAATCAATTTCCACCCAAGCACGCTGCGAAAACCACGCATAGGTGTCGCATTCTTGATTTGACGCAACACCAGGCGTTTGATTTCGACTTAACATATTTCTTTCCTCCTCTCACACCACTTTTTTGTTAACCCCCTACGGGGCGGGAACGGGGAACGGCCAACAGAGAGAAAAATAGCCCCATCAGGTTTAAAACCAAGTGGAATTTTGGGCAAAAAAATTATTGCATCCAGGGTAAACTCGTGCAAAGTACTAGCTCACACTGGTGGGCAGCTTAGTTTCCCTTTTGCCTGTTGCCTGTTCCTTTTTATTATGTATTTTTAGTTATTCATACCCATATAACTTAAATTCTTGTCAGTTGAGAAATTTTTCTTAAAAGTATTGAGATATTAGGAACTAGGATTTTTCTGCCTAGCTCTTCCTCCCTTAGTTAATCAAAGAATAGCTAAGTTATTTTTCATACTCAGAAATAGCAGCACAGTAAATAACTGTATTGCTCAGTCTGAATACTTAATATATGGGGATCATTCTCCTCAATTGTTTGTGGCAAATGATATCTTATTCGTTACAACAATTATTGGTTATTGTGGAAGTATAATATCTTCTCATCTCCCAAGGAGAAGACATTCGTGTTAATATATGTAAAACTAATACCTTGAGCGATAATCAATGGGGAAGGTTTTAGTCTTAAACGCCTCTTACGAACCGCTCAATATTACGAGTTGGCGTCGCGCTGCGGTTTTGTTAATTAAAGGCAAGGCAGAACGAGTCGAACACAATGGTAGGTTGCTGTACTCTGGTTTCCCGTTACCAACGGTGATCCGGTTACGCCATTATGTGCGCGTTCCATACAAGGAAATGCCTCTGACTCGCCGAAACATTCTGCACAGAGACGGACATACTTGTCAGTATTGCGGCTACACAGGGGATGAATTGACGCTAGATCATGTCATACCGCGATCGCGTGGTGGCGGTGATAGCTGGGAAAACATTGTTACGGCTTGCGTTCGTTGCAATGTTAAGAAGGGCAATCGCACACCTCAAGAAGCGCATATGCTACTGCGTCATTTACCCCGCCAACCTTATAGCAGCCTCTATTTTGAGGTTAGTAAACAACTGAAAAGTGGACTGCATCAAGAATGGCAAAAATATGTGATAGGTCTTTGACGCTAACAACTTAACCCTAGCATTACAAAGTAAGCGTAGCCTGATTTAGGTGCCACACTTTTGTCATCATTGGGGTAATTAAATAGTCAGGTGCTAACATACTACTAAAAACAATGTTGCATTCTACATAAGTAATGCAGCTGCTGACGGGCTTTTACCCTAGTAGCTGTTAAGGTAGTGTGCTGGCATCTGCCTAAATAATTCAACAGTCTCTTATTGTATATCCATAGTCTGAAAAAATCTAGACTGTCCCAAAAAATTCTCTTCAATTCAGAGGATGGTCTAATTAGGCTCAATATTGCTATTTAGCGAAGTCAGAGTTTTGTCATCAACCACCAGAAGCAAAACCTTCTGCGACTGTATGCAATTTGAAAGAATTTAATAAATTTTTGCCTAGTTATCTTGACAAAAAATACACCAAGATACGTATCCCCAGGTTTCTAGATTTTTGCGAAGATCAGAATGTGTGGCTAAATCAGTAAAACCCTGGTTGTGATTTTCTCAATCAATCAATAGGGCCTCACACTTAACAAATATGTTTTCTATGCAACTAAATTCTTCCTTGAAGCAGTCAGAGAGTTTTTCATTGACCACAGAGCCAAATCCAGAGGATGCTGAGGTTGACCAAGAAGTAGTAGAAGTACCGCTTAACAGGTCATCCTTGCCAACATCGCCAAGCGACGGAATCAGTGTTTATCTCGGTCAACGTAACAATTCCGTAGCTTTTCAAAAATCAGAGGAACTGCAAAAGGTCTTTTTGGCGCATAGGCATGAGCGCCAACTAATCATTTTGCAAGATTTTCCTGATCCTGATGCGCTTTCCTGTGCTTGGACTTACCAGCTAATTGCTCAACAGTATGACATTAAGTGTGAAATTATTTATGCTGGTACGTTGAGCCACCAAGAGAATATCGCCCTAGTCAAGCTTACAGGTTTACCGGCGCAGCGTTGGACGCTACAAAACCTGAAATCTAAAGATTTGTCCTGTTATCAAGGTTTTGTATTAATTGATAACCAAGGAACCACCAGTCAGTTATTAGCAGGGTTACAGCAGGCAGGAATGCCATTAGTAGCAGTGATTGACCATCACAGTTTACAGGCAGAACTCAAAGCAGAGTTTTTGGATATTCGCCCATATGTACGAGCAACATCCACAATTTTTACTCAGTATCTGCAATCTGGCTTATTGACTTTAGACAGCAGCATCAGCCAACACGTTAAATGTGCAACCGCCTTGATGCACGGCTTGCGATCGGATACAAATCGACTGATGCAAGCACAAGAAGAAGATTTTATGGCAGCTGCTTATCTGAGTCGATTTTATGATGCTCAACTATTAAACGCGATTCTCCAGGCAAACCGTTCTAAGCGGGTAATGGATGTGATTGAGCGATCGCTTAAAAACCGCATCGTCCAAAATAACTTTTCCATCGCTGGCGTTGGCTATTTGCGCTACGACGACCGCGATGCGATTCCCCAAGCAGCTGATTTTTTAGTTACAGAAGAAAACGTCCATACCGCAGTAGTGTACGGCATTGTCCACGATGAAGACGACGAACTCGAAGTAGTCATCGGTTCCCTGAGAACCACAAAACTTACCCTCGACCCCGATGAATTTATTAAAGAAGCCTTTGGCCAAGACAGCACCGGACGCTTTTTTGGCGGTGGTAGAACCAGTGCAGGTGGCTTTGAAATTCCAATGGGTTTTTTATCTGGCAGTAACGAAAATCCTGCCTATGCCAAGATGAAATGGGAGGTTTTTGATGCTCAGATTAAGCAGAAATTACTGAAGTTAGTAAATCCTAGAGATAACCCGATTCAGTCCGAGTAATCTTGCAATCAACAGCGAAGAATCGATAGCAAAAGTTTAACTGAATTTAGATTTGCAGCCCAGAAATTTATTTCTTGGCTGTTTATTTACTTTATAAATCTAAATTTTAGTTAATTCACGTCAAAACTATAGTAAATCTACGGCTTATGTTTAGTATATTTAATAGCTAATATCATGTTTATTATGATTAGCCTATTGTATCGCTGATGGCAACTATTATTTTTCTTTGCAATAGTAATACTTATAGAGATATCCCTGATAGCATAAAGTCTAAGATTTCATTAGGTAATTATTATAAACTGTCATGGAGTTGCGGAAACTCTAAATTTATAAAAGTTGGAGATAGAGCATACTTTCAGAAGACTGGAAGCGTTGGTAATGAACCCAGTGGTTTTATTGCTGCTGGTCATGTTATTGCAGCATCGGAAAATAAGCAATTAAGGCTTCGGAATAGAAGTAAATATCCAAATTTAAGTGCAGCATATTCTGACATTCGTAATGAGCGTTTTTTTGTTCGCATTCAAATAGATTCAGTAGTGAATTTTGATGTTCCTTTGGAACAAAAATATTTAAAAAATTTGCTTGAATTTCAAGGAGTAAATTTTAATTTTCAAGGTAGTGGTTGTAGATTCGATGAAAAAGCTGCTTCCTTTTTGGATTCAGAATGGGAGAAGCATTCATTAATACAGCAAAGACAGAAAAGAGGACGTAGACTTGTTGATGTATTTTTTGATCAAGGTGAGTCTTTCAAACAAAATAAGGAATATCATGCTGCAATTGAAGCTTATGAATCAGCTTTAAAAATTGCGCCAAAATATGCTAAAGCAATTAATCAAATCAAGACTTGTCAATCAATTTTAAGCAGGAGCGAGAAGATAAAGCCACCAGAAACATCAATAGTTCCACCACCTCAAAAAACATCATCATTGCCAGATGAGAGTAAACTAATAGCTGAGAGAGAAAAGCTTGATAAAGAAAAATTCTTGACCTTTAAAAGCGATGCTGATGCTTGTGAAAAAATTACTGTATCGATTGCTAGGAGACAAGGGCAACAAAAGTTTCGTCAGGCTTTGCTAAATGCTTATTCTGGTAAGTGTGCAATTACCAATTTTGATGCTGAAGCAGCACTTGAAGCTGCTCATATAATTCCTTATATTGAAACAGAGAATAATGAACCATCAAATGGTTTATTATTACGTGCAGATTTGCATACCTTATTTGACTTAAATCTTATTACTATTGATCCAGAAACCCTGAAGGTTTATATTCACCCTACTTTGGAAAAAACTGAATATCGAACAATTGAGGGCAAAAAACTACGAGTTCCACAGGATGAAATGCGCCGTCCCAACAAACAGTTTTTGAAAGAGAGATTCAAGCAATGTGAATGGTGGAAAAATATTTAGTGCGAACACTCATCATAGAAACTAAGTAACCCCTTTCTATTAGCAGAAAGGGGTTATTGGGTAATATTTAAAGATAGGTCAAGACCTTTAAATTAGGCTCGAAATTCATGATTAAGAAATTCGGCAATAGATGCATATATCTCGCTTGGTAGGTGCATTTCTACTAGTTATAAATTTTTAGTAATTTTCGTCATAGTAGGCGAGATATTCCTTAAAATTTACCAATAAAATTGGTGTCTTAACCTTTTATATAACCCGTTTATAGTTGCTAGCTGACTAAATCAGGAAACACTTCTTGCACCGCAGGATGCACTAGGCGATGATTATCGACGTTTACACCCTTAGCTAAGGATGGGTTAACATCTAAAGCTTTGAGTCCTAGATTGGCTAACTGTACAACATAAGGTAATGTACTGTTGTTGAGTGCTTGGGTTGATGTCCAAGGCACTGCACCTGGCATATTAGGTACGCCATAATGGACTACGCCTTCTTCAATGTATACAGGGTTGGTGTGAGAGGTAGCGTGTAATGTTTCTACACAACCACCTTGGTCAACAGCCACATCAACAATTACAGAGCCAGGATGCATTTGTTTAACCAATTCGCGGGATACTAGGATTGGCGCTCTGCGTCCTAAGATTAAAACAGCACCGATAAGTAAGTCGGCTTGTTTCACAGCCTCTTCTATATGGGCAGAGTTGCTATAAAGTAATTCAACTCTGGAACCAAACAAAGTTTCTAAATAAGATAAGCGTTCGACATTAACATCTAAAATTTGTACAGTCGCGCCCATACCAACAGCGATTTTGGCTGCTTCTGTGCCGACTACACCGCCACCTAAAATTACAACTTTGCCGGGTTTAACCCCAGGAATACCACCTAAGAGGACTCCTCTACCGCCTTGTTG
This sequence comes from Nostoc sp. FACHB-152, assembly GCF_014697475.1. Lineage (GTDB taxonomy): Bacteria > Cyanobacteriota > Cyanobacteriia > Cyanobacteriales > Nostocaceae > Nostoc_B. Next base: position 41,323 of record NZ_JACJRV010000010.1, read on the forward strand.
ACGTTCTAAAAATCTCGCCCCAAATTGCACTGATAGCCGACCAGCTATGACACTCATGGGTGCGAGTAGAGGGAGTCTGTTAGCACCTGGTTGTTCTACAGTTTCATAAGCGATCGCACAAGTGCCACAATCAATTAAATGTTCGGTCAATTTGCGATCGGCTGCTAAATGCAGATAAGTGAACAATATCTGCCCTTTTTGCAAAAATTTATATTCGCTCGATAATGGTTCTTTAACTTTGACTACCAACTCTCGATTCCAGGCGGCATCTGCTGTCGAGACAATTTCTGCACCAGCACCCATATAATCTTCATCTGTAAAACCAGCACCATCACCAGCTTGTGTCTGCACAAAAACGTTATGACCATTTTCTCGCAGCACTCGCACGCTAGAAGGACTTAAACCTACTCGAAACTCTTGATCTTTAGTTTCTTTAGGAACACCAATTTCCATATAACGCCTCTGATGAATTTTTTTGTTTAATTTAGCCTGCCAGTCTTGGACTGACAGTTCCGTATTAGGGATAGCTATCTACAACATTAGTTTTCCCTTCCACGGTAACAAAGCTGAAAACTCTTACCCTTGACTATTGTCATAATTGACTACAATATATAAAGAATAATTACAAATTGTTAAAAGAGCACCTGCACAGCTACATTTGAGAAACTGGTTCTAGAGTTCGCAAGTTCTCTGGCTCAAACCTTACAAAAGTACTGATTCAACGTTTTACTGTTAAGTCCCGTTTGCCGAAAAGAGGTTTTTTGAACATGACACAAACACAACCAACAGTTACACCCAAGCTAGAAGACCCCAAATTTGGCTTTAATGAATATGCTGAACGCCTGAATGGTCGGGCTGCAATGATTGGCTTTGGCTTAATGGTGATCATTGAATATGTGACCAATCAAGGTGTGCTATCTTGGCTTGGTCTGAAGTAGTGCTGCCATAACGCAACAGCACTCAAGTTGTAAGCTAGTAATTAGAAGCTTGATAACCAGTTGGAATACCCAGCTGGTTATAACTGTATAAACAAAACTATCCTGCAAGATTTGCCGTCTATGATTGTAAGGCACACTAAAAAGTGTCAATCCGAGCGTAGATTTACAAATCTGCAAGAGGACTAACTGATATATTTCCTCACCTATTCCAGAAAATTATAATATTTAGATGCTTTTTTCATAAAAGGCAACTTGTAGGTGAGATATTCTCGGTAAACTTACACCAAAGGTGATTTGGATAAACCAAGCTGTGATGAACGTTGCATTACCTCGTTTCTTGAAATCAGCCTACAGAAGAGAGCCAATTATCAGTATCTTGATAACGATGGGCGTAGTAGATGCTGTAATTGGTGGATTAGATGATAGTTGGTCGTTGTTTGCTGTTGGGTTGGGAACAGCAGGTGTAACCCTAGCCTGGAAGTTGTGGCGAATGCAGCAGCGTCGCCCAATACTAGAAGAGGAACCTGTGGTACAACATTACCTACCCTCCCGCTCATCTAGCCCGACGCTACCAATATTGACTGTTGCTAAGAAAAAACCACCCCGTTGAGCAGTGATGAATCACAAAAGTGAAGCTAACTGACTTAATTATTTAAACAGAGAGGAAAATTTGTGAGGAGTCAGGGAAAAAGGGGCGGCTTTAAGCTGCGCCCATATATTGTTCTGGGATTGATGGCAGCAGCATTAATACCAGCAAATATTGGGCAAGGGTATGATATTCACCCTGCTCAAGCTGCCATTGAAGAAGTACCAAACTCCCAAACTCAAACTAGTTTTGCTAATCCCCAGCTACTTTATAGCTTGATGGCCCATGTGGGAACTGTTAAATCTTTAGCATTCAGCCCAGATGGTAGAATACTCGCCAGTGGTGGAGCCGAAAATGACGGTATAATCCGGCTGTGGAATCCCTGGACTGGGAAAAGATTAGCAAATATTCGCAAAGCACACAAAACCTCTGTAGAATCTTTGGTAATTTCGCCTGATGGTCGTACCCTCGTTAGTTGTAGTACTGACAGCACAATTAATCTTTGGAATTTAAAAAATAATAGGTTTCGTCGCTCTTTTGTAGGGCATAGTAGCAATGTTTTATCTTTAGCTATATCTCCCGATAGCAAAGTTCTTGTCAGTGGTGCTTTAGACGGAATTCGGATGTGGGATTTGCTACAGCAGCGTCCACTGACAACATTAGTTAAGTTCGATAACTCAATTTATACATTAGCTATCAGTCCTGATGGACAAACTATCGCCAGTGGTGACAACAAAGGTGAGATTAAGCTATGGGATTTAAAGGCGGGAAAATTAATCAGAGCTTTTTCTGCCCATTCCCAAGCTGTTAGTGCTGTAGCATTTACGCCCGATGGCTCAACATTAATTAGTGCCAGCCGCGATCGCACTATTAAACTATGGGATATTCAATCTAATACCTTAGTTCGTATCCTTAAAGATAATAACTGGATAAATGCGATCGCTATTAACCCCAATGGCAAAATTTTAGCTAGTGCTGGTAGAGATGGTTTGAAAGTGTGGGATTTAACTACAGGTGAGGTGTTATACACACTTTATGGACATCATGATTGGGTAAGTGCGATCGCGTTTAGTCCTGATGGCAAACTGTTAGCTAGTGGCGGTTTTGATGGCAGAGTCAATATTTGGGGAACTCCACTACCAAAACGTAAATAGCAACATCTAAAATGGCGAGAGATGTTTTTCATCAACAGGTCAAAGCTGCATTAATCAAAGATGGATGGTTTATTACTCATGATCCGTTTACAATTCGCATTAGTGAAGCGATTAAATTACAAATTGATTTAGCGGCTGAAAATGCGATCGCAGCACAACGGAATACAGAAAAAATAGCAGTTGAAATTAAAAGTTTTATTGCAGACTCAGATATTAGTGAATTTCATACTGCACTCGGTCAATATCTCAACTATTGTCAAGCTCTGGAATTACAAGAACCAGAGCGAATCGTTTATTTAGCAGTCCCTATAGACACATATCAAGATTTTTTTCAACTTCCCTTTGTTCAAAGTGTGCTGCAACGTTATCAAGTTAAATTGATAATTTACGAGCCAAAGCAAGAGGAGATTCGGCAATGGATAAAATAGAACACTATCGACAACTAATCAAGCAAATTATAACAGAACACGCACAACTGAGTAGTAACAGCGATACAGTTAAATCTGAACTAATTATTGATAGAGAAAACGACCATTATCAACTAGCTTACGTTGGCTGGCAAGGAGACAAACGGGTATTTGGGCCAGTCATGCATTTTGATATCCAGAATGGAAAAATTTGGATTCAGTATAACGGTACAGAAGAATCTGTTGCTGAAAGATTGGTTAAGTTAGGTGTACCCCACTCTGATATTGTGATTGGTTTCCATTCGCCTTTTAAACGGCAGTTTACTGCTTATGCGGTCGAGTAATTTTTAATCACCTGTTCTGCCCGAAACTTAACTTTTGTCTCTTACTCAACCCTAAAAATAAAAAAACCCCCAAAAGGGGGCTTTATTTTAAGTTATTCGCGTGGAGTGAACAACTTAATAATGAATACTTACAGTAGATACAGTAATCCGAATAAAATTATCCAGATTACGTCTACAAAGTGCCAGTAGATTTCCGCAGCTTCAATACCGAAGCGTTTTTCGTTACTGTAGTGACCTTTAACGCGCGATCGCCACAACACTGCCACAATTGCTAAAACCCCGATGGTTACGTGCAATCCGTGGAAGCCAGTTAACACATAAAAGGCACTAGCAAATAAATTGGTAGTTAAACCAAATTCTAAGTGTGTATATTCATACACCTGACCTACTAGGAATAGCGTTCCCATAGCGGCGGTAATTGCCAACCAAATACGCATCCCTTTTGTATCATTCTTTTTGATTGCAGTATCGGCATTGTGCATGACAAAACTACTAGCAATCAGATTGACTGTATTAACTCCAGGAAGTAATAATTCCAACTCTGGTGTACCTGCTGGCGGCCATACAGGTAAGGTCGAACGGAAAGCTAGGTAAGCTCCGAACAAGCCCATAAAAATCATCCCTTCAGCCACCAAGAAGACAAACAAACCAAACAAACGATGGTCTGGATGTTCTTCGTGATGAGCATCTGCTTGTGCCGCGTGGTGATGATTTAGTTCAGTTTTAGCTGGGTCAATGGTTTGACTTTGCATGAATTTTTTGAAGTATGAAGTGTGAAGTATAGTCAGAGGTTAGGGTTTAGGGGCTAGAGGCTAGAGAAAGAGTGAGTGGCTGACTGAAAATGCTGAGTAAAAATACTAGCCCCTAACCTCTAGCCTCTAGACCCTTATTCATCTTTAGTCATTCTTTTCTGATGGGTGCTGTTCTAAGTAAGATTCAGTGCGGGGATATGGCTCATCAGGATCGGCACGTAACACTGAGTTCGGGCCAGCAGATAAGATAGGGTTGGGATCGGATAAAGGTACACCTTCACTTGCCCTTTCCAAACCATAGTCATAGGGGCCTGTAGCCAAAACTGGGGTTCCCTCAAAATTCTCAATTGCTGGTGGTGAAGTTGTCATCCACTCTAAGGTAAGGGCGCGCCAAGGATTATTACCAGCCTTCTCGCCATACATCCAACTCCAAATCGCGTTGATGATGAAGGGGAATGTGGAAACAGCTAATAGGTAGGAACCGTAGGTGCAGATTTCATTTATTAAGGCAAACTTGGGATCGTATTGGGCAACGCGGCGGTTCATCCCCATCATTCCCAGCTTGTGCATGGGTAAGAAGGTCATGTTCAGCCCGACAATTGTTAAGGCAAAGTGAACTTTACCCCAAGTTTCATTCATCATTCGTCCCGTCATTTTGGGGAACCAATGATAAATAGCGGCAAAAATTCCTAGTACGCTACCACCAAATAAGACATAGTGCAGGTGGGCGACGACAAAATAGGTGTCGTGAACGTGAATGTCAAAGGGTACGGACGCTAACATTACGCCGCTAATCCCGCCAATCACGAAAGTTCCAACAAAGCCGATGGCGAATAACATGGGAGTGTTGAGTTGGATTTTGCCACCCCACATCGTTGCCAACCAGCTAAAAATTTTGATCCCTGTTGGTACAGCAATGATCATCGTCATGATCATAAAGAACATCCGCAACCAACCAGGGATACCACTGGTGAACATATGGTGCGCCCAAACAATGAGTCCCAAAAAGCTAATAGCTAGGGACGAGTAGGCGATCGCTTTATAACCAAAAATCGGCTTGCGCGAATGTACAGGTATAATTTCCGAAATTGCCCCAAAGAAAGGCAAAATCATGATGTAAACGGCTGGGTGGGAGTAAAACCAGAACATATGCTGGTAAACCACAGGATCACCACCACCAGTCGGGTTAAAAAATGTTGTTCCTGCTAATAAGTCAAAAGCCAGCAAAATTAAACCTGCGGCTAAAACTGGGGTGGATACCAACACCAGTGCGGAAGTAGCAAACATTGACCAACAAAACAGAGGCATTTGATGCACTCCCATGCTGGGAATTCGCATCCTTAGCAAGGTAACCAGGAAGTTAATCGCCCCCAAAATTGACGATGTACCCAACAGCAAAACACTGATAATCCAGATAGCTTCACCCACCTGACCTGTTACCAAGCTCAGGGGAGGGTAGGAAGTCCAACCTGCATCTGGTGCATCGCCCACAGCTAAACTAGAAACGAGCAACACACCACCAATGGGAATCATCCAGAAAGCAACAGCATTCAACCTGGGGAATGCCATATCTTTTGCCCCAATCATTAGGGGGATCAAAAAGTTAGCAAACCCGGCACCTGCTGGCACAATCCACAAGAAAATCATGATTGTAGCGTGCAGGGTAAACAGGCTGTTATATACCTCTGGAGTGACAAAATCCACTTCTGGAGTGCGTAGTTCTGTACGTACCAAATCGGCTAAGACACCGCCGATGCAGTAGAAAATGAAGGAAGTAACGAGGTATTGAATCCCAATTACCTTGTGGTCAGTATTGAAGCTAAAGTAATCTTGCCATTTTCTTACCCCTGGCTCCTCAATCCGAGCCGGGATATTGGCAGTTTCTTGTATTTGGGCTTGTGTCATAGGAGTTAGTTATTCAGTTATCAGTTGTCAGTGAACAGTTATCAACCTGTTTACTGATTACTTTTCACTGTTGACTGACTAATGGTGAACTTGATGAAGGATTTCTGGTTGAATTCCCATGTCCTTGGTGTAAGGAGCGAGAAATTCATTTGGGGATAGGTTTGCTGGGTTGACAGCCACTGCGTTATTCAAGGTTTCATTGCTGGCAACTAGCTGTTCTTGCATCCATTTGTCAAATGCTTCTGGAGTTTCCACAATTACTTGGCTTCTCATCGCCCCGTGATAAGGGCCGCAAAGTTCAGCGCAAATTAGGGGATAGTCACCAGCTATTTTGGGTGTAAAGCGAATTTCGCTTTGTCTACCGGGGATTGCATCTTGTTTCAAGCGGAATTCTGGAACCCAAAACGCGTGGATGACATCGTTAGCTGTCATATTAATTTGCACTTCTCTGCCAATAGGAACGTGCAGTTCACCAGTAGTGATGCCTGTTTCAGGATAAGTGAAAATCCAGGCATATTGCAGACCTGTGACGTTTATTACTAATCCTGGCGGTTTGCCTGCTCTATCTGGACTGGGGCCAATAGTGGGTGCAACACTACCTACACCAGGAGCATTACGAAGTTGGGGAATTTGGTCAGCATTGCGTACCTCAGCAGTTGCTGGGTCTTGCATAGCCTCATCAGATTTTTGTTGATTAAGGTTGGGTGCAGTATCGCTCAAGGTGGCGGCAATCGCTGATCCCGGCATTGACATCTGGCTGTGGGCAATAGGCGAGTCATGAACAGCATGGGGATCGAAGCCACCGATGTCGTTATAAACTTCAAAGCTGTAAATAGAAATACCGATGACAATAAAGGCGGGGATCGCCGTCCAGAGAATTTCTAAAGGTACATTACCTTCGACTGGTGGCCCGTCTTGATTATCACCAGGGCGACGGCGGTATTTAAATACACAGTAAATTAAAACACCTTCAACAATCAAAAATATACCTACAGATACGGTCATCATTGAGTTGAATAAACCATCAACTAAGACGGCTTCATCCGAGGCGGCTGTTGGCAACAAGCCATGATTTTGACCGTACCAAAGGCTGACTAGCGTTAGGACGATGCCAATTAGTAATGTCCAGATTGAACTTGGAATTTTCACGGCTTACTTAAAATAATTGACTACGTTTTCTCAAAGCTGCTCACTTACTAAGGTAGTCTAGGCCATTAAAGATAGAGCTAAATGGTCTGAAATTTTTATTAATTTTTTCGACCACTTTACTAATTATGAGTACAAGAGATTTATTAGATACTGCCAGGGATAGATGCTAGTGACAGGAAAAATTTAAGAAAAAATTTAGGATAGGAAATTATTTCGCAATTATCTACTTTCACATCTTGAAAAATACCTAAAGCTTCAGGCTAAAAGCATCTGGAGTGATTCAAAGTGTAAGTAAAAGCCCATCTTAAACCTGGCATATACGCTAGGGTGGAGATGAGTTGGTACTGAAAAATTCCAAATATTAAGAAAGCTACTAGCAAGAGTGGCAAAAGGTATCGTTCATGAACGAATTTGTCCTAAAACAACAAAATGAAACGGCAGTGGAGCAGCAAAAGCCAAAGGAAATGATTCGTCGCTTGGTGTGGAGAATGTGTATAGCTACCTTGATTTTGATGGCTATAGGCTCTGCCACCCGCGTGATGAATGCTGGGCTTGCTTGCCCAGACTGGCCGTTATGCTATGGGGAACTAGTACCAGCCAAACAAATGAATCTCCAAGTGTTTTTGGAGTGGTTTCACCGCTTGGATGCAGGCTTGATTGGGGTGAGCGCGATCGCACTGTCTGGTCTATCTTGGTGGCATCGGCGTTCCTTACCTGTCTGGCTCCCTTGGGCGGCAACATTTGCCCTGTTTTTAATCTTGTTTCAAGGCATCTTGGGCGGACTCACCGTTACCGAGCTATTGCGGTTTGATATCGTCACCGCTCACTTGGGAACAGCACTGTTGTTTTTCACTACCCTGTTAGTGGTCGGGACGGCACTGACTCCATATCAGGGAACTGGCAATGTCGGCAAGTTACCTTGGATAGGTTTAATAGCTGCGGTTTTGGTGTATGTACAAAGTCTCCTGGGTGCTGTAGTCGGCTCTCGTTGGGCGTTACACCAATGCTTTGGTGCGGCTGAACAGTGCAATGTGATGTATGCCCATATTTTTGGCTTAGTACCACCCACTGTGGCAACCTTAGGGGTAGTTGTAATAGCCTGGCGGACTCCAGCCCTACATCCTGCTTTGCGACGACTAGCAAATATGGCTGGTGGTTTGTTGATTTTACAAATCCTGTTGGGAGTTGCTACTTTTCGTTTGCATCTGCAAGTCGAGCCTTTGACAGTTTCGCACCAAGCGATAGGTGCGGCTTTGCTTGGTACTTTGGTAGGTTTTACGGTTCTAGCATGGCGTGACTGGGCAGCTAGTCGTGAGATTAACTCTTTGGCTGTAAATTTCGCTACAAATGCGATCAATACTCCTGCTAGTGGCTCGAATTCATAACCAAAGTGATGCGATCGCTACGATTACTAAATGACTAATGGTGATCATAAATTAGCCATTAGTCATGTAGTAATTAACCCCAGTTGCCATCACATAGTAGTGCTGAAAGTCTACCTATCCTAGCCTCTGTCTCAGTTTCTCAAACATTAGTAACTTACTCTTCAAACAGAGAAACGGCAAGGTTAAATAAAGACTCTAACCCAAGTAAAAGCAGCCTGTGTGCAGAAGACTGCATATAAATTATTGACAAGTAAGGAAATAGAACCAAGATGATTGAGACTAATGTCTCTCGCCACCACCAAACCTTCCTCCAGGTAGTTCAAAGCTATTACCAGCTAACCAAACCACGCATCATCCCGTTGCTATTAATTACCACGGCTGGGAGTATGTGGGTTGCAGCGAAAGGACAAGTAGACCCATTACTGTTATTAGTTACTCTCACTGGTGGCACTTTAGCGGCTGCTAGCGCGCAAACAATTAATTGTATCTATGACAGAGATATTGATTACGACATGGAACGGACACGCCACCGTCCGATGCCTTCAGGGAGAGTACAACCACGGGATGCACTGATTTTTGCAATTACATTAGCGGTGTTATCTTTTACCTTATTAACAGCGTTTGCTAATTTATTAGCAGCTTGTCTGGCGTTCTCTGGCATTGTTTTTTATGTATTGGTTTACACCCATTGGTTAAAACGCCACAGTACCCAAAACATTGTGATTGGGGGCGCGGCTGGGGCAATTCCGGCATTAGTGGGCTGGGCAGCTGTGACAGATACTTTAAGCTGGGCGGCATGGTTGATTTTTGCGATCGTCTTTTTGTGGACACCGCCGCATTTCTGGGCGTTGGCACTGATGATTCGTGATGATTATGCCAAAGTGGGTATACCCATGCTGCCAGTAATTGCAGGTGCTGAAGTTACAGTCAAGCAAATTTGGTATTACACCCTAGTAACAGTCTTCGCAACGCTATTATTGTTTTATCCCTTGCACGCTAGCGGTATTGTTTATGCTGCGATCGCGGCTGGTTTAGGTGGATTATTTATCCGTAAGTCTTGGTGTTTGTTACAGCAGCCAGAAGACCGCACTGTAGCCAAAGAATTGTTTCTTTACTCCATTTCTTACATGATGCTGTTATGTTTAGCTATGGTGATTGATAGTCTGCCCATTACCCATCGTTTGGTGAGTACACTCATCGCGCAGCTACACTTATTTAGCTAAAGCATTGTATCTTTGTCCATTACTTAAGAATAACCATAAAGGTGTTTGAGCAAAACTCAAACACCTTTATTATTTCGTGAATTTCAAAATCACAGACTTCTTACAGAATATGGCTTGTAAATTAGGGATAGTAGAGACTTAGCAATGCTACGTCTCTACATACCAATTTATGCATTCTAATTTTTATACACAAATCAAATATGAAATTGCTATTTGGAAAATTCCGATTTTTAGTATTTTTTCTAACCAGTATTTTTATATTTTTCTGCTTCCTGACTCCAGGGCTAGCACTGTTAACGCGACAGTATTACCCCAAACCTATATCTTCTGATTACCATGTACAAAGAAAGAAGATTGATATTCCCTCTATGACAGCAGCAAAACAATTTACCTACCCAGCTACCCAAAAAAGCGAACAAGTAGATAATTATCATGGTACGAAAGTAGCAGATCCTTACCGTTGGTTGGAAAATCCAGACTCAGAAGAAACTAAAGCTTGGATTGAAGCAGAAAATAAGATTACCTTTGGCTTTTTAAACGAAATTCCTGCTAGAGACAAACTGAAACAACGCTTAACTAAACTTTGGGATTACGAAAAGTATGGTATCCCGTTTAAAGAAGGCGAATCTCTGCGAGAAGGTTCCACCGAACGCTACTTTTATTTCAAAAATGACGGGCTGCAAAATCAAAGTGTTCTTTACACATTAAAAACCCTCGACGCGGAACCAAAAGTTTTACTTGATCCGAATAAACTTTCTGCCGATGGTACTGTTGCTTTGTCAGGTTTATCTATTAGTGATGATGGGAAACGTTTAGCTTACGGTCTTTCTACTTCTGGTTCTGATTGGCAAGAATGGAAAGTCCGTGACGTAGAAACAGGTAAGGATTTAGAAGACAATTTAAAATGGATTAAATTTTCTGGCGCATCGTGGACAACTGATAACAAAGGATTTTTCTACAGCCGTTATGAAGAGCCTAATTCTAAAACTAAATTAGAAGATGTCAACTACTATCAAAAGCTTTACTATCACAAATTAGGAACACCGCAATCTGAAGACATTTTAATTTATCACCGATCTGACGAGAAAGAATGGGGATTTAGCGGTGATGTGACAGAAGATGGACGTTATTTAATAATTTCAGTTTGGTTAGGAACTGACACGAGAAATTTAGTATTTTACAAAGATTTAACTGACCCTCAGGCTGAAGTTATTGAACTCATTAATGAGTTTGAGGCAAATTATAGCTTTATTGATCATGATGATAGCGTTTTCTATTTCCGCACAGATTTAGATGCACCACGCGGTAAATTAATTGCCATTGATACTACAAACCCTGCTAAGTCAGCATGGCAGGAAATTATTCCCCAATCGGAAGCAACTCTAGAAAGCGTTAGTATTCTGAATAATCAGTTTGTAGCTGACTATTTGCAAGATGCGCGATCGCAAATCAAAATTTTTGACCTTAAAGGTGCATTTGTGCGCGAGGTGGAATTACCTGGAGTCGGTTCCGCAGGTGGCTTTGGTGGTAAGCGTCATGATACAGAAACTTTTTATAGTTTCACTAGTTTTACTACACCCGGAACGATTTATCGCTACGACATGGTGACAGGAAAAAGCGAACTTTTCCGACAACCAAAAGTAGACTTTAATCCTGATGATTACGAAACGAAGCAAGTATTTTACAGTAGTAAAGATGGTACAAAAGTGCCAATGTTTATTACTCACAAAAAAGGTATTAAGTTAGATGGGAATAATCCAACTTATCTTTATAGTTATGGTGGGTTTAATATTTCACTGACTCCGACTTTTTCTGTGAGTATGTTGGTGTGGATGGAGATGGGTGGCGTTTACGCTATGCCAAATATTCGTGGTGGCGGAGAATATGGCGAAGAATGGCATCAAGCAGGGATGAAAGAGAAAAAGCAGAATGTGTTTGATGACTTTATTGCGGCGGCTGAGTGGCTGATTGCGAATAAGTATACAAAACCTGCGAAACTAGCGATCGCAGGTGGTAGTAACGGTGGTTTATTGGTGGGTGCTTGTATGACACAACGCCCTGATTTATTTGGTGCAGCTTTACCAGCCGTCGGCGTAATGGATATGTTACGCTTCCACAAATTTACTATCGGTTGGGCTTGGACTGCGGAGTATGGTTCGCCTGATAATGCTGAAGATTTCAAAACGCTTTATGCTTATTCACCGTTGCACAATCTGAAAGCAAATACAGCTTATCCTGCCACATTAATTACTACAGCAGATCACGACGATCGCGTTGTACCTGCTCATAGTTTCAAATTTGCGGCGGCTTTGCAAGCTGCACATCAAGGTGATGCGCCAGTGTTAATTAGAATTGAGACGAAGGCGGGACATGGTGCTGGTAAACCAACTACTAAGATAATTGAAGAAGCGGCGGATAAATGGGCGTTTTTGGTAAAGGTTTTAGATATTAAAGTTTAAACGCGGAGGGGTGCGGAGTTTTAAGGTGTGTTAATGCGATAGGTTAACGCACCTTTTATTTAAAGAATTGAGCGATAGTTTATGAACTACTTAGATGAAGTCAAAAAGTATTATTCTCAAGATTTAGAACAGAGAAAAAACTGGTATTTTCCCGTAGCAGATGCTTATAACAAAGGAAGACCACGCTACAGCAAAGAATTAATCAATCGTGTTGTAGAGTTAGCACATCTGACTAAGGTAGACAATATTTTAGAAGTAGGTTGCGGCCCCGGAAATGCAACTATTTCATTTGCGTCAATGGGTTTTACGATGCTTTGTCTTGAGCCGAATCAAGCATTTTGTCATTTAGCACGACAAAATTGTGCATCATATCTAAACGTTGAAATTCAGCAAACTTCCTTTGAAGAATGGCAGGTAGAACCTGAGAAATTTGATGCTGTTTTAGCAGCTAATTCTTTTCATTGGATTTCACCTGAAGTTAAATATATCAAAGCCGCAGCAGCGTTAAAAGATGACGGATATTTAATTTTGCTGTGGAACATGACACCTCAACCTCAGTATGATGTCTACCAAGCTTTGTCTGAAGTCTATCAGGCTTATGCACCATCGTTAGCGAGGTATGAAGATAGAGAGTTTCAAGAAAATGTGATTAATGCTTTGGGAACAAATATTATTGATTCAGGTATATTTAGGGATTTAGTAACTGAATTAGTTCCCTGTGAACTTACCTATAATATCGATAATTATTTGTCCTTTTTAGATAGTGGTTCGCCTTATCTAAAATTAGACCCAGAGATAAAGAATTTATTGTTTACTGGATTACGTGAAAAAATAGAGCAGAACTATGGAGGAATTATTCAAACCTCTTACTTAAGTGCTTGTCACATCGCACGAAAATGTTAGATGAATTACGGGTAATATGATAGCGATCGCCAGCCTGATTCGATAGTAGAGTAGCACAGGCAGTATCATGAGGCTTATTCACTATTCAGCAAATAAGCCTAAATCATCTCAAATTAAGCTTCGACTTTTACGCCTCGCCAAAAAGCTACGTAGCCTTCAATATTTTTAGCTTTTTCCTTAGCACTAGGATAGTACCAAGCAGCGTCTTTATTAACTTGTCCATCTACTTCGATGCTGTAGTAACTAGCAACGCCTTTCCACGGACAAGTGGTATGAGTACCGCTTTCTTGAAAATACTGCTTATTAATTGCTTCGGGAGGAAAATAATGATTGCCTTCCACAACTACAGTATTATCGCTTTCGGCTAAAGTTGCACCGTTCCAAATTGCTTTAGGCATAAGTGATTTTACGAGTAAACTATACACATAATATTTTGACACTATCAACGCTGATAGTACTTCGGATGATTCTAAATTAACTTAGCTTTAGTTTTGCTCTTGGCGGCGGTGGTTTGCTGCTTGTAATAGCAGCGATTCTGCAAAAGCGATCGCCTCACTTGCCGATTTACCACCAGCTAACTGTGCTAGTTCTTCCCGACGAGTATTTAAGTTATCTAAACAGGTGACTCGGACAACAGTACGCTGTTCGGCACTACCGTTGTTAGTTTTCTTACCCTTGCCTTGGGTAATAATTTGCTTGTCCACACGGAAATGCCTGTCAGCCATCGCCGCAACTAACGGCTGGTGGGTGACACATAATACTTGATGGCTTTGTCCAAGTTGGTGTAATTTTTCCGCGATCGCTTGGGCGACCCTCCCAGATACTCCCACATCAATTTCGTCAAATACCAGCGTTCCGGCGGAGTCGGCTTGCGAAAAACAAGCTTTCAAAGCTAATAAAAAGCGACTCATTTCCCCTCCAGAGGCAATTTCCGTTAACGGTTGCAAGGGTTCGCCGGGGTTAGGGCTAAAAACAAAGGTAATTTTGTCTGCACCCGCAGCAGTTGGAACAATCGGTACTATTTCTACTTGAAACTGTACCTTTTCCATCGCTAGGGGCTTAAGTTCTGATATCAAGCGAGATTCTAAATTCGCCGCCGCTTGACAACGTAGTTTAGTTAACTTGTCACAAGCTTGGGTAAGTTTATCAAAATAAGTCTTTTCTTGTTGTTCTAAACTTTCGATAGATTGTTCGCTGTCGTTAAGTTGGGCTAATTCTTCTTGGATTTTTTCGTAGTAAGCGATCGCTTCTGTAAGTGTCGGGCCATACTTGCGGCAAATTTGCTTTAATTCTCGAATCCGTTCTTCTACTTCTTCCAATCGCTGAGGATCTGCTTCTAAACTGTCACCGTAGGCGTTAATTTGTCGCCCGACTTCTACAACTGCTGTTTGTGCATCTCTGACTAGTTCTAATAATGATTGCAGTTGGCTATCGTATTCCACCATGTCATTTAAGGTGGCTTCGCTGTCTCCGAGTAAGTCTGCTGCGGCTGGAGTATCGCCATCGTTTTGATACAAAGCCTGATAGACTTTGTAACTCATCTGTTGTAAATCAACGACGTGATTGAGACGTTCTCGTTCTTGTGCTAGTTGTTCCAATTCTTGCGGATCGCTGAGATTGGCTGTGGATAACTCCTGCACTTGATAGGTAAGCAAGTCGAGTTGTTGCAAGCGTTCCCGTTCTGAGGTGCGGCGTTTTTCTAAGGCTAAATGGGCTTGTTGATAAGCACTATAAGCCGTCGCAATTACTTGACGTTGCCGGATTAAAGGATCGCCACCATATACATCCAGCCATTCCCGGACTTGGGCTGGTTGTCCTACTTGGACAGTTTGACCTTGGGCTGTAATTTCTACCAGGCGGTCCCGCAATCCTACCATGATTTGCCGATTTACCAACACACCATTTACCCGCGATCGACTGCGGATATTACTACCTGTGGTTGTAATTTCTCGGCTAATTACTACTGAATTGTCATCAATTAAATCTATTTCTTGTTCCGTCAACCAAGCGGCTAAAAAGTTATTAGATTTAAAACTTGCTTCCACCATTGCACGGGTTGTTCCAGTGCGGATGACTCGACTAGAGACTTTCCCGCCCAAGGCTGCGTCAATGGCATCTAATATAATTGACTTTCCTGCGCCTGTTTCACCCGTTAAGACATTTAGCCCAGCACCAAATTCTAATTCTAGTTGGTCAATGAGGGCAAAGTTTTCGATTCGCAGACCGAGCAACATCAAGCTAAATTCTCCATAAGTAGTGCTGAGTCGTGAGTGCTGAGTGCGAAGTCATAATCATGTCCTTCTACCTCCTTCCTTCTTGTACTAGTACACCCATATCAGTGTAACAAACGTAGTTCTTGCCTCTGCTGGTGTAAATAAAGTACCAAAAGTTAAGCAGATGCTTTATTTCTAGCTTGTAGGTTTTGTTGACCCTGAAGCATAGTTTACAACAATACTTATTGTTCAACGTTATAAATCTTGCCCTACCTAGAAAACCCTGGAAGGTTGATAATTATTTTTACTAAAAATTAAATAATTTTTAAGAGTTTTTGCGTGTAAATATCACAAGTGATGTTTAACAATAAGCCGATTTGCGTCTATGCATCTCAGTTTACAATCTAAAGATAAGCGTAGACGTATAGCAAAAATTTTATGTTAGGTCTAGATAGAATTACATTTGACTCTATGATTATGGGTGGACAAGCTTGCATTCGTGGGATGCGAATTCCGGTTTCTCTTGTCGTTAATTTAGTGGCTAATGGCAAACCTGTAGAGGAAATTTTAGAAGAATATCCTGATTTAGAACCGGAGGATATTCGTCAATCTCTACTCTACGCGGCTTGGTTAACTCAAGAGCGAGTTTATCCCTTCAAAAGTGCGTCATAAGTTATAATGAAGTTCTTGGCAGATATGGGAATTTCGCTACGAACTGTATTGTGGTTGCGTAGTAGTGGTTATGATGTAGTGCATTTGCGCGATGAAGATTTGCAAAGGCTACCAGATAACGAGATTTTAATCAAAGCTCGTACAGAAGAGAGAATTTTATTAACTGTAGATTTAGATTTTGCCCAACTGTTAGCCATCAGTGGAGATAATTTACCCAGTGTCATCTTGTTTAGATTGGGAAATGAAAATTACGATGTAATTAACGAACGGTTGACGCAAGTTTTGAATGAATGTCAGGAAGATTTAGAAGTAGGTTCAATGATTTCTGTGAATAATGAAAGTTTCCGGGTTAGGCGATTGCCGATATGAGTAAAATGGGCAATTTATTTCAAAACTTTTGGAGGTTGATTGCAGTTTATTCTTCAATTTAGCTGTAAGAATTGCCCCTAGAACACCGTTATTTCACCTATGAACACAAAACTTCGAGTCAAAAGGTAAAGCGATCGCCCTCACAACAACATTATTCCACCTGCAAACACGAAACTTCGAGTAAAAAAGTACAGCGATCGCCCTCAGAACACCATCATTCGACCTCAGAACAAAAACATTCTCGCTTGGAACACGAAACTTCGAGTTTAGAACATGAAACTTTGAGTTCGGAACACGAAACTTTGAGTTCAGAACATAAAACTTCGAGTTCAGAACTCGAAACTTGGAGATAAAAGCTTGATTGATGGGGTTGGGAACTGGAATTTTACTGTTGTGCGTTGAGGCGATCGCGTAAATCTGCTAAATTTTTATAGATAGTTATAGTATTAGGATGGTTTACCCCTAAGCTCCTTTCTAAGATCTTTAAAGCTTTACTGTAAAAAATTTCGGCTTTACTATATCTTCTTTGGAAGAAGTAGAGTGCTGCAAGATTACCGAGGCTTAAAGCAACATCTGTATGTTCGCTTCCGAGTGAGTGTTGCCATATTTCTAAAGCTTGCAGGTAAAGGGGTTCGGCTTTACTGTATTTTGTTTGGCAAAAGTAGAGTTCCGCTAGATTATTTAAGCTGCTAGCAACATCTGGATGTTCTTCTCCTAGCATGCATCGTGTTAGTTCCAAAGCTCGCAGGTAAAGGGGTTCAGCTTCGTTGTATCTTTCTTGGGATTTGTAAACTAATGCTAGATTGTTGAGGCTACTAGCAAAATTTGGATGTTCTTCTCCTAGCAGGCATTGTATTAGTTCCAAAGCTCGCAGGTAAAGGGGTTCAGCTTCGTTGTATCTTTTTTGGGATGTGTAAATTAATGCTAGGTTGTTGAGGCTGGTGGCAACATATAGATTTTCCTCTCCCAGCAAATTTCGTATCAGTTTTAAGGCTTGCCGGGATAGCAGTTCAGCTTTATAGTATCTTCCTTGGAAATTATAAAGTGATGCTAGATTTTTGAGGCAGGTGGCAACACATAGATTTTCCTCTCCTAGAGAATTTTGCATTAATTTTAAGGCTTGCAAAAATAAAGGTTCGGCTTTGCTATATTTTCCTTGATTTAAGAAGATATACGCTAGGTTATGCAGGCTTATAGCAAAGTCTGGATGTTCTTCTCCCAAAAAATATCGCCTTAGTGCCAAAGCTTGGAGGTACAGAGGTTCGGCTTTGCTATATTTTCCTTGGCAACGATAAAGTTCCGCCAGGTTGTTGAGGCTAGTTGCAAAATCTGGATGTTTGTCACCCAAGCATTGTTTGGTTATTTCTCGACACTTCTCATACCAAGGTAAAGCCTGGTCGTACAAACCCTGACTGGTGTAAAATCGAGCGTTACTGATGAATGCCCAAATTAAATCATCATTGCTGACGTATTGAATGAGATTGTTCGCTACTTCTGCTATGTGAGGTATGGTTGGGGAGAGACTGATGATTTGTTGAAGGGTAGAGTCTTCAGGGATCTTTTTGGCGAGTGCTACCATTACTCCACAAAACGATCGCTTAAATTCCTCTGGCTGTTCTAAACCTGTAAGCTTATATTGAAAAAACTCGCGCAGTAGTGGATGTAGTTGATAAATTCCCTCACCTTTGGACTGGAGTAAATGTAGCTGTAACAACTCACGTCTGGCTTTTTTCCAATCTTGAATCTCATCATTTATTGTTATTCCCTCCACTAACTCCCAAGGAATGGGGGCTTGGGCAAATAAACTCAGAAGACAACCTAAACATTGAGCATTTTCTCGCAACCGTCGCCAACTCAATTCAAAAGCAGCAGCTACACCTAATTTAGCAGTCATTTCTGAGCGAGCTTCATCTAAAGCTTCATTCTTCAAACGCTCCTTTTCCAAGTCTTGCAGCATTTCTGCTAGGGATAACTCCTCATCACCTAACAAATAACGCCCGACTAATTCCAAACCCAAAGGCAAATATCCCAGCCACTTACAAAGTTTTCTCGCAATTAAAGGTTCACTTCGTAGTCTTTCTCTGCCAACTATAGATTTTAATAATTGCATCGCCGCCAGTGGTGTCAGCACATCTAAATCTAAACGCACTATCGGCTGCTGTAATTTTTCCCGCGTGGTAATCAACTGCTTAAATCGGGAAGGAACAGACTCTAAATAACACCTGACTTCTTCTCGATAGTTAGTGACGTTATCAATTACTAGTAAAACCTCACCCGCCTGCCATTTTGTTAGACAGTGTTGAACTCTCCCAACTAAATCTAAATCTTCTGGGATGTTCAATTGCAGCTTATTAATAGCAAACTGCACTAGTTGCACCCCCACATCCTGTAATGCAGACAACCAGCAAATTCCGCCTTGATAAGTGACGCGGTGCGAATTGGCATATTGCAAAGCTAGTTCTGTTTTGCCGACTCCACCCATCCCCGCAATAGCAGCAATTGCTACCTGTTGGTTTTCCTGTAACAACCGATGGAGGTTTTGTAATTCCGCTTCACGTCCAACAAACTTTTCCCCAGGTAAAGCTAAAGGAATATTATGATGAATTTCTTTTGTTATTTGAGTGGGGAGAACACCGTTATGTTTTGCTGTTAGGTAAGCATTTAATGTTTCTCGCTTTCCGCGTTTAGAGGTAGCTAACTCAGGATAAATCTGAGCAAACTTGTCATAAACCTCAGTCATACGCTTTTTGAACGCCCCTACACCGATACCAATCTCGTTTGCTAGTTTCGCCTCACTTGTACGTAAGTCTTCAGTCTGGAACGTGACTAAAAAGGCTTCTGTTTGCTCTGGGGATAACTTACGATCAGCAGCTTCTTGTCTTAAAAACTCATCCGATAGCATAGCCAGCCTGACCAAACTTTGCTTGATTCTACTTATCTTATACCTTGCTTCTACTATGTCTCTATTTCTCAGGAATCTCTAGCTTTGAAGGCAGAAATAAGATTTACACAGTAAAGTTTTTCACAAGGTTCGCCATGAATATTCTTCTAACAACTTCTAACAACTCTCAGTCATCTACCCAAAGTTCACAGTTATCTTCCCCAACAATTGAAAAACCCTCTGCTTGGATGCGCGACGGTTACAGTCCGACAGAAATTATTCTCGCAGCAGCAATTTTAACTTCCTTATTGATGGGAGGAATTGCAACAGTGATCATGGCAATGACTGGGTTAGTTAAAACGTTAGCCCCAGCAACAGTAAATCAAACTAACCAAAAGAAGAAATAATTTAACGTGAATTCGACAGATAATAAAGCACCCCTCTCCAAACCTCTCCCCGAAGCGGGGAGAGGCTTAGAAACCTTAATTTTTCCTTCCTAACCAAGATATTAAAGCCCCTCTGCGTCTCGGAGAGGGGTTGGGGAGAGGTTCATCGAACTCACGTTAATTTATTTGAAAAAAATACATATAGCCATAGCCAAGGTAGTTAGGACATCGGTAAATCATAAAACTGAGACAGCAAAGACTTTTAACTCTGTCACTTGTCACCTGTCACCTGTCACCTGTCCACTGCTATATAAAAATTAATAATCCTTAATAGCCTTCACTACTAAGGATTTCCAAAAAAAATAGCAGTATTCACAATCCAAACCGTTTCTTAAAAATCATCAAGAAACTGACTTAGACGACTAATAACAGGGTCAACATCTTCAGGAGGTGTAGCAATATAGTTATTATTTGCCATCTCCATTGCTGGGACTGCCGAGGCTACTGGTGTTGGTGCTGGTGACGTTGGAGGCTGATGGTGAATAATAGGTCGCTCAGTGACCAAAATTGCCAGATGCGCCATTTGTTGCGTCAGTTGCACAATATGGCGTTCCATCGCCTCCAAACGATTAGATTCTTTAGCGAAAAAACGTTCCTCAAGGTCAGCCACTTGACGTTGCAGTTCATCGATTTTCTGTTCAACCGACTCTGTGGCTGCTGTATTTGAACCAGTTTTGACAGACTCCGGTACACATAAAAATTGCCAGAGGGCTTCTTTACAGAGGTCGCTGAAAGTCTTTTCTGGTTGTGGCTCTAAGTGGCTTTCCACCAGAGATAACAAACTTTCGTCAGCGACTTCTGGGTTGAACGTGACCGATTTAACTACTTTTTTTGACCATTGGAACATTGGTTTTAAGACCTAGCAGCACGAACGGCAGACAATTGCGCCTCTCCATAAATATACTGCCCCAAGGCGTTAGCTTGGCGAGATGGTGCAGCTAAATGAGCGTTAATTTTAGCCTCCTTCAAAAGGCGTTGCACATCTTCCCAGAAGAATTCACCACCACCTCCGGTAATAATCACATCAGTCACACGCTCTGGCAACCAAGCGAGTACACGGCTGCAAATATCACGAGAAAACATCTCAATCAAGTTGGGTAAGAAATCATCAAGATTGGTAGGCTTGCTAGCACCTTTGGGACGATAGAAACGTTCACCTTTGGGTTTGTTGACGGCGGTGATTAACGCCAGAGATTGGCTATCTGCGCCCTCAATTTCCTTTGCTACCATTTCGTAGAATTTGCTCATTCCGAAGTCGTCACTCTTAGAAGCACCTCGTGCAAAGCGGAAGTTATCTACCATCAACAAATCGATAGTTTGATGACCAATATCGACAATTGCTGCCGACACCTTAGTAAAGTCGGGAGACCCAGGGCCTTTCTTGGGTTGAGCTTCGCACCACAGAAGACTACCGTAACCTTCTGGCATTACCCAAACTTTATTGATGTTGAGGGATACGGTTTCACCTCTAAAGTTCATAACGTGAGGGCCAGTCAATTGACTGATGATCTGAGCCTTTTCTTTTTCAAATTGCTCTAGAGATAGAAAAGGTAAACCCAGGACTACAGAAATTTCGTCTTTGAGTTTGAAATAGCCAGCACAAGCTAAAACTTTTGCTAATGCATCTTCTACTTTAGATTTGCCAACTCCCAAATTCGCCCCAAAATCTGCTGCTAGTTGACCTACAGCATAGCCATTGCCTTGATACTCCATCCACAAATCCATTAAAGGATCTGTAGCGCGGGCTTCAAAAATACCTCCCCGCACTTCTTCCATTGACATTTGTTTGACATTGGCGGGGATGAAAACCACGTTGTTAGGTTCGCGGCTGACGCAGGTTTTGGTAGATGTTCTGCCTAAGTCCACACTGAGAATGGATTTACCAGAACCACCATTAGGCTTTACAGAAGTAGCAGTATTAATTGGGGTAGATGCTGAAACCCTGTTGAGAGGGATAGCAGCAGCATTCATTGGGGTAGCGGCGGAAGGTTGGTCTGTCATGAAAGCTCCTAGTCCTTTCTTAACTGTCAAAATTTATCTTGCTCATCTTACATAAAACCATGCGAGATAGCATAAATTATAGGTTTCGTAAAGTGTAACTACGAATACGCCTAATGCTGAGTTAGGCGATCGCAAATTCAGCATTATTGGGCATAGTGTAGGCGAATTTTTACCAGATGTAACCCCCAACTTCAAATAAAGTTCATATAAGGATTGCATATTTTAACGTCTAGTGCTTGTTCGCCTACGCTTGAGTATCCAACCAATAAATATTAGCAGCAAGCTTCCCAGCACGATTTTAGACACCGGAGCAAGGTACTTGTCTACAAGTTCATACTGGCTACCTAACACGTATCCTGAGTATGTTAACAAACCTACCCAGGCTGCACTACCCAAGGTCGTATAAAATAGAAATGGTAGCAAATGCATATTGCTAATGCCTGCGGGTACAGAAATTAGCGTGCGGACTCCAGGTATAATACGACCAATAAACACTGCTTTGCTGCCCTGAGAATCAAACCAGCGTTTTGCCTTGGTAATATCTTTGCTGGATACAGTGATCCATTTACCGTACTTGTCAGCCCACAATTTTAGGCGTTTTTCACCCAAAAACTTACCAGGATAGTACCATACAAGTGCGCCAGCAACCGAACCCACAAGCCCAGCAAGAAACACTCCAGTGACATTTAATCGGTCTGGAGTTGCCCTAGCAGTAAAGCCTGCCAGAGGCATAATTAATTCTGAAGGTATAGGGGGAAATAGGTTCTCTACGAACATCAACAGCGCGATGCCTACATACCCCATAGAATTGATTGTATTAGTTATCCATTCGAGCATTGAGTCTAGTCCTAAAATTACTTCACAAGTGATTGTTGCTAATTTAGCGTTAATCTTTGCACAACTTTACCTAATTGGTTTTGCGATCGCAAAATCCAATATCTGGTTTTTGTTAGACCATATTGTTTTGTACGAAAAACATCAGCCAAATGTTAGGGGCGCAATTTCTTACGCCCCTACCTGTCATATATGCACTTGATATGGCTGTTTCTCTGGATAAGGTAGCCAGAAAGCAAAGAAGCAGAGTAAAACTTCATCAGTATTTCCCCCTGCTCCCAATACCGTTCGGTTAAGGCATCTCTTCGTTAGAACAGCAGGGGTGCAGAGGAGCTTCAGGTGCAGGGGAGAGAGTATCTTCGTTCCCCCTTGTACCCCTGCACCCCTGCATCCTTGCCTGCCCTTCATGAACAAATTTCTTATCCGAACCGTATTATCCCTGCTTCTGACCCTATTAGATTGTTGAAGTCAAAGATTGTACTCTTGATTCAGTCCAATCTAATGGGTTGAATACTCGCTCTTCCAAAGCCATTTGCTCAATCAAACTTGCCAACCTCAAAGCTTTGAGAGCTTGTTCGCCACCGACTGAAGGTTGATTGCCTCCGTGAACACAGTTGACAAAATGCTCTAACTCTGCACTTAGAGGTTGAATATTGGTAGTGTAAACTTTTTCAATTAAACCATCTTGCCGATAAAGTAGCTGGCGGTTATCAGTTAAATTAGTGGTTGTTTGGCGATGAACCAGAATTTCATTCTTCAGAAAATCTGCTTCAGTGAAAGATTTTTTGCAATGGGCAACAATGCGACGAATTTTTTTGTGGGTGACTTTACTAGCAGTTAAAGTAGCGACAATGCCGTTAGCAAATCCCAAGGTGGCTGTTACATAATCTAAATAACCAGAGTCTAGGGCGCGAGTGCCACTAGCTGTTAGCTTTACCACTGGAGAGGCGGCTAATTCTAGCATCAAGTCAATGTCGTGGATCATTAAATCCAGCACCACGGAAACATCATTGGCCCGGTCTGAGTAGGGACTCATGCGATGAGCTTCCAGTGCCAACAATTCTTCAGTTTTCAGCACCTTGCTCAATTCCTGAAAAGCAGGATTGAATCGCTCAATGTGGCCTACTTGCAAGATGCACCCAGATTCAGCTGCGGCATTAACGAGAGATTCTGCCTCCGAAATGCTAGCGGCGATTGGTTTTTCAATCAAAACATGAATTCCCGCTAACAAACAGTTAATGCCGACTGCATAATGCAAACGGGTAGGCACGGCAACGCATACTGCTTCCACATGAGGTAGCAAGTCACAATAATCTTCAAAAAAACGCACCTTGTATTTACTGGCGGTTTCTAAGCCTCGTTCGACATTAATATCTGCCACGCCGACTAGTTCAACATCTTTCATTGAACTCAAGACACGGGCATGATGTTGTCCCATGTTACCCACTCCGATTACGCCTATACGAATCGGTCGTGGCTGATTACGCTGTGTGTATGAATTTGATTCTGCCACTGATATGCTATTTTGCACTATTGTTCTCTCCTCAACCACCAAATTTAGAGACGCTTGGGTCGTTGGCATTTATACTGAACAGCCAGTAATGATCCGTCTAAAACCATCCAGATGGTAACATAGAGGCTCTGTTTATGAAGAATTTCAAAGTTTGCGATAGTTCCCGCAATCTGGCTGTCTTTTTGATCTTCAGTTTTAAATCAATCAGTTTTTTGCGCTTTACACAATAGCTAATGTGTTTTTTTATTAACTTTAAACACAAACTAAAACGTAAGTGAAAATTTTTAGATGTCAGCCAGAGAATTGATTACCAGGAAATTTACCATCTTAAAACGTTAGAAATAAATAATTTTATTGTGAGTAAATTTACAAAAATAGCTTTAGTTACACTGAGATAATGGTACAGTTTATAAACTGGTACATAATAAATGAAAAACAAACTAGTGAGGCTGACTTCTACTTTTTTAATTATGATGATTTGGCAATTTGAAATTTAACTAAGAAAGTTGGCAGCCGAGATGAAAGCCGTAATTTTGTTGTCTGGGGGATTAGACTCTTCTACTGTACTGTATCAAGCTAAAGCTGATGGTTGTGAGTGTTACGCCATTTCCTTTGATTATCAACAGCGACATCGCCGAGAGTTAGATTCAGCTTTGCGGGTGGCACAAACAGCAGGAGTTATAGAACATCAGGTAGTTAATTTTGACTTACGGCAATGGGGTGGTTCAGCGTTAACGGACGACAAAATCGATTTACCCCAAGAGCGGTCTTTAGATGAAATGTCGCAAAATATTCCTATTACCTATGTACCTGCACGGAACACGATATTTTTAAGCTTTGCTCTAGGCTATGCAGAAGCGATCGCTGCCCAACGAGTTTACATTGGTGTTAACGCCTTAGATTATTCCGGCTACCCCGATTGTCGCCCTGACTACATCCAGGCAATGCAAGAAGTTTTTCGCCTCGGAACCAAACAAGGACGAGAAGGCGACCCGACTGAGATTGTCGCCCCCTTGGTAAATCTGAAAAAAACCGAAATCATCCAGCTTGGTAACAAGTTAGGTGTTCCGTGGGATTTAACTTGGTCTTGCTACACCGGTGGGGATGTAGCTTGCGGAGTCTGCGATTCTTGCCGCTTAAGACTGGCAGCGTTTGATGAATTAGGCTTAACAGACCCAGTTCCATATGCTTAGTGGGCAATAGGAAGTAGGGAGTTAGATATTCCTCCCCCCCTGCTCCTCTGCTTCATCCCTGCGGTAAGCGTTGCACCTGAATTTGATGCAGCCGCGGCCCGACAATAGAGACTATGGTGAACTGAAGATTTTCGTATAAAAATATTTCGCCTTTGGTAGGCATTTTTTGCAATTGATAAAGTAAAAAACCACCCAAGGTTTGATATTCTCTAGTCAAAGGTAGATTTAGATGCAAAACCTCGTTTAGGTCTTCTAGATTAATTTGTGCCTGTATCAAAAAGGTTTCCTGATCGACAATTTGAATTAGCAAGTCGTCGTTGCTTTCCGGTTCACCTGTGTTGCCAATAATTTCGCCAATCACATCTTGGATAGTTAATAGCCCTACAGTACCGCCAAACTCATCTACAACGATCACCATAGCTGGCTTTTCTTGCTGCATCATTGGTAATAGTTCACTCAAAGGAGTGTGTTCTGGTACAAATCTGGCGGGACGCATCCAAGAGTGAATATGTGATGTTAACGTCAGTTTCTCCATCGCCAAGGGCTGTGCCAAGTCCCGAAAGTAGACAATACCGCGAATGTCGTCTAAAGATTCGCCAATGATCGGGTAGCGGGAGTGGCCAGTAGCGATCACTTCTTGCAGTAAGGTTTGAAAAGTAGCCTCTTTGGGTAAGGCAACTATACCAGTCCGAGGAATCATCACATCTTGGGCTGTCACATCGCCAAACTCAAAGACATTGTTTAAGAGTTTTCGTTCTGAAAGTAGTAAACCTGTAGATTCGCGTTCTGTAGAGATGATGATTTGTAATTCTTCTGGGGTAACAGGCGGTCTCCAGCTTTGACCTGTATATTCGATACCAAAAATTCGTAGCAGACAAAAAGTTGATTGGTTAAGAATCCAGATGAATGGACTAAAGAAACGGACGATCGCTTTTACTGATGGCCCCAAAAATCGCGCTAGTTGTTCAGAATACAACAAAGCTACTGATTTTGGGAATAATTCCCCTAAAACAATTTGCAGATAAGCAACCAAAAAAAAGGCAATGGGAATTGACAGCGAATGAGCGATGAAGTTACTCGTTGTTTCTGGTAAAGGCCAGGATTTTAGCCACGCACTCACCAGCACCACAATTGTACTTTCGCCAATCCATCCCAGTGCCAAACTAGAGAGGGTAATGCCTAACTGTGTTGTAGAAAGAAGGCGATCAATACTGCGTTGCAGTGTCTCAACTGCGATCGCTTGAATGTCACCAGCCTTCACTAACTGATGAATGCGCGATCGCCGCACTGTCACCATCGAAAACTCTGCCGTCACAAAAAAGGCATTAATGGCAATCAGTAGTAATACTGATAACAATCGCAGCCCTACATCTGCCCAAGTTAAACCAGGAAAACCAATCACTGCCAAAGCCCGTGTAAACTCATGCCCCTATTTTTTAATGGGTATTAGGAAGATATGAAGTATCAAGAGTAAATTTCATACTTCACACTCCAGTTCCAGCCCCTACCTAGCTACAGGAATATTAGATACATCTAGCTTTAGCTTTTGTGCAGGGTAATCTGTCAGAGACAGTGATACCTTATTCACATCATCCAGTAAAGCCGTAGGAATAATTACTGTACCGGAAAATGTTGGGCCATTAGCAGGTAATTCTGCTGGCAAATTTTCTGTGCTGGCACTTAAGGTTCTGCCTTTATCATCAGTGACATCTAAAAAACTATACAAGAACCGTGCAGTATCTTTTCCTTTGTTCTGCATTTTTACTTTCAGTAATAAATCTCCCCCAGAGTAACGAGCCGATTGCACCGCAAAAGTCACACCCTCACTTTCGGCACTCACAGGAAATCCTGGTTGGGGTTTTTCTTCAACTACTTCTTGTGGCTTCTCTTGCTGCTTCTGCTTTTTGTTATTGGTTTCTTCTTCGTCGTCTTCTATTTTTTCTGATTTAGCGGCTTTGGTTTTGCCTTCAATTCGAGACTTAACAACTTTTAATATATCTTCTTCTTTTAATAGTGTTAGCCCCACCTGTTGGGAGTTATTAGCCTTAGCACTGGCAAATTTGGTTGTAGGACGGCCATCTGGGGTTGATACACCTTTGAGAGCTAAACTGCCCAAATTAAACCCTAAGAATGCGCTTACAGACCCTGCGCCCAACATCAGGATTAACAGAATAAACGTCAGAATTACAGTGGAATTTATTTTCATCGCTGACAAGCTGTTGCGGAAGAATGCTGGTCTATATTAAGAGCATTGAAGTTATGTACCTCAATCCTTAAAAGAACTTCATGAATAATAGTTTGCACTATTTCATAATTAAATTATGTAGTATAAAAATCTGATAGACTATTTTGGGGTGTAGACAAATAGCAAATTTGCGGTAAAATTAATATTCGACCAGGGTTGGCCGAGCGGTTGAGGCAGCGAACTCATAATTCGCCCAAGGCAGGTTCAACTCCTGCACCCTGGATTTTTTGAAGAGTCAATAGTCAATTGTTAATGGTTATGTATCATTACAATGGACTATGGACTTTTGACCATTGACTAAATACTATCTTGGTGAAGCAGTTTCAAAATGGAACTCAGTACCAACTTTCAACTTATTGGTATTTAAGCGCGGAGACATCAGCAAAGAACTATCATAAGGATTAGGTAAATCTGGTGTACGTAGGTAGGGATCATTGCCAACTTGCTGAGTCATAACATCTCGATAGAGAGTATTCATTAACTCAGCATCACGAGCAATTTCATTTTCCGGGAAAGAGTTACGAAAACCGGAACCATTACCAAGAAAATTTTGCAACTGACGCTTAGGGCTGTTATTTTCATAAAAATTGCGATCGTGACTAAAATAAGCTCGATCAAAGGCATCATTAGCTGTTTCATAATTGGGTGTAGCCGTCTCAGCAGAAACCACAGCCGGAAACATCAGACCTGTAGCTAAAAGCACCAAAAAACCACCAAAGGGTTTAAATTTTATACCCATCTTTTTTAGCTCCTCAATTTTTGGGCAAATCTTAACTTATGCTTAATTTCAGAACTCTCATGAGTTCAACCTTTGGTGTAGCACAACTCCTAATCATTTGTAATGACGTATTCTACTGAAACCCTTACCCAGGCTGATATGTGGGCCGCGACTTCTGAATTGACCACTCTGCGCCACAAACTTTTAGATTTATTTTGTCAACTCGCCTATAAAGAGGGTGATTTTGTCCTTTCTTCTGGACAACCTAGTTCTTACTACATAAATGGGAAACAGGTAACACTCCACCCCCAAGGTGCATTAGCCATTGGTCGGATTCTTTTATCTCTGTTACCTTCCAATACTCAAGCCGTCGCAGGTTTAACGCTAGGTGCTGATCCAATGGTTACAGCAGTCAGTGTGGTTTCTGCTTACGAAAATCGACCAATCCCAGCCTTAATTATTCGCAAAGAAGCTAAAGGTCATGGAACCAGGGCTTATATTGAGGGCCCATTATTGCCGGAAGGTGGAAAAGTAGTGGTTTTAGAAGATGTCGTCACTACTGGACAGTCTGCGATGAAAGCTGTTGACCGACTCAGAAATGCTGGTTATGTCGTTGATGAAGTGATTTCATTAGTAGACAGAAAGCAGGGGGGCGCAGAATTTTACGATTCCGTTGGGTTGAAATTTACTGCTGTATTTACGATTGAGGATATTCAACAAAGATATCGAGAATTAGGCAATTAGTTAGGGAATTTAGGGTCGCCTAGCGACTCTCCCAACTTTAATTATTGAATATTTAGCGATCGCATTCTCTTCATTTTAGAAAAAGCCTTTTAAACGCAGAGGTTTGCAAAGGAAATCGCAGAGGAACGCAAAGTTTTCTCCGCGATACTCTGCGTTTACCTCTATGTACCTCCGCGTTTCAAAAATTAACCTTGTGTCACCTTTTCTTTCGCCAAAAACTTCTCTAGTTCTGTCAGTGCATCAGCATCAACTTTAGTTTGCATCGGACAGAACTTAGGCCCACACATCGAACAAAATTCAGCCGTTTTATAGATGTCTGCGGGTAAGGTTTCGTCGTGATATTCCTTCGCTCTTTCTGGGTCGAGGGATAATTCAAACTGACGATTCCAGTCGAAGTTGTAACGAGCGCGAGAGAGTTCATCGTCTCTGTCTCTTGCGCCTGGGCGATGTCTGGCGATATCAGCTGCATGGGCTGCTATCTTGTAAGCAATTAAACCGTTGCGGACATCTTCAGCGTTAGGTAGACCTAAGTGTTCTTTAGGTGTCACGTAGCACAACATTGCTGTACCATACCATCCAGCCATTGCTGCGCCAATAGCGGAAGTAATATGGTCATAACCAGGAGCAATATCTGTTACTAACGGGCCAAGCACATAGAAAGGTGCTTCAGAACACTCTTCCATTTGCTTACGCACGTTAAATTCAATTTGATCCATTGGTACGTGTCCAGGCCCTTCTACCATCACCTGTACATCGTGTTCCCAAGCTTTGCGGGTGAGTTGACCGAGGGTTTTAAGTTCTGCTAACTGGGCTTCATCGGAAGCATCATGGGTACAGCCAGGACGCAGGGAATCACCTAAGCTGAAGGAAACATCATATTTCTTGAAGATTTCAATGATGTCTTGGAAGTGGGTATATAGCGGGTTTTGTTTGTGATGATGCAGCATCCACCTTGCCAAAATACCGCCACCACGGGAAACAATACCAGTAATGCGGCTTCTGACTAGGGGCAAATGTTCCATCAAAATGCCAGCGTGGATGGTTTGATAGTCTACCCCTTGCTGGGCGTGTTTTTCGATGATGTGGAGGAAGTCATCGGCGGTGAGGTTTTCAATTGTGCCGTGGACGCTTTCTAATGCTTGGTAAACTGGTACTGTTCCGATGGGAACGGGTGAAGCGTTAATAATAGCTGTGCGGATTTCATCTAAGTTACCGCCACCTGTGGACAAGTCCATCACAGTATCAGCACCATACTTCACCGCTAGCTTCAATTTATCTACTTCTTCCTGAAGGTTAGAAGAGTTAGGTGAAGCACCAATATTGGCATTTACCTTACATTTGGAAGCGATACCAATAGCCATCGGCTCTAGGTTGGTGTGATTAATGTTAGCCGGGATAATCATCCGTCCCCGTGCTACTTCCTCACGAATCAGGTCAGCAGGAAGGTTTTCCCGTTGAGCAACGTAGTGCATTTCTTCAGTGATAACACCCTGACGTGCGTAGTGCATTTGAGTTACATTGCTCTGCCCACGCCGCTTGGCAACCCATTCTTTCCGCATATTGAAATTCCTCGATAAACAGCTTCCCTCCGCTGGTATTACCCAGACTCAGGTGTTAAGGGTGTGATCTCAGCCTTGATGATTTAGGCACCCCTAGCATGGATGTAGATTGTACCACCTTGTTTAGGGTTAGGGGCAAGAGGGTTAACAATTTATGAGGATGTGGGTTAGAGCGATCGCTATTTTTGTTATGACTTTATGAATCTGCTGTCGGTTCTTGAGGCGGTATGACTCACAGTTAAATGTTTTGTGAGCAAACAATATTTTTTATCTCACGCAGAGGCAAGGCAGTGCGTTGGGCGGGTTCCCCGACTTGTAGCAACTGCCGCGCAGAGACGCAAAGAAGAGCGCGGCAGATGTCTATACATTCTTGGGAAACTCAATCTATATGGATGCTGAAAGCGATCGCTCTCTTCTTACAATGAATTAGGGTCAATTCCTAACTGACGTAAGCGTTCTGCCAAGCGTTCGGCTCGTTGCTGTTCTTGTTCTAACTGTAGTGCTAATTGGTGCGATCGCTCATGTTCTTGTTCTAACTGAGATGTTAACTGTTGGGATTTTTCATCACTATTTAATAAAAGATTCCCTTGGGCATCCCACCAACGTAACCAAGGTGCTGCGCTATTTTTATACTGCCCTTGCCAAATACCTAATTCAACGCCCATCGGGGGGATAACATAGTGACCCCGTTCATTAGCTGTTACTAATTCATAGTGACCATCTACTAGGTGATATACTTCCACAGAAGCTTGGTTTACTTCATAGATGCCATAAAATGGCACTCTAATCGCTTGCTCATATACCCAAAATTTACCATTCAGGGGTGTTTTGTCCCGTTCTTCTGAACCATCACCAGACACAAATTCTAAGACGATTAAGGGCGCGACATACTCTTGCCACAACACATAAGAACGGCGAAATTTACCATTTAACATTGGCGGTACATTAGGCACATAAAACCAATCAGGTGCTTCTGCGCCTCTTTCTGGTGGTTCAGTCAAACGCCAGTAAATACCGCAATCTTGCCCGATACAGTATTGATTATCAGGATGTAGTTGCTGCAATACATTTGTAATAGAATCTGTCAGCAGGATACTCTGAGGATGTTCTTGAAAATTTTTCACGAAAGTTCCGTCTGACTCTGGTAATTCAGTATGGTCTGGAAGATGAGTAATGCCTAGTTCAGAAGATTTAGCAAGAGTCATAGAACTTTGGCGCAGTTTAATTTGGAGTTAGTAATTAGTAATGAAGCTTGGGAATTGGCTAACTTAAACTTAATTAAAAAATTTGGCTACATATTAGTATAAATAAAAATTAGGCAAGCAGAAGAGATCAGAAGATAGGGAAACTATAATAAACCAGTTTGAAGTAGGAACGCTCGCACCTCGTTAATTAGTAAAAAATTCTCCACAAGTAGCGATCGCACTCACCCTTCTAAATACCAGATAAATAACTCATGTTTATGTGATTTTTATTAAAATTTCTAAATTTCTGCATAATTCTACCCAGTCACTCCTGTTAAGTTTCAATTAAGAAGTTAAGGAGTAGACAAAAAATAGATAATCTCTAATGATTAGTAGTTTTCGATATCTGATTTTTTACAAACCCTACGGTGTTCTCAGCCAATTTACGCAAGAAACACCTAACCATAACACCCTGAAAGATTATATTGATGTGCCTGATGTCTATCCTGTAGGGCGTTTAGATTGGGATAGTGAAGGGTTATTACTGTTAACCAACGATGGAAAATTGCAACATCGACTATCTGATCCGCGTTTTGGACATCAGCGAACTTACTGGGTACAAGTAGAGCGGATTCCCGATACAGATGCTATAACCAAATTGCAAACGGGTGTAGAAATCCAAGATTACCGCACTCGTCCTGCAAACGTGAGACTGTTACCCAAAGATCCACCAGTGGGCGATCGCAATCCACCTATCCGATTTCGCAAAAATGTGCCGACAGCATGGTTAGAAATGACTTTGACAGAAGGCAAAAATCGTCAGGTGCGCCGTATGACTGCGGCTGTGGGGTTCCCAACGTTACGGCTGATCAGGGTGAGCATAGCTCATCTACGATTGGATGGTTTACAACTAGGCGAATGGCGCGAACTGAGTGTCTCTGAACTTCAATTGCTGCACCAATTGCCTAAGAAAAACTCACAATCCCGAACTCAGAAATCAGCAAAATAATTCTAAGTTTTTGCATTTATTAGCAATTAAATGTAAATAAACGTTATGAAAAGCCTGTGGGTAATAGGTATCACCAGAAAAAAATAAAAACCAGAAAAGAAGGTTTTTAGCTATTTTTGGCAATAATCCAGTCAATAACAGTATAATAATCTTTTTTTCGCAAATCATAAAATTCAGTCTTTGGGTACAAGTTTAAGTCTTATGAGCTTTAATCAGCGATCGCTCTGGCATCAAACTCACAAACCACAACCGCCAGCAACTCCTGTTCGCTTGGAACTTGTGCCGGAACGAACCTCTAATGTAGAACTGTACACAGCAGAAATGCTGCAACGTACTCAAGACGAACTCCACTGGTATCGGCAACTTTACAACCACGCCCCATCTATTCATTTTAGTTTGGATACAACAGGGGTAATTTTGTCTGTAAACCAGTTCGGGGCTAGCTATTTGGGTTACACACCTGAACAATTAGTCCAAACATCTATTTTTAATTTGTTCGACTTGTCAGAGAAACAAAGGTTATCTGAGGCTTTAATCAAGCTTGGTAAAACTTCTCTCTCTACTACTATTAATGGCGAATATCGTTTAGACTGCCCTGAGAGTAAAATTGCCTGGGTCAAAGTCATACTCAAGATATTGCCTGATGAAAACGGAGACTTACTAGCTGATGGTAACTTGTGTCAAAAAAGTCCTGTGATTCTCATGGTGTGTGAGGACATTACTACTGATAAACAGGAAGCAAATACTTCTCAAAAAACTCAAATCGTTCATAAGACTCAGACCTCTATGCAGGCGCAGTTGACAGATATAGAAAGTCTTAATCGCCTGAAAGAAGAATTTCTCAGTACAGTTTCTCACGAACTCCGCACACCACTCACGAATATGAAAATGGCGATTCAAATGCTAGGAATCGCACTAAATCAACAGGAAAAGTTTGTTGAATTCTCAAAAATATTTCGCTATTGTGAGATTTTAGATAACGAGTGTGAACGACAAATCAACCTGATCAATAATTTTCTTGATTTACAAAGGTTAGATATAAATGCTAAACCTTGGCTACTAGAAACTATTCCAGTACACAAATGGCTGCGGAACGTAGTAGAGTTATTTCAAGCAAGTAATGATGAGATATTTAAGCAAAAAATAAATTTAAGCATAGCACCGAATCTTCCTTTACTAATATGCGATACATTTAGCTTAGA
Source organism: Nostoc sp. FACHB-152 (assembly GCF_014697475.1). Lineage (GTDB taxonomy): Bacteria > Cyanobacteriota > Cyanobacteriia > Cyanobacteriales > Nostocaceae > Nostoc_B. The sequence goes on from NZ_JACJRV010000010.1 coordinate 75,311, forward strand.
ACGCATATTGATAGAACTGCTAACTAATGCCTGTAGATTTAGCCCTCCAGATGCCGAAATTACTATTTCTGCTCAATTAAAGTTACAAAATATGCAATTTCAAGTGATTAATTCTGGTGTAGAAATTCCTAAATCAGAGTTCCCACATATATTTAAGAAATTTTATCGTATTCCTAGTACAGATCCGTTGAAGCAAGGTGGTACAGGTTTAGGGCTGGCATTAGTAGACAAACTAATTAAGCAATTAGGGGGAACAGTAGAGGTAGAAAGTAGCTCCAATCTTACCTGTTTTACTATCCAATTACCTCTGCATCGTCAGGTAGAGCAGGGGATAGGTAACAGGTGAGAGGTGACAGCGTTAAAAGTCGTTTGGTGTTGAAATTTTCGCATCTGTTAATGTCCTAAACTATAGCAAACCTAAATGATATCCAAACAAATCTATTGCTATTGCCTATTGCCTTTCTCCACGACTAGTTTGTAAATTCAGCAGGGTTGCTATATAAAACAAGAGAATTCCTAAAAAAGTGAACTTATACTTATACTTTATTGATCAGAAAAAATTAACTTGCCGTTATCTGCAATATTTAGCTAATATGCGTCACAATTAATACTGCCACCAAAATTCACTGATGAAACCACAATCTTTTGTAGGTCTACTGTAGGCAGGGGCAACTAAATTGTGGCATTTTGGAGGATATTAGTGGCTAGAAGCACCTTGGAACGGGAATAGAGGAACTTCCGCTATGCTGATTTGCCCTCAGTGTAATTTTGAAAACCCCAATGCTAACAAATTTTGTCAAAACTGTGGCACCTCCCTAACCCATCATATTTGCCAGGAATGTGGTACTGAGGTACCCTTAAACGCCCAAAGTTGTTATAACTGTGGTGCAGAATGTGGGAAAGTTTGGTGGGCAATTATTACTAAAGAAGGAAGCGGGGACTGGGACTTAGGCAGTTGGCAAGATATTCATGACGATTTACCAACTTTACCTCTTTCCAGTGAATTTGCTCCATCGCCTGCTACTAGACCTGTGTTAAAAGTAGGCTCTTACATAGATCAAGAGCAACGTTATCAATTATTAGAACCGCTACCAATCTTAGAGACAAACACCGCTCAGACAGAACTTGGTGTGCGAGTTTTAGATGCTCATCCATACCAAATATCACCTATCGAGGCAATATTAGAAAATCAGAGTCAAGGCTTGTTATCATCAACAGACCAAGAAAGGGGAATTCCTGGGCTAGCTAAAGCTTATATAGAATTGCAAGCCCAAAATCAGCCAGGAACACCAGTAATTCATGATGCTTGGCAGGAGGGCAACACCCAGGTTGTTCTCATAGAAGACCGTTCGGATTGGCCGCGTTTACTTGATCTGTGGAAAGAAGAGACGACAAGTTCGTTACAAATCTTACACTGGTTTTATCAAATGACTCAACTTTGGGCGGTATTAGAACCGTTAAAATGCCGTCAAAGTTTGCTGGAGTTGTCGAATCTGCGATTAGATGAAGACCAAACACTGGTGTTAGCAAGGTTGTATCTGGAAGCATTAAGTGGCGAACAGTCTATTGACCTAGCGACAGAAGCAAGAGACGAAGACGTAACATTAGCCCTTACTAAGCAACCTTTGACACTCAAAGCTTTGGGTGAGGTTTGGCAGGAATTATTTAGGCAGTCCCAACGCACACAGTTTGGTTCTGTATTGCAGATTTTGGAGGATTTAGAACTAGGAAAAATCCAGGCGATCGCACAGTTGCGATCGCGCCTAGAAGCGATCGCCACAGAACTAGAAACATCACCAATTCCTAGTTTCTCTCGCACTGCAAATCAATATCCGACTGCGCCGACAATTGTACAGCCAGAAGATGATTTAGAAGATAGTTCTGCCAAAACCGATGACCTGCCTACTATCGTTCTCTCAATGCAGTTAAGCAGTCTAGAAGATGCAGGACGTACAGACGTAGGTCGTCAACGTCAGCATAACGAAGACTACTTTGGCATTGAAACGAAAATTGACAAGTTAGATCTACCCAGAAATCGAGCATTCAAAGCCCGTGGTTTGTATATTCTCTGTGATGGTATGGGCGGTCACGCAGGTGGCGAGATAGCCAGTGAATTGGCAGTTAGCACTGTGCGGCAATACTTTCAAGAATATTGGCAAAGTGACCAACGCCCAACAGAAGAAAATATGCGTGAGGCAGTTTATTTAGCTAATCAAGCAATTTATCAGCTAAATCAACAAGATGCCCGTTCTGGAGTGGGTCGGATGGGTACTACCTTGGTAATTCTGCTGATTCAAGATACACAAGCCGCAATTGCTCACGTAGGGGATAGTCGCCTCTACCGCTTGACCCGCAAACGAGGACTAGAGCAAATCACTGTAGACCATGAAGTTGGACAGCGAGAAATTGCTCGCGGAGTAGAACCCAGCATTGCCTATGGTCGTCCAGATGCTTATCAATTGACTCAAGCCTTGGGGCCGCGTGACGAAAGAGCTATCAACCCAGATATTGAGTTTTTTGACATTAATGAAGATAGTCTCTTGATCCTAGCCTCCGACGGTTTATCAGATAATGATTTACTAGAAACCCATTGGAAGACTCACTTACTTCCTTTGCTTAGTTCTGGCTCTAGCCTGGAACGAGGTGTTAGCGAATTAATTGATTTGGCAAACCAAGAAAATGGTCATGACAATATTACGGCAATACTTGTGCGGGCAAAAGTGCGCCCAAACATGGATAATTCAGGGATTAGAGGCTAGAGATTAGAGGTTGCATCAAATTCAGGTAAAACGCTTACCAGAATGAAATACAAAGGAGACAAGGAAATATATTCTCCCCTCTGATCCATGCACCCTGCCCCTTTTCCTCTTTCCATTCCCAACTCCCAACTCCCTATTTTTACCTCATTCAGGTTTTATTGTGGTTATTCTGACACTGTTAGAACCGCAACAAAAAACACCTCTGAAACAGTGGTGTTTTGAGAACTCCGCCGTGATTCGGATTGGTCGAGCGGCGGACAATCATGTGGTTTTACCCGATAGTTTGGTTTCCCGGCATCATTTAGAAATTAGACACATCAGTGCAGCTAATGATGAATCTTGGCAGGTGTACAGTCAAGGTACAAATGGTACTTTCCTGAATGGCGTTTTAGTCATTCAAAGTTCGCTACCTAATAATGCTCTGCTGCAACTAGCACAGGGAGGCCCAATACTGCAATTTCAAATTCAGGAAGTATCGACCATTAGTGCTGAAACAGAAGAATCCATTGCATCATTATCTTTAAATCAAGACCCGACAAGAGCAAGTAATACTTGCACTCACGAAGGCAATTCTCCCAACAATTTGTTTTGCATCCATTGTGGTCAACCTTTGGCTGTACAGCAGACCATCCGCCAGTATCAAGTTTTGCGAACTTTGGGACAAGGCGGGATGGGTACTACTTATTTAGCTTGGGATACAAAAGGTTGGATGACGGGAAATCCTCAACTCTTGGTCTTAAAGCAAATGAACGCTGATATGGCTAAAATTGCCAAAGCCCAAGAATTATTTGAGCGAGAAGCCCATACACTCAAGTCTCTCAATTATCCAGGAATTCCCAAGTATTACGATTTTTTTGTAGAAAATGGCAAAAAATACTTGGCTATGGAATTAGTTCATGGGCAGGATTTGGAAAAACGAGTCCAGATGACTGGGCCAGTAACGCCAAGCCAAGCGATCGCCTGGATGATTCAAACCTGCGACATTTTAGACTATTTGCATAGCCAAGAGCCACCACTAATTCATCGTGACATTAAACCCGCTAACTTAATGGTGCGGAATGCCAATAATCAGATAGTGGTGTTAGATTTTGGTGCTGTTAAAGAAATTGGCACGACACCCGGCACTCGAATTGGTGCAGAAGGTTATTGCGCGCCCGAACAAGAGCGCGGACAACCTCTGATTCAATCAGATTTATATGCCATTGGGCCGACACTAATCTTTTTACTGACTGGGGAAAACCCGTTTAAGTTTTTCCGCCAAAAAGGACGAAATTTCCGGTTTGATGTGGCTAACTCTCCCACGATTACACCCCAATTAAGAGAGGTGATTGAACGTGTGACAGAGCCATTACCACGCGATCGCTATCAAACTGCTATAGAATTAGCCGCAGCATTAGCAGATTGCAAGACTTAGGGAGTAGGGAGTTGTGAGTAGGAAGAGGAAAGAGGGCTGGAGGTTGGGGGCAAGAGGGTAAATTTCCTCCCCCTATCTCCCTGCTCCTTGTCTCCCCTGTCTCTTTTTACCCCACTCCCGCTTACTATTCTTCATCCCATGCTTCTACTGCTAGCAATTCGCTGATTGGGTCTTGCATAGTAAAGCCAAAGTCCAACAGTTCCTGTTTCCAGTGCTGCCAGTCATTGCCGTAGAGCAAGGCAATTTTCCAGATGCTATCAGTTGGTTTGATGATATTGGATTCTACGAGTGATTGCACGTTACGCTGCAATTTCACCATAGGGTGAATCACTTGCTGAGTCATAACCTAAATTCAATTCAGATTTCGTTTGGGTAAATGCTTAATCAAAACTGCTTTCCGCTTTGCAATTGTTATCGATGCGTAGAGCGTTTGGAATTGGTAAAGCTAGTCTTAACTTTCTAACTATACCATAACAAACTCTACTTGTTTTTGGATAAATTCGGTTTTGTACGGTAATTACCACCACATAACTAAAATTTATACCTTGCAACGATTACTTATGCCTAACGTAAAAATTAGCCGTCTTGAAAGTTGTAGCCGTAAAATAAATGGAACTTACAGAATTTATGTGCCTCAGCCATTGTTATCTGATGTTTTAGAAAAATTACTATTTTGGGCTGTTTTGAAGTTTTTGAGACACAGTTAAGGAGACTTGACCCCGAATACTAGTTATCTACATTATCGCAAGTATCTAGGACTAAATATATTTATTACAAAAGTTCATATATTTTTAATTTTTTAGCAGACATTCACCCGTAGTGCCGTTAACATTTATATCAAAGTCAAGCTAAAGATCGATTGATTTAAGGCATTGCATAAATGCAGGATGAATTTTCTCACGCCCAGGTGCAAAGGCGCGGAGAGTATCAGGAGTTTTACATTTGAGTACCTGGAATTTCATCCCTTAATTCAGCAACGCCTGATTCAATTAGCTGGGTATGACACTGAAAGATTATAAAAACTTTACAACCAGATGATAGTTTCTCTAGGCTGCTGGGTACTCTCATAACGAGGGGTTTGCTGGCATCTCAGTATTTTCTACAGCAAGCATTGAATATATGTCTAGTTCTGGGGATGACTATATTATTTCGCGTCAAAAGAAAATTGAGCGGAAGAAAAAGATTTTAACGGTAGTAGGTTTAGTATCCTTTTTAGGTTCTACGGTATTTGGTTTAGCTAATTTAGCTCAACAAAAACAGCAGCCTCAGACAAGCAATGCAAGCAATGTATCTCTTGAGTCTACTTTACAGAAACAAGCACAGGGTTATGAGCTAGTTCTCAAACGGGAACCAAACAACCAAGTTGCTTTAGAAAAACTATCTGTAGCTAGATTGCATTTAAAGGATACCAAGGGTGCGATCGAGCTTATGGAAAAGTTAGTGAAACTACACCCTGAACGTAAGGATTACAAAGTTGTATTAGAGCAAGTAAAACAACAACAAGATAAGAGCGATCGCTAAGTTTTTTCTAAAATTAAAAAATAAAGAGATTGATTAGGTGCAACCTACTATAGGGAATTAAAAAACATGAGTCAACATATATTATTATCTACAGAAGATCCAGGGGTTGGTGGAGTTGCACAATACAATCATTCACTATTATGTAAATTAGCTAACTTAGGTTATCGAGTTACCTGCCTACAACCTCAAGCAGTAAATGATAGTATCATCACTGAGCAAAAAAAATTAGGAATTGAGCATATTTGGTTAAGCCAAGACATAATTCAAAAGTTATCTCAAATCTTAACAAATGCAGGTAATCAACCTGATTTAATTATTTGTAGTAACACAAATCCTTTTGCTAATTTAGCTATCAAGCAAATTGCTATTCAACTTCGTATACCTTACATTATTATTGAGGGACTTGTTGAGCCTCACTTAGCAGATAAATTTTATGTTTATTTAGAAGAATTATCCTATCAATATAATGAAGCTAAGTCAGTAGTTGCAGTTTCATTTGAAAATTTAAATTTATTACACAAATTATTCAAGTTATCTCCAGATTTGGGAGAAGTTATTTATTACGGACGACCTCAACAATATTTCACTGCTTGTGATTTGTATTTACGTAAAAACCTACGTCAATCACTAGGTATTCCTTCAGATGCGATAGTTTGCTTGACTGCTGCTCGTATAGAATCAAGAAAAGGCTACCAGTATCAATTAGAAGCAATTAAGCGTCTGATGAATAGTCCAATATGGGCTAAACTTTACTTTATTTGGATAGGTGGGGGAATCTTTGAGCCACAACTAGAAACCAACCTAAAAGAAGAAGTTGAGCAACTAGGAATTAGCAACAAAGTTCTTTTTTTAGGGCAGCGATCTGATGTTTTAAATTGGCTAAATACAGCTGATATTTTTGTTTTCCCTTCTGTATTAGAAGGAATGCCTTTATGCGTCATGGAAGCGATGGCGAAAGGATTACCAGTCATCGCTTCAGCAGTAAGTGGCATTCCTGAAGAATTGGGTGAAACTGGTAAACTACTGACTGATCCTAAACTTGATCCACAAGCCACAGTCAGAGAATTAGCCAGCACTATTGAAGACTGGGCTATAAATTCTGAATTACGTGAATCTATTGGTCAAGCTTGTAAGCAAAGAGCAGAATATCTGTTTCGGGAAGAGCGAATGCTAGAGCAAACTATGACAGTAGTTGAAAGAGCATTATTACCCGCTAGAGACTATGCTTCACCAGGATTAAAAATCATCCAACCCAATCAATTTTTTCCTAATATGATTGTAGGTAATACAAGCATTTGTAAATGGCCTTATCTACGTCATGATATACCTCATAACTGGTATGTCGATCAGAGGCAACCAAGTATTGGATTTTTAAGTCGTGACGAGGCACATATTCTTTATAATACAGCCCTGAAATTTAAAGGTAAAAAAGCTTTAGAAATTGGATGTTGGCTTGGTTGGTCTGCTTGTCATATGGCTTTGGCAGGGGTTGAATTAGATGTAGTTGATCCTTTATTAGGTAGAGAAGATATTTATGAAAGTGTCAGTGCTTCTCTAAGGGCTGCTGGGGTTTTTGATTCGGTTAATCTTGTATCTGGTTATAGCCCACAAAAAGTAGATGAGTTAGCCCAGCAATTACAACGCAAGTGGTCTTTAATATTCATTGATGGTGATCATGAAGCACCAGGGCCTCTCAATGATGCGATCACGTGCGAAAAATTAGCAGAGCCTGATGCTTTAATTCTATTTCATGATTTAAACTCTCCTGACGTAGCCCAAGGCTTAGACTACTTTAAGGACAAAGGGTGGAATACAATGATCTACCAAACCATGCAAATTATGGGGGTAGCTTGGCGTGGAAATGTTGAACCAGTTGAACACCAACCTGATCCAAAAATTAATTGGAAATTGCCAAAGCATTTAAAAAATTATGATGTCAGCCACAGATCTCAGGCTCAATTACAAATAGTAGGGATTGAGAAATTAGATAATATTAAACAAGCATTTGGAAAAATTATTATTGATGGCGTATTTTTTCAACTCTACCAAACTGGTATTGCTAGAGTTTGGCGAAGTTTATTAGAAGAATGGGCAAATAGTGATTTTGCTAATCATATTTTAGTTTTAGATAGAGCAAATACTACACCTAAAATTAAGGGTATTCGTTATCGCACAATTTCTGCCTACGACTATAACAATAGCGAAGCTGATAAACAGATGCTGCAACAAATCTGTGATCAAGTAGGCGCAGAGTTATTTATCTCTTCTTATTACACAACTCCTATGACAACCCCTTCTGTATTCATGGCTTATGACATGATTCCAGAAGTTATGGGATGGAATATGGATAATCCCATGTGGCAAGTAAAACATCAAGGTATCCAGCAAGCGTCTTCTCATATAGCTATTTCAGAACATACTGCGCGTGACTTGGCAAGGTTTTTTCCTGAAGTAGCTGTAGAGTCTATCACTGTAGCTCATTGTGGAGTTAGCAGTACTTTTTCGCCAGCAAAAGCTGAAGAGGTTAACGCATTTAAAGCTAAATACGGCATTACAAAACCTTATTTTATTTTGGTTGGTGCTGGTAATGGTTATAAGAATAGTATGTTATTCTTTCAAGCTTTTGCTCAACTTGCCAGTAGCTATGGATTTGATATTGTTTGTACAGGAAGCGGCGGTATATTAGCACCTGAATTTCGAGCTTGCACATTAGGTAGTTCTGTTTATATGTTGCAGCTTAGTGATGAAGAATTAGCAATAGCTTATTCTGGTGCTGTGGCACTCGTTTATCCTTCTAAGTATGAAGGCTTTGGAATGCCAATTGTAGAAGCTATGGCTTGTGGCTGTCCGGTAATTACTTGTGCTAATGCTTCAATTCCTGAAGTAGGAGGTGAGGCGGTAATATATGTCAAAGATGATGATGTATATGGACTGGCAAATGCTTTATGTGATGTGCAGAAGCCGAGTGTTCGTCAAGCCTTAATTAAGGCTGGTTTAGCTCAAGCGCAAAAGTTTTCTTGGTCAAAGATGGCTAATATAGTAAGTTCTGCTTTAATTAATGCCACTTTGCTGTCTTTAAATCTTCAGGAAGTTAATTTGATAGTTTTCCCAGATTGGTTGCAGTCAGAAGAGTTAGTTGGTTTAGAATTGCAATCAGTAATTCAAGCGATCGCAACTTATCCTGACAGTCAAAAAACTACTTTACTCATCAATACACATAACATCGCTACTGAAGATGCACAAATGTTACTTTCTGGTATTGCAATGAATCTTCTGATGGAAGAAGATTTAGATATCAGTGAGGGGCTAGAAATTTCTTTGGTTGGTAGTTTAGCAGATGTTCAATGGCAAGCTTTATTACCTCGTCTCAACAGCAGAATTATTTTGGAACATGAAGATAAAACTGCTTTAGCAGAACTACCAGTAAAATTGCTTCCAGCTTGCAAACTAGAAAGTTTTGTTAATCAACTGTGTGTTTTATAAAGTGAAGTGATACAGAGGTTTGAAGTATGGAATTGCAAAATTCCATATTTCTCCTTTGTAATGTACAGCAGTGAAAGATCCTAAATAGACTTTCAAGCCTGTTGTTTATTGCCTATTGCCTATTCCCTGCTATCTTAGCTTACTCCTCAGACTGACCAACGCGACGAATATTGATAATGTCGCTCATTTTTTTGATTTGAACAAAGACTTGTTCGAGTTGCGAGCGATCGCGTATATCTATTCCTAAGTCCATTAAGGCTGGTTGTCCAATAGCTGTTTTAACTTGGGCATGACGGACGTTGATGCCTTGGTCACTCAATCGCGATAGGATATCTTTTAAAACACCCACACGGTCAAGAGCTTCAATTTGAATACTCACTGGGTAAGTGTGGGGACGGCTACTATTCTCTGCGGCTGGGTTCCATTTTACAGGTACTAGGCGATCGCACTCCACATTATCCAGATTATGACATCCTTGGCGATGAATCGAAATTCCTCTGCCTCTGGTCACGACCCCAATAATCGCTTCTCCAGGAATTGGTGTACAACACCCTGCCATATGATAAACTAGCCCTTCCACACCTACAATTGGGGAATCGCTTGCACGGGAACTAGTGTGAGGTACATCCCGTAACGATTTGGTTGTAGCTGATTCTTTAGGTAAAACTAGCGGCGCAGTTGTTACAGGTTGCTGTGACTTAACTACTTCACGCCAACGATTAAGTACTAAGTTTAAGGTGACTTCACCGTAACCCAAACCTGCTAGTAAGTCTTCCACACTGTGATAATTACATTTTTCCGCCACAGTTTGCATTGCATCTGACTTCAGCAAGTTATCAAAACCTGTTTTACCCAGTTCTTTTTCTAATAATTCTCGTCCACGGGTGACATTTTCTTCGCGGCGCGATCGCTTGTACCATTGTTTAATCCGATATTTTGCCGTCGAAGTTCTGACAAAGTTCAACCAATCTAAACTCGGATGGCTATTCTTTTGGGTAATAATTTCTACAATATCGCCATTTTGTAGTCTTGTAGGCAAAGGCACCATCCGCCCATTTACCCTAGCACCGGCACAATGGTTACCTACTTCTGTATGGATGCGATAGGCAAAATCTATACTAGTAGAACCAGGATTTAAGGAAACAACATCTCCCTTAGGGGTGAAGACATAAACATCGTCTTCAAATAAATTATCTTTGACGCTATCTAAATATTCTTGGGCATCTTTCAGGTCACTTTGCCATTCCAACAGCTGGCGTAACCAAGTAAACTTTTCATCTGTGGCTGTCAATGGTGTATAAGAACCACCTGTTTCTTTGTACTTCCAATGGGCAGCAATTCCATATTCCGCAATATGGTGCATTTCTAGGGTACGAATTTGAATTTCTAAAGGACGACCTGTTAAACCAATCACCCCAGTATGCAAAGATTGGTAGCGGTTAGGTTTGGGTAGTCCAATATAATCTTTAAATCTCCCTGGAATAGGGCGAAAAGCATCATGAACTATAGCTAAGGCGCGATAGCATTCTTCGTTTGTTTGAACAATAATTCGCAGGGCTGCTAAATCATAAATTTCATGGAATTCTTTGTGCTGTCGCTGCATTTTTTGGTAAATGCTATAAAGATGTTTGGGACGACCGCTAATCTCTAGACAGCAAATTCCTGCTTGTTGCAACCGTTCTCTTAAAAGTTCTGTAGCTTTAACTAATTTCTCTTCTCGCGCCTTGCGTTTTTCGGAAACGTGCTGCTGTATTTCCCGAAAAGCTTCTGGTTCTAAATATTTAAATGCTAAATCTTCTAATTCCCATTTAATCCGCCAGATTCCTAAGCGGTTAGCTAGAGGTGCAAATATATCTCGTGTTTCTTGGGCGCTGCGGCGGCGGCTTTCTTCGGACATATATTGCAGTGTTCGCATATTATGCAAACGGTCTGCCAATTTCACCACTATTACTCTAATATCTTGCGCCATTGCCAAAAACATCCGCCGGAAGTTTTCAGCTTGGCTTTCGGTTTTGCTTTTAAAATTAAATTTAGAAAGTTTGGTGACACCTTCGACTAGGCACCGCACTTCTGCGCCAAATAGCTCTTCTATTTCTTCAATGGTGACATCTGTATCTTCTACTACATCATGAAGAAATCCAGCTGCTATCATAGCAGGACTACCCCCTAAGTCGCGTAGCAAACCAGCTACAGCTACGGGATGACAGATATATGGTTCTCCCGATTTGCGAGTTTGTCCTTTATGCAGTTGATAAGCAAATTCAAATGCTCGGCAAATTAATGATGCATCATTTTGCCGTCGGTCATCTTCTGCTTCACTCCTGGGTGATGACTCGCGTAAACATTTGTTTAGCCATTCCGGGAGTCTAACGTCAATTGAAGTACTAGTAGCTGTGCCGCTCATACAAGAGGTAATCGCTGGTTAGGTAAACTATGGACGAGATTTACAGCATTTTCTGGGAATGATGCTGTGGCCCTGGTGGGGGCGATAAATGGAATGTCAGGATGGTTGTTAAATTGCCTTTGTTAGTTATCTAGTTTGGTTTTCCAGGATCGTAAACTTGAAAAACAATAGATGACAAACAAAGCCTCAAACCCTGCTTTGAAGCTTGTGATAGTGGTTCAAGAAGATATATTGTAGAAAAATTCTTGTCATTAATACTATCTTAAATGGCACTCAATGTCTTTAAATTGTGAGAAATATCAGGCACTAGCCAATTTACTAGTGCAATTAAATTCGGAAATAACTGCTAACGAACCTGACATAACCCTATTTCGGCAGCGTGTTGCCCAGTTGCAGCAGTTATTTCAACAAGAGATTGTGCCTTTAGTAGCAGAAAACTCAAAAGAGCAATCTTATCGGACGGAAATTAGCAAACAACTGCGTTTATTAGAAATTGATGTTATGTTTTTTCAGGGAGCGCGGCAGACTGCTACGGCACAAGTGAGACTTAAGACCATTGGCGATCGCCTCACTACATTACTTCAATATTGCCATGCGATACTGCAACAAGAGACACCAGGAGAAATTAAAGATTAGCTTGCTGTTGAAGTTTTGTCGTTAAATTAACCAGGATCAAAGAAAACTTATCAACAACATATCTCCTTTAATATCATAAAGATTTAATACTAAGATTCAGTCGCAGATTTGGATGGACATTATTAGTAATAAAACTGTATAAGTATGATTAATGAGTGCCAACACCTTTGATTATCAGTTCTAGAGTCTGGCGCATATAAGCTGTTAATGGTGCGGATGTCGGTTTGAAGACAAGTGCATAATATAATGACCCACTCACTAGGTCGATAATTAAGTCAATATCAGCATCCGGTTGAATTTCACCTCTTGACTTGGCACGTTCTAAGACTTGTGCAAACGCATCACGTCGGGGTTGGGTATATTTTTTCCAATAGACTTGGGCAAATTGCGGATTGCTAGATGCTGTACTGATTATCAAAGCGAGTGTTTGGCGACCTAGGGGACTCTGTATTCTGTTTGCCGCATTCTCGATCACAATATCCATATCTCCCCAAAAACTGCCAGTATTGGGTATCTGTAAATCTTCCCGCAGACTTTCGATCGCATCTGCAACTAATTCTTCTTTAGAAGTATAACGTCTGTATATTGTCGTTTTACCTACACCCGCGCGGGAAGCGATCGCTTCTATACTCATGCTTTGATATCCAATTTGGGCTAATAAGTCTAGGGTTGCTTGCAGAATTGCTTGGTCTGCCTGGCTACTACGTGGTCTACCAGAAGGATTTTTCATAAGGAGTGGGGAAGGGAAGGAGAAAGGGTAAGGGGGATAGGGGAAAGATTTAAATCCTTACCATTTCCCCGCTCTACACCTGTCAATATTTGCGTGGTGAACTACTACTGTGTCTTTAGATAGTATTTTTCCAGTTTTAGCGAATTCCCCCTTGACCTTTCTTAATATGATACGCTACCGTAGCGAAATAGATTGGTCAGCATAATTATGCCCTAACAGGTCAGGGCATTCTCTGAAATTTTTAGCTTTAAATATAATTCTGTTGAGAAAAATGGCTATTACTAATAGTTCCAGTTTTAATCAAGCTGGCTATGTGCAGGGGCCGCTAAAATGGGCGATCGCTTTCTCTGCTGCTCTCGGTGCGATTCTCGAAGTAATTGATACTAGTATTGTGAATGTTGCTCTGACATCTATGCAAGCGAGTTTAGGAGCAACCGTGAGTGAAATTGGCTGGGTGGTTACAGGATATGCGATCGCTAACGTCGTGTTAATTCCTTTATCTGCTTGGTTAGGAGATTATTTTGGTAAAAAAACATACTTTATCTTTTCCCTAATTGGGTTCACCATTGCCTCGGTTGTGTGTGGGTTATCAATTAATCTACCGATGCTGATTGCTTCCCGCATCGCCCAAGGCTTATTTGGCGGAGGATTATTAGCCAAAGCCCAAGCTATTTTATTTGAAACCTTTCCACCAGCCGAGCAAGGTTTAGCGCAAGCAGTATTTGGCGTGGGGGTAATTTCTGGCCCAGCAATTGGCCCAACGTTGGGAGGTTATCTCACCGACGCTTTAGGCTGGCGGTGGATTTTTTTCATTAACATCCCCTTTGGGATTCTAGCAGTAGTCATGTGTTGGATGTTTCTGCCGAAAGACAACAAAAACACAGATCATAGTAAAGCTGTTGATTGGCTAGGGATTGGGCTGTTAATCATTGCGATCGGCTGTATGCAAACTTTCCTAGAGGAAGGCGAGAAAGAAGACTGGTTTTCCTCTGGGTTTATCACCAGTTTGGCTGTAGCTAGCGTTGTGGGATTGGTGTTATTTATTTGGTGGGAACTAAAAACTTCCCATCCAGCCGTTGCATTGAGAGTTTTGCGTCACCGTTCTTTAGCTGCGGGAAGCTTTTTATCTGCAATTGTCGGGATGGGATTGTATGGTGCGCTGTTTGCAGTGCCGATTTTTGCCCAAAGTATCCTGCACTTTACAGCCACACAAACAGGATTATTGTTAGCTCCTGGTGCTTTAGCCTCAGCGATCGTAATGATTATGCTGGGTAAATTATCCACCAAAATCGATGCCAGATTATTAATTGCGATCGGTGGTGTTGGTACAGCTTTTGTCATGTTTGACTTGTCAAAATTGACTTTGCAAACTGGCACAGATGATTTATTTTGGCCGTTGATCTGGCGGGGGGCTTTTACTGTACTGATGTTTTTACCCCTAAGTTTGGCAACTTTAGGTCCTTTACCCAAGCAAGACGTTTCTGCGGGTTCTGGCTTTTATAACCTCACCCGACAACTAGGTGGTAGTGTTGGTATTGCCTTTCTGACTACTTTGTTAGATAAACGCGAAGCTTTTCACTGCGCGATTTTGTCAACTAACCTCAGTCTTTATGATTTTGAAACGAATCAACGCCTCAGTATGCTGACTGGGGCGATGCAAAGCCAGGGAATGGATGCAACCACCGCCCAACAACAAGCCCTGGCTTTACTTCAGCAAACTGTAAATACCCAAGCTGCTGTTTTATCTTTTGCAGATATATTTCGAGTTGTGGGAGTAGCCTTTCTTTGCTCATTACCTCTGTTGTTGTTCTTAGGTAAAGGCGGTGCAAGCGCAAAAGCCCCTGTCGGGCATTAGATACCCGACTTCTTTGAGGATACTGTTGGTGAATGGTGGGTATAACCCCTCACTCCACGAAATTTCGTCATTTCACCAAATGTAGAGACGTAGCAATGCTACGTCTCTACAAGCCAATTTGTAGATAAACAAGGGGTCTGACCCCCTATTCACCAGCTGTATCCGCTTTGGAGAGGAGTTGGGAGAGAGGTCTAAACTATTCATCGAACTCAAGTTAATTTAGTACCTTGAAACAGTTACTTTTGCGGATCTGATAGACTATCTTAAATTTGAAATTTATAGAAGCTAATAGCTCAGGGCTGATCACTAAGATGAGCGATGCCTTATTTAGTATAGAAAATTTGCGAGTAGCCTACCCTCAACGAGGCGACGAAGAGCTAACTTGGGCGGTTGATGATGTATCTTTTAGTTTAAAACCAGGCGAGCGTATGGGCTTGGTAGGTGAGTCTGGTTGTGGTAAATCTACTTTGGGACGGGCGGCGATGCGGTTGTTACCTCCGTCTAGTCGGGTTGATGGACGGGTGACTTTTCAGGGGCAGTCGGTATTTGATTTAACAATTCCTCAATTGCGTAAATTCCGTGGTGAGGCAGTAGCACTGATTTTCCAAGACCCGATGACGCGCCTCGACCCTTTGATGACGATTGGTAAACATTGCATAGAAACTCTGCAAGCACATTCACCTCATTTATCAACTAAGGAAGCGAAAGAAAAAGCTTTGGCGACTTTGGAAAAGGTGAAAATTCCTGCTAGTCGTTGGAATCAGTACCCCCATGAGTTTAGCGGTGGGATGCGCCAAAGGGTAGCGATCGCACTCGCTTTACTTCTCAACCCCAAGTTAATTGTCGCTGATGAACCGACGACAAGTTTAGATGTGACTGTCTCAGCGCAGATATTACAAGAGTTAACGCGATTGTGCGCTGAAGACAACATGGCATTGTTGCTGATTTCTCACGATTTGGCGATGGTGGCAGAATACTGCGATCGCATTGGTGTGATGTACAACGGCAAAATGGTGGAAATGGGGGCGACATCATCTGTGTTTGGCAACCCTCAACATGAATATACGCGATCGCTTTTACAAGCAGCGTTACACATTCAAACGGTGGATGAACTAACTGAAGATTGGGGACTGGGTAATGAAGAACACATTTCTGCATCGCCGATTTTGCGTGTCACAGAACTTCAGCAACACTACACTATAGAACCTAACTTTATTGAAAAGTTATTTAAAGCCGAAAATCAGACAATCAAAGCAGTTGATGGAATCAACCTCGAACTATATAAGGGAGAAATTTTAGGCTTAGTGGGCGAGTCAGGCTGCGGTAAAAGCACTTTATCACGGACTATTTTGCAATTAATTCGTCCGACTGGTGGCAAGGTAGAATTTTTAGGCAAGGATTTAACAAAACTATCGCGCCAACAAATTCGCGCTTCCCGGCGACAGATGCAAATGGTGTTTCAAGACCCCCATGCTTGTCTCAACCCGGCGATGACAGTAGGACAGAGTATCGGCGATCCTTTGTTGATTCATCATCTTGCGGATGCAGCTAAAGCCAAAGAAGAAGTTTTGTGGATGCTGCAAAAAGTCGGGTTAACGCCGCCAGAAGTTTATTATCAGCGTTATCCTTCAGATTTGTCTGGAGGACAGCAGCAACGGGTAGCGATCGCCCGTGCTTTGATTACTCGTCCGAAACTATTAATATGCGATGAACCTGTGAGTATGTTGGATGCAAGTGTACAATCGCAAGTTTTGGATTTGATGTTGCAATTAAAAGAAGAATTTGAGCTAACTTATCTATTTATTACCCATGATTTGTGGTTGGCGCGATTTTTGTGCGATCGCATTGCCGTAATGAATGGCGGCAAAATCGTCGAACTGGGGTTAACAAAACAAATTTTTGCCAATCCTCAACATCCGTATACTAAAACTCTATTAGCTGCGGCTCCCCTTTTAGCACGTGCCTAATACCGTTTCACTATTGAAAGGAGCTTGAAACCCGCGCAGGCAGTTTTTGCCTGTGTAGCCGCGACTCCAGTCGCATGATACAAGATAAGAGTTAAGTCAAAACCAAGTTATCTCTATGTATTACCGTATCTACACCGACATAGCCTAATATCTCAGGAATCTCCCGCGAGTGACGACCGCAAATCTTTTGCAGTTCATTGCTACTATAATTTACAAGTCCTCTGGCGATTTCGTTACCGTTGGTGTCGCACAATTGCACTGCGTCTTGAGTATCAAACTCTCCTTCTACAGTTTTAACACCTGCTGCTAATAATGATTTTCCGGCTTGAGATATCGCTGCGATCGCTCCTGCATCTAAATACAATTTTCCAGATGGGACAAGGCCATAAGCTATCCAACGTTTTCTGGCGGAAGTTGGTTCCGGTTGCGGCTCAAAATGAGTTCCCAACAATTCGCCTTGTAAAATTTTTTCGAGATTTCGCGGGTATCGCCCTTGAGTAATCACAGTCCGCACTCCAGCAGCAACGGCAATTCTCGCAGCCGATATCTTTGTCACCATTCCACCCGTTCCCCATTGTGAACCTTGAGTGCCTGTTTGCACTTGCAATTGAGCTAATTCTTTGATGTCACTCACCAAGGAAATAGGTTTTGCATCAGGGAAGGAACGCGGGTCGGCGGAGTAGAGTCTGTCTACGTCGGTGAGTAAAAATAGCCAATCTGCTTCAACTAAACTAGCCACCAATGCCGAGAGAGTGTCATTGTCGCCAAATTTCAGTTCATCGACGGCGACGGTATCATTTTCATTAACTACAGGAATTACCCCCAGCCCTAGCAATTCTTTAAAAGTGTTGTAAACGTTCAGGTAACGGCTACGTTGTACCAAGTCGCTGCGAGTCAGTAATACTTGAGCAATCGGTTGTTGCAAGGTAGTAAATAAATCATCATACACCCGCATTAACCGCCCTTGACCAACTGCGGCTACTGCTTGTTTAAGCGCGATCGCTTTGGGACGCTCGGTTAAGCCTAATCTGGCACAGCCCACGCCTACCGCACCAGAAGAAACTAAAATTACGCGATTGCCTTTCCGCCTCAAGTCGCAAAGAGTTTCCGCTAAGGTAGCAATGGTAGAAAGTGCTAATTGCCCTGTTTCTGGTTGGGTGAGGCTAGAAGTGCCGATTTTGACGACAATTGTTTTGGTCATTTCTCAATGGTCAATGGTCATTAGTCATTAGACTTCTTGCAAAAGTCCTTATTTGCGAGCTTTTCTTTGCGTCTTTGCGCCTTTGCGTGAGACAAAAAAATATTTATGCAAAAGGTCTATTCGTCATTAGTCAATGGTCATGAACAAATGACAAAGGACAAAAAAGTAAAGCGTCATTCCTTCTATAAGTGAAGGCTGACGCTTTACCAGTTTATAGTTATTTGTTATTTACTAGGGTCTTTTTTGGCTGACCCCATGTTATCAATACTTATAATCACAGGTTTTTTGTGCTTCCCAATAATTTTTAATTATTTCTTTAGATTTACTTTCCTGACGATTTGTTAACTTTTGTGGATTTTAGATTGTTTAGGTGTGATTGAGGCTCCTAATATCTCTGAAATCCAAACTTCAAAATTTCTGACGGGATGGGAGCGCAGGGCAGCATCAGGATGGACAATCGGTTCTACAAGAATTGTAAACATTCCCAGGCGATTACCAGCCAAGACATCAGTAAACAAGCGATCGCCCACCATACCTACTTGTGCGGCGGGCAAGCTCATTGCTTGGAGTGCGGCTCTAATTTTTCTGCGTGAGGGCTTGGCTGCACCTAAGTAGTAAGGCAAGTTTAAAGAACGAGCAATGCTGCCAATTCGGGCTTCACTTAAGTTATTACTCACCAACCACAAATCGACATGACTGCGAATTTCTTCTACCCATTGTTTAAGTTCTGGAGAAGCCGTATCCACAGTAAAAGGAACTAAAGTTTCATCAACATCTAACACCAGCCCTTTCAGCCCATATTGTTGAATCGTTTCTGTACTCAACTGCAAGATTGAACCTTCTAAAATCAAGTCAGGCTGTAAGAAATTGTTCCAGGTCATAGACATAATTAAAGATCACAAATAGAAACGCCCTTTATGGAGAGCGTTTCTTTAGTACTCACGAAATCTTTTTGATTAAAAAATTCTCAATTAAAAGTATAAAAATGTAACATTTTTATTTTCAATTTTGAATTTTCCATTTTATTCCACTTCGTTAAAAAGTTGTTCTTCTAAAAGTGGTTGAACTTGGCGAAATTCTTCTGGAGAGAGCAATTCCGGTTCACCATCTTTGGTAATCCTAGCAAAAAATAGCAAGGGGTCAAGAGGCGTATAAATTGCGTACTCTTGCTCTTGGTGATAGAAGCTAGCAAGTAACTGTAATTGCTCTGGTTCTAAATCTGTATTGTCGTCTTCGATTTCTAAAGTGAAAAGTTCAGATTCTTCTACAGCTGGTAAGTCGCCAGCTACCGTCAAAGCGTAGGCGGTGTTTTTTAGAACTAGATTTTGTTCAGATAAGACAGCTTGAGCTGTGCTAAAGATTTCGTCAAGAGTCTCATCATCTTCTACTAAAACAGCTTCTTCTTCCTCATCTTCACCTTCCCAAGCAAAAACTTCTATGGGTGAATCCACAGGCAGAAGTAAAACATAATCTTGCCCATCTACAGAGAGCGAATGTTCTATATAACATTCGAGGGTTCGCCCTGTGTCATCAGTCAAGGTGATTGATACTGTACGATCGCGATCGTTGTCTTCAGAAAATGGAGAGGAAAACATAGCCGATTGGTTAAACTTTATCTCTACTCGCAACTGTGAAATTGGCTTGACTATTGAATGACATTTAATGACAAACAAATAGTTTTAGGCTAATACACAACTGCTAAGTAATTGCTTTCAGAATATCATGTCAAAAGCTATCAAGACTCGACAGTTGCCGCCCAACTGCGCTTACTAGCTCGTCTGGCATCTAGCCATTGTTGCAAAATCAAAGCTGCTGCTTTACGGTCAATTAAACCTTTGTTACGTGATGGTGAACGGTTTTCTGCTATGAGCATCTGTTCTGCTTGAAAAGATGTTAATCGCTCATCCGCGTATTCTATTGGTAAATTGAGAGCATGAGCCAGTCTGGTGGCATATTTCTGCACTTGACGCGCCTGGAAACCCAAAGAGCCATCCATTGAATATGGTAAGCCAACCACTAAGATTTCTACCTGACGCTCATTGACTATATGTTGAAATTGCTCTACATCATGGATAAAAGATGAGCGTTCAATAGTGGTGAGTCCAGTGGCAATTAAACCAGTGCGATCGCATCCTGCCACACCAATGCGCTTGCGACCAACATCTAATCCTAGTGCTGAAATATGCTGATTTATTGTCATTATTGCTTTCTGCTTTCTACCTCCTCATTTAAGTATGAAGTATGAAGGATAAAAATAAAATTTCATCCTTCAGCCTTGCAACCTACTTTTCCTGCTGTGCATCTACTGAATCATTTGGACAAGATGCTTCCATATTACAGTTGTTGCACTTAAAAGCAATAGGATCTGATTTAGCTGGTACTGGTATTTCTGAGGCTGGCTGCTGTGCAGTTTTTGCCCAAGACATCCCACCTGGTATTGGTTTGCGGGCTGGTTGCAGACCTTGCAGTACATCAGTCCACTGAATGCCTTCTAGGGAAACAAATTTAGATTCCCGCAGTTTATGCCATACAGAACGAGACATAATCAGCGTATGCTCTGTGCGTTTTGCACCAATCCGTTCTAAATATTCTTCACGTTCTGGCTGGTAATCTAAAGAAGCCAGACGCAAGCCTTGTTGCGGAAAGTCTTGGACAATACGAGCCAACTGCGAAAGCAATTCTGGATACAGCCAAGTATAAGCAGGGTGAACTGTCAGCGTGGCAACATGGGGAGCGTCACCCTGACGCTCAAGCTGCACTTGAAAATAGCCAATTGCGGCTTTGCGTTGCGGTTCAAACACATAGCCACTTACGACTTCGGTTTTGGTTAACCACTGCTTAACTGCATCGGTCAAAGCTCCGAACAAGCTAGTTTTAAAATCGCGGATATTGCGGTCAAATACTTGACGCACCAAGGGTGGCATAGATGCTGTATCTAGTTGATAGAGTAACTGAGCATCTGCATTACTAACTGGTAACAAATTGGGTAAGTCTGGCTCTGCTTGTGCCAATTCTGCTACTAATTCAGGTTCAATTTCCCAGTGGGTGATTTCTGCTAAACGTTGAAAGCCGTTTTGCCGATAGAGTGCTAAGGCATCTACGTCATTGATATTTACTTCTAATACCCAAGTCCGAGCTTCTAAAATCGACTCAAAGCAATAACGCAACAATTGTGAGCCAATTCCTTGCTTATCAGCAGCCCGTTCTAACATCACCCGATCAATTCGCCAAGTACTGCGAGTGCGGTTAAACGGTGATACTTGAATCATTCCTAAAAGTATCCGCCCCTGTTCTGCTACGTAGGCGCAAAAACGATACTGTAGCGGATTTGGGAACCAACTCAAAAATTTAAGCAAGCCGTACCAACGACGCAGCCATTGCATCTGACGGTTAGCATAGCTAGCCCCTCTGGGAGTCATAGCTATGAATGACTCTTGAGTTAATCGCTCAATGCCATCCAAATCCCGATAGTGGACTGGCCGGATGACAACGCTGAGATTTCGAGGAAGTAATGAAGTCATTTTGATTCAAGCCGCCATTTAGCTTTAACTAACTGCTCTTGGTAGGAACTGCTGCAATAATTTTAACGGCTTTCCGTTGCTTGCTATTGCTCCAAAAGATTGATTTTATTGATTCAATACTAACAAAAGCAAAAAAGCAGACCTGATAAGTTCGCTATTAGCATTAACTTAACAAGATCTGCTTCTATTTTATTTAAATTTTGATGAAATTTCCGTTAATTATAGCCCTTGCCGAGAAATTAGCTTCTCAAAGTTAGCTTGGGTTTGATGAAGTAGTTGCTGCCGACTATCTTCCACAGTATGCTTCAAATTTGGAACCAGATTGCGAGCTTGCAGAGTCATGTGTAGCTGTAAATGGGCAACATATTCGCTAAAATCTTCGTTTTGTACAGCTTTGCCCGTTAGTAAATTGGATTCCATTGCCACTGTGTTCTCCTTTACTATGTCTATGATTGCCGTTGCTTCACATCATCAAAACTTATCATGTTGGTGAGATTAGCTTTTTATTTTGCAATGAAGTTTAACGGTTGTTTGCAATTCAGTCAGCAGTTAGCTTCAGACTTCACTCGCGCAGAACGTAGCCAACGCCGCGCACTGTTTGAATTAGGCGTTTTTCGTCGTTGGTTTCTAGTTTGAGGCGCAAGTAGCGGATGTAAACTTCGATGATGTTGGAGTCACCCATGAAGTCGTAACCCCAAACTTCTTCTAAAATGCGATCGCGGGTTATTACTTGTCGTGGATGAGA
This sequence comes from Nostoc sp. FACHB-152, assembly GCF_014697475.1. GTDB lineage: Bacteria > Cyanobacteriota > Cyanobacteriia > Cyanobacteriales > Nostocaceae > Nostoc_B. Next base: position 97,547 of record NZ_JACJRV010000010.1, read on the forward strand.
TAGTAGATAATCTAGCAAATCAAATTCTTTGGCAGTTAACTCTATTAATCTATTGGCCCGATAGACTTCTCTCGTGCGACGATTTAAGCTGAGGTCTTCAAATATCAATATTTCTGCTGCGTCTGCTTCTTGGTTACGACGTAGATGGGCGCGGACTCTGGCTAATAGTTCTTCGATACTAAAAGGTTTCACTACATAGTCATCAGCACCAGCATCTAAACCTGCAACGCGATCGCTAACTTCATCTTTAGCAGTTAATAATATGACTGGTACTTTATCACCTGTGCTACGCAGGCGACGGCAAATTTCTAAACCTGATAAGCCAGGTAGCATCCAATCTAAAATAATTAAATCTAAATTTAACTCTCGTGCAGCTGTAAGCGCAGTTAATCCATCGTAGGCGACACTGACTTGATAACCTTCGTAATTCAGTTCCAATTCGATAAATCGTGCCAGTTTGACCTCATCTTCTACTAGTAAGATGTGCGTCATATTAATGATTTCAGCAGAGTAGGGCAGTAATGAACACAGACTCAAAAATATTTAGATACATATCGAATTGAGTCTCGACTAGCTTAGTACAGGCTCAACCAAATCACAAGCGTAAGTCTGTAATTACCGATAGCTGCTGTTTATAGTAGCATCCCTGTTTAACAATAAATAGTTACATCTTCACCGCATTCATCGGCAAGATAGCATAATGCCTTAAAACGCAGACTTACTACTTGCTCGTATAGAGGGTTTAGTTTACACATTGCAGGAATGTGAAACAGTTTACGACCAAACAAAATTACGTCTCGTTCAAACGGACATTGAGCAGGTATATTTTTACATAAGAAATGCGCAAGTTTGGAGTTATGAATTTCTATATTGTCTAACCACTCACGGACTGGGCTTAAGAGGTCTTTTTGTAGATAACGTAGGGTAATAGATGTAGATGTCATAATTTTTACCTTAATAATTTTAGTTTGATGAGGTTATAGCCTCTGTAAATATATACGTTGAAATTACCTGGGGTTATGCAGCGATCGCTTGTGGCTGCTAGATTCAGAGATAAGATTTACTCTGTGGCTATAGATTAAACTACAAGCTATATTTCCCAGATTTCAGAATAACTAACTTAGTTCCCCAAATTTTTTGCTGCACGCTAGGCTAGATATCGCTCAATACTGTATTGACCAATGACTGATAACTTTCTCAGTAACAAGAAACTCATTTTTGACCGATGGGCTGCAAGCTATGATTGGATTTTCCCGTCGGTATTTTATCGAGCTATTCATCAACGATTATTAGAATATGTTGATTTACCACCAGCCAATGTCCTTGATTTAGGCTGTGGTACTGGACGCTTGTTAGGCCGCTTGGCCACACAATTTCCTCAGCTGCGTGGTACAGGTTTGGACTTATCTCCGAAAATGTTGCGTGTGGCGAGACTCAGCAACCACCACCATCCGCGCTTAATTTATGTTGAGGGTAAAGCTGAGTCGCTTCCTTTTGGAGTAGGTCAATTTGATGCCGTTTTCAACACTATCAGCTTCTTACATTATTTAGAACCTCAACAGGTGTTGAGTGAAGTAGCAAGGGTACTAAGTCCTGGCGGACGCTTTTATTTAGTGGATTTTTCCTTGAAACAAGAGTTAGACCTTCAAAAACTGGCAACTTCTCAGCTAGGAATCAGAGTTTACAGCCCCAAGCAACGCGAAGCTTTAGGTTCTGCTGCTGGGCTTTTGTGTGTAAGTCACTATTATTTATTAGGGCCGGTTTTGCTGACGATTTTTGAGAAAGAGGCAATAGGCAATAGGCAATAGGCTAAAAAATGTAATTCAGACTTCAGAGTTTCTATATTCCATAAACACCACAGGCACTTTCACTAGTTTTTTAGCTAAATGCGAAACTCTAAATTTCCGTTTAAGAGACTGGGGTAAATTTTCAAAAGCAACTGGTACGAAACCGAAGTGGCTGTAAAACTGTGCTAGTTTCTCACCTAAACATTCAAGATACAGTGGTTCTGTGGCTTGGTTTATCAAATGCTGAGTGAGCAAACTGCCTAAACCACGACCTCTCCAAGCTGGTGCAACAACCAAACTACCAAGTTCTTGTACACCAGAAAAACTCCTTAGTTGTCCGCAAGCTATGACGTTGCTGTTAGATTCGATAATCCAGAATTGTTGCCAACGTAATTGCGTAGGATCGAGTTTAGCGGAAAGTACTAATAATATAATCGGCCACTTATCGCCTGAGGTGGCTTGACGTAAAATACACCCATATGGTAAGTAGAGAGCATTTTGCTTCATGAACTATACTTCAAGCTTTAGTATTGCAAAATATATATATTGGCTGTCACCAAGAACTGACGAGTTTATAATTAACGGTCATCCAATTAATTAAGGTTATCAGCTATAAAATCACTTTTATCTATTCGTTAATTTATAAAAAATTATCATCGCTTTTCAATTCAAAAAATGTAATTTTATGCTGAATCCAAGTATATATAAGTAATGATAAATGATCCTTGGTGAAAAGCAGGCTAAAATTTAATAATAGAATAGGCGATCGCTCTCCACTTTCAAACGTTGTTCCGTCGTCTAACAAGAAATATATTGTATTTTTGATTAACCTATTGTTAACTTGGCTCCAAGCTTTATACCTAGAGAGCTATGCAGTAAACAATGTAAATATAAGCATAGCTTTGATGAAAGTTATAAATTTTGAATGTATCATTTGATTCAAAAGCTTAATTGCTAGCTATAAAGAATAAATCTATTGAAAGATTAGCTGCCTTCTCGCCAAGCATCTATGAACAAACTATCACAAAAAATTGTTGTATATGGTTTTACTTTGGCATTATGTTTACTAAGTGGTGTTGGGATAGCTTCTTTTATAAGTTTCAGTAGGTTAAAAGCAGAAAAGCAATGGCTGATTCATACTCATCAAGTTATAGAAGCTTTAGAGAATGCACGTCTGAGTTTAACTAATGCCAAAAGCGCACGCAGTAGTTACATACTTACCAAGAAAGCGGTTTATAAAGAAGTTTATCAGCAGGAAAGACAGAAAGTTAATCAACAAATTAAAACCATCAGAAATCTAACTATTGATAATCTCTATCAGCAAAAGCAAATTGACAAGCTTGAACCTTTGATGGCACAAAAGTTTAACTTATTGCAGGAATCTATCCAGATATTTGAACAACAAAGTTTAGATAAGGTTACTCCATTTGTTAGTAATGATGAAGTGATAGCAGTTGGTGAACAAGTTTATGGAATCTTTCAAGCAATGGAAATTGAGGAAGTAAATCTATTGCGACAAAGGACATTAATTACAGATACAAGTTTTAGAAACATGATTGTGTTGGTAGGACTGGGATATGGTTTGAGTCTTTTGTTGATTGTAGTTGTTTACTGGCTGTTGCAAAAGCAAATTCGCATTAATAAAGCTTTGGCAGAAGAAGCGATTCGTATGGAACAGCAAGCTACACAAGCACAACTGACAAATATTTTAGAGACAGTCACAGATGCTTTTGTGGCTTTAGATAATAATTGGTGTTACACCTACGTTAACCAAAGAGCCGGGCAACTTTTTAATCGTCGGTCTGAGGACTTAATAGGCAAAAATATCTGGGAAGAATTTTCTGAAATTCGGGGAAAAAAGTTTTATGATGCTTGTTACAAAGCGGTGGCAGAAAAGCAACCAATTGAGATAGAGGAGTATTATCCACTATGGGATCGTTGGTTAGAAAATCACATTTATCCTAGCAAGGAAGGTCTATCGATTTTCTTTCAAGACATTACTCGCCGCAAATTGGCCGAAATTGCCTTAGAAAAGAGTGAAACACGCTATCGTTCGTTGGTAATTGCCACATCTCAAGCTGTTTGGATAGCAGATGCAAATGGGTTACCCAAAGAATTTTCATTGTGGAGTGCTTTGACAGGGCAAACTCAAGCAGAAGTCGAAGGTGGGGGATGGTTGAATGCAATTCATCCTGATGATAGGGAGTTGTCACAATTGTTATGGAATCATGCGTCGGCAAGTAAAAGCCCTTATAAGCTTGAGCATCGTGTACGAGTAGCTGATGGGAGTTATCGATTTTTTTCTGTATATGCAGTGCCGATATTAGATAGCCAGAATGAAATTCTGGAGTGGATAGGCACTCATACTGATATAACAGAGCGTAAATTAGCGGAAGAAGCTTTACACCAGACCAAAGCAGAGTTAGAAATTAAAATCCAAGAACGTACAGCAGAATTACAAAAAATTAATGAGGAACTTAAGCGTTCTAATCAAGAATTAGAACAGTTTGCGTATGTAGCTTCTCACGATTTGCAAGAACCATTAAGGGCTGTGACTGGCTATAGCCAACTACTAATGGAAGAATATCGAGAGGTGCTTGATGAATCTGCTAAGGAGTATATAGATTACATTATTGATGGCGCGAAACGGATGCAGCAGTTAATTCAAGACTTGCTTGCTTATTCGCGTGTAGGAACTCGTGGGCGAGAATTTACTCTGATTGATTGTCATACTGTACTAAATGAAGCTTTGAGTAATTTATCTGTAGCGATCGCCCAAAGTCAAGTTATCATCACCCATGATTCATTGCCCACCTTACTCGCAGATAAAACTCAACTGGTGCAATTGTTTCAAAATTTAATTGGCAACGCCATCAAGTTTCACCGCAAAAATGTGCCACCAAGAATTCATGTTAGTGCGGTCAGGGCGGAGGAAGTGGGGGAGCGGGGGAGCGGAGGAGCAGAGGAGCAAAGCTGTGAGATTTCCCCCCTGCACCCCTGCATCCCTGCACCCTTACATAGTTCCCACCCAGTCTGGTTGTTCTCGGTACAAGATAACGGCATTGGGATTAAAACCCAATATTTAGAGCGTATTTTTGAAGTTTTTCGTCGTCTTCATACCCGTCGGGAATTCCCAGGTACAGGTATTGGTTTGGCTATCTGTAAAAAAATTGTGGAACGACATCATGGTCACATCTGGGCGGAATCTCAGTTAGGTATAGGCACAACTTTCTACTTTACTCTTCAGGAAAATTCTGTTACCTGATAAATTTTCTAAAAACACGCTTAATATATGCTTAATACCATCACATATAATATTCAAGGATTCCGAAATATTGAAATATTGTTAGTAGAAGACTCCCCTAGTGATGCAAATCTCACTATTAAAGGGTTTGTGAATGCCAAAATCGCAAATAATTTGCAGCCGTGAGGCTAGCAACGGAGTTTCAAACTTGAGAATATTTGTTTTTCATGAATACTTCTAGCAGTTGGCCAGTAGGGAAAGTACAAAATGTAAGACTTAAAACTAGCCATCAAGTGTTAATAACTATTGCCTCATACCTCAAAACTAATAGCTTTGTACTTCATCCAAAAGAAAACTGCTGTATTAATATTTAGTGCTGTTCTACAAATGAAAAATGCAGATAATTATTGGGACAATTTATCTAACGCTTATTGTTTATGCAAAAAAATCAGATTTACATTTTACTTGTAGAAGATAGCCCCAGCGATGCCAAGCTGTTGCAACGGATATTTCTCCATGCAGATAAACATGGTTTAAAGATGATACACGTTGAACGATTATCCCAAGCAATAGATGTTAGTTTGGCAGGTTATGAACTAAGTCCAGATGAGCAAGAAAATGAAGCTTCTAGACAAGCTAAATTTGATGTAGTATTATTAGACCTTGGCTTGCCAGACTCTGTTGGGTTAGATACTTTAAAAGGATATAAAGCAGCAGTTACAGATATTCCTGTAGTCGTGTTGACAGGGCTGGATGATGAAGAATTAGCCATGCAGGCATTAGCAGAAGGCGCGCAAGATTATCTAGTTAAAGACCAAATTACAATTCAACGGTTAGTACGTGCTATTCGCTATGCCATTGAACGAGAAGAAATTTTAAAAAAGTTACGAGAAAGTGAAGAAATCAGCCGTCAGGCACTAGCTAAAGAACAACAACTCAATGAGCTAAAGTCAAATTTTGTGGCAATGGTTTCTCATGAGTTTCGCAATCCGATGACGACAATTCGGACTGCTATAGATATTATCCAAAATAATAGTGAATTGACTGAAGAGCGGAAAGATTTCTATTTTGAGCGGGTACAAGATTCTATTAACCATATGCTTCAACTATTGGATGAAGTGTTGTTTTTAAGCAGAAGCGAAGCTGCAAAATTAGAATACAAACCTGCACCTTTGGAATTAATCAGTTTTTGCGAAGAAATGATAGAAGTTTTTCAAATGCAGGCTGGAGAACAGTACACTATGATCTTTAACTTTGAAGGGGAATGCACCGCAGCCTATATGGATGAAGAACTACTTCATCATATTCTGACTAATCTAATTTCTAATGCTATTAAATATTCTCCACCACAAAGAAATATCTGGTTACATTTAAGTTGTCGTGATGGTATGGCAACTTTTCGGGTGCAAGATGAAGGGATAGGTATACCAGAAAAAGACCAAACAAATTTATTTCAAACTTTCTATCGCGCTAGCAATGTGCGTCGAATTCAAGGCACAGGGCTAGGACTGGCTATGGTAAAGAAGTGCGTGGATATACATGGTGGTGAGATTTCTATCGCAAGTCAGCAGAATGTGGGGACTACGGTGACAGTGATACTACCATTAAATTATCGGGGCTTGGATAATATGAACAGTCAGAATGAATAAGCTGGCAAAGTAATTGTAAACATACTTCCTTCACCTAAGCGCGATCGCACTGTTACATGACCACCCATCCCTTCTACCAGGGTTTTAACTATTGATAACCCCAAACCACAACCACCAGTAGAACTGGTACGCGCTTCATCTACACGGTAAAATCGCTCAAAAATGCGTGATTGATGTTGTAACGGGATACCATAACCTTGATCGCAAACTTGAATAATAGCTTCGTCTCCTTGTTGATGTAGCTTCACAGCCACAGGAGTCTCAGGTTCAGAGTATTTAACGGCGTTATCAGTCAAATTTAGTAAAACTTGTTTGAGGCGGTTGTAATCGGCTTTAACTACGATTGGCTGACTTGCTGATTCAATTGTAATCTGGCGATCGCTATAAATCTCTGCCATAGCAACAACTTCTGCCACTAAGTCATTCACTACGCAACGCTCTAAGCGAAAATGCAAATAACCACTATCTGCCCTGGCTAAATCAAGTAAGTCTTGCAGAAGACGAATAGTACGTTCGGCTTCCGCCGATGCTGTTGTTAAGGCTTCGCGCTGAATTTCGGTTAAATTACTTTGCCTGCGTAAAACACTTTGCAAGTAACCATGTACTATCGTCAGAGGTGTGCGTAACTCGTGAGATACATTACTCACAAATTGTCGCTCTTGTTCCCAAGCTTGGGCAAGGCGCGATAACATCATATTGCAGGTTTGGGCTAATTCTCTAACTTCACTAGGTGCATTGTCTAAATACAGTTGCGCTTGTCCTAAGTCTGCAATGGAAATAACTTCTGTCATTTGGCTTAACTGGCGCAGAGGTTGCAGAGAACGTTGAATATAAAGTGCGATCGCTAGAGAAATTACAATGATTGTACAAATACTACCAATTTCTATACTCTGCACAATTACTAAAAACATCGTTTGTTCATAGGTAACATCCTGCACAACAAACAATTGTCCCATTACCTTACCGCGTAATGGTAATGCACCACCACACAGCACAAAATAACGTTCATCTACTTTTTTAACTTGGGGTTTCATTGACATCTCAGTTAACGAAATTAACTGAGATACTGTTGGTTGAGATAAATGATTTAAGCTCTGTGATTTTGCCAAAATCTTATTATCAAAGCTTTTTATCCATAAAAATGTATTGTTAGTACTTAAACTATCAATTATTTTTTGTTCACCATCAGCTGATGGCATCATTTTATGATAAAGTTCTATATCATGGGGTAAACGCGTGGCGATTTGTTGAATATTATTTTTATGCTTATTAATTAAAAGTTGCTGCATTTTCCAGCTTGTCCAGATTGAGAGACTGCCTAATCCTAAAGCTGAAACCGCAGCCACCCCAACGCTCAGGCGGACTCGTAACGAAAAAGGGTCAATTTTTTGTAATAATTGCTTGAGTTGGTTCACTTTGGCTCTTGAGTGTTTGGCATTGGACAAGTTTTGTTGACATAATCACACTGATAAATGTATGGTTCCTGCCAACTTAAAGGAATTTCTAATAAATCTCTTGTTCCAGTTAACCCTTGACCCATAAATAGTAATAAAGCTACACAGTTTAAAACTGTGTGAATTAACCGCCAACGATGAGATTTATCTTGATAAATATCTTGCACAATTGCTACAGAAAAAATCATCAGTAAGGCTGCGGTAATTCCGATATAGTAATGTGACCAATACCACTCGTTTGTGCGTCTGAACACTCCATCTTGACAGCCAATAATTACTAAACCAGCGCCAGTTAAAGTGGCAAAAATACCGCGCCATAACTTCTGATTTGACCGATAAAGCAATACGAGAGAAACTATAGTCGCAGCAAACATTAATAAGATGAAAATTACTTGAAAACTAGCTGTACTCCATAGTTGCTTCTGCACAATATTTTTACCAATAGCATAGGCTAAACCTACTAAAGTTAATCCCACAACTGAACTGGCTAGCCAATCACCTAATTGCTTATGTTCTTTGCCAACAATAGGTGGAATTTTACTCTTACCCTCCGTTGAAATTTGCAAGCGACGTTGACGTGTCTGCCAAGCAAAATTAACGATGTTGCCAATCAGGGGAAAGACAAAAATAACTGCGATCGCTGGATGTACAAGCCCTAAAAAATCTGCTATTTCCATAAAATATCTGACAATTAATTATTTACAACTGACAAAACTTTTGTTCACTCATCAAACCGAACTTCTATAGCAGCCCTAATTAAGCTACAACCACATCGATGCTACTGTCCGGTTTGAAACTATAATAAATTTGTGATTTTGATTGTGCTGCTAAATTCTCCTTGGATGGGTGTTCTAGAAGCTGAAATTAACCAGACAAGGTTACAAAAGTAACAGCTTGAGTAATTGAAGTATTAACGACAGTATCTTAGTAGCAGTCTAATATGCAGTTAGCTTTTTAATCAAGCTAAACCTAAAAGTTGCACTTTCCTAAGAACAGCAAAACTCTTGACTCACATATGATTTATAGCTGCGAATTCAGCATATGATGATAATTTAAATCTATCTGCCATGTTGAAGATTAATTTAAGCTGAGAATTGGTTTAAAATTCAATTTGAGAGTTTTTAGCCTAATTTCAACTAACAATAACATAGTTCATGTCAACATCTTCTGAATTGCGGCTACACAGGCAAAACCTGCCTGCACGGCTTATTATATATAGTTCCTGTAATTTAACTCTGTTTGTGTATCAGCGAATTTTATTCGCCCAATTATTGAAAAATTAATCACAACTGTTCAGGATTGCTATATATTAAGTTGACGCAAAGAATTAAATAGCAAATAAATTTTTGAGAATTTAGGAGATTAATCAGGTGCGAAAACGCGAGATTGTAGAATTCAATCAGAAACGAAAAACTAATAAAAATACTGTTTCTCAAAGAGTTTTTCAATTTCGGTCGGCAACGCTAATTCTTTTGAGTATTGTTGGTTTAATAAGCCTCTTGGTAGGAGGTTGGTTTGCCGGATTCAGCACAATTAATAAATTTTTTACTCAAATTCATCTTTGGCAAACCAACCCACCTATGTGGTTAGAAGCACCAATGGTAAAGGATGAATATTTACTGCTACCAACTGTGCTATTACTACTCGCTGTGTTTGCAGTAATGAAACTTTCTCCTCAACCCCGTATTTGGTCGCAGAGGTTGGTCGTAGGGATTTTAATTATTTTAACTTTGCGGTATTTGTTGTGGCGATCGCTTTCTACCCTTAACCTGATTGATCCACTAAATGGGGTAATTAGTTTGGGGTTATTTGGCTTTGAATTTGTGACGCTTTGCAGCATCTTAATTGAGCTATTCTTAATGTTAAATATCAAAGAGCGTCACCGCGAGGCAGATCAAAAATCAATTGCTGTAATTGCTGGCTGTTTTACACCATCTGTAGACATCTTTATTCCGACATATAATGAACCAGAATTTATAGTCCGGCGCACAATTATTGGTTGTCAAGCTCTAGAATACCCGCACAAAAAAATCTATCTTTTGGATGATAATAGACGCTCACAGATGCGGGGATTAGCCCAAGAATTAGGCTGTCACTATATTGCAAGAGCAAATAATCAATATGCTAAAGCTGGGAACTTAAATCATGCGATCGCTCAAACAGATAGTGAATTAATTGTTGTTTTTGATGCAGATTTTGTCCCTACTAAAAACTTTCTTACCCGCACGGTTGGCTTTTTCCAAGATGAAAACATAGCCATTGTTCAAACTCCCCAAAGCTTTTATAATTCTGACCCCATAGCCCGTAATCTTGGCTTAGAAAATATTCTCACTCCTGATGAAGAAGTATTTCATCGCCACATTCAGTCCATCCGAGATACTGCTGATAGCGCGATTTGTGCTGGTACTTCTTTTATTGTTCGTCGTAGCGCATTAGAAGAGAATGGAGGTTTTGTCACTGAATCTTTATCTGAAGATTACTTTACAGGAATTAATCTGTCTGCTCAAGGTTATCGCATTATTTATTTAAATGAATTATTAAGTGCTGGGTTAGCAGCAGAGAACATGAGCGCGTATGCAACTCAACGCTTACGCTGGGCGCAAGGAACGCTCCAAGGATTATTTATTAAAGCTAATCCTTTAACAATTCCAGGGCTAAGTTTGGCGCAAAGGATGGCTCATTTAGAAGGATATTTGAATTGGCTAGGAAGTATTGCTCGAATTTATTTTCTGTTAATGCCCTTAGCTTATTCGTTTTTAGGTGTAATTCCTATTTACTCAAACTTACCAAATTTGCTTTATTTTTGGCTACCTTTTTACTTAGTTAATCTTTCAGTATTTAGTTGGTTAAATAGACATTCGCGGTCAGCTTTATTGTCAGATTTATATTTTTTAGTCATATGCTTTCCTATAGCTTTAACTGTGATGCGCTCTCTATTTAATCCCTTCTCGAAAGGCTTTAAAGTTACACCTAAAGGGATAAAGAGCGATCGCTATATTTTTAATTGGAAATTAGCCCTGCCTTTGATAGTATTATTTATTGCTACATCTGCTAGTTTGTTGCAGAACTTTTGTATGTGCATAGTCAAGCATCCGGCAACTACAACATTACCATTAGTGGCTGAACAGACAACAGGCTTAGGCTTAGGTTGGCTGTGGAGTATCTACAATTTATTCATGATTGGTAGTGCTTTATTAATTTTGTTGGATGCTCCTAAAACTGATAAATTTGAATGGTTCGATTTACGGCGAGTCGTGCAGGTAAAAATCGGTAGTTATAATTTTTGGGGTGTAACAACAATGATTTCCGAAGTTGGCGCAAAAATAGCACTAACTCAGCAACCGCCTATCAAATTAGTTGTAACTCAACCAGTAAAAATTAAAATCGCCGAAGAAAATCTACAGCTTGATGCAGAAATTATCAGCACTGGATTTGAAGATGAGTTTCCCACAGTCAGAATTGGGTTTGAATCATTGACTTTAAGCCAACATCGCCGTTTAGTAGAAATGTTATTTTGCCGTCCGGGACAGTGGAAGCGTCAAAAAGCACCCGGAGAGTTAGCTTCATTATGGTTACTGTTGAGAATATTGTTGAAACCGCGCATTTTATTTGAGAGAAAAGTGGAAATAAATCCCGTAACAGTTTCTAAAATATAGAGGTTAAATCCCTGACTTCTTTAAGAAGTCGGGGATATTGTTATTGACACCAAACGACTTGTAAATCTATCACCTATAACCTGTCACCTGTCGCCTACTATATCTACTTTCCAAAGCTGATAATGATTGTCACTATAAACAACATTAGTTATAGATTTATATTGAACTTCTATTTCCTTGCGCCATTTCTCTGAAGGGCTTAATAAAAAAATATCACTAAAGCCATTGGGGATATTAGGAAAATTCTGTTCTGATAGTAATAGATATTTTACCTTTGGCTGCAAAACATAGCTCAAAGAAAACACATTTCCATAATTAATTCCTACATCATCACTAATCAAAAGAGGATTTTCGGCTTGATTAATGATTTTGGCAACCTGTGGATTACCATCGCTAATTACTTTACTCCACCAAGTTTCTGCTTGAGAACTTACACAATAGGAAACTAACCCACAAATTATCAGCACCATCATAATAAATTGCCCAATTCGGCGGCGTAATAAACTTCTATTACATAATTGTTGAGCTATTAAGTAATTAACCGCTAGTTGGATACCTAAATAAGATGGTAATAAATAGCGTTCTGAAAGTGAGCGTATCCCCCCAACAATTAAATCTGGTAGCATCAGGGGCAATGCTGGTAAAACAGTTAAGGTTACAATAAATAGCCAGACTTGAGATTTAGCCGTCCGACAAAGGAAGTAAATAGCGTATACAACTAAAGTTAAAAATATTAGTGTTATTAAGTAAGATATAGGGTTTTCAAAGCCAAAGTTTAAATCTAAAAAAATTCGGCTCAACTGTAACAGCCAAGATTTTATTAAAGCTTCTAATGGTAATTGCAATTTTGTCCAGGATGTCGATTTATCAAACTGTCCAAAATTATCTATCAAAACTGCTATCCAAGGCATGAATGCTAAAAAGCCTGCTAAGGATGCTAAAAGATAAGCTTTGACAGTTTTGTTTACTGAGAATTTAGCAGTAGCAATTACATAAATGCTATGAGCAACTGCTACAAATCCACTCAATAAAAATGTATATAAACTTAATGCTAAAGTTACACTATAAATTACCCAATTCCCAATCCTAATTGATAGGTTATTTTGGGATTTTGCATCTAATCTTAATGCTCGTAAAAGTGACGCACTAGATAGCAAAATAGTGACAACCCAAAGTATATACTCTCTGGCCTCTTGAGCATATACTAACTGAATCGGGGATATAGCCATAAGTGCGATCGCAACATTTGTTATCCCTGAAGGTGCAGGAAATAATTCTCGGCAAAGCCAATAAGTACAAGGAAATACTAACAAGCTAATCAACGCCGACAAACTTCTGATTGCTGTAACTGAATTACCAAAAATTCCGACCCAAAATCTAGCAAGGACATAATACACTGGCGGATGTTGAGGGTCTTCAATTGCTAAAGATTTGATAGTATCATTTAAACCTTTTTCCTGATTTAAACCTTGATAGTGGGCTAAACTTTCTTTCGTAATCACACTATTAGTTAATATTCTCTGTTTAACTTCACCTGCTGTATAGCCAGAAATTCTTAAGGAAGTAAAAGTTTCATCATGCCAGTAAATTTTGCCATCTAAGTTAAAAAAGCGAAAAAATACCCCAACTACTAACACAACGACAATCAACAACCGCAACCAACTTGGAGCTAGTTTGAAATTCCGTATAATTGAGTTGCTCATGAAGATGCAAAATCAAATACTTTGCGAGACACTAGCTTTAACTTTTTTCATACATCGCGCTATTAGTCAACTCCCAAAGGATTGATTACTGTGTAAAACCCTTGTTTGGCAGGAGGTACAAGATTTAATTAATTTCTAGAGCGAATAATATTCATTGTGATGAACTGAATTTATTTGATTGATACTATCTAGCTATTTGCAGCCAAGTATCAATGGTAGAAGTAAAATCCCTGGTTGATGCTATTTGTTATGATTAAAATATTAGCAGGCTGTTATTTTTTTGCTAAAGACGCACTTATTTTTTACCAAAACAAGCTGGTGAATGCCATCTAGTAAAGTTTTCTATATTAGAGATAGTCAAAAAATCAATTGTTTTAAATTGCCGATCAATTGCTGGTAGGCTGCATATTTTGGCTCCGATACTCAAATAAGCTTGTAAAATTTTGGGAATTTCTAAATCACATTTATTTGAACAGGTATGGATAGTTTCTAAAGAGTATTGCGAATTTGGAGAAACCAAAATACTTGAATGCATGAATTTATGTTTTTGAAAAAAGTTATAAGCACAAGCAGCTTGTCTAGAAGATTGCGTGAGTAATGATGCACAGCCAAAAAAATATTTGCTTTTACTCCAGATGAGGTAATTTGCTAATCCTTCCCAGAGTAATAGTAATGCTTGACTATTGCGAAATTCCTTAGCAATACAAGCACGCCCAACTTCCACAGATGCTTGCAGCACAGAATCTGGAATTGTGCTGAGATTAAATACGTCAGCAGCATCAAAACCTAGCCTTTGAGATGCCATTTTATAAGTTTGCATCCGATATGTTCCAATAGTTTTACCAGTATGTTTAGAAATTAGGATCAAATGATGGCAAAAAGCATCAAACTTGTCTTGATCCATTTGAGTGAGGCTAGAACTAGAAAAGCCTAAACCTAGTTCTAAATTAAAAACTTCAAACCGCAAGCGGAAGATAGATTCTAATTCTTCTTCAGTAGAGGCAAGCCGTAGGATATACTTATCGGTTTGAAGGACTGGAAAATCTTTCAAAAAAAAATTAAGTTGGTCATTAATATTGCAGTAAGAAATTTCCATCGGTCTTCTAACTTAGATTTACGGAGATATCCTACTGGGGTTTACGCGCTTTAAAAAGAAAGCATACGATGCACTAATATGCCCAAGCGTTACAGGCGCGGTTTTCCAGCATAGATGATAGAGAGTTTGTTTGATAGCAGAAGGCAGGAGGGAAAGTATCATTATTCCTGGTAGTCTGGCAAGGCAACTTTGCAAAGTCATGGGAAGAAAATAAAGTTCTTTCCCCCCTGCTCCCCCGCTCCCCTGCTCCCTTCCCAATCGCAATTTTAGGTTGTCAGACTATTAGAGATGGGGTGTTTTCATTATGTTGTTGGCTTCGAGAAAAATCTGGCAATAAGATACAAATTTTACTATGCATATATTAAATTTTCTGTCAATATTAACAGTTAATTTCCTTGACTCCATCCGGCAATAAAGCCCCCAATTTTGTTTGGGGGCTTTATATCAGGGCTGTGGTAGAAGCATCGCCTATGAGATTGCCGAGAATGACACTGAGGCTGGATACAAGGGTCATCAATTACGATGATTATTGCTGTAGCGAACCCGCGTACCTGCCCAGAGTAACTTCTCGCGCAGCGTTTGATAATAAGAATTGTTCTCTCGTAAAACAATAAATTTAGCTCGACAATCAGCCATCCGCACATCAACACGATGTCCAGGCCAAATTGAAGTAGATAACACGCCATCCATCCACAATTTAGTGCTTAAATCATAATCGCCCAACGGCCAGATGCTCACGACAGAACCCGGAGGTAAGACCAAAGGACGACTAGAAAGACTCATGGGACAAATAGGCGTGATGGTAATTGCCTCCATACCATCGTGCATGATGGGGCCATTTGCCGAAACTGTATAACCAGTGGAACCTGTGGGAGTAGAAATAATCAACCCGTCTCCGACATATTGATCGACTACCTCACCATCAATTTCCATTTCTAAAATTGAGGTGATCATGCGATCGGCAGAAGCGGGTTTGACACAAAATTCATTCAACGAAAGGTAGCGTTCGGTGACTGGTTCCAAGTTTGTGTGATGTCCCTCATACACTGCCGCTTGTAGCATCATCCGCCGTTGAATAGCATAACGATCCTCAAACAGCCGATCCCAAACTTTTTCCGTATCTTGAAATTCATCTACAGACTCGGTTAAAAAGCCCAGATGACCGCCCACATTCACACCAAGAACAGGGATACCAGCTGGGGCTAAATGTCTGGCAGCAGTTAAAACTGTGCCATCACCACCGAGTACTAAAGCCAGATCTATTGGTTGGCCAGCCGAAGCCAAAAAGACCGGGTAAGGGTTATCTTTTGGCCCGCTAGGCCCCACTAATACTTGGCAATCGCGGTTTTCTAGTTGCTTGGCACAAATTTCAGCCCAGCGTTTACTTTGAGAATCTCGCGCTTTATAAGCAATGATTACCTGCTTGAGTTGCACGCCAAATTACCACTTCAGGAGATTAAACTGCTCCATGTCAACGGTGTCACGGTTACGATAAATCGCCAATACGATCGCCAAACCCACCGCCGCTTCAGCAGCAGCCACAGTAATCACAAACACGGTGAAAACCTGGCCTTTAATTAATGTTGAGTCAAGGAAGTTGGAAAATGCCATTAAATTCAAATTAACAGCATTCAGCAGCAACTCAATCGACATCAGCACGCGCACAGCATTACGGCTGGTAATTAAACCGTAAATACCAATACAAAACAAAGCGGCTGCCAGTAATAAAAAGTACTGAAGTTGCATGAATCTTAGTGTTCCTTCTGAAATATGCTAACTGTTGACCTGCTAATTAATTCGCAAATGTTACTCTTGTGGTTTCTGACCTGCTGATACCAACTCTCTGGGGCGTTCAGGCAAGGTCAAAACGGTTTGGGACAAATCTGAAGAAGGTTCGGGTAAATATTCACGACGTGCCAGAATAATTGCGCCTACCATTGCCATCAGTAACAGAATCGAAGCTAATTCAAAAGGTAATAAAAAGTCGCTGAAGAAATGCTCACCAATTAAGATGATAGAACTTTCACCACTCACAGGAGTCGTTGAGTATGCCCAAGGTGTTGCCAAAACCATTGCACTCAACAGTCCAAATAATCCCACACTAACTACGGCTGTGAGTACTTTTCGCACTCCCGCACTGGGATATGGAGTAAAGTCCTGGCGTTTGTTTACCAACATGATGGCAAACAAAATTAACACGTTAACCGCCCCAACATAAATCAGCACTTGGGCTGCTGCTACAAAATCTGCATTTAGTAACAAGTACAATCCTGCAATGCTGATAAATACGCCTCCCAGCATAAAGGCAGAATAGACAATGCTAGAAGACAGCACTACACTCAGTGCTGCTCCAATCATCATCACAGCTAATATGCCAAACGAAACAATCTGTACACCTTCCGCTAGATTCACTTTTTTGTCCTCGGTCAATGGTCAATGGTCAATAATGGTCAATGGTCAATGTCAATGGTCAAAGTAGTACAGACAATTGACTCTGGACTTTTGACTATTGACTAATCTTATTTTTCCACTAAGTCTTCGGGTCGTGCGCCAGCACGGGGTGCATCTGCGGGTAAATCGTGAGGGTCAAGTACGCCCTTAGGTAGGTATACTAATTCCCGTAATGGTGTAACCATTGGGTCATCAGTAACTTTGTAAGGCAGACGACCTAGAGCTACGCTGTCAAAGTTTAAGTCATGGCGATCGTAGGTGGAAAGTTCGTATTCTTCTGTCATGGCTAGACAGTTTGTTGGGCAGAATTCCACACAATTACCACAGAAGATACAAACCCCAAAGTCGATGCTGTAGTGTTTGAGCTTTTTCTTTTTGCTGCCTTTGTCAAATTCCCAATCTACTACGGGTAAGTTGATGGGACATACACGCACACAGACTTCGCAGGCGATGCACTTATCAAACTCATAGTGAATCCTACCGCGAAACCGTTCGCTGGGGATTAGTTTCTCATAAGGGTACTGTACGGTAACTGGTCGCCGCCGCATATGGTCGAAGGTGACAGATAGACCTTGACCGATATAACGACCAGCTTGTACTGCTTCTTTAGCGTAATCGCCAACTTGCTTGAGGAACTTTAGCATTGTGTTTCACTCTCTCTTTAATTTGCTATTAGCCAATTGTCAAAAGTCCATAGTCAAAAGCAATTGACAATTGACTCTTGACTTTTGACTTTTGACTATCCACCAAAGGCGACAGGAAAGGCTAATTTCAGGGCGGCGGTTAATAAGAGATTAACCAAGCCAACCGGTAACAAAAACTTCCATCCTAAATCTAGCAATTGGTCAATGCGTACCCGTGGTACTGTCCAGCGCAACAGGATGGCAATAAATATTAGGAAGTAGGCTTTGAGTACGGTCATGGTAATACCCAAAGAAGCTGTGATTACTTGTAATACAGGGTTAGCTTCACTGATACCAAGCAAACTAGCTACGGTGTTGATGGGAATGGGAAAATCCCAACCGCCTAGGTATAGAACTGCTACCAATAAAGCAGAAAGTACTAAGTTCACGTAGGAACTGAGATAGAACAGGGCAAATTTCATGCCTGCGTATTCAGTTTGATAACCTGCTACTAGTTCTTCTTCTGCTTCTGGTAAGTCGAAGGGTAAGCGTTCACATTCAGCTAAGGCCGCAATCCAAAATATGAGGAAGCCAATGGGTTGCCGCCAAATGTTCCAACCCAAGATGCCGTAACCAGATTGCTGATTAACGATATCAACTGTACTGAGGCTGTTAGACATCATAGCGATCGCCAGCACACTCAGCGCCAGTGGAATTTCATAACTAATAGATTGCGCTGCTGCTCGCAACCCTCCTAAGAGAGAGTATTTGTTATTGGATGCATAGCCAGCCATTAACAACCCAATTGGTTGAATACTAGACAAGGCAATCCACAAAAACACCCCCATACTTATGTTGGTAATGACAATATTTTGTCCAAAAGGCACAATCAAATAAGACAGAAATACTGGCAATACAACAATGATTGGGCCGAGGGTAAATAACCAGGGGTCTGATTTGGCTGGTACTATATCTTCTTTAAACACCAGCTTTAAACCATCTGCTACCGGAGCAAGTAAGCCAAAAGCACCGATAAATTCAGGGCCGATACGCTGCTGCGCTGCTGCTGAAATCTTCCGTTCCAACCACACACACACCAACACACCCACTGTTGCCCCAATGAGCATCAGGATCATTGGTAGCGGCATCCAAATTGCTTTGGCTGTGCCAGATGGTAGCCCTAAATCCATCAGGGATTTAATAAAAGTTCCTTGAAGGTCAATTCCTGAGTTCATGTTTTCGCTCGTTAAGTCAGTTGAAGTGTGAATTATGAAGTGTGAAGTATGAAGTATGAAGTATGAAGTAACCCTTTGATGGACTTTCCGTAAGGTATTTTCTACTTCAACATTCAGGCTTCAACCTTCAACCTTCAGCCTTTCTGAGATGACTCCTGATTTAAGATTTGTTGCCATATTCCCATGCCTAGTATATCCTTGCATGGTTTTCAGTCCTTGTAAGTGTACAAGAACTTCTACTTATAGGTAAGATTGATATTCACTATGGCGATTAGGTGCTGGGGATTGAGTATGCTGTTAAGCACCTAAGAGAGCAGTTTAGACCGCAGGGGAGCAGAGGAGCAGGGGAGCAAGGGAGAGGGTTTGAAGTGTTTAGCCACAGTCTCAATAGTGCAACTTGTATGCACAATAGCTTACTAAAAAACTCTTTCCTAGCCTCTAGCCCCTAGTCCCTAGCCCCTAGCGTAAGTAGGCATCAAAAAACTGCCGCTTCCATGCTGGCAACGGTTATAGGCTGCTTATAGGATTTCTGATTCCCCTGAGTAGGAGAGTTGATGCTGACTTTTAGTTGAAGAGATATCAGGTCTTAACTGTCACACTGCCAGTTAACGTTTTTCGATGGGGGTATAAGGAACGTCGTGGTGACCGTTGTATACCTGGGTAGGACGGAAAATCCGGTTTTCTGCTAGTTGTTCTTTCCAGTGCGCTAACCAACCAGCAACGCGAGCGATCGCAAATATTGGTGTAAACAAATCTGTGGGAATACCCATCTTTCTGTACACCAAACCAGAGTAAAAGTCAACATTAGGATAAATCCCTTTGTGAGCAAGTTTCTCCTCAACTACCCGTTCCATTTCTTGGGCAATGTCGTAATACTTATCTGCCCCAAACTTGGCAAATAATTGCTCTGCTAGGTCTTGTAAAATCGTGGCTCGTGGGTCTTTCACTTTGTAGACACGATGCCCAAAGCCCATCAGCTTTTGTTTGTTTTGTAGGCGTTCCTCGACGTAAGGACGGACGTTTTCTACAGAGCCGATTTCTTCCAACATTTGAATTACTTCTTCGTTGGCTCCACCGTGTAAAGGGCCGCCCAAAGTTCCTACAGCACTAGCAACTACTGCATAGGGGTCAGTCAAAGTAGAAGCTGTTACCCTAGCACTAAAAGTCGAAGCATTCATTGTATGCTCAACGTGCAGAATCAAGCAGATGTCAAAGATTTTTGCCGCCAAAGGATCTGGTTCTTTCTCGTTGAGCATATAGAGAAAATTGGCGGAATAATCTAGATCATCACGAGGCTTCACAGGGTCGTTACCCTTACGCATTAACTGGAATGCTGCCACCATTGTGGGGATAGTTGCTATTAAGCGCACAACTGAATCCCGAATGTAAGCAGGATTATGCAAATCTCGCAGGGAGTAAAACAAGCCTAAAGCCGCAGCAGAGGCTTGCAGAGCATCCATTGGGTGACCGCTTTCGGGGAAGCATTTCATCATGTCCCGAATGCGGTATTTAATCCGCCTGTGGTGGCGAACTTCATGCTCAAATGCTTCCAGTTCTTCTTTACTTGGCAATTCACCCCAGATTAAGAGATAAGCAGTTTCCAAAAAGGTACTTTTTGCTGCTAATTCCTCAATCCGGATGCCACGATATTCTAGTATTCCCTTTTGCCCATCTACGTAGCTAATACTCGATTGAGCGGCGGGAATGCCTTCTAAACCAGGCTTGTATTCGCACACCATCATGGCAACACCATTTACTTTGTGAAATATCCAATCACGCTAACTTACCAGAAATTATTTTCACCATAACAGTAGCCTTTCTCACAACAATTCTTCGAGAAGAGTTGAAAAACTGTTATAGCAAGTACTTGGGTGGTGTCAACCAGAACATCTGACTCCGACCCAAAAAAGATCCTGCTTCTGGTAGTTTTACTCCGATCATACCTGCTTTTTTCAGGACGAAGCAGCCTTTCACCTCTCCCCAAAGGAGAATTTCTGCCCAACTACTCAAATCAGGTTCATGGCCGACTAAGGCAAGCTGGGTATTTTGGGAATAATTTTTTGGTTCTAACCAGTAACTCAACCAATTAGAAAGATGCCCCCCTGGGGCGAGGTGAGTAGACTCTTCCAACTGCGAACCCAGTCCGGTGGCGACGAGAATTTCTGCTGTTTGGCGTGCGCGTACCAAAGGACTAGTGACAATCAAATCAAACTGCAAACCCAGCTTGAGGAGACGCTGGGCGACTTTCTCAGTTTTTTGCCGCCCTTCTTTGGTGAGGTGTCGCTCTTCATCTTTAATGCCCGCTTGCCGCTCTTGGGCAATGCCATGCCGAATGAGATACAGTTCCACAATGATAGCCTTAAGTGCTGAGATAGGAGTTACGCCTGATGTTAATTAACATATCCTAATTATTCTCGAATACTATGTACCTAAGTGGTGCTGTTAGGTAGATTTGCACGCGATCGCTTGACATCAACGCCAGCCATAAAATAAGGGAGCCGTATCACAGCGATCGCTTCACATAACACTAGTCAACTACAATATATATAAGACTGTGTTACGAATTGTATAGTTAGGGATTGGCTGTCATGGCTCCCGCCGTTTTAATTCAAAATCTGCAAAAACGCTACGGTACTGTTGAAGCTGTCAAAGACGTTTCTTTTGAAGTAGAACCAGGAGAAATCTTTGGTTTACTAGGCCCCAACGGTGCAGGTAAAACCACTACCCTACGTTCTTTGTGTACGCTCACTACTCCAGATGCAGGCAAAATTGAAGTATCTGGCGTTTCTGTGTTAGATAACCCCAGACTAGCCAGACAAAAACTCGGTTATGTAGCACAGGAAGTCGCCATCGATAAAGTGCTGACTGGAAAAGAACTGCTGCAATTGCAAGCCGCACTTTATCATATCCCTGGCGCAGTGGCGAAACAGCGAATTGAGAAAGTTTTAGATTTACTTGGTTTGCAAGAATACGCAAATAAAAAGACAGGAACTTATTCTGGTGGTTTACGCAAACGCCTCGACTTAGCGGCTGGACTACTCCATGCACCCGATGTGTTGGTATTAGACGAACCAACAGTTGGACTTGACATCGAAAGCCGTTTTGTCGTGTGGGATTTCCTGCGGAAGTTGCGAGCATCAGGAACTACAGTATTAATTACCAGCCATTATTTAGAAGAGATTGACGCACTAGCAGATCGCGTGGCTATTATTGACCGTGGCATTGTCATTGCCACAGGTACACCTTCCCAATTAAAAGATAGGGTAGGAGGCGATCGCATTACCTTACGCATTCGGGAATTTTCCCCCGTTGAAGAAGCCGAAAAAGCCAAAAACCTCTTACAAGCTTTGCCTTTTGTCCAAGAAATCATCATCAACAGCGCGCAAGGTAATTCCCTCAACTTGGTAGTCACTGCCCAAAATGATGCCTTAATTACCATCCAGCAAGCACTCAATAACGCTAGCTTACCAATATTCGGCATCGCCCAGTCTCGCCCTAGCCTTGATGATGTCTACCTCGCCGCTACTGGACGCACATTAATGGATGCCGAATTAGCCGCCGTTGCTAACCGCGATCCCAAAGCCGAAAAGAAGCAAAATATGAGATAGATCTGCTTTGCAGAGTCAATAGTCCAAAGTCCAAAGTCAAGAGTCAATAATCCAGAGTAAAAACCTTAAGACCATTGACCAATGACCGTTAACTATTGACCATTGACCATTGACTAATAACTAATGACAAAATCCTATGAGTGTTACTCCTAAAACTGATATCAACTGGCAGCAAATAGCTTCACCGCAAGCTGTTGATGCTGCACCTAACTTTTTTGGTGATTTGGTACAAGAGACGCTGGCTTTAACTCGTCGCTTGTTTATTCAACTCCAACGCCGCCCCTCAACTCTATTGGCGGGAATTGTTCAGCCTGTGATGTGGTTAGTACTATTTGGTGCTTTATTCCAAAACGCACCTAAGGGCTTATTTGGTAGTACGACAAATTACGGACAATTTTTAGCTGCTGGCGTAATTGTTTTTACAGCTTTTGCTGGAGCATTAAATGCCGGATTGCCTGTGATGTTTGACCGTGAGTTCGGCTTTTTGAATCGTTTGTTAGTCGCGCCTCTAGCATCACGGTTTTCGATTGTCTTTGCTTCAGCCATCTTTATTATTAGTCAAAGCTTGTTGCAAGCAGGCGTAATTGTAGGTGCAGCAGCATTGTTAGGTGCTGGGCTACCGGATGCAGCAGGGTTAGGTGCGATCGCCCTCATAGTTTTCCTTTTAGCTTTGGGTGTCACTGCAATTTCCCTTGGTTTAGCTTTTGCCTTACCTGGTCACATTGAATTAATCGCAGTCATTTTTGTTACTAACCTACCTTTACTATTTGCCAGCACTGCTTTAGCACCTTTATCTTTCATGCCCAAGTGGTTACAAGTTGTTGCCACCCTCAACCCTCTCAGCTACGCCATTGAGCCTATTCGCTACCTTTATCTTCATAACGAGTGGGGACTAGGTAGTGTAGTTATGCAAGCACCTTGGGGTGATATTACCTTTGGCAGTGCTTTATTAATTTTGTTTGGCTTTGCTGTTGTCGCCTTACTAAGTATTCAACCCCAATTACGCCGAACCCTTGCTTAAGATGGAAGCATGGTTTTGTTGGAGTGTATTAAAGAAGAATCTCATGCATAAATCATTTTTTTCAGTTAAAAGCTTCTGTGTGGCAGCATTGGCAGGAATTAGCTTTGCCTCCTTCCTCACAGCACAACCGAGTTTAGCCCAACTAAATACAGTTGAAGCTTATCCTGGTGATAATTCCCAAGATGATAGCAATCCATTTTCTCCTAGTTCAGGTAACTTAAATCCCCTTGACCTGATTCATCGCGCACAATTTGGTAATCTCAACTGGGATGCTCAACAAAAAGATGAAGAACTAAATTCAGCAGTAGCCGAGTTAAACAAAAAACGCGCCAGGCTGAATCAAAACACAAACAATATACCTGGTAATGCTTCTGGACAGGCGGTTCCTGGTTTACCAACAATCACATCTCCAAGTGTGATTTCTCCTGTGCAAATTGTCCCATCACAAAACTGAATTACATTCAAAAACCTCACCTAGCCTGTAAATCCTGAAAAGGAAATAAAGACAAAGGTGAGGTCAAATGGATTTAATCTAAATCCTAAAATTATTTGTTGACAGCAATTATAGACCCAGGGCTGCTAAAACATCGCTGGCGTGGGTAGCTGTATTCACGCTGGCATCAACATGAGTGATTTTGCCGTTAGGATCAATAACGTAAGTAACACGTTTGGCATAACCACCACCATCAACGTCATAAGCTGTGATTAGCTCTTTTTTAGTGTCAGCCAAGAGAGGAAAGTTCAAATTGTATTTTTGAGTGAATGCTTGATGGGACGCTTCATCATCAGCACTAACACCCAAAACAACTACATCTTTGCCTTGATAATCATTTTGAGCATCGCGGAAGCTACACGCTTGTTTGGTGCAGCCTGGAGTGTCATCTTTGGGATAAAAATACAAAACAACTGTCTTACCTGCAAAATCAGACAATGACACAGTGTTGCCGTTAGTATCTTTGACGGTAAATGCAGGTGCATCCGTACCAACTGCTAGAGGCATAATGAACCTTTCCTGTTTGGTGTTTGTTGATGACTTTGAAATTTTACAATAATTTACAATAATTAAATAAGTTAACTGAAAAACAGCTTCAATTATTTTGTTCTAGCGATTTCTACTCAAGAGTAAGTAGCTAGTACAGTAAAATACTATATTTTTAAATTAATCTTTATCCAAATAAAAACACATACACAAATGGCTAACCTTGATTCTCAAACCGCGAAAACCTTCACTTACACGTCTAGCACAGTAGCTAGGGCAGAGCGATCGCTTTTTTGTTCACCTTTTACTATTGGTTTATTTATAGCCATGCGTCAGCAGAGTGTAGCATTAAATGCGATCGCTCTAGAAAATGGTGTCAAACACGGCTATACACAGCGTCCCTTATCAGAACTGACCTGTTATAACACCTTAGACTGGTTAATCCAAGTAGGTGTACTACGGCGAGAAGTCGATGGACAGGGAATTACCGATAGTTTTCGCCTCACCCCTTTAGGTCATCAACTCATAGAAAAGTATCAGGGTAAAAATTGGCCTGCCCCTTCCTGGCAGGATTATCTATACAATGCTGGCATTCGTTGGTTCAGACTGCCTTTTTAGAATTAGAAATCTTAAAGTTAATATTTAGGTTACAAAAGGGAACAATATATCTACGGAAGCATCAAATCCAATATAAATTCTTCATCAACATCTGAGGAACTTTCCGAAGTTTTGATGAGAGTTATTTAAGTAACATAGAGCAGTAGCTTAGGTATGAATATTTTTCTACCTAGAGCTTTGTAAGCTTCTTAGCGTATAACTGTTGATGAGCGGATTGCAATATCATCCGTTGAGATTAAATATTTCACCCTCTTATTAAGATATTAAGTATGAAAGCAATTATGGTAGTGGGTACAACATCCCACGCGGGGAAATCACTGTTAACTACTGCTATTTGCCGTTTGTTGTCGCGGCGTGGTTGGCGAGTGGCTCCCTTTAAAGGTCAAAATATGGCTTTAAATGCTTATGTCACCGCTAATGGGGGAGAAATTGGTTATGCACAGGCGGTACAAGCTTGGGCTTCCGGGGTGGTTCCTTGGGTAGAAATGAATCCAATTTTACTTAAACCCCAAGGCGATATGACCTCTCAGGTAATTGTTAAAGGTAGACCTGTAGGTAAAGTTAAAGCAGCAGATTATTACGAGCAATTTTTTGATATTGGTTGGCGGGCGATAGAAGAATCTCTACAACATCTATCCACAGAATTTGACATACTCGTTTGCGAAGGTGCAGGAAGTCCGGCAGAAATTAACCTTAAGCACCGTGACTTGACCAATATGCGGATAGCAAAATATTTAAATGCACCCACAATCTTGGTAGTTGATATTGACCGTGGTGGTGCTTTTGCCCATGTGGTAGGTACTTTAGAGTTACTTGATCAAGATGAACGAGATTTAATTAAAGGTATAGTTATTAACAAATTCCGAGGGCAGCGATCGCTCTTAGATTCAGGCATCCAATGGTTAGAAGAACGCACGAAAAAGCCTGTGATTGGTGTTCTGCCTTATTTCCAAGAACTATTCCCCGCCGAAGACTCGCTCGATTTACTAGATCGAAAATCGCATAAAGCTCAAGCTGACCTAAATATAGTTGTCATCCGCTTACCGAGAATTGCCAACTTTACTGACTTTGACCCGTTAGAATCAGAGTCCACAGTTTCAGTGAGATACCTCAGTCCCAAACAAGATTTAGGTCATCCAGATGCGGTAATTATTCCTGGTACAAAAACCACAATTGCTGACCTAATCTTATTGCAGAAAAGCGGCATGGCAGAAGCTATTCAAAATTACGCCGCCTCTGGTGGTACAGTTTTAGGTATTTGCGGCGGCTACCAAATGCTAGGACAAATCATTGCCGACCCCGAAGGGATAGAAGGTCAAGCAGGCAGATTTCAAGGTTTGAATTTATTACCTATTAGAACAGTAATTACAGGGCAAAAAATTGCTCGTCAGCGTCAAGTTAGCTCAAACTATCCCCAAATGGGCTTACCAGTCATGGGGTTTGAAATCCACCAAGGGCGATCGCGCATTGAACAAACAGGAGATGGTCAAGCGTATCAACCCTTATTTGATGATGTTAATTTAGGATTAGTAGATAAATGTCAGTCAGTTTGGGGAACTTATCTGCACGGACTGTTTGACAACGGGCCTTGGCGACGTGCTTGGTTAAATCGCCTGCGTCAACAGCGAGGTTTAAAATCCTTGCCCACAGGTGTAGCCAACTACCGAGAACAGCGAGAGCAAATCTTAGATACGCTGGCGGCTGAAGTAGATCGTCATTTAGACTTAACACCCTTTTTGTCATAGTTAGCCGAAAATTTCATGAGTGTTAGCGTTCGATTTTTGCCAGATGATGTCACAGTGAATGCCGAAGTGGGAGAAGCACTTTTAGATGTAGCAGAACGTGCTGGAGTGTTTATTCCCACTGGCTGTCTCATGGGTTCATGTCACGCTTGTACCGTAGAACTTGAAGATGGTGATGTCATCCGTGCTTGTATTTCAGCAGTACCAGCAACAAATGAGGAGTTGACAATACATTTGTTTAGCGACCCAACTTGGTAGTTTTCGCACTTCCAGACAAGTAAACTCAATTACCAAATAATAATTCAGTGGTCACAAGAGGATGATTGCTTCTTGGTAGGGTTTCCTGATTTTACCGGACAGCGTTGGCGGACTCATGGTGATACTTACGAGTTAGCTGTAGCCAATGGAATTGAAGCACTAGAATCTTTGATGATTGCTTATGAAGCTGCGGGTGATCCGCTTCCACAACCAACAGTTTTTAACGCTGCATAATTTGAATTTGCTAATAATATTGTAGAAAAGCTCAGAAATTATATAAATATTCACAACCCCTGTAGAGACGTAGCATTGCTACGTCTCTTTCAAACCTGTTCCTTGTTAGCTGTTGCCTGTTGCCTGCTTAAAGCATATTGCCTAAATCTTTCCAAGTCAGCTTGAATAGTTGACTCTACTGCCCGTCCTAGAAACAAGTTGTCCATAATTTTGCCAATGATGCCGGGGATAGCGTAGGACACAGATAGCTTGACGATACTACTATTGTGGCGATCATAGAAACGAATTGCTCCCTGGTTGGGTAAACCATCAATTGATTTCCATTGAATAATTTGGTTGGGAATAACTTTGAGAATCTGGGATTTCCAAGTAAATTCCAAACCGCCAGTATTGAGTTTCCAAATAGATATATCTGGATTGTCGGGTGGTATTTTCACCGAATCAATCCATTTCATCCACCGGGGCATTTGCTCTAAATCAGCCCAAAGACTCCACACCAAATCAATGGGAGCCTCGACTTCTACCTGTACGCTATGCTCTAGCCAATTTGACATTCGATATTTTTCCTCTGGGGTTCGCTACTGCTTGATAGTCTCTAAAATCACTTTTGCTGCCTGTCTTCCAGAAATTGTCGCTCCTTCCATACTATCGATATAATCTTGCTGGGTATAGCTCCCTGCTAGGAAGAAATTCGGTACTGGAGTCTTTTGATTAGGGCGATATAAGTCCATTCCTGGGGCTTCTCGATAGAGAGACTGGGCAAGTTTGACGACACCATACCAAGTCATGTTGAGTTCGCGTGATGATGGGAAAAGTTCATGCACTTGCTTGAGAACGTGTTGGGCGATCGCTTCGTTACTTTCTTTAATAAATGGATCGCCTGGTGTTAGCACCAATTGCAGCAATGAACCTTGTCCTGGGCGATAGTAATCACTGGGACTAGTTAACGCCAAATCAGCAAAACAAGAAAAGTCTGCATCAGCAGTATACAGCAAGTTATCTATCCCTACGGCATGGTTGAGTTGTTTGCGTTTCTGTGCATCTTGCAGTTCTGTCACCCAACCATCAAAGCGTAACTGTACTGTAGCGACTGGCACTGCCTCTAATTTGTAAATATTGTCAAATTCTGACCACTTCCGCCAATCTTGCGGTAATATGCGCTGAATTCCCGGAATGTCACAAGCACAGACATAGGCATCAGCTGTAATAGTTTCTGTGGTATCACCTTGCGCTACGACTATGCCAGTGACACGGGTTTGCTCACCTTCTTCGGCAAACTGAATTTCTCGCACTTGCCGACGGGTGTAAATTTTCGTGCCTCTGGCTTCTAAATATTCGACGATGGGTTTATGTAAGTAGCCATCAGGAGAACCTTCCAGCATCCGCAATACAGAAGCTTCGCTCCTAACTGCGAAAAACTGGAAGATGGTCAACATACAACGGGCAGAAATATTTTCGCAGTCAATAAATCCTAAAGCGTAAGCGATGGGGTTCCACATCCGTTTGATGCTACCTTCACTACCACCGTGACTGCGGAACCAATCAGCAAAGCTAATTTTATCTAGGTTGCGGATGGTTTTCATCGCCCCGTCGAAGTCTACCAATCCCCTTACTATTGGGCTGGTTCCTAAGGCGATCGCATTTTGTAATTTATCTTGTAAAGATAATTGGGAAGTAGTAAAGAATGCTTTTAACCCATTAAAAGGCGCACCAGTGAAAAAGCGAAAATCTAAAGCACCAATGCGTCCGCCTTTATTAATAAAAGTATGAGTATGTTCTTTGAGGCGTAAATGTGACAACGCCCCGACTTTTTCCATTAAGTCAAACAGTTGGTAGTAGCAGCCAAAAAAGACGTGCAATCCCATTTCTATATGATTGCCATCGCCATCAATCCAACTGCCAACTTTACCACCAACAAACGGACGGGACTCAAAAATCTGGACTTCACAGCCAGCATCGGCTAAATCTACAGCGGTTGCTAGCCCAGCCAATCCCGCACCTACGATTGCAACGCGCATTCCGTCCTACCTCTTCAGTTTCTTTACAAATTGTAACTGGGTTGGGGTCGGAATTTGCGAGTGACATTAAGCCTATTCGCAATGTCTAGCATTCGCTGAGTGAGAAATGATTATTTGTCAGAATTTTCTCAGGAGTCCACCAGTATGTAGATGCACGTGGGTTTCAACCCACTGGTAATAAAATTGCTTTTATTACTTTATTTAGTCCTGAGTACTAAATTTACATTTGAAAAACTTTGTGTTGGGATACACAAAATTTAGTAAAGGTGGACTCAAAAAAGCATGATAGGTACTTTTTAGGAAAAACAGCGAACATCTACGACGCTGTAAAAGCAATTCCATATTTTCCCTATCTATTTGCTTCTTTGTTTTCCTCAGATATCGGTAACCCGCGAATCAGTTCACGAATTACATCTGTTGCTGGTCTACCTGTCTGCTGACAATATTTTTCTAGCTTCTCTGCTTCCTGTGTTGCTAAATTCACAGTAATACGTTTAACGGCCCATTTTTTATTAGTCATTATCATGCTATCTGCTGTATATTAACACCATCAAAACAATAAAAAACTCCAGGCGGGGAGGAATAAGATTATCAGAGTTTGTGTCACGAAACAAGCAATGCTGTAGACACAAAAATTCATCAATTGGACAAACTATTCATTCTTTTCCAATAAGATATAAGAATGGAATTACTATTGTGACAGTAAAAGTCATCAGTGTACATTCATTACTTGTGACGGTTTCATCAATAATGATCTCAAGAAAACGTGACAATCAAATTCGCTCAACTTGTTTGAGATATCTAAGGTTGGCTCAATTAAGAGTGCAAAGTTTTTGAACAAAAGCATTTTTGCTTCTATGTTGTATAACATTAGTCATATTTCTAGAGAGATAATCATATTTAATAACTCAGCCTCTGCCAAGTTAGATAGTTATATAGGTATGGATGTTGGGTGGTTAACTACCTCATAATACGCACCTATAAGTGATCGCTCTCATGGGAATAATGATTTTGCTATTATTAAGTTACTTTCATTTTTGATACTAATTAGGTTAGACATACCACAAATTTAGACTCAGTTTGTAAGTAACTGCTGGGTAATTCTAGACCTTAAATGGAGTAGCTTATACTTCCTTGTAACTAATACTAAAAGTAGTGGCTTCACCATTTAAGGTAGTTAACTAATCATCCTGAAAGCCTCTAATATTTCTTAGGACACTATTTTGTTCCTGCTGTTACACACTATTTCTAGCTTGGTAATTTATCTGCTTGTTTAGTTTAATTAATAAATACTTACTATGTAATGTATCTATTAGATGATTTTCGCTAGTGCTAAGAACAAGTTTGATTTCCTTGGACAAAAATAGCAACAAATTTTTTTTAGTCTACCTCCAGCCCAATCGTAAAAATTATTTATAACTCAAATACTGGATAAGTTATTATTTGCTTGATTTTCATCTGTAAGGCTATTATAACCCTGATATTAGAGGTTTAAAAAATCTTTATTAAATGGCTAATTACGTTATTTTTTAACTTTATAAAAAAAATACAAAGCTAGTGAGACAAAGTTAAAAGTTTGATTAAATTGATAGATACATAAGAGTATTTATAAACAAATAAACATACTTAAGTAATAGTCAGTTATTATTGTAAGGATATAGTTAAGAAAAAAGCTCAATTCAATTTCTATTTGCTGATGTAATATACTTAGCTAGCTACTAGCAAGCTAAGGAATATCTATGCTTTATGAAAAATAGATAAAGTAATTTAGTTAGAACAGCGATCGCATTGTTAGTTGTGAAAATAAGTAATTAATAATTGCAAAAAATGCCCTAATTGTGGCTAACCACAATTAACTAAACATTTAGAAGAGTCTATAAGCTGTTTATCTGTAAGCAAAACTCTTAAACTTCAAGGGATGACAAGTTTTTTTGTCCTCAGCGTAACTCCTATCCGCGTCGGAGAGGGGCTTAAATATTCTTAATTAACAAGTGTTTTTAAGTATCTCCTTTGAGGTGTGGAGAGGGGTTATTTGAATCTGTCGAATTCAAGTTAAACTCAATCGCAGAGTTAGCCTTTACTCAACAAATGATGAATTTATAGCAGTAGCCGGATAGATTAGGAGAAGGTCTAATCATCAAATAAGAACACAAAAAGAATTTCCAGGCTTTTGCTTGCTATAACTCTCTCTTGAATGCAGAAATAAAATGAACAGCCTATTGCTTAATGAGTCTAAGCGATTAAACACCTAAGGGAGCAGGGGATAAGGTTTGAGTCTTTTATTCACAATTTGAATAGTGCAACTTGTAGGCGCAATAGCTTATAAACCCGAATATGGGTACAGTAACAAAAAGGCTACGTCTAAGCTTTACTCCACTCAGCCTTACTACGCTACTAAGTTTTATCGCATTTAGATTTGGGGCATAAGTTGAAGAGTCCCAAGTCCTAAATCTTTAGGTGAAAGAGAACGCGCTTCAAACAAAGCCACCATGTCTCGCAATTGGGGATTTCCACGGGCAGATCCCGTCAGTCCTTTGGCAATGATTAACCCACAGTAGCCTTTGGTATTTTTACACCGTTGATTCCATTTTCTTCGTGCTTCTACATGGATGGGGTCGTTATCTAAAAATTCGCCGAACAGGAACAATTCACCATTTTGAGTTTGTAATAAACCTAAATCGTAGCGATCGCCATCGAAAGGATCGGCACCTGGATTAAAACAAATTGCTTGCAGTCCACCAGCAGCTTCTATACTTTCAATTACAGTCTTAGCTTTGGGACGGGAAGTTTGAATCAAAATTACAGGTAATCCATCGCCTACCTGTTCTATTTCTCCTGATGGATGATAATTTACGCCTTTACGCAGGTATTCCAACATTTCCCAAGATACTACTCCCAAGCTCAGAAAAGAATCTTCGGGAATTAGATCATCTCTCAAAGAACGGAAGATTGGTAAATCTGGTATTTCCATTTCCGATTCTGAGTCATCAAAACCTGCCATTTCTTCTAATTCAGTTGCCAATTGCGGCAGAGAAGACACAGTTACCGATATTGATTTTGTTGCTGCATCTGATTCGGGCAGAGAAATGCGATAGCGTCGGCTCAGTTCGGGGAAAGAATGATCCCGTAACTGCCGACGGTGGTCACGAATAAACCGGCAAAGGCTTTCTAAGGCAACATAAATTACTAGTGCCTCTTCTTCATATAAAACAGACCTCAGTCCTTCAAGAGGGTGAATATTGCCAAAAGTCGGTTCAACTTCTGAGAACTCTACTTCTGCAAAATCATCATCTTCAGCATCTGGACGCTCAAAGGTAAGAAATAGGCAATCTTGCTTGAGAAAGGCTTCTTCTAAATGCCCTTGTGATTCATCAGCTTGTAAAACTGCGGCACGGAAATGCTTGAGGGAATCTTCTGAGCGATAAAACAAAATTCCGTATTCCATGCCCAACATTCCCATGACTGAGGCGTAGAGTGTACCGACATCCCACTTGTTAATTTCTATTGATAAGATTTGCTGTTCTTCTAAAAATTCCCAGGGGGCTGCTTGCCAAATAGCGAATGCTTTTTCTTGCAAAGCTTGGGCATACTGTGGCGGTAAATCTGGGCTTTGGTTATCAATAATTTCTGCAAACCCGCGAAATAATTCATCAATTAAAGGCAATTCTGGCGTGTAGTCGATGACAATATCCAAATCTTGCAATACGCCACGCAGGTAAAATTGAATTTCTCGGTCTCTGACAACAATTTTATGAGGCCTAGCAGGTTTAGCAGGACTATGAGGATGCTCCATTGCCCGCATTAAAGTGCGAACAATGGCTTCGGGGCCGGTTTCGGGAGGTACTACATCCATCCCTCTGACAATACCTTGCGAACCATCAACCCAAAGAATACAATCACCATTAGTCGATGAGTCTAAATGCTGGATCGGTGATGACAATGGACGGCGATCGCCCTCCCATACAGAAGGAATTTGAGATAATTTCTTCAACCGACGACTGGTAGAGCGATTAAAACTTGTCATAGAGTCAGTTAATCAAAGGAAGCAAATTGGAAGTCAACTGTTGGGGATGGCTAGCTGGGGATGAAATTTTCCTAGCTGCATACACCTGAAGAGGAATTGCGACTCAGGCTGCCACAAGGCTTAAATTTTATAGATACCGAATCTTTAAATACACCGAGTCTCTCAATTCTAGAATAAAAAGCTTTGGCTACTTTTGACGGAGTGTTTACAATTGGCAATTTGCGGCCGCAATGTCGCTAGAATATATACAAAAATTACTAATTAAGCCAGCAGCAATCACAAGATTCTATAAGGTTACTGGTTATTCAAGGAGTTAACAAAAGATGACACAAGCAACGCAGCCTCAACAACGCGGCATTCTGTTAAGCGAAACAGCTTTGCGCCAAGTTAAGCTCCTGCAAGAAAAGCAAGGCCAAGACTTGTGCTTGCGGGTAGGAGTGCGCCAAGGCGGATGTTCTGGAATGTCTTACATGATGGATTTTGAGGACACTAGCAAGATCACCCCTAATGATGAAGTTTTTGACTATGAGGGCTTCCAAATTGTTTGCGATCGCAAAAGCTTACTCTACCTGTATGGTTTAATGCTTGATTATAGCGATGCCATGATTGGCGGCGGTTTTCAGTTCACTAACCCTAACGCTAACCAAACCTGTGGTTGCGGTAAGTCATTTGGTGTGTAGTAAGATTATCCTGTCTTACAAAGTTCTGAGCGGAGAAAGCCTCCGTTCAGCCTTTGTCATTTGTCCTTTGTTATTTGTATTTACTAATGACTAATGACTAATGACTAATGACCAATGACCAATGACTAATGACTAATGACTAACACCGTTGAATCCCTGTTTGATACAGGTTTGGAACGCTATAAAGCTGGTGAAGCAGTGGATTCTTTAATCCCTGTGTTTAAAGAGGTGTGCGATCGCGCTCCGAAAACTGCTGCGGCTTGGATTTGTTTAGCATGGTTGTATTTGCTAGATAACAAGCCTAACTTAGCCTATAAAGCTGCACAAAAAGCAGTAAAGATCAGCCCGCAAGACCCACAAGCTAGAGTGAATATTACTTTAGCTATGTTAGAAACTGGTCAAAAAGGGTTGCGCCAACATATTGATGCTGTACAACAGTTATTCTTGGTGAATCCAGAATGGCGCGATGAAATCAGAGACAGTATTGAAGACGGTCTGACCAGAAAACCAGATTGGCAAAGTCTACAAAAAGTGAAAAAGTGGTTGTTTGAAGATTAGAGACTAGGGGCTAGAGGTTAGAGGTTAGAGGTTAGTTTAAAACTTATCTTACTAAGACCTACAATCATATTAGTCTTAGCCCCTACTCCCTACTCCCTATTCCCCATTCCCTACTCTACAGATGAAAGATAAATTTTTGAGTTGGCTCAACTTGATTTTGGTAGCCGATGTATTTTTGGTTTTATTGGGATTTGGCTGGTTTGCGATCGCTGTTTTGGGTGAAGCCACAGGAGTCAACTTAGGCCTTGATTTGTGGCACAAACTTTGGCAACCAGTATTTAACCCAGCTATTGGCATCCTCATGGGAGGTGCTATTCTCAGTGGGATTGTCAGTTGGGTTTCTCGAAAATTTCAGGCTGATTAATTATTGTTAAGAGTCAATAGTTCAAAGTTTTTTAACCTTGACCAAGTGCCGTTGGGGCGGTGTGTGGGGTGTAGGCTAAGAGATAGCATCGAACCACCCTTGGGATACAAGCCCCGTCTTTTTAAGACGATTGTATTGGTGGGGGTTCCAAGCCTTCTCCAATAACGTCTTCCCTACACCCTGTTCTTGACCATTGACTTTTACTTTAAAATCTGCTTTAAAGCTGGTTGCAAATTAGGATACTGAAACTGAAAACCAGAATCTAAAGTACGTTTAGGTAAAACTTGCTGACCTTGTAAAACAACAATCGCTCCGTCTCCTAAAAGTGCTTCAATTGCAAAAGCCGGAACAGGCAACCATGAGGGACGATGCAATACTTGTCCTAAAGTGTGGCTGAGATCGTTCATGCGGACTGGATTTGGAGCAGTGGCATTGTATACTCCTTCCATGTCTGACTTATTTAAAGCTTGCAAAATCAGATTTACTAAGTCGTCAATATGAATCCAAGAAAACCATTGACGACCACTGCCAATTGGCCCACCAGCAAACAGTTGAAAAGGTGGAATCATTTTTGCTAAAGCTCCACCATTGCCGAGAACAATACCAAAACGAAGAATTACCAGCCGCACACCAGCATCTTTAACTTTTGTTGCTTCTGCTTCCCAGGTTTGGCAGACTTGGGCAAGAAAATCATTACCAGAGACACTAGCTTCATCAAAGGTAGCGGTTTCACTTGTGCCATAGTAACCAATTGCCGATGTATTTACTAACACTCTGGGTTTGGGATTAGCTTTAGCTATGGCTTCAACTATTTTCTGCGTACCTAACTGACGACTATTCAGAATTTCTTGCTTGCGTTCTGGTGTCCAGCGTCCT
Source organism: Nostoc sp. FACHB-152 (assembly GCF_014697475.1). Classification (GTDB taxonomy): domain Bacteria; phylum Cyanobacteriota; class Cyanobacteriia; order Cyanobacteriales; family Nostocaceae; genus Nostoc_B. The sequence continues at coordinate 133,425 of NZ_JACJRV010000010.1, forward strand.
TCACCAATTGGTTCTCCGGCAAGATTAACTACAGCTTCGCAACCGGCAATTTTATCTTGCCAAGTGCCAGATTTATTTGGTGTATAAGCAGTAATTTCTACATTAGGAAAATTTTCTCGCGGAAAAACCTTTTGAGCAAAGCTAGGGTTACGAGTTAACACCAACACTTGCTCACCTTGTTTGTGAAGTCTTTCTACCAAAGAATGACCAACTAATCCTGTTGCTCCAGTAATTGCTACTTTCATAATCCACCTCCACCAAAGACTTATTGTAAAGTTTTTTGGCGATTAGCGATTAACCTATAGATAGCTTTTTGCCAATACTTAGTAGCGTTGTGTAATCAATTTGTAATTATTTACCGTTTAGCGGCTTCGGTATTATACGATGGACGGAGTGTTGCAAAGCTTGGGGCTATTATGGCTCGCTATACTTGTTCATTTACTATTTCCATTAATGTTGACAATCTCCAGCCATTACTTTTAGACCTTTTACAAAACTGTGATTTAGAAATTCAATATTACAACCATGATTACATCCTGGCTCGTGAGATTCCAGGTAATATTCCGTTTTCTAAATTGGTCAAGGTTGAAGTATTCATTGAGAAATCAACTGCTACTGAGACTGAAACCCGAATGAGTATTGTGATTAAAAATGAGGAACTACCACTCCAACTGCATAATCATTGCCGGGAAATATTTGATTTTGTAAAACAAGCCATTGAACAGAATCGCTATTGGCATTTAATTGAAAGCATTGCCGGATAATTTAGATATGTTTGCTTTTGATTAAGATGTTTTTTGTGATTAGTTTTAGGCAACGCTGACTCTGAGAAATTTGGGTAGTTAAAGACGAATCAGCTTTTTTCATCTTGAAGTAGTATCAAATAGATGAGATCGCCTTTGTTTTCTGTTGTATCCTCGTCATTCAAAGCCTGCCATTTCCTTCTTGTAATATAGATATATTCGCTGCGGGCTACCCACTGGTGAACAGCCATGTCAGAAACTACTTTACCTATAACCCTGATTGAACTTCCGCCTACCCAAGCGGAACTTCCCTATGATGATGGTATTCCAATGGAAAGCGCAAGGCACAAAGCCCAGATGGACTTGCTGATAGATGCCTTAATTCCTTGGTTATCACAACGAGAAGATGGGTTCGTTGGCGGGAATATGTTTGTTTACTACAGTTTGGCGCAGGTAAAAAACAAAGATTTTAAAGGGCCAGACTTTTTTGTAGTCTTGGGTGTGCCTAAAGGTGAACGCAAAAGTTGGGTTGTTTGGGAAGAAGGAAAAGCACCCGATGTTGTGATTGAATTGCTTTCAGATAGTACAGCCGCCGCAGACAAAAACGAGAAAAAGCTGATTTATCAAAATCAAATGCGCGTACCAGAATATTTCTGGTATGACCCTTTTAACCCAGATGATTGGGCAGGTTTTTCTATCCAACAAAGAGTTTATCAACCTCTGGTTGTTAATGAACGCAATCAACTGCTAAGTGAATCTTTAGGTTTGGCATTGCAGCGTTGGCAAGGAAATTATAAAGGAATTGATGCGACTTGGTTACGCTGGGCAACTTTAGAGGGAGAATTACTGCCAACACCGGAAGAACAAGAACGCCACTACGCCGAACAAGAAAGCCGCCGCGCCGAACAAGAACGTCAACGAGCCGACAGAGCAGAATCGCAGTTGTTACAAACTGTACGCAACTTAATAGCGGGTGGAATGACTGTGGAACAGGTAGCTAATATCACAGGTTTGGATGTCTCGGCGATTGAACAACTGCGCTTTTAGGAGTATAGGCGATCGCTCTCAATTTTAGTTAGCGATATATGCGATCGCATTAATAAAACTGTTTAATCGCACCTATTTATTTTGGTGCAACTATGCTTTGACGAACAGTACGCTTGCGTAGGCGTAGCCCGTCGTAGACATCGCTTTTTCGAGTACCCCCAGCCTTCTGATATTCATGGCTGTTGCTACCATATTTATAAGCAATACCACGCAACATTTTTTCAATTACTGATAACTCTATAGTGGACAATTGTTAAAAAAATTGTCATACGTGGAATTGTTGATTTTTCTGAAAAAATTCAAAGTTTAAGTACTTTACGGGCAATTAAAACTACATTTATCTTAGTAGGGTACGTTATAGACGATAGTGTTAACGCAACAGCAGAGATTTACAGTGCTGTACTCTCACCAAATAGCCAGCAGAGATTTGCGGTGCGTTGCTACAAAAATACAGACTGCGCGAAATACCCAAACGTCAAGGCGGAAGTTGCTACAGCCTGCGCGAAACACCGAAACGTCAAGGCGGAAGTTGCTGCAAGGATGACGTAAGTGACTACAAGGAGTAACTCAACCTTATCCAAGAATTATTAGTTTGGATTTGAATGATTGTGCAGGAAGTTTTTCCATAGTGCGATCGCTAACTACAACTACAGAACCAGATTGAGCAATGGCAAGAAATAATCACAAAAAATTTTTGAAAAAGTATTAATAGGCAGAGCTAGTTTTGCATTTACTTCAAAGGTAATAAATTATGTAAATTTGTCATAAACAAAAGCCTAGCCATGCTATTTGAGCTTTTGATTGCAAGAGCGATCTCTATCTAAGATTAGAAGAGAAAATGCTTTCAAAAAGCCGAAAGTAAGCAAAAATTTATGTAACTTAAATAATTTCGTAAATATACTGATATTGTTTTTATTAATCTAGCATTAATTTGGAAATTATCAAAGATTTAGAATCTGGTGTGCGTTTTAGTGCCGCAGAAGCGTTAGGTAGAATTAGCTATTTTTTTAAAAATCCTCTCTTGAGGAATACTGGTTATTCCGGTACTTTTATGGAGAATTAATAGTAAAATGCCAGTTTAATAAGCTACGTAATCGAAAATTACTAAAATTGCGCAAGCCATACCCAAGTCTTTTAATTAACTTGAGTTTATTGTTAATCCCTTCTACAGTACCACTAGTAGTTCTGCCATCAAAATAACCAACTATTTCCCCAAACTATCTGACCATTGTACCTAGAGTTTTCGGAAAATATGAACGAGCATCAGACATCCAATTTAATAATTGAATGATACTATCTCCCCAAGATGTTGTTGTCTCAAATATTGAGCGTTATTTCTGTAGGTGATGAATAAAGTTAATGCTAGCTATAAAATAAAATGCATTTTAAACTTGTAGCTATTGTAAAAAGGGTACTTGGTTTAAGCTCTTTCAGTAACTTGGCTAAAGGTAAGATTTTAAGGGCGATCGCTCATACTATTTCACGAAAATTTGGTAATGATAGTGAAACATTTAACCAAAACTGCTGACAATTAAGCCATATAATTAAACTTTCCAACTATTTGTGCAGAATTAATCTTTTATTTTTGAATATTCCTCATTGGATTTTTTCAGGTTTACTAAAATTGATTAAATATAAGTTAAGGACTGGTAATCATTATTAAGGAGGTTATAAAAATAGTTTAAAAGTATTTTTAAATCTTTATAAGTTAAGATAATAAGGTAAATTATATTAATAAAAATCTAGGAACATTTCTAAAAGAAACTTTAGTACGAATTCAGCACCCAGGAGTCAGAAGTCAGAATTTAGAAGTATCTATAGGATTAGTAAATTGATTTATCAAATATTTATCTTTATTCTTTAATCATTCTGGCTCCTAAATTTTTACAAACTTTATAATTTCAGAAATCAATTCAAAACTAGTATGGTAATTTTGAGGCTAAAGTAGTTGCTTTCATAAGCTGCTAGCGAAAAGTTGAATTTTTATTTTTTGAAAATATTTATACAACAGCATACTCAGGGTTATTTGTAAAACAGACTTTGGATGTTGTATGTAGTTGTAGGATTGTCAGTGAAAATATTTAGAATTTTCAATCTTCTCTGTAAAATTTTATTCCTAAATCAACAAAAAGTTTATGTATCGATTCCAGGTTAGTGCATACACGCAAACTGGTGAATCTATTGGTCTAGTCGGTTCTACTCTCGAATTGGGGTTGTGGGATATTACTAGATGTGTTCACCTTCGCACAAATGCCAATCGCTATCCTTTATGGTGGACAGACCTAGAAATTGAGATTCAGCCATCTTTAGAGTCAGGTGATTGTCAGAGAGTGGAATACAAATATGTACGTTTCGATGCAAAAGGTCGTTGGCAGTGGGAAGCTCTAGGTTCTAATCGTTGGGTGCCAATCAATAATGACGAGGATGCGGGTACTATTGTTGTGGATGATGGCGCATTCGGTTATTTGCAGCCTTATGGGTTCGGATACATTGAGCAGCCAACGGCGACTACTATCAAGAAACTGCCAGGACAAGAGACAGAAAGTTTAAAAATTGTAGTCATTGGTAGTTCTGTTGCTAATGGCCATAAAGCTTGGTTGTTGAAAGGTTGGGTCTGGCTACTAGAGCAAGCTTTGCAGCAAAAATATGGACATAGAGTAGTAAATCTGTCAGAGGTGGGAGCCAATGTCAGCAGAACGATCGCCCGATTTGGATCAGTAGTTACGCCAGAACAACCGGATGTAGTAATTATTGCTTTGTCTCTGGGTAACGAAGGATTAGCTTACTGTCCTCCTCACGAACGGCGGGCGATACAAAGGCGGTTTGAAAGTGGTTTACAGCAGCTGGTGAAAATGACACGAAAACTAGGAGCGCGCCCAATTTTGGGGGGTTTATATCCCAATGGCGACTATTCTCCTGAGCATCACTGGCTACTAAAAGATACAAACAATCGGATGTTGAATTGGGGTGTGCCGATTTTAGATTGGTTGGCAGCATTAGATGATGGGCAAGGACGCTGGCGAGAGGGTATATCTTTCGACCCAGCCCACCCCAACACTATCGGTCATCGCCTGATGTATGAAGCAATCGACTTGCAATTGTTTAACATTAGCAAAGCCGAATTAGCAAAAGAAAAGCAACACTTCTGGCAGCCGAACGAAATTCCCATTTACCTTGACAATGCAGGCTTTTATGTCTGTGCTTGTATCGAAGAGAAGCGTTTGCGGATCAACAATCCATCAAAATATAGCTACACCATTGCTCCCTATTGGCAAGAACTACAAACTGTACTGCAAGATAAAGCCAGATTGCTTCCAGGTATTTACATCGCCACAAATGCCCCCAAAGGAACACTCCCCTTCTTTGCAGTGCAAGAAGATGGCGCGATCGCCACAACTGTAGAAATATCCCCTGGTATTGATATAGAATACAGTGCCGCCTTCAATCTTTTTGCGCCGAACAACTCACAAGTTTTGTTCTATGACGGGCATCTGGGGATTTTGCAAAAAGACGAGCGCCGTCTTTGGATCATCAACGAATCAGACCACGAGTACAACATCCAACCCATGTGGGCAGAAGTACGGAATGCCCTAAAAGCTATGCCAGCAGGTGTCTATGAAGATCCACTGCATCCCGATATTCCTTTCCGCACGATGATGATTGGCAATTATGGACTAGAAAGTCGGGTGAAAATCCCACCAAAATCTGCTGTCTTATTTCAATATCAGTGTAAATTATCAGATATCAGTCGTGTGGCAATTATCCCTCTGGGCGATCGCTGTGCTGTTCGTATGATGCTGTACAAAATGGAGTATGATGGCCCCGCCTTTCCCTTTGATCTGACGCGTACTACCAATATTGCAGATATTGCAGATATCATCGAAAACGGTTTTTATGATATGTGGAATCCTAGCTTCCTACATTACAATCCGGAGGCAGGCAGAATTTACCACAGTAAATGGACGGGTTTATCTTTCGCCCACGAAGTTGAAGACACAGACAATCCGAAGAGCGATATGTCTCCCGTTTATGAACGGATGCGCGTTCGTTATACAGCACGTTCTCAACGGTTTTGGTACACAATCGAGAACTGCGACCAGGCACTTTTCGTGCGTACAGGAATTGCTAATCGCGGTGGGGTGATTGATTTGGTGAGCAAACTGGAAAAACAATGCCAGGGTAAACCATTTCAACTCTTGCTACTTTCTCCCCAAGCTAGCGAAGAGTTTTTAAACCTTCCTCATGTGCTGCATTATAATGTCGAGTTTAACCCTGATCGGATGTATGACGACTTGGGACATTGGATGTACTGTACAGAGGTGATGCGAGGAATTTTAGAATCCCTTGGCATATCCAGCAAAAACCTTTTCTGGTGTCCGCCGAATACTCCCAAGGATACTTTAAAACAGGAGAAAAAAACGAGTGCTTGTTAATTTTCAAGCTATAGCAGGGGACAGCTTATAGGTGATAGGTGACAGGGTTAAAAGTCTTTGAGTGTCTAAGTTTTCTCGTCTACTGATGTCCTCACACTACTGGCTATCGCTATAATTCAGGGCTGAGGATGTACGAAATATCTCAACAACTGTCGGCTTAGTCACTTTCCCCATCGCGTTGCGCGGTAGTTCCTCAACTATGAGAATTCGGGTTGGGACTTTATAAACGGCTAATTGTTCTTTTGCCCATTTTCTAAAAGATTCTAATGTCAATTGGCACTGCGATCGCAATACCAACGCCGCGCAGACTCGCTCACCCCACTCAGGATCTGCAACCCCAACCACTGCACATTCCTGAATATCTGGATGCGTTCTGAGTACTTCCTCAATTTCTAAAGCAGAAACTTTATAACCTCCTGTTTTGATAATATCCACACTCATTCTTCCTAAAATGCGGTAATTGCCGTTCTCAACTATGGCAAAATCTCCTGTGCAGAACCAGCCATCTCGAAATGCTTTAGCAGTTGCTTGCGAGTTTTGCCAATATTCTAAAAACACTCCAGGGCTTTTGACTTGGATTTCTCCTGGTGAGCCTGGTGGAACTATTTCTCCAGTTTCATCCACTAATCTAACTTCCACTTGTGGCAAAGGCTGACCTACATATCCTGAGTAACGTTGACCATGTAAAGGGTTTGATAATGCCATGCCAATTTCTGTCATCCCATAGCGTTCCAGCAGAAAATGGCCGCTAATCTTCTGCCACTTTTCTAGAACTTGAACTGGTAAAGCGGCTGAACCAGAAACCATCAGCCGCATTTTTGCACAACTTGCTGACATGGTTTTTTGGCGTTCTTTAGAAGCATTTTCCCAAGCAGCAATCAACTTTACATAAATCGTTGGGACTGCCATAAATAAGGTTAAGTCACTATCGCAAATTCGCTGCCAAACAACTTCTGCATCAAACTTGCTCAACATATGGCATTCCGCCCCAGCCCATAAAGCACAAGTCAGTACGTTAATGATCCCATGAATATGATGTAAAGGAAGTACGTGCAGAATGCGGTCGCTAGAAGTCCATTCCCAAGCTGTGATTAAGCTGGTCACTTGAGCTTGGATATTTTGATGAGTCGTAACTACACCCTTTGCTTTACCTGTTGTGCCGCTTGTATAAAGAATTAATGCACGTCTAGTAATATCTATTTCTGGAAGATGACCAACATGATCAAGAAGCGTTTCTGAAGTGAGAATAAATCGTAAATTTTGTTCAGTAGCTAGAGGACGCAGTATATCTTCAAAGTTCGGATGGGCAATGATAATTGATGCTCCTGAATTGGTAATCACATACTCTAATTCTGGTCGCGGGTGCGAAATACAAAGAGGTACAGCTATTCCACCAGCGCGCCAAATTCCCCACTGCGTCACTACATACTCAAATCCTGGTGGGATCAGAAAAGCAACTCGCTGCTCTTGTAAATCTTCTGTATGATTCAGAAGCCTTGTCGCCATTTGACTTGAAATGTGAAGCAAATCCTGATATGTAAATGCTCCTTCATCTGTAAAAATGGCTATTCTCTCGTTATTTTCTTCAGCACGAGTAATTAAAGGGAGATTCACTTTTTTTTACCAATTTATGCTTTATTTAGTCTAATTACCCAAAGCATATACCAATCTCAAAAGGTACAAACCTGTATGGCACTTATAACCTATTCATAACCAATCTGTAATCCACATCCCGTAGTCTAAATTCCTGACTGGAATAGCGTGAGCAAAAGCTATTTATCCAAAATGCGCTCACGGATTTCAAAAATAATCGAGGATGTAATGATTACCAAGCTTAACTACTTAAAGTTTCGACGCGTCAGTACTATACATTCGTTGTGGAAGATTTGTTTATTGGGTCTGACTTTACCGTTTTTGGTATCTGCCATCAATAGTTTGGTAATTGCCGGAGAGAACGAGAACGCCAACGCACCATACGAGATTGGACTTTGGGGTGATCTGCCCTACTCGGACGCGCAGGAGGTTGGCGTAACAAGATTAATCGACGACATGAATTCCCAAAAACTTGCTTTCACTGTCCATGATGGCGATCTCAAAGCTGGTTCTAACAGCCTTTGCGATAATGCACTATATACTAAAGCACTCGGCTACTTCAACGCTTTGGAAGCGCCAGCAGCCTTTACGCCAGGGGACAATGATTGGACAGACTGCGATCGCCCTTCAAATGGCGGATTTAACTCTCTCGAACGCCTCGACTACGAGCGTGACGTATTCTTCAGCACGAATTTCTCTCTGGGGCAGCGTCGGCTAGCTCAAGAAGTGCAGACAGAACCGTTGTGCCTCGGTGTCAACGGTTCTGTACCTTGCGTTGAGAACCGCCGTTGGACGGTTGGCAGAGTTACCTATGCAACACTCAACATTCAAGGCTCGTGCAATAATCTCTGCGATACTGCCCCTGATCCAGAGGAATACAAGGCGCGGAACGCAGCAAATATTGCATGGATGAAAGAGACTTTTAGAGTAGCAAAAGAACGCAACTCGGCAGCAATCATGTTGATTTCCCAAGGTAGTCCTGGGTGGGATCTGAGCGACCCCACCAGAGCGCCTTTGCGTAATCCGAGGACTCTCGTGCAAACCGATGGACAACCTGATGGCTTCAAGGACTTTCTATTAGCATTGCGCGACGAGGCGATCGCTTTCCGTAAGCCAATTGCTTATGTACATGGGGATTCGCACTACTTCCGTATTGACAAGCCATTTTTAGATACTCAAGGCAGACGACTGGAGAACTTCACTCGTATCGAGACATTTGGCAACAATCAAGCGAATGGCACCAACGATGTACAGTGGCTGAAGGTAAGCGTCGATCCTCGTAGCCGAGAGGTGTTTTCATATCAGCCACAGATTGTTCCTAGCAATCGAGTAGCGGTTCCGGCTCCGTAAAATCAAAAACCACCTACGTCATGTAGGTGGAGAGAGCTACGAGATTATGGGCATCAAAACCCACCATTTGACCTACAGTTATGTTTTATATTTTATTTGAGTAGCGAACAAAGTACTAGATTTAAATCAGTTTTAAAATATGCATAAAATATTGATTAATAATATTTATTCTCTGCATTTAATAATTTTTAAACTTAAGTTTTAAAAAATAAGTTTTAGGATTTTTTACCTTTAATTAAATTTAACTTAAACTCATAATTTTAGATTTAGCTATCTGGGAGTATAAAAACTACTTCGCAGGTTGACATAAGTTTAATAGCGATCGCAGGAATTTAGCTTGAGGTAAACATGAAATTAGTTACCAGATTAACTTTAGTTGCCGCTAGTTTAGCCGTGAGTTTGGCGACTGTAAACCAGCAAGCAGCAGAAGCAGCTACTATAAAATATGCTTTTAATGTCAACAGTGATATATTCGGTGGTAATGGTATTTTTAATTTTGATGACTCAAATTTTAGTGATGAAGCTATTCCCACAGCCCCAGTTCAGTTACTAAATTTCACATTTAATAGTAACCCTCAGACTGTGTACACTCAACTGGATGATTTTGACTATCCAGAACTAGGGCCAGTGGTATTTCAAACTGTAACAGGTCGTTCACCTGTTGGGTTGTCGTATTTATTTAACGATCAAGCTGACTCTACAATCAGTTATGAAATTTCTGGATATGATTTTATTGTAGGCAACCAAACTTTAACTGATGCAGTTTCGTATACTGCCATTCCTGAACCTGCAACTTTAGTTGGCACTTTAACTATTTGTAGCATTGGCTGGCTCACCTCACGAAAAGTTAAATCAGCCAAAAAAGCTGCTTGAAATATAAACAACTATTAACATTTTAAGTTCAATTTAGAAGCCTGGTTTCTTCGAGAAACCAGGCTTCTGTAACAACTATCTTTAACTTAACGTGAGTTCGATGAACCTCTCCCCAACCCCTCTCCGACGCGAAGAGGGGCTAAAACATTGTGATATTTCAACGAAAGATAAGGGTTTCAAAGCCTCTCCCCCTGTGGGGGAGAGGTTTGGAGAGGGGTTTTTTAGCTCCGTCGAACTCACGTTAACTTAACCGTATTTGGTTAGTGGGGTTGTGTTGATATTGACTCTGATTTTGCTAGTAATTGTGCGCGATTTTGGCGGAGATCAGCATGGCTACGTTCTGTGGGATAAGGTATATTTTCGCCTTTAATCCCAGACCAAAGCACACGGTTAAATTTCTCAGGATCTAACTTGTCTTCAACTTCAAAGTAAAAGTCTTTAGTTGCTTGCGCCCACCATTCTTTGTTATGCAAGGATGGTAAAGCAGCCGTCTTTTGGACATTAGGATCTTTGCAAGCTGGGACAAGGTTAGGATCTACAGGTGCAGTACACAAGTTACCAGGTACAACTGCGGTGTAGGGTGTAAAGTTAGGCTCTCTAGTAAAAGCATCGGACATTGGCTTGGCATTGGCATCATTCATACCTAAATAGCCAATTCCCAATAAATCTTCCATTGTCCGCACTATGCTAACAGTATTGTAGTTAGTGCTGACCAGTGCCTTGCGCTTGGTGTAAGGTGAAATGATGTAAGCGACTGAGCGATGACTATCTACGTGGTCAGGGCCATTTTGACAATCATCTTCTAGAATAACGATCGCCGTCTCTTTCCATACAGGAGACTTGGAAATTTTCTCTACCAACAAGCCGACAGCATAATCGTTATCAGCCATTTGCAATGGTACAGTATTTAACCCAGCTACAGCATTGTTAAAGTCGCCAAAGTGGTCGTGAGGCAAACGTACCATTGTCAGGTTAGGCAGTGTATTATTAGCCAGATATTTATCAATATCACGCACAAACTCGTTGTAGAGATAAACATCCGAGTTTTTCATGTCGTAACCCCGGAAATAGTTGTCGGTTTTATCCAACAATACATTTTTGGCGGCTACAGCTTGCTGAATGTTGTCAGCAGCAGGTGTTGGGGAGATGGGAATATAAAGTGGATTGGTAGGATCGGGTTTTGTAGCATCTGCTTGACTAGTGCTGTAGTTACCGTCAGTGTAGAAACCATAATTGCGTACAGTCTTACCAGCACGCAAAGCCGCATCCCAAAGATAACCACCAACAGCATTTGCTGATAATTCACCGTCTCCAATGGGTGCATTGACATCCTTAGTTCCTGGCAAAATTGACGACTGACCGGAAGGATCTAAAACTCCTGTCACCCGTGCATTAAATTGGGAAGGGTTAGAGTTAGTCTGTGGTAACGCAATATTGATATTGCGGTTAGTCCCTTCGTAATCGTAGGTCAAACCGTTAAACCCAGCATTACCATAGAGTACGGACTGCGTTTTTTCGGTGTAATCAGTAGTTCTTCCGTAAGTAGACCAGTTCCAACCTACACCACTAGACTCACCAGAATCGTAGAAGTTATCAAAGGTGACAAAATCTAGAGCTAGCTTGTGATGATTGGGGGAAATGGGTTCTGGCAATAAAGTTAAAGCAGGGTCGCCGTTACCAATAGGTAAATCACCTAGCACTTGGTCATAGGTGCGGTTTTCTTTCAGCACATAAATAACGTGCTTAATCTTCCCTTGCAAAAATCTCATTGTCCGGTCGGGACGGCGATTATCAAAACCGTTGTTTCTGTCTACTTGGCGGGTAAGTGAAGCTAAAGTGCTACCATTAGGAACTGGAATAACTGCAATGCCAGCTTTTTCTAAAGCCCAGTTATATTCGTTTCTAAAGGTAGTGTTGCGGGCTTCACCTGCGGGCGTGGTGCGGCTTTGAGAAGGGTTGGGGCCGGAATTACTCTTGGCGTTGACCACAAAGAGTTTTTTACCATCTTGGCTGACACTAACAGAATTAGGATACCAGCCAGTAGGGATGCGTCCAGCTACCTGACCGGAGCGTAAATCCACCACAGCAACAGCATTCTCACCACCTAAAGTAGTGTAAAGTGTACGACCATCTGGACTGAGGGCTATGGAGTTGGGATTTGCCCCTTTGTATTTATCTTTGGGTCGAGACAGGGATATAGTCTGAACAACGCTATTGCTATTGGTATCGATGACGGAAATTGTGTCACTGTTACCGTTGGCTACATATAGTTTCTTTTGGTCAGCCGACAGTTGGATGTTGTTGGGTTGGCTACCTACAGGGATGCGGGTAATTGTACCAGAGGCAATGTCAACAGCTACTACTTCGTCATCGCGCTGACTGCTGACAAAAACTTTACCGGCTGCACTATTTGTATTCTTAATGGCGACATCAAAGGGGAATTCCCCAGTTGCTATTTTATCGCCTGGTTTAACGAACTTAATTTCTTGAGTTACCTGACGATTAGCAGTATTAACTAGTGAGATAGAGTCATTCTCAAAGTTAGCTGCTACTAGAGTATTGCCATCTTGACTAACTGCTAGACCTGCAACAACTGCACCTGTGGCTGCGGCATTAGCAGGTGTATCCTTTAACAAACCACCGTTGTAAGTTGGAAAGGGGGCGGTTTGGTTAGGGTTATGCCCTAAAAGAATAAATGGTGCATCTGGGACAAATTGACTACCGTTAGCAGTGTAAACATAAACGCGATCGTCAATACCACCGGATACATAAAAGCGTGAGCCATCTTTTGCCCACGCCAAACCATTGTAGGTATTGGGGATATTAATTTGTTGCCGCTTAACTAATTTCCCACTGCTGACATCGAAGACAAATACCCATTCCGCTTTGCGGGTGGTTGTACTAGTGGGTTGACCTGTTGCTGGGTCTAACACCGGATAGGTGAGATCCGCACCAGTATTTTGATCTCTAAAGTTTTGGTTGTAGCCACTGGTTAGCACCAATAGAGTTTGACCATCGGGGCTGAGGGCTGTAGTGACTGCTTCTGCTGCATCAGCGTTATTATCGGCACGCAAACCAGTAGCTAGACGTGCAAAAGTTGAGCCTGGAGCAGCAGCAGGTGTAATTATTTGTCCTGTGGGAAGCAATGCTCCACCTTCGGGTAGTTCACCAACACGGCTATTAGCAAGCTGGGCTGTGACTATTTGGACACTACTTGCTGCGATCGCCACTGCTACCAGTAGGCTGAGTAGAAGATATCGCTTACGCTTGAAATTGAACATTAGCTGTTCTCAGATTAAATTTTTTGCCTACGCAGCCAATACTTCTATTTTCTGGTTAAGAACACAGTAAGAGGAGGTTACTTAAAGAGTGTTTGCTCTTGACATTACCTAACCGATCGCTTCTTCGGGTTTTTGTAAGCTAACTCGCCACCGCCAAATTGCCGAAGCACTTGCCATACCTACACCCCAAGCTAAAGGCAATCCAATAATTGCCCAATGACCACCAGGCCATTCCACATTCAATCCTGCACCCAACCAATAAGTACCAAATCCCATCAGCAGCATTGCAGCGACAAATTTCATGGGTTTAACTGGTACTTGTTGGAGTGGTGTTCTAAATAAAAAGGCTAACACCAATAAACCAAATGTCGCCAAACCAGCACCACTAATTGCTTCTAGCCATTGACTTTCGGCAGCACCTAAAGTTACAACTGCGATCGCTACTTCTACACTATCTAACAACGCACCTTTAAAGGTGGTGACAACAGCAAACCAATTCCAGCCAGATTGATTTTCATCTTTGGCTAGTTGTTCTTCTAAACTATCTTCCCCGCCACCTTTACGCTTTTTGGGAAGACCAGCATAATATCTAACTATAGAACGCGTCCACTTTTGACCAAACAGTAATAATAAAACTCCCGCCACAATTCTGAGAATATCTACAGGAATCAGCGTCAAACTTTTGCCCAATACCAGAGATAGCAGTAATGTTAAGGCAATACCACCGCCTGAGCCTACCAAGGCATTACGCCAACCTGCTAATCTGCCGACAACAATGACTATACCCAGAATTTCGACTAATTCAATTAAAGAGCTTGCAAAACTAGCTAAAACAATTTCCCAATTCATAATGTTTTTTGTTGACTGTTGACTGATGACTGTTGACCGATGACTGATGACTGTTGACTGATGACTGTTGACTGACTGTTGAATAACTTTAAGTTTGCTGTTTCTGCAATTGAGAGATTTACTTGTGTACCAACTGGTAAAGCGATGCTGGCTGGTGTTCTGGCATACAACTTTTTGCCGGAGGGGGTATACAAGCTATATCGGTATTCATGTCCTAAAAAGAAACGTGCCTGAATTTTCATTTCACCATCGCTAGCTGGATGCAAAATGATATCCTCTTCGCGGATCATTAAATCTCCTTGATCATGAGAAATCTGATTTTTTAAGGCAAAACAGCCAATCTCTGTTAACCAGCAATTTCTTTGCAAATGTGCTGGCAAAAAGTTGGCTTGGGTGACAAACTCGGCGACGAAGCGGGAAGCTGGTTGAGTGTAAATTTCTTCTGGTGTGCCTAATTGCTCTAATTTACCATGTTGCATTACCGCCACTTGGTCAGCGATCGCTAAAGCTTCTTGTTGGTCATGGGTAACAAAAATAGCTGATATACTTTGATGTTTGAGAATGGCTAAAACTTCCTCGCGCAATTTCAGCCGTACTTGTAAATCTAGATTGCTCAAGGGTTCATCTAATAATAGAAGCTTTGGCTGGGGAGCTAAAGCACGGGCGAGGGCTACGCGTTGTTGTTGTCCGCCAGATAATTCATGCGGGTAGCGGTTTTCTAAACCTGGGAGTCTGACTAGTGTTAGTAACTCTGCAACTCGTTGACTACGTTCGCTTTTTTTCGCCCTTCGCAAACCAAAGCCAATATTCTCAGCCACCGTTAAATGCGGAAATAAAGCATAATCTTGAAACAGCATTCCTACATGGCGTTGTTCTGGTGGTAGCCAATGACTATTACCAGCAACTAATTGTCCAGCAATTTCTACAGTTCCCACTTGTGGCGACTCAAACCCAGCAATAATTCGTAGGAGTGTAGTTTTCCCGCATCCAGAAGGCCCCAATAACCCCAACACATCCCCTGGTGCTAACGCCAAACTCATTTTATCTACCGCAGGCGCAGTCATTTGAGCAAACTTGAGGGTGACATTCTCCAACTTTAATATTGCTGATGTCATTGAATCTTCCTTTTGGTTGAAAAAAGGGTGTGGGGGTTTAGGGGTTTAAGGGTTTAGGAATATGGGAGGCAAAGCGAGATAGGAAGATGTTGGTTTTCATGAAACTGTTGTGGTTTAGAACTAAAAATTTTAGGTTATGAGTCAATACGGTTCAGTTAGTGAAATTCAAACATTGAAGATCCCCCTAAATCCCCCTTAAAAAGGGAGACTTCAAGAGTATGATTCCCCCCTTTTTAAGGGCAGGCTCAAGGGGATAAAAACCTTAACTGAACTGTATTGGGTTATAAGTGAGAAACTTCGAGTTTCAAGTGAGAATGTTCAGCTTCAAAACGAGAAACTTCAGGTTCTAAGTGAGAACTTTTGAGTTCAGAACAAGAATGTTCAGCTTCAAAACGAGAAATTTCAGGTTCTAAGTGAGAACTTTCGAGTTCAGAACAAGAATACTCAGGTTCAAAACGAAAAACTTCGGGTTCTAAGTGAGAACTTTCGAGTTCCAAGTGAGAATGTTCAGCTTCAAAACGAGAAACTTCAGGTTGTAAGGCTGAAACTTGAAGTTCTGATGCTGACAGTTGAAATTCTAAAGCTAAAATTTTCATCTCTGGTTGTCTTCTTTGCTCCTCTGCTCTCCTGCTTTCTGCTCCTCTACTCTTACTTTCCTCAATCCACCTCCCTTTGCAAACTCCGGCGCACTTCTGGGATAAGTTGTTGATAGCGATTTTGAGATAACACCAAGAACGTGGAACTCATAGAAATGAATAATATGATTAATGCAGCCACCGATGCTTGAGTGTAAGAGACATTTTCTGTTGCTTTCCAAATTTGAGTGGCTAAGGTATCAAAGCCAATGGGAGCTAACAGCAAAGTTACAGGTAACTCTTTAATTGCTTTAAGAAATACTAATGCTGCACCTCCTAAAATTCCTGGTGTGACTAGTGGTAAGGTAATTTCTCGGAAAGTTTGCCCTGATTTTCTGCCTAAACTACGGGCTGATTCTTCTAATTGAGGATTAACTTGCAGTAGTGAACTCCGCACGGTTCCCACAGATTGGGAAAGAAATAACACCAAGTAAGCAAACACGAGCATCGGTAAGGTTTGATATAGCCAAGGCAGATAATTTGCTCCCCAAAATACTAGTGAAAAGGCAACTACAATTCCAGGTAAGCCAAAACCAATGTAACTACAGCGTTCAATAGCTGTAGTGATGCGGCTAGGAAAGCGCACCGCCAAGATAGCGACGGGAATAGCGCAGCAAGTAGCAGCGATCGCAGCTAATCCAGCAGCTATGATGGAGTTCCAGGCTAGTTGTGTGAGTTGTTGCCAAGCAAAAATTTGCTCTGCTTCTGGGCTAGTTAAACCTTGTACTAACCAGAACAAGGTGACAGCGAGAGGTAACAATAAACCGAAGCTAGTGATAACTAAGCAAAACAAAATTGCTGGAATTTTCCAAACTCCCAGCTTGATTAAAACTGGTGGAGCGTAAGATTTATGACTACGACTATAATATGTAGCCCGCGATCGCGTTTTATATTCCAGCCACAGCAACAGCAATACTAAACCCACCAGCATTAAAGCCAGTGTCGCCGCTTGATGGCGGTCAAATGTATAGCGGTACTGCAAAAAAATTGCCCGTGTAAAGGTATCAAACCTCATCACAGAAGTTGTCCCAAAATCCTGCAAGGCATTCAGGGCTACTAATAATCCTCCGGCGACGATGGCTGGACGTAGTGCGGGTAAAGTCATCCGCCAAAAAGTTTCCCGTTGATTCCAGCCCAAACTTCTCGCTGCTTCTTCCATTGCGGGATCGATACCTTGCAAGCCAGCATGGACACTCAGCAATAAGTAGGGATAGGAAAACAGAGTTAATCCTAAAATTGCCCCTGTCCAGCCATAGATTTCTGGTAAAGCTTCCACTCCCAGAGGTTCTAGCCACAGTTGTAACCAGCTACCTTTAGGGCCGAAAGCCGCAATTAACGCAAAACTACCTACATAATCTGGTATAGCTAAGGGTAGTGTCGTAATAATGAGCCAAAATTCTCGCCAAGGTAAATCTGTTCGCAGTGTGAGGAATGCTAGAGGTACGGCGATCGCTGTTGCCAGTATAGTACTAGCAACAGCTACCCCCACACTATTAAACAAAATTTCCACTACGCGCGGACGCAATACCAAATTCAATAACTGCTCCCCACCCACAGCAGACATCCGCATGACTAAATAAGTCAACGGCAAGGTAATTGCCACAGCAATAAACCCAGCTGTAGCTACTAAAAATAAAGGTGGATGGGATTTAGTCATTGGTCAAAAAGAAGGGTGTGGGGGGTAGGGTGTAGGGTGTAGGGGAAATTATTGGGGGCTTCCACCACTAATTAAAGATCGCCAAATCTTTGATTGTGACGGAGGTTTCCAGTTGGCTGCGGGGCAGAGTGTACAAAAATACATTTTTCTCTCTATTCACTACACCCCACACCCTGCACCCTAAACCCTAGTTTCAGTCAACAGTCAACCGTCAACCCCCCTAAATCAACCCTGCTTGTTGAATTAACGACATTGTTCCTTTAAGGTCTGATAATTTACTTAAATCGAGTTTGGGAGGTTGTAATTGCTTAATAGGTAATTGCTTTTGGGCTACAGGGATACCTGTGACTAAGGGATATTCGTAAAAATTTTCGGTGATGAACTTTTGGGTTTCTGGTTTGAGCATATAAGCAATAAACTTTTCAGCATCACTCTGTTGGTCGGTGGTCTTGAGGACTGCTAACCCAGCGACATTAATCAAAGATCCGGCATCGCCTTTTGTATGGTGAATAGCCACAGGAAAATTAGGATTCTTTTTGGTAAAGCGATACAGATAATAGTTATTTACTAATCCCAGAGCAATTTCGCCTCGTCCCAGAGCTTCCACGATCGCGCTATTTTTAGGGTAGGCTTTCGCACCGTTGGCTTTCATGGCTTTTAACCAGTCTAGGGTTTTTTGATCACCCTGCATCAGTCGCATTGCTGTTACGAAAGAAAGAAAAGAGCCGTTTGTCGGCGCCCAGCCAACTTTACCGCGCCATTTAGCATCGCTCAGTTGCATTACACTTTTGGGCAGTTCGTTAGCTTTGACCAGTTTGGTATTATAGTCAATCACCCGCGCTCTGCCGGAAATGCCCACCCATTGCCCAGAAGTAGAACGAAAGCGGGGATCAACTTTGTTGAGCAATTGGTTAGGGAGAGTTACAGTCTGTCCTTCTCTAGCTACAGCACCTAAAGAACCGGCATCTTGAGCGTAAAAAACATCAGCACGGCTATTTTTGCCTTCTTCAATGAGAGCGATCGCTAATTCTGTAGAATCACCATAGCGTACCTCAATATTTAGCCCCAAATCTTTCTTCGCCTTCTCAATCAAGGGACGCATAATTTCTTCGTCCCTGCCTGAATAAACTGTCAGTGTTTTTGGGGTAGCTGCTACTGCAATTCCCACTCCCCAACCCAAAAATACAGCCGTAATTGCAGTAAAGATTTGCCGCGCTTGATGTGAAACCATTAATTAACCTCGAATTCTAAATATTGTTGACTGTTGACTGTTGACTGATGACTGTTGACCGTTAACAGTTAACAAACTTCAACTTCATAGAAATGTGTAATTTAAATCTGTAGAGGATTAACGGTTGATTTTGATAAGGACAGGTTACGCCAAGGTAGTTTCTAAATTAAATTTAGAACATCCCCAGGTTAAGAGTCTTTAGTAACAGTCAACAGTCATCAGTCATCAGTCATCAGTCATCAGTCATCAGTTTTGCCTAGAAACTAAAAGTAGTACGCACTACACCCACATAGATATTAGGGTTGCTGCTGTTACCTTCAGGATTAAAAATAGTAATTAACCCTGGGGTAACAGCAATGTTGTCATTCAGCTTATATCTATAAAAAGCTTCTAAATGATAGGAAATATCATCATCTTGACGGCGATTATTACCAGCTACGAATTGATTGTCAGCAACGTAAGGCGGTACACCAAACACAATACCGCCAAAATTTCCTTCCCTACCCAAATCAGGAAAGCCTAGCTGAACAGCCCAATGCCAAATGTCCGCATTACTTCTAGCAACAGCTGTATTCTCAGCTTGGGCATTGGTGTAGTTGCCCCAAGCCGTGACGGTAAACTTAGAACTAAGTTTGTAATTGGCAGTGACACTATAGTTATTTACAGAAGTTCTAGCACCATTGAATGGGTTATTAGCAAAACCAGTACCAGTGCTACCTGAAACTCCACTACCTCCGGTGTAATAAGCGTTGACATAAGTAAAAGCCAAACTTAATTGTGAAAGCGGCTGAACAGTCACTTGACCTAATGCAGAGTAACTACCATTAAAAATGCCGTTACCATCACTGGGATCATTACCAACACCAGATGGCACAACGTAGCCAGCAGTTAAAGTCAGAAAATTATTAAACTTGTGATTAATAATGACACCAGGCCCTTCTGCGGCGCGATAAATTGGGTTATATCGCCCAAAACGAGACAATGCACCTGAACCACTAGAATCGAAGTTGCGACTAAGACCAGGTACTTCATCAATATATTCCAAGCCTTCGGTTGCGACGCTCACCATTGTGGAGTCGCCTACAGGGAATCGATAAAACAAAGCCGAAACGCTGACATTATTTGATTCATTGCCATCAAAACCTAAACGAGTTTGGTTAGTTCCGGTTACAGCCGTATTGAATGAGGTGATATTTCTCGCTTGTAACCTAACTCTAAGGCGGTCTTTACCAGTGAAGCTACTATCAAAGTTTAACCGGACGCGATCGGCAAAAATTACATTTTCATCAAGTTCTGCTCTGCTACCACCACTATTTTCGGCATCGCTGTTGATGGCTCTATCAGAACCAAACACACTAGCCAATGCAAAAACTGCTTCTCCTCGCAATTTGGTAGTTGTGGAGAATTGTTGTGATTCTATAGCAGCAGTCTGAGCTTCTAAAGCATCTACTCGACCTCGAACAGTTTGCAATTCAGAGGCATATTCTTCTTGTAGCTTTTGCAGTGTTGCTAAGTCTTCTTTATTCACCAAATCGGCTGTACTAGTGGCTATCAGTTCATTTATCCGATCTAAACAAGCATTCAAACCAGCAGCAAACTCATAGCGAGTCAAAGCACGATTACCTCGATAAGTCTGGTTAGGATAGCCTGCTATACAGCCATATCTTTCAACCAGAGATTGCAGAGCAGCAAAAGCCCAGTCTGTAGGTTGGACATCCGAAAGCTGTGAAACTGAAGTTACCTGTCCGATAATTTCAGTACTGCTAAAACTAGACGATTGATTTATTGTGGGTGCTTGATTTACAGGTACTTCAGAACTCATGGCTGGTACTGCAACCATGAATAAGCCTAAAATTGCTGGACTCAATGATAAAGCATTTAACCAAAGCTTCTGCACGGATTTATCCTCACACCTGTTAGAGATTAGTTAAAAGTTATTTTTTCCTAACATTAATTTTTCAATTGATTGATTTACTAATTAATTTGTAATTTCAAAATTCAATTGTAGAAATTTAATGTTATTCAGAAAGTCAATCTTCTCTAAGAATGATTTTTAAATCGACTTTAACAATATCAAAGCACAATTACTTACCAGAAACTAGAGGTTATCTGGAAATAAAAACAATTGTTGTTTTTACCTATACTTAACCAAAAACATAGGTAAAGGTTAAATATTATCTGTATTTTCAGAACTCAAATATCAAGAAATAGCTAATATTTGGTTATCAACATCTTGTTTTCAGCCTTTTAAAGCAATAAAGCTGATTGAGTAGTTCCAAAACTCAAAAATATTTATCGGCTTTGCCATGAGTTAATCTTTTGTTAACTATATGTTAACTAAAAGTCCATAAAACCTATGAATTGAAGAGAACATTAATTATATTGACGTATATATTTATTTGGCTCATTCATTAGACTGATAATTCAGCAATCTAATCATAAATTATCCATTTCTTAATTTTTTGATAACCAAACAAGATTATCTATGTTAATCAGAGACATCTAAATGTCAAAAAATGGGAAGTATAGTAGCTATCGAAGTCAGTAATCTCTCTAAGAGTTTCAAAGGTAAAACAGCATTAAAAAATGTATCTTGCACCATTAATGAGGGAGAAATGGTTGCCCTTATAGGTGCATCTGGCTCAGGCAAATCTACTCTTTTGCGGCATATCAATGGCTTGCATATCGGAGATGCAGGAGCAGTTTATATTTTTGGCACTGTTCTACAAAGCCAGGGAAAATTACATTCTAGTATTAGAGCTTTACGCAGTCAGATAGGCTGTATTTTTCAACAATTTAATTTAGTCAATCGGTTAACAGTTATTGAAAATGTTCTTGTTGGTAACTTAGCACGATTGCCTATTTTGCGCTCACTATTACATTTATTTACCAAAGAAGAAAAAATTCAAGCTCTTGCGGCATTAGATAGAGTAAGCATTATTGAACAAGCTTACAAACGGGCATCTATGCTTTCTGGAGGACAACAGCAACGAGTAGCGATCGCTCGTTGTTTAGTGCAAGGAGCAAAAATCATCCTGGCTGATGAACCGATTGCATCTTTAGATCCTGAGTCGGCGCGGAAAGTCATGGAGTTACTTGTGCAGCTAAATCGCCAAAGCGGAATCACTGTAGTTGCTTCCTTACATCAGATTCAGATGGTGCGTAATTACTTTGATCGAGCGATCGCACTCAAAGATGGAAAAGTCATTTTCGATAGTAAAACCAGTGAACTCAACGATACTAAATTGAATGAACTTTACGGTACAGCCGTTGAAGAACTCGTGCTAAGGGGACATGGCGAACTGATGGTGTAGTCATTCAACTTGTTAACAGTTAACCGTCAACAGTCAACCATAGCAAAGCAGTTTAATATCTTCACCATAGAGGAAATTTATTAATGAATAGACGCTTCTTTATTCAACAAACTTTATTATTTATCCTCACCTTGACTACTGCCAAAGCTTTATCTGCTTGCAGTTCTAATGCTAATACTAACACCGCAGATATCAAAGAAATTAACTTTGGTGTTCTGTCTACAGAATCTCAGGCTAATCAAAAACCTCTTTGGGAACCCTTTGCAGCAGAGATGTCTAAGGAAATTGGTATCCCTGTGAAACCTTTTTATGTTACTCAGTATGCAGCATTAATTGAAGCCATGCGCTTTGGTAAAGTCCAAGCAGCTTGGTTAGGTGGTAAATCTTATGTTGAAGCTGCAAAAATTGCTGATGCTGAAGCCTTTGCTCAAGTTATTGGGGATGATGGTACTAAAGGCTATTACTCTTATTTAATTGTTAACAAAGACAATCCTATTGCTACCGAGGCAAAAGCCGAAGGTGGTGATAAGTATGTAATTAAAAATGCTGCTAAACTTACCTTTGCTTTTAATGACCCTAATTCTACTTCTGGATTTTTAGTACCTAGCTACTACGTTTTTATTAGAAATAATATTGACCCCAAAAAAGCATTCAAACGATTAATTTTTGCGGGAAATCACGAAGCAACTGCCCTTGCTGTCGCCAATAAGCAAGTAGATGTAGCAACAAATAATAGTGAAGCTTTAGGTAGATTAGAATTAACTAATCCCGCAGCCCGTAATAAACTTGAAATTATTTGGAAATCATCAGAGATTCCCAGCGACCCCATTACCTATCGCAAAGATTTACCAGAAGATATTAAGAAAAAACTGCAAAATTTCTTTTATAATTACAAAGATGAAAAAATTCTAAAACCCTTTAAAGTTTCTGGTTTCGCTCCAGCCCAAGATAAAAATTGGAACACAATTAGGGAATTAGAGATTGCTAAAGCAATTCAAGAAACACAAGCGAAAGATAATTTAAGTGAGTCAGATAAAAAACAGAAGATTGCAGAACTTAATCAAGAACTCAAACAACTGCAAACAAATTAATCTGTTAACTGTTGACTGTTAATTGTCAACAGTTATCTAATAGAAAAATCAAAAGTAAACAATCAGTGAAAAACAATCCTTATATTAACACTTCCAAATTAGAAAAAATATTAGAACAAGAAGCGAAATCTGTAACAAAAAGTAGAATTCTGTTTCTTGCAGTGATTGTTGCTATTTTAATTTTCTCTTCTAGACAAAGCGAACTAAATTTTTTGCTACTATTTCAGCGTGGCGATAATATGGCTGAGTATCTCAAGGCATACTTTCCACCTGATTTTAGCGATTGGCAATACTATTTCTCAGAAATATTAATTACTATTTCAATGGGAATTTGGGGAACTTTGATGGCAGCGATCGCAGCTGTTCCTCTATCTATCCTAGCATCTAATAATATGTGTCCGATATGGGTTGTCCAACCAACACGCCGCGTTTTAGATGCTATGCGTGCTATTAACGAAATCGTCTTTGCGCTAATATTTGTAGTTGCTGTAGGCTTGGGGCCATTTGCAGGAGTTTTGGCTTTATTTGTTCATACTGCTGGTACTCTGGGTAAGTTATTTTCCGAAGCAGTAGAATCAATTGAACCAGGCCCAGTAGAAGGAATTAGAGCAACTGGTGCAAATCAAATTCAAGAAGTTATTTATGGTGTAATTCCTCAAGTCATGCCTTTATGGACTTCTTTTACACTTTACAGATTTGAGTCAAATGTACGTTCTGCTTCTGTGTTAGGAATTGTTGGTGCTGGTGGGATTGGCGTTTCACTATATCAGAGTTTTGGTGCATTTGAATACCAAAAAGTCTGTGCAATTTTAATTTTATTAGTTGTTGCTACTGGTGCTATTGATTTACTTTCTGCAAAGGTGAGAGAGTGGTTAGTTTAGGAAAATTGTTGACTGATGACTATTGACTGTTAAGTATTATTGGACTTGTTTTTGAGTGAGTTAAGATAAGCGTTTAATTTAGGTGACAATTCATCGAGAATTGGTTTAATTATATCTATTTGTTCTTGAGTCAAAAGTTTTCGCTTACAAGCAAGTCTTAACCAATACCTTGTTTCATTTAAAGAACCTCTAGCAATTTTTATAAACCTTTGATTATCTTGTAAATTATAACGACCGTTTCCTTCGGCAATATTAGCGCCTATACTATCTGCCGACTTGACAATTTGCTTTCCCACTGTATCTTTTGCAAAGTAATCCCATTTCTGTACAATAAACCAAATTTCATTCGCTAAATTTTCTGATAATTGGTAAACTCGCAAATTTTGAAAGGTTTCCATAATTGTTGATAGTTGACCGTTGACGGTTAACTGCTAAACTAGCCCAAAGAAGTGTTTAATGTCACCAGTCATCAGTCAACAGTCATCAGTCAACTAAATCATTTTCAAAAAATAACTCCATGCGATCGCCTCTTAGTCTAGTCACACCATATTCAATTACATTACCTGTTTGATCAACATTCACAGACTCCGCTAATAGAATGGGTTGATTGAGTGGTATTTGTAACCATTTAGCATCTTGAGGCTGAACTAAACGAGCAGAAACGCAGGTACTACGACGTATATGATCGCATCCATATGCTTGCTGTAAAAATTGAGATATTGATTGTTGTTCTTGCAAAATCTTGATATTTTTCGGGTCTAAAAAATTAGGGAATCGCTTGAGAGGAAAATACCCTGTAGCCATACTTATAGGTTCTTCATCTGCAAAACTTAAACGTTCAATTAACGCTACCGGCTCACCATAAGCTATCTCTAGCCCCGTAGCTACAGCGTTGTCCGCAGGTACTTCTAAAACACGTAGCAGTTGATACCTCGTTTGCCAACCCTGTGCTTTCAAAGTTTGGTTGTAACGAACTCGCTTACCAATCGCATAGCGGATAGTTTTAGCTGCTACAAAAGTCCCGCGTCCTCGGTCAACGCGCAACAATCCTTCATTTTTGAGGAGGGCGATCGCTTGTCTAATAGTATGGCGATTAACTGCAAATTGTTCTGCTAACTTGGTTTCCGTTGGTAATTTTTCCCCAAGTTGATAAATTCCTTGATGAATGTTTTGTCGCAGTTTCTCAGCAATCTGGGCATAAATAGGCATTATTTCATTCATATATCAATTATCAATATTAGATTGTCAACTTGTCAGAATTGCGTTACTGTATTTTCATCTAGATGTCTAGACAAGTTAAGAATAGTTTAAAACAAAATACCACAAACTCACTTATGCCTACTGTGATGCAGCGACAAGCATGGATGGCAACATTAGCTAAATCCGAGTTAGAGCTATTAGAAAAACTAGTAAGCAAATTAGGTACTTTGCCCAACTATAGCTTTTTACGCTGCCCAGAGATTGGTCTAGCAATGGTGCGGGGACGTGCTGGGGGTACAGGAGAGGCATTTAACTTAGGAGAAATTACCATGACTCGCTGTGTCGTGCAATTAGAAAGCCAAACAGAAGAAGCAATCGCTGGATTTGGGTATGTTGCAGGGCGATCGCTTCGTCATGCAGAACTAGCGGCGGTTTGTGATGCCTTACTGCAAACCCCAAACTGGCATGATCAGATTCAGGCTGAAGTCATTCAACCCTTGCAAATCGAATACCACAAGCAGCAAGAAAGGAAGCAACGCGAAGCAGCAGCTACTAAAGTTAATTTCTTCACAATGGTTAGAGGGGAAGGGTGAGAACTGATGACTGTTGACTGTTGACTAATGACAAACGACAAATGACTAAAGTTACTCATTTACCTGGTTTTCAAGATTTGATTCATGATGCCCAGAGGACATTTCGGGCGTTGTTAGATGCTAATGCTAGGCCAGGGACACCTTATCAGATAACTGCTGAAATGAGTGTACCTCTGGGTTTAACGCCTGCTTGTGGGGCTGCTTGTTTGACGCTGCTGGATTTGGATGTTGTGGTATGGTTACAACCAAGTTTTGGCGATCAAGTTAAGGCTTGGTTGTTGTTCCACACTGGCTGTCGTTTTACGCAGTATCCCCAAGAAGCGAACTTTGCCTTAATTCAAGATTTAGCGGTGTTGCCAGAATTATCTATTTTTAACTGGGGGACGGCAGAAAAACCGGAAGCTTCAACAACGCTGTTAGTACAGGTAGAAAGTTTTGAAAAGGGTCAACCTGTAATGTTGACAGGGCCAGGAATTTTAAATCAACAAGCAATTAATCCGACGATTCCGCCTCACTTTTGGAAATTCTGGATGCAGAATCACCAAGCCTATCCACAAGGTATAGATGTATTCTTTTTTACAGAAAATGCAGTAATGGGGCTACCACGCACGAGTAATTCAAAATGAAAGAACTGTTACCTGTCACCTGTCACCTATCCCCTAGTTTTATGACTCTTGATATTTGCATTGCTAAAGGTGAGGATTTACCTATATTAAGTAAGCTGTATGCTGACATGGATGGTGAGCCACCCTTACCCAAAGATGAGCTAGAAAAAATATTTGCCCAAATCACACAAGTTCCTAATTATCAAATCTATATTGCCTACTTAAATCAGCAACCTGTAGGTACTTTCAGCCTCCTCTATGCGCCAACAATGATGCACCGGGGATATCACAAATTTGCAGTTCTAGATTCAGTGACAGTCATTTCCTCAATGCGCGGAGAAGGAATTGGTAGGCAAATGGTGAAAGCTGCTATTCAACTAAGTGCTGAGGCTGGGTGTTATAAAATTATGCTTTCTTCTAATTTGAAACGCGATCGCGCCCATCAATTCTATCAATCACTAGGATTCGAGCAGCATGGTTGGAGTTTTAAATGCTTACTTCAACCAAGCCATCACAGTCAACAGTCAACAGTCAACAGTTAACAAAATATATGCCATACGTTGCAGTCAAAGGCGGTGAACAGGCGATTCAAAATGCAGAAGCACTTTTGCAAAGCCGACGCAGAGGTGATCCTGCAATTCCTGAATTGACACTAGATCAGATTGAACAACAGCTGACTCTAGCTGTAGAAAGGGTGATGTGTGAAGGAAGTCTATATGACCGAGAGTTAGCAGCCTTAGCAATTAAACAATCGTGGGGTGATTTAGTCGAAGCAATTTTCTTGTTACGTGCATATCGTACAACGCTACCTCGCTTTTACTACAGCCAACCCTTAGATACTGCTAAGATGCAGATTCAACGCCGCATTTCCGCCATTTTCAAAGATGTACCAGGAGGGCAAAGGTTAGGCCCTACCTTTGACTACATCCACCGCCTACTAGACTTTAAGTTAGTAGCAGAAAGGCAGGTTCCTACAGCACCAGAAGCAGAAGCAATTACAGAACAGGTTCCGCGTGTAATTGACACTCTAGATCGGGAAGGATTGATGCAAGCAGAAGAGGAGCAGGGGAGCGGAGGGGCAGGGGAGCAGAGGAGCAGGGGAGCAGAGGAGCAGGGGAAAGATTTTAATTACTCTACTCAGCCATTTGATTTAACTCGTCAACCATTAACCTTTCCGGCTGGACGGGATGCGAGATTACAAAATTTAGCGCGTGCAGATGAAGGTTTTTTGCTATCACTGGCGTACTCTACACAACGAGGTTACGGCAGAAACCATCCTTTTGCTGGAGAAATTCGGATGGGAGAAGTAGAGGTAGTAATTTGCCCAGAAGAATTGGGATTTGAAGTAGCGATCGCAGATATTACTGTCACCGAAGTACAAATGGTTAATCAGTTTAAAGGTAATAAAGAATTACCTGCACAATTTACTCGTGGCTATGGACTCACTTTTGGATACAACGAACGCAAAGCTATGTCGATGGCGTTGGTAGATAGAGCAATGCGCGCCGAAGAATTAGGAGAAACAATTCAAGGCCCAGCCCAAAATCCCGAATTTGTACTTTCTCACTCCGACAATGTGGAAGCCCAAGGTTTTGTCCAACATCTCAAACTTCCACATTACATTGACTTTCAATCCGAGTTAAATTTAGTGCGGAAAATTCGACAGCAACAAGAAAATAATAAATCTTCAGATTTAGCTGTTACGCCATTAGTATTTTCTAACGCAAAGGAAAGCGGAGGTTAACGCTAAGTTACGCAGAGGTTTTATCTTACTATTTTCCAAAATAATTAATGTAAGTTTTTTGACCTTTACACCCTCTTTCAATAATGATTACAGGAATTAACCATATTACTTTGTCTGTATCTGACTTGGAGAAGTCGTTTAGCTTTTATACGGAGATTTTAGGTTGTCAAGCGATCGCTCAATGGCAAACAGGTGCATATTTACTAGCGGGTAACTTGTGGTTATGCCTATCTTTAGATCCTAACACCCACACAAATCCTTTAAAAGAATACACTCATATTGCTTTTAGTATCCCTGAAGATAAGTTTCAGGAATATAGCGATCGCCTCAAAGTTTTAGGTGTCAAACAGTGGAAAGAAAATACAAGTGAAGGCGATTCCATATATATTCTCGACCCCGATTACCACAAGTTAGAACTTCATGTAGGTGATTTATCTTCTAGAATTGCTGCTACTCAAAAAGCTCCCTATAAAGGCATGAAATTTTTTACTAAATCAGTCAACAGTCAACAGTCAACAGTCAACCATCAAACTAATACAAAAATTTCTATCCAAGGAGTAGATGTATTAACTCCTGATGGTTGGCTAAAAGATGCCACAGTTTTAATTGAAGATGGACAATTTACTAGTATTGATCAGGCAGTTAGTCCTAATGGATTTCATTTGGTAAATGCTCAAGGACTCCAGATGTTGCCAGGAATTATTGACTTGCATGGTGATGCTTTTGAAAGGATGATTTGCCCCCGCCCTGGAGTTAATTTTCCTTTACCAATAGCGATCGCTGATAATGACCGTAACCTCTTAGCATCTGGTATCACCACTTTTTACTGCTCAATCACTGACTCTTACGAACCAGGTTTACGCAGCCGCGATTCGGCTCGTGATTTAATTGAATTTATTTTAGGACAAGGAAAAAGCGTTTTAAATTGCGACCATCGCATTCATATTCGCCACGAAGAGGCAAATATAGCAGGACATCAAGAGTTGTGTGATTGGATGATATCTGGTAAGGTGCATCTTTTGTCTATCAACGACCATCTACCACCACCAGGAAATCAAAAGAGATTGAACCGCTATGTTAATAGTGTGAAGCAAAGATCATCTATGTCTATAGAAGAGATTGAAGAATTAATCCACCAAGTTACAGCACGGCGACATGAAGGCGATGCACAAATAAAAGAACTGGTAGATTTAGCCCATATACATAATATTCCTCTTGCTTCCCACGACGATGATAGTCTTGAAAAAGTCTTACTCAGTCAACAACGCCGAGTAGCGATCGCAGAATTTCCCGCCACTGTAGATTTAGCAGCAAAGTCTCGTGAGTATGGCGCAGCAGTCCTTATGGGCGCACCTAACTTAGTGCGTGGTGGTTCTCACTTAGGTTTAATGAGTGTAGCTGAGGCGGTAAAAAATAACGTCCTCGATTGCCTTTGCTCAGATTATCATTATCCTTCCTTGTTTTACGCACCCTTCAAACTGCAAGAATTGGGTTTAATGTCCTTTGAAGAAGCATGGTCATTAGTTTCTAGCCGTCCAGCAGAAGCGGCAGGAATAAGCGATCGCAAAGGTAAAATCGCCCCTGGTTTAGATGCTGATTTCTTGTTGATATCTCCTGATAATTCTTTACCATCTGCGATTGCAGCAATCGCATCTGTTTATGTAGCAGGAAAAGAAGCTGCTAGATATCAAACCCAATAAATTCTCCAGACTATAACCTGTAACCTGTCCCCTAAAATGAAACCTACTATCGAAAGCATTATTAACCTATTCACAGAAAAAGGTTCTCAACTGTATGGTGCAGAAGCCGTCAGTCAGCTAGAACACGCCTTGCAATGTGCTAGCCTCGCTGAAAAATGTGGTCAAAGTCATGAATTAATTACCGCTTGCCTACTCCATGATTTAGGACATTTAACTCATGACTTGGGCAATAATCCAGCCAGCCAAGACATAGACGATAAACATGAACATCGTGCCATACCTTTACTACAAAAGATGTTCAGTCCAGCCGTCACAGAACCGATTAGGCTTCATGTCGTTGCTAAACGTTATCTCTGCTCAGTTGTTCCTGAATATTGGGATAGTCTATCAGCTGCATCAAAACGTAGTTTAGAACTACAAGGAGGTATATTTTCTCCTGAACAAGCCGAACAATTCATTCAACAACCATACGCCCAAGATGCAGTGCAGTTAAGGATTTTCGACGACAAAGCAAAAATAAGCAATCTATCAACACCCGATTTAAATTACTTCATCCCATTTATGACCGCCTCTTTAAATAAGCTGTTAACAGTTAACAGTCATCAGTCATCAGTCAACAGTAAACACTCAACAATCAAATGACTCCCCACTCAGAAACAGGTTTTAACTTTGCCTACCTAGATGAGCAAACAAAGCGTTCCATCCGTCGCGCTTTACTGAAAGCTGTGGCAATTCCAGGACATCAAATCCCCTTTTCTTCCAGAGAAATGCCTATGTCTTACGGTTGGGGTACTGGTGGGATTCAGGTGACGGCGGCTGTGATTGGCCAAAATGATGTATTAAAAGTTATTGACCAAGGTGCAGATGATACTACAAACGCCGTCAATATCCGTCGCTTCTTCAAAAAAGTTTGTGGTGTCCAAACAACAGAACACACACAAGAAGCAACGTTAATTCAGACTCGCCATCGCATACCCGAAACGCCACTCAAAGATGGACAGATTTTAGTTTATCAAGTACCTATTCCTGAACCCTTGCGCTGGCTAGAACCCTCATCTGTAGAGACAGGCAAAATGCACGCCTTAGAAGAATATGGAGCTATGTATGTCAAACTTTACGAAGACATCACCACACATGGACACATTGCTACGTCCTACGACTATCCGGTAATGGTGCATAACCGTTATTTGATGAGTCCTAGCCCCATCCCACGCTTTGACAATCCCAAAATGAATATGAGTCCAGCACTACAATTATTTGGTGCGGGGAGAGAGAAACGTATATATGCAATTCCGCCCTACACCAAAGTTAAGAGCCTGGACTTTGAAGACCATCCCTTTACGGTAGAAAAATGGGATAAAGCCTGTGAGTTATGCGGTTCCACAGAAAGCTATTTAGATGAAGTAGTCATTGACGACCAAGGTGGGCGAATGTGGATTTGTTCAGATACGGATTTTTGTAGAGGAAATGTTGACTGATGACTGATGACTGATGACTGTTGACTATGGACTAATTACTAATGACTAAACCTCTTTTACAAGTTCAGCAATTGAGTAAGTCTTACGGTGCGATTCAGGCTTGCGATCGCATTTCCTTTAATCTCTATCCTGGGCAAGTTTTGGGTATTGTGGGTGAATCTGGTTCGGGTAAGTCTACTTTGCTGAGTGCAATTGCTAATCATATTTCTGTTGACCAAGGTAATATTACTTATAATAGTCGTAGCGGTGAAGACTTAGAAATTTTTCAACTTGCGGAAGCCAAACGACGGTTGTTAATGCGAACTGAATGGGGATTTGTGCAGCAAAATCCTCGTGATGGTTTGCGAATGCGGGTGAGTGCAGGCGCAAATATTGGCGAACGCTTGCTAGATGTAGGAGTTCGGCACTACGGTAATATTCGAGATGAAGCTTCCCATTGGCTAAGACAAGTAGAAATTGACCCAGCACGGATAGATGATTTGCCAGTGCAATTCTCTGGCGGGATGCAACAAAGATTACAACTTGCCCGTGTGTTGGTAACGCGTCCTCGCTTGATTTTGATGGACGAACCGACAGGTGGATTAGATGTTTCAGTGCAAGCTAGGTTATTGGATTTATTGCGATCGCTTGTCCGCAACTTTCACCTCAGCGTGATTATAGTTACTCACGATATCGGTGTAGTTAGGCTACTAGCACACAGATTACTAGTCATGCAAAAAGGACAAGTAGTGGAATCAGGTTTAACTGACCAAGTGCTTGACGATCCACAACATCCATACACTCAATTACTAGTCAGTGCGGCTTTAATACCTTAAATTGTTGACCGTTAACTGTTAACTGTCAACAGTCAACTCTTTCCCCTATTTTTAACCATGCAATCATTAACTCTTAATCATCCTCCAATAAACTTTTCTAGCCAAGCACTTTTGCAAGTTGAGAATTTGCGAAAAGGCTTTACTTTGCATCAGCAAGGAGGTATTGGGCTACCTGTGCTAGAAGGAGTTTCATTGAGTATTAATGCTGGAGAATGTGTTGCCCTTTCTGGTGCATCCGGTAGTGGTAAATCTACATTTATGCGCTGTTTATATGCTAATTATCGCGCTGATAGTGGTTCTATTTGGGTGAAGCATGAAGAAACTTGGCTAGATTTGTGTCAACTTGAGCCTCACGAAATTTTAGCAGTTAGACAGAAAACTATTGGCTATGTTAGCCAATTTTTAAGAGTAATTCCCAGAGTACCAGCGTTAGAAGTTGCCGCAGAACCACTGTTGGAATTAGGGATAAATATAGATGTTGCCTATAACAAAGTTAAAGACTTATTTTATCGCCTCAACCTTGCAGAAAGACTATGGCATCTTTCTCCTACTACGTTTTCTGGAGGCGAAAAACAACGGGTAAATATTACTCGTGCTTTGGTTGTTGATTATCCAATTTTGCTACTAGATGAACCAACTTCAGCCCTAGATGCAACTAATCGCCAAGTAGTTATTGAACTGTTGCAAGAGCGAAAAGCTAAAGGCTGTGCCTTGATTGGCATTTTTCATGACGAAGAAGTAAAAGCGCAACTTTGTAACCGCGAATTAATTTTTAATCGTTGACTGTTGACGGTTAACCGTTGACTGTTAACTACTAAACTTGCCCAACAAAGTATTTACCGTCACCAGTCACCAGTCAACAATCAACAATTTATTTATGAATGAGCAGATTTACACTAACTACCGTTTACAATTGCCAGATCAAGAACTGCTGGGTACTTTAGTAGTCCAAGATGGATTGATTGCTGATATTCAGCCAGGGGTTGTAAGTCATGGTCAAAATGGTGAGGGAGATTATCTTTTACCCGGATTGATTGAATTACATACCGACAATCTTGAACGTTGTATGTCTCCGCGTCCTGGTATTCGCTGGCCTTTAGAAGCCGCAGCAGTTTATCATGACCGAGATTTAGCCAGCGCGGGAGTAACAACAGTATGTGATGCGATCGCAATTGGCGATGTAGCTGCTGGTTCTCCGCGCTTAACTAACTTTGCGCCAATGATTGATGTTATCTCTCAAGGACAAGCAGCCGGACGCTTTTGCGTGGAACATCGCATTCATCTACGCTGTGAACTGGCGTATGAACAAGTTTATGAGATTACAGCCCAATATGCCGATCATCCATTGTTATCGATGATTTCGCTGATGGATCACACTCCAGGTCAAAGGCAATTTGTCCGGTTAGACAAGTTTAAAGAATATTACATGGGTAAACATGGTGTGACTGTTGACGAAATTGACGAGTTTATTTTAATTCGTCAGCAAAAACAACAAATCTATGCACAGAAAAACCGCAAAGCTTTAGTAGAACTTACCAAAACCAAAAATATTTCCTTAGCCAGTCATGATGATGCAACAGTAGAACACGTCCAAGAAGCATTACAAGATGGAGTAGTCTTAGCTGAGTTCCCCACAACCTTAGAAGCCGCCAAAGCAGCACATAACTTAGGATTACAAGTTTTGATGGGTGCGCCTAATTTAGTGCTTGGAGGTTCTCACTCTGGTAATGTTTCTGCAATGGAACTTGTTTTACACGATTTAGTGGATGTGATTTCTTCTGATTACGTTCCGCAAAGCCTACTGCAATCTATTTTTATGATTGCTGAAAAGACAGGCAAACCTATTTACCAAGCAATGCAATTATTTACTAGCAACCCAGCTAAAGCTATTAATTTATTTAGCGATCGCGGTAGCCTAGAAATAGGCAAAAGAGCCGATTTTATTATTGTTCATAATGATGGTATTGTACCCCGCTTGAAGGCAACTATCTGCCGAGGCGATCGCGTTGCATAATCTGAAAGTGAAAAGATATGAGTTGTAAGATATTTGAGCAAGGCGATCAGACAATAAAAATTGCGATCGCCTGATTGCTCTTTTAACTAGGTTGATTGCTTTCTAAACGAGCTTTTAGCAGTTGTTCTCGATTTCGCCTCAAATCTAGACCATTGCGTTCAACTGGATAGGCAATGTCATCTCCTTTAATACCATTCCACAGCAAGCGATTAAAAGCTTGTGCATCTAGCTCTCAACATCCTGCGCCGAAATGGTCATGCTTCCATCACAACTGCTCAAAGATTTATCTCTCATGATATTGACAAACTTCTTGCTCTTGTGGAATGAAACAGCCCTGGCTTTTTAAGGGGGGTTAGGGGGGATCTTAATCTAAGATGATCTAGACTTAATCGCAATTATTATTTCGGTAGTCGCATTTATAGCTTTTGCGATCGCCGAAATAGCTTTTGCGAACTCATTTGTTATTTTTGCGATCGCCGAAATAGCTTTTGCGAACTCATTTGTTATTTTTGCGAACTCCGAAATAGCTTTTGCGAACTCATTTGTTATTTCTGCGAACTCCGAAATAGATTTTGCGAACTCATTTGTTATTTCTGCGAACTCCGAAATAGATTTTGCGAACTCATTTGCTGATAATACTTATGCTTCCGTAACAAATTGGTATAAAAATGAGTAATAATACGGACAAAATCCAAATTATTTCATGTAATTTTTAGTTACATAAATCCACAAAAGCACTCATCTCAGACAGAAGATTACTCCAGTATGTTGAAAAAGGATTATTGAATAAGGATTCATGTAAGAATAAGTTGTACAAATTTATTTTTGAATGCTTACTAGACGCAGCTTCTATATAAAAATTGTTCAAGTTATTTTTACAAGGCTCCTAAGGATATCTCATGTCTTTAAGAACTCGTGGTTCTAATGCTGTTGACAAAGCTCAACTTCGTCTTGCTTTGCTGAAATCGATTGATGAAAATCTAGACTTGGGACACGGGTTAACTATTGAAGCCTACACCAACTTACTAAACTCTACCCGTGCAATTTTAGAAGCTCATAATACGCTTGTTTCCAATCTGGAAGAATCGCGGAAAACATTAACCCAAATGGACAAAGCCCTCTCTGAAATGTCGGAACGAATGCTAAGTGGAGTTGCAACTGTCTACGGCAGAAATAGTATAGAGTATTCAAAAGCTGGCGGTTCTAATCGCAAACGTAATAAACAATCTAGTTCCAAAGTTACTCCAGTTGTAGCAGTTCTGGCTAATCAACCTACTCAAGTTGCGATCGCAAATGGGTCAACTAATGGCAACGGTAAAACTCCTTTGCTGGGATAATCTATTTAACGTGATGTGCAACTTATTTTTACAACCCCTCTCCAAACCTCTCCCCGAAGCGAAGAGAGGCTTTGAATCTTACTCCCCTTCCCTCGTAGGGAAGGGGTTGGGGGTTAGGTTTGAGAGAAAGTTGCACACGGCGTTATTTAATATAACGTGAGTTCGACGGATGTTAAAAACCCCTCTCCAAACCTCTCCCCTGCAAGGAGAGAGGCTTTCAAAACTTGTTTTTTCGTTCAAAACTAGGAAGATTTATGCCCCTCTC
>NZ_JACJRV010000100.1 GCF_014697475.1 Nostoc sp. FACHB-152
ATAATCCTCCATCTTGCCAAACTTCAACTAAATCACTATAACCATCTCGATTAACATCTCCAGTGAGATACTGTGTGTTATATCTAAAGTCACCCACAACAGTTGTGGCAGCTACGCTATTAAATATACCTTGTCCATTGTTCAAGTGACTTGCGGATTTAAATAATCCTCCATCTTGCCAAACTTCAACTAAATCACTATAACCATCTCGATTAACATCTCCAGTGAGATACTGTGTGTTATATCTAAAGTCACCCACAACATTTGTCACAATAGCCATAAAGTTCCTTTATACTTTGATTTTAAAGGATAATTCCACCGGAACCGCTCAATAATCCAGAGCAAACTGCTCAGTGAAAAGCCTGAAATGGCGTAAAATCTTTCTGAAATGGTAGGTTGCCCCGATTTATTGAACGGATACTTTTCAAACATCCTGTTTTCTAAAAGCTACAACAAGAATGTGAGGAACTTATGAAGAAATGCCTGGTTATTACGCGGATTTCACACCAACTTTGAAAAATCAAGGATAGAACCTGCGTTAAAGTTGGGGCGGCAGGCTTCTAGTTATAAAACAGCGCAAAAAGCCTTAGATAAAATGATTGCAGAGCTAAAACTTTTGGTTGAGAGTCTCTGAATCACCCAAAAAGCTATTTCTAAAGGCAAAATTTAACATCTTCCAGACATCGTGCTTTTTTTGTCGGTAATGTTAAGGAATATTTCGCCAACGGTATCGTTTAATACTCGTGAGTGAGTCTTTGATACTCATTAATGAGTGCTTGTTATTCATTAATGAGTCTTCAAAAAACCAAATTAACGGATAAATAAATATCTAGCACCTATAACTAATAAAAAGATGCCATACAGCTTCTTCATTGTTTCACTGCTGATAAATGGCTGATTAGCAAACAATGCACCGAAAAGATTGCCCACTAATAAACCAACTGCAATAACTACAGCGTATTTGATGTTGATGTTACCGCTACGGTAGTAAACTGCTGCACCTAAAAGCCCAATTGGTAAAATTTGGGCGGCGATGGAAGTACCAGTAGCAAATTTTTGATCCATACCCATCAACAGTACCATTGCGGGAACCATAATTGCACCGCCACCAATACCAAACATCCCGCCAGCAACGCCAGCAGCTAGACCAATCAGTAGCAGTTGTACAAGAATATTAGACATACAAAAATGTTTGTTGAATCACCAACTAATTTTAGGTGAGAAGATTGACTTGGGTAACATTCCATGAACACCTTTTTGGGGACTATTCACAACTTGGGTAATGCGAAAATTTACAGCTAAACTACATAATACATAGGCATCTTCTGGCGATAAGTTAGCAAAACGTGCTAGAAAATCAATCATATTTTTTAAGGCTTGTTCTAAGGCTGCATCTAAAGTTTGGGCAAAACCCATTGTGATGATATCTGTAGGGGTTTCAGCAATGGGTGTTGTGAGTGACAAGTCTTTGCGTAGTTTGAGAGAGATTCTACCATTCATAGAAGTCTCAATGGCAGTAACGTTAACTTCACCATCTCCTTGAGCAGAATGACCATCACCTATCGAAAATAATGCCCCAGGTACGTAAATCGGCAAAAATAACCGAGAACCTGCTTGGAGTTCGCGGTTATCAATGTTACCACCATAACAACCGGGCGGGATGGAATTGCGATCGCTTTCGGGTGTAGCGACACCCAGAATACCAAAAAAGGGTTGCAGGGGAATTTTGATGCCACTATCAGCTGGAAATTGGGCGATATTATTGGCTAAATCTAAAGGGATGAATCTTAATGCAGGTTCGGTAAACTGTTCGCTTAAAGCTCCCCAACCTGTACGAATAGCATTAAATCCAACAGGTAAACGCGGTGCGATCGCTTCTAAGTTTACTTCTAAAACATCCCCTGGTTCGGCATCGCGCACATAAATTGGCCCGGTAAGTAAATGTGGCCCACCTGCTATTTTGCGTTCTGGTGGCAGATTTTGGCAGATATCGAGAAATTCTGGGGTGAGAAACTCTGCTGGTGCTTTGTCGTAAATGTAGTAACCTGTGTAGGTTTCTACATCGATGGTGTCGCCTGAATCAATTGTCAGGGCTGGTTTTAGAAGATGAGAGAATCCACCGAGATGTACTGTGTCTTTGGTAGCTTTTAAGGTGTAGTTAGCCATTGAAAGGTTAAAGTATAAAAATTGATATTTCATACTTTACACTTCATACTTCAAGATTTTTATACTAGCTATTTCCTTGCAAGCGTCGTCTATCTTCAATAAGTTCTTCTAGCTTTCCTACTTCTTCAACTGTATAAAATGTCTGGTTGGGTTCGGATGTAATTTTATCCATCAAGGCGTAAAAAGCTTCAGTATCGTTGCGATGTTGTAACAGATAAGCTTTCAATTCAGATTTACTCATCGCCGCAAAGTTTGGTTTTTTCATTCTTCTGAATTGTATTTACGTACAAATCATGTAGAGACGTAGCAATGCTACGTCTCTACAAATTTTATCTATACAACCAAACCCGCAGTAAAGAAAGCAACTGCTCAATATCTACAGGTTTTGTGATGTAGTCTGACGCACCGGATTCGAGGCATTTTTCACGATCGCCTTGCATGGCTTTGGCGGTGAGTGCGATGATCGGTAAACTTCTAAACTGTTCGTGTTGACGAATTAGGCGGGTTGTCTCGTAACCATCCATTTCTGGCATCATCACATCCATTAACACCACGTCAATATCTGGTGTAGTTTCTAACATGGTGATGCCATCTCTGCCATTCTCGGCATATATGACTTGCATTTGATAGCGTTCTAACATACTTGTCAGGGCAAAGATGTTACGCACATCATCATCTACAATTAGAACTTTCTTATTCGTCAGTACGTAGTCACGCGAATGTAGTTGTTCCAGCATGAGCCGCTTAGGTTCGGGCAAGCTTGACTGGACGCGGTGCAGGAACAGTGTAGTTTCATCCAGCAGGCGTTCAGGCGATCGCACATCTTTAACGATGATTGTCTCTGTAATCCGCCGCAATTCTGTTTCTTGGGCTTTGGTTAATTCGATGCCAGTGTAAATAATGACGGGCAAAGATTCACCGTTGGGCAGCACCTTGATTTGCTGAAGCAGTTCCAACCCATTCATATCTGGTAGTCCTAAATCCAGGACGAGACAATCAAATTGTTGGGAGCGAATAGCTGCTAGGGCTTCTTGTCCAGTGGCGACGGCGGTAGTGGCGACATCGCTATTGCCAATCAACTCGACAATACTATGACGTTGATTGTCGTCATCTTCCACTATGAGCAAGTTCTTCACCCGGCGATCAACAAAACCTTTGATTTTGTTTAAAGCTTCAGATATACTTTCGCTGCTGGCAGGTTTTTGCAAATACGCTAACGCCCCTAGTTGCAAACTGCGCCGCTTTCCTTCTTCTACGGTCATGATATGTACAGGAATGTGGCGGGTATTGGGGTTATGTTTTAAGCGGTCTAACACCGTCCAACCATCAATATCTGGCAAGTGGATATCTAAGAGAATTCCCACAGGTTGGAATTGCTGGGCTAGTGACAGACCATTATTACCAGTTTGGGCAGCAATTACCTTGAATCCTTGCTCATGTGCCATCTCAACTAAGATGCGGGCAAAGTGAATGTCATCCTCAACAATCAGCAACACGCGATCGCCCTCTGCGATGTCGGTGCGATCGTCTTCTAGGACAGGGGCATGAGGATTGGGCAGTAGCCAGGGCAGTACGGAGGATGCTACCTCTGTGGTTGCAACTGTTGCTGGTGCTGGGTTTGAGTCTGTTTCTGTTGGTTCCTCGGTTGTGGTGAATAGCGTTTGTGTTGGAGAAGTCAGTAATAACCCAGATGTCTGCTCAGGAGTAATGATTTTGGAATCGGCGTTAAATTGCGGTAAGTAGAAGGTAAAGACGCTGCCTTGAGCTACATTGCTCACCAAGGTAATTTCTCCACCAAACAGACGGGCAATTTCCCGGCTGATGGATAAGCCCAAACCAGTTCCGCCGTATTTCCTGCTAGTTGTGCCATCTGCTTGTTGGAAGGCTTCAAAAATGACTTTTTGCTTTTCTGGGGGAATCCCAATACCTGTGTCAATTACAGAAAAGGCAACTACCGTTGAAGCGCGATTTAAGGTTTCTTGATTCAGACTCCAGCCGTGCTGGGCGACTTCAATTCGCAAGCGCACTTCACCACGCTCTGTAAATTTAAAAGCGTTAGAAAGCAGATTTTTCAGGACTTGTTGCAAGCGTTTCGGGTCGGTATAAATTGCTTTGGGCAAGTCTGGAGCCAATTCAATATTAAAATTGAGTCCTTTGTCTTGGGCTATTTGGCGGAAGGTGCGTTCTGTCTGTTCTCGCAAATCTGTGGCTAACATTTGGGACATATCAATTGACATGGTTCCCGATTCAATTTTGGCGAGGTCGAGAATGTCATTGATTAGTGCCAACAGGTCATTTCCGGCTGAGTAAATGGTGCGGCTGTATTCAACTTGTTTGCTGGTCAGGTTTCCTTCGACGTTATCTGTCAACAACTTAGCCAAGATTAACAAGCTGTTTAATGGTGTCCGCAGTTCGTGGGACATATTAGCCAGAAATTCCGATTTATATTTGGATGACAGTGCCAATTGTTCGGCTTTTTCTTCCAAAGACCGTCTTGCTTGCTCAATTTCGCGGTTTTTGCGCTCAACTTCTTTCTTTTGCTGTGCCAACAACTCGGCTTTTTCTTCGAGTTCGGCGTTGGTTTGTTGGAGTTCTTCTTGCTGTTTCTTGAGTAAATCTTCCGAAGTCTTCAGAGATTGGGCTTGTTGTTCGAGGCGTTTATTGGTTTCTTTGAGTTCGTTTTGTTGGGTTTGTAGTTCTTCTGCCAAAGATTGCGACTGTTTGAGCAATTCTTCGGTACGCATGGAAGCGGCGATCGTATTCAGAACGATCGCAATACTTTCGGTGAGTTGGTCGAAGAATGTCAAGTGAATTTCACTAAAGCGACGGAAGGACGCTAACTCAATCACTGCGGTGACTTGTCCTTCAAATAAGACGGGCAGAACTACAACATTGAGTGGGGCGGCTTCGCCTAAACCAGAGCTAATTTTTACGTAATTGGTCGGGACTTCTGTTAATAGAATTCGTTCTTTTTCTAACGCGCATTGTCCGACCAAACCTTCACCCAAGTGGAAGCGGTTTGCTAAATGCTTGCGTTCGCGGTAAGCATAACTGCTGAGGAGTTTGAGATTGGGTTGCTGTTGTTCGCCAGCATCCATTAAGTAGAATACGCCATGTTGTGCGCCTACCAGTGGTGCAAGTTCCGAGAGAATTAGCTTGGATACGGTTTCTAAGTCGCGCTGACCTTGCAGCATTCGGGTGAATTTGGCGAGGTTGGTCTTTAACCAGTCTTGTTCGGTGTTCTTTTGGGTTGTCTCGCGCAGATTGGCAATCATCTGGTTGATGTTGTCTTTCAGGATTGCCACTTCCCCTAGTGCTTCTACGGAAATCGACCGGGTTAAATCGCCTTTTGTTACTGCCGTTGCTACTTCGGCGATCGCGCGTAACTGAGTTGTGAGGGTGGCCGCTAGTTCGTTTACGTTGTCTGTCAAGTCTTTCCAAGTTCCGGCTGCACCTGGAACCTTAGCTTGACCGCCTAACTTCCCTTCAATTCCTACTTCCCGCGCTACGGTTGTTACCTGATTGGCGAAGGTCGCTAGGGTATCAATCATTTCGTTGATGGTTTCTGCTAAGGTTTCAATTTCGCCTTTAGCATCTAGCATCAATTTCCGCTTCAAGTCCCCATTCGCCACGGCGGTCACAAC
Source organism: Nostoc sp. FACHB-152 (assembly GCF_014697475.1). Lineage (GTDB taxonomy): Bacteria > Cyanobacteriota > Cyanobacteriia > Cyanobacteriales > Nostocaceae > Nostoc_B. The sequence continues at coordinate 5,811 of NZ_JACJRV010000100.1, forward strand.
TCGTGCAATTCCTCGCACTTGGGCTGTTAAATTACCCGCCATCGAGTTTACATTGTCGGTCAAATCTTTCCATGTACCGGCTACCCCTTGCACTAAGGCTTGACCACCTAATTTCCCTTCCGTTCCCACCTCCCGCGCTACCCGCGTTACTTCAGAAGCGAAGGAACTGAGTTGATCCACCATTGTATTAATAGTGTTCTTCAAGTCGAGAATTTCACCTTTCACATCCACGGTGATTTTCTTCGACAAGTCACCATTCGCCACCGCCTTCGTTACTTCCGCGATGTTCCGCACCTGGGCTGTCAGATTCCCCGCCATTAAATTCACGTTGTCGGTGAGGTCTTTCCACGTACCGCCGACCCCTCGGACGTAGGCTTGTACACCCAGTTTTCCTTCCGTTCCCACCTCCCGCGCTACCCGCGTTACTTCTGAGGCGAAGGAGTTTAGCTGATCCACCATTGTATTAATAGTGTTTTTCAGTTCGAGAATTTCCCCTTTGACATCCACGGTGATTTTCTTCGATAAGTCGCCATTCGCCACCGCCGTCGTCACATCTGCAATGTTTCGCACCTGGGCTGTTAAGCTTCCCGCCATGAAGTTCACACTGTCGGTGAGGTCTTTCCACGTACCCGCAACGCCTTTTACTTCTGCTTGTACACCTAATTTGCCTTCCGTTCCCACCTCCCGCGCTACCCGCGTTACTTCTGAGGCGAAGGAATTAAGTTGATCCACCATCGTGTTGACAGTGTTTTTCAACTCCAGAATTTCCCCTTTTACATCAACGGAGATTTTCTTCGACAAGTCGCCATTCGCCACCGCCGTCGTCACCGCCGCGATGTTCCGTACTTGGGCTGTCAAACTTCCCGCCATGAAGTTCACCGAGTCGGTGAGGTCTTTCCACGTACCCGCAACACCTTTCACGTCTGCTTGTACGCCCAGTTTCCCTTCACTACCTACTTCCCTCGCCACCCTTGTTACTTCCGAGGCGAAGGAATTTAACTGATCCACCATGATATTGATGGTGTTTTTCAGTTCGAGAATCTCGCCTTTAACTTGGACTGTGATTTTCTTCGACAAGTCACCATTTGCGATCGCAGTTGCAACTTCCGCAATGCTGCGTACTTGGTCGGTGAGGTTCCCCGCCATCATATTCACCGCGCCTGTCAAGTCTTTCCACGTACCCGCAACGCCTCGCACTTCTGCTTGTACACCCAGTTTCCCTTCTGTACCTACTTCACGGGCTACCCTGGTTACTTCTGATGCAAAGGAACTCAGTTGATCCACCATTGTATTAATAGTGTTTTTCAACTCTAAAATTTCCCCTTTCACATCCACAGTGATTTTCTTGGACAAGTCGCCATTCGCCACCGCCGTCGTCACATCGGCTATATTTCGCACTTGGGCTGTCAAACTTCCCGCCATGAAGTTCACCGAGTCGGTCAAGTCCTTCCACGTACCCGCCACCCCTCGCACTTCTGCTTGTACGCCCAGTTTTCCTTCACTTCCCACTTCCCGTGCTACCCGCGTTACTTCCGAAGCAAAGGAGTTGAGTTGATCCACCATCGTATTGATAGTGTTTTTCAACTCTAAAATTTCGCCCTTTACATCTACAGTGATTTTCTTCGACAAGTCACCATTCGCCACCGCCGTTGTCACTTCCGCGATGTTTCGTACTTGGGCTGTCAAACTTCCCGCCATGAAGTTTACCGAGTCAGTCAAGTCCTTCCAGGTTCCGGCTACACCCCGCACATCTGCTTGTACACCCAGTTTTCCTTCACTTCCCACTTCTCGCGCTACCCGCGTTACTTCTGATGCAAAGGAACTCAGTTGATCCACCATGATATTGATGGTGTTTTTCAGTTCAAAAATTTCGCCTTTGACATCTACAGTAATTTTCTTCGACAAGTCACCATTCGCGATCGCTGTTGCAACTTCCGCAATATTCCGCACTTGTCCTGTAAGATTCCCCGCCATCAAATTCACATTATCGGTGAGGTCTTTCCACGTACCCGCCACACCCCGGACTTCTGCTTGTACACCTAACTTACCTTCCGTTCCCACTTCCCGCGCTACCCGCGTTACTTCCGAAGCAAAGGAGTTGAGTTGATCCACCATTGTATTAATAGTGTTTTTCAATTCGAGAATCTCGCCCTTCACATCCACAGTGATTTTCTTCGACAAGTCACCATTCGCCACCGCCGTTGTCACTTCTGCGATGTTCCGTACTTGGGCTGTCAAACTTCCCGCCATGAAGTTCACACTGTCCGTCAAGTCCTTCCACGTTCCCGCAACACCCCGGACATCCGCTTGTACGCCCAGTTTCCCTTCACTTCCTACTTCTCGCGCTACCCGCGTTACTTCTGATGCAAAGGAACTCAGTTGATCCACCATGATGTTGATGGTGTTTTTCAACTCTAGAATTTCGCCCTTCACATCTACAGTAATTTTCTTCGACAAGTCACCATTGGCGATCGCTGTTGCAACTTCCGCGATATTCCGCACTTGTCCTGTGAGGTTCCCCGCCATCAAATTCACGTTATCGGTCAGGTCTTTCCACGTTCCCGCAACGCCTCGCACTTCTGCTTGTACTCCTAGTTTTCCTTCTGTTCCCACCTCGCGCGCTACCCGCGTTACTTCCGAAGCGAAGGAGTTGAGTTGATCCACCATTGTGTTGACGGTGTTTTTCAACTCTAGAATTTCGCCTTTTACATCTACAGTAATTTTCTTGGATAAGTCGCCATTAGCGATCGCTGTTGCAACTTCCGCAATATTTCGCACCTGTCCTGTCAGGTTCCCCGCCATCAAATTCACATTATCGGTGAGGTCTTTCCAGGTTCCGGCTACACCTTTGACTTCTGCTTGTACGCCTAATTTCCCTTCCGTTCCCACTTCCCGCGCCACCCGCGTTACCTCACTCGCAAAGGAACCCAGGCGGTCTACCATTGTGTTGACGATTTTGGCAGTTTGGAGAAATTCTCCTTTGAGAGGTTTACCATCCATTTCTGTGGCTATGGTTTGCGATAAATCGCCATTAGCAACCGCCCGAATTACACGGGTAGTTTCAGCGGTCGGTTGAACTAAATCTGTAATTAGAGTGTTGACAGAATTCACACAATCTGACCAAGAACCCCGAACACTTCCTAAAGATGCCCGTTCGGTAATTTTGCCATCTTTGCCAACAACATTACCAATACGCTGTAGCTCTAATGCCATGCGTTCATTTTGGTCAATAATATCGTTGAGTGTGTCAGATATTTTACCTGCTAGTCCAGTTTGGTCAGCAGACATCCGAACAGAAAAGTCACCTTTTTTAACAGCAGTTAAGATTTTCAGAAGTTGTTTTAAATCAAGATTGTCTGAGTCTCTGGTTAACTGTTCGGTTGCCATTGCTATATCCTTGAGGAAGTTGAGAGGAGTAGTGGTTAACGCTGTTGCTGGGTAGTGTGAGATTAATGATTAAGGTAATAATTTAGGAATAATGGAACTGCACATTGTTGCTGTTTAACAGTTCCATAACGTTAATTGAAGGCTCATAAAGTCATCTCTAAGCTAAGGACTGTCTCAGAAAAAGATAGAAATGGGTGAATAATAGAATGCCTTAGTGCAAATGCCTTTAACAATAACCTTGACTTGATGAATCCAACTAAACTTTTTTGAAGATAGTTAACAAATATTTTTACAATTCTCAATAAATTATCAATAGCTCTCACTTATTGTAACTCTACCATTTGTTAACTTTAGCCGGAGGAAAATATTACGACAATAAAGCAGTAGATAGAAGGCAAAAGGAAATAAATTTGCTATTATGTTAAGTTTTACTTTTATCCACTTTAGATCCCCGACTTCTTACAGAAGTTGGAGATCTAGTGATTCCAATTTAGGGCTGCAATAGGACTCATATTTGATTTTTGAAGAAAATCAGTAAATTTCTACCTACCTTCTTTACTATTGCCTATTGCCTTCAGATAGCTATATGTTGACTAACAAAGTTAATTACATCTATCAAACCAGATTGAGTCTTTAAATTAGTAAAAATAAAAGGCTTTTCACCTCGCATTTTTTTGGCATCCCTTTCCATAATGCTTAAATCTGCACCAACATAGGGTGCAAGGTCAGTTTTATTAATGACTAACAAATCTGACTTAGTAATTCCTGGCCCACCTTTACGAGGAATTTTATCACCAGCAGCCACATCAATAACGTAAATTGTCAAATCTACTAATTCTGGACTAAAGGTAGCAGCTAAATTATCGCCACCGCTTTCTAAAAAGACTAAATCTAAGTTATTAAAACGCTGTTCTAACTGTTCAATAGCAGCTAAATTCATCGAAGCGTCTTCACGAATCGCCGTGTGAGGACAGCCGCCAGTTTCCACACCCAAAATGCGATCGCCTGCTAAAGCCTGAGAACGCACCAAAAACTGCGCGTCCTCCTGAGTATAAATATCATTTGTCACCACCGCAATATGATAGCGATCGCGTAACGCCTTACATAAAGCATCCACTAAAGCCGTCTTTCCCGAACCCACCGGGCCAGCAACACCAACTCGAAATGCGGTCATAGTCAATAGTCAATGGTCAATGGTAATTAGTAAATCGTAAGTAGGGTGCTTTAGGTTGAAGCTGTAATGTACTGCAATATAAAGACAGTAACTTAATTTTTACTTTATAAATAAACTCCTAGTTGGTATTTTTGGGACGGAAAATATCGGTTAATTCTTCTTTGGTCATGTTATAAGGGAAGGGATAAATTTTAGCATCGGGACTGCGACGATTAACAAATAACTCTCTGATTGCTTCATCATCAGTAGGGTGTTGTCGGATATACGTTTTTAATTCTTGACGAGTCATTTGAGTAAAATCAGGCTTGGTCATCTTCGTAAAACTCCCAACGTCCATCTTCAAAAATGATGATTTCTATTCCTTCATTAATCCCAGCTAGTATAAATATATGTTTATATAGTGCATCATATCTAAATAAATGTATGGGCTGTAACATATCTGAGAGTGATTGACATACAAAAACAGCAGCCCTTGATTGATCACAGGTTGGCATTGATTAAAATTTTTTCTCCTAATTTTAGGATAGATTTCAATATTTAAATAGCCTAACCCGAATTTGACTATCAACCTCAACTTCTAAACAACCTTGTATACTGCGTTTCATGTCGCATACTAGCTAACGATAAACCCCAGCTACAACAACTCAGTTCATCATCCTCTAAACCGAGAATTTCCTGAACAGTAGCACTAATTAATGGTTGTAAATCTAACAATAATTCTTGTCCTGTGGTTTGTCCTAATGGAATAAGTTTAACACCGGCGGTGATGAGATTAGTCGCCCAACTATGCAGATATGCGAGCATAGCAGCATGGAGATTGATTTGCCAATGGGCAGCAGCGATGCCAAAAGCGATCGCATAATTACAAGGATTACCCACAGTATTAATAGTAGGTAGTAGTTCTGGTTGTAGTTTACCAAGTAACTGTACAAGCGATCGCCCCATCTGCCAGCTAGAGTGACGTAACTCTTGAGTTTCTCTCGCCGCCGATAACCAGCAATTCCAATAATAAAGGGTTTCTAAATCTTCAGCGATCGCAGATTTCGCAGCCCTTAACATCACCGCCGCCTCTAAGCGAATTGCCCCATAACGCAGTTCCGATGTTATCCACTGTTTTAATGCCTCTGGCTGGGAAATTATACCCTCTTCTACTAAAGTTTCCAAACCTTCCGAATAACTATAAGCACCTACAGGTAAACCTGGACTAGCTAACTGCAAAATCCACAAAAAATGGCTATCAGTGAGAGTGATGTCCATAAGCGCCTAATTCTGGCTGAAAAGGTGCAACTTCTTCTTTAATTTCTAGCCCCAGATGTTCCAGCATTGTGCTTAAAACCGAATCAGGCGATAAACGTAAATAACCAGGCGTAATTTCTACAGGCACATGACGATTTCCTAAATGATATGCCGCCCGCATTAATAACAGTGGCGTTGAGGCAAACACAGTTATAACTGGTTCCGGTTTAGCAACAATTCTAATTACACTACCATCCGTTTCATCTTGCAGAATATCGCCATCCCGCAGCACAGTGCCTCTAGATAAACGTAAAAACACAACCTGACCATCCTCCGTTTCAAAGCGATGGCGGCTACGGGTGCGTTCTTCCGCAGTCAGTGCCAGAGTCAAACTTACAACAGCATCAAAATTAGGTGGTTTACGTTGCGTCAACGTTATACAATTTTGAATTTTAGATTTTGGATTTTGGATTGATCCCATAAATTCCCAACTCCCCACTCCCCACTCCCTACCTTTTAGGCACAAAGAAAACTAACTCTTTTTCTCTGTGCCACCACGTTTATCACATCTATAGAATATAGGTGGCGCAAGTATTTACTTTTAACTATTTGCGCGTAGCTATACCTAACTTAACTCCCTCAACTTGGCGAACTTTATCCATCACAGCCACCACTTTACCGTGATTAACAGCCTCATCCGCATTGAGTACCACCAATAGTTGTTGTTGGGGTGCTATTTTCTGTCTTACCTTTGCTTCTAATTGTTCTAAACTGGTTGGTTCCTTGTTCAAAAATAGTTCGCCAGCACTATTAATTGTCACTGTTACTTGCGCTGGACGCTCTGATTTTCCCGTAGCCGCTTGAGGTAAATTAACTGGTAAACCCTCAGAACGATTTAAAAACAGCGTTGACATAATAAAAAATGTCAAAATCGCAAATATCACATCGATCATCGGCACAATATTAATTTGTGCTGGGATATCCGGGTCATCTGGTAGACGCATACATTTTATCTCCTCGTTCATAGCGACGACGGTAAAGTAATTCTAACTCTCCACCATATTCTTGAATCAAAGCTATTTGTCGTTGATAAAGCCCACGAAAAGTATTAGCGAAAAACAACGTAAAAATCGCTACAATTAGACCTGACGCTGTCGATACTAACGCCTCACTAATACCGCTCGTTACCCCAGCCGTTTTGCTTCCGCCTACATCACCAATATTGAGAGAAGCGAAAGAAGTAATCAACCCTAACACAGTACCGAGAAGGCCTAACAGAGGCGCAAGCGAAATAATCGTGTCAAAAATTGTAGTAAACCGCTTAAGTAAAGGTATTTCCGCTTGTGCTTCGCTTTCTAAGGCTAAACGGAATTCTTCTGGAGTCGCTTCTTCTAATTCCAAAGCCGTCAAAAAAATCCTGGCGATGGGTAAATCTGCATTCTTTTGCAGTATGTCAATAGCAGTTACTACATTATTTAAACGGTAAGCGTTCAAAACATCTCTTACCACTCGTTGCTGCCGTCTGTTAACTTTAATCCAAAACCTGACCCGTTCAATAATTAACGCTACCGCCAACACAGAAAAAAATAGCAGTGGCCACATCACCACGCCACCAGCTATGAACACATTTTTAATATCCATGTACTATTTCTCAAGTCTCTAGATGAATTTACCTATTATTATCGCCAGCATAGCCGACATAATCTTCTCAAAATAACTTAAAACAAATGAGAATCTATGTCAATCAATTAAGTATGAACTAGCTAACAAACTTCTTTTATTATTGATTTTCAGCCTACAAAAACAATATTTTTCCCTAATTGATTTGCAATCTATATCAAAAAGTAACTTGACTAAGTGAGCGATCTTTGCATCAAGTTTATGGCAAGAGGTCAAATTTAATGAAAATTCATAGCAACAAATATGAGGTGATTTTTATGCTGATAGTTTTACAAGCGCGTCTAGTGGTCTGGCAAGCCAACTTTGCGTAGTGGTGAGCAAAGGAGCGGAAAAGATGGAGAAGGGTGTAGGGGCTTGAACCCTTATTGGTTTCGGTGCAGGGTATAAAAAAATATATAGCTTTCTCTTTCTCCCACACCCTGCACCCTGTTTTTGGTCAACTAGAAATTAAAAGATAGTAAAAATACTGAAGCACCTGGCAAGTTGCTGCATTTAAAATAACCTTGAATTAAATACTAACATTTAGGTAATTATTGTTAAATTATTCATGTTGCTCAAATTTTTATACTGAAATAGTTCCAGATACTTATTACTTCTTCAGTATTTGAAGTGTTTCAAGCCTCTCTATCAATATATTGCATCTGTATAAATTATTTAAATATTTACCTAAATCAAAAGGAGATTGGGTATGTCTTTTGTTGACAAAGCGAACAAAAAAACAGGGCCATATAAACTTCTGGCTCTTGATGGTGGCGGTATCCGTGGAGTGATTACTCTTGAAGTGTTAGCGAAAATTGAAGCGACATTGCGGGATGCATTGGGTGGCGATCAGAATTTTGTTTTAGCCGATTACTTTGATTACATCGCAGGTACAAGTACGGGTGCAATCATCGCCACTGCCCTCTCCTTGGGAATGTCCGTAGCCAAGATTCAAGAATTTTATCAAGAAGCTGGTAAGAGAATGTTTGACAAAGCATTCATCTTCGAGATCACCAGAATGGCTCTCTATAAATACGGAGATAAAAACCTTGCAGATCAACTCAAGCAGGTATTTGGAGAATCTACTACCTTCGGTAGTGAACGACTGAAAACTCTGCTGATGCTTGTAATGCGTAATGCTAACACAGACTCGCCTTGGCCCCTCTCCAATAACCCTAAAGCTAAGTTCAACAACTCTAATAGACCAGACTCTAACTTAAACCTTCCCCTTTGGCAGCTTGTCCGAGCCAGTACTGCTGCTCCAACTTTCTTTCCCCCAGAGACAGTGCAGTTAGGTGACAAGAAGTTCGTCTTTGTTGATGGCGGTGTGACTCCCTATAATAATCCAGCCTTTCAACTCTTTTTGATGGCGACTCTAGAACCCTACCAATTGATGTGGCCCGCAGGTGAGGACAATATGCTTTTGGTGTCCATCGGTACTGGTATAACCCCTAACATCAATCCAGAACTGAAAGCCGCCAATATGCACACACTCTATAATGCTCAAACTCTTCCGATGGCACTGATGCTGGCTGCACAGTACGAACAGGATTTTCTGTGTCGCATTTTCGGCAAGTGTTTATTAGGCGACACCATTGATCAAGAAGTAGGCGATTTACTCAAGACAAAGGGGCCTCTAGAATCTAAGCTTTTCACCTACTTACGCTACAACGTTGAATTGACTCGTGAAGGACTGAATAAATTAGGTGGATTGGACGATATTAAAGTAAAGGATGTCCAACAAATGGATTCAGTTGAACATATGGGTGAGTTAAAGCTTATAGGAAAAGCGATCGCCAAAACAGTACAACCGCAGCATTTTAGTAATTTCCTACACTCATCAGATTCCTTGACAACAGTAAGTTAAGGGAGATCCGGCAAAATAAATCCCTAGCTTTTGTAATTAAATTTAAGCGTAGCCAACAAGGGCTAGCAGTTTATGACTAAATTTTGTGATGCTTTCATATCTTATGGGCGAGCTGATAGTAAAGCCTTTGCTACGAAACTTCAAGCTCGCTTAGTAGAACAAGGGCTAAAAGTCTGGTTTGACTTTAATGATATTCCCCTTGGGGTAGATTTTCAGAATCAAATAGATGATGGTATTGAAAAATCACACCATTTCGTGTTCATCATTGCACCGCATTCAGTTAATTCGGCCTACTGTCGCAAAGAAATCGAGTTAGCAATTAAGCTGAATAAGCGGATTATCCCATTGCTACACGTGATGCAGATTAGTCGGGAAACGTGGCAGCAAAGAAACCCGAATGGCACAGATGATAATTGGGAGGCTTATCAGGCTAAAGGGTTAAATGACAGTTACCAAAATATGCACCCAAAAATTTCCTCTTTAAACTGGGTGTATTTTCAAGACGATAAAGATGATTTTGAAAAGTCTTTAGCAGATTTAACTACATTACTCCATTCTCATACTGATTATGTTGAGCCGCATACCCGATTTTTAACAAAAGCATTGGAGTGGCAAAGGTATCAAAAGCAAACGAGTAATTTGTTAGTTGGAGAAGAAATACAACAAGCTCAATCTTGGCTAAAAAAACGCTTTAAAGATGAGCAACCGCCTTGTATTCCTAGCGATTTGCATGGCGAATACATTACTCAAAGTATCAAGAATGCAAATAACTTGATGACTCAGGTGTTCTTGTCCTATTCTAATCAAGATAGGGCAGTAATGGAGAAAATTCGCAATAGTTTGCAGCGAGAGAGCATTACGGTTTGGACGAACACCACAGATATTAAAACTGGGGAAGAATTTCACGAAGCAATTAAGCGAGGGATTGAACAAGCAGATAATATAGTATATCTGCTTTCTCCTGACGCAGTAAACTCTACTTACTGTCAGCAAGAATTGGACTTAGCTGTGACGCTGAATAAGCGAATTATTCCCTTACTAGTGCAAGAAACCGATTTAATGCAGGTTCCGTCAGCACTGCGAAATTTGCAATATATAGACTTGACAGACAACGAAAAGGAAGATGATTACTTCCTCGACCAAAGTCAACTTATAAATATTTTGCATCAGGATGCTGCTTATTACACCGAGCATAAAATACTGTTGACAAAAGCCTTGAATTGGCAGAGACAGCAGAATAATCCTAGCATTTTGCTGCGAGGCTTTAACTTGCAGAGTGCAGCAACTTGGTTAAAAGTGGCGCAGAAAAGGACAGATCATCCACCCACGCCGTTACAGCAAGAGTTCATTACTGAAAGTTTAGAGCAACCGCCATTAGAATCAATAGATGTGTTTATTTCCTATTCTCGTGCTGACGCAGACTTAGCGAGAAAGCTGAATGATGCTTTACAGTTACAGGGAAAAACGACATGGTTTGACCAGGAAAGTATTCCATCAGGGAGTGATTTTAAAGAAGAGATTTATCGAGGGATTAACACGTCTGATAATTTTATTTTTATTATCTCACCGCGATCGATAAATTCGCCTTACTGTCAAAGTGAAGTCGAGTATGCAAGTTCGTTAAATAAACGCTTTGTGACTGTGTTGCATCGGGAGATAAATACAGCAGAATTGCATCCAGATTTAGCTAAGGTGCAGTGGATTGATTTTAATCAGAATAGTAGAGATTTTAATACTAACTTCAATCAATTAATCAGAACCATTGATACTGATAGGGAACACGTTCACAGTCATAGCAAATGGTTGAAGAGGGCGTTGGAGTGGGAGCAGAACGGTAAAAATGATGACTTGTTGTTGCGAGGTAGTGAATTTTTAATTGCTCAAAATTGGTTAGAGACAACTGAACAAGAAAACAAAAAGCCTGCCGCGACTTCGTTGCATAAAGCATTTTTAGAGGTAAGCAAAAACGCAATTGAAGCAGCAAAGGAAGAAGAAAAACGTCGTCAAGCAGAAATGCTACGTTTGCAGTCAGAACGTGCGAAAGAAGCTGAAGCACGGCTAGCAGAACAGAAAAAAAGTGCTAAACGACAAAAGTTTTTTCTTGCTGCTATCAGTATGGCATTAGTAGCTGCTGTTGGTTTTAGCATCCAAGCTTCAGTGGAGAGCGCAAAAGCCAAAAAAGCTCAAAATGAACAACTTGATTCTGGAAGTCTATCTGCCATTTTACTCTCACAGCAAAATCTACAGTTTGATGCCCTGCGGGGAGCGATGAATGCTGGGAGAATACTAAAGAGCGTTGGAAAAAAGACAACCTCCTCCGCAATTCAGAACCAAATTTTAACAGCATTACAGGCGGCAGTTTATGGAGATGGATTTAGAGAACAAAATCGTTTAAAAGGACATGACGGTACAGTTTTTAGTGTTAGTTTTAGCCCGGACGATCAGATAATTGCCTCAGCGAGTGGAGACGGTACAATCAGATTTTGGAGTTTTAAAGATGAGATAAAGCCTATTCCTCTCATCAAGGTGGGTACTGATGTTTATAGTGTGAGTTTTAGTCCTGACGGAAATATTATTGCCTCTGGTGACAAAAAAAATACTGTCAAACTGTGGAGCAAGGAAGGAAAGTTGCTCCAAGACCTCAAGGGTCATACAGGTTCAATCAAGAGTGTAGTTTGGAGTCCTGACGGCAATACTATTGCCTCTGGCAGTGATGACAAAACTGTTAGATTGTGGAATAAACAAGGCAAGCTGATCGAGATCCTTAAAGGTCATAACAATACAGTCACGAGTGTCAGTTTCAGCCCCGACGGTAAGACAATTGCCACGGCTAGCAAGGATGGGAAAATCATACTTTGGAGCAAGAAGGGGGAGCAATTCAATTTCCCCAAAACCTTGAACTGTTGCCAGGAAGATGTTAATAGTGTCAGTCTTAGTCCTGATAAGAAGGCAATAGCCTCTGGTCATGAAGACAATACTGTTAAACTTCCACAAGGTGTTAATAGTGTCAGTTTTAGTCTTGATGGGAATACTATTGCCTCTGCTAGTGATGACAATACTGTTAAACTGTGGCGCAAGGATGGTAAGCTTCTTGTGAACCTCGAAGGGCATAATGATCGCGTCAGGAGCGTAGTTTGGAGTCCCAATGGGAATACTATTGCCTCTGCTAGTGATGACAAGACTGTTAAACTGTGGCGCAGCAAGGATGGTAAGCTTCTTCAGACCTTTATTGGTCATAACGCTGCAATTCGGAGTGTCAGCTTTAGCCATGATGGTCAGGCAATAGCCACTACCAGTGAGGACAATACCATTAGGCTGTGGAGGGAATCACTCCATAAACTCCACATCCAAGGCCCTAAAAATAAAAGTATAGATTGGAGTCTCTATAAAAATACTGTTGCATCTCATAATGTTCAAAAGCAGATTGTCGAGATCTGTACAAAATTGGGCGAATGTACTATGACCCAAGAATTTAGCCCAGACGAAAACACCATTGCTTGTGCCAGTAAAGACGATATCATCAAACTCTGGAACGAACAGAGTCAGAAATTTAAAACTCTTGGCGAACATACAAGTGAGATTACTAGCATTAGTTTTAGTCCTGACTGTAAAACGCTTGTCTCTGGTAGTGATGACAATACTATTAAGTTATGGAGCCTAGAGAAAAAGTCTGAAAAACCCAAAACCCTCAGAGGACATACCGGTGATGTTTTAAGCGTTACTTTCAGTCCCGACGGAAAGACCATTGCTTCTGGTAGTAAAGACAATACCATCAAACTCTGGAATAACAACGGAAAGCCACGCCAAACCTTGATTGGTCATCATAAGCGTGTGACTAGCGTGAGATTTAGCCTGGATAGCAAGACCCTTTTATCTACCAGTAGTAATGGCGAAGAAGTGATTGAGTGGAAATTAGCAGATTTTCAACTTGACAAGCTAATAGAGGATGCTTGCACTCAAATGGAAGATTATCTGAAGTATCATGCTGATGATAGCGATCGCAACCTGTGTAAATAGGAGAAACGCACCTTATTGCCCTAACTGTCTAATAAAAAAGTTAAGTTAGGGTAATAAACGAGAAGTCAACAGATGAAAACTTAGCTTGGTTAGCCAAACTTGTTTGATTAGTCAAATTAGCCAGAACGCTTATAGAACCCATTTGACATCTTAGGAAGAACCTGCAAGCCTCTTAATCATGAGCCTGATGAAGCAGAGGTTGAGTTTGGCAGTGGCACTAGCTAGAGTTCG
>NZ_JACJRV010000101.1 GCF_014697475.1 Nostoc sp. FACHB-152
GTTTCATTTTCTTCGTTTAAAACTGTGTAATCGTTTTCATCTACTTCTAAGTTAAAAGCACTAAAACATAATTTCAAAGTTTTGTGATCGACACTGGCACTCAAAGACCACAATCGACTTAGGGTTTTAGTGGAAACATTGATTTGTCTGCTCAATTGTTCTAGAGTTAAGCGATTACCTTTATTTTCAACTATTTCCCACGATAAAATTGCTGCCTGTAATCTTTGCAGTCCCATAGGAGTTAGTACAACTCCACGTCTTCTTTTCGTTTTAGCTTGGTGTAGTTCCATAGGTTTTGTAGCAGTAACATTTTGTAGATGCAAAGTTTACTAACCGGATTTTAAATTTTAGTTACGCCGAGACATTATAGGGAACTATTCATTAGATATCAGTGTTCGCACTAAAATAATTTAGTACGGATAATATGTATGAGAAAATGTGGCGAAACAAGATATAAAATTGAATTTTTATATCTCTTGGGCTTTAAGTCAGTACCTCTCCAGAACTGGTACTTAACAATATTCAAGCTATTTCAATTTTTGTTTAGCTACAATTTTCCAAGTTTAATTTATGTATTTAGGTCAGATTCTGCTGTTTTTGATAGTTTTACATTTAAATATGCAAAGGTCATTCTGACTGAGAACAGCTAGTATGTAAGTTAATAAATTATTTAGACTTCTCAACAGTCTTTCCTCAATTCATCCCTACCAAACTACCAGACAAAAATAAGAAACTTATAAGGACGTGATCACGACTGATAATTTTCTTGAAGAAAAAATCATGGCTGTCTCTTCCCCTATTCCCCACAGCCCGCCACAACGGGGTTTGGTCAATTTATTTAATTTTTGTAAAGGTTCCGAAATTTTGGATAGCAATCGTGGATCTCTAAATAACCTAGTTTCTTGCCTGCGATCGCGCTTACTCTTGGACGTGCGATTGCTTTTTACTTTTTGAGCAGTCCTATACAGCCATACCGAAGTATTTCTAAGTTTTGTATAATTACACGATTGCATCGCAGGCAAATCAAGATTCAATCATACCTTTCGGTTAAGAGATCTCTTCGTTGAGGCACTTCTAAGGACGAAGGGGCAGAGAGAGGCGCAGGGGAGAGGTTTGTTCATTCTCCCTATTCCCCCCCTCCCTTGCTTACCTTCTTCTAAAGGAGACGCTACGCGAACACGAGTAAATTCCTGATCCGAAAAGTATTGGGGCAGAGAGAAATTATCTGTATCATTTATTTGGTGAAATGGGATAACGCTTTTTGTTCTCAGTTAAGGAAATCATCACGATAGTGTTGAAATAGTTAACTGTAACGCTTGCATTTGCGGAAAATCTCGCTGAATAACTTTGATCGCTTGTCTTTGACTCTCTTGATTTTTAACAATCAGTTGTGCAGTGCCATCACCCTGAGAACCCACGCCTTTTCCTCCAAAGATATAAGGTTGAAGAGGCTCATGATTAAGTAGGAGATGCAATTTGTTTGCAGTTAATTGAGAAGGGCAAGCCGGAACTATGTGCTGATCAAATTCAGCTTGGGCTTTTGTCATTAACGTTCCTAGAAATTGGGCATCTCCGAGTTGTATTGCTTCAACTGCTGCTAGGGTAATTTTCGCGCTAATAGAACCTAAATATTTTTGGACATTTTGCTTGACTGTATTAGTAGCGAAAGGATAACACTCATTCAATCGTCTGAGGATTTCTTGTGTATTTTTGCTACCAGCGAGATCGACAATCACAAAATACAAATCTTGGCTAACTTTTAACTCGTAATGGTCAACTTGTTCACCATCAAATATCATCAAGATGGGGCGATTTCCATAAGCACAAGCTTGATCCATCCGACCACAAAGACTAGGAGTAGTTCTTTCTCCCAGGTATGCTAATTCCATTTCTTCACCAATTGTCATCTTCAAGTCATACAAACGATTAAATGCCCTTGCTATGAGAACGCAAAAGGCAGCACTTGAAGATAATCCCTTTTGAATGGGTAAGTCGGTTAAATAATTATCAACCTCAAGTCCACCCACACCATAGCGAGTCACAAATTGATAAGCTGTTCCAGCAGCGTAACTAAAAAAACCACCCTCTTGCGCTACGCATTTGAGGGTATGAGATTCCATAGGTAATCTAAACGTTTCATAACGCCTACCATCATTGAGAGAAGCATGAATAATTAACTCCGTCGGATGAGGCTTGATATCGGCATAAATTCCTTGATTAGTACCCACAATTAAGGTGTAACCCTTTTCAATTTCAGGATTAATCCGGCGATATTCTCCCGCCCAGTCGCTGTGTTCTCCAAACAAACAAAGACGGCCGGGAACAAAAATTCTCATTTTAGTTTCCTATTTTTTGATACAGTGATGCTGTTTTGAAAGCTAGCATCTTTAATGTCCCAGGTATCTGTTTTCTAACTAAAATTGGAGTCTATAGCAACCCATGTAGGAGATTCAAACAAATCTATTGCCTATAGCCTATTATCTGCCTCCACAAGTAATTTATAAATCAATAAGATTGCTATATCAACAACGTCCAGAACGCGGTAGCATAAGTTTTTGTCCTTCGGCGGCAAATTTACCACGTACCATCAACACTGTATCTTCTAGTTGGTAGGGCAAAGCTTGGATATTATCTAATTCCAGCCTGTCCGGGGTAAAGTAGATGAATACCTGTGTAATTATGTCTGGGATGCGGGAAAGTATTTCTTTTAAGGGTGGTATGTGCGTTGCCACTATGTCAAAAAGATGCAATGTATTATCTTCTATATTCATGCAGGTAATTAAATCTAAATCTGCTGCATAACTTAAAATTCTACTGCCTTCATTGAAGCAGAATACAGGTTTTTCGTTAACAATTCCCACAATATGAGAAACAGGCGATCGCGTCTCTAGTAATCTGTGTAATAATTCTACATCCTGGCGATCGGCAGTATTTAAAACTCGAAAGCCGTTGCTACTAGCTGGTGATTTGACCTGAGTTTGAAATCTGTATTCTGGGATAACGCGAAAGCCAAAAGGCGTATAAAATTCTGGGTTTGGTGTTGTTAATATAAGAGTTTGGTAGAGTTGGTCACAGTAGCTTAATACTTCTTCCATGACTTTTCGGTAATAGCCTTGTCTGCGGAATTCCGGATGCGTTGCTACTCCATGAATGCCTCCCACTGTCGTCAAACTATTCATGATTTGCATGGGTATTTCTAAAACTCCTACATGGCTAATAGCTATGTCATTATGAAAGTAGATAAAGGGTGTAGAAGCACTTTCCCAAGACGCGCCTAGTTTTTTAATTTCTTCTGCTACATCTGTTATTCCCGAAAACACAATTTCTAGCAAATCAAACATTTGCTGACTTACATTAGAGTCTGCCGTAAATGACCGTTTAAAGCGATACTGGGTCATAACTCTATAATGAGTAATTACTATATTACAGATACTACATTAATATATAATTGAGGTCAAAGTGCAAATACAAAGTAATGTGTCAATTTGTATATAATATTTGCGAAACCACTGGTAAATTAGCTGTTTTGGGATGAATAAGGCAATCAACTTTGTGGTTTTTACTGGCAAATGCAGTATCCTCTAGAACTTACATTCAAATTTTGGGCATTAGCACCGCAAATTTCTGTTGTGAATGCTCAAGGTAACTTAGCTTTTTACGTCAAACAGAAGCTTTTTAAGCTCAAAGAAGCGATTACAATTTTTGCTGATACTGAGCAAACACAACCCTTATACTACATCAAAGCCGATCGCATTATTGACTTTTCGGCTCGCTATGAGTTCAGTGATAGTAATGGTGCAAACATCGGTGCAGTCAAACGTCGGGGTTTAAAATCTCTGTGGCGGGCGCGTTATGACATATTTGATGGTGACAGCACATATTTAACTATCCAAGAGAAAAATCCTTGGGTAAAAATTGCTGATGCTTTATTTGCCGAAATTCCGATTGTAGGGATGTTTACTGGTTATGTATTTAATCCTATCTATTTGGTGAGTCGGGCTGATGGTAATGTGGTAATGCGTCTAGAAAAAATTCCTTCTTTCTTATCTAGAAAATTTACCATCAAAGCCGTCGATAAAATTAGCGATCGCGAAGAGCAACAGATTTTGTTAAGTTTAATTATGATGCTCCTGTTAGAAAAGAATCGCGGTTAGTACGAGCAATCAGAAGAAAATTAGTAATTTCCAATTTTCTTCTGACTACATTCATCAAGCTAACCAATTAATTTTAGCCAAGTATTTGGCCCAACAATACCATCAGCAGTTAAACCATTTTGCTGTTGAAATTTTTTCATTGCTGCTTCTGTTTGTGGCCCGTAAACACCATCATTATCGACACCTATACGGTATTGTAGATATCTGACAACTGTTCCACCAGCATGATTTGGTCTAATAATGCGTTTAGCCAAAATCAAATTTAATGCATTCCATGTAGCTGTATTAGCGACTCCAGATGATGCAATACCAACAATTTTTTGAAAGTTTTCTACAGCCGAACTTGTAGCGTCACCCAAGACATTATCTTCTACTAAAGGCTTATTATCTTTGTCGGTAATTTTTAACCGATTTAAAGCTTTTTGTAGCCTTAATGTCGTAGTATCAACATTTCCCTCTTCATCAGGCACAGGGTTCACAGGAGATGTTGGTAATTGACCAGTTAAACCTTTGACAATTGCATTAGCTAGGGCTTCGGGATTATATAAATTTATATCCTTTTGAGAATCCACAAAGCAACCTTCTACAAGAATTGCTGGCATATTAGTATTTCTCAGCACAAATAAGTGAGAACCACTTTTTACACCCCGATTAAAAAAGCCTAATTTGACAATTTCATCTAATACAGGTTTTGCATATTTTCTACTGGTATCACTTCCTGCAAATACTTCTGTACCATTGGCTTGTCCATTAAAAGAATTAAAATGGATGGATACATAAAGCTCAACTCTATTAGCATTCGCTTTATTTACTCTTTGTGACAAAGAATCTTTAACTGAACTAGCACTTTGTGGTTTACATAGGATAACTTCGTGACCTAAGGATTTAAGTTTTTCGATAACTCTAGTGCCTACATCTAAAGTTAAATTATCTTCAACTTTTATCCCTCTAGCACCAGTATCAGGAGGACAATTGTGTCCAATATCAATTGCAAATTTCATGCGATAACCCTTGACTTTACTTGATAATAATTTAGAGTTAGGAGGAGCTAAAATTGATTTTTAAATCTTGGCTATTTAATCAATATATTATATTTTATAAAGCCTAGTTAGTTACTGTTATTCTAACAAACGGTAATCGTTATTTTTCTAATTTATCAACTTCAATAAAATTGTAATAATTTATTAATTTTTTTTGAATAAAAAATCTAAGCTCACTTCTCAAACTATAGATGTCGTAGTGTTGGTTTACTAGGTCTGATTTCTGAATCCTCCCTGAGAGATATCTACACTTCTTTTTGCTAGCCTGCCTCATATGGTTTTAGCAAAACAGACTAAGAATAGCACTTAATAGGGAACAGGTAACAGGTAATACCGTTTCACTTTAAGTTTGATACAAATAGGCCGCTCTGCTGCAGGGGAGCAGAAGAGCAGAGGAGAAATTATTTGGATCATTTATTTCGTGAAATAGTATAACAGCCCAGTGAAAGGTATTTTGGTGTTTAAGTTTTATCATCTACCGATGTCCTAACTACCTTGGCTATTGCTATAACCGACACAACCTAAATTAATTGTTATATCACAATGATTTTCCACCAAACCAGGCGATCGCTGCTCAAACCAATTATCCAATTTATCTTAACTAGCTTACTGGTGTGTTGGTTTGTAGTTTTTGGTTCTGGGGTAAACGCCATAACTACGGGATACTTAACCGAACAAGGGGAATTGTTTCGCCAAGCACTAGCGGCTGCTAAATTAACGCCCGATGATCTCAAAATAGATCAGGCAGATATGGCACTCTGGGGCGGTGATAAGTACCGATTTAAAATGCTGGATCTGTTTTTTGAAAATCCTTGGAAAATTAGTAGTTACACCCGTACCAGCAGCAAAGACCTGTTGGCAGCTAAATCTAATTTAGCGTTCTTGGCCTTTAACGCCCATCGAAGAATTAATGCAGGGGCTAACCCTTCATTAAGCCAAGATTTATTAACAAAATACCAGCAGCAAGTCAAAAAACAGGGTGATGATGCCTTAGCTGTGAGTTTGAGCCAATTAACGGGCAATTCTGCTGATAGCTTTAAAAACAAGCAATACCAAGCCTTGCCATCACAGTTACGTGCTGAGGTGGCGCAGTTTTTATTGGCAATACCTGATGTGCTGCGTTACAGAGAATTGGGACTTTTGCGATCGCTTAACAAATTACAATTAGATGCAGATACAACTTACACTGATGTAATTGGCTACATCATGCAGACTGTCAACCAAGACGCTGCACAAGCAAAAAAAGAGACCCCAGAACAAGTACTCTTAATAGAATCTCTGCTAGATAATGTTGATTTTAAATTGCTAAATACAGGAGCTATTTTAGCTATCAGTGCGACTCAGAACTTGCAAAATCAATTAAGTCAACTCAATCTGAGTTCCTTGTTAGGTGATGAGGAATATACAGTAGATACACCCCAAGGCAAAATTATTATCAATGGTAAAGGCGATCGCGTCTATCCCCCTGGCGATTATTTACTGATAGTCGATGTTGCAGGTAACGATACTTACTCTGGTGGTGCAGCAACGCGAAATATTAGCCACGGTGTCAGCGTCATTATTGATTTGGCTGGCAATGATAAATACTCTAGTCCACCTGGAACAGTGCCGAGTTTTGGCGCAGGTGTCTTCGGCTATGGAATGCTGATGGATATGCAAGGTAATGATACTTACGAGGCAGAGTACTTTAGCCAAGGCATCGGAATTTTTGGTACAGGCATTCTTTACGACGCACAAGGCCAAGACAGCTATCAAGGTATTGGGAACTTGCAAGGTAGCGGGAGTTTTGGCACAGGAATGCTGATAGATAATAGCGGCAGCGATCGCTATTCTTTATATAGATATGGTCAAGGCTACGGTTTTACTAAAGGAGTCGGGCTACTGCTAGACGCGGAAGGTGATGATCATTACATCGGCATGGAAGATAAATATCCCAACGGTGGCCCCTTCGGGACAGACAAACACGTGCATTTTGCCCAAGGTGCTGCCTATGGTAGACGTGCAGACCAAAGTGATGGTCATAGTTGGGCTGGTGGTATTGGGATGTTAATAGATGGTACGGGCAATGACCGCTATGAATGCGATGTGTACTGCCAAGGTACAGGATACTGGTATAGCTTAGGGATGTTCGTAGACAAAAGCGGCGATGATTACCATCGTAGCGGAGTTTATAGCTTGGGAGGTTCACCACATTTTGCTATTGGTATATATCAAGATGATAGCGGGAGCGATCGCTATAACGTCAGAATTTCGCAAAGCTTAGGTCAAGGTCGTGACTGGAGTATAGGCTGGTTTGAAGACAGTGCTGGCAACGACCAGTATTTAGGACATCATGGAATATTAGGTAGTGCAGATGTCAATGGCATTGGCGTTTTCTGGGATAAGAAAGGTGATGATACTTATCTGTCTTTTGCGGAACCAGCTTATGGGCAATCTTTCGTTGAGAGTCCATCTGGCTTGCGAGAACTGATGTTCAGCTTAGGCTTATTTGTTGATGGTGGTGGAAAAGATAAGTACTTATTAGTCCCAGAAAAGTACAATCAAACCAAGTTGGAGGAATTAGATATAAATCCAAAAAATTTCGTAACTAACCCAGTTGCCGGAAATAACCGGGTTTGGTGCCGTCCTTCAATCCCGCGTAATGTTAAAAGGGCCTACGGTTGCGGTATAGATGCAGAGTAGAGAAATTGTATTTAATTCAGATGAAATATTTTGTTCTAGTGCTGCTACTCATCCTCTCAAATTTTTTCCCCTCCCCAGCTTATGCATCTTCTATCTGCCGAAATTACGACGGCCACCAAGTTTGTATCCTTAGTATTAACCGCAGTGCCAAAAATTATTGGGAATATAGGGCAATAATTAGTGTAGATGGCGTAAAACGTCCCTTAGAGGTGTATGATTGCCGTCAAAAAATTAGAATTCAACAAGATGGGACTGTTTTACCCTTAAAAAACAAAGACCCTGGCCAGTTAATCTGCACCTTTTTTAAGAAAAACTGACCAAGCCAAGCCATACTTTAAGGAAATGCGCTGCATTTTTATAACATCGACCTGTAATAGAATTGCGGCATTTCCCTGTTCCCTTTTTATATTATTTTTTTTGTGCTGCAAACACGCACCCAATGATGAATACTGTAAATCCCACATAACTCAGTACAGTTACCCATTCTTGCCAACTACCCGATGTATTCATCTGTAAAACAACAAATTCTCCTTTATTATTTTGAGACAAAACGAAATGATCCTGACACAATCTCCGCGTAACTTTGCGCTTACCTCTGCGCCACTTTGCGTTAAAAACTAGGATTTGGCACAGCTTCACACAAAAACGGTATTAGATTATCAATGATATGATGTATGGGCTATTCGGTTTTGGTGGAGATCAGCCACCAAAGGTAACGGGGAAAGCGCGGTGAAAATCCGTCACTGTCCCGCAACTGTGAAGGTAAAGTAAAAGATAATTCCTTTTAACTTTCCAAGTCAGGATGCCCGCCGAAGTATACGTTTTTTTTTCAACAAATCTGCGAGGTACGGATGACTGCTGCCCATACTGCTGTTAATACTAATTCTTCGAGTGTTGCTGAACACACTCATACTTTATTTGTTTGTAAAACCTGTGCTAGTGTTTGGCAAGATGGTAAACGCGTAGGTGAAAGTGGTGGTCAAAAATTATTACACCAGATTCAACAACTAGCTCAAGATTGGGAGTTGCGAGAAGAATTTCCGATCCAAGAAGTTGAATGTATGAGTGCTTGCAACCGTTCTTGTGTAGTCGCATTTGCAGCTAAAGATAAGTTAACTTATCTGTTCGGTGATTTAGATGCTGATAGTAGTGCCGCTATATTAGAATGTGCTAGTCAATACTACACCAAACCAGAGGGTTTATTGCCTTGGTCAGAACGACCCGAACCTTTAAAAAAAGGAATTTTGGCGAAAATTCCTCCTATTCCTACAATTAATTAAATATAAAGGAATCCGGTTTGATTACTGAAAGTACCTGTATGGTCAGGCAATAGGCAACAGTAAAGAAAGTAGGTAAATGCGTGTTTTGATTCTGGGTGGAACCGGAGAGGCTGCGGCACTAGCAGCCAGAGTTGCAACTATACCAGGAATTGAGGCGATCGCATCTTTAGCAGGTCGTACCCGTGAACCTTCAATGCCATTGGGAAATGTGCGAATTGGGGGTTTTGGTGGTGTGTCTGGCTTAGTTACATATCTGCGTCAAATGCAGATTGATATATTAATTGATGCGACTCACCCCTTTGCTAATCAAATATCCTTCAATGCGGCGGCGGCGGCGCATGAAGTCGGAATACCGCGATTGATGTTAATTCGTCCGCCTTGGGAGAAAATAGAAGGCGATCGCTGGATGGAAGTAGACAGTAATACTACCGCCGCCGCAGTTTTGGAAAACCAAGCCAAACGGGTATTTTTAACCGTTGGTAGACAAGAACTCGCCGTCTTTGCACACTTAAAAGATATTTGGTTCCTGATGCGGATGATTGACCCTCCGGGTGAAGATGCTTTAGTGCCACCAGGGGTGATATTGTGCGATCGCGGCCCGTTTGCTTTAGATAACGAAAAAGAAATTTTAATTCAACACAACATTGATACCATCGTCAGCAAAAACAGTGGTGGTGATGCAACCTACGCCAAGATTATCGCCGCGAGGGAACTAGGTGTGCAGGTTGTCATGGTCAACCGTCCAGCAATACCAGCAGGGGAAAAAGTTCCAGACATTGATAGTGTTGTGGCATGGTTGCGAGAAAAACTACCCAGTTAATTCAGAATAAAATTAAGAAGCAATGGTTGAAGGTGCGACACATGACCCATACTCATCAGACTCACGTTTGATTAACTTTTCTGATACCGCATTCCTGGAAGTTGCGAGATTAAACCCATTAGTTCTAACTGTAATAAAACACTAGACACAGAACTAGCCGGACTACCTGTTTTCTGGACAATAGCATCAAAAGATAGAATATCACAGGCGATCGCATCGATGACTTGTTGCATTTGAGGCGGTAACGTAGGCGTTAACTGTTCTGGGGTAGGAGAAGTTGTAACAGCATCTAGTTGTGGTACTGCGCCTAACATGGTTAACAGTTCATCTAATTCTCTAAAAATTATCGACGCACCTTGAGAAAGCAACTTTAAACAACCTTGAGATGGATAATCGTCTAATCTCCCAGGTAAGGCATAAACATCTCTACCAAAATCGTTAGCATAGGTAGCTGTAATCAACGCACCAGATTTTAAAGGGGCTTCCATCACTAAAATAGCGCGGCTTAAACCAGCAATAATTCGATTGCGACGGGGGAAATTTTTGCGATCTGGTGGGGTTTTAGCAGAATATTCACTCAACACTAATCCTGCATTTAAAATTTGCTTGTATAAATCTCGATTTTTGTGGGGATAGATAACATCAACACCTGTACCTAAAACCGCTAGTGTTCTGCCGCCAGCTTTGATAGTAGCACTGTGCGCTTCTGTATCTATTCCCTCAGCCATTCCGGAAACAACTGTAAAACCATTTTTAGCTAAAGCTGTGCTAATTTGACGAGTCCAACGGATACCATACTCGGAAGGTTGACGAGTTCCGACAATGCCAACTAGTGGTTTTTGTCCGAGATTTTCTGTTAAATTAACGTCACCCCGGTAGTACAAAATTGGGGGAGGACTGGGTGTTTCTAGTAATAAGCGGGGATACTCTGCATCTGCTGGTGTCCAAAAATGGGAGTTTTCTTGCTGGTGTTGGCCCAGTAGCTGTTCTGGATGTAAACGCGATCGCTCTTTGATTAATTTTTCTATAGTTTGTAAACCAAAACCTTCAACTTCGGCTAATTCAGCTTTACCCGCTTGCCAAGCCGTCGATAAATTACCAAAATGCTGTTGCAACCGTCGCAGTAAAACCGGGCCAATCCCAGAAATTTGTGACCAAGCTACCCAATACGCCCGTTCTTCTACCACTGATTTCTCCTCGCACCCACTGGGTTGAGTATTCCCAAATTAAAGGCAATAGGTAATAGGCAATAGCAAAGAAGGCGGGTAACAATTCCTATATATATTTTGTTACAACACTTATTTCTACAACCCCTTGCGCTACTATGTCTCCTATTGCCTTTGGGCAATATATGGGAGGAGTAGGTATAACATCAATATGACTAGCACTACACAAGTTGCCGAAAATTTAGTTACCATTGCTGATCAATTTGCGCTTCAGGGTAAGGTGAGAAGTGTTGCAGCATTTGGTAGTGGCAATATTAATGATACTTTTTTAGTAACTCTCGACTCAGTAATAAAATCACATTTTGTTCTGCAACGCATCAATACACAGGTATTTCGTCAGCCGCAACTGATTATGCAGAATATGCGGATTTATAGCGATCATGTTTATCAGCGTTTGCAACACGCACCCTTGAATCGTCGCTGGGAAGTGCCACGGGTATTGTCAACACAAGACTCTCAAGATTATTACATTAATGCCGATGGCTGTTTTTGGCGAGCCATTAGTTATATTCAAGGCTCACAGTCTTTCGATACGATGCAAAATATCGAATATGCGAAAGAAATTGGTTATGCCTTGGGGATGTTTCATAATTTGATCAGCGATTTACCGCCAGAAAAACTCGCTGACACTCTTGTAGGTTTCCACATAACACCGCTTTACTTACGGCATTATGAAGAAGTGTTAGCAAAAACTAAGGTACAACCTTCCCCAGAAGTTAATTATTGCTTGCAGTTTGTCAGCGATCGCACTTCTTTCGCCCATATTCTCGAAAATGCCAAAGCTGAAGGTAAACTACCACTCCGCTTGATGCATGGCGACCCCAAAATTAATAATGTCATGTTTGACACTCAGACTCAAAAAGCTGTCAGCGTGATTGATTTGGATACTGTCAAGCCTGGATTAGTACATTACGACATTGGCGACTGTTTGCGATCGGGTTGTAATCCGGCGGGTGAAGAAACTGAGCAATGGGACAGTGTTTATTTTGATACTGATTTGTGCCAGGGAATTTTACAAGGTTATCTGGCAGTAGCTAAGGCATTTCTCACCGAAAATGATTACGCGTATATGTATGATGGCATTCGTTTGATTGCCTTTGAATTAGGACTGCGATTTTTTGCTGATTACTTAGCCGGGAATGTCTATTTTAAAGTCAAGCACCCAGAACATAACTTAGCAAGAGCGATCGTTCAGTTTAAGCTGACAGAAAGTATCGAATCTCAAGAAACTCAGATTCGCAAAATCATTCAGGATATGAAATGAACGAGCAATTATTTTCTCTACAACCATTCCCTTCTGAAAACTTGCCACCTAATGTGCAAATTACAGGCACTATTTCTCGTAATCATCATCAACTAGCTATTAGTTACAAGCTACTTGGGGAATTAACAGAAATTGCTATTGCTTCGCCTTCAGATACGCCAAGCCGAAAACATGAACTATGGCAAGATACTTGTTTTGAGTTGTTTATTGGCATTAAAAACTCTGAACGTTATTGGGAATTCAATCTCTCTCCCTCTGGAGATTGGAATGTCTATCGTTTTGATGGCTATAGACAAGGAATGCAAGAGGAAACAGCGTTTACTAAGTTGCCATTTTGTGTTGAACAATCTGATATTTTCTCCCTGACATTGGATGTAGATTTGGATAAAATCATCTCTACAAACCAAGGTATTGAAGTAGCAATTACTACTGTAGTTAAACAAAAAAACAGTCTAGTAAGTTATTGGGCATTAGCTCATAAAGGTACTAAACCTGATTTTCACTTACGAAATAGTTTTGTAATTGAATTTTGAAGGATAGCAACCCTATTGCCTATTGCCTATTGCCTACTGATTAGATGCCGCTAAAAGGCGATTGCCCATTTCTAAATATCTCTGAGTGACAGGTATATTTTTGGTAGCAAATCCTTGCAAGTCTGCATCTTGTCCTAATTTAGTTTGACGACGCTGCACAACCAAAAATTCCATGTGTAAGTTAATACCAGCTTCATTTTTATAAGCTCGGTCAAAGTCTGCACCAGAAAGTTGTGATATTCTAGCGATCGCAGCTTGATATTTAGGGCCTAAAGCAGTTGGTGGTTTTAGTCCTTTTTGGGTAGCTAGCTGAATTAGTTGCTGATTCACAGGTGTATGTTCTTGAATCATTTGATTAGCATACTGTCTGATTTCGTTATTTTTCGACTTTTGTAATGCTAAGTTAGCCAGTTGTATTTCTGTCAGTCCTCCCTGAGCGGATTCTGTGACATATAATCTATCCAATTGACTCAGCGCAGTTTGTGGTCTTCGCCGCCCAGGAGTTGCGCTACCATCATTCGGTCTTTGAGTAATATCTTAATTAATTACTCCCGATGTTTCTGGTGAAGCTGTTGTACTAAATGAATTAGTTGTGGATGAAGCTAATGTAGAAAAAGAAATAATAACAGCAGTAAATCCAAAAATAACGATCAAATTAATCAATTTTTTAACGAAGCGAGGGTTTTGTACAGTCATGTGATTTTAGCTAATAATGCGACTAATTTGCACATTAATAGCGATCGCTAGCTGTAACTTCCATCAAACGGTGTTAAAAAGTTAAGTTTAATTGTGAGTTAGAATACAAAATACCTCATATAACTGTTAACCACCAACATGAATACCTGGACGTTTCGCTGGATTCTTTTCGGTTCGACGAATAACTTCACGGGTAACTACAGCAATATCCCCTTCACCAAATAAGATAAAACGCAGCAAATATTGTATGGGATTTCCTTCTACCCAACCGAAGTAGGCATGAGGAATTTTACCTGTTTGATCACGAATATACAGGAGTAATGCTGCGATCGCATTTGGTACGGCTGCACCTTCAGCCCGGAGAATGCGGTAATTACCAACTTGTTCGCCTTTAACTTTGATAACGTTAGCAAATTCGGAAGCATCAGATATTGTAATTTCTAAAAAGAGAATCGGGTCAGAAGGTGGAATATGGTTATCCTCACGCACCTCTTTCTCTTTTAAAAAATACTCTATTTCATCGCCCTCATTACGACGATTTGCAATCAGTCGAATTGCGCCCTGGCTTTCTTCCACAATATATTGATGAGCAGTATCATCAACTTCGATTTGTTCTACGCGCAGTTCAGTAGAACGCCAAACCCGCGAAACTAGCGAAGTAAAAATGATTGTACCGATAAAGAAAGCCGCAATTCTAATGCCTTCAGGTCGTTCAATAATATTAACAATAGTGGTATATATGAATACCAAAGTAATAATTGCAAAAATCAATTTTCCCTTGGCAGCGTTTTGGCGGTAGGCTGCCAAGGTAACAGCAAACGCAGCTGAACTAATTAATACCAACACCCCTGTTGCATAAGCTCCACCTTGGGCTTCGACATTGGCCTTAAAAATAATTGTGACTACAAAAGCGATCGCTGTATACACCAATACTAAAGGTCTGGTTAATAACGCCCAACTCGGAGCCATACCATAACGAGGTAGGTAACGAGGCACAATATTTAGCAGCCCAGCCATTGCTGATGCACCAGCAAACCACAAAATAGAAATAGTGCTTAAGTCGTAAATTGTCCCGAAGCCATTGCCTAAATGCAGGTGTGCCAAATAAGCAAGGGCGCGTCCATTAGCTTTACCCCCAGTAGCAAATTCTGCGGTTGGAATCAGAATAGTTGTCACCAAACTACTGGTGAGCAAAAAGAAGCTCATAATTACAGCCGCCGCCGTCAGTAACTTGCGGGTATTCTGAATTCTGCCTCTCGGCATTTCGGGGGTATCACTGCTGCTACCTTTTACAAGAGGCATAACGGTTACACCAGTCTCAAAGCCTGATAAACCTAAAGCCAGCCTAGGGAATAACAGGATAGCTATGCCGATAAGAACAAAAAAATTAGAATGACGTGCAAAAAGTGCTGTTTGCCAGTTGGCGATCGCCGCCGGATTTATGGCAATTTGATATAAACCAACGCTAATGACAATAAGATTTAACAGTAGATAAATCGCCACTAAAAAAACTGCAATACCAATCGCTTCTTTAAAACCTTTTAAAAAAACAAAACTTAGTAATGCAATTAAGATGAGCGTAATACCAATACCCTGATCGTGAAGCAAATGTGGAGTGAGAGGATTTTCTATAATATGGGCTGTAGCATCAGCAGCCGAGAGTGTAATTGTAATAATAAAGTCGGTTGCCACAAAACCGAGTAAGCACAACACCAATAATTTGCCTTGCCACCAAGAAAGTAAATGCTCCAACATAGCAATAGAACCTTCACCATGTGGACTTCTAGCAGCAATGCGCCGATAAATTGGCAAGGCACCAAACAGTGTCAGTAAAACCAAAATCAGAGTAGCTATCGGAGAAAGCGCGCCTGCTGCTAGTGCGGCAATTCCAGGTTGATAGCCGAGAGTAGAAAAATAATCAACACCTGTCAGACACATAACCTGCCACCAAGGATGCTGGCGGTGCGCCGTTTCCTTATGGTATGGGCCTTCCTTCTCTCTGCGGTTTTCTGCTAGCAACCAGTAAATTAACTTTTTGCGAAGCCGTTTTGTGGAAAAAGTTGGTTTAGCCATCAAATACAATTTTGTAGTAACAATCGACTGTGTAATATCTTGAGAACACAGATTATTATCAAATTCATCTTTCGTCAGCTGCGTCCATCTGGGGTATAGAAGTGTGTTGCAAACCTTCACACCTTTACATCCAGTCTCAACTGACGAAATTTGACTATTCAATACTGCCACATCAGTCTTACCTGCGGCAGTTATGTGCTTTATTATAAGGTCAATTTGTATTAGTAACTCAGTAAATATATTAGACTTATATTTTATTTCTGCAAAAAACCAGTATACCTTTATTCCTTCTTTCCAGTTCCCTGTTCTCTCCCTACACAATTAATTTTAGTAATCAAATCAGATTTTTATATAAGACTTATATTTTATTTTTGAATAAATGTCGAGCTAATTACCCTCTAGTAATGCAAACAGGGCAAATACCATCATAGTTGCCCTGATTATCCTCGTAATCTTACTTCTCTCAACAAAGAAACCATTTGTAAAGTAAATCTTAAGTAGGATGTGTTATGGCGTTAGCCTAACGTACCGCATAATACGTTGCGTTAGGTACTGTGATGGTTTCTGGGGTGACAATTCATATCAAAAGTCTGCATCTACCAAACCCTACAGTAATTTGCTTTTTAGTTAATAAATAACCTCTAAAACCGTTCATTAAATAATAAGCATTATTAATTGCCAATTAATTTTTGACAGTTAATTTAAAGAGACATCTGCATTCTTTCTGCGAACTTCCGGTAACTTCCACCAAGGGACTTGAGGATATTCATGATGTTCTTGATGGTAAACAAAATGATAGGAAGTTATGAAAGACCAAAACACAGGAAGTGCCACAGTTTGCGCGCGGTGAGGATTTGTATAACCTTCTTTTGGCTCTCGGTGTGTTAAGTAGGTGCCAAAATAAAATAATTGGATTGAACTTAAAAGCGAAGGTAAACACCAAAATAAAATTAAATTAATTGGAGATAAGTCTAAAATAAATCTTAGAAAATTAAAAATAACTGTCCATCCTACTAACTGTTTCCAAGTTCCATAATTGCCCATAAACCGAAAATACCAAGCCCAAAAATTTTTATGCTGATGATCATGAAAATCTGGGTCATGTTGGCTACTAGGATATTTATGATGTAGCCAATGCTTTTGAACTAAATCTTTATAAGAAAAAAGCCCATATAAGGTTACACAAACTGAACCAATTAAATTATTGATTTTAGGATTCTTGGTAAAAACTAACCCATGCATCGCATCATGGGCTGTAATGAATAAGCCTGCATATAAAAATGTTTGCCAAACTATACCAATACCTATCAGCCAAAAGGGAGTTTTTGATATATCTACTGTTAGCAAAATAATTAAGCTAATAGTCCATAAACTTATAATAGAGATGGCATACAATAATCCTTGATCTAATATATTTTCTTCGCTTTTTACTATCCTTATATAATTAAACTTCTTTTCTTTTAAAGGTGCTATTTTCGATTGATTCATGCCTCTACTCCATTAAAATAAATTAATTTATGTATTTTTAGCTAGATAACTATATATTCATTTATTTTTTAGGAAAACTACCAAAAAATTATAGCTTAGTATTTATATCCCGCCAATATTTAATATGATATAGTCTCTATGTTTCTATAATAGTTAGTAAATAAACAAATCCTCTCTACCTATAGTTAAAATTGAAAGATTACACTAAAGAATGATTTTATAAATTAAATCACTCTAATAAAAAAAGATTTCCGCTTGATTTAAGGTTGCGGAAATCCAAACCCCAACACTTTTGATAAATTTAAGACCTAACAGCTTTGCCAATATACCATACAGAAGTATCTTGATTGATTACTATATTAAATAAAGCAGAGTTATGCATCCATTTTTGTCGCTCAATCCGTGAAAAATAATATTGATGAGAAGAGCAAAACTGGTGTTTCCAGTCATGCCAAATCCTTGAATTATGATATCAGCAAAACCAGAATTATGCATTAATGACTTTAATTCTGTAGGTTTGATAAATTTATCCCAGTCATGAAATCCTTTTGGTATTTGATACAAAATGTTCTTTAATAGTCAAATTATTATTAATTTAAACTTAAAAGTTATATTAATTATATTAATGGTATATAGGAATCCGATTTGATTACTGAACATACTTGTGTAGCGAGGGAATAGGCAATAGACAACAGAAAATAAGGCAAGTAACAATGTACTGATTTCTTTCAAAAATCAAATACTAGTCCTATAGACTAAAAATAAACCACCAGGCTTTAAAACTCAATAAGCTTCATAAATAGCTAAAGATTTTGATGGCTGATTTTTTGGTTATATGGTTATTTTTGTAATTTAAATCCTAGTATTCTTCGCCCTGAAGATATACCTAGAAAATGCTGAGGGGAGACTTTTGTTAAGAGTTGAAGTGTTTCAGGGTAAAGTTGAGCGAAAGATATGAGATTTGGCAAAATCCACACCCAAAAGTATTCGGTTTCACTCACCCAGCCTGAGGTTAGGTTGTTAGCCTAGAGAAGCAATTAATTGCAGATGTCAGCTTTGGCTAAGACGAAAACCCTTAGTTTAGAGATTTTTTGCAAAAGAGTTTAATGCAGATAAGAAACTGGTTTTTAACAGCAGGACTAGCGTTTATAGTTTTTATTATGGTTGTACTCACAAATTCTGTTGGCAGTACTCATCCTATTACCCAACTCTATGTATTTGGCGATAGTCTTTCGGATGCAGGTATGGTATTTCAAGCAACGGGAGGGATGTATCCACCTAGTACAACATACTTTCAGGGGCGATACTCCAATGGTCGCGTTTGGATTGAGTATCTAGCCGATCGCCTGCATCTTACCACTAAGCAAACTAACAATTTTGCCTATGGCGGCGCGACTTCTGGCAACCTTAGCAGTAGTTATGTACCTAGCTTGCTGACTCAGGTTCAATCATTTACTCAGACACATCAAAAAGCTAACCCTAATGCTTTATAGAACCCATTTGACATCTTAGGAAGAACCTGCAAGCCTCTTAATCATGAGCCTGATGAAGCAGAGGTTGAGTTTGGCAGTGGCACTAGCTAGAGTTCG
>NZ_JACJRV010000102.1 GCF_014697475.1 Nostoc sp. FACHB-152
CCAGTGTTTATTGGGGTTTTAAAACCAAGGATGCACGTAAAAAAATGCAGCGTTTATATCCAAGCATTTAACCCAGCAAAATTGCCTTGGTGGACTACTAGAACCTGTTGCAATCATTTTGAGAACCTGCATTTCGCGGGGTGTGAGTTCCGCAAATCCCGGTGGGAGTTGTTGGGGTTGATTTGGCTCACTGGAAGGTGTGGTGGCAGCAATTTTTTCTAAAATGCCAGGGCCAAACTGAGTGTAGCCTTTATAAATGCAACGGATGGCTTCTGCCAGTTCCTCCGAAGGGGTATCTTTTAACAAATATCCTTTTGCTCCAAAGCGGATGGCTTGGGCGACGTACTTGGCATCATCAAAGGTGGTAAGTACTAAAATTTTGCTAGCCGGAAACAGTTGGCACAGTTGTTGAGTAGCAGTAACACCATCCATGACTGGCATCCGAATGTCCATGAGAATAACATCTGGTGGCTGAGATTTGGTGTGTAGTATTTTAACCAAGTCAATGGCTTGTTGACCGTTACTAGCTTCTGCAACTACTTGAAAGTCGGGTTTGATTTCTAGCAGCGTTTTCAAACCCCGGCGGACAATTTCTTGATCTTCGACTAGTACAACCTGAATCATACTGTCATTCTAGGGAATTTGGCTGTAATTTTACAACCATTGCCAAGCTCGCTGGAAATTTCCAGTTGTCCAGCTAGTGCCAAGACTCGTTCGCGCATCCCTTGTAGTCCAAAGCCAGTTTGGTTTCCATCAATACAAAAGCCCCTACCGTTATCTTGTAGTGTGAGCGAAAGTTCAGTAGGTGTCGTTTGAATCTGTAACTGAACCGTTGTCGCCTCTGCATGTTTACAGATATTGGTCAAACCTTCCTGTACAATGCGATACATAGCTGTATTGACTGAGTTAGAGAAAGGCAGGGACATCTCGATATGACATTCGGGTGCAATTCCTGTAGTGTAGTGAAATTCCTGGGTAAGGGTTGCGATCGCCACCTCCAACAACTCACCTTGTAAAGGATCTGCCCGCATATCTGTAACAGATTGGCGAACGGCACTCAAAGCCTGAGATCCTAATTGTTTAGCTTCAACAAGAAACTCATAAGCCTTTTGTGGAGCTTCTTTCCAAAGAGTAAGCGCCGTTTCCATTTGAATGTTCAGCGCCACTAAAGAATGTCCCAAAGAATCATGGATATCACGAGCGATGCGATTGCGCTCTTCTAATACAGCCATTTGTTCAATGCGCTGGTTAAGTTCCTGTTCCTGTATTAGTAGTCTGCGTAACTCTGCTTGTGTCTGTTGCAAGTGGTCATTTTGTGCTTGCAATATCCTTTGCATCTGGCGAAGAGAGAGTTGAGTCTGAATACGAGCGAAGACTTCCTCTTCTTGAAACGGTTTAGTAATATAATCGACACCCCCAACCTCAAAAGCTTTGACTTTATCCAAAACTTCATTGAGCGCACTGATGAAGATGACAGGAATATCCTGAGTAAGTGGATTGGCTTTGAGATGTTGACAGACATTGTAGCCATCCATACCAGGCATATTAATATCTAAGAGAATTAAATCTGGTGGTTGAGCTTTGGCTCCCATAAGAGCAGCTGAACCACTCATCACTGCCCGTACATCATAGCCGCGATCGCTCAACAAACCGGATAATAATCGGAGGTTATCCGGCTTGTCATCAACGATGAGGATGTCTCCTTTGGATTGACTAGAATTTATTTGAAGTCCAGAGGAATATACAGTGTTGGTCATAAAGTCGTTCTAAGTCATGACGTAAAAAAGTCTAATTTGATTATTCCTTGTATTTTAAAACTCATGAAAGTTTGTTGTAGAAGTTTTTGTGGTAAGGTAGTTTGGATTTGATTTCTCCCTGAATCGATAGCTCTAAATTAGCCTAAATAAATATTTGCCGACATCTAATAAATGTCATGTCGAGACCATTACATTTGTCACTTGCGAGTTGATTAACTTTTTGTTGAATCCGACCGGGTGCAAATTGACTTTTACTAGAGAAAGTTGAAGAATAATCGTTAAGCCTTGTTGATTTTGGATACTTGTGTGTGGAATTGAACCGAGGTACAGCGTGATGATTACTCTCCCAAACATTGAGGTTCACTCCCAAATATACTTAAGCGCGAATTCAGTTGTGTACCGAGGGGTAAGCAAGTTAAGTAATACACCAATCATCCTGAAAGTCCTTAAACAGGATTATCCCACCCCTGGGGAACTTACCCGCTACAAACACGAATATGAGATCACTCGTTCTTTGGATATAAAAGGAGTGATAAAAGTTTATAGCATCCAAGAATATCAAAGAACACTCGTGATGCTGTTGGAAGATTTTGGCGGGGAGTCATTAGCAAAATTGTGTTCACAATTGCCTGGATTTAGCCCAATACCTTTGGCTGATTTCTTACGTTTGGCGATTCAAGTCACAGAGATATTGGGTAATATTCACAGCAGCAATGTCATTCATAAGGACATTAACCCCAGTAATATCGTTCTCAACAGAGCTACTGGGACGGTGAAAATTATCGATTTTGGGATCGCGACGCGATTTGCGCGCACAAATCCGAGTTTTAAAAACCCTAATGTTCTAGAAGGCACCGTCGCTTATATCTCGCCGGAGCAAACGGGGAGAATGAACCGGATGCTGGATTACCGCACGGATTTTTACTCCCTGGGAGTCACCTTCTACGAACTGCTAGTTGGGCAATTGCCGTTTGTAGCAACAGATGTACTGGAATTGGTGCATTGTCATATTGCTCTTAAGGCACTTCCATCCCACCAAGTGAATGCAGAGATACCTGAAATTGTCTCTAGCATCATTATGAAATTAATGGCAAAAAATGCCGAGGAGCGGTATCAAAGCGCTTGGGGAATTAAGGCAGATTTAGAAGAATGTCTGCATCAGCTAGAAAACACAGGTGGAATGGAAGCGTTCAAATTAGGTAGTCACGATATTTATGATAAGTTTCAGATTCCGCAAAAACTTTATGGACGTGAAACCCAAGTTGAAACGTTATTGGCGGCGTTTGAGCGAATCATTACAGGGTCAAGTTCAGTAGTAGATGCATCTGCCAACTGCAAGCCTCAAAGTGAGATGATGCTTGTCACAGGCTATTCTGGCATTGGTAAATCAGCCCTAGTCCAAGAAATTTATAAACCGATAACCTCTAAACGCGGTTATTTTATTACAGGTAAATTTGACCAGTTTGGGCGCAATATTCCTTACTCTGCAATTGTTAATGCTTTTGGCTCATTAGTGAGGCAACTGCTGAGTGAACCAGAAGCTTGTTTACAACAGTGGAGAGAAAACATTCAAGCCGCTTTGGGTGCGAATGGGCAAGTAATTGTTGATGTGATTCCTGAAGTCGAACTGATAATTGGTAAACAGCCAGCAGTCCCAGAAGTTGGGGCAACTGAAGCTCAAAATCGCTTTAATTTGGTGTTTCAAAAGTTCATTCGGGTGTTTTGTGCAAAAGAACATCCTTTAGTTATCTTTCTGGACGATTTGCAGTGGGTAGACTCGGCAACGTTGAAGTTAATCGAACTGATGATGAGCGATCGCTCTTCACAATACTTGTTTTTGATTGGAGCGTATCGGGAGGAGGAAGTTAACTCAACTCATCAATTAACAATCACTCTTGAGGAGTTGAAAAAAGCGGGGACAACAATTGATCAGATTACTTTAGAGCCTTTAGGGTTGGAGGCTGTAGCTCAATTAATTGCCGATACATTACATAGTGGCACTGCTTGGGTTCAACCTTTAGCAGAGTTAATAATAAATAAAACTGATGGAAATCCCTTCTTTGTGAATGAGTTTCTCAAAACTCTGTACGCTGAAAATCTGCTGAGTTTTGATTTTGCGAGTCGCACCTGGCAATGGGATATCGCTCAAATTCATGCCAGGGATATAACTGACAATGTAGTGGAGTTGATGATTGGCAAGCTCAAGCAACTGCCACAATCAACGCAGAATCTATTAAGTTTGGCAGCTTGTGTTGGTGCTAATTTCAATTTAAGCATCCTCGCTACTATCTGTGAAAAATCACCAGATGAACTTTACCCCGCGTTAGTTGAAGCAGTTCACGCAGGAGTCATCCTACCCATATCCGAATTAGATGCTCAACTATTAATTCAGGATTATAAATTCTTGCATGACCGCATTCAACAAGCGGCGTATGCTCTGATTGGGGAAAATCAAAAACAAATCCTTCACTTACAAATCGGTCGCAATCTGTGGCAGCAAGCAAGCGAAACTTTATCGGAAAATGTCTTTGAGATCGTTGATCATCTTAACCTCAGTATTGCACTGGTGATTGAGCCAGCAGAACGAGAAGCGATCGCACAGTTAAATTTGATTGCAGCAAAGAGAGCAAAAGCGGCGACAGCTTATAATGCCACATTGAGATATCTGACTACAGGGATAAAATTGCTGATCGTAGATAGTTGGCAATATCAATACGATCTCAGCTTAGTTCTGCATGAGGAAGCAGCAGAAGCAGCATACTTGTGCAGTGACTTCGATGAAATGGAGAAATGGGCAACGGTTGTCTTGGAACAAGCCAAGACTGTTCTGGACAAAGTGAAAGTTTATGAGGTCAAAATTCTAACCTGCATCGCGCAGAGTAACAGACTCGAAGCTGTCAAGATAGGGCTACAAGTTCTCGAACAGTTGGGGGTGAGTTTCCCTCAGTTGCCTACTCATCTGGATGTTCAGCAGAAGTTGGAAGAAACAAGAGCTGCTTTGAGGGGGAAGAGTATAGGGGACTTGATTAGCTTGCCTGTGATGACAGATAAATACAAACTTGCAGCCATGCGGATCTCATGTAGTATAGGCGGTGCTACCTATCAAGCTGCACCGATATTGCTACCACTGATTCTGTGCGAACAGATAAACTTATTGCTTGAGTATGGTAACTCTCTCTTTTCTGCTTTTACTTATGCTGGTTACGGACTCATTTTAAGTGGGGTAGCCAATGATATTGATATTGAAACCGCTTATCAATTTGGTGAATTGGCTTTAAATCTGATTGATAGGTTCAATTATACAGGACAGAAGTGTAAGATAAACTTTATAGTTGCAAAGTTCATAACACATATAAAACATCATGTAAAAGAGGCTTTATCACTTTATGAAGAATCTTACTTTAGCGGCATAGAAAATGGAGATTTTGAATATGCTAGCTATGCCGTAAGGACTAAAGGTGAATATTCATACTTCAGTGGTCTAGAACTGGCGAAGTTGGAACGGGAGCTTGCTTTCTGTCATCATGCTATAGCTCAATTGGGGCAGGAAAATGTCTTAACTCAGAATCAAGTCGATCATCAAGTAGTTCTTAATTTACTTGGAAGGGTTGAAAATCCCTGCCACCTACAAGGAGAAGTATACAACGAAAAGAAAATGCTGCCTCTTTATTTAGCTGCCAATGACAGAACTACAATTCATTACCTTTATAGCCATAAGCTTATCCTCTGTTATCTATTTGAAGAGTTTAATAAAGCCGTAGAAAATGCCAGATATACCGAACAGTATTTGGATGGTACGACAGGAGCGCTAAACGTCCCTATATTCTATTTCTATGATTCTCTGGCTCGTCTGGCGATATTTCCATCTATTTCCAGTGTAGAACAAGAAAAGTTACTCCTCAAGGTGAACAGTAATCAAGAAAAAATGCAGAAGTGGGCACACCATGCTCCCATGAATTTCCAGCATAAATACGATTTGGTTCAAGCAGAAAAATTCAGAGTATTGGGTAATATTGTTGAGGCTGAAGAGTTTTATGAACGAGCAATTATTGGAGCTTGTGAGAACGAATATATCCAAGAAGAAGCATTAGCTTATGAATTAGCAGCCAAGTTTTATGAATCGCGTGGCTTTTCCAAGTTTGCTTCTACTTATATGAAAGAAGCACACTATTGCTATAAGCGCTGGGGAGCAAGCGCCAAAGTTAAAGATTTAGAAACCAGATATCCACATCTTCTGACTACTTCATCAGCAGGGAGGAGCATTACTATACACAGGGATACCAAAACTCCTGTTACGACAACTGACAATAGTTCAAACAAAGATTTGGATTTAGCTACAGTCATCAAAGCATCACAAGCAATTTCCGGTGAAATTGTTCTTGAGAAGTTACTCGCAGCTTTGATGAAAATCTTAATTGAGAATGCTGGGGCGCAAACGGGTTACTTGCTTTTAGAAGCTG
The DNA here is from genome assembly GCF_014697475.1 of Nostoc sp. FACHB-152. Classification (GTDB taxonomy): domain Bacteria; phylum Cyanobacteriota; class Cyanobacteriia; order Cyanobacteriales; family Nostocaceae; genus Nostoc_B. The sequence continues at coordinate 6,218 of NZ_JACJRV010000102.1, forward strand.
AAGGACAATTGCTAATTGAAGCTGTTGGCAAGGTTAATGATGAACAAGTGAGTGTTTTGCAGTCAATCTCCATTGATGATTGCCTACCAACATCTATCATTAACTATGTCGCACGCACTCATGAGAATGTAGTCTTAAATGATGCAACATACGAAGGTAACTTTACTAGTGAGCCTTATATTTCGGTGCATCAAACTAAATCGATTTTGTGTACTCCACTGCTCAACGGTAGTAGGTTGATTGGCATTCTCTACCTGGAAAATAATCTCACAGTTGGGGCATTTACAAAAGAGCGCTTATCAGTCCTAAATTTGTTATCCTCTCAAGCGGCAATCTCAATTGAAAATGCCACTCTCTACACCCAGTTAGAGCAAAAGGTACAACAGCGCACTGCTGAACTCGCCCAAGCTACAGAACAGGCGCAGGTCGCAAATCTTGCCAAAAGCGCTTTTTTGGCAAACATGAGCCATGAACTTCGGACTCCCCTAAATACGATTCTAGGCTTTTCCCAATTGCTGAATCGCTCAAATGAATTGTCTCAAGAATCCCAGGAATATTTAGAAATAATCAACCGCAGTGGCGAATATTTGCTGACTCTGATTAACCAAGTTCTAGAACTATCTAAAATCGAAGCGGGACAGACACTACTTAATGAAACATCTTTCAATCTTCATCGCTTACTGAGTGAATTGCAGAATATGTTCCAACTTAAAGCCAAGGATAAGGATTTATACTTGCGTTTTGAGTTACAACCGGAAGTGCCACAAGTTATCTGCACAGATGAGGTCAAACTACGTCAAGTGTTGATTAATCTGCTCTCCAATGCACTCAAGTTTACCAAATCCGGGGGTGTGTTGGTGAGAGTATCGATTTTATCAGATGAATTATTAGTAGTCGAAGACAACAGACAAGAGAAAATCCACTTTGAAGTTGAAGATACTGGTGTTGGTATTAACACTAAGGAGTTAGAGCAGCTATTTGAAGCCTTTGTACAAACTCAAACTGGTATTCAATCGCAACAAGGGACTGGTTTAGGATTGGCGATCGCTCGCTCGTTTGTACAATTGATGGGAGGCGACATTACTGTGAGTTCTTCTGTAGGATATGGCAGTGTCTTCAAGTTTGATATTTGCGTATCTTCAGTTGAAACTCCCCAAACCCAAGCACCACAATCAACTCGTCGCGTTTTGGCTCTACAACCAAATCAGCCTAACTATCGGCTGTTAATTGTGGATGACCTGCCTGAAGGTCGCCAACTACTGATGAAATTGCTTTCTGGTTTTGGTTTTGAACTGCAACAAGCAACTGATGGTCAACAGGCAATTGAAGTTTGGCAAAAATATTCGCCGCACTTAATATTTATGGATATGCGGCTACCAGTACTCAATGGACTGGAAGCTACAAAACGGATTAAATGCACTACCTCTGGTATTGCTACAAAAATTGTGGCTGTAACTGCCTCCTCTTTAGAGTCAGAGCGAGCTGCAATCCTAGCTGCTGGTTGTGATGACTATATCCGTAAGCCATTCCAAGAGGCTGATATTTTCAATACTATATCTCAGCATCTTGGTGTGCTATATATCTATGATGAAGCAGTTAACACACTATCCAAAACTCAAAACAAGCCAGATATTTTAACTCCTAGTGCTTTAAATGCTTTGGGGGTTGATTTAATTGAACAGTTACATTCTTCTGCTAAACGGGTGGATGGCAAGCAAATTCTGAAAATCATTGAGCAAATTTCCCATAATCATGCTGATATTGCCTCAAGCCTTACTGATCTGGTCGATAACTTTTGTTTTGAAGAAATTGTCGCTTTAACTCAACCAGACTAGAACAATACTCCCCAGCATCAAGCACACCCCAGCCCGGATTTCTTGTCAGCTAAATTTTGTGTTTACTTGCATTCGCCACTTATGTGCAATTTGTATTGACTTTTCACGGTATGTCACCCCTTTTGCTCAAGCGCGTTCCGGCACTTTTGGGGCAGAGCATTTTATAACTGGTTAGTGCTTTATCAAACCATACTCGTTTGAAACACACTGTGATTTTTTCATGAACTGATGACAGATGTCATGGGAACACCATGACATCTATTCGATGTGGGTAATATCTGTTTCCTATAAATTAAGGCTATCGAGTCAAGGGACACCTGAAATTCAAATTTTATCAGCAACGCCTTAATTTATTTTAGGAGGAGAAACATGGCTCAAATATTATGCCTTTTACAGAAATGTTTTCGGAAAAACATCCTTATTTACATTGCCCTTTGCTTACTATTATTTATCCCCGAAAGAGCTTTAGCCCAAAAGGACAATAATTTTGACGATCCTCCACCGCAGACTTCAGGTAGGTCAGGCGGTTCTAGACTGAAGTAGCTGAAGTCTGAGGCGACTTCAAATAAACATTGTTATTTTATCTCTCTTTTTGGGAAGTGCTCTGGTTAAGGACAGGTGGATTTTAATTATCGGCATCGGGTAAAAATTTTCGAGCCACAGACGATCAGACAGAATAATTTACACCACTCTCAAGTACTATCGCCCTTGCTTACCTTTGCATGTATTGCTCAAATTTCAATTGAACGATCGCTTGTACTTATGCCATAAAGTATTTGTTCATCAAACTCTCATCTGATGGTAATTATTAAAACACGTAAACTTGATGAGCATAGGCGTAGCCTTATGTCTAATAACAAGCCCTTCAGGTTCGGGGGTGATGCTCCTAACGTCGCTAACGCTTCGCTAGTGCAATCGACATAAACCCCCTTCGCGGAACGTCTCGTAGAGAAGATGGCGACCTCTTCAACACTCTACATTTATGCACTTGTTAAAGACGCTTGCTTTGAAACTCGACGAGTGGCTTTAATTAAATCGGCGGCCTTTTCGCCAATCATAATTGTGGGTGCGTTAGTATTTCCCGTGGTGATAGTTGGCATAATTGAAGCATCCACGACACGCAACCCTTCAACTCCATATACCCGCAGTTCAGGATCTACTACTGAATCAGAGTCTGTTCCCATTTTGCAAGTGCCAACTGGGTGCCATATAGTATCACACGTTTCTCTGACGTAAGCTTCAAGTGCTTCATCACTAGTTACATCAGCACCAGGAGCAACTTCCTCACCTCGGAAGTCATCAAAGGCAGTTGAGTGTAACAGTTGACGAGTAATTTTGATTCCTGTAACCAGCTTCTGCAAATCGGATTGACTTTGGAGATAATTCATCTGTATTACAACTGGGTCATGGGGTGAAGCAGAACGCAGAGTGAGATGGCCACGGCTTTGAGGATTCGTTAGACAGGCTGTAGCTGCGAATCCTGGCCCTTCACGGGTATAAGCAGGATGTGTCCACAAAACAGGGCCAGAGTGAAACTGTAAATCTGGTGAAGTATCTAAACGACCTTCAGTATGCAAGAACAATCCAGCTTCGGCGATATTGCTGGTTGGAGCAGGTTGCAGATCCTGAGTAGCTTGGTGTGCAACGCCGACAGCAAGGTGATCTTGGAGGTTTTGACCGACACCTGGCAAATCGATAAGTACGGGAATGCCTAGCGATCGCAACTGTTCTGCATTGCCAATCCCAGAGAGCATAAGCAGTTTGGGCGAATCAAACGCGCCAGCAGAAAGAATTACTTCCTGATTTACAAAGGTTTGGTGTATCGTTCCCTCGTGCAGATATTCCACTCCAATAGTGCGCGTTCCCTCAAACAGTAAACGAGTAACTAATGCACCAGTGGTAACTGTTAAGTTGGGGCGATCCAAAATTGGTACTAAAAACGCTGCTGCTGTACTGTGCCGCTTACCATTTTTAATCGTCAACTGGTAAAGTCCGGCTCCCTCCTGTTGTACGCCATTAAAATCAGGATTAAGCTCATAACCAAGTGTGACTGCTGCTTCTATAAATCGATATGATGTTACTTCAGGTGCTAAGGGATCTGTGACACTCAGCAATCCATCTGCTCCATGAAATTCGGATGCGCCATGCGGCTGGTTTTCAGATTTCTTGAAATATGGCAACACATCTTGGTAACTCCAGCCGGGATTGCCTAATTCTTGCCAGCGATCGTAATCATGCCGACTGCCGCGAATATAAATCATGGCGTTGATTGAACTGGTTCCACCCAAAGCTTTCCCACGCGGACAATAGATTTTGCGGTTATTAATGTACGGTTCTTCTTCCGTAAAATATGCCCAGTCTACCCCAGTACCCCAGAGTTTTGTCCAGTCTAGAGGAACTTGATGCTCTGGTAAGGTAGGTGGATTGCCTGCTTCAAGTAATAATACAGTTGTTTTACCGTCTTCTGTGAGGCGGTTGGCGACGACACAGCCCGCCGAGCCTGCACCAATCAAAATATAATTGTATTCAGTCATAAAATTATCCTTATTCTGTAATTCTGCTGTCTGTAGTTGATAACTTTAGTTAGAAACAAACGGAAATTTATAACTTTAACAAGCTATCGCTAAAAAACTTATGAGACATTCGCTCATAGTGCTGGCAAAGATTTGATCGCCCAAGCAGATAATCAACGATTGGGCTTTCATAGCGTGGCTGAAGGAAATTACCAATGTAGCCATAGGCAGTGGCATCTAAGGTTGTGGGTTCGTCTCCCATAAAAAATGGTTTGTCTGCCAGAAAGTCTGAAAGGGCTTGAAAATCAGCACAAATAATTTGACTGATTTCTTTATGACTGTGACGACCGATTCCATGACTGTGCATCTGAGAGATTATCGTTTTACGAAACTCGTCAGCAAACGGTTCTGATATTTCTAGTGGTGTCTCAGGGAAGAGCGCACGCGCTACTATTACTCGATAGTGTTGCCAGTTTTCTTCTATGCCGAAGCGAACTTCGGCTGCTCCCCAGAGAGTGTTCTCTTTGAGCATACGGCGGAACGCTAGGGAGAGCGATCGCTCAACGGGAGTCAAACTAGCATCGAGATCAATCCCTTCTGTTTGCTTAAACATCTCAATGATTAAGAAGGCATCACCTATCAGTTTTCCCTGATAGTCAATGAAGGGAATTTTACCCTTGGGGGCAATCTCAAAACTTTGTGCTTTCACGATGACCTTTTCGTAGGGTAGCTTTGCCATGCGGAACCAAGTTTCAAGTTCTAGACTGGGTGGGCTGATGCTAGGTAAATCCTCAAAGGATGGTGCAGTGTATAAGCTAATCATTTTTTCAAACTCCTTTATGCGGCTAAAACGGGTTTACGATGAATGCTGAATATTGCATTACTTGCTCTCAACTGGAGCCATAAAAATTGGCTGACCAAGCACTTGTTCAACTATCTGAGGCTTGATGGACTGCAAATACCCAGTTGCAAGTTGAGGGGGCAAAACTCTAACATCAGCCAGTTTTCCACCCAAAACTCAATCACTTTGAACGGCCCACGGTCACAAAGCGCAACTTGCCAATTCTCACGCCTACCAATTTGCTCAATCTGCTGTTGGCTAGCAGGAACAGAAATCGCGGCGTGAGTTGCTACAAAATCAGGTGAACTAGAAGTTTGGATAACTTTACTCGGTTCTGTGTCGGAACCTGGAACACACACAGATCCTAAAGGAAACACTTCAATTCCAGTGCCATATTCATCAAATGCAAACACAGCGTAGCTTCCGGGATTAGGAAAATTAAAGACCTTACCATGCCAAATTTCTGCCAGCACACTAGCAACGCGAAGCGGGTTTTGAGCAGCGATGGAAATATGATGAATCATCAGAATTACTCCATTATTAAGAAAGTTAAGCGATCGCCGACAAACTATTATTCATTAAGCTAACTTCTCCTTGTGCATTTTTATTTACCAAGTAATTAATTCCGCGATAGCTCAATTTATAAGTTGCAGGTTGTAAAGAAACTTCCGCAGATTTAGCATTGGGATCAACACGATAACTAACCCCTCTATACATCAGATTATAAGTTGAGCTAACACTAGGTACTGGTTGAAAAGGTTTTTCTGTTGTTCTGCTGACAACTGTTGAAGAGTTTAACTCGTAGCTTAAACCGCGATAGTGAAGTTTCATATTTCGCCTCGTTAATTGTGAATAAAGATATAGTTATTCGTGTAATGATTAATGAAGAGTTATTAATCTATATTTTTTAGTTATATAAAAATTAAATTATCTGGCTAACTTACTAAAAAATCGATATTAACTCTTCATAAATTGCCTTATATTGCTAGTTTCTAATCCACTTTGCTACTAACCGATTACGCTGTCCATCAAATTCGTTCACCCAAACCATAAAGAGTTTAGCTTGATTTGCTTTTAGTTTCTGGTTGAGCAAATCATCAGAAGATACTGTTGATGATACGCTAAGTAAAGATTTATCAGAAATGTTTAAAAGTTGCATAATTTTGTACCTTTGATTGTTTGATAACTGTAAATAATTACAAAATTCATTGATGTAATTCCGTAAAAATTTTTTAATATATAAATCAACTAAAGTATCGGGTTAAGATACCAAGATGAAGTTTATGCAACACTGACGTACTAACTGTTCGCTTTCGTTGCATAATCTCAGAATAGATAAATTAAATTAGGAATACATCGTCAAGCGAGGAAATCAGTTTTCCAATTTTGGAAATTTACTCACGCGTATTTGCAAACTGTTAAAAATTGAATCTTTAATTCCTTTGACTTGCTACTATAAATAAATTCATGCTGTAAAATTCACAGGTATAGTCTCCCTTATGCCATCATGCAACGCTCTTTACAACGTATCCGTCGCGTTCAGGCAGTCTTATTTTTTACAACACTGATTTTATGCTTGTGGTTGGGGCATCCTTCTCTAACAGTTGGGCATAAAGTAATTGCAGAGATAGCAACAACTCAATCGTCAGGTTTAACACATTCAGTACAACAAGGGCTTAAGCTATACCATGTTGGCGAAATTCAGGGGGCAATCAAATCTTGGCAAGCATATCTCTCCAATCAACAGCGTCACAGTAATTTTGTTGAAGAAATCAGTGTCAGGACATACCTTGCTAGAGCATATCAGCAAGTAGGGCAAATACCAGAGGCGATCGCCCAATTAAAACAAGTTATTGCCTACTATCGTCAGAAAAACGAACCGATTAAAGTAGGACGGATGCTGACAGAACAGGCGCAACTCTACAGTAGTTTGGGACAGCACCGACGCGCAGTTAGTATTTTGTGCGGTCAAAATCAAAGCAATGCTAGCTGTATTCCAGATAGTGCCATAGAAATTGCTCACCATCACTCAGATGATCTCGGCGAAGTAGCTGCTTGGGGTAGTCTGGGGAATGCTCATCGTCTCCAAGGCGAATACGAGCAAGCTATTCAAGATTTTAACCGCAGCTATAAAATTGCCAAGCGCATCGATAATCAAACTTATATAGTATCTACGTTTGATGGGTTAGCTAATACTTACGCTAACTTAGCTAAAAGCAATCAACGTCGTGCTGAATTTGCCTATGAGGTAGGCGATAAGAAAGCTGCTCAAAAATTCCAACAATATACTGTAGCTCATGATAACCAAGCTATACAGTATTTTGAACAAAGTCTGACTTTTTCTCGTAGTCAAAATGATCAAGTTAATGAATTGCGATCGCTACTAGGTTTAGTTAAACTTTATCACCGTCAACATCAATCAATAGTTAACAATACGCTACAGCAAGCACTAATTATATTAGATAAATTACCCGACTCTCGCAATAAAGCATACGCGGCAATTCAACTTGCTAATCTTCTACAAATAGTCAACCAAAAAAGCGATGTTACTACTAATGCAGTAATTCAATGCTTAAAGTCAGAATCATTGCCCAAGTCTATTGAACTACTCAATAAGGCTCTGACAATTACACAAAAAATCCAAGATCGTGAGGGAGAAGCCTTTGCCAAAGGTCGATTAGGACACATTTACGAATGTGAACAAAACTATCAACAAGCGATAAATTTAACTCAACAAGCACTTACTGGTACTGTCGCTGATGAAAACCTTTATTTGTGGGCATGGCAGGCGGGACGCTTATCTAAAGCCACAGGTAAAGTGCAAGAAGCAATTAATTTTTATGAAAAATCCATTGACAGCCTCAAAAATCTTCGTAGCGACCTAAGTTTACAACAGCGAGATTTTCAGTTTGATTTTCGAGACAATGTTGAGCCAGTCTACCGCGAATTTTTAGAGTTACGTGTAGAGCAAACTAATAATTTTATTCGAGAGTCAGATATTCAAAATAACTTGAGTTCTATACTTCCCATAGTAGATGAGTTAAGGTTAGCAGAACTACAAAACTATTTAGGGAATAATTGCGATTTAGCCCTAATTCAAAAACCAGTACCATTAGTGGGGAAAAAGACCGCAGTCTTCAGTTCGATTATTTTAAAAGAACGTCTTGCTATTATTCTTACCTTGGCTGACGGTCAGCAAAAATTTAAGTCAAAAGTTTTTTTGTTTCCTGTTAAAAATCAAGAATTAAAAGATATTATTAACGATTTACGAATCAAACTAGAAAAGCGATCCGACTTGGAAAACACTTATAAAGCCAGAGCGCAACAAGTATATGACTGGTTTATTCGTCCTTTTATTGCCGATTTAGAAAAAGAAAAAATTGAAACTTCAGTGTTTATTCAAGACGGCATTCTGCGGAGTATTCCGATAGCTGCACTGTTTGATGGTAAGCAATTCTTGATCGAAAAGTATGCGATCGCCTTTGCACCAGCATTAACTCTGACAAATCCTCAACAGTCTAACCCAGAAAAATTAAGGGTATTAGCTTTTGGCTTGACACAATCAGCTACTGTCGAAACAGATGCAGGTTCAAAAAGTTTTGAGCTACTGACACAAGTTCAATCTGAGGTGAAAGCTATTACAACGATTTTATAAAAATTTGTAATTGCTTACAGATAAAAAAAGTTTTGCCACCAATGATTTACTATAGGCCAAGTCAACTCACAAATAGTGCCTTGTGGAGAGTTAGGATATCGTCGAAACTTGCCTTTTAATTGTCGGGCTAAATCTTGAGCTTGCTTTGTTCCCTGTCCACTACGTTGATAGGTTTTAGTTAATATTGCGATTCCATTATCAATTATTTGCAGGCAATAATGTTTTGATGAGCGTGTACACATAACATCCAGACGAGTAGCACCTTGGGAATGTTTGCCAACATTACATAAAGCTTCTTGTAAGAAAAGGTACAATTCTCGCTTTTGATTAAGATTTAAATGGCACTCTGCTAATGGTTCAAAATTAGGTGGAATAAAACTTTGGATTGTTGTAAATCCTTGAAAGTTTCTTCTTAATGTAATCTCATAAACATAATAAAGCATCTCAGCAATTGGAGTTTGTAAATCCAGAACTTCTTTTCCCTCTAAATAAACACTCTGATTGCGACTGAGCATTTCTTGACTGAGATATTCAGGAATAGCCCGTAACTCTCGATTAATTTGTTCGAGTTGCGATCGCAATTTCTCTGTTTCTATCTCTTCTTCGCCAAGACTCCTCAAAATGACAGCCAAGCTTTGCAAAGGCCCGTTATGAATTGCTTCAAAAGAGCGTTTTAGAGTTAAACTACGCTGTTCGAGTAGCGTTCTTAAATCTCTGTCAAAAAAAAACGTTGTTAGTCCTGCACTTGTAAGAGCTAATAGAGTTGGTACTACAGGAATCCACCAGCCAAAAATGAGACTAATATAACAAATGCCAACGAGTCCGATACTAATTACACCAAGACTTAACAAGGTTTTTGCCGGAGATTGAAGGATTAAGCCCACAATTATGCCAAGTAAACCCCAAGCTAAAATCCATAAATATTCCCAAATTTCTAGCCATACTTTTAACAGTGGTCTGTTGTCTAAAACATGACTAATGATTTGGCTGGTAGCATGAGCATGAAATTCTACACCATAAATCCATTGGTATTGATTAGAAGATTCTTCAATTCCTAAAGCCGTGGTGTAAAGCGTATTTTTGACTGCGGAGATGATGAAACTATCTTTAACGCTAGGAGCAGTCATCCCAACAATCACAACGCGGTCTCGAATCCAGTTAGGATCAACTTTTTTATTGAGGATTTCTCTAAGCGATATTGTGCGAAAAGGTTGGGAATGTGAGCGAAAGTTCAGTAGCATTTGAAAGCCATTGGCATCAGTTCTTACATATCCGCCAGAATTTGGCAGAAAGCGAACTAGCTGACTCGAACCAAACTTAATAGGATCATAAGAGCGACGGCCATGCTCAAATTTTAGACCTTGTTCATCTAAATAAAATTGTGCTAAACGCAGAGGTAAGGAATATTTCAGTTCTCCAGTGTAAGTTTTACTTGCTATTAAACCACGTCGTAGTTTTCCATCGGGATCTACTATCGTATCTGCAAAGCCGACTCGTTGGGGAGGTAACTCAGGTGGAGGTTTAACATTAAAAGATTGCTTACGATTTAATGCTACTTCAATTCCAATAATGTTTGCATTCTGTCGCCAGACAGGTGCAAGCTCTGCATTAGCAGAATCATTCTTATCTCTAAAAAGGTCAAGACCGATGACTCTGGGTTGATAGCTATTTAAGATGTTCAACATTTGGGCAATTTCCTGATCTGGGATAGGAAATTTGCCGACATAGTTGATATCATCCTCATCAATACCCACAATTACCACTCGCTGATCGACAGTTTCATTAGGCCGTAGCCGCAGTAATTGATCAAAAACTAGCCACTCTTGCGATTGCAATAGTCCTACTGAGCGAACAAATATAATAATTCCTACAACTGAGAGTCCTGGTAGCACCACTTCTCGCCAGAGTTTCAGTTCCCGATAAAGTTTTTTCGATAAATTATTTTGCCTAAAAAATGCCAATCTCATCAGTTAATTAATCCGATTTTTCTTGCTGCAATTTCAATTTGTATTCTCAATTCTTTACCAGGTTCATCATAAATGCCTAAAGCATCTTGCAGTCTAATCCAGTAGTTCCGTACAGTACGATCGCTCAAGTTCATTCTTTGGGCGATCGCTTTGTCTGTTAATCCTTCTTCATATTTCAATTTCAGTACTTCAATCCATTTTCGATCAAATTCTGGGCGCGATCTCAATTCTGAAGATAAATAAATAGAACCACGCAATGCCAAGTCAATGAACTTTAACATTTCGCGGATTGGTAAGGATTTATCCATCGCTGCAAAACCACCTTCATAGGCATTAATTATCGGTTTGAGACGCACCAATGGTTTAATATTGGTGCTTAGAACCACTAAACTAGGGGCAAGAGGACTTGACATCAAAGTTCTGATCAATTGTATCCCAACCTCAATCTGGGCTGGAGCTTGAGGCTTTTCTGGTAGACATAAATCAACAATCAGCAAGTCTGGGTGGTAGTGTTCAAATTGCTGGTATGCAGTTTGGGCATCCTGAGCCGCTAAGATTTCTGCTTGGGGATATTTCTCTTGGAGTGCTGGAATAGTACCTTGAAGAATAGCTTCATGGTCATCAATAACTAAAAATTTTTGTAGATTTTGCTTGGTTTCCTGACTCATAAGTTTTTACTTTTAAATACATTTATCCAACCTATAAAAACTACATCAAGCCTAACTTTTCAGTGGCTATAAATTAACCTTGCATCTCGGTTAAATTCTTATTCAAGTCTAGAATACAAATAATTAACTGCTGGCGTGTTGCTATTTGTGGAAGTTAGTTTTCCAGTTTTGGAAACTCAAATTTTTAGTTAAATAATATTAAAATTTATCAAGCTATATCATGATATAAGATTACTACTGATTGCAAAAAATTAAGCAGGTTTGTGAAAACTAAATCAAGGTGCGAGCAACACTCTCAATTTAGCTCTGGAGTAATAACTCTTACAGAATGCTTTGCGATGGGCTACGTCCCGCCTTTGGCGATCGCAACTTTTGTCATGGCTAACCCTGTCGATGCCCAAATAGTTCCCGATAATACCTTGCCAGTAAATTCTAGTGTCGTGCCAGGATGCATCGCTTGCACAATTGAAGGGGGAACAGTTCGAGGAAACAACCTGTTTCACAGTTTTCGTGAGTTTTCTATACATAAAGGTGGAGAAGCGTTTTTTAATAATCCTACTCAGATTCAGAACATTCTCACTCGCGTTACAGGTAACTCAGTATCTAATATTGATGGATTGATTCAGGCAAATGGCACTGCAAATTTATTTTTAATCAATCCGAATGGAATTGTTTTTAATTCCAATGCCGCTCTCAATAAACTTGTCCGAAATATTAACTTAGGAAAAGAAAAATGGTAAAACGTTAAGTTGAGTGTCTACCATTTTTCCGAATAAGTTATGGTTTTTGATTATATCCAAAAGTATCCACACAGAACAAAACAAATTTTAGGGATTAGTTACGAGCAACTACAATCATTACTAAATTGCGCCAGACAACGCCATCAAGAAATAAAAATCAAACAAGAGGGCCAAAAAATAAGAATTAATGCGGCTGGTGGTGGTCGCAAAGAAAAGTTATCAACCGAAGAACAAGTATGTTTATGCCTATTTTATTTAAGACAGATGCCAACATTTCAAGTATTAGGAATGTTATTTGAGGTATCTAAAACAGAGGCTAACGATACTTTTCATTATTGGATACCAATTTTACGAGA
>NZ_JACJRV010000103.1 GCF_014697475.1 Nostoc sp. FACHB-152
TTTTGGCGTAAATCTAGGGAATATGCTTTCACTTTTATCCTTAATTAAGATACACAGCTTTATTTGATTGAGTGTACTTCATTAGATAGGGAAACGCTATAATCATCAAGGATGACAACATCGGTTTGCTCTGGTTTTTGCTGCTGTTTTCGAGGTACTTTCTTGACGGCACAGAGAATTCCTGTTTCAGGATGGATATAAAAGCGATCGCGGTAACTTCCATCTAACGGAATTTGATACCCTCGCTCAGGCTGGCTATAAAGACTACCATCAATGATTTCTACATGGCGTTCAACGTAATCCCACACATGATCGATAACGTGCTGTCCTGCCATTGTGTTGGTCTTTAGTCGTTGGCACAATTCGCTGTAAACATCATTCCAAGGCTGTCCAATTTTTGAACGCAAAAACCGACGCAAGGGGCCAAGATGATCAGAAAGATACTTCGATTTATTTCTAGGTTTAATCAGGTAAGGATTCAATAATCCATCCTGACTTGCTTCTTCGGTAAGTTTGTCTAATTGCTTTTTAAAACCCTTCAGCTTTTTGAGACTAATCCTCATTCCATTGCGAGGACGCTCAATGACAATTTCGCTCAAACGATGTTCGCTCATACCTCAAGTTGTTTAAATACTGGTGTACTGATTCAGTTGCCATTACAAATGAGTTAGCGGACATCATTGAACTCACCTCCATATATGTGATTAAGTTAAATAATTAGAATTCCGCACAAGTTAGCAAAGCAGTCGTCACAATTGCCTTTACCCATTTGGCGACGCTCCCATGAGCGGGAGCGACAGGAGTTGAACCTGCATATCCGTTGCCGGATGGTGTGTATGCTTTACAAGTCAGGGCGCGGAATAAATTCTTAAATAATTCCGTGTAAGTTCAAGAAGCTGTTTACAACTACGGCCGCTCTTACCAAATATTGGCAGTGGGCGCGCACGCTCAATCTGCAAGAGACTGAGAAATCATGCTTCGCTTGTTCGATCGCTCGAATTTTACTACCTTAGGGCCGTTATGAATGTGTATGTATGCTTCTTATGTCAGGACACGGAAAACTAGACTTTTTAACCGTAGACAGCTTCAGGTCGAACTATCAAATCACCGCTAGGACGGCGATCTAATATATAAGCATTGAGGCGATCACTATTCACCTCTAAATGCCGAGCAATACGTTCCTTAACTGCTACATCATTCATCCCGGCTGTAATTCCCAGTTGTGTTTCTACAACATCAACAGAACGCCCTTCAAATCGAATATGAACCATCACAATCACCTCTTTTTTAATTACTAAGACTCCTAGTGGATCTGATCGGAATTGAACCGATACCCTCCCTGTGAGAGTTGCACTCACTCCTCGTGCAAGTTGAAAAAGCTGTGGTAACACACACAGGAATCGCACCTGCAACTTATCGTTTAATAGACGATTGCTCTACTGTTGAGCTAGTATGTAAGCTTTTTGAGTTAGGACACAAGTGATATCCGGGAACTCTACCTTTAGAGCTACAGACCCAAGTTTGAATAATAATCCTGCAACCGTCCGTTTGTTGGTTTTAACGCAGACAAACGCCAATCGCTGCCCCAAAAGTGGGTAGTACCGAAGCTCGTCAATAAACACAAAGTAGTGTTTATCTAGTTAACAAGCTTTTTAAAGGATTTACTTTAGCCTGTTGATTAAGCTTTTTTTGTCATACTACATTTATAATACACAAACTACATTGTGTCAAGAGTCTCTGTTGGAATATGTAGAAAGTGCCAATTGCAAGAGGGGGAAACAGAAGAATTGAGATTCTTCTGTTTCCCCCTCTTCTGAAATAAGTCTGATAAATGGTGCTACATCTCGCTTCTATAGCAACCATAAATCATTTGCAAACAAATTTATTGCCTGCCTCCATAAGCAGTTTGTAAATCAAATAGGAATGCTATATGAGGTAGCTCATAGTTACTAATCAAAATCTTGACTAAATTGAAGTTAATCAAAGAATGAAGTGAGCGCAAAAATTATGATTAGCCAACAAACAATCAATATCGTTAAATCTACTGCACCTGTCTTAAAGCAGAAAGGTCAACAAATTACAACTCGGATGTATGAAATTATGTTTCATAACCATCCAGAGATCAAAAAACAATTTGATCTGTCGGCTCAAGCAAATGGTTCGCAGCCGTTAAAATTAGCTACCGCAATTTACGGTTATGCCAGCCAAATTGATCATCTTTCAGATTTAGCGTCAATGGTAGAAAAAATTGCCCACCGTCATGTACAAACAGATGTTCTACCAGAACAATATCCAATCGTAGGAGAGAGTTTACTGCAAGCCATGCGTGAGGTATTGGGGGCATCAGCTACAGAAGAGGTAATGGCAGCTTGGACAGAAGCTTATCAGGCATTATCAGAAGTCTTCATTAACAGAGAACATGATATATACGTAGAAAAAGCGGCAAATAAAATACCCCATTTAGCTTAAAATTACTCTTTATATATCTGGCTAATAAATAGTTGTAAGATTAGCAATAGCCCAGATACTTAAAGCTTAATTAAGCGTTTATCTAATGCGAGTCACAGTTGAACAACTGAAGCAAATCCCACTGCTTTCTGGACTGGAACTGCATCAGATTTCGGCATTACAAGCTCATGCTGTCATCAAGCAATATTTGCCGGGAGAAATTATTCTGCATGAGGGCGACCCCTTGCCTTCTCAACTGTTTATTGTTCTGGGTGGCAGAATTGAAATTAAAAAAATCGCGTCTACAGGCAAAGAAACGATTTTGCGAACATTGCCTGCGGGAGAAATATTCGCTGCGACTGCGCTGTTGGAAAATGGCTTTGCCCCAGCAACCGTTGTCGCACAGCAAAACTGTCAGATTCTGATGATTGAACGCACGGCTTTATTAGAACTGATTCACAACACTCCAGAAGTTGCTTTGCAGATTATTGCAGTCTTAACGGAGCGGCTTCAGCATCTGCATCAAACGGTGCATGGATTAGTCTCAGAACGAGCGATTGTGCGTTTAGCGCAATATATTCAGTTTTCGGCACTCACGGAAGGAACAGACGTAACAGAACAGGGAGAATTGTTGCGCGCTCATCTACCCTACTATCAAATTGCGCGCAGCATTGGGATTACCTATGAAGAGTGTGTACGAATGTTCAAGCAGATCCAGTCGAGCGTCTGTTACCATCGAGGCGGTAAAATTTTGGTGTTAGACCGAGCGAAGTTAAATGCGATCGCCCAAGGTGAATATCATATCTAGACTCAGCCCCTTTTGTGTGCATTAGCAGCGATTAATAGTTTAGAGGAGGCGATCGCTTAGTGTAACTGAATATCAACAATCTCAACCTGAAGCTGCTTGTTGGTTAGCTACATTTGATGCTTCAATCAGACACGCTCTGGTTGAGGACTTACCGTGAAAAGTCAGACTAAGACCGGGTTAAAGTAATTGCGAATTGGTTTAACTGTCACCTATTACCTGTCCCCTGCTATGAGTGAAATTTTGAGGAAGTGCTGAGATTTGTAAACTAAGCTCCAAAGCAACAATCAAGAGAGTTTATTTTTCTAATAGCGGCTTTAGTCGCACCCTGAAGCCTGAAAAAATTATGTTGGAGCAAAAACTTCGGCACTGGCTTGCTGAATCTCATCATTTTCTCGCTCGAAAGGAGCATTGAAAACGTGGACAGCCATAAAGAAAAAATCCTGGTAGTAGACGACGAAGCAAGCATTCGCCGAATTTTGGAGACGCGCCTTTCGATGATTGGCTATGATGTTGTCACAGCTGGTGATGGCGAAGAGGCATTAGAAAGGTTTCGCTCTTATAGCCCGGATTTAGTTGTTTTAGATGTGATGATGCCAAAACTAGACGGTTATGGTGTTTGTCAAGAATTACGCAAAGAGTCAGACGTGCCAATTATTATGCTAACTGCTTTGGCAGATGTAGCAGACCGAATCACTGGGTTGGAGCTAGGCGCAGATGACTACATAGCTAAACCATTTTCCCCCAAGGAGCTAGAGTCACGGATTCGCAGTGTATTGCGGCGACGAGCTAGTAAAACCAGTACTGCTGGCATTCCTAGTTCCGGAATCATGTTTATCAGCAATCTCAAAATTGATACCAATAAGCGGCAAGTTCACAAAGGTGACGAACGGATTCGATTAACAGGTGTGGAGTACAGTTTGCTAGAGTTATTGATCAGTCATTCGGGTAAACCCTTTTCTCGTGGAGAGATTTTGCAGCGAGTCTGGGGCTATACCTCAGACCAACACGTAGATACGCGTGTGGTTGATGTGCATATTTCCCGATTGAGAAGCAAGCTTGAAGATGACCCAAACAATCCAGAATTAATTTTGACAGCCAGAGGTTCAGGATATCTTTTTCAAAGAATTACTGAATTGGAGCATTGATTATGAACAAGCATTTGCCCCATATAGCAATTCTATTTGATTTACAAACTACTCGTAGGGGCAGGCAATAGGCAATATATTTGTTTGGCACTCCTACACGGGTGGCTATATTACACATATTGACCACTGTTGTATATTAACAAGCATTATATCTACCATGTAATGACTTATTATTACTAATTAAAAGCTAAAAACCATCTTTTAATTATGAATGGCTCTCATAATAGTGGAATACTGGAAAAGTTTGTCAATACAGTAATGGGGGTAAAGAATGGTAACACAAAACATTCGCCCCAAAAATCAATAGCTACTACACAAGAATTAGATATTAGAGCAGTTTTAGTTTATAAACTAGGAACTATTCTACAAATAGGAGTGATGATTCTTGTGTTGCTGGGAATGGAAAAATTAGTCATGTTGATTGACAACAATTCTTTTCTTCCCAATTGGTTTAGCACTGTGTTGACGGGACTATTTTTTGCTGTATTAAGTATCCGTTCCCGAATGTTTTCTCTTTTAGATAATACGCGTTCTCGCCAAACCTATGACCAGATTATCAGGCCAAGATGGGCTCCTCCACCTTTAGTCTTTCCCATAGTTTGGATGATAATTGCCGTTTTACGAGTAATTTCTTCTGTATTGGTTTGGCAAGCAATGAATCACCAATTTTTAGTGCTGCCTTTAATTTTGTATGTGGTACATCTAGCTTTAGGGGATACTTGGAATACGATTTTTACGGTAGAACGGAGACTAGGTGCTGCTGTTCCTGTAGTTATTTTAGGCCCTTGGTTATCTGCACTAGTGGTGACGGCAATTTATTGGCAAACCAATCCTGCGGCGGGAATGATTTTATCATTTTCTTGTATATGGCTAACTGTAGCTGCTGTATTGGTATTTAGAATTTGGCAATTAAATGGCTCTGAGCCAATGTATCCTTTAAAATTAGCATCTGTGGAGAAATAGAACCTCAAAGATCATACTCTGGCGTTCTTATTTGCGCCTTTTACTGGGCGAGAAGCCGCGTAAAGCGCGTCTACAAGTCGGCAAACTCGCCCACGGCACTGTATCGCCTTTGCTTGAGCTAAAAAAAGATAGTTTATTTACCTGAAAATAGCTGTAAGTATGGTGTTAGAGCTAAGGTTTTCGGAATATCAGCAAGAAGAAAGCGATCGCACACTTTAAAAAGTTCTACCTCAGTCTGCGTTTGCCGCATCAGCCGCAAGAAATGACCTTCAGCGTCAACACTCAGGGCAATGTAGTTAAGAAACATTTTGAGGTAGCCTACGCGCGCGCGTTCTGGGATATTTGGGGCTGCTGGGGTTTGCCATAAACGCTCAATATAGTTTCTTGCCTCTACTAAAGGAACTGGCGTAATCGGTTCGCCGCGCAAGGCTTGCCGAATTTGATTAAAAATCCAAGGATTCCCAATAGCCCAGCGTCCCACCATCACACCCGCCGCACCCGTTTGAGAAAGTACTGATAGGGCAGTTGCTGCTGAGTCGATATTGCCATTAGCAAGCACTGGACAATTGACCCGTCTGACCGCTTCAGCGATAAAATCATATTTCACCGCCCCGTGATACCGATCTAGAACCGTGCGACCATGCAAACTCAGCAAATCAATACTGTGGCGATTGATCAAATCTAGAATTTGATCAAAATTATCTGTATTTTCAAAGCCTAAGCGCATCTTGACAGTCAAAGGTCGATCATTAACAGCCTGCCGCAGTTCTCCCAAAATCCGATCCACTTTTTCTGGTGAGAGTAGCAATCCGCCTCCAGCTTTTTTGCGATAGATTCTCGGTGCTGGACAGCCCATATTTAAGTCAACTCCAGCGATATTGTAACCGCAAAGTTCCTGTGCTGTTCTTACTAAGTCAGGAATGCTTTCGCCAATCATTTGTGCAAAAACAGGGCGACCCGTGTCGTTTTCGGTGATTGCCTTTAGAATGCTAGGATTAAGCCGTGAGGTTTCATTGACGCGGAAATACTCAGTAAAAAAGTAGTCAGGACTGCCGTAGTGGGAAATGACCTTCATAAACCAGAGGTTTGTCACATCCTGCATGGGCGCAAGAGCGGTTAGTGGTAGATCTAGGTTAAGGGATTGAGGAAGCGATACCTTGGACATAGAAAGATCAAGAAGAAGGGAGGTAGGGGGTAGGCAAGACGGCACCATCTTGGGGCTTCTACACCCACGGTTGTTGGGGCTGTCTCTTACCCTACACCCTACACCCTACACCCCACACCCTACACCCCACACATGAAAAGCCGGAAACGGCGTTGGTTACGCCAAGGACTTCGACTGATTGTAATTACACTGCTAGTTCTGGGGCTATGTTTAACAGGATTTGCGATCGCTACTATACGACGTTCTTTTCCTCAAGAAAGCGGTACAATCCGACTAGCCGGACTGAAAAAAGAGGTAACAGTCGAGCGAGATCAATGGGGAGTTCCACATATATATGCAGATAACGCCCATGATTTATTCATGACGCAGGGTTACGTACAAGCCCAAGACCGTTTCTGGCAAATGGATTTTTGGCGACATATCGGTACTGGGCGGCTGGCAGAAATTTTTGGCGCGTCTCAGCTAGAAACAGATAAATATCTGCGAACAATGGGATGGGACAGAGTAGCACAGCAAGAACTTCAGCAAATGGATGCACGAATGCAAGCAGATTTGCAAGCCTATGCTGATGGAGTGAATGCGTATTTAACAGAGCATCAAGGTAGTGCTTTGAGTTTAGAATATGCTGTATTACAGTTACTCAATCCCCACTACAAAGTAGAACCTTGGCAACCGCTAAACTCCTTAACTTGGGGTAAGGTAATGGCTTACGACTTAGGCAGGAATTTTCAACAAGAAATTGAACGTACTATTTTGCTGAAAAGCCTGACACAGCAGCAGGTTGAAGAACTTTTCCCACCTTACCCAAAAGATTTACCTGTAATTTTGTCTCAGTTTCAAACTGATAAAACTGATCAAACCAAAAAGCGATCGCTGGCATTACCCAATATACCAATTTCCTTAGCCTCTACTCTAGAGTCAACTATCAAACCGATAAAAGCCTTAGAAAAACTCATAGGTGCCACAGCATCAGGTATTGGTTCTAATAATTGGGTAATATCTGGTCAGCGCACAGCCACAAAGAAACCCATCTTGGCAAATGATCCCCATTTAGCAGTGCAAATTCCCTCAATTTGGTACGAGGTGGGACTGCATTGTTTAAATCAGAGTGCGGAATGTCCTTACAATGTTTCGGGGTTTTCGTTTGCGGGAATGTTAGGGGTAATTGTCGGTCATAGCGATCGCATTGCTTGGGGCGTGACTAACGTACAATCGGATGTCATGGATTTGTATATTGAGAAAATCAACCAAGACAATCCCAACCAATACGAAGTTAATGGTAGATGGGTAGATATGCAACTTGTCCAACAAAAAATCCAAGTTGCCGGAAGTCAGCCCATTATTCATACAGTCCGCTACACTCGACACGGGCCGATTCTTTCCGATGTTTCACCAAATTTACAGCAACTTAGACCGCAGCAGCCTGTCAAAATACCACAACCATACGCCGTGGCTTTGCGTTGGACAGCCTTGGAACCTTCGAGACTGGCTAACTCCATTGCCCAAATAAATCGCGCCCAAAACTGGCAGGAATTTCGTGCAGCCGCAAAAAATTTTGATATAGCTGCCCAAAATTTAGTTTATGCAGATATTGATGGCAATATTGGCTATCAAATGCCCGGTAAATTGCCAATTCGAGCCAAGGGAGATGGGCGTTATCCTGTTCCCGGTTGGACAGATGAATATGAATGGCTGGGCTATGTTGACTTTAATAAGTTACCCAACAGTTTGAATCCTCAACAAGGCTACATTGTCACAGCTAACAATTTGGTGGTAGATAACTATCCTGATGTGATTACTACTGATTGGGTGTATGGTTATCGGGCGGCGCGCATTGTTCAAATGATTGCTCAACAAACTCAACCAATTTCTATTAAAGATGTGCAGCGCATTCAAGGTGATAATCAAAATTTAAATGCACAGGTGTTAATTCCACTGTTGCAGAATTTTTCGTTAGCTAACCCGCGATTGGAAGCAGCCCGCAAGTTACTTGGAAACTGGAATTTACAACTAGAAATGTCATCGCCTGTGGCGGCATTATTTGAAGTATTTTGGAAACATTTATTAGCAGCAACATTTCATGATCAGTTGCCGCAGGAGTTCTTTCCTGATGGTGGCGATCGCTGGTATGCTGTAGTGCAGAATTTAGTAACTCAACCTAATAGTTTTTGGTGGGACAATAGTAAAACGCCCAAGGTAGAAAACCGCGACCAAATTTTGCAGCAAGCCCTTACAAAAGCTGTGGAAGAATTGGAACGCAGTCAAGGCGAAGATCCGCAAAAATGGAACTGGGGGCAATTGCATACTATTACTTTCCGCCATGCAACATTAGGTAAATCTGGCGTTCCACCAATTGAAGCATTATTTAATCGTGGTGCTTTTACAACTGCGGGAAATGGCGAAACTGTGAATGCTAACCGTTGGAGAGCAAATAAATCTTTTGAAGTCACAGATATTCCTTCTTTGCGAATGATTGTAGATATGGAAAATTTAGATCAATCATTGGCTATTCATGCTCCCGGACAATCTGGACACGCATTTCACAAACATTATGCCGATATGGTCGAACCCTGGCGCAAAATTGAGTATCATCCTATGTTGTGGGAACCTCAGACTGTAAAAGCTAAGACAGCTAAAACCTTGAAGCTCATACCGATCAAACTATGACCAAACTCATCTTAATTACAGGCGTAAGCAAAGGTCTAGGTTACGCTATGACTGAGGGTTTTATTCAACAGGGACACACCGTAATTGGTTGCGCTCGTTCATCAGAGAATATTGAAAAAATACGCCAAAAATTTGGTGCGCCTAATGATTTTACTGCTGTAGACGTGACAAATGAACAACAAGTAGAAAAGTGGGCGCAACACCTACTGAGCAAATACGAAACTCCAGATATATTAATTAATAACGCAGCAATTATTAATTACCCAGCACCTTTATGGGAAGTACCATCCGCAGAATTTTCTCAATTGATAGATATCAATATCAAAGGGGTATTTAATATAATTCGCCATTTTGTACCCGCAATGGTGAACAACAAACGAGGTATTATTGTTAACTTTAGTTCTGGCTGGGGACGTTCTACTTCACCCGAAGTTGCCCCATATTGTGCTTCTAAGTGGGCAATAGAAGGATTAACTCGTTCTTTAGCACAAGAATTGCCGAGTGATATGGCAGCTATCCCAATTAACCCAGGGATTATTCATACAGATATGCTCTCTATTAGTTTTGGAGAAGAAGCTGCTAATTATACACCCGTGTCTGATTGGGTATTGAAAGCTGTTCCATTTATTCTTAAGTTGAAACCTCAAGATAACGGTGTTCCCTTAACTATTTCGGGATAAGATGTAATATCATGTCCGGCTGAACAGTTGTGATTAGTATTTGGCAAATAGCTGTAAAATTAGCAATAAACTGTGATATCTTCACCACATTCATTTGCTAAATAGCAAAGACACTTAAAGCGTAAACTAACTATTTGCTCATAGAAAGGATTTAACTTGCACAGGGGAGGAATCCGAAAGAGAGTGCGCTCAAAGATTTTGACTTCCCGTGCAAAAGGACATCTTGCCGGAATCATTTTACAAAGTGTATGAGCTAAATGAGGATTAGTGATTTCAATAGATTCCAGGCGTTGGCGGATAAAATTTAGGAAGTTAAATTCAGAAATGCTGGAATAAAAGCTAATCATTTAACTGGTTCCTTACTCGATGTTTTTAATGTAGAGAGCAATCGAGAATAATTAGGGAAGAAAAAACGTTGCTGCTTCACCAAAATTTAAAATCCAAAAGAGGATAACTTACGTAACAAACAAGCTGAAGCCACCAAGGGACTGATTATACAAGTACTAGCAGATAAAAAAATGGGAATAGGAATTTTTGCCTAATTCCTATTCCCTAAAATTTAATCTCTACTCTTCAATATTAGATGGAGTAATAAACAGGAAAAGATTTAGCATCTTTAGGTTTGACGTAAACTCGTTGTTCTGGCTCTAACTCTAACTCGTTAAAGCGATCGCGTGTCAAATGCGCTGTCACTACTTGCCCATCGTCTAAAGTTAACTCTACCTGAATTTCCCAACCCAGATGAATCAATCGGCTGATCTTTGCACTGGCTGTTGTGCCGTTGGCTTGCTTTTCAATAATCACATCTTGGGGACGCAAAAATACTTCTGGGTGTGGCGCATCGAATCCCGCACTTTGGAAAATTCTAGAGGTGTTAGGTAAAATATTCACCGGGCCGATAAAGCTCATCACAAATGCTGAGGCGGGATTGTCGTAAATTTCGGCTGGTGTCCCTACCTGTTCTACTTTTCCTTTGTTCATGACTACGACTTCATCAGAAACTTCCATTGCTTCTTCTTGGTCGTGGGTAACGAAAACTGTTGTAACATGAACTTCGTCATGCAGGCGGCGTAACCAGGCGCGTAAATCTTTCCGGACTTTGGCATCTAACGCACCAAAGGGTTCATCTAATAGTAATACTTCTGGTTCGACAGCTAATGCCCTAGCCAATGCTACCCTCTGCCGTTGACCACCTGATAATTGTGAAGGATAGCGATCGCCTAATCCACTCAGTTGCACTAGCTCTAGTAACTGTTCTACCCGTCCCTTCACCTTCTTAGCTGGGGCTTGGCGAATTTCTAAGCCAAAAGCAATATTCTGCCGCACTGTCATATGCTTAAACAAAGCATAGTGCTGAAATACAAACCCAATATTTCTTTCTTGCACACTTTGATAGGTCGAATCTTTGCCTGTGAGCAAGATTCTGCCACTATCTGGCATTTCTAACCCAGCAATCAGCCTTAGTAAGGTAGATTTACCAGACCCCGATGGCCCAAGTAAGGCTACTAGTGAACCACTTTTGACTGTTAAATCAACTTGATCAACTGCTTTGAAACTTCCAAAGTTTTTGGATACATTTTCAACTACTATACCCACCGCCGCTATACCTCTGCTAGTGCAACTACGGCAATTTGCTAAATTTACCGTACTATATTTATACCATATAGTTCTTAGAAAATTTTTTAAATCATATAAACTTTGTCAATACATCTTTAGTTATAAAAATAGTAATACAACAGTGAATATGAAACAGGGGCAACCAATTCTCGTCTTTGATGCTACTTTTCGTGCCATAGACTTCTCCAAAATATTAATAGTAAATTATGTTCAGAAATATATCTCAAAACACTCGCAATTTACAGTTATTTGAAGTGGTTGAGAATTCATACTGCTTTCCAAGAAGGTGATAGTTAGCATTATCTCAAACGAGCTTTATTTGATGTTGCGGAATTAGTTATTCCTAATGTTAGTTGGTTAGAGTGTCGCACAAGCAAAAATAATAGATTTGGGATTACAGATAGGAAATCAATCAGTTGAGATACTAGCAGCGATCGCACCTTATTCTGAGCAAAAAGTAACTAGTGCAACTGCATCCAAATATTAGGAAAAGCACTCTTAAGTAAATTGGAGTGATTAATAATACAGGATTCAGCTAAAAAAACGAATTTTTACATAGCAATATATTGTTATTTTTCGTAACAAACTTAAATAAAATTACGTAGCTTTACAGAAAAATCATCAACTTATGATGTTATTTTTATACTTACTTATTTAATCTCGCCAACGAATTAAAATATAGTTAATTCAAGGTTATGAAAAAGTTAATTAACGAATTAATTAAATAAATATAACTATTCATATCCTTTCAGATCTTGCAATGCTTGAGAGGAGATAGCTAGTGATAAGCCACGTAGACAAACAAGAGTGTCAGCCTAAACAACTTGGAATGTACTTGCTTGAAGCGGCACTTATTACTCAATATGAATTAGAAGCAGCACTCAAAGAACAACAACTGAATGGCCAAAAGTTAGGGGAAATTTTGGTAATGCATGGTTTGCTTCAGCAAGAAACTATTGAGTATTTCATGACAAACCTTGTAATACCAGATAGACAAAAAAGTCTGAAGCAAGTTTTTAATCACGGCCTCAACCAAGATGAACACTTATGTGCCACTTGTGAGCCAGTCTTTGCTAACAATGTAGAAGATGCGATCGCAACTAGACGCTCACATAACGTAGAACTACCTATTTCTGCCCATCAAATCTTCAAATTTTTACTTTGCGTAGTGTTTTCTCTGGCTTTTTTAAGTCTTTTGGCAAATTTCAGTGTGTATTATATGCCTAACTTGCCAAGTAATTATAGCTTGAGAAAGATATTTGATCTGAACACCGAGGAAAATATACCCTCGCTCTACTCTACGGCAGCATTACTCTTTTGTTCTCTCCTTCTGGCAACCATTGCCCAAGCTTATAAGTTAGTTAAAAATAGCAGCTTTCGCTCATGGAGAGGAATGTCAATAGTATTTGCTTTTTTAGCTATTGACGAATACATTAGCATTCATGAACAACTCACCAAACCACTACGAAACATATTTAACACTAGTGGCTTATTTTTCTATGCTTGGGTTATTGTTGGGGCAATCTTTGTTGTTATATTTTTGCTAGTATTCGGAAAATTTGTTCTGTCTTTGCCTGCAAGTATAAAACGCCTATTTTTTATTGCCGGGCTAATCTACGTAACTGGTGCAATTGGTATAGAAATGATTGGTGGCTCTTATAACGAGCAACATAGTATACATAACATATTTTATATCTGGCTAGCGACTCTAGAAGAAGTGTTTGAAATGATAGGTGTAGCTATATTTATCTACGCACTATTAATGTATATGAGTCGTTATATGAAAGGTGTGACTATAAAATTAAATATTCTAGATAGTAGAAAGCAGCCCAAAATTATTGACAACATTTAATCTAATACTGATTCTCTGTGAAGATGCACTCAAGAAGGGCGCTCTTACTGGGGAGGAGTACAAGCTCCGTTTCAGTTTTCCCTCTTGCTAAGTACTAGAAAGCTCTCCTGCCTCTTATGACAGGAGAAATATTGTATTAAATTCCGTAAAAGCACATAATCAAAATGTATGTAACATAAAAACTCATACTTTTAAGTGGCTCCACCCAAACTATTTTCTGAACAAGTTGAAAGCGTAGTTCTAAATACTTGCTATTAGGAGTAGCAAACCGAAGAAATAGCATGACATATTAATTATGATTTTCCTGTCAGCCTAGTTTTTTGGTTATGCACGACTTCGTAGTAACTTTGTTTAGCACAGGCTCATTTATTCCGCATGGTCACTGCTACCTATGGGAGCCTGGATTAGTGTGGTTGCATATAATTTCTGATGCAATCATTGCACTGGCTTACTATTCAATTCCTCTGACTTTGTTCTACTTCGTTCGCCAGCGTCAAGATTTACCTTTTTCTTGGATATTTTTGTTATTTGCTGCTTTTATTATCTTCTGTGGCACAACACACATTGCCGAGATTTGGACACTGTGGCATCCTACCTATTGGCTATCTGGAATCCTGAAAGCTGCAACAGCTATTGTCTCATTGTTCACAGCGATCGAACTTGTAGTTTTAGTTCCCCAAGCACTAGTTTTGCCTAGTCCACTGCAATTAAGAGAAGCAAACAAGGCATTACAAGCACAAATTGAGGAACGCTTGCGAGTAGAGAAGGAACTAAGAAGGCTTCAAGAAGAGCTTGAGCAGCGCGTACAGGACAGAACTGCCCAACTAGTAAAAGTGAACCAACAATTACAACAAGAAATTGAAGATCGGCAGAGGGCAGAAACTGCTCTACGGGCGAGTCGTGAGCGGTTAGTTTTAGCACAACAAGTTGGCAAAATCGGCACGTATGAATGGAATATCCAAACCGGAGAATTAATTTGGACAGCAGAAATGGAAGCATTATACGGGTTGACACCAGGAAGTTTTGAGGGGAGTTATGAGCATTGGTTAAAACGCCTACACCCAGATGAGCGCGTTGATGCAAATCTTGCAACGCAACGCACAATCACCCAAGGAACAGACTTGAACACCGAATTGCGGATTCTGCTTCCTGATGGCAAGATTCGCTGGGTAACAGCCAAGGCAAAGATGTTCTGTGAAGAAGATCAGCCGGAGCGTGTGATTGGTGTAAATATGGACATCACAGAACACAAACTTGTCCAACAAGAACTGCAAAAAACTCTGCAAACTTTAACTACACTTATTCAGGCTTCACCATTACCAATTGTAGTAATTCAACCAAACATGACGGTGGAACTTTGGAATTTAGCCGCAGAAAAATTGTTTGGCTGGAGTGCATCTGAAGTTTTAGGTCAACCGATTCCGATGATTCCCAAAGACAAACAAGAGCAATTTCGCCAAGCCACAGCAGGAATTGCAAAGGGAGACGCGTTTGCGGGTGTAGAAACTTACCGTTGTAAGCGTGATGGTTCAACGGTAGTAGTCAGCATTTCGGCAACGCCACTCTACAACGAGGACAATGAATTTCAATGGATTTTGCTGATTTTTCAAGATATCACAAAGCAGCAAGCTATTGAGCAGATCAAAAACGAATTCATTTCGATTGTCAGCCATGAACTTCGTACCCCACTCACAGCCATCCGAGGATTTTTAGGACTGCTTAATACTGATATATATGACAATAAACCAGAAAAAGCTAAACGTATGATTGGGCAGGCTTTAACAAACAGCGATCGCCTCGTGCGTTTGGTAAATGATATTTTGGATTTGGAGCGATTGTCTTCCGGGGGAGTAGAGCTTGCCAGAGAAGCCTGCAATGCCGTAGATTTAATGCAGCGAGCGGTAGAAGGAGTCCAGTCAATCGCGCTGACGGCCGCCATCACAATTTCTATCACTCCGACCACGGCTTGTGTGTGGGCTGACCCCGAATTAATTATTCAAACCCTCACCAATTTATTAAGCAACGCCATCAAGTTTTCACCTCGTGACTCGTTGATTACTTTATCGGCCCAACCTCAAGGCGACTGGGTGCTGTTTGCCGTCCAAGACCAAGGTAGAGGTATTCCCATTGATAAACTAGAAACCATATTTGAACGTTTTGGGCAGGTTGATGTCTCTGATGCTCGTGCTAAGGGAGGCACAGGCCTTGGTTTAGCAATCTGCCGAAGCATTATCCAACAGCATAATGGGAGTATTTGGGCAAACAGCAACCTCGGTGAAGGCAGCACGTTTTATTTCACTTTGCCAAGACCAGTATTTTAATTGTCGATAAAATCACATTCCAGAAGCAGGAAAACTTAAGCAACAAACTGAATTACACCCCATTGTCCGTTTGTTAACCAAGAAGGATCAGATTTTGCTACTTTCTCAACAACTTCAGGTTGTAAACCTACTGCTACTTCTGACTTGAGAGTGCGTAAAGCTACCATTGGTGTAGGTAAATAACAAATTATATCTGCAATGTTAGCAGTAATCTCCCAATGGCGATCGCCTAATAATCGGCGATAATTTGCATCTCCTTTGACTACAAGCAAGCGTGCCTTAGCTAACTCATCTTGAAGATAGTTAGGCATTTCCCAAAATGCTAAAGGTGATGTCCAAAAATAATCTTCAGACAACACTAAATTTCCTGAGCTAATATAATTCTCTAATCTTTGACTGCAAGATTTCACTTGTGGATCGTTATTAGCAAGTAAAAAACTTGTTGTATCATGAACATCCTTAATCATGGCATCAGAAACGAAAGTCGGATGCGGTTTTAAGTGCAGGTAAACCTGATTAGCCAAGTTACTACTTAAGAGAAAATCGACTAAACATAAGTCGCATATCAGTTCAAAACCAGCATTATCTACGATAAAATCAATGCGTCCTCCATGATTAGTAGTTAACAGTTCGCTAACTTTTAATACATCATTTACTAAAATGTGAGCTAACTGACTTTGAATGTCAAATTGACTGCGATCGCTCTCAAATGCTGACCACAGACTTAAATCAACTCGATTTCCCCACAAAGCAAAATATAATAATGTAATTAAAGCTGTTTGATTTGATATTCCTTCAATTTGAAAATCATCTAACCATTTATTCACCTGCTTACATAAAAGAATAACTGAATCAATTGATGCTTCCAACCCTTGAGACTTTTGTAGTTGAAACGGATCAATAGACTGCCATATACCAGGACGAAAGTAATGAGTAATTTCTAGAATGAGCCGATAAAAATAAGTTTCTGCGAAGAACCAGGGAACGTCTATCCAACGCTGACCCTGGTAAGGTTCTAAATATGTATCCCACGCAGAAAAATCTCTGCCAGTGTCATTCATTAAGGGGGGCAAACATCCTATTGGCAGTTCTTTGGCAAGACTTTCTAGCCTGATATTAATTT
Organism: Nostoc sp. FACHB-152; assembly: GCF_014697475.1. Classification (GTDB taxonomy): domain Bacteria; phylum Cyanobacteriota; class Cyanobacteriia; order Cyanobacteriales; family Nostocaceae; genus Nostoc_B. Next base: position 16,790 of record NZ_JACJRV010000103.1, read on the forward strand.
CCTGCGAAAACTTATTTTCAACTATAACTCGGCGTGCAATTGCCGGCATTCTTTGAGTAACAGTGTACTCAGTAAAAGAACCGATTTCTGAACCTACAAGTGACGGTGGTAGCGGTAATTTCGGCATTTTAAGAGAAAATTATATCCCAGCAATTTAAATCTACAATACTACGCTAAAGTTTACTCCCAATGATGACAAAAATATTATTCTCAAACCACTGGCTCTAAAAAACTCTACTTATTTAATTTTTTCCAAATTACTAATTGTGATAAATATTTCATCATCAGTAATTTTGTTATTATAATCAATGTTGATTTGAGTTGGATAATGAAGTACCGGATCATATTCTACAGTCAAGTTGGCTGCTCTACGAACAAGAGCATCTTTGATAACATAAAATAGTTTAGGAATTGTTTTGTATCTTTGAAATAATGCAGCATCTGCTGGTTTACCTGTCTCTTTATCAGTAATAGAAGTTGTGATTCCGTTACGTACTTCGATAATTACTGGTGCTGTAGCTTTGGGTAAACAATTGCAACTTCTAGTGAATTCATAGCGATAGTTAGAGATGTTCTGCCCTCTCCATAATCGATGATTAATCTTCAATTTTTCCCAATTGAATCTAGTAGATGTTGGTGCTTGTACTACCTGTATAGGTTGATCAGACAAGACAGGTGCATTCAAACTTAAAGATGCTAATAAAATTGTACTGATGGCAACTGGTAAGCGCATATAACTTTATTTTGAACTTCAATTCATCAATTTAACGTGCTTCAATGTCTGAGAAAACATAGTGAAATGATTTGTGACACTACTTATGATTTAGTAATTATTTATTGTGCTGCTGATTGCAAAAGAAATCTAATGTTTAAAAGCAGATTAATATCTTGAACCACCAGAAGTTGTAACCTTCATATGTTGGTTCTGATAGCACAAATAGGGTGTATTGTTCCAGATTGCATTGTGCTGTTGAGGTTTTGCTAATTTATCTAATTGCTCGACTCATCTTTGTATACAGATTTTATTTTTAAGCGCACTATTTTTCAATTCTGTCAACACGTAAGTAGTTATGTTAAGCTTCTATGAACTTAATTTTGCTTAAGCACAAATAGCACAAGTTTATCTTTATAAAATTTACTTATGTATTTTCTACATAATTCATTATCACATAACAATCTTCTGCATCAATAAGTAAACAAAATTTCATCAAATAGCGCATATTTAATTAGTAAACAAAATACTTATCTGTCAAAAGTAAAGTTTATTTTATATTAAATTGTGGTTGTATTAGATATCAAAGTAGTTGAGATTTTAAAGTTACGGTAAAGTTACTTATTTAACTGATTAAATCCAGTACTCAAAAGACAAAATTAAAAATATGAATTCTGCACAAATAGTGATCCAAATCCTGAAAAAGAAGTTAACTCTTTAGAGAGTTGGCGTTATTCCCATAGTTAGTAAATCACTCATCTGAAGAAGCAAATAAGTGTAGCTTCTTTGTTAGAAGTAGCCTCAACTAAATAAAAAATGAATGGTGGAATACAAGCTGGTTGATTGCTCTGTTTTTTCCTTGCTTGAATTTTGCCCATTACCATCCCATTACTATTGTTCTAGAGATGACTATTACAACTAAAATCAAAAGTGGTGCTGTCAATAAACCCACTTTATTAACTGTAGAAGATGCAAAAAATTTAAAGGACAAGTTGCTCAACAACCGGAACAAGGGAGAAGATTTCCAGCTTTTTCTACCATATTGAAAGACTCGAAACGCCAAATTGTGCATATATAGCAGTGGACAGGTAAAAGGTATCACCTGTCCACTGCTATAACTTATAGAACCCATTTGACATCTTATGAGGTTTTGAATTAAGGTACTCCTCAGCATCTAAAATCCAATGCTAATGGCGTATTCCAGCGACTTCACTGATGCAG
>NZ_JACJRV010000104.1 GCF_014697475.1 Nostoc sp. FACHB-152
CACACTGACTCCTTCCCGAACTCAGAGGTGAAACGCTGCTGCGGCTACGATAGTTGGAGGGTCGCCTCCTGCCACAATTGCTCGGCGCCAGGTCTTTTTTTCGCATCTCAGATCTCCTTTACTTAGGTAAAGGAGGTCTTGTTTAATTTTCCGGACTTAAACTTGTTTCCCCTAGATATTTCACCTTCACTGGTGCCGGCAATTCAACGTTTGACGCTTATATTACTTGTGATTGGCAATTCTCCCACAATACTTTTTAATCGTCGTTGATACCCTGCACTTGTCCCCGTAACCGTTTCGATAAAAAAACCTACTTCTGGCATCACCTGCTTCTGCATTTGACTTCGCACTGTCTCTTCAATTCCTGCAAGGTTTGTTAATCTTTCTGGTGACGTATCTTCATATAATATTTTAGCGATCGCCTAAATATGTTATTGAAGAGCTGCCTTTTGTTCTGGAGTCATCGGTAAGTAAATACACTCGTCTTATTTATCCTGACTGATTTTCACCTTCTTTGCAAAAACTGGGATGCTCCCATTCTATTTCTCGAAAAGGATAAAACTGATATCTATTTTTCAATAATATATTTGATAGAATCAGCGTTTGCTCAGATGCCTCATGTGCAAGTAATTATACCAATTTAAAAAAAGAATCCGACACATAAATAAGACCCCTCCCCAACCCTCCCCTTGGCAAGGGCAGGGTGCCGTCAGGCGGGTGGGGTATCTGTTGCCAACATTATTTGAATTGGTATTACTTTTGAGCCATCAGGCACATAAGCAAATTTAGATAATAACTATAAATTTAACTAAGATGATGGGATAAAAAATCACTCGGATTTTCATTTGATTTTATCTATCATATCGGCACATATCAATGCTAGAAAATATTCAAATGCTCAATCAACTTTTTAGCTTTACATAATTAAGGCTTGTATACCCTTCACTTTTAATATAGCAACCAGTGTAGAAGTTTCAAATAAATCTATTGCCTATTGCTTGCCTCCACAAGTATTTTGTAGATTAAATAGGATTGCTATATTGATTTATTTAAATACAAAACTCTACTCTAAACTATCGTATTTCTACTGTTATTTAACTTAAAATTAAATAAATTTACCTATTTTTGTAAATGTGAATAGACATAAATAATACTTTAATAGAAATCTGATATTTGCAAATTATCCACCATTTTAAGCAAGCAAATACACTTATATTTTAGATATTGATTATCATATAATTATTAACCTTCAGATTGAGTTAATGATTCCAACTATATCTGAATCTTAGCAAATAGGTAGTTTTTATATGTTAGCCCTTAAAATCCTAGTTGCTGAGGATGAAAAAATCCTAGCACTCAATCTCCGAAAGAGTCTACAGAAACTAATTGATTCTGTTATTTATATTGTGAAACCTTACGTAGATACAGAACTGTATATTGCTGTCGAAATGTCTGTTGATAAGCATCAGATTGAGCAAAAGTTGCAAGAAGAAAAACAGAAGATGCTGGCAATTATTAACAGTATGCAAAGTGCTGTAATTGTCACCTATACTGACGGCTGTATTCAATTGATGAATTCGATGGCTGAATCGCTTACAGGTTGGCAGCAAGCGGAGGCTTATGGAAAAGATTTAGCAGAAGTTGTCAGATTAATTGACAAAGATATAGATGAAACAATTGAAAATTTAGCTACACGCACAATAGCAACAGGAAAAGTTTTACATCTCCCAGAAAACTGTATATTAATTGCCAAAGATGGTAAAGAAATACCAGTAGGAGATTATGTTACGCCTATTGTTGCTCATGACGGCAATATTACTGGTGCAATGTTAGTATTTCAAGATATTACTCAACGTAAACGAATGGAGGCGCAACTTCTCCAAAATGCTTTTTATGACGGGCTAACAGCACTACCTAATCGAGCTTTATTTTTAGATCGTTTGAAGCAAGCAGTAGAACGTAGTAAACGCCGAATTGATTATAATTTTGCCGTTTTATTTTTAGATTTAGATAGCTTTAAAGAAATTAACGATCGCTTTGGCAACACAATAGGTGATGATTTGTTAGTAGCTATCGGCCGTAGGCTAGAGTCATGTCTACGTAGTGGCGATACTGTAGGGCGATTTAGTGGTGATGAGTTTGCCGTACTTTTAGAAGAAATTAGAGATGTTGGTGATGCTATTAATGTTGCCAAACGAATTCAAGATACCTTAGCATTACCTCTTAATCTAAATGGACATCAAATTTCTACCACAGCCAGTATAGGTATTACAATTAACCGTAACGGTTGTGACAAACCAGAAGTTTTGCTGCAAAATGCGGATGCTGCCATGTATCGTGCTAAACAAAAAGGCAAAGCTCGTTATGCAGTATTTGAGGCAGTTATTAATAGTTAGCTCTATAGGTTTTATATTTGATTTTTGAAAAAATTCAGTGTTATGGCAATAGCCAAGGTAGTTAGGCTCTCGGCAGATGATAAAACGTAGACAGCAAAAGACACATAACTCTATCACCTCTAACCTGTCACCTCTCCCCGGCTATATTTACAGAGTTTTTTCTTGTTTCCTCTGTACACAAAAAACTTCAGTAAACAACTGACTCTATTAATCAAAATTGGTCACAATATCTGGTTTGGTAGAAGTACAAGAATTTGTGCAGGAGTAACAATTGGTACTAGTAATTTAGTTGTGAAAAATATAGCAATCCTATTTGATTGACAAACTTATTCGTCAAGAGAGGGAATAGGGAACAGATTTGTTTGAATCTCATTTAGGACTGCTATATATATGCAAATTTAATCGCCTTTGGCAACGCCTGTGGGATTATTTGCTATTTTTCAGATAATTGAGGAGCTAAATTACTATATTCTAAAATTTATATCCTCTGGCAAGCCAATAAAGCCAATCTGCGATCGCTTCTTGGGTTTCATCATCTACATCAATAGCCTGTATTTCTGATAATTTTGCCGAATAAACATCATCGTCCTTACCGTTGATGACAGCTACCTCAACATACATATCTTTTAGGCACTCATCATCAGGTGCCATTCCCAGCACTTCAACTGGTTTCTCTTCTGGTGTAGATGACTTACGGGACTTCCTTGTCCACTTAGCCATAAAAGGAAAATTTAGAGTTTCCTCTAAATAGTAATACCAACCCATCGCCCGATCTTCTTTGTCTTCTGCATCAACAATAATTTCTGTGGCGATGCGATGCTCCCGGTTTTCGTCGCGTTCAACACTAGACATAGGATAAAAACTTTCGTCTGTTGCACTTTGATATGGTATATCGCTTTAATTATTTACTGTCAATTTTTTTGGCGTTGCGGAACTAGGGAACTCAAGGCCATGACTCATGATGTAGCTGATTTTACTTTTAACTTTGTCTCAGTATGGATTTTGTATATGTAATCACTTTAAGGTTAAAGAAATATAAAATAAATTTTCTAGCAAGCTTGAATGTTATTTTGATAAGTAAGTAATGCTCATAAAATAGGCGATCGCAAGGTTGATGCATTCGTTGATACAAAGAGTATAAGGATAATCAATTATCTTGTTGCCTAAACGGATATGAAAAAAATTAAGCTAACTTTATTGGCTTCTTCAACACTTAGTTTATTCATAATTGTGCTGAATTTACTCAGACCTATTCAAGCACAAGCCCAAGCATTGTCGCTACCAGTAAAATCTAATACACTTCCCTTGCCTCGTCTTCAGCCGGAACTGATCAAAAAATTTCTTGACAGTAAAAATATTAACTCTGCGGTGATACATATTGAACAAGGTTGGAAGCAGCAATATGAGGAATATGTACAGGGAAGGCTGCCTTCTAATCAGGTTTATGAAGTGAAAAAAATAAGTCAAACACTAGATGAAATTAGCCGGAGAGTTGGCAAAAAAAGCGCATTAATATACGCAATAACTACCCCTAATCACCTCGATTTGATATTAATACCGCCGAATAAATCACCAATTCACAAACGTGTTCCCGCAGGAAAAAGAGAAGCATTGGTTAGTTTGCTGAATGAGTTCCGCCGTAATATTGTTTATCCGGTTTCTCCGCGTAGTCAGTATCTCAGTTCTGGTAAAAAAGTATATGACTTGCTAATTGCGCCTTTGGAACCTGAATTGCAAAAACAAGGGATAAATAACCTGATATTTTGTTTGGGCGGAGGATTACGAACTGTTCCTTTAGCTGCAATTTATGATGGCAAAAAATTTCTAGTTGAGAAATATAGTTTAGGAATTATCCCAGCTTTTAATCTTCTAGATTTTCGACCTACAGATATTACAGAAACTCAGGTTTTAGCAATGGGAGCTTCAGAATTTAAAAATCTGGAACCTTTACCTGCTGTTCCTTTAGAATTATCGAATATTGTTACTAATAACTGGGCAGGAAAGACTTTATTAAACCAGAATTTTACTCTAACAAATTTAAAGAAAGAACGTGCTATTTATCCTTTTGGAATAGTACATTTAGCTACTCATGCTGAATTTTCTCCTGGTTCTGTTGAGCAATCTTACATCCAGTTTTGGGATAAAAGAGTTCGCTTAGATGAACTTAAAACTTTAGAACTAGATAAACCTCCTGTGCAGTTATTGGTGTTGAGTGCTTGTCGGACTGCGTTAGGTAATCCCCAAGCAGAACTAGGGTTTGCTGGGTTGGCGGTACAATCAGGTGCAAAAGCGGCTTTAGCAAGCCTTTGGTCGGTTGATGATAGCGGTACATTGGCTTTTATGACTCAATTTTACGAAAAACTTAAAGCGAATCCAGTTAAGTCAGAAGCACTACGACAAGCTCAAATTGCAATGCTGAAACAGCAGGTAAGTTTGAAAGATAATTCGAGAATTCGTGGTAGTGATTCTTCATCTCAAGAAATTGTTTTGAATCTCGATAGTCAAGAATTATCCCATCCTTATTATTGGTCTGGATTTACATTGATCGGAAATCCTTGGTAGTGAAAAATAGGCAATAGGCAAGAAGGCAAGAGAAAAGAAGGCAGCTAACAATCTACTGATTTTTTTCAAAAATTAAATATGAGTCCTATATTATGAGTGTAATTATCTTCGGCAGTATAAATATAGATTTAGTAGCGACAGCACCCCGGCTACCAATTAGAGGCGAAACTTTACTAGGAGAAAACTTTTTTAAAGTACCGGGAGGTAAAGGCGCAAATCAAGCAGTAGCATTAGCACGGTTGGGTATTCCAACTCAGATGGTGGGACGTGTAGGGACACACAGCTTTGGTGCAGAACTGGTTAATCATTTACAAGCTGCTGGTGTGCAGACTGGTAATATTTTCTTAGATGAAACAGTAAGTTCTGGAGTTGCCATCATTATTGTTGATGATGCCGGTGAAAATCAAATTGTCGTGATTCCTGGTGCTAATGGGCAGGTAAATCAGGAAGATGTTGAGAGATTATCTTATTTATTACCAGAAGCGAAAGCACTACTTTTACAATTAGAAATTCCGCTTCCATCTGTTGTTGCAGCTGCCCACGCGGGAAGAAATGCAAATATTACAGTTATTCTCGACCCTGCACCCGCACAAGCTAATTTACCAGCAGAACTTTATCCATTAGTCGATATCATTACACCCAATGAAGTAGAAACCTCACGATTAGTTGGTTTTACTGTCGATAATCAAGATACAGCAGCTAAAGCAGCAGAGGTATTATTGCAACGGGGAACCAAATGTGCGATCGTCAAGATGGGTGGTAAAGGTGTTGTCTGTGCTACTTCAGACGAAACATTTTTTGTCCCAGCTTTTCCTGTTCATGTTGTTGATACTGTAGCAGCTGGCGATGCTTTTAACGGCGGTTTGGCAGCCGCACTTTATACTGGTCTGTCCTTAAAAGAGGCGGTGATTTGGGGTGCAGCCGCAGGTGCTTTGGCAGCCACAAAACTAGGCGCACAAACTTCATTACCTGATAGGTTTACTTTTGATACTTTCCTGAAAGAAAGGGGAGTTTTAAAGGATGAATTATGAAGTAGGTAATTTTATTTTTATGCTTTATAAGTAAACATTTATCGGTGCGTTATAGCAACGCTTAACGCAACCTACAATTTTAAAGCTTACTTGATAAACTATCTCTATTCCTTACTGTTTTGTTCATTCAATCGCCTAACTAATTCTTCAGTGCGGCCAATTGTATAATCAATAGCTTGTATTACTTTGTTGATGCTTTCTTGTGTTTGTAATTGAAAGTTTTCTTGCTTTTGAGCTAGTCTATCGATAATTGCTGCTATTTGGGCGATCGCTTCACTATTACTATGAACAATTGCTTGAAGTTCTATTTGTTTGGCTGCTAATTGATTAACTTGGTTAAATAATTCAGCGACTTGGTTTGTATTTGTCTGTTGCTGTACTGCGTTACTAAAGGTTTGCTCTTCAATACGAGTCAGTGCTTGATCGTGGCGATTTACTGTATCAGATGTGGTAGTCGCTATTTGTGCAACTTGTGCCATTAGGGGTGCTAACTGATTCAGCATTTGAGCATGAGTTGTCAGCATTGTTTCCAGCCTTTCAAGTTTGTTAGAAACTTGCCTCCCTCCATTTTGCTGATTTCCCGGTGTCTCGTTCATGCTGTTTCCCTCCAGAGATAAAGTAATCTCAACTGCATCATCCCCTAAATTGACCAAATGATTTTATATTTCAACAGAAAAAATATTCTGTTCACAGTTTTACTTACCTATATCTTCATTCCATAATTCTGGGTTGGTTTGAATAAACTGACTCATCATTTGTTCGCATTCATCTAAATTTAAATCAATCACTTCTACACCGTGAGAAACCATAAATTCTTTCGCGCCAGGAAATGTGCGAGATTCTCCAGCGATGACTTTTTTAATCCCAAATTGCACCACAGCCCCAGCACACAAATAACAAGGCATTAAAGTTGAATAAAGTGTTGTACCTTTGTAGTTGCCAATTCTGCCAGCGTTGCGGAGACAATCAATTTCGGCGTGGGTGACAGGATCGGCATCTTGAACGCGCTTGTTGTGTCCTCTGCCGACAATTTGGCCATCTTTGACCAGAACAGAACCGATAGGTATGCCGCCTTCTTGTCTGCCTTGTTTGGCTTCGGCGATCGCAGCTTGCATAAATTCATCCATTTCTTTATCCTCCTTGTATATGTCTAAACAACTTGTATTAATGGATCATGACGGTGGTGTAGATGATTATCTTGCCACTATGCTGCTGTTGACGATGGAACACATTGAACTTCTTGGTGTCATCGTCACCCCAGCTGATTGCTATATTGAACCAGCCGTGAGTGCTACACGCAAAATTATTGATTTGATGGGATTTTCTCATATCCCGGTTGCCGAAAGCACAGTACGCGGGATAAATCCTTTTCCTCAGATGTATCGGCGTGATTCGTTTATTGTTGACCATCTACCCATACTCAACCAGCAGGACACAATTAATACACCTTTAGTTGCCGAACCCGGTCAAGATTTTATGGTGCGGGTATTGCGTGATGCACCCCAACCAGTCACACTAATGGTGACAGGGCCATTAACTACCGTTGCAGTAGCGTTAGATAAAGCACCAGACATTGAAGCAAAAATTGGCAGAATTGTTTGGATGGGAGGTGCTTTAAATGTTGGTGGCAATGTGGAAAAAAGCTTAGAACCGGGACAAGATGGTTCGGCTGAGTGGAATGCCTATTGGGACGCAGTTTCAGTAGCGCGAGTTTGGCAAACTCAGATTGAAATTATTATGTGTCCTTTGGATTTAACTAACAATGTGCCAGTGACATCAGACATAGTTTACAAAATGGGAAAACAACGCCACTATCCCATCTCTGATTTAGCAGGACAATGTTATGCACTGGTAATTCCTCAAGATTTTTATTTTTGGGATGTGTTAGCTACAGCTTATTTAGGACACCCAGAATTTTATCAACTACGGGAGTGGGAAACGGAAATTATTACTACTGGTCTTAGCCAAGGGCGTACTAAAGTAATGAGTGGCGGTCGTAAGATTTATGCAATGGATCAAGTTGATAAGGATGCGTTTTACGACTATATTCTGCAACAGTGGGCAAGGTGATATTTTGGGGCAGAGGATAGGCTTGTGCATTAACAATGTAAAGCGATGCATTAGCAATGTAAGACGATACATTAACAATGTGAGGCAATGCATTAACAATGTGAGGCGATACATTAACAATGTAAGGCGGTGCATTAATAATGTGAGGCGATACATTAACAATGTAAGCTAGTACGTTGAGTGTAAGGAACGGCAACCCTACATCATTTTTTTAACGCAAAGGCACACGGAGGTTAACGCAGAGTATCGCGGAGATATGGCTGAAGAACAGGGCAAAGTTTACTTAGTAGGCGCGGGGCCGGGAGATGTGGCATACCTGACGGTAAAAGCTTACAGTCTCTTGGCTGTGGCTGAGGTATTGGTTTACGATGCTTTGGTAGATGAGCAATTGTTGGAGTGTGTACCACCAGATTGTTTAAAACTGGATGTGGGTAAGCGTGGTGGTAAACCGAGTACACCGCAGACTGAAATTAATCAGTTATTGGTGCAGCATTGTCAAACAGGGAAGCAAGTCGCTAGGTTAAAAGCAGGCGACCCGTTTATTTTTGGCCGTTGTACTTCAGAAATTGAAGCTTTAAAAGCAGCTAAGTGTGAATTTGAAGTTGTACCAGGAATTTCCTCTGCTTTAGCCGCACCTTTGCTGGCAGGAATTCCGTTAACAGACCCCGTGATGAGTCGTGGTTTTGCTGTGGTGACAGCACACGAACCGGAAGCTTTGGACTGGGAAGCTTTATCACGGTTAGAGACGCTAGTAATATTGATGGGTGGGCAGAATCTAGGGGAAATTTTACATCAATTGTTGCGCTATGGGCGATCGCGCTTCACTCCCATTGCCATTATCCGTTGGGCAGGAACCCCGAATCAACAAATTTGGACTGGTCAACTGTGCAATATTTTAGAAAAAACAGATGGAGTATCTCTTTCGCCAGTGGTAATTGTAATTGGTGAAGTTGTGAGGCTACGCCAGTACTTGCAATCTGAGAAAATACATTCTAACAATTCAATTACTGCCGCTATGATGTCCAAAACCCTTCCCCTTGCTGGTAAAACAGTTTTAGTTACCCGTTCTGTAGGACAGTCGAGCCAATTTAGCGATCGCCTCACCGCAGTTGGTGCTAAAGTCATTGAAATGCCAGCTTTAGAAATTGGCCCGCCTTCTAGTTGGTCAGCTTTAGATCATGCGATCGCTAGTTTATCCCACTTTGATTGGTTAATTCTCACTTCTACCAACGGTATTGAATACTTTTTTGCCAGACTCACTGCACAAGGTAAAGATTCTCGCGCTTTAGCTGGAGTAAAAGTTGCCGTTGTTGGTGAAAAAACAGCCCAATGTCTCAAACAACAAGGTCTACAACCAGATTTTATCCCGCCTAATTTTGTCGCAGATTCTTTAGTGGAAAACTTTCCTGAAGAACTATCGGGGAAAAAGATTTTATTCCCCAGAGTTGAAAGCGGCGGTAGAGAAATTTTAGTGAAAGAATTAACTGCTAAAGGTGCAGAAGTTATTGAAGTAGCGGCTTATCAGTCTTGCTGTCCTAGTAGTATTCCTGAAGCAGCAAAATCAGCTTTGCAAAATCATCAAATCGATATCATTACTTTTGCAAGTTCTAAAACTGTACAATTTTTCTGTCAAATTTTAGAAACAGTATTTGCTAATAATGCATCTATACTTGCAGATTATTTACAAGATGTTTGTATTGCTTCCATCGGCCCCCAAACTTCTAAAACTTGTCATGCTTTATTTGGTCGCGTAGATGTAGAAGCTGAAGAATATACTTTGGATGGACTGACTCAAGCAATAATTAAAAAGTATGAAGTATGAAATTTTATATTTTAGCCTCCAGACAAATGACCAATGACAAATAACAAATGACCAAACGCATCATCGGATTAACTGGAGGAATTGCCACCGGGAAAACTACTGTTGCTAATTATTTAGCCAGTGCTTACAACCTGCCAATTTTTGATGCTGATATTTATGCTAGAGATGCTGTTGCTGCGGGTTCACCAATTTTAAATGCGATCGCCCAAAAATATGGTGAACAAATATTACTTCCTGATGGCAGTCTTAACCGTCAACAATTAGGTGAAATTATCTTTGATAATCAACAAGAAAGGCAATGGATAGAAGGATTAATTCATCCTTATGTTAAAGAGTGTTTTGATAAAGCGATCGCTGAATCTACGGCTGAAACTTTAGTATTAGTAATCCCTTTATTATTTGAAGCGCAAATGACCCATTTAGTTACAGAAATCTGGGTGGTAAGTTGTTCTGTGGAACAACAACTGCAAAGATTAATTCAGCGCAATCATCTTAGTTACGAACAAGCACAAGCCCGAATAAATAGCCAACTACCTCTAGCAGAAAAAATAGCTCGTGCAAATGTTGTATTAGATAACTCTTTTAGTTTAGATATATTACTACAGCAAATAGATGTTGTTTTAAAACAAGCAGTAATAGAATAAAATCAATATCTTTTCAAGCAATCAAATTTAATTGTATTAAACTATATTTGCATAGATAATTCGTAACTTATAATTATAAATTACGAATTACGAATTACGAATTAACTAAGTTTCTCCTCCAACTACTACATCCCTAATGCGGAGACTAGGGCCGCCACAACCTACAGGTAAACCATTTTGTCCACCTTTGCCGCAACCACCAGACTCATCCCAATAGAAGTCATCGCCAATGGCTTCTATATCGGCAAGGGTCTGAAAAACGTTACCAGAAAGGGTTACATCTTTAACAGGTTCCGCAATTTTGCCGTTTCTAATCATCCATGCTTCGCCAGCACTAAAAGTAAACATTTCCCCATTAGTCATCCCACCCAGCCAGTTACGGGCATAAACTCCTTCTTTAATACCCGTAAATAAATCTGCCACAGGCGTCTTACCTGGTTCAATCCAAGTATTAGTCATACGTACAATCGGGCTGAAGTGATAATTAAGACAACGCGCATTGCCAGTAGGTACTTCATCTAATTTGCCTGCGGTTTCCCGCGAATGCAAACGTCCTACCAAAATTCCATCTTTAATTAGTTGGGTAGTAGTGGCGGGTGTCCCTTCATCATCATAAAAATAACTACCGCGATGTCCTTCTGGAGCCGCACCATCATAAATTTGCAGTTCTTCTGGCCCAAATCGCCTTCCGATAGTCATCACTTCCAGCAAATCAGGATTTTCGTAAGCCATATCAGCCTCGGAAAGATGCCCAAAAGCTTCATGAACAAACAAACCTGTGAGAATAGGGTCGATAACTACGGTGTAAGTATTGCCTTTGACTGATGGTAAAGATAAAGCTGCAACCGCCCTCTGGGCAGCATTCTTAACTTGTTCATCTAAATTAACTAAATCTTCGTAAGCTTTGCGAGAACCAGTAGTTTCCCTTCCGGTTTGCACAGTTTCGCCATTTCTCGCAGTCGCAGCGAAGCGCATTTCCATATCTACCCAAGATTGTTCGATAAAAGTCCCTTCCGAGGTGGCGAGGATGATTTTTTGCGCGCTGTCACCGTAGCGAACAGAGGTAGTCGTAATGCGGGGGTCAATGCTTTTTAATAATTCAGTGTAGCGATCGCACAATTGTTTTTTCTGCGATAAGCTAACTTGACGCGGATCTGTACCTGTCAAAGGTAATCGGCAAATTGCTTGCACTGGGTCGATAGGAGCCAGTACAGTTTCTTCATCACCAACCATCCGCGCAGCTGCGATCGCTTCTTCAATCCGTTCTTTAATAGTAGAAAGCTGGTTAAAACTGCTTAAACCCCAGCCACCTTTATAACAAGCCCGAATATGTCCACCAATGGAAATACCTTCACTCAGGGTTTCTACCTTGTCGCCACGCAACAAGATATCAGTCCCCTCTGCTTCCTCTAGGCGAATCATCAAATAATCTACACGGGATGAGTAGCGGGCGATGAGATCAGAAACTAAATTTTGTGCGTCAGCAAGTGTAGTCGGCATTCTCGGTAGTTACCACGACGAACTGCCTATATATTGTGCAATTATTCGGGCAATGTCGGCTACTGATTTTTCAGAGTCCGGGGAATTGGGGATTAAGGTGTTGTATAGCAATCAACAGTTTCAAAACTTCCATGCAATTTACAGATTTTTGGTATATTGTCGCACTTAGCAACCAACTACGAGCCAACACAGTATTAGCACGGACTGTTTTAGGAGAGTGGTTAGCGATATTTCGTGGCGCAGATGGAAAAGCTGTGGCGTTGCGGGATAAGTGTTTGCACCGCAGTAGCCGTTTATCAACAGGTAAAGTTTGTCACGGTGCGTTGCAATGTCCTTATCATGGTTGGGTATACGATCGCAATGGTAAAGTGATTGCTGTTCCAGCTGAGGGAGATGATTTTCAACCTTCCCAGCAGCGTCAAGCAAAGCGTTACATTACCAAAGAACAGGATGGTTATGTATATGTGCGGTTAGCTGATACTCCCAGCGAAGATTTTGAACCATTTTCTATGCCTCACTATGGAGAATCAGGGTGGGAAACAGTACGGGTAATTAACCGTTTTGCTAATAATGTGACTAATTGTGCAGAGAACTTTATTGATATTCCGCATACAGCTTTTGTGCATCCTGGCGTATTTCGTAAATCTCGCCAGCAAAAGTTAGAGATGACTGTAGAACGTACTAATGGTGCAGTGTTGGTGGAGTATCGCAACGAAACCAGTAATTTAGGCTGGTACAGCCGTTTTCTGAATCGCAAGGGTGATGAGATTAAACATAGTGATCGCTTTTATCTGCCCAATATTACTTCGGTGGAATATCAAATGGGATACAATCGCCATTTATTTATTACTAGCCAATCTATCCCCGAAACCGACAATTCCACATTGGTTTACACCGATGTCACCTATAACTACGGCATCTGGAACAAACTAGCCCGTCCGTTTGTGTGGTGGACGGCTCAACATATTATCCGCCAAGACGTGGAAATTTTGGGGATTCAAGGTGAAGCGATCGCCAAATACGGTACACACTTTTCCAATACCCCAGCAGACACAATTCATGTGTTTGTCGAGTCAATTAGAACAGCTATATCTCGTGGAGAAGACCCGCGATTATTGCCAAACCAATCAGTTAAGGTAACATTTTGGGTTTAATAATTCGGAGTTCAAAAACTTAGATTATATTGAGAATTGGTAGAATCATACAATATGCAAAATTCTGCACTAATTATAATATTTGTTACATTTAGCGGGTTATTTGGGTGGACAATTAGCGATAAGTCTGGTCGAACTCAACTAAAATTGAAAAGCCATGAAGATTGGCTATTAGATGGTATAGGTTTAACAATCCAAGGAATTTTAATTCCCTTGTTACAAGCTACTTTAGTTTATTGGCTATACCATCATTTATTACCCAATCATCAGGCTTCTTTAAAATTATCGCTTCTTTTAAGTTTTATTGTCAGTTTTGTTTTAGTGGATTATTTATATTATTGGAATCATCGTTTATTGCATAGTAAATTGTTTTGGCAAGTACATCAAATCCATCACACTGTTACTCAGATGGATGTATTAGGAACATCTCGTAATACCATTTGGACAAGTTTGTTAATTGTTTATTTATGGATACACTCTTTATTTTTATATCTACTGACTGAGCCAACAGGTTATTTACTAGGAGTCAGCCTAACTTCTGCCTTAGATTTATGGCGACATAGCCGCTTAATAATTTCCGCTAATAGCTGGCTTTATAGATTTCTGTCTTCCTGGTTAATTCTGCCGCAGGATCATGCTTGGCATCATGGCAAAGAAATTAGCAATTGCAACTATGGTGCTAATCTCAAAATTTGGGACAAGTTACATAGAACCTATTATGAAAGTCAAGAATTGCCACCTGCTATAGGAATTTCAACATCATTAACTTTCACCCAAAAACTCTTATTTCCGTTTTCATGACAGTTCTGAGTACAGTTCTATTATTCTTTCCCACTCTTGTGTTAATGCTCACTGGTGCGGCACTAGTTTATTTCGCCTATTCACCCAGCATTTTTAGTATTTTGTCTGTGTTGCTTTCTATTTACGGTTTGCCAGTGCTAGTTTATCGCTTACATCAATGGGCGTATCCTGTGCAGGAAGGTATTAGTTATTTAAAAGGTAAAGAATATAGTCCCTGGTGGGGTAGTCATCAAATTCAAGCAATTTATATTGCAATTCCGACTTTGGAAGCAATTTTGCGGTTAATTCCCGGAGTATTTTCTTTTTGGTTGCGATTGTGGGGTGCAAAAGTCGGGCGCAATGTTTACTGGACACCAGGATTAGAAATTGCCGATCGCGGTTTATTAGAAATAGGCGATCGTGTAGTTATCGGACATCGTGTAGGTTTATATCCCCATATCATCAAACCTCGCAAGCAAGACTTAATGTTATATGTTAAGAAAATCAAGATTGGCAATGATGTCTTTGTCGGAGCCGGCTCAAATCTTGGCCCTGGTGTAGTCATTAGCCATCATACATTCCTTCCTGCTGCTACAAACCTTTATCCTAACCAGCACGTAAATAACTAACACTGAGTTGAAATCAGCTATAAATAAAATGGAATGTGAGTAATCAACAAATTTGTCAACGCAGACAAATAATTAGTTAATGTACAAAACGAGCGTGGAGGGATTTGAACCCCCGACCCACAGAACCGGAATCTGATTAAGTCCACTATATTTAGTGCCCTCCCAGATTTCTCTCATCAAAATTCTCAAAATTGAGAGAAAAATGAGAGAAAAACAGAAGCAAGGTAACACAGCTAATAATCTCATAGGTTATGAAACTTTATTAAGTTTCTTTAAGGAAGTACAGGGTCAAACTCCCAAAGGTATAACTCTGAAAAAAGACAGGAAGCCTAGTGGTACTTATATTCTCTTACAATTCAAACTCGGTAATAAGCGTGTAGCTAAAGCGTGTAACTGTGCTTTTACGATGGATGGTATAGCTAATGCACTCAGGAAAGCTAACCAAGTTAGTGAGGCATTGGGGAAGTTTAGCAGTGAAACAGGGTTTTTAGCTTGGTATGATGAGCATATATTAGAAAAAAATCAAGTCAAAAATGACTTAATTACATTTGGCGAAGCTATCAAACTAGTAGAAGATAATTATTGGAATAGCTACACTAAAAAGCATCAACCGCGAGATAGAAATAACCCCAGCCATCAGTCATGTTGGTATGAAGTTTACTATTGCTTCTATAAACTATTACCCTTCAATAATAATGTCAATATCACTGATATTATGGAGGCTATTAATAGTAAAAACAAGGGTAGTAAGCGATTTAAAGACTGCGTTTCTGCAATGAAAAAACTCTGTGAAGTAATAGGCAATAACAAGCTAAGGGATGAATTAGGGAAAATAAATATTACACAAACCAAATTCAAGGATAACCTTCAAAGCATTTCATTAGAGGATTTCTTTAAATTAATAGATGATATTCTAGACATCCCTGAGAATGATTTACGTAGTGATATTGATTCCCGTGAGTCCTGGGCTTTTGTGTTTTCATTACAGGTAATTTATGGACTGCGAGTTAGTGAAGTCTTTGCAATCCAAAATATTGATAAGCCTTTTAAAACTAAGGATGATATTGTTATACCTCCCATACAAAGCCCTGAGAACAAAGATATGATTGCTGTTGTGGGTAGTGAAACTGTACTAGGAACTACTACTAAAACTGGGTATCGTTTAGCTATTCCATTAATACCTCCCACATGTCCTGATCTGATTGAAAGACTAGGGATTAAATCAGGTAAACTACCTGTGTTTCATTTAAACTCACAGAATCCAAACTCAATTAGAGCTTACATCAGCCAGAGGGCTTATAGGGTACTAAATAGATGGGCTAAGAACTCTAAATTTACTCAGACCCATGCATTGCGGCACCTAGCTAACCTTAACGGCATAATGGCAGGGATACCCTTAGAGAAAAGGGCAATGAGTTTAGGTCACACTCCCAGCATGAATGACAAAGTGTACAAAAAACGTCAAACAACCAAAACTACATTAGACTTGCTAACAAACTCCACCCACCAAACTATTCCAATATCTTCAGCGATAACTATAGCTAAACAGTTAGGATGTAATGATACAAAGTCAGTTAAGTTATTAGCAGCTATATATGGTCTAACTGAAGATGAAATAGCTTCTTTACTAATAGGTAACTAACATTAAGAAGCTATATAGGACTGCCTGAACTTAAGCAGTCCTAAATTCCAAACTGGGCCGCTACATAAAACCCTAATAGTAAATACAGTAGTATAAAAGTAGAGAGAGATGATGAGGTTAATTGTAAGGGTACTTTAGTTGTCAAGGTATGGGTCTATATTAGGTACTTTTCTAACCTTATAAGTTAGCTGTGACCTCTAATTATAAATCCATAATATTTAGCTACCTGTCTGGAATGCAGGTGGAAATGATAGTTTAATTACCCCTTACTATATCTACAAATATTTCTATTGATTAGCTGGTTAGTTGGCTGGAATGATTGAGGTTATTGGTTCTCCTAGAGATTAGGTAGGCTAGAGGAGGTATATAACTTGAGGTTTTTTACACCTCACTTACATAAAGTCAACTAACTAAAGGGGGAATTGTAATAAATTCTCTTTACGCTAATGCTAACTTTTAATTGACTACCTTAGTGAGCTACTATTAGTCTTCTAGAGAGAGAAGATAGTTAGCGATCGCATCCTTTTAATTCAGTTAACCAGTGTTAGCTGAATGGGATGCCTCATTAGTTGTCTCTCTATATATGGCTAATAAAGTTAACTGATGTGGTGTTATCTCTCCTATAGATTACCTGTCTATTATTACTATTAGGGCTATAAGTAGCGGCCCAGATTGCGGTTAACTTCAGATTAGCAGACATAAAAATAGCCCCCATTAGGGAGCGATCGCTTACTTTTAGGAGACTTAATAATGACTTATGTATCTGAGGTCATGGGTTATCAACCTTATTAACAGTCATTGATTTAGTTTTCTTCTCTCTTGTTATCTCTTTTTGGAGTTTGTCAATTAGCTTATCCATATTAGAATTTAGCGTTGTTCTGAGTATAAGTAAGTTACCAAGAGTGCTTTCTAAAATCTCAATCCTCTCACCTTCTTTTTCCTCATTAAATCCTTGCTCAATAATCCCATTCCAGTCACCTATTATATTCTGTAAACAATAAAGTTCTATCTTAATATCATCTTGAATTGGTAGCGGCATTTTATTGACCTTATATTAGTAACTAATTTTATCTATTATAGAATTAAAACTTGTTGTCTTGATAGGGAGTTAATAGCATAGCGATCGCAACATCATATGAAGACCTTATAACTAATTCTAATTACAGAGAATCAAACCTTATCTACCTAAATTTTAAGCTAACTAATTAGTAGATTTTTATATGTAATAGTTCCATATTTTGCAATATTTACTATTGACAAATAGTTGAATAAATGCTATAATATATATTATGAAAGGTGAGGGTAGGAAAACACCTACAGCCAAAAGGACAAGGTACTGAACGCTCCACTAAGCAGTATACATCCCAAGGTTTGAACAATAGTGAACGCATCACAGTTAATAGCTAACTTTCATCGGTAAGACAGCCGTAAAAACTTGAACAGCTACAGTCCTGCATGGCGACGTGGAGATAAGATTGAAAAGGGGTTTTGACAGTGCAACCATATACTGTTGGCAGAAATAGAATTACAGCCACCTAGAATAATCCGTAGACTTCCAGAGGATGACCAACGTTAGATTAATCCTCCTAACGCCTCTAGAGCAATCTGAAGCTTAGTTATAAGAGCCTTCTGAGAGAAATCTTAGGAGGCTTTTATTATGTCAACTTATTATTTTGTAGCTGTCTTAATGGAGTAAGAAATAGTAGTAAGTTAGCCTCACTTAGGGAGCGATCGCTTGTTTAGTAAACTGATTCTCTGTTAGCAAAAGAGTTATCTATATAGACTAAAAGACCCCTGCGTTTGAAACGGAGAGGTCTTCTTGAGTTATCTGGCTAGTTGAGTTATGCCGCCTTTGAAGGAACTGAGTAGCCCTCCTTTTGTAGGAATCTAATTAGGAAGCTTAACCCCTTTTGAGTCACCTTAGTTACTGGCTGAACACCTACAGCAGTTTCCTGTGTTATGAGGTACAGTAACAGCAATTAGTAAACCAGTTTCTTAAATGTTGAGGATTCATTAAGTTGAGTGCAACTGAGATAACTGT
>NZ_JACJRV010000105.1 GCF_014697475.1 Nostoc sp. FACHB-152
GTTCCCATTGAGATACCATCGCTGATGGTAATTGTGCCGAATATTTGCGGCATCGCTCCGGCAAGTTTTATCCCGACTTCGGCGCGGTGTGCGAGTTTGTTGATTCCCATGTTGCAGGGAGTGATGGTGCTGTAGGCGTTGGATATTCCGACGATGGGTTTGCTGAAGTCTTCGTCTTGAAATCCGACTGCTCTTAGCATCGCTCTATTTGGCGAGCGCTGCACTCCCTGTGTTACTACTTTGCTTCTTAAGTTCTCTGACATCTTATTTCCTTACTCTGCCATCATCGCTGGTGTTGCGATTGTATTATCTAATTTTTTTGTTCATAAGTAGCAAAATATAGCAATCAACTTTTAGGAGATTTTAGTTAAGAAAGGAACAGGAAACGGGGAACAGTTCATTATGTGTTCTCTGTTCCCTATTGCCTGTTGCCTGTTGCCTGTTGCCTTTTAACTGCTACATTATCCATGCAGCTTGAAAAAAATCTTGTTCGCAGAGCATAGCATAACGGTAGGTTGAATAGACTACCTTGTTGTTGGTGGCGTAGTTATTTACTAAACTTTCTAATTGTTGTGTTAATGGGAGAAAATCTGTGCTGCTGTAAGTGCGAATCCAATCTGCATACTGGTGATTTGGAATACCATTACGAGCTAACTGTTCCCCTAAAAAGGAGTACAAACGCATACATGGTGACATCGCTGCCGCAGTTAAACCAACATCACCACTCCAAGCTGTAGCTAATAAAAAATCTGTGTAACGTCGGGTAGCTGCACCTGGTTCTACAGAATGCAAATTTACGCCCCACTTTGTAGCATAGCCTTGATGTAGTTGTAATTCTGCTAAAACTCCACTAACTAAGTTGTGAAATATAGTAAAGCCTTTCCAGTCTGGTGCTTTAGCGGCGGCGATGCTGTAAGCACGGGCAAATGCTTCTAAGAAAAAAGCATCTTGTCCGACGTAGTAAGCAAACTTAGCTGGTTCCAGAGTGCCATCACCTATGCTTTGTACAAAGGGATGCTGGAGACAAGCTTGTGCTAAATCTTGATTTGCTGTCCACAATTCGCTGGATAATGTCATTGATCAAGGGTCATTTTTCCATAGTCATTATTAGGAATTTTAGTGCTTTGATTGAGGCGATAGATAAATTTTGATATATTGTAGACGATATGTCTCAATGAATCAGTTATTAAGAGTCAAGCACTAAATGCAAGGCACACAACTTTCTTTTTTTTCAAACAACGAAGAAGGGCTTAATCCTACCAAAAAAACAAAAACTCCAAAGTTAGGACGTTATGAACGTATCAAACGTGAACTAGAGAAAAATGACCTTGATCCATACAAAATATTTATTGATGTTGATAACCCACTAATACCTACATCTCAATATACTTTCGTGGATCTGTTTTGTGGTGCGGGAGGAATTACACAAGGTTTAGTACAAGCTGGATTACAAGCGTTAGCGAGTGTGGAGATTAATCCAATTGCTTCTGCTACACATCAAAAGAATTTCCCTCAGTGCCATCATTTTTGCGGAGATATTGAATATTTTGAGCCAAAAATTTGGTTGCAACAAATTGGCTCTCCTCAAGTAAATCTTGTTGTTGGTGGGCCTCCTTGTCAGGGATTTTCAGTTGCAGGTAAACGTGATCCCAAAGATCCACGTAATCGTCTTTTTTATGAATTTGTGCGAGTGGTATCAGAAATACGTCCTTGGTATGTGGTTATGGAAAATGTACCAGGAATTCTGACTATTCAAAATGGCAAAGTTAAGCAAGCAATTATTGAAGCTTTTAATTCTATTGGTTATTCTAATGTTTCTGTAGCAATTCTAGAATCTGCTGATTATGGAGTCCCACAGATTAGGCCTAGAGCAATCTTTATTGCTAACCGATTTGGGCTGCAAAATCCCTATCCCAAATCTCAGTTATCATCTGAAGAATACAAATCTATTGAATCAGCTATTTCTGATTTACCAGAATATACTCCAATACCAGAAATTAACCATCAATGGACTAGGCACTCACCAGAGTATATGGAGCGTATTGCTAAAGTACTTCCAGGAGGTTCTTTATATGAGAAATATGTCGATGCTTTCAAGCGACAATATCCGGGTAAGCCAAGTATGACTGTTAAAGAAAATCATGGTGGTACTCATATTCATCCATATCTAAATCGTGTAATTTCAGCCCGCGAAATGGCAAGATTACAGACCTTTCCTGATGCATTTATTTTTGAAGGAACTATGAAAAAAGCTATGTGGCAAATTGGTAATGCTGTACCGCCACGTTTAGCAGAATGTATTGGTTATGCACTTCTACCTTATTTAAATAAGATTGCACGTAACACTGATCATGAAGTTAATTTTAATTCTGTTGCTCAAACTGAGATAGTCTTTGATTGAGCGCATTACGCCACGCTTCAAAATCATACCAACCACATCCGAAACAGCCTTCTTCAGCTTCATTACCACGCTGATATACAGAAGGCCAATTTTCATCTCCTTGATACCAAAAGCGAATACCAAAAGGTGTACCTCTTTTACCAGTTCTGATACATCGCTCACAACTTCTAGACTTTAAAAGATTGTGATTGCCAGAGGTATCTTTTTTCAGTAATTGAAACTTCTGCTTAATTTCAGTATCACTCATAGATATTAAGTGTGGAGGCTCACTTTCTCCCCACCTTTCCATTGGAAATCTATGATCAATTACCAATTCATGTTTTTCTCTTCGCCTTTGTTCTATGACATCTGTATAAGAATAAACCTGTAAAATTTTTTCCACTAAAGATGCTGGTATATTTGATGCAGAATTAGCTGACTTGATTTCTCCTGTCCACCGATCGCCTAAGCGAACTTGTTGACAGCTTGGACAGTAATTCTTTGCCGTTTCAATTACAAGACCTGGACGACTTCTAGTCCCACGCTGTAATCCCTGAATACCTCCACCGCCAGCGTATTGATTTGAGCCTATTTTCTTTCCTTCACATTCTCTACAGTGCCATTGTTGATCTGATAACAGCTTAAAAACTTGTAGTTGAGTTGAATCTTTTTTGAACTGATTCCGAATTGTCTCGGTTAAATTTTTTTCCTCGCTCACTGTATTCTATTAGCTTCTATTTCTAGATGTTCCAGTAGAAGAGAAACACTTATACCTAAACCATTCGCAAGACTAACAAGAGCAGTTAGGGAGGGATTTCTGACTCCGCGTTCTACACCAGATATGTATGTACGATCTAAGTTTGCGCGTAGTCCTAGTTCCTCTTGCGAAATTCCCAATCCTATTCTGCGTTGCCTCACAAGATAACCTAAAGCACTAAGAATCTGTTGTTTCCCTTCATTCATGTGCCAATTTTCAGCATCCATAGACTATCCGTCTACGGACGATGTGTCACATCTCAAAGTATTATCTAAAATCTTTTACGTGAGTCTCTAACTTTGCCTTCGTTGGAGACTCACGTTAAAAAGGCAGAAATTGTAATAATACTGAGCCAAGACTACCTACAAAGTCAAAGAAACTTGGTTTAGATTGAGTAACATTTTCTTTATAAGGTGTTTGTAGTTCTTTGACAAAAGCCTGTGCGGTTTGAGTTCCTGTGCCATTTTGTTGAGTAGTAAATAGCTTTTCGGCTATTTGGGCATCTTCCATCGCACCTTGGCGATCAAAAATTTGGTAACGGGCTATACCACGAGCTAGATAAGCACCAGCGTATTCTGGTTTAGCTGCGATCGCTTGATCAAAATACTTAATTGCTTGTTGATGGTTGCCTTTTTGCCCTTCTGCTATGCCCCAAGCGTAAAACTCTTCTGGTGTCGCAATTTGTAAGGGTATGCCAATTGCACCTTGAAAGTTAGCTCCATTTAAATAAGCACTGGTAAAATCTGCATTTCCTAAATAAGTATTTCTTAAATCTGCACCTACAAGGTTTGCCCCACTCAGCCTAGCTTCAGTTAAATTCGCACCGTATAAACCAGTACCGCTTAAATTCGCACCTCGTAAATCAGCACCAGTTAAATTAGCGCGACTGAGGTTTGCACCTGTGAGATTAGCACCACTTAAATTGGCTCCGGATAAATCAGCCATGACTAAACCTGCGCCTGTCAAGTCACAGTTCTGACATTGTTTGGTTGATAATAATTTTTGCAAATGTTCAGAATTCGCTGCTTGGGCATTTGTACTAATACTGAGGGCGGTTACAAATATGGCTGTTGCTAAGATGTGGTTTTTCATATTTGGTTGTGCAATATTTACTGCTAAAAATCCCAAAATAGGTTATAAATTTATACTTCAGCCTATGATATGAAGACTTTAAGCAGTTTGCCCTCAGTAGATGCCAGCATTACTGATAAAATTGCGTAACAGATAAAATTCCTGGTTTATAAACATGAGTTTCGCTACTAGTACGGTTTGGAGAAGACCAACCCATCTCTGCAATTAAGCTCAGAGCGAAAGTTAAAATAGCTGCTAATAATAGTTTTTCTAACATAATCGTAACCCCCACACCTGCCAAGTTATAAACTAGGCTTATGTATAAGTTAAGTATAATTTATAATTAACCAAAGGCTAAACTACACTTACTTTATCAACAGTGATTAAGATCCGCTTTCTAAGTGATGTTCATCACAGGTAAGGAAGGTGTTCAAAAACTTTCAGTTTTTTGCTTGGTATTTTGACATCGGAAGTTCAATTGTCGAGTTCTGAAGGGGAAGTTTCAGGCTTTAAAGTCCAACTTTCGAGTTCTGAGGTGCAATGTTGGTGTTCTGAAGTTTAATTGTCGAGTTCAGAACACGGAACGCCGAGCTTTTTACTCAAAAAATCAAGCTCAGAACACGGAACGCCGAGTAATTTACTCCAACATCCGAGTTCTGAGCTTCAATTTTGCACCTCTGAGGTGCAACTGTCGAGTTATTTTCTACAACGCTGCTGCTTGAGGCTTGGCTTTCCGAGATTTACGGGCGAATCTTTGTCCCATTTCCTCTACTACTGTATCTAGGCCTCCGGTTTGTCCACTGGCTTTTGCATAGCTGTATACTTGCAACGCGGCTGCATAGGCTTCACTACCCACCGCCAGAGAAGTATCGTCAACCAATTCTTGCAACTGGCTCAACGCCAGCAATAATGGATATAACGCTTCATATAATTGCACATCCTTTCGCATTTCTTCTAGGTCAAAAGAACGGGGTAAAAACTCTGGGTTCTGTGTCGCTATCTCTAATGCTTTGCTGACAAAGGCGCGGCTTTTATCTCCCATCTTGGGTAGAGCTTTTCGCTCTTCGTTACTCAAGTCAATTAAAAATGGTAGCTTTTCTTTAATGGTGGTGATAGCTTGCAACAACACTTCTTTATCATTTACAGTCAGCGTTGCACTTACAGGACTTCTGGACATACACCTTAATCTCCAGTATGGTTGTCTAATTTAGAGTTCCCATATATACAAACAAAATTTCCATACAGAAATCTAGTTTTGATTACACCAACACCGCATCTCACCCCCAGCATTAAACTATAGTTATGTGAAGTGTTCTCATCCCGACTATTTCAAACGAAATTCAGGAGAAACAATAATGACACAAAATATACAAAAGACTGATGTTTTGTATGATAGTGATTTTGTGGCTTGGTGTGAAAGAACTGTAGCTCAACTTAAAGCAAAAGATGTAGACAATCTGGATTTTGATAATTTAATTGAGGAAATTGCAAGTTTGGGTAAGAGCGAAAGAAGGGAATTAAGAAATCACCTACTAGTTTTGATAGCTCATATTCTCAAACGGATGTATGTTAATAGTCCTGAAAACTTCAATGGTTGGGAAGTAACTATTATAGAGCAACGCAAACAACTAAAAGGTTTATTGAAAGACTCGCCAAGTTTAAAACCTTATCTTACACAAATATTCACGGAAGTTTATGCTGATGCTTTAGAGATTGTTGCTGTGGAATATAAACAAACGGAGTTTCCTGATACTTGGCAATTTGATTTTGAAATAGATCCTCTTTTATTTGTCAAATACTGGGAGGCAAATTAAACAGTATCCTAAAAGTATCTCCAGACTTTAGTATAGGAATTAAAAATGGCTTTTAGTAGTTACAAAGATATCGGTGCAGTTCTCAAGGAGTTTCAGATTACCTACACCGAAGCCAATTTTATAGAAGAAGTTGAGTTTAGTATTTCTGACTACTTCCGCGAAGACTTACAAACTGTGATGCAAGACGGTGTACCTAATGCTTCGGAATTTTCAATCTGCGAAAATCTAATTTATCCAGTTCTTAAAGAAGTTTGGAAATGTTATCGTAGTAAATTTGTTTTGTGGGGACATAAATCACTTATCTACGATGAGAATCTCTCAGGCTATCCTGAGTATATTTTAGCTAAACGCTCTCCGTTGGGAAAAGTCGTGTTTGATAAGCCTTATTTTGTGTTAGTTGAGGCGAAGCAAGATAATTTTGCGGCAGGCTGGGCGCAATGTCTGGCTGAAATGGTCGCGGCTCAGAAGTTAAATGATGAAATGGAAGTTACTATTTTTGGAATCGTTTCTAATGGCAAAGATTGGGAATTTGGAAAGTTAGAAAAAACTTTGTTTACACAAAATAAAACTCGTTATTTTATTCAGAATTTAGATGAGCTATTTGCTGCTGTTAACTATGTTTTCAAATCAAGTGAGATGCAGCTACTTGAGTTAGTTGCGTGAAGTTATTAAGTGATGGTTGTGTTTCACGCTCCAGGCGCAGAGGCGCAGAGAGTTTGAGATTCTATGAAAAAACCATCACCCAGATACACAGTAATTTTGGTAATCTGTTGGGTGATGGCTATGAGCTTGTGGTTACAAGCATTAATTAAGAACTAAAAAGAACTATCCGATCGCAGAGATAGTTACACCAGTGACGGCTATAGCACCAGCGATCGCACTTGCAACAAGTGAGGTGAGTGCTGTTCCAAATAGCCACCAAGCGGCGTTAGCAACAGTTTTCTTGGTTTCCTCAGCTTGTTTTTTAGCTTGTTCTTTGATGCTGTGTAAGCGTTCTTTGGTAATTTGCTGAATGCGTTCAGCCCTTTCGAGGACGCTATCGCGTGCGGCTTCGATTTGGTTGATAATTCGGTTAGCGTCTTCCTCAGAAATATCTTCACGAGAACTGATCAGTGCAACTAAGGTATCACGATCAAAATGACTCAGGCGATCGCGCAATCCTTCAAATCCGGCTTGGGGGTCATCAAACACCTTCGCAAAATCATGTTTGATGTCTTCATAATTCAGTTCAGGACGATTGAGGGAGTTAAGATAGTTGCGAATTCTACCTGTAACTTTTTCAGTCGCCGATTGAATTCCTTGCTGAATCTGCTGGTATTGTTTGACAATGCCATCACGTGCCGATTCTATTTGATCAGCAATGCGATTAACTTCCTCTTCGGAAATATCCTCACGTTGGGATAATAACGCCACCAATGTAGAACGGTCAACTTGAGAAAAGCGATCGCTTAACTGACCAATTCCAGCGCGGGGATCTCGCAACAGTAGTTGTAAGTCGCGCTTAATACTATCTGGGTTGAGTTCTTCTTTATTGGTATTACGAAGATAATCTTCCAGATTCGCTTCAAAATCGACAACTCGCTGAATGCCACGTTTTGCCAAGCGGCGCGGTGCTTTGATAATATCTCGAATAGCATCTTGGGCTTGGTCAATTGTCTGTTGAACTTGTTCTTCGCTTAAGTCTTGGCGTTGGCTGACGAGTTTGACTAAGGTTTCTCGGTCAACTTGCGATAAGCGATCGCGGATTGCAGAAAATCCTTCTTTGGGATCAACCAGCAATTTTTCTAAATCTTGGCGAATACCTTCTGGGTTGAGTTCTTCCAGGTTGGTGTTGCGGAGATAATCAGCGATCGCAGTTGTGGTTTGTTCGTACTGTTCTTTAGCTTTGTCTGCTATGACTTGCGGGGTTTGCAAGATATTATCTCTAACTGCTTCAAGCTGATCGAGAATTTGATTAACTTCATCCTCATTCAAATCTTGACGCTGAGAAAGTAGACTTACTAAAGTATCGCGGTCAAACTGTGATAAACGCTGACGCAGCAAGTTAAATCCAGTTTGAGGGTCTTGCAGTAAAGTGCTGAAATCACGGCGAATACTTTCAGGATTGAGTTCTTCCTTATTAGTATTGCGTAGATAGCCTTCTACTCTTTGGCGTAATTCTTCAGTTTGGGTTCTAGCTTGTTCTTCTAATTGATTCACGACAGAATCACGAACACTTTCTAGTTGATTCAGCAGATTATTCGCTTCTTCCTCACTGAAGTCTTGACGTTGCATCAACACTTGCAAAAAGACTTCGCGGTCAAATCCCTGCAAGCGTCCATTGAAATCTTCAAAATTAGCGTTTAATTCTGTCAGTAATTTAGAAAAATCTCGCTCAACCGCTTCCGAGTTCAGTTCTTTTTTATCAGTCGAACGTAGATAATTTTCAATGAGGTTCCGCAAATCTTGACTTTTATCTTTAACTTCCGCCTGTTGCAAAGTTTCTAAAACTTCTTGGCGAATTTCTTCCATCTGTTGCGAAATTTCTTTAACTCTGGCTTCGCTAATATCACTGCGGCGGATGAGCAAATTAGCAAACTCTTCTTGGCTGAATCCCTCTAATTCCCGGCGCATAGTTGCTGCGTCTGCTTGTGGGTCATAGATAACATCGCGGAATTCATCTTTAATTGTGATGCGGTTAAAGTGCCAAGGTAAAGAATTTTGGATGTAAGATTCTACATCTTGACGGTAGTTAGAGGATGATGAATTACCTCTTGCTTTAGTAGTTTTTTCGACAGTCTCTTGGATTTGATGAGTAATATCCTCAATATCTAGATCTTGAACTTTATCTTTCAGCTTTTGTAACTGATTGGTAATTTTGTTCACATCTATGTTAGAGGTATTTACTCTTTCTAAGACTATTGGTAAAGCAGCACTTAAGCCAGATTGAATGGCTTGTTTTAGTACTCCGTTACTGCCGTTACCGTTACCGCCTACGGTGACTAATTCTTGCAAGCGATCGCCTAATGCATCTGATTGTAACTCTTCAGGCGTTGCCGATGTTAGTAAGTTAATCACTTGCTGTGCTGGATTTCGTTTAGCTACAGTTTGCTTCCAAGCACCTTCTAATTGGTCAGCAATTTTATTGACATCAGCTTTAGAAAAATCTGTGCGACTGCTAATTAAATCAACAAAAGTTTGACGATTGAAATTTTGTGCTAAATCACTATCAAAGTCTACGTCACTGAATATTTTATCAAATTGGCTGCGGATATCATTAAAATCTAGTTGTGGCCTTTGGAGATTAGCCAAAGAACTTTGCAGTGTATTTTGAATACTACTAACATCAAAACCAGAAGTTAATTCTCTCCGCACTGCGGCTGTAATATCTTCCACAGTCGAAACCATCTGTTTTTTGGCAACATTTGCGCCTACAGCACTAGTTGCAGTTCCCATTAGGGCTTTAAAGCCAGAATTGGCTGTACTAGCAACAGCACCGATTAAGGAACCTACTGTTGAAGAACCTAACCATACTACTAATGAAAAGTATGCAGCCCAGATAACTACGCCAATAATTGAGCCTAAAAATGCACTTTCAATTAAGCTAAGTTTTACGGCGAAAAAACAAGCGATAAATAATGCAATACTAGAAGTTATTAATGCCCAAATACCAACTTGGTTTTCTACTTTGCGAATTGTTTCACCAAGGCTTTCTGAGTCATCACTAGAAGAGGAATCACTTCCTATATATGAAATTCCGGCAGCAACTGAAAAGTTGGTTAATAATAGTTGAAAGGCAAATGCCATTAAGACACCAGCTAACAATGCAACTAAAAATTTAGGGCCGGAAAATACAACTGATACTTCTTCTGGCGTTACTCTTTCCTGTACCTGGGCTATGGCTGCTAATCCACCATTCAGCCAATGCCATCCTAAAGAATTTTCCACAATTTGAAGCATAGTATTTTCTCACTCATGCTCATTAAATTCCAGTTACTTTTAAAGCAACTGGCTTACTTCCTACGCTAATGACCAAATTCTTTAGCTAACACTTTCTTAGGGGGTAAAGTATGTGTCCATAAGTCATACTTTTAGATGAAGCTAAGTTAGCCTCATCCTATAGTTGGATTATTTAATTCTTTTAAACAAACCGCCAAGTACGCCAAGTGCGCTAAAGAAGAAAAGAAGTTTTTATCTGCGTTTATTGGCGGTTATTTAATATCAAATAACAAAAGGTTCCTGTTGATGATTGTGCCATTGCCGTTGATACCACTCTGCCACTAAAGGACGAACAGTAAATTTAGGATGTTGTTCACCTTTGACATCAATCCGCAGACATGAATAAGGTCGGCGTTTTTGGGAACCGTGACCATTGCGACCAACATATAGATGCGATCGCGCAATTAATTTATTTCCCTCTACTAAATCAGCACCTTCAGGTCTTTGTCGGCGCAGACTAAAGCCACTTCCGCCACAAACAATCCAGTTGATAAATGAATCTGCGTGTCCGGTGTCATAGGTTTGCAGATATTCTAAGCAATGAGCATGGCCGTTTAATACTAAATCTACTACAGCGCGGCCTTGAGTTAAGTCCCCAATTGTTTCGGCTACTGCATCGAATACATCACGCAAGCGATTGCGAATCGCCAAGGTTTGTGCTTGTTCCCATTTGGTCGCCTCAGTCACATAGGGAGGATGATGGAAATAAACCACGCGTCCGCGCACATCTGAGTTCTGCCAAGATTGGATTAGTCTCTGTTTCAGCCATTCCAACTGTTCTACGTCAGTGTGGGTTGTTTGTTGCGGTGCTAATTGTTTGTCAATATCAACAATAATTTCTTCAATTTGCGACAGCTTAACGTATAAGTCATCTAAATCTTCCGCTTCGCTGGGGTTATCAGGATTCAGCTTGCTAGATTTTTCTAAGATTTGCTGCTTTTGCTGTTCATATTCTTGACGGCGTTGTTCTAAATTTCTCCTTTCTGCGTCGCCTGCTGCGGTTTGGGGTAGTGGTGGCGGGTCGTTGAATGTGTTGGAATCTAAAGCAAAGAAGTCAATACCACCATAACGAAAGGTGTAATAACGATTGGGCAAACGAGTAAAATGTCCTGGCTGGTAGGATAGACAACGACCTGTTTCTGTCTTGGCTGTATAGTAGGTATCTAAATGTCGGTCTAAATCTCCAGGAAATTTAAAGGCGTTGAGATAATCGAGAAATGCCTTGGCGTAAGCATCACCTGTTTTTGAACCGTGTAAACCAACATCCATATCTAAGCGCGATCGCAATAAGCGACGGATAGGTAATGTTGTTACAGACAGTAAGCTAAAGACAATCGGCAAATCGTAATAATCGTGGTTTCCTGGTACAGGCAGAATCGGCAAGCGGAAAACCATCTGATCGTAAGCTATTTGCTTGGGATGCTCGCCACCTAAGAGATACTCTTTATAAGGCTGAATAAAGTTTTGTTGATAATACTCACTTGACCCGACTAAATAAATAACATCACCTGTATGCAGCATAAAGCGGCAGTCATCCAGATGGGGTAATGTTAGTTCTGCTACCCGCCTTTGGGGATTCTGCCCGCCATGTCTACCTGAACCGCTATCTCCTACTACCAAAAATGAAAATTCCCCATCATCAGCGTGACCATCTTCCATAACAAACTGGGTTTGGTCAATGCCACGCTTTTTGATTAACGGATCTTGCCAGCGTACTCGCTGGTTCATCTTCTGAATTTTTTTAGCGATCGCCGGATCAGAAACAAGTTTCAAAACAGTTTACTCCTTTAACGCTGCTGTGTCTTCCTCTTCCTCCTGATTCCCCTCTGGATTTTTCCACTCAATCACTAAATTAGGCAGTCCGTCTAGTTTTTCCGCTACTTCAGCTTCTTCTATTGTTGGCACAAAAACTTTCAAGCCGGCTGGTACACATTTGACTTCTATTGGTGTTGTGCCGACTATTTCACCATCCACGACAACTTTCTGCACTGGGTCAGTGGTGATTTTAAATTGTTTGGCGCGGAGATAGCCTATATCATCCCGGTCGGTAGCATTACCCGCAGAAGCACTTTGAAATAGATGATAGGTAGCGGCGATCGCACCCGCTTTATTTACTGGTGCAACTATTGTTAAATCTAATAATCCATCATCATAAATAATTCCTGCTGGCCCGTGCGCTAAAACAGAAGTCGCCGGTGCAGCGTTAGCCACTGTTACAGCTGCGGCGGTGGTTTTAATTATCTTTTCGTCTGTCTCTATCTCTACATCAAAACTCTGTAATTCTCTTAGCTGCTGGAATCCCGCTAAGATGTAAGCAATAATGCCAAAGCGGTTTTTGGCTTCGCGGTTGGCTTTTTCGACAGTTTCCGCCTCAAAGCCTACCCCTGCTAGTAATATCATTGGGCGATCGTTGCAATAAGCGACATCTACATTCCGAGTCACTCCTTGTAAAATTGTTTGGCAGGCTGCCTCAATTGTGTCCGGAATTCCTAACGCTGTGGCAAAAGCATTCGCTGTCCCCCGCGAAATTATCCCAAAGGGAATATTAGAATTTATCGCTGCTGCTGCTGCTGCTGAGAGAGTTCCATCTCCCCCAGAAGCGATAATTTCGCTAACTCCCCGTTCAACTGCGGCATAAGCTAGTTCATCAGCATCAATTTCTTCAGTTGTGAAATGAATATCTAATTCAATAGTTGGTTCTAATAATGCTCGAATCTCTATCAGTTCTTGTTCTGGGTTACCCTGACCCGCAACAGGATTAAAGATAAGGCAGGCGGAACGATTCATAAATGTAAAATAATAAGCTGCGATCGCTAAAATACCAAACTATAACTATCACTTTTAGAAAAATCTAACTTCCCTCTAACGACAGGTTTGAGAATTGGTAGACTGTAGCAATTTTATTTATTCGGTTAAATTAGATGGACACTTACTTAGACAAGGAATGTTTCTATGCGTCTGTTATTACCTTTGATCGTCAGTACCTTGACTCTTAGCAGTTTTGCGACTACTCTAACACTGGCAAATCCACCTTTAGCACAAAAACTCAATTGTAACGAAGCTCAAACTCAACTAGAAATTAATAACTGCGCTCATTTGTCATATCAAAATGCTGATAAAAAATTGAACCGAGCTTATAAACAACTGTTACCAAAGTTGTCAAAATCTAGACAACAAAAATTAATTGCGGCACAGTTAGCATGGATTAAGTTTCGTGACGCTAGTTGCGAGTTTGAAAGAAGCCAATATGAAGGTGGAAGTATTGCTCCTACTATTTATTCCACCTGCCTGGAAGCAGTAACAAAACAGCGTACTCAACAATTAGTTGGATATCTCGAAAATCCCAATTAATTAACCCTGCTATAGCAGTCCTAAATGAGTTACAAACAAATCCAACCCCTATTTTCTACCTTTGCCAGTAGTTGATAAATCAAATAGGATTGCTATCTTAGAGGACTCATGTTTGATTTGGGAAAAAAATCAGTACATTGTTACCTATTGCCTATTGCCTATTACCTCTTGCCTAACTACACCGGATTTCTCTATAGGACTCATATTTGATTTGAGAAAAAAATCAGTACATTGTCGCCTACCTTCTTTGCTATTGCCTATTGCCTATTCCCTATTGCCTGACTACACAAGTAGTTCAGTAATCAAACCAGATTCCTATAGCTGTTAAGTTATTAAAAATAACGTAAAAAAATGTAAAGCTAATCAAAAATAAAATTATGTTTAATTAAGCGATCGCAATCCGTTCAGTCACTCGCTGCGGTAGTCTAGATGAATGTGAATGTATCGCCTGGTTTGACATACAGTTATTATGACTTCAGTTGTTAAGAGTCCTACTCGCACGATTCGTATTGGTTCTCGTAAAAGTCAACTTGCTCTAGTTCAGACATACTGGGTAAGAGAGCAATTACAAAAAAGTTACCCAGATATTAATTTTGAAGTCCACACCATGTCTACCCAAGGCGACAAAATTTTAGATGTAGCGTTGGCGAAGATTGGTGATAAAGGTTTATTTACCAAAGAACTTGAACTGGGAATGATCAATAAAGAAATTGATTTTGCAGTTCATTCCCTCAAGGATCTGCCGACTAATTTACCAGAAGGCTTAACACTAGCAGCCATCACCGAACGGGAAAATCCCGCCGATGCCTTAGTTGTCCATGAAAAGCACAAAGACAAGCAAATTGAAACCTTGCCAGAGGGTGCAGTAATTGGCACATCTTCACTGCGACGGTTAGCACAATTACGCAATCGTTTTCCCCACTTCACATTTAAAGATGTGCGCGGCAACTTAAATACCCGCTTGGCAAAACTAGATGCTGGTGAATACGATGCCTTGATTTTAGCAGCCGCCGGATTACAACGCTTAGGTATGGGCGATCGCGTTCATCAAGTTCTTCCCGCAGAAATTTCTCTCCATGCGGTTGGTCAAGGCGCGTTAGGCATAGAATGTCGTGCTGATGATACCGATTTGATATCCTTACTCAAAGCCATTGAACACCCCGAAACCCGCGATCGTTGTTTAGCAGAGAGAGCATTTTTGCGCGACCTCGAAGGTGGTTGTCAAGTACCCATTGGTGTAAATACAGAAATTCTGGATGGCAATTTAACACTCACAGGTATAGTTGCCAGTGTAGATGGCCAAAAACTGGTAAAAGATACCGTAACAGGGTCAGCCAGCAACGCCGAAGCGTTGGGTACAGAATTAGCCAACCGCCTGCGGGAACAAGGCGCACAAGAAATCCTTGAACAGATTTTCACCGAGATCCAACGGGGTTCTTAGAAATACTGGTAAACAGATGTGGTTAGATAAGAATTGAGTCAAAAGGATGAAGTGTAAAGGCTAAAGGATCAAAAAATCGGTACATACCTCATCCGCATCTAGCGCGAACAAGATGAGTTTTGTCCGAGATTGCTTTCCCATACTTTCAACATTAGGAGTACCTTTATACTTCAGACTTCAGACTTTAGACTTCAGAAAATATAGGCAGAACCGGGGAAACAACAAAGACCATGCGGATTCTATTCGTTGCAGCAGAAGCAGCACCCGTTGCGAAAGTAGGAGGAATGGGTGATGTTGTGGGAGCATTACCTAAAGTCTTAAGAGAAATGGGGCATGATGTCCGCATATTCCTGCCTTACTACGGCTTTTTGCCAGATAAAATGGAAATCCCCAAAGACCCGATTTGGTGGGGTTATGCAATGTTTCAGACCTTTGCAGTTTACGAAAGTGTGCTGCCCGGTACTGATGTTCCCTTGTATTTATTTGGACATCCTGCTTTTGATCCGCGTCGCATCTATTCTGGAGAAGACGAAGAATGGCGGTTCACCTTTTTTGCTAATGGTGCGGCTGAATTCTGCTGGAATTACTGGAAGCCAGACATCATCCACTGTCATGATTGGCATACAGGGATGATACCCGTGTGGATGAACCAAGATCCAGATATCACCACTGTATTTACTATTCATAACTTGGCTTATCAAGGACCGTGGCGTTGGTATCTAGAGAAAATTACTTGGTGTCCTTGGTATATGCAAGGACACAACACAATGGCAGCAGCAGTGCAATTTGCTGACAGGGTGAACACTGTTTCCCCAACTTATGCCGAACAAATCAAGACACCAGCTTATGGTGAAACTATTGAAGGTTTGCTGTCATTCATTAGCGGTAAGCTATCAGGGATTGTCAATGGGATTGATACAGAGGTTTACAACCCAGCCAACGATAAATATATTGCTCAAACCTTTACTACTGATAGTTTAGATCAACGCAAGAAGAACAAAATTTCTTTGCAAGAAGAAATGGGGTTAGAAGTTAACTCCAACGCCTTTTTAATTGGGATGGTCAGCCGATTAGTCGAGCAAAAAGGCTTGGATTTGGTCATCCAAATTTTAGACCGCTTCATGGCGTATACAGATGCCCAATTTGTGCTGTTAGGGACAGGCGATCGCTATTATGAAACTCAAATGTGGCAATTAGCATCTCGCTATTCCGGACGTATGGCGACTTACTTGCTGTATAACGATGCCCTATCACGTCGGATATATGCTGGTACTGATGCGTTCTTAATGCCCAGCCGTTTTGAACCTTGCGGAATTAGCCAAATGATGGCAATGCGTTACGGTTCAGTTCCCATCGTCCGCCGCACCGGGGGATTAGTTGATACCGTATCGCACCACGACCCAATCAACGAAGCTGGTACTGGTTATTGCTTCGACCGCTATGAAGCATTGGATTTGTTTACCTGCATGATTCGCGCTTGGGAAGGTTTTCGTTACAAACCCCAGTGGAAGGAACTGCAAAAACGCGGTATGAATCAAGACTTTAGTTGGTATCGCTCTGCCAAGGAATACGATAAACTTTATCGTTCAATGTATGGCTTACCCGACCCAGAAGAACAAGCACCACAACCAGAGTTAGTATTGAATCAGTAAGCTTTTTTCAACGCAAAGATTAACGCAGAGGAAAACTCAGTGTTCTTCTGCGTTAATTATTCTTGCGTCTTGAGAACCAACGTAGCTGGCGCGAAGCTATCTAGGTTCTCCAAAAATTTTATTCCAGCTTGACTGGCGAAGCGATCGCGTCGAACTACTATTAATCGCTAAAATCTTTATAACGCAATCATTCCCTAGTATTTTATCTATCTCGTAACGAATTAGAGATTTTGAGAATAAGTAAGTCGGTGGGAAAAAACAAAACTATCTTAAGAAAGATTAAATAGATTAAAACCCTCTTCCCTCCTGCCTTACTCCAACTACAAATATTTAAGCCGTTCTACTTATAGCAACTCTAAATTAGATTCAATCAAACCGGATTTCCATAGTCGGATAGATCCATATAAGTTTCTTATTTTTTTCATTTAAACTACATTATCAATCACCTCCGGCTTTTAATTTATTTGAACTATGACAATCAAGACAGTATTGTTGATTGATGATGAACCAACCATTCGAGAACTTGTACAAATCTGTTTAAATGATTTGGTGGGATGGAATGTTGTCACTGCGACCTCAGCACAGTCTGGGCTGAAGCAACTAGAAACTCTACGCCCTGATGTTATCCTGCTGGATGTTGTCATGCCAGGTATGGATGTTAACTCGTTTCTGCACAGATTGCATGAACAAGCTTCATGGAAAAATATTCCCGTTATTTTATTGAGTGTGATGGCCGATTTTTTCACATCGCAACAACTTCAGCAGCTAGGTGTTGTTGATGCAATTGCGAAACCCTTTAATCCCTTAGTTTTACCTGAACAGATAACTCAAGCCTTAGGGTGGCCTTCACAGCCGAAGTATCAACTAACTCCATGAGTATCCATAACATAAAAGTTATCACATCCTTATAAGTTTCTTATTTTTGCCTGGTATTTTGATAGGGATAAACTGAGGAGAGTCTGTTGATACCTATCAATAATGTGTAAAATTATGTACTAGCGGTTATCTATTTATTAGCGATCGCTCAAAATGCTTTATATTTAAAAATAAAATTAAAAAACGGAGGATAATCGCACCTAAAAAAATAGAATACCCTACAAAAATTGTAGCTAAACAAAGATTTAAATAACTCAAATATTGCCAATCACTTGTTATGTAAAGTGGTAGTATTAAACTTCAATTGTGTCTTGATTGAAGCTTTATATCTTGTTTTGCAACAATTTTATATACAATCCATCGGCTAATTTATTTCGTGCGAACACTGAGATCTAATGAATAGTTATCTATAATTTCTCGGCGTACCTAAATTCCGAAAATCAGTTCAGTAAATTTTGCATCTACAAAAGGTTACTGCTACAAAACCTATGGAATTACACCAAGCTAAAACGAAAAGAAGACGTGGAGTTGTACTAACTCCTATGGGACTGCAAAGATTACAGGCAGCGATTTTATCATGGGAAATAGTTGAAAATAAAGGTAATCGCTTAACTCTAGAACAATTGAGCAGACAAATCAATGTTTCCACTAAAACCCTAAATCGATTGTGGTCTTTAAGTGCCAGTGTCGATCACAAAACTTTGAAATTATGTTTTAGTGCTTTTAACTTAGAAGTAGATGAAAACGATTACACAGTTTTAAACGAAGAAAATGAAAC
>NZ_JACJRV010000106.1 GCF_014697475.1 Nostoc sp. FACHB-152
TATTGACATTAAGTCCTAATAAGCGTCCTTTCTACCAACAAGGTCAAAGAGCTATGAGACTTATTCTGTCTGCATTCTAGCCCTTTTTGTAGCCCCTTAAGGAAATTACCTCATTAAAACCATCTGAAGAAAGTCTTGAGCGGACATCAACGAAAGAAACATGATCTCAAGGGCGAGGGATTCTAACTTTAGTCATAGCCAAAGCAAGGAACATCAGCGAAAGTTGTAAATTTGAGCGTTTTTCTGGAAATTCAACCCAAATTGCTGTATTTATTGAAAATATATAAATACAACTACTGGAAGCAGTTGCTATGAGTGCGATCGCCTCTATACTCAAAACACAGCCTCAACCGTTTCACTTTCTGCTGTATACCGAATGGGCAATGTTAAGCTGTTGTGGTGTGATGGCAGGTATCGAAGCTTGGCAGCGTCAAAATCTGCCGCTACAGCACATTCTGATCCTGGTGACACTGGGCGTAATGGGATGGATGTTGCCTCGCGGTAAAACCCCGTTGCGCTATTTCTATACAGCAATCGAAATGGGTCTGATCTTCTACGGCACAACTTTGGGATATCTACATATCCTGCCGACACTCTATTTAATTGTGTTGATTCGCAGTTGTTTTTTATTTGAAGCTCCTGGTCGATGGATTGTAGCAGCTCTTTCGCTTGTGCTGTATATGGTTCATCAGTTCCAGTATCTTCAGACAGTGACTCCGTTGATGCTACCGAACGTTCAACAACAGCAAATTTGGATGCATCAAACAGCAGAACTGTTAATGTTTGGGTTGGGGTTATTTTTTGTCTCGCAGTTAGTTAGTACCCTAATTGCAGAGCGAAAAACGCAGGAACAATTATCACTAGCCCACGAACAGTTGCGAGAGTATGCCCTACAAATTGAGGATTTAGCAGCAGTTCAAGAGCGCAATCGCATTGCCAGAGAGATCCATGATACCCTGGGACACGCCCTAACGACACTCAATGTCCAGTTGCAAACTGCCGTGAAACTGTGGCAGCACAACCCAACCGAAGCCAAACCGTTTTTAGAACAAGCGCAACGACTGGGTAAAGTGGCGATGCAAGAAGTAAGGCAGTCGGTGCATACCTTGAGGGCAGATGTGGTAGACCAAGAGCCATTAGAACAAGCGCTCGCGTCTCTGGTGAAAGAGTTTGAGCAAAGTACAGGAATTCATGTTGCAGTCCACATCGGTTTGCAAACCATTCTGCCGGCTCAGATGGCAAAAACAATTTACCGAGTTGCACAAGAGGCATTAACGAATATTTGCAAACACGCACAAGCCACTGCTGTACAATTCGATTTAATCCAAACGAGCGATCGCCTTCATCTGAGCATTCGGGATAATGGATGTGGTTTTCAGCCACAGAGCAAATCTGCTGGCTATGGGCTACATGGAATGCAAGAGAGAATTGCCGCGCTTCAAGGCAGTTTTCGAGTCGCGTCAGAACCACAAGCCGGTTGTTGTATTCTAGTGGAGTTACCGTTACAAGAGGGGCTGTAATGATTCGCCTGCTGTTAGTGGACGATCAGAATTTGATTTGTCAAGGATTAAAGGCGATGCTATCGCTGGAGTCAGATTTAGAAGTTGTTGGCATTGCCAATAACGGTGAAGTGGCGCTCAAACAAGTGGCAGCGTTACAGCCTGATGTAGTGTTGATGGATGTGCGAATGCCCGTCATGGATGGACGAGAGGCAACCCGCACGATTACGCAACAATATCCCCAAGTGAAGGTATTGGTGTTGAGTACATTTGACGACGATGAGTATATTGCAGATGCGATGCGGGCAGGCGCAAAAGGATACTTATTGAAAGATATGCCATCGGAAGAGTTGGCACAGGCAATTCGATTTGTGCAACTGGGCTACACGCAACTAGCTCCCGGCTTAATGGAAAAACTGATTACCGGATTTTCAACGGCTTCAGCCACCCAAACTGTAGAATCAACCGCACTAGCGCAATTAACACCCCGCGAACAAGAGGTATTGCAATTAATTGGTCAAGGTTTAACGAATCGAGATATTGCACAACAGCTTTTTATTTCAGAAGGAACAGTAAAAACTCATGTCACCCATCTGCTCAATCGCTTAAATCTGAGGAATCGAGCGCAATTAGCAATTTATGCCTATTCTGCGACTGCACAACTAGCGTGTTGACTTTGAACCCTTTACAGTTATTCCTGTAGATTGGGTTGTCTGCAGGGCGGCCGCATCATGTCAATAAGACTACTATATTCTCAATAAACTCAGAAATAGTCTCATTAACCTTTGCTTATTGACAAAAATTCTAGTGTGGTAAAACTTACTAGAGTAAAAATTCAAACCTAATAAATTCGTTGTTGTTGAAAATTTTGGTTTACTTATTTACGCCTGTTTCAATCATTGTCAACTTTTTGGAACTCAGCAGCAAAGATATAGTTTCGTAACACTGAAGCAATCGCACCGTAACAGAACTCCCTTGGATCTCCCGGCATCCCTTCCTCACACCACTGCTGAAACGCACGATTTGACCCAATTCTGAAACCAACCGCCAAATTGCTAACCCAGCATTTACCATTACTAGTCGTTGTGCGCGAGACAGTTCTCTGACTCGATCCCAATCATTAGTATTGAGCAGCATTTACCATTACTAGTCGTTGTGCGCGAGACTCCCGCTTTTTCAGCGATTACAAAGCATCCGTGCGATGTATGGATTCAATCAACTCCTCAACTTCTTCTTCGTCTAGACATTGTTTCACTTGGGTGCTGAACCACTTGGATTCTTCCAGTTCTGAATCTTTACCTCGGTAGACCAGTAATGTTCCGGCAACGCGGGCAAGAGTAAGAGGTGATGGGGAAACGTGGCTCAGTAAATCGCACGCATTTTGGTATATTTCCTTAACTGATAATTCGGACAAAGGAGATCCCAACTGAGCAGAAAGCTGTTGTAGATTCTCCTGAATAGAAGAATGGAAGTCTGGATCTTCAGGATGGGAAAGATGGTTACTCATGAATTTTGTTCAAATGCCATTAGATTGGGACTAGAAGCAATGTGTGCTTTGGATGTTCTGAGTTCGGCATGGTTAAGTTTGGGCGGTTTCAAACATTTTTTTCTGAATGTTAGCACCTATTTGGTCGGCGTTGACCGTCTGTGCGTTAATTAAACTTCCACCAAATTGGAAATCTCTAAGTCATAAATCGCTTAGTCTGCAAAGAGTTTCATCAATTGGGTTGAATTAGCACTTTAGTGAGGGGGTGCAAAGGTATCCTTAAGTATTAAAAAGGATTATTAATCAAGCGATAGCTCTTTATTAATAATAGATATAGGAAAATCAAAAAAATAGATTAACATAAATAGTCATTATGGTTATGAAAAGGTTATTAGAAGTTAAAATATTTGATGAGCGTCATTCAAACTCCAAAGAAAGAAGCCAAAACTATGAAGATATTCTAGTTGTCGGACAGCCTGTGCAAATTTCTTTGCAAAAATTAGCTCCTTCTCCAAGTAAATTTGTGATATTAAACACTAGTGGAGAAGTTGAACTTTTTACTAGTAACGACCAAATTATTTCCACACAAACCTCTATTTCTCTCGAACAATTTCCCGAAATTACTCTTTTGTCAAGAACCTTTAGCGATCAAATCAAAGACCGTTCTGTACAAATTATCTTTCAAGATGATAATGGTCGTCAGCTAAGTCAAGTACAACTGAAGTTAACTGTGGTTCGGGTTTGCCTAGATACTGATGCAGATCGGGATGGAGTTATTGAAGAAGATAATCCCCATAAAGCTGATTGGAAGTGGGGCATGAATGGTCATGGTGCAGTCTTATTAGTTAATAGTGATCGCGACATTGTTTATTCAAATGAGAAAAATGATAGCGAAGAAAGGTTAATCAAAGGTCTGCTCGACCTGAAAGATTTTAGCTTTATGATTGTGCGTAAGGCTGGTTTAAGAGATTTGCCTTCTGGGTATGAACTTTACTTGTCAGTTAATGAAGACACAGCCAAAAGGATTCGCATTTATAATGAATTAGATAGAGATGGCTATGAGTTAATTGGCCCAGGAAGAACAAAAGCAAAAATTAGGGATACCAACCGAGATATACTTTTGGCTATTGAGGGATTAAGTTACCCTGATGTTGACTTTGATGGTTTAGTGGAGATTACTTTAAGCCTAGTAAAAGATGAAAAATCTCTTTATAGCGATCAAGTCATCTTCAGAGTTGCACCTTGGATTATGACTCCTAATACTTTATCTCCAGTCGCAGTCTTTGTTTCTCGGTTATCAAATGGAGTGAACAAGGAATTTATAGAGGAACTGAGAAAAGTTGTTGGAAAAGCTAACGCACAGTTAGATATTATTCCTTTTGAACTTCATCAGGATGACCGTTGGATGCAAGATGAGATTGAGATTGGTTATGCTCAAGCTCCCGGACACTTGATGTACGTGGTGCTTGATTCTCCCCGCGATCGCGGATTAGTTGACTTTCCGAAAACCAAACTCTTAGGCATTGATTTTGGTTATGTAACCCGCAAAAGCCGTTATGAAGCTACAAAATTAGACTCTTTTGGGAATTTAGAAGTTTCTCCGCTAGTAACTGTTAAAGGGGTTCATTATCCTTTCGGTCGTCTGATTTTTGGAGGAACTCGCAAAGAAATGATTTCCCAACCGCGTCGAATGTTAAAGGTGTTACGAGATTTTCTCTACGCTCAAAAAATACAAGCACCTTTTGAAATATTTTCTGATTGGTTGAGTGTGGGACATATTGATGAATTTATGACTTTTGTGACTGCTCCTAGTGCTAAAGGATTTAAATTACTTTTAGCTAGTACTGAGCGATTTTATAACATTCTCAACCGTTTACAACAGCAAGGTCATGGTCATGTATTATTACGTCAAGGAAAACGATTTTCTAGAAGCACTGCCGATATTAGTGTTTTAGATGTTATTGAGGATGAAAAATTAAAGGAGGATAATCATCGCTTTCAAGAATACATTAATTGGAATCGAGAAGTTTTAAAACAAGAATTAGATTTAAGCGAGGAAGATATTATCGAACTACCAGCTTTGTTTGAAAAAGATCGAGATGGACGAGCCGAAACTTTTTCTCCTAACATGGTCAACATGATAGTGCTAAATCAGCATCTTGGTATTCCTAAACCTTTTGGCCCTAAAATTGATAACCAATGCCAATTTGAAGTTTATGTTAAAGAAGTTTTAGAACCTTTAGGTTTAGTGTGTCACTTTATCGATGATTGGGAACCATATTTTCTTGGACGCGGGGAAATTCATTGTGGAACTAATACACGTCGGCAACCTTTTACTCAAAAGTGGTGGGAAATTGAACCAGCATTCATTTAAGGAAGTTGCTGTTTAACTTGAAAAGTTTCTCATTAAAGAAAATGATGCTATGCAAAGACATCAACTACTCCGCCTCCTGCTATCCTTCAATTGAAGCCAATAGAATATTCACTACTTGTGGCATGGCAGGGCTAGTGAAAGCAGGGGTTGACGCTAGATACAGCTTGAGTATGCGCTTTTACGGAGTGTAGTACAACTCTGAGTTAGTGCTGAAATATTTACGGAGATCGCCCAGAAGATAAGTACAGCACTATACTCTAGTTTATGACCGTAAGCCAGGATGACAATCATCACCAGCCAAG
Organism: Nostoc sp. FACHB-152; assembly: GCF_014697475.1. GTDB lineage: Bacteria > Cyanobacteriota > Cyanobacteriia > Cyanobacteriales > Nostocaceae > Nostoc_B. Next base: position 5,662 of record NZ_JACJRV010000106.1, read on the forward strand.
TTGTCCAAGAAAAGCAGAGAAATTTCAAACTTTTTGGGGCAGGGTTTAATTTTGCGGATCAATCCTTGTTAGCTGTACTAAGATAGCCCCAAGCTGATTGAGTGCAGCGTTATTTATTCGCTGGTGTTCTTCAAAATTACGCTGGTGTTGTTCGTGACTATCGCGTAGTTCTAGCAGCACATCATTCAGTATGGCATCCCTAGCCAATACAGAGTTGACATTACTGGTTAGGTCGTTGACGTTATCGCTTAGGTTGTCCAGCTTTGTTGTCAGTTGGGTGAGTGCCTGAGTATTTAACTGTTGTTGAGTTGCTACTCTGTCTAGAATTGCCTCAATCCGGTCTAGTCGGCTTGGTTGCTCTGGTGTGTTGGTCATAGCAATTTTAATAAGGAGCTAATTACTATCATAAAAATTACAGATACTTTACAGTATAAGCTTTCTAGCTCCTGAGTATGTTCATTTTGAGAATGGAGCAATAATTACACTTTAATTCACCAGCTTCAATTCTTCACGCTTACTATTTTTTGAACTAACCATTTTCATCAACTGCTGATTCAGGTAACTCTGGGCTGAAAGGTAAATATTATCCCAAATCACAGGATTGCGGCAGATTTTACTGCCAACTGTATTGCCTGCTAATTTCTCCGACACCAAGTATTTCTTGTAATAGTTATTCCACAGGTGTTGCAGAAAATCCTCAGCGAACTCATCAAAAGGAATGATCCAATTGTACTGTTCATCTAAAAATACCCGATAAGCTGCGACAATCGGCATAGCAATATCAGCAGGTGCAGCAAACCCAAACGAATAGCGACTATCTGGCAGCAGCGTATTCTTGCGCGGGTCGATTGATGCGAGGTCAACGACTCCCTTTCTTCTGGGCTTGGTGATATGTTCTTCGATAATCTGAAATAACCTTTGTTCAATCCACAATCCTTTAGGCAGTAATGGCAGCAGTTTCGACAGCCTTTGTCTTTCAGCTTCAGATAAAGAGGGCGTATTACTCACCGGGGGGTGTTTAGTTCTGCTCTTGCTGTCTGGGTTGTATTTGTTCCTGTCCAAGCAGTTCATCAACTTAATGAGATGGTTAACATTGCACTGGGGACTTTTGGGCGCACCGCTTTGGTTTTGGTAGTAGGCGATGCGGAATTTAGTTTTTTCTTCTCGCTCCAGTTGAGCTAAAAACTGTTTCAGGAATTTGTAATCACCCCTGGCATTTACTTTAGAACGCGCATCCACCGGGGCAGATGTATTTGATGCTAGGGCGATGTCTTTTGCCTCATCCTCACTAAGCCCAATGTGAATTGTGACTTTGACTCTGGCTTCGGTAAGGTCATATTTGTATTCCCTTGCCTGTTGAAAGGCTAAAACTGTATGCCCACCGTTAATGATGCCATCGCTACCACCCTCGGATGCCTCAAGAATTTCTAGTTCTAGCTGAGTCTTTTTACTGTTGGGCTTGACCTTGTTGACACACAGCACGATTCCACTATGTCTGGAGAAGAATTTTTCCGGCTCAGTGGTTAAGGAATCGAAGATTTGTCTATATGTCGAGCTTTTACGGTTTGGCTCCCGAATATTCGGCTCTAGCGGTAGGTCGGAGGGGAAGCTGTCAACGTGAACAGTAGCGATAATGCAGTGAGGGTTTGCATTGAAAAACTGGTCTACTTTCAAAGCCCAATTTTTTGGCATAGTATTCTTTGCCCAAGAGTGCAGCTGATATTAAAAAAGGATACGCGCATTCAGCATCAAATCGCACTAAAAAATTTCAAAACATCTTGGTATAGGTTACTTGAAATAGATTTTTGCTTTTAGTGAGGTTTGATATCCACCCCACTAAACGCTGGTTTGTTGCACAAATGGAAGTGATTATTTACGCTCTGGTTCATAGACGAGTGCCATAACACCTGAACCGAACGCTTGTGATTGCAACAGCTTCAAAGTCACAGTAGTATCCCCTTGGAACAAGTGCTTGCCTTTGCCTACAACTACTGGGTAAACAAGCAGCCGATAGAGATCCACAAGCTCGTGCCGAATGAGAGTTTGCACAAGTGCGGCACTGCCATAGACCAGAATGCCCTGTCCGTCTTGCTGCTTGAGCCGGGCGATTTCTTCGACGATATTGTCTTGGATGAGTATTGAGTTGTTCCACTCTACTGCGTTCAATGTCTTGGACACCACGTATTTGCGGACGTTATTCATGTATGAAGCCCCGTCATCAGTGCTGTTTGGCCAGGCGGCGGCAAACCCTTGATAGGTCACGCGCCCCAGGAGCAAAGTATCACTGGTGTGTTGCTCTTCATCTTTAAACTGAGCGATGTCGTCATTCCAATAAGGTGCAGTCCAGGCAGGTTCTTCTATAACGCCATCGAGTGACATAAATTCAGTGACGACTAGTTTTCGCATGGTGTTATCCTTTTACCATTCGCTGTTTAGCGCGATTATGGTGCAAGCAAGAGATCGTAGTCTTGGAAAAAAACGCAAACTATGGAACCGCGATGGGAATGATTTGCGCGGGAGTTTTGCCAATAAAGTGCTTGAGCGAATTAGTCAGATGTGCCTGATCGAAGTACCCTAGCTCGAAGGCAGTGTCTAAAATAGATGTACCTTGCTCAAGTAAGCAGACGGCACGGTGGGCGCGTTCAATCTGCTGAATCGTCTTTTGGGTTAATCCGGTTGCCTGTAAGAAACGATACTGTAAGGAACGTACCGATATGTCGGGCTTGTGTCCCTGTATTGCCGCCTCAACCACCGGATCTCGCACAAGTATCCCCTGATGAATCAGTCTGTTGATGAACACGTCAGCATTTTCAAAAGTTGGAAGTTCCCACACTAAGCCATGTAGCCAGAAACAATTGCTTGATGCTTCAGGAAGAGTGGCATCGTGTCTATCTACAAGAGTTTTCACCCGAAGATGGGGCATGAACGTGCCAAGTTTGAAGGTGATGCCAAAGAACTCAGCTTCTGCTGGGAAATCGGCAAGGGAGGCTTTAGTCTCCGGGCCGCGTGCGACAATCTTCGTCTTGCCGTTGAAGGTGGCGATGACGATCTCCCAGTTGCTTTGTGCGGCCGAAGTAAAAGTGCCAGCGCGCTCGCTATGAGTGTGCCAAATCGTTTCGACAAAAGACGAGTTTGCCGACCTTGTGTCAAAGACAAATTCCATACTGTCTTGTGTAGGAATAGCAGAACTATCGGATCAACTTTAGCTATAAATATAAAGTTTTAGATGCAAATGGGAATGTTATTTATGTAGGGCGAGCCAAAAATATTCATAGTCGATGGAATAATGGGCATCATAAACTTAGCGAAATTATTGCCGAGTATGGTATAGAAATTTATATTGATTGGGTGGAAATTCCAGAATGGTTATTAAATCGTGCTGAAAATGCTGCTGTCTGCTTTTATCAACCCAAGCTCAACTCGAAAATCTCCCTTTGTAATTTTTTCAGCAGTAAAATTCCCCTTGCTTGTTTTAAAAACATTAAAAATGCCAGTGTGTACTAAATGATGTAATTAAGATGATTAGAAGAAATAGTTGACTTCAAGTAATAGCTAGTTATTTAAATGATGTATGTTTATAAACAATTAATACTAATTCATGATGATTTTAAATACTAAATAGCTTTATTTGCTTTACTTTAGAAATATGTCTTAAAACTTAGCTTCTACTTATATAATAAGATTTCTATTCAAGCTGATCGGTTTGGCACTGCTACTGGCTGGGGTTTATTTTCTCGGTCAGAATATTTATTTTACTACTAATGTTTACCCTTACTGGTGGCGAGGTTTAGCTGCTGATGCTTCTATACTTTTTCTGACTTCTGGAATTGTTATGTTATTTGTCTTGCCTCGCCAGGATAAAGCTTTAGGTTGGGCGGCATTAGGAGTGGGAATACTGAAGAGTCTTTTTTAGTAGTCGCGCTGTTCTCAATCCCACAAGTCTTTGGCAGTTTTGCCTTTCAATGGCTTGTTTTGTTGGGGGATATCAATTGTTGACTACAGGCCGCCTCAATATTTAGGTCTATCTCTGCTCCCATAAATTTTACACAGTATTTGTAAAAAAATTTGTAACAGTTGTATAAATGCCACCCTTAGTTACTTGCCCAGTTAAGATAGTGGCTTGTACTTAAGTAGGAATTTATCAAAATGTTTCAGTTAGCTCAAGTTAATGTTGGAACAAACGGCTCTACACTAATTGGGATTTTTTATTTACTTTTAGCAGCTATATACATATTTTTAATGATAGGCTGGCTAGTGCTAAGGAAAAATACACTTACACTTTGGGTCAGGCTGATATATATTTTTCAAGGAGTGTTAATACCAGTGATAATGTTGGCTTCTGGAATAATATTAATGATACATGGCTAGCGGTTAGATCCCGTTATTCAGTTTCAGCAAGTTTTCCTATTATTATTAATAATTTATTTCAGCTTTAAAGATATTATAATTAATCTTATTCTCAAGATTAAATAAAGTAAAATTTATAATTTATTGAGCTTTGCTGTTGGTATTAAAGTCTTAATCTCTCATCAGACTGCAACGACATTAGCGAATTTACAAGCGTCAGAAGAAAACACTCAATGAAGTCCTTTACAACCAGGATTTCAGAAAAAACAAAGCGACGGGTTAAAACCACATCGCTTTGCTTTCACTATCCAAGAATCTCAATTACAGCACCCAAAACAGCAGCAGAGCGATCTCCTGTTGGCACAAACACCCGCTTGCGCCAGTTGATGATCTCGGTGAAACATCCAACACTCACCAGTCGGTCTGCCAAGGATAAAGCATCGACTAGTTCTATGCGCGGTTCACCAGCAACGAAAGACCGCCGCAGTGTTATACCTCCAGGTAACTGCTGTGAATACTTCTCGTCCAGCACAAGCTTCACAAGCTCTGCTGGAGAAAGCAGCTTATTCTTCAAGCCGAGTTGCTCTCGAACAGTTTGAATATCTTGAGCATTCACCACCCGACCAAGCACTTTCGTGCCATCGCTGGTTTGCAATCGGAAGACCCGGCTACTGTGTTGTGGGAGTATCTTCCAAATCGGTAACAGGATTCCGGTGACTAGATGCAGGTAATCAGTGATGAAACGGGGCAGTGCATCAATTTCCTTCGACCACGCCGCGATGAACACTTCAGTAGGAACTTGCTTCCATCTGGATGATTCCAAATCCGTGAGTGTGACGCGAGTTTCTTTTTGTGATCGCACCAACAAAACCCGTGGAATAACACCACCATCACTGTCGAAGATACTGTGTGTCGGAATGGACACAGCAGCGTTACCAGACTTTTCATTGATCATAAGTTGACCCTGGTACTTGGCAGCAAACTCCAGCATTTCCTCAGCAGTTTTGATGTTGTTCTTCTGGGTGCGTTCTACCTTGAGATAGTTTGTTACGCTACCAGTGGCAGGATGAGTGTACACAGATTCTTGGCTTTCGACAGTAAACCGTTCAGCCCGTAAAGTCTCCACACCCATCTCAAAGATTCCGGCGGCGATCGCTGCTTCAATCTGTTGGCTTAACAAAAGTTCAAAACGCTCGAAAATGATGTTTTGCATATCAATGCGGAGAGCCAGCAAGCGATTGAGGAATTGACGCAGGGGTGGGAGGTCTATCTTCATCCCGCCTTCGTGGGAAGTCAGCGATAAACCAGTCATTTGCTCGAAAGTGCCGAGTGGAACCTCATAAAACCGACCTTGGTAAATCTGCCTGAATAGCTCGTACAAAGCACGTTCGGCATATTGCGACTCCAGGTTATCCTTGGTATCAAAAATACCATTGCCCCCGGTTTGTCTCTGCCCACGAGTAAGTGCGCCCAAGCTATCCAGCCGTCGAGCAATTGTGCTGATAAACCTGCGTTCACCGCGCACGTTTGTCGTGACTGGTCGGAAGATTGGTGCAGATGCTTGGTTTGTGCGGTGACTCCGCCCAAGTCCTTGGATTGCATTATCCGCTCTCCAGCCGGCTTCTAAAAGGTAATGCGATCGCCTTCTACGATTAACCGCGTTCAAGTCAGCGTGGTAGCTGCGACCAGTACCGCCAGCGTCAGAGAAAATGAGGATTTGCTTATCCCCCTGCATAAATGCAGCAGTTTCAGCAATATTCGCCCCACTACCACGGGAATCAACGAACAAGCGACCAGATTCATCCTTTAAAACCCGTTTGCTACGACCAGTCACTTCAGCAACTTGCTTGTGACCGAAATGCCATAGCAGTTGTTCTAAAGCACCGGGAATGGGGTCGAGGCTGGCCAGTCGATCAATCAAGGCATCACGTAAACCCACAGCTTCAAGTGAGATTACAGGAGAACCGTCTGCATCAAAGGCAGGTTCGGATCTTTCTTCTCCGTCTTCTCCTGAATGGATGGAATGCAAATGGATTGGGAATGCACTCATCAAATAATCCATGAGATATTCACGAGGCGTTAGATCGAGGTTGAGATCCTTCCATTCGTCAGCCGGAACTTCATCAAGCCGCCGCTTCAATAACTCTTCGTTAGTTGAAACGATTTGAATGACAACAGCAAGACCTTGGGCTAAATCATTCTCAATCGCTCCCCGCAGCATAGGACACTTCATCCCCGTAAGGAGATGATTAAAGAAGCGTTGCTTATGCGACTCAAACTGCGATTTGGCTGACATCTTAGCAGCACGGTTATACGTTTTCGCACCAGTGATGTTACAAGCCTCCAATGCTTTCTCTAAATTATTGTGGATAATTTGGAAAGCATCGGAATAGGCATTATATATCCGTTCTTGCGTCGGCGTTAACTCGATTTCGAGAGTTTGATACTCTACGCCATCAAAGGACAGCGATCGCGCCAAATACAAACCAAGTGCCTTGAGATCCCGTGCAACAACTTCCATCGCCGCAATGCCGCCGACAGAGATAGACTCCACAAAATCCTCACGAGAGGTAAACGGGAAGTCGCCAGTCTGCCAGAGGCCTAAGCGATTTGCATAAGATAGGTTTGAGACTTTGGTTGCTCCGGTTGCCGACACGTAAACAACCCTGGCATTGGCAAGTGCATTTTGCAGTCTCAGCCCGACAATGCCCTGCTGCGATGCTGCAACCATACCCAGCGATCCCTCAACCGCCATCGCATTTCCCATACTGTGGCACTCGTCAAATGAAATGACACCCTCAAAGTCCGATCCTGCCCACTCAACAATTTGCTTGAGCCGGCTTTTGCCATTCTTTTGTGAGCGCAGAGTTGAGTATGTGCAGAATAAAATCCCTTGGGTGAATGGAATTGGCTCACCCAGCTTGATGTTTGAGAGGTCTATAATGTCCTTTTCATTGCCTCCTAAAGCACACCAGTCTCTACGGGCATCTTCGATTAATGCAGCACTCAAGGGTAAGGGTGTCGAGAATTGCTGGAGTTGCAATTGTTCCTCACTGCGGCGGGTGTGAGTAGGGCAAAGTGACTCAAGCAGTTGCAGTTGTTCTAAGGGGTTTTGTGGTATTCCTTGGCGGCGGAGGTAAAGAATTAACGCCACTTCCACAGCTTCGTAAGCATCTTTCCACAACCACTTGCCCTCAGCCGCAGTGCCGTGAAAGTGGCGATTCATTTGCGATTGAATAGTTTTTTTAGCAATAGGGCGATGATCAATTAGTGATTTAGCTAGTTCTTGGGCAACGTTGAGGATGGATTGCCCATAATCTAAAACGGTTTGCAGGTCGAATAAGCAACCCTGTGTAGCGAATTGGCTGACCATGACTATATATAGATATAATTTTCACAAAACATTGGCGTAGCCGATATTGAAGAGTGAAGATTTGCGCTTTGAACAAAGCAATCAAATTAGACTTAATTGCTTGATGTTAATTTCTTGTGGATGCTCACGCTCGATCCAATTAAAGGCACATTCGAGATTGTTTAAGAATTCTCGCCACTGCTTGGGTTCGGGGATACCAGCAGACGTTTGTTTTGCTGCATATTCGTTTACCAACACAGCACAATCAACCATGTGCGAATACGTATCGAATGCCAGTTGATTACATTGTTGTCTAACTGAGCGTTTCACCTTTTGTGATGAAGTTTTCCAAAATATAGAGTAGCGAGTTTGGTAATATTCTCCAGACAAAGCAATTGCTCTTTCGAGATGCAGACGAGCAATTGCAAACTGAGGATCGTCTGGAACGTACTGGAGAGCCACTACTAACGCACAGTGCGCTGCTTGCATTATTCTAATTTTTGAAACGACAGTTTGAGCGATCGCCTCTCCAATTCGCAATTCGCAATTCGCAGTTCGCAGTTAAATAATTAGGTGCTTGGGATTAAGCTGCGAACTTTTTGTAAGAGGAAAAACGAGGAGAAATCGAGGTTTTGCCAGTAGCTTTATATCAATTTTCTAAAATGAGGCAACACATTCAAACCTCGAAAGCCATGCTATATCTGATGCGTCTCAATTGCGAATTGCGAATTGCGAATTGCGAATTGGTATTAAGCCGCAGCCGACTTGCGAGATTTACGAGGTGTTACCGCAGTTTTGGGCTGGCTAGTTTTGCGAGTTTTAGTAGATTTTGGTTGAGTGGTTTTAGTAGATTTGGTGGTTGCCCTACCTTTCGGTTGAACAACAGAAGCTACTGGCGGTAGCAGTCTTAATGTGAGGAACTCAAGCACAACCGGCTCTTGTTGTATTGGGATTGGTGTAATATTTGTGGTGAACCAAGGGTCAGGCAGTTGCGCGAACTGTGGTTCTGGTTCTAGTGCGGCGATTGTTTCTGGTATGAGTACAGTGTGGGGTGTTTCTGCTGCGATTACTTGATTTGTTGTAGCGACGGGTGCAATCGCAGAATATGAATAAGGTAGCCAGAACAAGCTGTTTACGAAGTCTATGACCACAAGGCTAACGAAACCCATGAAGATAACTTGAATTGCCAAGGACAAGATTGATTGAATATCCATAATTTTTCTCCTGGAGTACGAGAGATTTCAAGGGGCGAATAGCGAAGCGTTTGAACTGTACGCTTATGAGAAATTAGGCAGTAGCAAAAGATTTAGGCACCAATTCTCCTTGTGGAGAATTGAATTTGTAGCTGCTTGATACTCGCTCTCAAATTTGGCGTAGCCCAAAGGAGAAATTGCTCAAAAAACCTAGTAATAACTCGACCTAAAGGCGGAAAAGTAGGGTTGAGCTTTCTCTTCCTCCACACCCGACACCCCGCCCCAACGGGGCTTGGTCATGCTGACCCTAGAACGCTGATGATTTATAACGATAACCGTAATAAAGATTTGTGGGAGATGTCGGAATTGTTAACTCTGATGTTGGAGAATACAGCAGAGCAGTTAGAAAGAAAAGATGTTTGCCAGAATACGTCAGATTTCCAATCAATTCTTTAGTAAGTCAAGGACAATCAACAATGAACCTCTAAATAGGATTAGTTTGATTGTCATTATTTTGATTGATATTTTTATCTTAATCAATGTTTTTACAGGACTAGATGATATTAGTAGATGGCATCTCAGCCCTTCACAAGCTTATCCATGTTATTCCGAATGGCAAACTTACCGAACGCAAACGACTAAAGATAAAAATTATGAAATTGTGAAGCAGTCATTGCCATTGGATAGTAGCAATCCAGCCAGTCACACACAAAGATATCAACAAGCTGAAGCAGGTCATGTGGGCAAAGTTTCTTCAACCTGTTTGCAGTATGCAGAGTACAAAGATAAGATTAACAATTCCAAAATTCAGCAAACTATAAAAGCCATTGACAAGAAACAAATACAAATCAGCAATCTGAAACAAGCTAATAATCAGATTCGCGCTCAGTATGACTCTACGCTCTTAGAAAAGATTGCCGGACAACCTCGTGGGCAATCAATTAATCAAGTCGGTGCAGAAAAAGCTCAAGTCCAGTTACAGCAAAATAATCTGAAGATATCTCAACTAGAATCGGAAATTTCTCTACTTAAGAATGAACTGCTGACTTTCCCGGAAAGTGTTAATTTTCTAGCCTTTATTCAGAAAGGTAATGAATTTAGAACAGTTGAACAAGGGTATCAGCAGGCAGACTTTTGGTATCCAAGTATTCAACTGATTTTTCAGTCTCTGTTTCTGTTGCCACTGATTTTTATAGCCTTATTAGTTCATCAATTTTCTCAGCGTAGAGGAGCCGGACTGATTTCTCTAATTAGCTGGCATTTGTTGGTGATCTTTTTTATCCCATTCATCCTAAAAATTTTTGAATTTCTGCAAATAGGGGTAATCTTTCAATTTATATTTGATGTTATTAGTGCAGTTCTGGGTAGATTACTTTTCCTCATCAGCTATGTTTATATCTTGCTAATTCCACTGATTGGTTTTGGCATTATCAAGTTTTTTCAAAAAATTGTCCTTAACCCTAAACTTCAGGCCGTTAGCAGAGTTCAAAAATCACGTTGCGTCAATTGTGCGAGGAAAATTCGGCTCAATGATGCTTATTGTCCGCACTGTGGTTATTATCAATATGTTGAATGTCAAAACTGCCACAATCTTACTTACAAACATTTACCACACTGTAAACATTGTGGTAGTCTCCAAGATGACGCTGGTGCAAGCCTCCAGAGCGCGGATTAGGCAATTTGAGTTACCTGCTGATTCACACGGGGACGGCCAAAGCGTTCCCAAGCACTTCCGCCTCGCAAAAATAGCTCTAAGAAGCGTAATGGCTGTGTCTGTTCGTCAACTGACCAACCGGAACTACCAGGGGCAAAGGCTAGAGTTCCTTCAGGTACCTTGAAACTGCCATCAGAATAAACTGCATCACTGACCACATCTCCAATACGAATTACGATTTTGGTTTGAGGCTGCAAGTTAACTGTATGCGCCGCAATAGTTGTTTTGATGTTACCGTAGCCATCAATCCAGGCAATTCGATCTGGTGGAACATCGGGAATTTGCTCACGGTTTATGTGATCTCCTAAAAGGCTAAAATCTTCACGCATGATGGCGGTCGCAGCGACAGGAAACACATCCCGTGAGCGAAACTGTGAGCCACCACGAGAAACGTTGACCACTCGCAATTCCTTGGTATGGTCTTTGATAAAAGAGAGAGTATAGCCGGCATTGACACCTATGACCTTTACATCGTTGGGTAAAAGAGCATAGGTTAGTCCTTCACCCTCATTGTCTCGACGAGCTTGTGGATCATCCTGACGCGGCGCACAATTATGATAAATCAGCCGCTCGCTTGGGCCTGGGTTAAGTCCCAATTGGGCAATCCAAAAGCCTGTGGCCAAGGTACTGAATGGCGGAACCGAAAGTAAATGAATTTGGGCATGGGGAAAAGCTAGAAGTAAACGTTGCGTGACTTCAGTAAATGCTGGATCTCCTGTACCGTAGTCTGCAATAACACAGATAAACATTCTGCCCCTCCTATCAAAGGTAGTAATTATTGTATTTACTCATGATTATGATTGAGTAACGTTCGCGATCGCCAATAGAAATACATAGGGGAATTTAGAAAATTATTGTTGAGAATTGGTAAGGAAAGGAAAAGAACTTGATATTGTCACTGAGCCTAGTCATAGTCAAGGTGAACCCATCAGCCGATGTAAGTATGACAAGCGAGCGATCGCTTTAGTTAATATCATGTCCGGTTAAAGACTTATGATTAAGGCAGCAGGGGCGCAGGGGAGAGGGTTTTTATGATAATTGCTCAACCGGACATGATATGACACCACCTATTGGCGAACCCCTAATCGCAGATACTCAACTTTGATGCAAGCATCCATAACCACGTTTAGCCCGGCATCTAGGGCTTTTTGTGCTGCTTGTTGGTGGGAAATCCCCA
>NZ_JACJRV010000107.1 GCF_014697475.1 Nostoc sp. FACHB-152
TTAAATCTACAATATACTTTTTCGCCATGCTCAACCCCTTTTTTGACTAGTTTATCAATTAGAGGGTATTACCCAGCAAAATTTCCTTGGTGGACTACTAGCAGAATCAGCTGATCTTCTGCGGCAGGGTATGAGAATAAGCGATCGCGCATAGAAACATTTCTGTCGCTAACTCCAGAAATCCCCAATTTGTGCTGGAGTTGATGAATGTTGTCCCTAACACGGTGGTAAACAAACAGGTCTGTGCTAAAGTCAGCATCAAACATTTTGCCCAGGCGTTCGTAAAACTTAGCTCCTTGTTGAACATCTGCTGGCGCATCAATGCACCAACCTTTGGGGTCTGCCATGATGCGGCGGATCATTTCTTCATCCTGAGTGCTGCCGTTGCCCAGTTCAGCAAGTGCTAGGTAGATATCTCTGTTGAGCAAAGATGGGTAAGTAAATTTATGATGGCTTGGGTATTTCAGGCAGATGCAGTCTTCAAGCAACGCTGATAAGCCTTCAGTAGTGAGTAAGGCAGGGTTGTCTTGAAGGAGTTTGCTGATAGCTGGTAAGTTAGACATGACTATACACTTTGTGGTGGTTTAGTTAGCGATCGCGTTGCTTGCCGGCGGGCGATCGCTTTTAAATATCGTGTTTAGAGTGATTAATTTTCATCCTCCTCAGTCTCATCCTCATTTCCATCGAAGTTAACGTCAAAACTAACACCTAAAGCTGCTTCTATTCTTCTAAGTGTTTCCAGTGGAAGCGTTTTCATTTCTTCATTTTCAATCGCATACCAATTGGGTGTACTCATTCCAGCTAAAGCAGCTATTTCTTGTAGAGATCGTCTATCGATTTTTCTAGCGCGTCTAATTCTTTCTCCTAAACCAGGGACTTCTTTACGAATCCGCTTTTCAACTTTCATCAAGCATGAACTCACTAAACCACCTCCTTTATTTAAGCCTCGGTTTAGTATTCATTTCTACAAGTTAGCACTTTATCTTTACTAAGTCTACTATACATTCATTAAGTCTAACTTGACAAATACTAAGTAAGACTTTATATTAAATATATGGGCAAAGGAATAGTAAACCGCCTGCACCAGAACGCAATCAAGGGTTTGCAAAAAGTTCTATTTAACTAAACATAGTCCAGAGACATGATTGCTGGGGTATAGCACAAGCTCAACTATTGAGTGGGTAAAGAGTGCCTGGCGATGCAATCAACGGACATTCACTAATATCTGCACTAAAACCAGAAAAGTGCGTTTGCTTACCCCCTGGTAAACAATTGCACATCTCTTATGTTCTAAAAGCTTCGCTAAATTTCTGTGAATGCGTTGTGGGAATCCACAACGTTTTGTTCGTAAAAACAAAGGCGATCGCACGCGTCTGGACAACTACTGCGATCGCCTTTCCCTCTTCATCAAAGGAGTTTTATTATGCCTTACGGAACACTGATAGAGCAAGCCCTACCTGTTGACGAGCAACAGAAAGCACAGCAAGAACTCAACGACCTTCTTGCAACCCAGTCCGAAACGGTAGCCCCAACCCAAGACCCGCTAACCCACAGAGATCGCCAAATCATCGCAACCATCATAGACAGCACCCCCGACCAAATCAAAACCATCTGGATTGAAGGCGGCATCACTGTATGGGTGCAACTGAAGGGTGGCGGAAGACTGCCATTCGACAAGACTTGGTTCGCCGCAAGAGTAGCCGAAGTTAAACCAACTATCGCTGAACCAGAAACCCCGCGTCAGCGCAACGAGCGACTATCGGACGAACTCGAAGAAGTCTGTCGCAAATACGGGTTGTGGCACAGTGATATTGACTGGCTATCGTTCAGCACGAAAGTCTTTCGGGAAGGGCGTTTAGTCGGCTTCGTCGGTTGCAATGCAGAAGGCTGGTACTCTCGCCCAAGACTGTATGGCAGGAATCAGGTGGCTGATACTGCGGATATTGCGATTGCTTATCTGGGAGTGCGGCCAGTAGTTGCAGCTTAGTTTGAGGTAAAAGGCGATTGCAGTCTCCACACGCTATCGCCTAAATACTGACATCAAAACATTTTGTTTATCATGACTTTATCAACGATACACGATTCGGAATGTCTGCCTGAAGGGCCAGCGCATAAAATTCTGCTACCCCCAACAGACCCAAATGCAGAGATATTAGAAGTCCCTGGCTACAAGCTGGTCTATTGTAATGGTGCGTGTCCAAGGGTTTATCAAGCTTACAAAGGCGATTCAATGCTGGGTTTGGTTTTTGAACATTTAACCCACTGGTCAAACTGCGTTGATAAAATTCAGCATCAAGAACCGTTGAGTGCGGTGATTGCATTAGACGAGTTCATGCAAGCTGCTAGTGTCATCAGAAAGGCACAAGAAACGCGTTTGGGGGCTGTGGCTTAGGGAAGGCTCAGATTTAATAAGTTATGTCAGGCGATTGCACCATAATTAGGGATGGTTGCCTGTGTTATTAAATCTGAGCTTAATGAGCAATGAACCAAAAATAAGAACGGTCAAGAGAATTAATATTTTATTATAACCAGTTATTGACAGGTTATTTGATAGCAATTTACTGTGCTTACCGTTTTCTGCTTCTATCTCAATTTTGTTCAATCGGGTTTTTTAAATTTGTCCCATTTTAGAACATTTGTTTATCATGGGACACTTAACGATACACGATTGTGAGTGCTTGTGCGAAGGGTCAACGCATAAAATTCTGCTGCCTCCAGAAGATTCAAATGCAGATGTACCATCTATCCCTGGCTACAAGCTTTTTCAAAGTTTATTAGCGGCACTCAAGGAATAAGAACAGCTAAAGCTTTTTAGCTGCTCTGACTCTAAATTCTCTAAGTATTAGGTTACTAGATGTATAGTATCTTGTTTGCTTGGATTAAAATCATCAGTTTCATATCCTTTCTTTCGGAGTTTACAGAAAAATTCGTCAAGAGAGTTTTCCTAATTACCAGAGATTCAAATAATAACTAAATTTTCTAGATGCTTGTTTGAGTTGAGTGTAATTAACCGTGTGGTGATGAAATTTAAATGAAATACACCGAAAGAGAAGAACAGCTAAATTTTTTTAGCTGCTCTAACTTGAGTATTCTACTACTTGCAGTTTAATAAGTGCTTATTACCATGTCTACTTCTGGGAGGAATATCCATTTATCTGTCTAGTTGCTGTTGTCAAAAATTACCCCGATTATCAATCGTTCCTCAATGGATTGGCTAGTGAAATTCAGCCGGGGGGTGGTTGGGGTGAAGTCGGCTGATTTGTGTGAGGCTTTGGTTGATAGGTGTGGGGATGTTGGGTTAGCTTCAGTTAGAGAAACAAGGATTCTTGTGTAAGAAGGGCAGGCACTAAAAGAAGTACTTGCCCTGAAGACCAATTCACTGATTACTTGATGATCCCATACTTTGAGATGCCTGCCTTTTCTCTACTAGGGACAGGTCGAGATTTTAACCTAACTGTGCGTTGTGGTTGAGAGTCCGGTTGCTGTTGTCCTAGAAATTCAATAAGTTCTGTCCCAGTGAGCTTTTTCACTGATGTGTAAGGTCGAATCGGCTGTAAAGTCTCATTCAAGGTGCAAGAGTCATCGTTGGTTTTTCGGTAGACGTAAGGGGTAGTTATGCCCAAAATACGAAAATAATCGCCTGTTTGAAGTTCCTTAAATGTCATAAAAACGACTTCAACTACTGAATTAGGTACACATTACCTTACACTCGAAATTCTGGCAATCAGCAGGGGTTACAGAATCAAAACAAGAAATGGTATAGGTTGTTGGAGGCTGAGAAAATGCTGTTATTATTAGCTATTAACAGCGTAATAAATTGATGCTTTGAACGCTATTGATCAGCGTGTATATATTTATTTGCTATCTGTTTCAGTATTATCAAGTTCAGATTGCTGTTGCGCTCTATATGCTTCAATCTCATTAAAAGTTAACCTTGTGACTAAAACATAAGGTTTAATTCGCTGCAAAAAACCATTGATATGACAATATGAACTGCTAGCTTTTCTGTAAACAGAATTACTACTGACACCAGCAATTCGGAAGTAATCACCTGTGCGTAGTTGTTGAAAAAACATACGCCAGCCTTGAGTAACAAAGTCAATTTATAACATTTTTGACATCTGATTTCTGTTTAAATAGCACAGGCTAGTAAACAAAAACAGTTTTTAGTGCAGTATTTAACTTATCAGTTAAAAAGAAAAATAATTACTCTGTTTTCTTCACTAAAACTTATTAATGGTATAAATAATCTTAAATTGTCAAGATTTGCTGATATTACAGTGTTAAACCCCTCAGATTAACTTGAAAAGCTTAATGCTAAAAATAAATATCACAACTATTTCTACCTATAAATTTTCCTCTTTAATATTTTGAATATGTTTTGTTTGCTAAAAGTAGTCGCTCAAACACAGCTGATGTATATCTAATAATGATGTGTTTTTCAATATAAGTAAAAGCTTTTCGGAGTTAGGTTTTATCAATACTGACATTTAGCAAAAATTATCAACTGTAATTTTAATTACAAAATTAGATTACTTATGAAACCAACAATTACTCTTCCGTATGAGTGGACATACCCCAGATTTGCTTTCGGACAACAAACTCATCAGGGTTTGGTGATCGGACTAGAATATTTACCAGATAGTACATTGTTAGGAGATACTATAGGTGCTGGCTGGAGATACTCAATCTTACCGCATTCAAGCAGCCGTTTTCTCAAACATTTTAAGGGTGAAGATTTACCACATTGCCACAGCGAATCTATAGGACTTTCACAACTAATTAATCATACCCAAGCTTTGATTGCCCAGATTGTCGAACATCCAGATTACAAACGCTTATCAGCACAAGATAAACAGTTTGATTCAAGTGTAGTTGCTGCAAAAACAGCATTGGCTTACCTCAGTAGTAAAATCAATTCCCAGCACAAACCACTACTACGTCTGGAAGTTGTCTAATGTGGAATGATTTAAAAGATTGTCAAAAGATTAGCTACTGAAATTAAGTAGGTCAATTTATTGATTTAAGTAAATAAAAAAACTCCCGCTATCACTTAGTTGATCTACGGGAGTAAATAACTAATTCAAATTATTGTTAGTTAAAAAGGTTTGGATCTAAATCAACAGGAAAGATCACAACTTCTTTACCTGCTTGGGATACTATGCGGTAATGAATTTCAACGGCTCGTGATAAATGACAGTATTTAATCGGAACCCAGTGACCATCACTCTCGAAATACATTACGACTCTCAGATTTGGGTATTGAGACAAGGGAATTGGACTTTGCCAAGGTGAGTTCAACATCTAAGTCTTGAGAGATATATCTACTGTACATGAAATCTCCATTCGGATTAACTTCTATTCATGCTACAGACCCAGATGAAAGCCGTTTTACCACCTATGGTTATGTTCCATATTATTACTCAAGGCTGAGTTTGGTTTCACAGTTAAATATTCTTTGACTTCTGATGAGCTTAACCGCCTAATTCTTGTATGTGGGCGAATCGGTTGTAAAAAACCATTTTGACTGCAATAAGTTGCATTTACTTTCCGATAAACTTTGGCTTTTGTCATCCCAGAAAAACAAAAAAACTCTCCTGTGCGTAACTGATGAAATGTCATAGTTGTAGATGATTGTTGCAAATTCCTGGTTTTAACATTGTATTTATGGCAAGCTTTCTGGGTTGAAGCTGTTGAAAATCTTCAACCTTATTTAATAATTGCCTTACTTTTGAATTATCTAAATAGCTACTGCTAGAAGGTTACGCCTATCTACTTTTTAATGTCACTTACTAGCAAATAAAAATATGTGGTTGCTAATATTAACCACTCTGCTTAACAGTGCTATTTGTTTTCTTCTCCTAGATATTGATTATAACTATGGCTTTGTTAGATGGGGCTGACAAATTAACATCTTTCCTAAAGTTTTTCAGAGATTTATTAAACCCAACAATCAGGAAATATTATGCAATTTTTTCTTTAGGATTTCTTAAGAATCTCTTACATAGTTAATTTAAAAACAAGCAATATTCAAAGGCTGGTTTTTGAGCTTGAATATTTGCGAAAAAATACTTGATTAGCTCAAACTGTTGGTTATGGTTCGCTATATTCGATGTTGCCCAATTACAATGCTGGTTTCGCTAAATATTTATTAAATGGAGATTTACATCTGTGTCAAAACAAATAGCCCAGTTTATTTGACCTAATCAATCATGCTCCATCATTACTAAATTCTGATTTTTGATATGACTACCAAGCCGCACGATCAATTTGCCAAGCAATTCTTAGAGGAATTATTGTCACCTTTGGGTGAAGTAAGAACAAATCAAGAAGTTACTGACGAGACAAGATTTATCGATGTTTTATTTTCTGCAACACCAAATTCCACTGCTGATGCTGAAACTTTAGGATTATTGGGCAGAATTGCGTTGTTAAATACTGCACTGTTAGAACCATTTCGTAATCAGCCAAGTTTTTCCGAAGTGCGTAGTTGCCTTCAAAAATTGTTTACCGTGATTGCCGATTCCCAACGTCAGGCTAATCGAGAAGACACAGCAATAGCAGAGAATGACTTACCAAGGCTGTGGATTCTGTCGCCAAGTGCTTCAGAAACTCTGCTCAAGACTTTTGGGGCTACACTAGATTTAGACAATTGGCCTGATGGAGTATACTTTCTGCCCGAAGGAGAGCGAGGAGCAATAGTTGCGATTAATAAACTACCTTCAACTCCAGACACGCTTTGGTTTCGGCTGTTGGGTAGGGGAAAGGTTCAACAACTTGCTGTTAGTGAACTTGTAGCACTGCCAACAGAAAACCGCTTGCGTCGCAATGTGCTGGAGATAATTTACAGATGGCGTATTAGCTTAATGGCACAACCAGAGTTAACCCAAGATGACGAGGAGCTAATTATGAACTTAACCCAAGCTTACGAAGAAGCCAGGGCTGCTGCTGTACAAGAAGGTGTGGAGCAAGGAGTACAACTGGGACAACGCCAAATAGTAGAGAATTTGCTCAAAGTTCGATTTGGTTCTGTTGATGATGAATTGTCGAGAGTTGTTAACGGTTTGCTACAGTTACCCTCAGAAGAGTTTGCTAATGTTTTGCTGCAATTATCATCACTATCTCGTGAAGAACTATTAGCAAGATTTACCCAATAAAAGAAATTTCCAGTCTTCGATACAACTTATCAAGTTCCGAGGCGGTTTGTTAACAGCAGACCGCTTTTTGATTGCCAAAAAATCCTGCCCTGGCAGCAGTTAACCACAAAACTGTTCTAAAAACTCAAGCGATCGCTGTTTCATTTAAAGAGCAATCGCTTAAGAAAATAAAATTGATTCAACTCTAAGATTTTTGCACAAATAGTATTGCTACGCCAAGTCTGAATCGAAAGTTAATTGTTCATTAATCAAAGATGAAACCGCTTTGATTATTAAACCCGAAAAATCAAAAAATAATCCAAAAGGAGAGATTGTATGCAAGTCACAATCACAATTCCACGCGGCTGGGGATATCCAAGGTTTACGTTTGGTCAACGCACAAAGCAGGGAATAGTAGTAGGGATTGAATTTGTTCCGAGTGACAGTTTGATTGCAAAAGAAAGTGGTGCTGGATGGCAGTATGGATTACTGCCTGATAAGAACAGCAAAGATATAGTTTACATGAGCGAGAACGAAATTCAACAGCTTTCACCCCAAGAATCTGAAGAGGAAATTCTAACTGAAATTGATAAGCATCTCAATCAAGTTGCAATGCTTCAAGCACAGTTAGGAATACCGCTAGAAATCAAAACCCCGTTTGAAAATATCAAGCCTAAAATCGCTGTTGACAAAGCCAAAAATATCTCCAGGCGTTCTGCTGCATAGATATAGCTTCGCACAATTCATCTGAAACTATTAATCAAAAGCGATGAACAAGCAACAAGAAAAACAACTTGCCTGGGATACTCTAATGCTAGGCGGTAAGCGGCACTATGCTTTGACTGGATTTTATGCCTTGGGCGATGCGTTTTTAATCAGCAATAAAGACCCCAAGCGTAAAAACCAAATTGTGTTGGTAGAGCATCGAGAGAAATTGCAGATTAACCATTGGGATTTTGTTTGCCCGATGTCAGAATGCAACCGCCAAGCTACTATTACAACCAACGGCGATGACGGTAACGGGAATCTCAAAAGAAAGGCAACATCCCTCAAAGTTTACAGCTAAAACAAAGCCTCAGAATTCAGGAGTTTTTATTTCGCAACTTCTGAATTCCTACCTCAAACAATTTCAACCATCAAAAATATGAAAACCAAAACCAGCAGTAAAAAGTCTGCTCTTGATAATAATGCTTGTCTCCAATTCCTGAAAAATAGAGACGGAAGAGCTAGATTGTCAGAACTAAATTTTAGCCAGACTGTGATTCAAGATTTGATAACCAAAGATATAGCCAAGGTAAAGAAGACAGGTAATGGTTACTATCTCGAACTGGAGCAGCACTCATGAAACTAAATCCTGTTTTTGAAACGAAAACACTGAGTCAATCGAAAGTCTATTTGATTGATGGTACTCAATACAGATATGTGCAAACTGAGAGCAGTGGCAAGAATAGCAAGTATGTATTTGCACCACTGCCAAACCAACGCAAAACATCTGAGATTTTCTTGAACTCCACAAAATTAGGCATCAAATGTCAGGAGATTGAAGGTCAAACTTATGAGCCTCCGAAAGAGCAAACTGTAGTACAAATGGGATTGCTATAAATCAATTCGCAATTCGCAGTTCGCAATTCGCAATTAAAATGCGAATTATCCAATTGAATAATTAAACATGGATGAGCATTTAAAAATTGCTGGTTTCAAGTAATTAATGCACTAGTTAGCAATAGCACAAAGGATTTTAATACCTACTAATCATAACTGCGAATTGCGAATTGCGAATTGCGAATTGTTGATGCGCTTCGCTAATGATTGTTGAAAACTTAGTAATGGTACTGAACAATGGTACAAGCAATCGCACCGTCAGAAACATTTCTCGCTGATGCAACTGTCGAAAGAATCAATTTCTCCAAATTAAATAAAACCCGTATTCGCTTTAGTATCCGAATTAAAAACAGCACAATAAGTGCAGCACCAAAATGGGCAGATGTGCTGAAATCTGAAGATACTGGCACAGAATCCGATCTCATTAAAGTGACTAATTCTGAAGTAGGTTTGCGTGGCATCAAAGTATTCAAAGCTCTTAATGAAGCGGCCAGTCAACTCAGACAAGAAATCGCCTCTGTCCAGGAATGGATGACATCTGACAACGGTGATTGGATTTGCCCGATTGATTTAGCTCCTCTGGTGTGGAGTCAATTGCTCAACATTAGAGATGCGATCGCTCCAACACTACGCACCAAGCTTAAGGATGAGTACGAGCAAGGGCTGGCGGATTATCAGCAACGGATAGAAAACTTCATTTCCCTAAACACTTGGGAACTGCCGCAAGATAAACAAGCGGAAGTTAAAGCGAATCTGCTGAGAGCATTCCCGACATTGAGCGAGTTAGAGGATTGTTTGCAGGTGATTATTGGTCGTCCCGTGATTATCCCCGCATTGTCGGAACAGTTGAACCAGCAACAAGCCGAATGCCTCAATCAAATCACCCAGTTCATTCAACAGTACGACCAAAATCTAGAGCAAAGGCTCAAGGAAGCGGCGATCGCTGGAGGTGAACAACTCGCCGCGCAGTTGTTAGAAGAGTTGGCGGACTGGGAACCAGGGCGAAAGCCTGTACGATTCAAACAAAAGATGCAGAAACATCTCCAGAAGGTACAGGTTTTGCTGGCGAATGCTAGTCCCGAAGCTGGCGGTAGTCTCCAGTCGATGATGGAGCATTTGAATTCCATTGTGGATGATCCGGCAATTGTTGATAAGAATCTGGGTGCAGATGGGCGTACGCAACTCCAGCAAAAGATGGACGATATTCGTTCTAAATTACTGGACGAGCAGCGCAATCTGCAACAACTGGCAAGCTCTGACGTTGGGCTGACGGTTGCTACTGTGAGCGCGTTTAAGTTCCGTTAGAAAAATGCAATGCAGTGAGAATAATTCATTGCATTGCACTTACTGAAAATTCTTTGGTGTTTTAAATATGTCACACTTTTCAAAAATCGCTATCAAGTTCAAAGACCAATCCTGTCTGGTCGAAGCATTGCAGAGATTTGGCTTTTATCCCCAAATCCATGACAAGCCAGTACATTTATATGGCTACAGAGGCGACCAGAGAGAACAAACTGCCCACATAGTCGTACCCCGCAATCAAATCAGTCATGCCAGCAATGATTTAGGTTTTTACTGGAATGGTACGGAATTTGAATGTTTCATTTCTGACTATGACAAAAGGTATGGACAGGCTAAGAAAGGCTTCGGGCTAGGGCCACAGTTTCTCCCCAAGCTGCAAGAAGAGTACATCAACTTGTACTTGCCTAAACTTGCGCTGCAAATGGGCGGTGAAGTAGTGGAAACCGTAACTCATGGTTCGGTTACAACTGTTCGCGTGTCACTTCCAACAGTAACAGTAAGGAGATAAAAATGTCTCACTTTTCAACAGTCAAAACTCGTTTAGTCAATCGTGAATGCTTGGTGCAAGCCTTAGAGGATCTAAAACTGCAACCCAAGGTTTATGAAACGCCACAGCCATTAACGGGTTACTACGGGGATTCGCAAGGACAAAGTGCAGAGATTGTAGTTGCTGGTCACACTATAAAAGCTCGTGCAGATATTGGTTTTCGTTGGAATAAAGCTGATCAAGCTTACCAAGTTATCCATGACGAGTATGAAACAACACCTCGGCTTGGGGAAAACTTCTTCAGTCATCAGTTGATGCCAGCTTACGGTAAACGGATGGTACTGGCAAAAGCTGAAGAATTACGCGAGAGATTTGGCGAATGCACCATAACCGAAGAAACTACGGGACAAGTGCAAACCCTACGCCTGACTTTTGCCGGACATCAGGAAGTTCAACAGTTTGCTAGGAGATAATTTATGGAACGCTCAATTTTGATCCATTTTGATAAGTCTACTGGTCAAGTAAAGGTAGAAGCAGAAGGCTTTGAAGGTTTGAGTTGCCTGGAAGCCACGCAACCAATAGAAGAGGCGTTGGGGGTTGTGGGCGAACGGGAGTTTAAATCTGAAGCCCAAACTCAGCAAATACGGACAACTTCAGCGCATCAAACCAGATTAAGACAATAAGGAGAGAAGGGGAAAGCCACAATTACTATGCTTTCCCCCAGCGTTTATGGATTTGCCTAAAGAATACCCTTTCATCCACATCTACGCACAAAAAAAAGCCCGACAGCCCGTAATCATCAAGGCAAACACGGAGGGCTTATGTGTGCTGCTTAATGCGATAGTGACGGCAATAGCCTACCCGGACAACAACGGTATAGCAGAAGTATTTGACGGCGATGCCGAATGTTATCAAGTGCTTGTCCAACAAACCAGCACTCATAAATAACTCGTACCTCTACCGTATCAAAAAGAACATGAACCTAAATAGCTTATTTGCAACACTCGACTCACAAATCCCCATCTCGGCATTAGAAGTCCTTGCCCCAGAAGAAGCGACAATTATCCAGTGGCTCACTTCTTCTGCACAAGAAAAACTTGAATGCCCGACCTACTTCTGGAACCTGGGAGTATCCGGGCTGGAACAATGCCAGATTGCTAACGATGGTGGATTGGTGTTTAAGCCAGTACCAGAGTATAAAAGACCACCACAAGCAGACCCGCTAATATATATTTTCGAGTACATCAATAACTTCACAGGCAACGGCGTATTTATTCTGGGTGACGTGCATCCCTTTCTCGGCAAGAATTCTCCGCAGTTATCCTGGGAAATCCTCACACGGGTTAAGAACTTGTACCACAGGTTAAAACCCACCGACAAACGGATTATCTTCTTAGGTCAGAATATTCAACTGCATGAGTCTTTGGTACGGTTGATTCCGTTTGCAGAAGTGCCACTGCCAACAGTTGAACAGATTCAAGAGCATTTGGATTCGTATTTGCAGTATTTAGGGGAGTCGGCGCAAGAGCAAAAAGTTAAGTTCACCGTTGCCTTAACTACCTCCGAGAAAGAATCCTTGGCTCGTGCTGCACTAGGCTTAACTCTCGAAGAAATCAGCGACTTCTTAAGGTTGACTGTTAAAGAGCGTTTGAGCTGCAATGGTATTACTATTGATGCGACTGTGACACCATTAGCTGTGCAGTACAAAACTCGGCTGCTCTCTCAAATGGGTATTGAGTTAGGGAAACCTGCAAGCATCCCCTTTGGCGGACTCGACCTATTACGCGAGTGGTTGAATCGTCGGCGGCGGCTGTTTACGCAAGAAGCAAGACTGCTGCATTTGCCACAACCTAAAGGTGTGTTGTTGGCTGGCCCACCCGGAGTTGGAAAATCGATCTGTGCCAAGAACATCGCTAATATTCTCAATTTACCACTACTTCAGCTTGACATCGCGTCTCTTCTGGGTTCTCTAGTTGGTGAATCTGAGGGCAATGTTCGCCGCGCATTAAAAACGGCTGAAGCTATTGCTCCGTGTGTGTTGTGGGTAGACGAAGTGGAAAAAGCTCTGTCTGGTCAAAGCGACACTAGCGGTGTTTCACAGCGAATCTTGGGCAACATTCTCACGTTCATGTCTGAATGTCAGAGTGGTGTGTTTGTCGTCGCCACCTGCAATGACCCCTCCGCACTACCAACGGAACTCAAAAGGAAAGGCAGATTTGATGAAAACTTTTTCGTCGATCTACCAACCGAACCCGAACGAGCGCAAATCCTCAGCATTCATCTGCAACGCTTTGGCATCACTGTTGAATCGGAGTATCTTGAAGCGATCGCGGCTTCCACCGCCCAATTCTCCGGTGCTGAATTGGAAACTCTTGCCGCCGAAGCTGCACTGTTGGCGTTTGATGAAGGACGAGCGCAGCAGGTGACTTTGGGTGATCTAGAAGCTTGTCGGCAGACGATTACACCACTGGCTGTGCAAGATGCGGCGGCAGTCGAGCGTATGCGTGAATGGGCGAAAACGGCAAGGGCGGCTTCAACGGCGATCGCAGATAAACCTACCCAGTCGTTGAAGACTGCAAGATTCCGGAACTTGAACTGATTTTCATAGCGATTGTCTGTATGTTTTATTAGAGGCAATCGCTTCATTTATATTCTGTCTCAAAAATATCTGAAAAATGTCGAGAGATTTAGTCACTTATTACGGACAAACTACCCGTATTGATTCTTTAGTAGGAAAATACGGGCCATATCTAGAACAACTGGATAGAGAAACAAAATTGTTGTTACGTATAACCCTTTTTGAATTCAAAATGCAAAATTCAAAATTCAAAATGAAGAATAATAATTTCAAATTAATTAATTCTGTGGACAAAACCCCACTGATTGTCTTTAATTTTAAATTTTTAATTTTTAATTTTGAATTGGAGCAAAGCGACTTGACTTTAGCGCATTATGCTTTCATGCAACAGTTTTGTAAATCTGATGACTATTCTGTTTTAGAAGCATTACAAGATGCGCTGTTCGTCAGATTTATTTGTGAAGAAATGCCGCGAGTATTACCACAGGTTTGTTCTGAGTTAGAAGGAATAACAATTGACGAAACTGAAACAATACTTGATGCCCTACAACATCAACTTCATTGGGGCAACGCGCGACTGCTGGTAAATCAATAGCTTACCAAGACTAAATGTTATTTCTAAAAACATTTAGTCTTGATTTATTCAGTAAAAACGCTTCGCAATCAACCGTTGAAAACATTAAAAATTCAAGGATTGACTCATGAAAAATCAAGGGTTGTATGATGCAACTATTCAAGCACTCACTGATAGAGGATGCCCCGAAGATTTAGCCAAATCAGCAGCTACAGTCGTGGCAAATGATGATTCGAGTAAACCTGATTTGGGCAGAACTGGAGAAGACCAAAAAGTAATTCAAGAAGCTCTGCCTTATTTGCTACCCTTATGAGTAAATTGAAAAAACAAACATTCAGCAAAATTTAGGAATTAGGAAAATGGCTCCTTACCAAATTAAGGGTTTTGAAACTACAGAATTAATTTGTGGTGGAATTAGGATAGATGAAATCATAATTCAAGATAAACACCAAAATATATTTCCTTATCCTGGAAGTATAGATTTAAGGTTTAAATATGATTTTAAGCAAGTCGAATACGGACAATCACTCGCAAAACAGATGGGAAGAATTCTCACTCAATACTAAATTTACTCTAAGAATTTAGGAGTCAGAATACATCCGTCAGAAGAGTTAAAGAATAAGGAGAAATATTTGATGAATGAATTTACTAATCTTATAGATACTTATTCATTCTGACTTCTGAATGGCAGTTGACGACAGTTTGCTCACGGAGGGCATTGCCGCCCACACAACTGTCTCCTTTATGCCGGGAAATCCGTCCACCGCACTGCCTCTTCCTGGGTGCTGAATTCTGACAATTTACTCTCTAGCACTTTACCAACGCAACATTGCCATGTAAAGCGAGTTCATTTCACTAAAGCGTTGGCTATAGGTGAGTTTTTGCTAACAAAGATCCACCTACTAATTTATCAAAATACTAAAAATCATGGAAACCTATCTTGTCTATGTCGATGCTGCTAACAACAGCAACAAATTCTGGTCAGCTAAGGTTGAAGATAATAAAGTAACAGTGCAATGGGGTCGAGTCGGCTACAATGCCCAAACTAAAGTTCACTCTTTAACCAGTCAACAACAAGCTAATTACAAATATCATAATCTCATATCCGAGAAGAAAGCTAAAGGCTACCAAGAAAGTCAACCGCAGATGGATTCTACTTGTTCTGTTGCGGATATTAGAAGGGCATTGCAATTACTCAATAGTCTACGGTCTTTTGTAGCTAATCACAATTTTAATAGCAGCTATATCCAAACGCTCAACGACTACTTAAAAATCGTTCCCATACCTTTGGGGATGCAAATTGACCCGTATCGGGTGTACCAAACAGTAGGAGATGTTGATCATCAAGTTCAACTGCTAAATTCGCTGCTGCCATCCCATGCTGTGGTTGTTGGGCAGAATTCAGAAATACAGGCGGTTGAAGTGCAAACAGTTAGCCTGA
This sequence comes from Nostoc sp. FACHB-152, assembly GCF_014697475.1. GTDB lineage: Bacteria > Cyanobacteriota > Cyanobacteriia > Cyanobacteriales > Nostocaceae > Nostoc_B. The sequence goes on from NZ_JACJRV010000107.1 coordinate 15,121, forward strand.
AATCTATTAGTAAGAATTTCTGGCGAAATATTTAAACAAATGACTACCAAGTTAATTATTAGCTTGGTAGTAGTTTTTTGGCATTGCTAAAAAAAGCTTTACCTATACTGCGTTTGTCAAACTGCTGTAATCTAAAGTGCTATCTGCAAAGATGAAACTTTCAAAGCCAGCCGTTGAAAGGGTGATACTATCTCCATTGCTATTGAAGGTGAGATTAGCCAAGTTGAGGCTATTACTGGAACTGACACCAGAAATGACTAGTTCGGAGCGATTAAAAACACTCAGGTCTAATGTGTCAAAACCTGTTCCACCATTCACACTTCCACTACCAAATCCTTTGAATTTGTCATCCCCACTGCCTAACTCAATAGTGATGTCACCACCGATAGAGACTTTCTGTTGAACTTCATTGATGGTGCTAGTGGCAGTTATTTCATCATTGCCGGAGCCAGTGTTGATGGTTCCTTGTCCATAAATGCCATAGGCCCTACCACCGCTTGTGACTGTAGCCTGTCCAGTCAGCTTGTCACAACCACTGCCAGTATCGATTAATCCGTCGTTGAAGATGCCATATGCTGTGGCGTTTATTCCAGAACTGGTGCCATCACCCGTAATCTTGTCCTTGCCACATCCTGTAGTGATGATAGCGTCTTTATTGTTCTGGATGCCGATTCCATCCCCATTCTTGCCGGAGTAGTTGCCCCCGATGATCGTGCCGCCAATACCAGTGCCAGTAATTGTATTGTTCCCGTTCTCTGCATTCAGTTTGCCACTATTGCTGATCCCGATGCCATCTCCACCATTATTGTTAATGTATTCGATGCCGACGATGCCACCAGTACCAGTACCAGTGATGGTGTCGTTTCCCATGCCTGCATTTAGATTGCCAGTATTGGTGATGCCAGTTCCCGTACCCCCGTTACCCCCTTCATAGTTAGCACCAGCGATGCCACCAGTACCAGTACCAGTGATAGTGTCGCTTCCCTTGCCTGCATTCAGACTGCCAGTATTGGCGATGCCAGTTCCCGTACCGCCATCGCCTCCATCCCATCGATTGGTTCCGCCGTTGCCACCAGTTCCCGTACCAGTAATAGTATCTTTTCCATTCCCGGCATCCAGACTGCCAGTATTGGTGATACCAGTTCCCGTACCGCCATCGCCTGCCCAGCCTAAAGTGATGCGGCTGTTGCCGCCAGTACCAATGCCGATAATTGTGTCGTTTCCCTCCCCGGCATTTAAACCGCTATTGTTAGTAATGCCAGTTCCATTACCGCCCTCACCGCCACCGGGGCCAGGGTTGACGTTGCCACCAGCACCAGTGCCAGTAATTGTGTCATTTCCGTTCCCGGAATTCAAATTGCCAGTATTGGTGATACCAGTTCCCGTACCGCCGATATCACCGTCGCCTCCGCTGTTACCACCGGTACCAGTGCCAGTAATCGTGTCGTCTCCGCCCTCTGTATTTAGAGCGCCAACGTTGCTGATTCCGATTCCTTCTCCACCATCGCTAGGAATGTCATCAACAATGCCACCCGTACCACCAGTGCCAGTACCAGTAATTGTGTCATTTCCTTTCCCAGCAACCAGATTGCCGCTGTTAGCAATTCCTATCCCAGTGCCACCATCATTAGCATTGCCGCTATCAGCACTGTCATTGCTACCGTCACCGCCCGAACCCTTACCTACGATGGTGTCGTCTGCATCCCCAGCATCCAGACTGCCACCATCGCTGACGTTGATTCCACTGGCGCTGTTACTATTGTCGCGGGCAGAACCTTCTCCTGTAATGGTGTCGTTTCCTGACAATGTATTGATGTCACCCCCTGTTAAAATGTCAATCCCGATTGCAGGTGAGCCATTTAACTCTTGGCCAACTAAGGTGTCAACACTAGGAGTGCCAATGAAATTGGGTGGAACCGTAAGTCTAGGCATAAGTTAAATCCTCTCTCCTTAAGTTATTTGTTATGGGTTGAAAGATCAAATTCTTCTGCAAGATTAAACAACAGCAAGATTAGCCAAATTGCCTTTGTATCCTGTAATCTCCACTACCGCATCAGTCAGTGCAGAAAATCCATCCACCCCATCATTGAGTGCTAA
>NZ_JACJRV010000108.1 GCF_014697475.1 Nostoc sp. FACHB-152
CATCCAAGGGAAACTACAGTACACAACGTGTTAGATTTAACTCTCATTCTTCTGCTTAACTGTTTGTTACATACTTGTAAATTTTTCCGCCGACCTACTTAAGGAGAATGAAAAGTATAATTTATAGCTTAATTTACCTAATTTATTTATGGGAATAGTCTTGTTGTTAATCTTGCTCGTTTGGGTAGCCGTAAACTTTCTAGGGTTATGCTCAGTTACGCTCTCATTTATTAGTTGTCGCACTGTACCAGGATACCGAAATATTGCTATTATCGGCGCAGTTTTTATCCCCGCATTTCTTCTTTATTTAACATTCTTGGATGTCTCAACCAATAAACCCAATCCTAGCCCAACATCTGATATTCAGCTAATGGCAACTATCGTCTGGTCTAGAACTTTTTTAATTTGCTTTTTAGGTGCTTTTGTAACTGCGGCAACCACCCTATTTAAACGCAATGCTATTCGCCGTTACTCTGCACTTGCCTGGGGTTTTCTGATTTCATCCCTTTGTGCTTGTGCATTTATGTTTATCAAATTTTGATGCACACTCTCACCACCAATATAAGTATATAATTTTAGACAGTTTTGAAAAATGATGTAATTAAGCGATGTTAAGGATTGGCTCTGTAATTGGTTCTGTTGCTGGTTCCTTAAGTGGTGCAATTGTTGGTTCAGCTATTGGTTGTGTCGTTGGTATTGGAAGTGGTTCACCAACAGTTGCATTACTCATGCCTTTGGGTGCTTCTGTTGTTGGGTCAGTCATCGGTTCACTAACTGGTTCACTAGTAGGCTCATACTTTGATCACTTCTGGTTTGAGGAGTTATCACGTTATTATGGCTATATTTATCTGAACAATAGGCAACCGATGAAATCTGCGGCTCCCGTCGATTAGAAAGTTTTTCAATATCACACCCACCCTTCCTAAGATTCCAGTTGACCTGTTTGTGTCCTCCAATCTGGCCTAACCTAGCAATTCGCTATTCGCAAGGAATTGAACGATTAAGTCATCGGGGATTGATACAAATTAGCCCAAGAGTAATTTGCTTGTAGATTGCTTACATATAGTAATGGTACTCGTCCGCAAAAGGTAGAATGAAAGCGATCGCAGAATGGCCAACAGACTAAGGACGCGCTGACTACGTTCTATTTGTGGGACTTGCATAATATAGGGATGAATGGAGGTGTTCTAAGCTTCTGTGCGTACAAGTCGCACAATTGAAATTTTGGGGAAAAACTTCAAACCCTCTCCCCTGCCCCCTTGCGGTCTCAATAAGCAAATTAAGTAGTTAGCAGCTTACTGTGCAATGTCCATAGGGTGAGTCTACTGAAACCAGAAAAAATGGTAAACGGCGAGGTAAACAGAATCACATTTGTGTCAGTTTTAGTCGCCAGTTTATTGATGTTTATCGCCTAGTAAAAGGGTACTCAGATGAGGTAAAACAGGATTACTTAAGAGTATAGAGAAATATCTGTGTTTCACTGATTCCTCCCGCATTTATGCAACGCCGAAAATATTAGCGATCGCATTCTGCAAAACTGAAATTGCGATCGCTTACCTACTAAAATTAACTTTGATAAGGGCGCGGTAATTGGCGTAGTTTATGAGCAGTATCTAACTCACTATTGTTTTTTCTGCCATATCCCCAACCCAATATCTTTCGATACTCGCCCATAATGCCACTTTCAATCAAATCATCCTCATTGACTGCAATCTCAGTGTGAGATTGGGGTGCAACATAAAGCGCATCCGCAGGACAATATGCTTCACACATAAAACAAGTTTGGCAGTCTTCTTTACGAGCAATTACAGGTGGTTGGTTTGGAACTGCATCAAAGACATTAGTCGGACAAACTTGAACGCACAGATTGCAATTAATACAGAGTTTATGGCTGACAAGCTCAATCATGATTTTATTTTGGCTACAACTTTGATACAGCAGGTGTGGATGGAGTAGTTGGTACTGGTGACGTAGCAGGCACATCCGTTATCCAATCACGTCTTACCCACAGCTTATCTAGACCGCCAGTGGCTTGGTAATATCGCTGGTTGGGATCAGTTTGGGGATGATCTATGCGGATATGTTCGCTGCGGGTTTCTGTGCGATGTAAAGCACTAAAGTATGCCCATCGTGCGACAGCCGTCAGAGCAACCGCACGACGAGAAAATTCTATATCGCGCACATTATCTTGTTTCGGATTACCTTGTACTTGTTGCCACAGTGTTTCTAATTTAGCGAGGGAATCTAGAAGCTTCTGTTCCGAACGCAAGTAGTTTTTCTCCAATGGGAACATTTGGGCTTGAACACCGCGCACAATCGCATCGTTATCGAATGTTGCAGATGTGGAGGAGTGCGATCGCATTCCCACCTGACCAGCTGCACGTGCAGTTCTTTCATTTGCACGTGCGCCCAAACTCTGGGCAAATTTCGCCGCCCCTTCTCCTGCCCATTGCCCTGTAGAGATTGCCCAAGCAGCATTCGGGCCACCACCTCCAGAAGCTAAACCAGCTAAAAATTCCCGCGATGCTGCATCACCAGCCGCATACAGTCCAGGCACTTTTGTAGCGCAATTATCATCAATAATCCGAACACCACCTGTCCCCCGGACTGTACCTTCTAAAATCAATGTCACAGGTACTCTTTCTGTATAGGGATCAATCCCAGCTTTTTTATAAGGTAGAAAAGCGATGAAATGAGACTTTTCAATTACAGCTTTAACTTCCGGTGTAGCTCTATCTAAACGAGCATAAACAGACCCTTTCATCAAAGCATTTGGTAAAAAGGCAGGATCACGACGACCATTAATATAGCCGCCTAAATCTTTACCTGCTTCATCGGAATAACTCGCCCAACCAAAGGGAACACCCCGCGTTACTGTGGCATTAAAAGCAGTTGAGATTGCATAGTGATTGGAAGCTTCCATGCTGGAGAGTTCGCCACCAGCTTCTACCGCCATTAGCATTCCATCACCTGTATTAGTATTGCAACCTAATGCTTTACTCAAGAATGCACAACCGCCATTCGCCAATACTACGGCACCCGCACGAACTGTATAAAAACGATGATGTTGTCGTTGTACACCCCTTGCCCCAGCCACAGAACCATCTTCAGCAACTAAAAGCTCTAGAGCCGGACTTTGGTCAAGAATCTGCACTCCAGAACGCAGCAAGTTTTTTCGCATTACCCGCATATATTCTGGGCCATAATAACTCTGACGCACAGATTCCCCATTTTCTTTCGGGAAACGATAACCCCAATCTTCTAATAAGGGCAAACTCAGCCAAGTTTTTTCAACTACACGCTCTATCCAACGCAAGTTAGCCAAGTCTTTTCCTACACGATAACGCTCTGAGACAACTTTTTCCCAGTTCTCTGGAGAAGGAGCCATGATGCCATTACCACTCGCAGCAGCAGCACCACTCGTACCCAGAAAACCTTTATCAACAATGATGACTTTGACACCTTGAGATGCTGCTGCCCATGCTGCCCATGCTGCGGCAGGGCCACCACCAATCACCAGCACGTCAGCATTTAGTTGTAGTTCATTTTCTGTGAGCAATTTCTTTCTCCTTTTTGGTGTTACGTTAGCCGCTAATTTATTTGTGATGAATGAGTGCTGTTTTGTCGGACTAAACTATGCAGAAAATAGAGTCTGCATAACATACACAAAGAGTACGTAAAACGAATTACAGATAGTATGATACTCTAACTATTAGTTTGTCAAACATTAAGTATTGCAAGTTAATCTTATAACTTTTGCCTGCTGAGATATTTCTATGCAACTTTTTGCAAGTGTCGCACGCGCGGCATAATTTCTTCGGCAAAACGTGTCATCTCTCGGACAAAGGGATTAAATTGCAGCATGAAAGTATCGATACCTGCATCAACGAAAGCTGCAACGCGAGTGGCGACTGTATCGTAGCTGCCAACTAAACCTGCGGCTGTACCACCATTCCCCCCAACCGCCGGATTTTTAGCAAAGAGTTGAAACATCACCGCTTCTTTGTCAACGCCTTTAGCAACACTTAATTTATATTGTTCTTCCAGCTTTTGCAGTGTCATCAGTCGTTCTAATTCTGCTTGTGCTTCTTCATCGGTGGGACGCGCAATGACAAAGGCTGATAAACCAAAACGCACTGGTTGGGGTAAAGAACGGGGACGGCTGATAACTTGTTGAATTACTTTGCGAACATCTTCAATTGGTTGACCGTTGATGAAGTAAACATCCGCTTGTTGCGCTGCTAATATCTGCGCTGACTCTGATGCGCCTCCAAGATAAATGCGTGGATAGGGTTGAGCAACAGGGAAGGGTCGAAAACTTAAATCTTGAATTTTGAAATATTCACCCTCAAAGTTAACCCTCTCACCACTCCACAAGGCTCTTACTACTTGCAACCATTCACCCGAATAACGATAACGTTCATCGTGAGGCGGAAAGGGAATATTAGTCCGCTCCATTTCTGGACGGAACCAAGCACTAATTAAGTTAATGGCGAAACGTCCCTGACTAATTGCATCAATTCCTAAAGCCATCTTTGCTAGGACGGCTGGGTGAAATAACAAAGGTTTAATTGCGGCGATAATTTCGATAGAGTCTGTGGCTTCTGCTAAGGCTGCACAAGCTGTCCAAGTTTCTAACTGTTCTAAATCGAAGCTGCGAGGGTTAGCAAGGTGCTGTGCAACTAAGGTTGTGACATATCCTAAACGTTCTGCTTCTAATACTAGCGATCGCGTGCGTTCATAACTAGCATCAATCGGTTCATCTGGCGTATTGAGAGGGCCAAAGTTACCGCCCACAGGCGACCAAATACCGTAGCGTGGTTCTGACACTTTTACCTCCAATTGTCATGAACTGCGTACACAAGAAAACATAAAAGAGAGACTAATCTTTTTACTCAGCACTTTCAATTCAGGGAATGAAGAAATACAAAATTTAACTACCCTCTTGTTTTTTGTCTCCATTTATGCAAATCTCATATTATTCTACGATAAGTTGGTAGATTTGCCGTAGAATATTTACAGGTGCAAAATTAAATTTTAGTGCCGACTACAAAGGTTCTAGAAAGCTATGTCTGAACCACGCTATGGGATATGGATTCCCGTTTACGGCAACTGCGGCGTAATGAACCATCCTCTTGAACCTCGTGATGCTAGTTACGCACGAGCCAAGAATTTAATTCGGTTGGCTCAAAGGTGCGGATTTACGACAACTTTAATAGCGCAACATATCATCAATCCCAGGAACCAAGAACTTGACCAGCTAGAAACCTGGACAGCCGCAGCAGCACTTGCAGAAGCGACAGACTCTATCGAGATTATTGCAGCAGTTAAGCCATTACTGTTTCATCCTGCCGTCTTAGCAAAGATGGCTTTAGGTATTGATGCGATTAGTCGTGGACGTTTTGCGATTAACTTAGTCAGTGCTTGGTTCAGACCAGAAATGGAAAAACCAGGGATCAACTTCCTTCCCCACGATGAACGTTATCGATATTCTGACGAATGGATTAGAGTTGTCAAAGCTCTGTGGAGTGGGGAAAAAGTTAACTTTCACGGCGACTATTTTCACATCAACGATTTGAAGTTGAATCCTCCACCTGTCGCTAAACCTTATCCGCGTGTGTATGTAGGGGGAGAGTCAGAACCAGCCCAAGAATTAGCCGCAAAAGAAGCGCATACATTTTTCCTCAACGGTCGCCCTATTGAAGTCATCCGTGAAACTATTGCTCAAGTTACGAAAAAAACTAAGTTTCGCGCTCAACCTCTAGGCTTCGCCATGTCAGCCTTTGTTATTGCTCGACCGACAGACGAAGAAGCACAAGCAGAATATCAAAACCTCAGAGCAATGGTACTTGCCCAAGACGATCGCACAGAACTACTCAAAGGCGTAGATTCTGAAGTAGTCATGTTCAAAAATATGGCTAAATATCCGGGTGTAGGAAGCAATGGTGGTACAGCCGCAGGATTGGTTGGGAGTTATGAAACCGTAGCCCAGGGCATTACTGAATTCACCAAAGTAGGAATTGATACTTTCATGCTGCAATTTCAACCCTTTGCTACAGAAATGGAGCGTTTTGCTGCGGAGATTATACCAAGAGTAAGAGCGTTAACGGTTGAAAGTGAAGCGATCGCCAACGCAAAAATAGGAGCTAAGAATTTTAGATTTTAGATTGAATGCAAAAATCTTTTTCTACTCCTCACTACCCAAAGGAAACTTTATGACTGCAATTTTAACTCGTCCAGCTTGGACTACAGATTTAGAACTGGAAATATTCGATAAATTAGTTGATAAACACGCACCGCACATTCCGAAAAAGCGATTAGTTGAACCCAGACCACCAGAAACTGATGAAGAAAGAGAGAATTTTTATCGTTTTCGTGTAGCTGGTGCAGCCCATGATTTATTTATTGTGCAAGTCTGCGCTAAGATAATTGATTCCTTTGCTGACCCAGAATTACAGCTATTTTTGAGCAGACAAATAGGAGATGATGGCGCACACGCCCAAAATACTCGTTTAAGAGCGCAGGCGATATCTGGACATGACCCAATAGAAGATATCCAAAAGCAAGTACAGAAGCATTGGGATTATATGGGTGATTTGCCTATTCGTAATTGGCAAGGCTGTTTAGCATTTGAATTACATTATGAACTGCATATTGTGGCTTTGTTATTTATCAATAGCCGTACTAGCAAAATCAATGACCCAGCTTCAGCTGAGTATGCAGCAGAAAGAATCTTGCCAGATGAAGCAGTTCATCGTTTAGGCGTTATTGATTGGTGGCAACGTAAATTTGATCGCGCCTCACAAGCCGAGAAAGAAGATTTAATTGCCCAAGTTCTAGAAGCTGATGAAGAAGGTCAACGTCGGCGCAATTCTTATCTTAGGAATCATTGGCAATTGAGTCAAAAAGCTATTGGGATTGAAACTGATGATTTGCCGATACTTTACGATGCTTGGCGGCGAGAAGTTTTGTCTTACTTCTTTGATATACCCGTATCTAAGCTGCCCAAAATTGTGAGTGTCAATGATTGATAAATATTAAATTAAAAGGTAGAATAACAACTACTTTTTTATTTATTTAAGCTGTATTCATAACACCTTTTAGCATTACTAATTATTTTAATAATTAGTAAGCTTTTTCTTTTTTATTTGCTGACAGCAATTATTTTATTTGGGACTTAATATATTAAGAAATTCAATTTTGGTCGTAACGAACACAACAATTATTTAGTTAACAAGTATATTATATCTTTTTTAATAGAATTAATTTCTAGGCAGGTAATTTTAGCTAAATTTAACTAGTATTTTTGCATAAATTAAAGATGTTTTTATATGCCTAAGATTAATTCCTAATAATTGCAAAAACCCCAAGAGTACATTGAAATAATGTGACATAAAGGAGGGTTAATTTATGTTAAGGCAAATGATAAATAAAATTTTAGGTGTTTTCAAAGGGAGGGAATTATTTAAGCATCAAAAAATTAAGGTTTTTGCTGTATTGTTTGTATTGGGTATGGGATTAAGTTTGGCGATCGCATCTTGCGCCCCCAGTAATTCAACTGATACATCTGCACAAAAACCCCAAGTTCCTAAGCTCACAGTGCTGAAAATGGGTCATCAAAAAGGGATGGCGTTGCTGAATATTGTCAAAGCACAAGGAAGTTTAGAAAAGCGATTACAACCCTTGGGTATATCTGTAACGTGGAATGAGTTTTCCTCTACAGCACCGCTTTTAGATGGGATGGGAGCAGGTGCAATCGTTTTTGGTGGTGGTGGCGGTACAGGAAGCGTGTTTGCTCAAGCCGGCGATAAACCCTTTGTCAGAGTTGCAGCCGGTACAGGTAGCACCAGAGGTTCCGCTATTTTAGTTCGAGAAGATTCCCCAATCAAAACACTTACTGATTTAAAAGGTAAAAAAGTTGCTTTTGCAAAAGGTTCTGGTCAACACTACATTATTGTGCGTGCTTTAGAAAAAGTTGGATTGAAATTTAGTGATATTCAACCTTTATATCTGACACCAGCCGAAGCCTTACCAGCATTTGAACGTGGTGATATTGATGCGTGGTTAATTTGGGATCCTTATACTGCTGAGGCTGAACGTAAATTGCGGACTCGTTTATTAGCAGATAATAGCACTGTCTTTGGAGATAAAGCTGCACTAGAAAGCCCTAGCTTTTATTATGCTGCTCCAGATTTTGTCCGCGATCATCAAGACATTCTCAAGATAATTTTACAAGAGCTAGAAAAAGCTGGTACTTGGTCTAGAGACAACTATAAAGATTCAGCCAAACTACTTTCTAAAGTGTACAAAATTGATTTGAAAACAATGGAAACCGTAGAAGAACGCGGTGGTCAACGGCAGGTGTTACCTGTTACAGATGAAGTTTTGAGTGGTTTGCAACGTATGGCAGATACATTTTATGAACTCAAAATTATCCCGAAAAAAATAGATGTCAAGGATAAAAACTATAACTGGATTCCTGACCAAAAGTGGTAAATCAATATAGCCCTTAATTATAACCATGAAATTACCTGCTAACATTAACCGTCGATTCTTTGTCATAGCCATTACATCATTTGCGGCTTCTACAATATTTTCTAGCTGTAGTTCACCACAAAATAATTCTGCTGCTAATACAACTGCAAATTTATCAGCAACCCCAGCCGCTAACACTACCACAACCACAACCAAAGAAAAAATTAAAGTTGGTGTCACACCAGTTCCAGCCGGAGAAATTTTAGAGTTTGTCAAAAAGAATTTAGCTCCAGAAGCTGGGCTAGATATTGAAATTGTTACTTTCAATGACTTTGTGCAGAATAATACAGCTTTGAAAGATGGCGTAATCGATGCTAATTATTTTCAACATATTCCTTTTATGGAAGACTATGGCAAGAAGCACAACTTTGAAATGTATGCTTTTACGCCGCAAATTCATTTAAATCCAGTAGGACTTTTTTCTAAAAAATATAAGACTCTCAAAGATGTGCCGAACAAAGCTCTGGTGACAATTCCTGATGATCCTAGCAATGCTCATCGGGCTTTAAAAGTCTTGGAAGCATCAGGTTTAATCAAACTTAAGGAAAATGTTCGTCCAGCAAGCCCTAAAGATATCATTGAAAATTCCAAAAATATTCAAATTAAAGAAATACCAGGAGCGCAAGCAATTCCCAGTCTTCCTGATGTGGATTTAGCCGGAATTACAGGTAATTGGATTGTCCAAGCTGGATTAAAAACTGATAAAGATGCTTTAGCTTTAGAGACAGCTAAAGACCCAATTTATGCTGTTACCGTCACAACATTAAAAGGTAAAGAAACCGACCCCAGAATTCAAAAACTCTATAAGTTGTTGCGGGATGATAAAGTCAAACAATTTATTAGAGATAAATACCAAGGTGCAGTGATTCCCATTCCTTAAAAATATTAACAATTAATTGTGGGGGAATTCTGAAATGATCACATTTACCGATGTTCGCAAAGTTTATCATCAAGGCAACCAAAAAGTTGTTGCATTAGATGGTGTGAGTGTTCATGTCAAACCAGGAGAAATTTTTGGCGTTTTAGGTCAAAGTGGAGCAGGTAAAAGCACATTAATTCGTTGTGTTAATCAACTAGAAAAACCAACATCAGGTTCAGTTGTTGTTGATGGGCAGGAAATAACAAAACTGTCGGGAGATAAATTGCGTCGCGCCCGTCAACATATTGGAATGATTTTTCAACACTTTAATTTACTGAGTTGCCGAACTGTAGCCCAAAATATTGCTTTTCCTTTGGAAGTGATGGGTGTTAGTAGACTGCAACGCCGTGCAAAGGTAGAAGAATTAATTTCACTTGTGGGTTTACAAGGTAAAGCTGATGCTTATCCAGCACAACTTTCTGGTGGTCAAAAGCAACGGGTAGGTATTGCTAGGGCTTTGGCTGGGGAACCAAAAGTTTTACTTTCCGATGAAGCGACATCTGCACTTGATCCCCAAACTACGAGGTCAATTCTTGACTTGTTACACGACCTGAACAAGCGTATGGGTTTGACAATCTTGTTAATTACTCATGAAATGGCTGTAGTCAAGCAAATCTGCGATAGTGTGGCGGTACTCAATGCTGGCAGAATTGTCGAAAAGGGATATGTGAGTGATTTAATCGCCAAACCAGAATCATTTCTTGCCCAAGAATTTTTTCCTCGTCGGAATGGTTATAGACCAAAACCCGGTGCTGTTATCGCCACGATCGCCTTTGCTGGAGAACAAGCAAGTCAACCTATTTTCGCCACCTTAGCCCGTAATTTTGATGTAGATGTGAATATCCTCAGTGGAAGTGTGGAAACAGTAGGCGATCGCAGAGTTGGTCAATTCCACGTCGAATTATTAGGTCAAAAGATAACGCAAGCTTTGAAATATTTACACGAAGCCGAATTTGAAGTGGAAGTACATTGAATCCCAATTTATTATGGTTAGTTTAACAAGAATAAAACGGCGATATTTTCTTTTAGGCACAGGAATAGCGTTAGCGAAGCTTAACGTAGTTATCGCATCTACTCTAATCGCCAGTTGTCAACCAAATAAAAATTCATCTCAACAACTCAGCACTGTCAAAGTGGGAATTACCCAGCTAGTCCCTGAAGACATTCTGAAGTTTGTTCAAAAAGAGTTGGCAGTGAGTCAAAACTTAAATGTTCAACTGATCAAGTTTAGCGATGGCATACTTGCTAACAATGCGCTGAATAGTGGCGAAATTGATGCTTATCTAGGTCAGCATCAAGCCTTTATGGAAAATATCGCTAAAAGACTCAATCTAGATTTAGTCATGCATCCCCGCATTTTTTCTTATGTATTCGGACTCTATTCAAAACGATTGCAAATCAAATCAATCGATGAACTTTCTCCGAATGCATCAGTCGGTATTGCCAATGATCCCATCAATCAAGATCGTGGCTTAAGATTACTCAGAGTTGCAGGTTTAATCAAGCTCAGGGATAATTCCGATGATTTATTCACTATTAAAGATATCAAAGAGAATCCGAAAAACTTGCGAATACAAGGAGCAGATGGGACTTCCTTAGTAAGAGCATTAGACGATTTAGATGTTGTTGCGTTATATGCAACTTCACTGGCCAATGCAAAAATAAAGTTAGATCCTATCCTTATAGACCCAACTAATCTAGAAGAAAAATATAAAGCAGGCTTGACAACTTTGCGGTCGAAAGCAAATGATTCCAATATCAAAAAACTCGATCAATTGGTTGTTCATCCCAAGGTGAAAGATTTTATTGCTAATACATATCAAGGGACGATCGCACCTGCATTCTAAACATGATCAGGAGGAATAATGAGCAGAATAAAGCAATTAAAACTAGGTGCATTCATGCGCCCGGTAAGCATACATACAGGGGCTTGGCGTTATCCTGGGGCTATACCTGATGCTAATTTCAACTTCCCTGCACTGAAACGATTCATCCAGAAACTCGAAGCAGGCAAGTTTGACGCATTTTTCATGGCAGATCACTTAGCAGTGCTAAATATGCCAATCAACGCCCTGAAACGCAGTCATACTGTCACCTCCTTCGAGCCTTTTACCCTGCTGTCTGCCCTCGCTACTGTCACCGAACACATCGGATTGGTAGCTACGGCTTCCACAACTTATGACGCGCCTTACCACATCGCTCGCCGCTTTGCCTCTCTCGACCATATCAGTGGCGGTCGCGCTGGCTGGAACATCGTTACCACAGCCAATCCTGACGCAGCACTCAACTTTGGTTTAGAAGAAGAGATAGAACATGATGAACGCTATCGACGAGCTAGAGAATTCTATGATGTGGTTACAGGTCTTTGGGATTCCTTTGCTGACGATGCGTTCATTCGGGATGTGGAAGCCGGGATTTATTTTGACCCTGACAAGCTTCACGTTCTGAATCATAAAGGAAAATATCTCTCGGTGCGGGGGCCATTGAACATTGCTAGACCTGTGCAAGGCTGGCCTGTAATCGTTCAGGCGGGTGCATCGGAAGCTGGACGACAATTAGCTGCCGAAACCGCCGAGGCTGTGTTTGCACCGGCGGGTAATTTGGAAGCTGGCAAAGCTTTATTTGCAGACATCAAAGGACGGGCGAAAGCAATTGGACGTGACCCAGATAGTATAAAAATATTACCTGGTGCTTTAGTTGTGGTCGGGGAAACCGTCGCCGAAGCCCAAGCCAAGCGTGTTTATTTAGATAGCCTCGTACATTATGACAGTGGAATTGCCAGCTTAAATGGTGCGCTGGGCTACGATGTCTCCGCTTTTGACCCTGACGGCCCCTTACCAGATATTCCCCCAACCAATGCCGGACACTCTTCACGGGAAAGAGTCATCGCCTTAGCACAACGTGAAAATCTTACTATTCGACAACTGGCGCAACGCGTTGGCAGTTATGGCGGGTTGGCTTTCGTTGGTACACCCCAAACTATCGCCGATGAGATGGAAAAATGGCTATTTGAGGAAGGTTCTGACGGTTTCAACATTATGTTCCCTTATCTGCCGGAAGGGTTGAATGATTTCGTTGACAAGGTTGTGCCAGAACTCCAAAGCCGTGGAATTTTTCGCCAAGAGTATGAGGGGGCAACGTTGCGTGAGAATCTCGGACTGGTGCGTCCGGTTAATCGCTTTTTTCAAACCAGTCTGGTGTAAACTGCGATCGCTAGTATCACACCAATTGTTCATTCCTTTTGCCACTTGCATCAATAGCACAGTCATCCTTGCTGCTTGATTTTTAAATTAGCTTGTGGTAAATTCCGTGCAATCACAATCTACTATAAATCTATAGATTTATAGTAGATTGTTGAGGTTAGAGAGTTTATAAACCGAGTCTAACTACAAAATAAAAAATTCCCATCTTGAACTTTTACATCATTCCAAAATCAGTTCTTTAATTAAGCCTGTATTTTAAACCCCAAACAATTGGCAATAGATCATGGTAGCAATATTAAAAAAATGCAACTTTCTCCTATTCTTAGTAGCCGGATTATTTACCGTTTCGATAAGCCTAGTAGGTTGTAGCTCACAAACTACAGAGAAAACTGCTGTTGCCTCTAGCAACATCAAGACCAAAGTCTTAAAGATGGGCTATCAGTCGGCGGGAGATATAGTCAAGGTTAAAGGAGTTTTAGAGAAGCGTTTAAAGCCACTTGGTATTTCTGTAGAGTGGTCGAAATTTGCCGCCGGGCCGCAACTTCTAGAAGCAATGAATGTCGGAAGTGTAGATTTCGGTTTTGTTGGTGAAACTCCACCTATCTTTGCTCAAGCTTCTGGTGTTCCTTTCGTCTATGTTGCTAGTAGTAAACCTGGTACTGGTGAAGGAACTGCTGTTGTAGTAGATAAAGACTCTTCAATTAAGACGGTAGCTGATTTAAAAGGTAAAGGATTAGCTTTTCAAAGAGCTACAGCACAACAGTACTTCGTTGTCAAAGTTTTAGAAGAAGCGGGATTAAAACTTAGTGATGTGAAACATATTAACCTCACACCATTAGAAACTCGTGCAGCATTTGAACGCAAGAGCGTTGAAGCTGCGGTAATTGGCGATCCGCATTTGGCCGTATTTCAAAAAACTGGTAGTGTTCGCGTTCTCCGCGATGGGAAAAATATTACTACCCAAGGAGGCTATTGGCTAGGTTCGCGCACCTTTGTCAAAGAGAACCCTGAGCTAGTCAAAGCCATTTTGGAAGAGATTAACAATATCGGGAAATGGGCTGAAAGCAACCCAAGAGAAGTTGCTGAACTAATTTCACCCGAAGCAAAAATTGATGTTCCCACATTGGAATTAGTTTCAAGGCGACGATTTTACACTCTCAGACCTTTAAGTGAAGAAGTTTTATCAGGACAGCAGAAGATTGCTGACTTGTTTTATGAGCAAAAGTTCATCACAAAGAAAATCAACGTTAGGGATGCAACTCTCTCTGCTGAACAGTATGCTGCTTTTACTCCCACAGATGTTAAGCCGTAAGGAGCAATTCAGTGAAAGACTGATCATTAAGACCGCAGGGGAGCAGGGGAGAGGGTTTGTTTCTACACCAATACATCCAGTAATAACTGATTAACCGGATATGGTGTTACCACTCACAAATATAAATTCTTTATAGAATATTCGGAGATAGAAACTAATGATTAAGAGTCCAGAGAAACTCGCAGATAAGACCATTCAGTTTTCGGCTCCTGTAAGAGCAAATTCGCCAGAACTTCACCAGCTTTTTGATTTTATTGCACTGGGAGCAAGTGAACGCGATCGCGATCGCATCTTACCTTTTGATGTGGTTGAATTAATCCGGCGTTCCAGGTTAGGTGCATTGCGAATACCCGTGACTGAAGGTGGCGGTGGTAGCACTGCACGGGAACTATTCGAGGTCGTGATTAAGCTAGGAGATGCAGATCCTAACGTTGCTCACATTGTGCGGAATCATTTTTCTGTCACAGAGCGAATTTTGCGTTCAGAACGCACAGAAAGAAATCGTCGCTGGCTAAAAGCCGTGGCTGATGGGGCAATTATTGGACTCGCTTCTACCGAACTAGAAGTTAAACGGGCTGGCGGTGGTCAAGTTGTGAATACAAAATTAACACCCGATGGCGACGGCTATCGTCTGAATGGCACGAAGTATTACAGTACAGGCAGTCTCTATGCAGACTTGATTTTTGTGCGTGTACTAGTACCCGATAGCACTACGGCGTTTATTCTCATCCCAACCAAGCGTGAGGGAATTGATTTGATAGATGATTGGGACGGTTTCGGGCAAAGACTTACAGGCACAGGAACTACTAATTTCACTAATGTCCGTGTAGAGGCACATGAAGTAATTTTTGAGACAGATATAGACAAAGACAACCTGCCATACAATATCGTCCCGCAATTATTCTTGACTGCTATTAACGCTGGCATTATTCGCAGCGTGCTGCGTGATGCCACAACCCTAGTCCATAAACGTCCTCGGACTTTCTACCATGCCGTATCTGAGCAAGCAGCAGAAGATCCAATTTTGCAGCAGACTGTTGGGCAAATTGCGGCCAATGCCTTTGCAGCCGAAGCAATTGTCTTAGCCGCCGCCGATGGATTAGATCGCCTTCCTGCTGCGAAAGCCCAAGGTGAAGAGGCAGAAACGGCTGCGGCTTTAGAAACTTCTTTGAACGCAGCCAAAGCGAAATTGATTGTTGATGACTTGGCTTTACGTTCAGCTACTTTACTATTTGAAGTTGGTGGGGCTTCGACAACGAAAAAAAGCTCAAACTACGATCGCCACTGGCGCAATGCTCGTACTTTATCCTCTCATAACCCAAATCACTTTAAGGCGCGTGCGATTGGGGACTATGAGATAAATGGTACGCCATTGCCGCAGAGAGGATTTTTCTAGAGGTTGTAAGGGTTTAAGGGTGTAGGGGGAAGAGATAAACATGATATGCGATTTATTCTTGATACCCCTCTCCAAACCTCTCCCCCACACCCTGTCTTAACAAGACTTTTATTTGTGAAATTCAACTATGAGCATAATTGATACTACTGCTGTCAGAACGGAGATAAAAGCGATGTCTGGCGACAAGCCGCTTTGCGTCTACGCCTCTCCTACAGACTATCCTGATAGTCCATTATCTCAAGCTCTCAAACAGCCTGTATTACTAGGCTTATTCTTACCAATTCATCATGGTGGCTGGAGTTCATCACATTTACCTCGCACTACCGATTGGTCGTTTGACTACAATGCTAAATTGACCCAAAAGGCTGAAGAATTGGGGTTTGACCTCGTTTTTGGTTATTCTACATGGCAACCGAAGGGTGGACAAGGCCCAACTCGCACAGAAGCTGGTTTAGATGCGTTCATTGCAACAGCCTCTCTGGCTGGGATGACTTCGCGGATTCTCTTAATTTCCACTATTCATGTTCTTTATGGGCCTTGGCATCCCATTCATTTAGCTAAATTTGGGGCGACATTAGATCACATTTCTAAAGGTCGCTGGGGAATTAACGTTGTCACCGGACACCGGGCTTATGAGCATGAATTGTTCGGTTGGAGTCAAATCGAACACGATCGCCGCTATGAAATGGCTGATGAATTTGTCACTGTCTTAAAGAGACTTTGGTCAGAAACCGAGAACTTTTCTTACCAGAGTCAAAAAAGCTCTTGGCAGTTCAAAGATGCTTACATTAGCCCTCGTCCGCTTTATGGTCGTCCTGTTTTAGTTAACGCCACTGGTTCAGATGCGGGTATCGAGTTTGCAGGCCGTCATTCTGATATCGTGTTTATCACCAGTCCGGCTGGCGGAGATATAGACAGTGCTTTGTCATCCTTACCAGCCCATACTGAGCGCGTGAAACAATCTGCGATCGCCCAAGGTAGACAAGTCCGCACGCTGCTAAATCCGTTGATTGTTTTGCGAGAAACGGAAAAAGAGGCAGAAGAATATGCCCAAGCCATTGTTGACCATGCTGATCATGAATCAATTGCAGGACGTTCCCGTGTCAGCAGTGATGCCCACGCTTGGAGAGGGCATCAAAAGGGAAATCTGCGTCATAGCGTTGGCAGTGCGATCGGCGGTAATGTGCAGTTAATTGGTTCACCCGAACAAATAACCGAACAACTTTTGCAACTGCATAAAGCTGGTGTCGATGGTTTCCAGATAGCCTTCTACGATTTTGAGCCTGATCTAGATTTATTCGGTAAGCGCGTTCTACCACTATTAAAACAGGCTGGTCTGAGAATTTAATTCCTACACCCTAACACCCTTCTTCAAAGATGCAAGGACAAGAACTACTACAAAGCTTATTGCAAGCTACTAGCGAAACATTTTACATGGTAGGTCAATACCTTAGCCAATTTACGAGGGTTTAATGCCTGTAGAAACGGGATGAATACGTCCTAAAGAAGTAAGCTTGGCAAAAATCTGGGTTAATAAAATAGGC
>NZ_JACJRV010000109.1 GCF_014697475.1 Nostoc sp. FACHB-152
GCGGAGAGGGGCATAAATCTTCCTAGTTTTGAACGAA
Source organism: Nostoc sp. FACHB-152 (assembly GCF_014697475.1). GTDB lineage: Bacteria > Cyanobacteriota > Cyanobacteriia > Cyanobacteriales > Nostocaceae > Nostoc_B. The sequence continues at coordinate 38 of NZ_JACJRV010000109.1, forward strand.
AAAACAAGTTTTGAAAGCCTCTCTCCTTGCAGGGGAGAGGTTTGGAGAGGGGTTTTTAGCATCCGTCGAACTCACGTGATATTAGATTCCTACTGTCAAAGAATGGGAACAGCTAAAAAGTTTTAGCTGCTCCGACTGTACATTCCCTATACTTGCAGGTTAATAGATGCTTATAATCATGCCCTCTCTCGCCAGAAGGAAGAGTTTTCTATTCCATTAGTAATGCTAAACAGCTTCAATTGTTGCTCTTAGGACGCAGTGATACGAAAAATCAAGGGTTTCAGCCAGGATTTAGGGGTATGGGGTGTAGGGTGTGAGTTAGTATAACCCTGACACCCAATCTCAACAACCAATATGAATGCGTAAGTCCTGTTATTCTGGGCTAACTAAGGTAAACTCACCTAAAATTAACGACACTACAATATCAGATGAATCCGCATCTTCCACTTGAATCAGCCAGCGTTGGCTTGCTGGACTGTCTGAACGTGAGTCGCGGCCAATAACTATGCCATATTTTCCTGCTACATAGGTAGGCGTTAAAATTAATACCCTATCTCCTATTTGAATACGCTGTGAGTTTTCCAAGAATACTCCTGACGCTATTGGCTTTGCTGCTCCCCTGATAATTTTAAATAAAAATGCGCCAAATAATAATCTTTACTTAACCTACTTAAGATAAAAGCTTTTGCGCTGCCATGATTTTTACATCCCAGCACGAACAATTATTGCTATCCTCACAAGTACTGAAAATGCCGTTTTCTAAACTGAGATGATTCTCAGATGAAGTTCATATTTTTATGATTTAATCGATGAACACTCTAAAATAAATTTCTTAAATATTTGCTTTATTTCGTTGCTTACTTGTCCCTAGATAGCAGTCCGTGTAGGAGATTCAAACAAATCTATTGCAAGAGTGCCTATTCCCTATTGCCTGCCCATATAAGCAGTTTGTAAATCAAATATAGGACTCATATTTGATTTGGGAAAAAAACTCAGTATATCTTTATTCCTTCTTGCCTATTGCCTATTGCCTATTGCCTACCTACACAAGTATGTTTAGTAATCAAACCGGATTCCTATAGGATTGCTATATATTAAATAATTTACCTCTTGGATGAAGAGTAGATTCAATAGCAGCGCGCCTTGCCAAACTCCATATTGTGGCTTGGTTTGCAGTAACAACCGGAATATTTAAATCTGCTTCTAATTCTTCAATGACTTCAAATGTTCTCCATGCTGTACAAGCTAACACAATAGCGTCTGCACCTTTATGAGATACCTGTTTGATAAAAGCTAATGCTTCATCCGGTGACTGATGCCAAAGATAATTCTGTTTCGCTACTTCTTTCGGACGTTCATCACCTTTAAAACTTACTATTTCAAAAGGCGTTTCACTCAAAAATTCTTTGAGTGTTTGGTTATTCCATTCTGGATAAGGGGTGACTACAGAAATTTTCTTGGCTTTTAGATGTGCTAAGGCTTCTAATAAAGCCAGAGCCGGTATAACAACTGGTACTCCTAGAACCTGTGACAAACGTTGTTGTAATTGTTCGGCAAAAACTCGCCCTCGGTAAAATGTTGCAGTCGTAAAGCCGTATGCCCCAAAATTTACTTTAGCTATAGCTAATTTTTCTACTTCCTGAACAGCTGCTTTATTGATGTCATCCATTGATTCATAACTTTCATAGGCGTGTGAGCCTTGAGCCGTCACGCGATGGCTATGAATGCTGACTTGATGGGTAAAAGCAGAGTGAAAGTCAGGCTCAAAAGTGGTATTACCTGCTGGTACTAACAAGCCAAGACGAAACCGCTTATTAGGATCAGGTTTTGATTCCATATAACACCTCTTGTTGAAAAGCCTGAATCATTTTGACTTAGTGAGCCTAAGGATTAGGTACACATATTTGAAAATGACTGCATACTATTTATACTACAATAATTTGACCTACAAATAGTAGTATGTGTATTGATCAGCACATAGCTAAAGATGACTTGTTTGCCTGAAAAACTTCCGCTCGAAATTTACCCCAAAGATTCACGTTAAATTAGCTATACAACGTAGCTTGTTCTAGTATCGTTTGCCGTCTTGTCAACTCCCGCATACTCTTAATAGGCTCAAAACCCAGATATTGTCCACGAATTTTGAGACAAAGGTAGTTTAACGCGGCAAGGCGATCGCTTTCACTCCCGTGCAATGAACTGCTAATATTTTCTAGTTTGTTTAACCATCCCGTATGATGTGAACGTGCAACCGTTTCGTCCATCAGCAACAGCGACAGGGACTGAACATCAACAGATGGGGCTGGAAAAAGTTGAGCTAATCGCCGATTATATTGGTTACGTCCCAAACGATAAGCAATTGACATCGCTGGTTCTAAATATTCAATGTAGTGCCAGATCATCATCGGCATGAAAATAGTTTCACCGGGGTAAAGTACCACATCAAAAGCATTAGTATAGTTAATAAAATCTGTTTTTTCAGCCTCCGACATATTTTCTAAAAATAAGCCACTTGTACGGCATAAATTAGGCTGATCAATAGCATCTAATTTGTGAGTTTCGCTGGGATGAATCAATATAAACCTTTTTGTTCCAAATACTTGAAACATCAAAACATTTCTCTGATCGGCATCATAGTGCAGATGAGCATAGTTATTACTGCCAGCGACAAACATATTAGAATATAAGTCGCTCTCATCACTTAAATCTTGATACAAATTCAGGGGCAATAATTCCAGCAAATTTTGGGGTGTTGGATACTCAACACAAATATCAAGACTGGTGGGTTGTGCTTGCAGAAAGTCGAAATATTCACATAAGTTCATCATGCGCGGAACATCGGCTGAGGTCGCATTCAGTAGATTAGCAATGTAATTGGGACAGACTTGAACCTGGATGTCGGTAAGTTCAGTTCTGGCTTTTTCTAAAGTATCCATCTGACACAGTGATGAACTGTCAAAGAGATTGGTGATAATCACTGGACGCTGGGGAAGAATATACTCGCGGTAAAACATATCCTTAGAAGGTGCTTTGATACGTTCAATATTGTTGAGAACCACTGGATTTTTTTGCCCTTAATAAACATAGCGTCATGCTGGTTTAAGCTAACCTGTTTTGTCAACATTTCTTTTCTTGACTTAACATCAAAGCAATTCTATTTGGTTCACAAACTAGTGGGGTAGGGAATAGGCAATAGGGAATAGGCAATAGATTTGTTTGAATCTCCTACACGGGAGCTATATCTCGACAAACACTATCACACTGTGTTAGAAGAGAGGCATTTTATGAATGATGAAAACAACGCCAATCAACAACCTAATATTGATAATTGGGAAAATGGAGCATGGATACAACTTAATGTAGGACTTGTCAGACATCAAGGTGATGCAATATCGAGTGCGCGTGTCCTCTTTAGTCGGATAGAACCTTTAGTGAATCGCTGGCGAAATCATGGTTTGCTGCGCTGGTTTTTCTTTATGAGAAAACCACCAGATGTGCGGCTGCGCTTTTTTACTAAAGTAGATCAGCAACAGGCGATCGCGCAAATATCTGAGTTAATGTCTGCACTGCAACAAGAAAACTATATTCATCTCTTCTTCTTTAGTGAATATCAGCCTGAAACCGAGCGATTTGGCGGTATAGAAGCTATGCAATGGGTTCATCAATACTTCGACATAGACACTTCTTTGTGGCTCATCCTTGATTATCTCTATCAACATCATCTGAGTGTTGTTCCCAAAGATGTACTTCTCCCAACCTTATTACACGACCTATTTACCCGTGCTATGTCAGATCAGATATCTGTCCTGACAGCTTGGCAAAGTTTAGGTGCTTTGATTCCCACAGATCCTGAAGCTGTAATCCCCACAGTTGAACTACTTTGTATTGAAAATTTATACCAATTCTATTTGGTCATAAACCAAGAAAAAGATGTATTAGAAAGATACTCAATTGCTAACCGTATTCTGTCACAACAATTAGTTAAGCTCCAAGATTTTGGACTATTGAATCAGGATATGTCTAGTATACTTGCGGCTGTAGCTATGTTTACGTTTCACCGTCACGGTTTTGATTGGCGGCGTTCAGGAAGGCTGATTTCAGCTAGTATTTCCACTTTTACAGACAAAGTAAACTGACGTTATAACAAAAGAATATAAGCAATGTCACTAGTTAATTTGTAAATTTATGTATTCTCTGTCACAAAATTTTATTGAAACTCTCTGGACATAAAAATATATGTCAATTATGGTATTAATCATGGTTTGATTATCTCAGTGTACAGACTAGCAATTAGTTTTAATAAAAACTTAAAACACGGGATAAATACTTATCAAGTTATTAGCCATGCCAACCTCTGAAATATTAAGGAGAATCTCCAATGTCCCAGCAGAGCTTTGTTGCATACTATGAAAATTTTTTAGCGCAGCCGGAAAATTCCCAGTTGCGTGAAACTTTAGATGCTACTGAAGCAGGTGAATTTGCCGCAATTGCTGTTCAACAAGGCGCAGCCAACGGTTTTGATTTTGATGCTGAAGATGTGAAAGCTGTAATGGTTGCCGCCGAGAGAGTGGTTCTTGGTTTATCAACTTCTTCGCCAACGGTGAAGATACGTTCTATTGACAGTGTTAATGGTATTAAAGCCAGACCAGCTAACCGGGAATTGTCAGAAGAAGAGTTAGAAAGTGTAGCTGGCGGGCTGGCTTCTAGTGATTCTCCTAAATCTACAATTATGTGTTGCTGGTAGTGTTATTTTTATGCTTGCGGTGCAAGATGTGATTAAACATGGTTTGGAAATAGCACCACTTTAGCTTATGAAGATAAGCTAAATCATAGCTATCTCAATCACACCGCAATTGTGCAATGCCTAACAGCAATTAGGTTTCAAGGCACTTCCATTCATATCAATGGAGGTGCTTATGTTTGATTAATCATTATTTTTACTCGCAGCAATGCTTGAGCAACAAAACCAGCAAATGTGGCAAAATTTGATTGCACCTAAGTTAAATCTTGATGGTACGTTTCGCACACAAGAACCCCAAGCTACTTGGGAACGGCTACAAGAATTTTTACCGGCTTTTGGCATCACACGTATTGCAGATATTACTGGTCTTGACTGCATTGGTATTCCTGTGGCTCAGGCGATTCGACCTAACGGGAAAGCTTTTTCCGGTTCTCAAGGCAAGGGAATTTCGCTGATGCTGGCGATGATTTCAGCCGCGATGGAATCTGTAGAGTCTTATCACGCTGAAAATTTACCAGAACCAGAGATAGTTGCCTCTTATGAAGAAGTCTGTCGTCATCATCAGGCGATCGCACCTAGTATTTTAGAGCCTGGTAAAAGATGGGCAGCTTACGATCCTACTCAACCATTAGATTGGATTTGTGGAACTGATTTATTCACCAATCAACCTGTGTATGTACCACAGGCTTATCTTGATTTAGATACCACTACAGAAAAACGTGATACGGGGATATTCAGCACTTCTAGTAACGGACTAGCATCAGGCAACCATTTACTAGAAGCGATCGCACATGGGTTATTTGAAGTCATTGAGCGTGAAGCCGAGTGGCGTTGGTGGCAGTTGCTAATGGAGCAAAGAATTAACTGTTTGGTTGACATTCAGACTATCAAATCGCCTTTATTACAATCGTTACTCCAGCAAATTCAACTCGCTGGGGCAAAAGCAGTAATTACAGACTTAAGCTCGACTGTGGGTATACCTACTTATAAATGCTTGATTAGTGACATTGAAAATTGGTATGGACGACCCACCACAGCAGGCTGGGGTTGCCACAGTTCCAAAGAAATAGCCTTGGCAAGGGCAATCACTGAAGCGGCTCAGTCACGAGTAACAATTATTGCCGGTAGTCGAGATGACATTCATCCTGAAAGTTATGCTCTTGGAAGCTTCAAATTACCAGGTAGCCCAACTACAAAATTTAGCGGCAAAAGACCAACTGCCACCTTCATTGATTTTGAAACTCAACCAGAACTTCCGCCTACTTCAACTTTTGGAGAAGAAATTCAACAAATCCTCGACTGTCTCCGCAATCTAGGGTTTGATCAAGCTGTCTTTGTCAATCACACGCGAGTAGAGTTTGGCTTTCCAGTTGTTCATGTGGTTGTACCGGGAACGCATCTCCCTTCGTCTTATTAGGGGTACAGGGGAAGATTATTACGGTTCTACTTCTTTCCCTTACACCCTACACCCTTACACCCGAAAATCTTATCTATCAGCATAGACTCAATGGCTTTACAACCTAGTCAAATTTTTATCTACCTTGGCCCTACTCTTTCAGTTGACCAAGCCAGTCAGATTTTACCAGCCTGTTATCTGAACCCTGTCCGTTGTGGTGATATTCTAGCTTGTCTGCGGTTACAACCGAGTGCGATCGCTATTATTGATGGTTTTTTTGATCGCAGTGCTTCGGTGTGGCACAAAGAAATTCTTTGGGCTTTAGAAGCAGGAGTACGAGTATTTGGGGCAAGTAGTATGGGCGCACTACGGGCGGCTGAACTAGAAGCCTTTGGGATGGAGGGATTTGGTGAGATTTTCACTGCCTATCGAGAGGGACAGTATATTGGGGACGATGAAGTGGCGGTTTTACATAGCAATGCTAAATCTCAGTACCAACCCTTGACTGATGCCCTAGTCAACATCCGCGCCACAGTTAACCATGCGCTGTCCCAAAATATTATTGATCGTGCGATCGCTGATTTAATTATCAGTTGTGCCAAACGGCAGTTCTTTACTCAACGACATTTGAGCCAAGCGGTGGCTGATGCCGAGGCGCAGGGAGGCGATGCCAAAGTTTTAGCCCATTTTCGGGAATTTGTAAAAAATGGTGGCTATGTAGAGCAAAAACAAATAGATGCCATTGGACTGCTGAAACATCTAGCAACTATGGTTGGGAATACTTGTGAGAATAAGCCAGTACCATTTCAACTCAACAAGTCTATTTTTATCGAGGAACTCCAAGCTAGAGTAGCCATCCGTCCCATGACAACAGCATATTCTTGGCTACCTCTAACAGAAAAAGTCTGCCAAGAAGCCCGGTTTTTAGGCAAAGTTTATATTCAATTACGTAATCTAGCTGGGCTAGTAAGATGGTGTGATGCTATTGCTCAAAGTCAGAACCTGCAACCCCTAGCGATTGATTCAGATGAATTTAATAGTGCTACTCCAGATGAGTTAGAAGCAGCTTTATTACAACGTTGGGGTCGAATTCAGGCATTACTCAAAATTTATAGCCAACATGATGGCTTTTACCAACAAGTTGAGCAACTGCATAGATATATCCTGACAATGGTTGGTAAAAATCTCTCTTTTGCCGAGGGAGAAAATCAAACAGAATCAGTGTTAGCAATTTATGAACGGCGATTATACCGTTTAGTGGCCCTCCTTTGGGCTTTAGCGGAACAGACCTACACTCAATCTGATGTAAATTTGAGAACTAGTATTACTCAAAAGATTACGCAGAATTTTTGCCTAGAACGAGGAGTTACTAACGAGCCGGAAGTAGAAATTTGGCTAAAAGAAAATGATATAGTTCCTAGCGAATTTAAGCAGATGATGAAAGCGATCGCCAGATTAGAGGGGTTTGTGAATGTACCCCGATGGTGGGGGCGAGGAATGAGCCAATATTTCTCTGTAACTGAGTCTTTTCTTGGCGATGCTTTAAAGTTATCTGGGTTTTATAGCATCTTAAGCAAAAGAGTGCAGTCAGCTTCCCAACAACAAAACGATTCTGAGGAAGCTGATCTAAGTAATTGGTATCAGCTAAATGCTTTTCCTCAAGAATGTAACTCAACCCAAGTAGCTTTCTGGCTAGATTTCAGTGAACCAGAAGAATTTGTCAAAGGACTACAAACAAGTCTGCCTTTGAAGAAAGCAGTTCCAATGCAACCTGCTTCTTATAGCAACCCGATTTGATTTACAAAATACTTGTGGAGGCACGTCCTACTTATATGGTAAAGTTTTCGCCAATCACGCTAGTAAAACTAAAAGCCGCCCCATTACTAGCACTACCAATCAACTCGAAGTTCTTGACTAACATATATGTCGTGCCATTACTTATGGTATAGTAGCCAGTGCTATCTGTGGTATTTGAAATGCTGTAGGTTCCACTGCCAAAGAGTAGCTGATCTTTACCATCGCCACCATCAAAAAATCCGCTGCTAATAAATCCGCTGCTAAGAAATAATGAAAAGAATCCGCTTCCAAACCCTCTGAGGGTATCTGCACCATTCCCCAGCAAGGTATTACCACTGCCACCAAAGCCACCTGTAAGTGCATCGACAATATCGTTACCAGCACCAGTGTCAATAGTGCTATCGTTGTATATGCCTACGCTATTGCCAACACCAATGATAATGTCATTACCATCACCAGTATCAATAATGCCAAGCAAAGCATTATTGATACTGGTGGCAGTGATAGTATCGTTACCAGAGCCAGTGTCAATAGTGCTATTGTTGTTGTATATCCCTTCATCGCCAGTAGCAGTGATGTTATCGTTACCAGCACCAGTCTTGATGATGCTGTTATTAGTGCTGTAAATGCCGATAAGGTCGCCGGTGGCAGTGATGGTATCGTTACCAGTACCAGTATTGATTACACCTAAGTTGGTGATGGCGAAGTCGTCAGTGGCAGTAATAGTGTCATTACCAGAGCCAGTATTGATTATGCTTTTATAATTGTTTTTGATACCTGTATCGGCAGTGATTGTATCATCACCACAACGAGTATTGATTATGCCTGCATTAATGATCCCACTATTAATTGTGTCCTTACCACTACCAGTATCTATGATGCCACCTTTATTGTAGATACGGTTGTAGCCACTAATTGTATCATCACCAGAGCCAGTATTAATTGTGCCGAAGTTGCCTATGGCATTATCATATCTACCAAGGCCAGTGATTGTATCGTTACCAGAGCCAGTATTGATTGTACCCAGATTAAGCAGGCCAAAGCCCCTCCTAATATTAGGGGTACGACCAGAGATTATGTCGTCGCCTCCCAAGGTATTAACAGTGACACCTGAAAGAACCTGAATACCGTAAGCATCCTTAGTAATGACGGTAACTATGTCTGCACAATTAGTCCATCTACCTAACAAAGTTGAAGGTTTAGTGTCTAAGTACCAACCAGTGTTACTTAAAGAAACTGTGTTTGAATAATTCATTACTTGCTTACCAGAAAAAATTAGAATTTTGCCAATAAATTATGCTTTTATCTCAAAAAAGACTTTATCAGCATAAAAATTTCGATAATGCAGACAGAAAAAATTTATTGTTTCTATGACTGATATATAGATGCACTTAAATCTGCAATTGCACTTATCAGAAGCAGGCTTAGGTTAACTTTATTGATGCTGCACTTGTTCGCAAATAATATAGCTGTAGTTTTATTTAGCACAATGATTTTAATCACTTTGTTGTGTGAGGTATAGCATTGCTATGAAAGCAAAAGAGTGTAAACAGTTAATGTACTGGTAACATATTTGATTTAAATTTTACTGACTTGTCCAGATTTTTCACCTTCATGTCAATACCAAATTCATTTTTCAACCAATACCCAAGCCTAAACTTGTCAATGCGTAAGTTCTAAAGTTAAGTTTTTTCTCAAGGGATTCCTCTTGGGTTGATGCAGCGATTCAAAGAGGGCTTAAGCCCTCTTCACAAACTACTGTCTAAGCAGGTAGCCAGGTGTGTAACCAACTATCTCGACGCTTGGCAAAGTCATACAGCAAATCTGGTCGCATTTCCCGTAAGCATTGCAGGGCTTGGTGTTGAGGCATGGCGGTACTAGCCATTCCTTGAAGAATTGCCTTTTGACGTTTCCAAGTTGCTGCATCTTCAACTGGTTCGACAAAGCGAGTCGGTACTTGTTGCCCCATTAATAAAGTGTCAAAGGAGTGATCGTCAGAGAAAAACTCTGGAGGATGCACTGTATAAAATAGGGAATTACTGTAAGACAGGGGTGCGCGTTCTTGAAACAACGCTAGACGTTCTGCTGCACCAGAAATATCTGTTTCTTTATTGGCTGCTTGCCAGAAGGGAGTAGACAGGCGGCGGTTAAATTTGTAGTGAATTCCTAAAAACCATCTTAGGGCATCCCAACGTTCACTAACCTTGCGATTGAGTGTAGATTTAATTCCCTCATCCTGTTTTGAGGCTGGTAGGTTAGTTAGCAAGAGTTCCAGTTCTAGAACGACCATATGGATTGCTGTCGATTCTAGAGGTTCAACAAAACCATAAGAATTACCTACCGCTACAACATTACCTTTCCAAAAATGCTCATGTCGCCCAGAACGAAACTTCACTATCCAAGGTTCACCCATCCCTGGATTTTTAGCTTGCATTTCTGCTAAGGCTTGATCCACACTACAAAATGCAGAAGAAAACACATAACCTCGATGGTCACAGTCCTCAAACGGTATATTCCAGCACCAACCATTGTTCATAGTTTCGGCTAGGGTGTATGGCTTGATAGTGCCATTATGGGGGACAGTGGCAGCGATCGCCTGGTCTGTGAAAAGTGTATCCTGGTAACTGACAAACTTAGAGCCGAGTTTCTGTTCTAGTAAGAATGAACGGAAGCCAGAACAATCAATATACAAATCGTAATCTAGTTTCCGCCCATCCTCTGTGATTAAATAGCTGATATTTTCGCCATCGTTTGAGAGTTGAGCATCACAAATTTGCACATCTATATGTTCAATACCAGCTGCTAAGGCTTCTTCCTTTAGATAGCTAATGAATCGCTTATTATCCAGGTGATAAGCCCAACGTATTAAATGCAGTAATGATAATGGCTTGCCATCACCCCGATCAAAAATAGGGGCGCGATCGCTATTCATCAACATTGCCCCCAAGGATTGATTATTCAACGTGGAATCATAGAGGACTGATTCTAGTAAGCGTCCGCGTTGAAAGGGAAATGTAAAATCATATTCATCGGGTAATCCCCACTGGAACTTAATCCCTAACTTCCAAGTAGGGGCTACCCGCCGATAAAAATCAACGATATCCAACCCTAAGAAGCGGGGACTATGCAAGAATTTCACAAGTTCGGGAGTTGTGGCTTCCCCTACACCAATCACCGGGATGGCACTTGATTCCAGCAATGTCACCTTGATGTCTGGTCTAAAGGCGCGAAAAGCCAAAGCTGTTAAATATCCCGCCGTACCGCCACCCAAAATCCCCACCGTTTGGTAACTATCGGCTGCTGGACGGATGCTGGCTTGTAAAGGATTCGGCCAAATCCTGCCGATTTCCTCAGCCGCAGATGCGATCGCACTTCGTTCTAGAACTCCCAACGGTGCTTTTAATTGCGGTGTACACTCCTGACATTCACCACTAGGAAATAGTCTTTTGATTATGCGATCGCCCTTGCGGTTAATTTTGACAACGCTAGTAGCACGATTTGGTGTCAGGTCAGCTAAAACTGCGATCGCTTCCTCAATACAAGCCTGGGCTATAGAAGGCAAAACTGGACTATCTGCGGTGATGATAGGCGTTGACAGGTGAGGCACAATCTCCTGTAAAATCGGCGGAATAGCTTCTAGGGTGACAACTCGACAACTAAAACAAGCAGTTGCACCTCGAATAACTGTGGGGCCGATAAGTGCTGTTTCTGGGGAAGCAGTGACAAATAAACAAGGTTTGCCACTTGTCAGGGCTGATTTATTAACATCGAAAAGTGCTTGATATGGTAAACCTTCCAAAGCACAAACCACAAAGTCGAATGCTTGCAATAGTTCACACAGTCCAGCCACAGTTACAGCCTCTAAAGTGGGCTTTGTATTTCCCCTCTGCCCATTCAAGAGTATCTGTTCTTGCTGGAAGGCGATAAATTCTGGTGTTTGGCAGGATACAAACTCTGTGAGAGAAAAAGTGCGGCAATTTTGAAAGCCAACTGCGGTAAAGGTTTGATTGAGGGTATTCAGTAATTGACCATTACCTAAAATAGCGATCGCTTTTTGCTGAATGCGATCGGGGGCTGTAGGCAATTGCAAGCCCTGATTTTGGGGTGTGGCTTCAGTTGTCAGTGACTCCTGTAAGATACCCAGCTTAGTTAATGCCGAAATAATCTCATGTAGGTAGTGACGATTATATTTATTTGCTAGTTCAGCATAAATTGAATCCAGCGATCGCACTCCATCAATTAACACTAACAACTCGCGGATAGTATCAGGCTGAATGCCTTCGAGGGCGAAGACTTCATTACCTACCCAACTACAAACTTCACCCGCCGGATTGAGGAGTAAATGAGCATTGGGGTTAATTATCGGTACTTGAGGAATGTTATTTATGAAGTCTGCCATTGACATTTTCTTTCCTTCACAACCTGAATTGCTTCGTGAATTGATAAAGCGTTATCGCAATTTTTGATGAAATAATTTTTGATTTGTCGCCAATAATCTAAATCTAAAGGGTCATGTTTGGTTTGATACTTTGTTGCTACCAGTTGACCCATCAACAGATTCAGATAACCGTTATAACCAAAAACACTATTAGGACGAAGCAGAATTTGACCTAAAGGCGATGGGCCATTGTTTTGGAAAAAGTCTACGATTGCTGCTGCTTCACCAATATCAGTGTGCTGTTGGCAGTGCTGCCAGAAATGGGATTCTATATAATGATTGAACTTAAAGTGAATTGATAAAAAATCACGAATATCATCCCACTTTTGGGCGATCGCTCGATTCGCCAAATTAATTAACGCTGGGGTGGGTTGTTGGTCTGAATCAATTAACACATCACATACACATTTAATGGTTTCCCCAATCATGTGTAATCCCGTTGATTCTAGGGGTTCTACAAAACCTGATGCATTGCCAACTGCGACAACATTCTTCACCCAAAATCTTTGATGTCGTCCTGACTTAAACCTGATCTGACTAAAATTGTCACCCATCAGGGGGTTTTTCTGTTTCATCTCTTGCAACGCCTGTTCGTCACTGATGAAAGCAGAAGAATAAACATAGCCACGATTTACACGATCCTGTAAATCAATTCGCCAACACCATCCAGCCTGCATGGTTTCGGCTGTCGTAAAGGGGTATATTGAATCGTCCCGCATCCATGACCCTGTGACCGCAGAATCACAAAATAAGCTACTAGCAAAACTGCAAAAAGGTTCTTGCAGAATTTCCCCTAGCAACGTTGAACGAAACCCAGAACAATCGATAAACAAATCACCTGTTACACTTTTGCCATCTTTAAACTGTAGTTGATGAATATCGCCATTTTCCGCGACTTTAATATCTATAACAGGCTGATCAATAATCTTAATGCCAAGTTCTAAGGCTCGTCTTTCTAGATACGCAACAAAACTAGAATTTTCAATATGGTAGCCAAACCGTTCATCAATGACATACTCTCCATCTTTTCTCAGGAAGCAAGGCGATTTATACCGTTCCATCAACAGAGAGTAAATACTAGATTCGGTAGTTGAATCAAGACAATAATACGCCGTGCTTTTTTGCAGAACCGCTAGTTTATCAGCCAGATGAGTCACAAAAGGATAGTTGAAGTGAGACTGGCTAGGATCTCCCCAAATAAACTTAATTCCCAGTTTCCAAACGGGTTGTATTTCTTCGTAAAATTGCTCTCGACTCAATCCGAGATATTGATGTAGAAACCAGGGTATCCAAGCGGTAGTTGCTTCACCAACTCCAATAATCGGAATAGTTGTGGAGTGAACGACCACCACATTCAACGATGGTATCTTGACCTTAAGGGCTAAGGCAGAGAGAAATCCTGCACTACCTCCGCCGAAAACTACAACATTATGTATTGTTTTTTCCACACAAATGGCTCAAAAATATCAATTATATTGAGCGATTTCAAACAATAGTTATTTATAAATAAATATTAAACAGAGTAGACAGTTTGTTTTGTCCATTTTCTTGATGTCAAACTGAAATTTGGTGACAAAGTAAAACTAATCAATATAGCACAAATAAAAAATTTGGCTATAAGTAAATACCGATAAAGTTTGCTTTGCACCGTACTTCAACACAAAATATAAACTTAAAACTTGTTTATAAATACTCTCTAATTACAGCAGTTTTCATTCCAAAGAGGTACATTCCTCTTCCCTAAATCTTGGAGTAGTCCCACAGCTTTCTCATCTGCTTAAACAAAAAACCTGCCCTTGAAAACAGAGGGGAAGACAGGGGCGGGGCTTTCATGTTCCGCCCTGCGCCCTTTCCACTGCCTCTCCCGGTCAGAGTGGTATTTCCTCAAGGAAGCAATAGCAAAAATTATCTAGGATTAATGTGCCGTCTTGGCCCCCATCCTGGATTGACAATAGATGCTAAATCTTCTTCAGATAACTTGTCAATTTCAGCTTCTAGTTCTTCTTCTGAAAAATCATAGCCGCGTTCTTGAGCAATCTTGATAAATGCTTCTGGGTTGGCTGTTGCTTTCAGTTTTTGCTGTAATGCTTGATCTTGTTTCACTGCTTTAAAAAGCTCGGCGGCGTTTTTCCGTGTCATGGTAGTCCTTCTCCTGTGTCAAATATTAAATTTGAATCTAGTAAATTAAACTTTGCTAAATTGGTTCTCAGAAATTGTCTCAGGTGCTTTTTTAAGTTCTGGTTCAACTACCGTGAGATGTTGTTCTAAAATTGCCAAATTACGAATGTTGGATTTATAGAAAGCATCAAATAAATCACCTATTAAAGGTACAGTACCAACAACAGCTTCTAAGCCAACATTGAAAACCATTTTGGCTAAGTCTTGACGTGGAATTCCAAAGCGTGTAGCTAAAAATATTATGTAAGCCGAAAACGCTGTACTAACTAAATCACCTGCGCCTGGAACTAAACCAATAATCGGGTCTATACCAATCCGAAAACCTGTCAGAGGGATACGTATAGATGTATCCATAAGGCGGCTCAGTTTACGGATGCGATTGAGAGTAACAAGACGTTTAGCAGCGTCCATAATTTACGAGATTTACACTACTTTATTTATAAATTGCACTATTTTGCTTAATTAGTCTTGTACCGTTAGAAAGAGCAAGCAGGTGATAGCTGATAGGTGTCGTGTCCTGTGAAAGACTTATCATGAAGGCCGCAGGGGAGCAAGTTTTGTTGTTTCTGTACAAATGTATCGAATCACAACTTATCGGCCGGACATGATAATGCAGGGTTATCCTTACTCCCTATTGCCTTTTAAATTTAATATTGACCTACTAGCTTAGTCATGCTAATTTAAAACAAACCGTTTGGTCTGTAACATTCACAAAGCAATGTCTAAAGGCGAAGAAACAAAAAGTCGAATTATTCAACAAGCGGCGGAACTGTTCAACCAACAGGGATATGCTGGTTCGTCGATATCTGACATTATGCGTGTGACTGGATTGCAGAAAGGCGGAATTTACAATCACTTTCAAAGTAAAGATGAGTTAGCTTTGCAAGCTTTTGACTTTGCGATCGCTTGTGTCAGCCAGCACACCTTAGCCGCAGTCAAAAGTAAACATCATGCCATTGAACGTCTGGAAGCGATTATTGAGGTATTTAGTACTTTTGTAAATAACCCACCAATTAAGGGGGGATGTCCATTGTTGAATACTGCTGTTGAGAGTGATGATACCAATCCGGCACTGCGCGATCGCGCCCAACAAGCAATGAACTCTTGGCGCAACCTCATCTTTCAAATTATTGAAAAGGGAATTACCAGGGGTGAAATTCGCTCTGGTGTGGATGCTGATGAAATCGCCACTATTATTATTGCCACCCTAGAAGGAGCCATCATGATGAGTAAGTTATATGGTGATGCAATTCATATGCAAAGAGTTATGAATCATCTCAAACAATATATATATAGTTATAAAAATTAATTTCTACATCCAAAATCTAAGTAGAAATTTTTTTGTTGTTTTACAGACCATTCGGTCTTTTATTAAGGAGGAATTTTTGATGTTGCAGTTTTACTATAATCCCATTTCGCCTAATGCTCGTCGTGTATGGCTGACTTTGTTAGAAAAAGGAATTGCTTTTGAGCCAATATTGATGAATTTGGATGGCGATCAATTACAAGAAAATTTTTTAACAGTTAACCCCTTTCATCACATTCCAGTTGTAGTGGACGACGGATTGCGGATAGTAGAATCGCTGGCAATTATGGACTATTTAGAAGCTAAATATCCTCAACCAACAATGTTACCTAGCAAACCTCAAGCTTTAGCTAAGGTGAGAATGGTACAACATATTACTGCTAATGAATTATTTCCCAAAATAATCGCATTAATTTATGAAAGTGCAGACTCACCGCAATTTATCAAAGCAATACAGCATATAGATAAAGTCCTGCAATTTTTTACAGAAATCTTGGATAATTCTCTATACTTTGGTAGCGAAGAGTTAACTTTAGCCGATATTGTTGCTGGTACAGCAGTGCTTTACTTACCTAATTTAGGTGTAAGTTTGAGCGCATATCTCAAAATATATGAATGGTCTGAACGCCTAATGCAACGCCCAGTGTGGCAAAAGACAAAAATCAGTCCAGAAGATTTTGAGCAATTTAAGCGGCGAGTCAGAGTTTTAGTGAAGATGCATAGGCGGGAGTTGGTTTCAAAAAATAAAAGCAGGTAATACCATTTCACTAAATAAATAATACAAATAATTTCTCCTCTGCCCCTCTGCTCCCCTGCTTTCAAGGGCAGGTTTTTTGAAGAATCAGATAGTTAAGATAAACCACCGTGACACCAAGCGGGTCATGAGCAAAGATTCGGGTTTAAACAGTTGGATTGCGATCGTTAGCCAAAAGCTACCACATCTAAGTCG
>NZ_JACJRV010000011.1 GCF_014697475.1 Nostoc sp. FACHB-152
CACACTGACCCCTTCCCGAACTCAGAGGTGAAACGCTGCTGCGGCTACGATAGTTGGAGGGTCGCCTCCTGCCACAATTGCTCGGCGCCAGGTCTTTTTTTAAAACATCAAAGAGAGAGTTTATGTTACTGCATAAACTCTCTCTTTGCTTTGTTGCTGTTATCGCATTCGTCACAAGTTATAGCTGTTGCCAGTAGTTTTAACGTGAGTTCGACGAATCAAAAAACAGCAGGAGGTAGCGCAGGCAAATCTTTTGGATAAATGTCAATCGACGGTTTATTAGGCAAATAGGTGTAAGCAGCCAAACCAGCCATCAGATTGGCGCGATACAATGGTAGACATAGCCGAGACCTGATTTTTATTTGATATTTTTAGTCTCGGCGTTTTTTTGTGACTTTTTTCTCCATTCTCAATCAGTCTTAGTGTAGGCGTAGCCTGCCGCAGGCATCGCTCTTTACCCGGATTTCTCACGCTTTATATCTAGCAAGTTCAAGGGGCGACAAACACCTCTAAATTCTGCCAGCTAAAGGTTTGGGAGGCACAGACCCCTAGAAAAATTAGGGTACTTATTGAGAATGAACTATATAGTTATTAAGCAGCTATCTGTAAGGTACAGTTTAATGCTAAAAAAGAACGGTCTCGTAATTTTACGAAGACCGTCGAAATAATGCTGGCATCATTTTATCAAAACTTCTTAGAAAAATACCTAAATAAAGCACAGTTAATCACCCTAAAGATGTTGGTGTGGTTGCTACAAAATCAGAAACAAGTGAGATTAGAAAGACTGGCAACAACCCTACTGTTACCAATACAACAAAATAGTCGTAGACGGCACTTACAAAGGTTTTTAACGCTGAATGCCTTGAGTGTAGTATTGTTGTGGTTTCCGATTATTGAAGCCCTAATTAACCAACATTTTAAAGTAGGGTCACAGTTAACCATTGCGATGGATAGAACACAGGGGAAAGAAAATAATGTGTTGATGGTGAGTGTGATTTACCAAAAAAGAGCTTGGCCAATATATTGGTGCTTGTTAGAGAAAGATGGTAGCAGTAACTTAGAAGAACAGCAAAAAGTATTACGTCCAGTAATCCGCTTATTAAAAAAGTACAAATTAGTAATTATCGGAGATAGTGAATTTCACAGCGTAGAACTAGCACAGTGGCTTCACAAGCAGAATGTAGGTTTTGTACTCCGTCAAAAAAAGGATACTACTGGAAAAGAAAGTACAGGGGTAAGTAAGAAAAAGATGCTTGGTATTTATTAACTAATATAATTTACCTGACTTACATACTGCCCTCAAGATATATTCTCAACGTTTTGGGATTGAGGCAATGTTTAAAGATTGTAAAACTGGTGGATAAAATCTAGAAGCTTCTCAAGCCATTTGCTTAATTCGTAAAGTGACAGAAGTAGTGATAATATACAAGAATTCTTAGATGGTGGTTTAGAATGTGAAATTCTAAAGATTGCTTCAAAAGGCTAGCAATCAGGCAAATTAAAAATTAAAGTTATTCTAGAATTTATTCCTGACAAACCTAATTTTACTGAGGAAAAGTCGCCTCTAGATGACTTGCGCTGCATGATGAATGAGGATAATTCATGAGTAAAACCCCGCGCATTCGCATTCCACCAGAAGTTAGAAAATATGTATTTCAACGTGATAAATATCAGTGTAAAAGCTGTGGTAAAACATCTATAGAAACTGATTTAACTATCGATCATATTATTCCTCTAGCGCGTGGCGGTCAAAACGATATCAGCAATTTACATACTCTTTGCTGGATATGTAATCAACAAAAATCAGACAAAAGTGACCATCAGTTTCGACGACATTTTGAAAGTTAAGCTAACCTAGAAGAAGCTGTTAATGTTTAATCTTTATGCCTCAAAAAATCAACAGCAATTCTCGCAATTTTAGCAAAGTTGGAACGATAGTATTTTATTTTTTAGCTGTGATCGCCATTTTAGCCGCAGCCTTTCCTTGGTTATATGAAATTAAAACTAAAGCCGGGATCAACATATCTGATAGATATCACGCTGGTACATTTTTTGAGAAACATACTCATGGAATTTTTAGGTGTGAATGGCTTTATCCATACAAGTGCGATCGCCCAAAAGGCGACACTTAAAAATTAAACTATAATTAATTGCCCAAGTTCTTTAAGAAACTTGGGCAATTAACTTATTATTTATGAATTACTGACAAATTTAACCTTAATTTTATGCTAAAAAGCACCACTTTTTCTGTCAAATAAGATAGCAACAGTTTTAAAAATTAATTTTAAATCGTACAGTAAACTCCAATTTTGTTGATATTGCAAGTCTAAACGAATGACATCTTCAAAACTGCGGACTGTAGACCGCCCGTTAACTTGCCATTCTCCAGTCATACCAGGCTTAACATCTAAGCGTTGCCATTCTGGTACTTCATAGCGTTCAACTTCATCAGGTGTAGGCGGTCTAGTACCTACTAAACTCATATCACCTTTTAAAACGTTCCAAAATTGCGGCAACTCATCTAAGCTAGTACGTCTTAAAAAACGCCCTACCTGAGTGATTCTGGGGTCATTTTCATTCTTGAAAAAAGCACCTTTTACTTGGTTCTTAACGAGAGCTTTTTTGGCTTCCGCGTCTACACACATAGAGCGAAATTTCCAAATTTTAAACCGTTTACCCATCCACCCACAACGAGTTTGCCCAAAGAAAATTGGGCCGGGATCGTCAATTTTAATAGCAACCACAATAGGAATAAATAAAATTCCTGTAATCACTAAACCTACTAGTGAGCCAACAATATCTATAAAGCGTTTCATCCAAGAAGCTACAGAGGGATGAGTAGCAGGTAGTTGTTCTACCTTACGAGCATTATTTTTTGGAGCCTCTATGACATTTTCAGACTCTAAAAATGCGGCTTCGCTGCTATACTCTATTGAGAAAACCTGATCTAATCCTGTTAGAGTTAGCACCGCCATCACTTGAGGAGTAACGTCCCGCAGGATTAGAATAATCCCTTTTTCTTGAGTCGTTTTGTAATTACTAACCAAAGCCCCTAAACCACTACTATCCATAAAAGTAGTTTGGTGAAAATCAATAATGATTGTCTTGGGGTATGGGTTGACTTGAGTTAAGTCTTGACAGATTTGTTTAAAACTGACCGCTTCCAACACACTTAGGCGCGCTGGAACCTGCACTATCGCCGTTTCACTTAAAGAAGTAACTAAAAAATTTACCTCTATGGGTTGGCTAGTCATGAAGCTGTGTACTTTCGTTGCCATGTAAATTTAATTTGCCAAACATTAATTTGTCCTAGAAAATCAATTAACCCCATATTTACTGGATAGGTAAAACAACGGTTTGTTAGCCATATAGAACGAGGGCAGGATTGCCTGTGACGATTCACAATAGAACAAGAACTAAAATACGTACTTGTTTTCGTATCGCCATAGCGCGATCGCATTGCTACATCCCATGACTGCTAACTCTAATGTTCAACCTACTGCACGCCTGATTGAGGTCTTTTCTGCTATTCAAGGGGAAGGACTGAATGTCGGGACACGTCAAATTTTTATTCGCTTTGCTTTGTGTGACTTGCGCTGTCAGTTTTGTGATAGCGCACACACTTGGAATGCACCCACTACCTGTAAGGTAGAACGATCGCCTGGACTCCGAGATTTTGAAATTCATTCAAATCCAGTCCCCTTAACTATATTACTCGAATGGATTAAACGCCAAAATATATCGTTTCTCCACGATAGTATTAGCTTAACTGGAGGTGAACCACTTTTACACGCCCCTTTTCTACGCGAATTCTTGCCTCAGGTGCGATCAATCACTGGTTTACCTATATATTTAGAAACTGGCGGTCATCGCCCGGAACAACTGAGTATGATTCTGCCCTACTTAGACTCTATAGGAATGGATTTGAAACTACCTAGCGTTAGTGGCGAGAATCACTGGCAAGACCATGAAAAATTTCTCCAACTATGCCACAACAATTTATCTTTAGATATCTTTATCAAGATAATTATTTCGCAAAGCACCGAGCCAGGTGAATTAAAACAAGCCGCTTTGTTGATAGCAGATATCAATCCAAACATTCCCGTGTTTTTGCAACCAGTCACACCTTTAACCCCATCTCAACAATTCACTCCAACACCAATACTTGCGCCAACCCCCGCTCAAGTTTTGACATGGCAAGCATTAATGAAAGAGTTTGTTTCCCAGGTTCGCGTTGTCCCCCAAACTCATAAAATGCTAAATCAGTTGTAAAAGTTTGATGAAGATGTGCTGGGGTCAAAGCCGCATTCATAAAATATGTATGTGCTAATAAGCACTTTAACTATTTATTAACCTTTTCTTAATCTTGAAATTCAAAGCTGAGAAAACTTTGGATTTATGAGAAATTTACATGGTTTCTGCCAAGCATTGGATTTCTGGATTAAGTTTTTCACTGATAACTGCCGTCGTCAGTATTACAGGACTTGCTAACCCTGCAAGTGCTATTTCTTTAGTCAATGGTTTGACAGTTCCAGGTAATAGTACAGATTTATCCTTATCTAGCAGCAATAGTGCTAATACTAATCGCTTAGGATTTTTCTCTGATCTCTATTATGATCGCTACAGCAACGTATACTACAGTTTGGCTGATCGCGGCCCTGGTGGCGGTGTCATAGATTATAAGACACGGGTACACAAATTTTCTTTAGATGTTGACCAAAACACAGGTGCGATAAGCAATCTGAAACTTATAGACACTATTCTTTTCACCCAAAACGGTCAAAACTTTAACGGCTTGAACCCAGGAAAATTGAATGGTGATGCTAGCAATTTGGGGCTAAGTTTTGACCCAGAAGGATTTGCGATCGCACCCAATGGTAATTTCTATATTTCTGATGAATATGGCCCGTCTGTATATGAATTTAGCGCGACTGGTTCCTTCATCCGGGCGTTTTCAACTCCCAGCAATCTCATTCCTAAACAAAGTGATGGGACAGTTAACTATGTTGATGGTCGTCCAGACATTACCACAGGTCGCCAAGACAATCGCGGTTTTGAAGGCGTAACCCTCAGTCCCGATGGCAGTAAACTCTTTGCTATGCTGCAAGACGCGTTAGTTAACGAAGGTTCCCCAGATGGACGGCGTAGCCCCAACTTACGGATAGTAGAGTTTGATACAAAAACTAGTGAAAGTACGGCTCAGTATATTTATCAGCTAGAAAGTTTAGCAGATATAAATGCTCGCGTTCCTGAAGATTCTTTCGGTGCTAACTCTCAAGGGCGAAATATTGGTATTAGTGCCATCACAGCTTTAAATGACAAAGAATTTTTAGTTTTAGAACGGGATAATCGCGGTGTTGGTGTCGAAGATCCCACAGGTGAAACACCTGTTGCTTCTAAACGCATCTACAAAATCGACTTAACTAGTGCAACTGACGTTACTGATATTAGCTTGACAGGTACAAATACATTACCTGCTGGTGTGACCTCTGTAAGTAAGACATTGTTTGCGGATATTGCTGATTTCTTAAAAAAAGCTGGGAAACCTATTCCTGAGAAATTTGAAGGCTTGGCAATTGGGCCAAAACTTGCTGATGGTTCCTACGCCCTAATCGTAGGTACAGATAACGACTTCAGCGTGACTCAAAACGATGATGATGTCCAGTTTGACGTTTGTAGCGATGGTACTCAAGTTGCCATTGATAGCGGTTGTCCAAATGGAGCAACTTTGATTCCTACCTTTGTGTACGCGTTAAAAGCAAGCAAAGCAGAATTGGCAGGATTTGTACCACCAGCAAAAGTTCCAGAACCAACTACTACTGCTGGAATTGTCTTGCTGGCTTCGAGTGTTTTCTTTTTAAAGCGATTGAAGGTGACAGGTTACAGGTGATAGGTTACAGGTGATAGGTGATAGAACTAAAAGTCTTTTGCTGTCCTAACTACCTTGGCTATTGTTAGAAATAAATTATTGTTAGGTTGGGTAGACAATACCCAACCTAATTTTTGATATCTACAGCCTGTCTTCATCTGGAGATTTGGATTTAGCTTTTGCCTTGTTAGCACTGCGTTTGAGGGCAGAGAGTCGTGCTTCATAACGAGACCGTTGGCGTTTGCTAGGAGTAGTATCAATTAGGGTTTTTAAAGCACTACCTAGACTTTTATAAGCATTGGGGAGACTGTAACCAAAGCGAGTTGCTAGTGCGATCGCTTTTTCATCAGCATCCAGTAATTCTCTTATTTGCTTTTCGCCATTATTCTTTTGATAAAGTCGCCAGCCAGAAACGCCACACAACGCTAAAGCCAAAACCAGCAACAATCCATCTTGTACCCATAACTCACCCACAGCACCGCCTAAACCAATAGCTAATGCTGCCATTTCCCAACCATCTTTGGGAATCGTATCATTTTGAATACGGGCGACTTCATGCCAGAACAGCAGATTACGCTGATCCATTGCGAGAGCATCCCATTTCACCAAGTCAATTTGAATTTCTACCTGGTCTTTGCCGATTTCTTCGCTACGGATCAGGGGTGGATTGACCTCAGTTGTGCCTTCTACCATGACCCAACTCTGCAATTCTGGCGGTAGTAAGCCTTTTAACCGCCGGAGTTCACTCATTTCCGCTTTGGCAGAGGAGGTTGCATAGGATGTCATAAAATCCAGCCCTAGAAAATTTCAGTATATTGTGAGAGTATCACTTTGGAGTATAGCTATTATCAGTGATACTTCGCCTCACTCACTAGGAAAAGTTCCTCGTTTTTTTCTGGCTTCCATCGCCTTTTCTAAAAGTTCTAATAATCCAGGTGCTTCTTCCTGAATTGTCAATAACATTCTTTCTCCTAGTTCCACATTCCCCGGATCATGCCCTGTAGCCATCACTTCCTTCAGCCGGGGGATCGCAATCCCATCAACAATCTGAATTAACCCGCTTAAACAGCGATGGAATTGTTTTTCTGTCAGAATTGAGTCTTCCAAGGGAAATTCAATAATTGCCCGGATTTCCCCATCCGATGGGTCATATTCCCATTGCAGCATTTTCGTCTCCCAAGAAATGGCTAACATCGTCTGTAGAATAGCCCCCTTGTGAGGATGGTCTTGAACTCCAGCCAAAACTTGAGGCGCAAAAATTCTGAAAAACTTTCCTTCCTCGTCCAGTTGGACAACTATCAAGAAATCGTCTAAGTTATCAGCTTCTACCCCTGTGATAATTCGGTCTTCCTCATCATCAAAACGGTACTCCCAACCTAGCTTGTCTAAGTAATTAGCAATCTGTTCGAGATTTGCTCCCATATAAGCCTCATAAGAAATGGTGGAGCGGCTGTCACCAAAACTAGTTTAACCTGCTAAGGGCATATGCTTAGGTTGGTGGGCTACTTCTCCTTTTTGAGAAGTATGCAATGAATTTTTGCATACTTGCTGATTCTGTTTGTTGAATTATCTAAAATCCATAAAATATGAAAATTATGTTCTAGGAAGTAAGCATAAGGACAAAACGTTTAGAAATATTTGTAGCTCAACAATCAATATTTAAGTAATAGTTAAAAACTGCAATACCTGCACTACATTATTACTTAAAAAACAAATCCCTAGTTTCTTAAAGAAGTTGGGGATTTCAGCATATTGATTTACAAATCAACTAATATCGCTTGAATACACAAGTGATAAAAAATCTGCAAAAAGCCTTATATTACAAACATCGACTAGTTTTTTACAAAAATATTGTAGTCGTCAGCACATTTTTTAGCGTTGAATATTCAGGAATTGTATGTGGAAATCAGCATTAATCCTAGCGATCGCACCTTTAATCTTAACCATCGCTGGCTGTAGTGGAGAATCAGGTCAAACAGCAAATACACCTGCTACTCCTGGTGGTTCCACAACGCAAGCCACTCGAAATCGTTGGGATACTATCAAAAGCCGTGGTCAGGTAATTTGTGGCGTTAGTGGTGAAGTACCAGGGTTTAGTTTTGTGACAACTGACGGTAAATACAGTGGGATCGATGTAGATATTTGCCGAGGTGTAGCAGCAGCTTTATTTGATAACCCAGATGCCGTAGAATTTCGCAATCTCAACGCTAAAGAGCGATTTACAGCTTTACAAACTGGGGAAGTAGATATTCTCAGCCGCAACACTACTTGGACACTCAGCCGTGATACTTCGGTAGGCTTAGAATTCGCACCTGTCGTCTTTTATGATGGTCAAGCGATTATGGTTCGCAAAAATAGCAACATTAAATCTCTCGCTGACCTCAAAAATAAAGCAATCTGCGTGCAAACTGGCACTACTACCGAACAGAACTTAGCAGACCAAATGCGGAAGCGGGGAATAGCTTACAAACCCGTTGTTTTTGAAGACGTGAATATTACCTTCGCTACCTACGCTGAAGGACGCTGCGACGGAATTACAGCCGACCGTTCTGCTTTGGTTTCGCGGCGTTCACTCTTACCTAAACCAGAAGATAACGTAATTCTTGATGAAGTCATCTCCTCAGAACCTCTAGCACCAGCAGTCGCTAAAGGAGATAGTAGGTGGGGAGATATTGTGAAATGGGTAGTCTATTCCTTAGTCAAAGCTGAAGAGTTGGGCATTACTTCCCAAAATATTGCTCAATTTGCCAATAGTACTGATCCTGATGTCAAACGCTTTTTAGGTCAAGAAGGCAACTTAGGAGAAGGACTCGGCTTAACCAACGATTTCGCTGCCAGAATAATCAAACACGTTGGTAACTATGCTGAAGTATACGATCGCAACCTTGGCCCCAAAACAAAGTTCAATCTCGTTCGCGGTCAAAATCAACTCTGGTCAAAAGGTGGACTACTTTATTCTCCACCATTCCGTTAGAAGATAGCAGAGCAGAGAAGAACTATTGACAAATGACAAATGACCAATTCCAAACCACCCATTTGGCGTAACAGTCGCTTTTGGCAAATCACTGCACAATTCATGGCTGTATTTTTAGCTGCGATTTTGGTAACAATACTTTGGAGTAATCTCAACCGCAACTTACAGCAATTAGGTATTCAATTTGGATTTGATTTTCTCAAACAGCAAGCATCTTTTGATATTGGTGAAACCCCAATTTCTTACACAGCAACTGATACATATACTCGTGCTTTGTGGGTTGGTTTAATTAACACATTACGTGTGGCACTTGCTGGAATTTTTTTCACCACAATTGTCGGGATAACTGCCGGGATTGCTCGGTTATCGGATAACTGGTTAGTGCGGAATATCAGCTTAGTTTATGTAGAAGTTTTCCGCAATACACCCTTACTTATACAATTACTATTCTGGTACTTTGCTGTTTTTTTGAGTTTTCCCAAGGCTGATAATAAAGTCTCTTTTTGGGGTTTGATAAGCCTCAGCCAAAATGGTATTGATTTGCCTGGGGTTCATTTTTCGCCTGAGTTTTCGGCTTTACTGCTGGGATTGATTTTTTACACAGGTGGATTTATTGCAGAAATTGTTCGAGGTGGGATTCAATCAGTACCTAAAGGACAATGGGAAGCGGCGCGATCGCTTGGCTTAAAACCGGGATTAGTCATGCGGCTTGTAATTTTTCCCCAAGCCTTGCGGGTGATTATTCCGCCATTGACGAGTCAATATCTGAATTTGACGAAAAATTCTAGTTTAGCGATCGCAATTGGTTATCCTGATCTTTATTTCGTTTCTTCCACCACCTTCAATCAAACTGGGAAAGCCGTAGAAGTGGTTTTACTACTTGCACTAACTTACCTCACCCTCAGCTTGACTATCTCCATAATTATGAATTTGCTCAATCGCACCGTCAAAATTCAAGAGAGATAGTTTATTAGATGGAGAAATTATTATGATAAATAATCTACAATCATCAAACCAAAATCACCAAGTTTTATGGTTGCGTCAAAATTTATTTAATACTTGGTATAACAGTTTATTAACTATTGTCTGTTTAGGATTTTTGTTTTGGTCTTTGCGTGAATTTGTGACTTGGGCAACTACTCAAGCACAATGGACAGTGATTCAGGCTAACTTACGTTTGTTTTTAGTTGGGAGATTTCCGCAAACGCTATATTGGAGAGTTTGGATTGTATTAGCAATCGCTTCTCTTTTATTCTCTATAAGTAGTGGCATTTTATTTAGTAAACAACAGAATAACAAATTTGAATTTGCTATTTTTGCTTTTATTTCTAGTTTTTTATTAATTTTTCTGCCCCTAGATTTAACGTCACGCCTGTGGTTATTGCTAATTGCAGTTTTAATCTTGGTAGGCTTTTGGGTAGGAAAAAAATTTGCTCAAGCAATAGCTCCTTGGCTTTCTCTAATCTGGCTATTATCTTTTCCTGTAATTATATGGCTAATTGGTGGCGGTTTGGGCTTACAACCTGTACCCACAAGTTTGTGGAATGGTTTAATACTCACGCTGCTAATGGCTCTAGTCAGTATTGTACTTTCTTTTCCCATAGGAATTTTATTAGCGTTAGGGCGTACTAGCAGTCTGCCTATATTACGTTGGTTTTCTATTTTATATATCGAAATTGTAAGAGGAGTACCATTAATTGGAGTTTTGTTTCTTGCTCAGGTAATGTTGCCTTTATTTTTGCCAACAGAGTGGCGTTTAGATAGAGTAATTCGAGGAATTGCTGGATTAGTTCTATTTAGTGCTGCTTATATGGCAGAAAATGTGCGTGGTGGACTTCAATCAATTCCCCGTGGACAAATTGAAGCCGCAAAAGCATTAGGATTGCAGACATATTTAGTAATTTTATTAATTGTTCTACCCCAGGCTTTACGTGCTGTTATTCCAGCGATTGTAGGTCAATTTATCGGCTTGTTTAAAGATACTTCGCTCTTGTCATTAGTAGGTTTAGTAGAACTAACTGGTATTTCCCGCTCTATATTGGCACAGCCACAGTTTATCGGACGTTATAAAGAAGTATATTTATTTGGTGGATTAATTTATTGGATATTTTGTTATTCAATGTCCTTAGCATCACGACACTTAGAAAAGCAGCTAAATAATTAGTTAATAGTCAATAGTCATTTGTCCATAGTTAATGCTCTTTATTTGAAAACGGTGTCAAACTCTCTCTAGCTTTCTTTCTTTGTGTACGTTGTGGTTTGTTTCTTTCGTATTGAACTTACTCGCAACTTCATACAAAATTATTAAAAAATTTTTGTTGAGTCTAATTTAAAACATAAAACTATTTTTGATAGAAAGGATAAAGTAAATGATAAAAGAACAAACACAAATAATTATTGCTGAAGATGTTCATAAATGGTATGGGAAATTCCACGTGCTTAAAGGAGTAAGTTTAACAGTTGCTCGTGGAGAAGTTGTAGTTTTAATGGGGCCTTCTGGTTCAGGGAAATCAACCTTTATTCGGACATTTAATGCTTTAGAAGAATACCACCAAGGAAAAATTATTATTGACGGTATCACCCTTAGTAATGACTTGCGAAATATTGACGCAATTCGGCAAGAGGTAGGAATGGTTTTTCAACAGTTTAATTTGTTTCCACATCTCACCGTACTGCAAAACATTACGTTAGCCCCAATTTGGGTGCGTCGCTGGACGAAAGCTAAAGCCGAAGAATTAGCAATGCAACTTTTAGAGAGAGTAGGAATATTAGAACAGGCGCGAAAATATCCCGGACAATTATCTGGTGGACAACAACAGCGAGTAGCGATCGCTCGTGCATTAGCCATGCAGCCTAAAATTATGCTATTCGATGAACCCACCTCAGCATTAGACCCTGAAATGGTACGCGAAGTATTAGATGTCATGCGCGGTCTAGCGCGTGATGGCATGACAATGGTTGTAGTTACCCACGAAGTCGGATTTGCTCGTGAAGTTGCTGACCGAGTAATTTTAATGGATGGTGGTTCACTAGTAGAGTCAGCAACACCTGATAATTTTTTTACTAAACCTCAAGAAGATAGAACTCGCCAATTTTTGTCTCAAATTCTTTAGCTATTAAAATTTAGGCAAAAATCTTTTTAACTCTTTGTTGTATTCTGCCAAATTTTACCGATTTTTTAACTACATCATAAACATTAGTAGTTACAAAAAATGAGAAGATAATCATGCTTTTCGTGATGTCACGGCAATCTAGGATTGCTGATGGCATTCTCAGTCTCTCCAAGCATTTTTGGAGGGCTTTTTTTAACTAAAATTCTTAAGTCTCTAGAGGGAAAACTCAAATTTAGCGAAATGAAAAAATATTTAAAATTATTAAAAATAATAGAATATATTTTTTTGAAGTATATCAAGTAAATAAAATAATCTGGGTTAGTTAATCCTCACGTAACTTGTGTGACTAAAACAACCTGTTGAAAAAACTTTTTAGATATCCTCTATGCAGACTCATCCATAATTGGTATCATATGTTTCAAAAAACGCTTCTCAAGATTAACACCTTGCAAAATATGGCAAACAATTTAATGTCAGGTTTGTTAAAAATATCTAACAGTGCGGTTTTATGTTTCTTCATTGCACCTACTGCAATATCATTTAATACCGATATAGTCCAAGCACAAACTATAAGTATAGTGCCTTCCCAATACAGAGGTGTTTGGCGTGGTTATGGTGTTCAAATAAACCCTAGCAGCGAATGGTCAGTATTAATTGCAATCACAGGTGGTGAGGTTGATTCTGTTGTTGGTACAATTGCATACCCATCACTTCGCTGTGGTGGAGAGCTAAGTTTACGTCGTGTAAGCAATAACAATTCTATCGAATTATCTGAAAGCATTACTTACGGTAATTGTATTAATAATGGAACGATAAATCTTAAGACTTCATCAGCCAGAGGTTTAGAATACGTTTGGCAAAAAGATTTTACTCAAGCTACTGCTAGATTACAGAAAATCAGCAGTAATTAAATAATCTAGCTGGAGAAGAGGAGCTTGCCAAAGATATTTAACCTTTCCTCTTTTCTACATCCTGTGAAGAATCAGAGTTTGAACCAACTATTTGTAGCTGTTTCTTATCAATCTTGTTGATGCGAAAACTTGTAAGCACCCCAGAAAGATAGAGCGATCGCCACCACTAATAAAATCGGTATACTGTACCAAGGAAATTCCGATAAGGGTGAATAAGCTGCCGCACGTAATCCTGTACTAACGTAAGTTAGAGGCAACAAATAAACTACAAATTTCAACGCTAGTGGTAAAGTGCTGGGATCGAAAAAGGTTGCACCTAAGAAGGACATCGGCACAATCACGAAGTTGTTATATAGTCCCACAGATTCGAGCGATCGCACACTCAAGCCGACAATTACCCCTAACCCAGCAAATACGGCACAATTCAGCACTAACAACAGCAAAAATAAGGGATTGAGAAAATTCCAATTACCAGTAAACAGCAACGCTATCAAAATCACAGATCCCGAAGTCATCAGTCCCCGCACAACTCCCGCAAGCATTTTACCAATGTGCTGGGCTAATGGATTTATGGGAACCAGCAACAACTCTTCAAAGGTTTTGGTAAATAGCCTTTCTCCACAAATCGAAAATGTTGTACCGCCAAAGCTAATCGTCATCGACGATAGAGCGACCATCCCTGGCAAAATAAACTCTAGATAGTTATTGTAATTGCCAGTAATACCAGAGCCTGGTCTAATTGAACTACCCAAGCCCAAACCAAAAGCTAATATATATATCAGTGGAGATACTAAACCTGTCGCCGCTACTTGCGTAATTCTGGCGCGTAACTTTAACCACTCTCCCCAGAAAATAGTCAGACTATCAGTAAAAAGAAGTTGAAATTGCGCTGGTTTAAAATTTGTTGCGTAGGCTAACGACTTTTGAGATGTCACTTTCTTGCAGTTACTTATCCAAGTTTTCTATGATATTACTTTACAATTTTTTACACCTTCCTCTACTATAGGTAGCAAAAATTGCTTAGATAATCTTGAAAAATGATTTTAAATAGACTAACTGCAAACAAAACAAAAACTAGCAGACAATTATCCTGAAGAATCGGCATACTGAAATAGGGGGGGTAGTTCAGACCTCTCCCAGCTTTCCGAAACGTGACTATGCCAAGCAAAAATGAGACGTAAATCTACTGGTAGATCAGCCACAACACCAAAGCCTCAAGCTTTCCAGCCTTCTTTATTTAACCTCACCACGATCGCAATTTTGGGAGGGGTGCTGGTTTTAGGGATTGGAATTGGGATTGCTTTTAGCTCTACAACCACTTTATCGCCAGCAAATGTGGCTTCGCGGGAATTCATTGATACAAGAGCGCCAAATCCAGAAATTTGTGTGCAGTATGGTCCTAGTGCAATGGTAATGGATGCCAGATTATTTGTGACACTCAACCCCTTTAATGTTTATGTTGCTCAACCAAGTATGCGTCCGGGCTGCGTACTGCGTCAAAATAACTGGGCAATTTTAGAACAGCGAAAACTGGTAACTTCTGATCAAGTCAGAGATTGTAAAAATCGCCTGAATACCTTTGGTTTTACTGGCAGCTTGGATAGCGAAAATCCTGATATTAGATGTATTTATCAAAACGAAGCCGCACAAAACTTTTTCACCTCTCAACCTGGAGCCGTTGGCTCACCTCAAGAAACAGATAGATTTTAGTGTGTGAAGACTAGATGGTGCAGAAAACAGAGAAAGCAAACTGAGATTTCTGCTGTACTGCACTAGTACCTGTATCTGGGTTTGGGAAGAGGTTGACCAAACTCAATTACTTCAATTTGGAGTTCATCAGGTGGATACTTAGAACTGCTCGGAACTGTTGGGACAGGAAAACTAGGAATCGCTACAGATGGAATGTTATTTAAATTCCCGGCTTGATTTGGGAAGTTAGGTGGAGGAAGAATCGAGCCTTGTAGTTGATAAGAATTATTAGGAGCTAGCGGCGGTACTGTGATATATAGTTGCTGCTGATTAGTTGTGATTGTCGGTAAGGTAGTAGGCAACTGTGGGTAATTTGAGCTAGAAGGCAGGTTGCTGCTAGGTATTTGAGGATAATAATTATATGGATTTGTTCCAGGCTGTAAGTTTACTGGTGGACTAGAACGACTGTAAACAGAAGCAGGCTGTAAGTTTACTGGTGGGCTAGAACGACCATAACGAGCAGTAACAGTACGTAATACCCAGCGTGTAGGGTTAGAGCGCGAAACAGGTTGTAGTTTTACCTGTTTGGGATCTAAAAAAGCCCCATCTGCTAAATCTAAAACTATGCGAGTCATGCTGGCATTCAATTGAGAAACACGAATGCTTTGAATTGCCCCAGAATAATTTTGTTTGGTGGAAACATAACCCAATTTGGTTTCTGGCAGGTCAATGACAAGACGCGGAGGTTGAGAAAGATAAAAGTAGTGCGGAGTTGTGCCTGCGGACAGAGTAAACTCTAATTTGGAAGCTTTGGGATCAAATCGCCAATTATTGAGTTTAGCGACTGGTGTAGTAGTAATTGCAGCCTCAGAAGCCATGATGATATATAAGCTAAATAAGCTGATACCAATTAATGGCTGACTCCAAGAGATACACCGCTTAGTTTTTGGTCTTGTATGCATTATTGTTCTGCCTTATGCGTTTAGACATGAGGAAGTTTTGCGGAATTGATCAGAGTGAATTGTAAATTTAAAAGCTTTTAAATTTATTAATTATCAATTACCTAGTTCTCCCCTCTATAAATTTGCCCAAATTTCAATGGTTAGTTAACTTCTGTGATTGTTCAGAGATTGGTTGTTGGACAGCAATAAATTTCAAAAGTTTAGAATTATTAAGCGTTAGTTGACCTGTGATTTTACCCTGCTCTGCCAGTTGCATTTGCATTATGGCTGATTGGCTTGAGTTAGCCTGGGAGTTGGGTGGATTACAAAGGATTTCGGGCGCAACTTTTCCTGATAGATTTAATTGCTGGTCTTTTAGGATACCTGTAAGCGAAAGTTGTTTTTTAGTCTCTGCATTAGCGTTTTCTGGAACTAAAGAGGCATTTAAGTAAATACCTGATTGTTGAATATTTAAGACAAGAGGATTTAAATCTTTACAGTTTGGCAAATTTTCAGCCAATTTCACCTGATAACTACCATTAACTACAGGAGGAGCCTTGAGTTTGTTTTCTCCATAGGCGGTAACGGCGTTAAACAACAGTAGAACTGAAGCTATGGCGATGCCGTAGAAGCTTAAGGATTTAACATTTAGATGATTCATGATTTAGCTTTGAACTGTTGGTTCTTGATTGCCCACCTCTGGCAGCACAGAAGCAAGGTGAGAAGTAACTTGGCTATAACGGCGAGTAATTAGCAGGGAGGAACGGCATTGAATAGCGAGTGCATCTGTATACCTTCCTAAGGTTTGACGCTCGATTCCCCAAGCGCGACTAGTGCCAGCAATCGTGAGATCAACTGCTTCTGAGGCAGCAACTACTGCTTGAATTGGTTCTGTTGATTCAACAGTTTTAATTTCAATGCGATCGCGTACACTAGGCGGTAATTGTGCTGTTAATTTCTGTAGCTCATAACTTAATTCCTCTGGGCTGTTATTTGGGCTAACTACTTGTAAAACCTGCAACATACAGGTATCACGATTAATTAACAGTCTGAAAGCCAGAATTAATGCCAAATCGTCATGAATATTTGCAGAATAAGGAACTAATAAGCTTTCTAATCGCTCTCTGCCCCGGTCTACAAATACGGCCACATCTACGGGAGCGCTGCTCAGAATTTGGCCAACTCTTCCACCTAAGCGATTGTTACTAAATGCTGGGCGATGCCATCCCACAAGAATTAAGTTAGGTTGTTCCAGCCTAGCAATTTGGGCTGTTTCCCGTGCAACATTGCTGGATATACGCACAATTGGCTGGATGTAAGAACGTGTGGTTGCTGGTTCTAGAGTGTTAATTAATTGCTCTAACTGCTGACGACGCTGGAGAAGAAGTCGGTCGGCTTCGACTGGGGTACTTTCAAAGGCGTAATCTTCGTCTAATTCAATCAGACTCAGAGGATTAATCAATGCTGGCTGCTGATAGTTTAACGCCAACGCTACAGCTAATTGCAGCAACCCTTTTTGAGTGCTGGGATTAGCTACCGGGACTAAAATCCGGTATGTATAAGATTCTATAGAGGTAGTATCGGCATTAATTTGTTCTTCTGGTTCTGCTTCCACTACATCCAATTTGATTAAGCTTTTTGGATATGTCCATTCCAGCAACGGCGAGGTCATAAATGTAGTTACCAATGCCATGATGACTAACATGGTAAAAATCAAGGGCGAAATTACGCCTAACTCTAAACCGATGTTGAGGACAATTAGCTCGGTTAAACCGCGAGTGTTCATTAACCAACCGAGTGCGGAAGCTTCTCTGCTATTAATTCCACTGACACGCGCCGCGACATAAGTACCAATATACTTACCGGCGATCGCAACTAATAAAACCAATCCGCACAATCCCCATAACTCAGGACGGTTCAGCAAACCAATCTGCGTCCGCAAACCACTGTAAGCAAAAAATATTGGCAGTAGAAATATCAAGACAAAATCTTCGGTTTTGACAGCTAATTCTCGAACTAAGTCTGCATTCTTAGGCATTGCTGCTCCCAGTAAGAATGCGCCAAAAATTAGGTGAATCCCAATCAGTTCCGTAATCAACGCCGAAGCGACTACCCCCATATAAATTCCAGCTAGAAGTAACTGGCTTAAGCGTCCAGTACGACGGTAGTATGTGGCTAGACGTTGCAGAAACCAACGTCCTACAGTCAGCATAAAGCCAATGTAGATGATGCTCTCAAAAATTGTCGGGATTGCACCAGCAAAGTTACCAGTCCGCGCCACGGCGATCGCAACTGCTAAAACACACCATGCTGTAACATCATCTACAGCTGCACAAGTTAATGCCAACGTCCCTAAACGCGTCGCCTGCAAGTTGTTTTCGGTAATAATCCGCGCCAATACCGGAAAAGCAGTAATTGACATGGCTGCGCCTAGAAACAACGCAAAAGCCGTAAAAGACACACTGGCATTAGAAACTAAAGGATATAGCAAAACTGCTAACAAAGTTCCTAACGAAAAAGGTACTAAAATGCTGACATGAGAAGTTAAGACTGCTACTTCTAACTGACCACTCAGGTATTTAGGATTAAGTTCTAACCCAATCAAAAACATGAAAAATATTAATCCAACCTGAGACAGAACATTCAAAAACGGAATAGTTTCTGGTGGGAACAAGCTAGTTGCTAAATGGGGAGCAACTAAACCAAATAAAGATGGGCCAAGCATAATACCAGCCACTATCTCACCAATTACTAACGGTTGCTTAATGGATTTAAATCCCAGACCTATCAGCCGGGACAATCCAATAACAATCAGCACCTCAGACAAAACGAGAATAACTGTATGCATAATTTCCTCTCAATGACCATCTGGTTTCCCTAAGATAATTCTTTAAACAAAGGGAAATTGTCAACCTTGTTTAGCATATTCAATCTGAATTTATGCGCTATGCTGATGTTAATTCTTGTTAAGGTGCAATTCTAGAATTAAGAACAAATCAGAGAATTGTTGAGGTATGACTAGGATAAACCTTAGTAAATAATTAATAGGTATTAGCTAAAAACTTTGGCTGCCTTATTACTCAACGTAAGCAAAAATTTTTACCAATATTATTTTATTAATATTTAGCCAATACCTAACTAATTCTTAGTATACAAACTGTAAGCTATTACCACTGAGTTAAGGATTTTTCATAGGTTGTACCTTGTAAAAAAAGGTCAATTAGTGGCGATGCCATTAGTGTAGTTACAATTGCCATAATCACCATAATAGTAAATAAAGTTGGGGTGATTATACCTTGTTCTAGCCCAATGTTAAGAATAATTAGCTCCATTAAACCACGAGCATTCATCAGAGCGCCGATAGTTGCGGATTCGCGCCAGTGTTCTCCAGATATTTTAGCGGCTAACATACACGCACCACCTTTACCAGCAATAGCGATCGCTAAAATTAAAAATGTAATTAACCATAATCCAGGTGTATTTACTAAACCAATTTGAGTATTCAGCCCAGAGAAGACAAAAAAGATTGGCAGTAAAAATGTAGTAGTTAAATACTCAGTATATTGGCGAATTTGCTCAGAAAATTCGCCGCGTGGCATGACTGTACCTAACACAAAAGCACCGAATATTGCATATATACCTGTGATGTCAGTAAACCAAGCGCATAACATCAAAATTATTAATAATAATGTGAGAGTTTGCTTAGTTACCCCAGCATCACGTTTAGTCATTTGGGTAAAAATTTTTAATGCAGATTTTCCGACAAACACTGCAAATATTACATAACAGATACCACCACCAATCGCTAAAATGGCAATATTTATAGAATTTTTGACACTAGCGAGGACAATTGCCAGCAAACACCAAGCTACGCCATCATCTACTGATGCTGCTCCTAGTGCAAGAGTCCCAAAACGAGTTTTTGCTAAACCCCGTTCATAAAGAATGCGAGCTAACATTGGGAATGCGGTAATCGTCATTGATGCACCCATATATAAAGCTGCTGACCAAGGTGCGACCTTTGCTTGAAAAAATGTACCTTGGTTATATATAAAAAAAGAGGCACCAGCCCCCAGTAAAAATGGTGTGATAATCCCAGATGCAGATAGTATTCCAGCACTTCTGATATGGTGTTTTAAGAGTTGGGTGTTAAATTCCAACCCAATCAAAAACATATAAATTACCAAACCAATTTGACTGATTGCATATAAAATCGACATCGATGGGTGAGGTATTTTATCTCCTAATGCAGTCAAGATGGGTAATTTCGGAAAAAGCCATTGCTGAAAATTAGGTGCAATTAAACCTAATAATGAAGGCCCTAACATTACACCTGCAATCATTTCACATACAACATCTGTTTGTCTAAGATAACGTCGTCCAAAAATTGTAACTATGCGACAAGTACCTAAAATTATTGTAAGTTGCAGAAATAGCTTGATTATTAGTTCAAAATTCGACATTTTACTTTCTTGAAGTGTAACAAGTATGGCAATTTTAATTCAAGAAAGTAGAAATTAGGGAAATTAAGTAGAACAGCTTCAATAATTCACGCTATGTCATTGCGTAGGCGTTAGCCTTCCCGAAGGGTATGAAACGAAGTGGAATGAATCAATCACAAAGGTTATGTTGATGTTACATTCTGTTACATAGCTAGGTTTATTTTCACCGACTAACTTAACTTAAAATATTAAATAGCAAGTATTTTCTGCATCATCTGCGTTTATTTTATCTATTTGTTCAAATGCCAAAAGCTCAAGTTGGAGATATTAGCATTTATTATGAGGTTAAAGGTAGCGGTTATCCACTACTAATGATTATGGGTTTAAGCTTCAGTCTTTTGGACTGGGAGGATGTATTTATTGATGAGCTGGCAAAGAATTATCAAGTCATTCTGTTTGATAACCGAGATTCTGGACGTACGAAAAGTCAGTCAATCGACAATTACACAACTACTGATATGGCAAATGATGCCGCAGGATTGCTTAATGCTCTAGGAATCGCACAAGCTCACGTTTTTGGAGTTAGCATGGGCGGTATGATTGCTCAACAGTTTGCCTTAAAATATGCTACCAAGCTAAATAAATTGATATTAGCCTGCACGATGGCTGGTGGACACTGTAGCGATTTCATCCCAGATAATCAAGGAAATTTACTTGAGCTTCTTTTTCCCACCTCATATTTAGCTATTTCTCATAATTGGGAGAAAGCTGAGGTTTTTTTTAGAAAAACCTCACATTACCACAGTCAGGAAGATGGTTTGACAAGACAAATACAGGCGCACACTACTCACGATACCTGTAATTTATTGCAAGACATTAAAGCATCTACCTTAATCATCACTGGAGATAGCGATGTCGTAATTCCTGCTTCCAATAGCATTATTTTGAATAACAGAATTTCTGGTTCACAACTCAAAATTATAAAGCAAGGCGGACATGGATTTATTTATAGCCATACTGCTGAAGTTGCAAAACTATTGACTGAATTTTTAGCATAATTCAAATATAGTTAAGTAGAACGAGATATCCATTATTAACTTAATATCACTGCGTTACAACCACTGTCCACCGCGAAAGCGCCAACGAGGAAAGATAATTCGCATCAAGCTTTGTGATGTCATAAATACTGCAAGCCAAACAACGCTATAGTGCAGAAGAAAAGTTCCAATTGAAAGTTCTGCTTTTGGTAAAGGTATTGGTAAAAATCCAAATACTTTTGTTCCACAAAATATAAAAAATAGTTCCCAAATCCCAGCTAATAATTGATAAGCTGCTGGCCAGTCCCTATCCCAACGGGATTTTTGCAAATAGTCATACAGCACATCCCAACCCAGCCCAAAAATAGCAACATAACTCAAAATCCAAAAGTAAACCGAGTTTGCGCCTGGGCCAATTAAGCCCATTGCAAAGGGTAATGATACTAATACACCTACCGTGGCTAATAACAATAATCTGGTTTGCCAACGACCGAATAAGGTGGGAGTCATAAAAATGCCCAGTTGTGAGGAATAGGAAGGCTAGTTAAAAGCGATCGCTTTGAGTTATAAAATTACTTTAGTTGGTACTCTGGCTGAGAATGGTAGGGTGCTAAAGCTTCCCATTTCAGCACATCGTCTAACAAAGCTTGATATCCTAAAGTATTAGGATGTAAGCCATCTTCACTCAACCGTTGGCGTAACCAAGTTTCACCGCGTCCCTTCCAGAAGTCGAATATATCTAAGTAAGGAATTTGGCGTTGGTTGCAAGCTATACGAGTCGCTTCTTTGTAAGCATACTGGTCGCTGTGATTGAAGTAAAAACAATCTAGAAACGGCATCTTTGCTTCATCGACTGGAACCATACCCACAAATAAAACTGGGCAGAGTTGCTGTGCTGAATCTAGCAAGTTAGCGATTTCTGATTGAAAAACGGCAAAATCTGTGTAATTTTTGCCATTAGCACGACCTAACCGCGCTGAATCATTCACACCTACTGACAGGATAATTAAATCCGGTACACGATTGCGAAGTTCACCCCGATGACGGAATTCTACTTCTAATCTTTGGGCTACTTGCTGAGTGCGATCGCCTCTAACACCTAAATTATATAAAACATGACCGGGGCTATTTGGGAGCATCCACCATCGCCGTAGTTGTTCTACCCAGCCACCGCGTTCAGGATCGCCAAATCCGTAAACTATGCTATCTCCAAGGGCGACAATCTTCAAAGACTGACATTGATTTGGGGCTAAAGACAGTTGCATTGAAGAAAGAGCTTGTAATGTTTGCATTTTAAAAAACTATATTTTATATCTTTAAAAGATTCTATACATTTCTACACTATTCAAGAGTATATTTTTTGTCATTTATCTTATAAGTTAAGTTTGTCGCTATCTAAGGTGACTGATTCAATGACCATTTCAGCCATTGCCCAAAGGAACTCATCAAATTTAGATGATGAACTCCCGGCGCACGAACAGCAGCCAGTCCATCTACAGCAACTAAAGCGGCGTATTGCAAACCGAGGAAACTATCAACAGCAGCATAGGGGCCGCCAAGAGTAATTGCACCTGCGGCGTACATTTGACCTTTGGTATTACGCATTTCTACCAATTCAAAATTATTGGCTACAACTAATCGCCCCAAGTGATTTAATGGCAGGTTGTAATGCTTCACCAAGTCTTCGAGAAGTGGGTTGGCTTGGACTTTGGCATCTAAACCTGTGGCATCAACAATAAAGTCAGCACCCAGTTTCATTTCACCAAAACCTTTTTCGCGGATATGGGTAATTGTGCGGTTTTGGCTATCTCGTTCTACAGTTAAAACTTCTCCAAAGGTAATTTGATACCAACCTTCTTTTAAACCCTCTTCCGTGATACGTTGCCAGTCGTGGCGGTCGGCAGTAGTTGTGCCACCCCAGTCTGTTAGTAAACGTTTGCGTTCATCGGGACTGGCTTGTTCTAACATGACGCGGAGTTCCCCACCCCAGCAAGCTTTGGGCCAGTTGAACGGTTGAAATTCGTAATGATTTTTGACTAAGCGTTGGGCTTTTTGAAATTTGTTACCTTGGGGTTTAGGCGATCGCATTAAATGCAAAACTGTAATATTAGGATTTTTTCTCCTAGCTTCATAAACTCGCTGCACAATGCGTGAAGCTACAATTCCCCTACCGCGTAGCAATATAGTCCCACCTTGTTTTTCTAATTGCTCATAAACATGATCATGTGCTTCGTAAGCATTCACAACCGACTTAAAAT
Organism: Nostoc sp. FACHB-152; assembly: GCF_014697475.1. GTDB lineage: Bacteria > Cyanobacteriota > Cyanobacteriia > Cyanobacteriales > Nostocaceae > Nostoc_B. Next base: position 23,235 of record NZ_JACJRV010000011.1, read on the forward strand.
CTTGATATTTTTCTCGATACGCTTGCAAATCAGGAAGAAATTGAATTGCGGGATATCCGGTAGCTAAATGTAAATAACGAGTTACTAAAAAAGCATAATTACCTGGGCTGCGAGAATAAGCAATGCAATATCTTCCATCATCAGTTTTGCGAATTGCCCTAACTCGTCCATAACGATAAATTTGTTGCCAACCAATACGCTTGGCTTCTCTATCTATAGAATCAAAAACATTACCCGCGCGGGGTGTATAAGTCTCTGCAAAAGTTGGTTCAGCAAACACCTGCCATAAATATTTCGCGGTTGTGTTCAATTGACCTTTACTCAAATCACGCCAAGCTTCTCGCAAAGCATAGCTAGGCCAGCCCCAAATATTATCTGGGCAAGAATCAGAATTAGAACGCAGTCTCTCATGTAAAGGAATTTGCGAATTCATGCACAAACGCTTGTAACGGGCATAGGGTTCTACCTCTAACCCAACAGCCACAATCTTTTCAGCGCGTACACCACTAATTCGTAATAAATCAACCCAAATAAAACTACCCAGTCCTGCACCCACCGCTAGATAATCACATTCATCCACTGGTAAACCTGTAGCATGAAGTGCTTGGACTATAACTTTTTCTTCCGTCTGAAATACTGGCGGCGGAAAATTGCTGCCGAGAGGTGTTACAGGCGGCGTTGGCGGTAAGCTGGGGTCAGGAGTATTAGTATTAGGGTTAAACCAAATCATTGACGGTGGGCTAGTTGGTTGTGCTGTTGCGTTAACACCAAACGTCACCGTTATCATGTAAGGCCCTATCTGCAATGTATCCCCATCATTCAGAATACTGCGCTGTTGTTTTTGACCATTAACAAACACACCATTAACACTACCTTGGTCAATGACTACTAATTGATTTTGTTCCCAGTCAATTAAGGCATGGTAGCGAGACACTTCATTACTATTTAGCAGCATTCTAGAAACACGCTGTCCGCCAAGTTCCGCAGGCAAACGAGCGAATTCTCTGCCAAAAGCTATCGGCACACCCAACTGAGGTTCTCGCCGTTCCCCTGTCGCCGGATCTTCCCAACTTAATCGCACTTGGAGGTTAGTCATTGGTCAATAGTCAATGGTCATTTGTCATTAGTTATAGTCTGTCTTGCCCCTCCTGTCTTCTCTGCCTCGCCTACTCCCTCAAAGCCTCGGTGCAACTAGCACACTAACTGCTGCTGCCAAAGAAGTACCGCACCAAGGACAGCCAATTTGAAGATTTTCTGGCGGGGATACTTTATGACATTTAGGACACTCTAAGCCATATACTCCCTGTGGTGTAGGTGGTGTTGGCACATAGGGATGCCTCATCTGTACTATTGGCTGCTGGTATCCTGGGGGCTTAGATGGCTGGGGTGGTGTCAGAATTGTCGCTGGAATGCTGTCGATGGTAATAGCAGTGACTTGAAGTTGCATTTGACCCAGATAAATTATGCTGCTTTGATGTAAAGGTTTTTCACCTTGTACTAGTTGCTGTCCATCGACAAGGGGGGGATTTTGCGATCGCAAATTTCTGATATAAAAGCTATGCTGCTGATTGTGAAAAAAGATTTCAACGTGTAGACCAGATACAGTTGGGTCAGTCAAAACAATATCGCACCGCAGTGGGTCACGGCCAATGCGGACAGTGCCAGGATTTTTACTTGGCTGTTGTTCGTAAATATTATGAGTTTTTAATTGACCTGCATCTTGCCACTGTAAAGTTAGTGCGTTCATTGTTTTGGCTGGAATAACTCGTATTTTGTTACTTCATACTTTTTCTGTGCGATTCCTAACACGACTAACTAGGGGCAAGCAAGTACTGAGAAACAAACTTTAAACAAGCATCACACTAATTTTTTTACTATTACAGCACATAGCAGCTAAGTGAGATACAAATTTTAAGAACAAAGCCATATACCAATAGGCTTTCAACCCTATTGTCTATTGCCTGTTGCCTGTTACCTGCTGTTTCTATTAGAAGCTAATTTATCAGCTATACGCGTAGTTTCAGGCAATCGATACTTTGGCGTACAACGCAATACGTAATCAATGGCTGTAGGTAGGCTAACTTTATGACCACTAGAAATATACAAAGGTTTAACTCCAAGACGCGTGCGTAAAACTGCGCCAATGGTTTCACCTTTATGTATTAGTGGTTGCCAACTACCTCTAGTCTCTGCCAATTCTTGATGCTTCCCAATTAGCAGTGATTTAGCTACACCAATTGTCGGCATATCCAAAATAACACCTAGATGACTGGCTATACCTAATCTTCGAGGGTGAGCAATGCCTTGACCATCACAAAGGATAATATCTGGTGCTGTTTGAATTTTTTCTAAGGCATCAAGTACAGCAGGAATTTCTCGAAATGAGAGGAAGCCAGGGATGTAGGGAAATGAAGTAGGACGATGGGCTAGGGTCGTCTCAACCACCTGCAAATCAGGAAAACTTAATACTGCTACAGCTGCACGGCTAATAGTGCCATCAGCTTCAAAACCCATATCCACCCCAGCAACATAACGAATAGGTTCGGAAAATCTATCTTCTGTAATCACCTGTTCGCGCAAATTTTCTTGAATTTTAATAGCTTCCTCTACTGTTTGAGGCCAAGCATGATGTTGATAAATTTTCATATTTTTTATTAATTTATTTTAAATTAAATTTGGTAATAGCTATCAGCAATCGATGTGATTTTACTACTTAGGGTTGCTGAATCATAGGATGAAGCTTGATGTATTGAAATCTTCGACTTTTTATTCTCTCTGCGGCTTTGCGCCTCTGCGTGAAATAAATTATCTCGTAATTATGCAAAGTCCGATTCTAATAATGAAATGCCTAGTTTTTTGATTCGTATTTTTAACAAATTCTTACAGCCGCTTCTAAGATTCATTCTGCCTGAATACTTACTGTGCGATCGCAGTTAGCTAAATATTCAAAAATCAAGGTTAAAGCAATAATGGGTAAGGCTTAAGCTAGTCTTACCCATTGTCGTTCTGTGTAGTAAATAATCGTTTCTAAACCTTAAAGCCTCAAGCAGTCTTATTCCTCTGAAGATTTAAGTTCCGTTTTATCGAAGACACTTTTTAACAGAGCTAATCCTTGTGCAATCTGAGAAAAATCCTCGGCTGAAAAACCTTCCAGCAAATCGCCAATCTGAGCGCGAGTATGGTCGAGAGATTGCTGAAGATGGTACTTTCCCTCATCAGTGAGGTTGAGAACTATCCGCCGTCGCTCTTGGGGATGGTGTTCGCGTTGTACTAAATTACGTTGTACAAGTCTTTCTGTGGTTGCTGAGGCTGTAGCAGATGTGACACCAAGATGGTCTGCTAAATCAGATAATGAAGCACCAGGATTACGATTGATAAATGCAAGCGATCGCAACTGCGGAATCGACAAAAACCCGGCGTTATGCGCTCGCATCTCCCTCCTGATAAACCGCATCACTAATGGAATAGTCTCCATTACTTTGGCAGCACATTCTTCAGAAGTTGCACCTTGTGAGGGTTTATCAAGCTTCATGGGCTAGTTCTTCTCCTAATTACATTGCCACCCGTGGATAAAGTTTGCCACAGATGAATGTTAATATTATTAATGTTAGTAGGAGAATTGTACAATCCAGACCAAACCCGTAGAGACTAGTACCGTTAAGTAGCATTGTGCCGCGTAAAGCATCAACCTCATAAGTTAAGGGGTTGATATGGGAAATAAACTTTAGCCAGTTAGGCATTAACGAGATCGGATAAATCGCATTGCTGGCGAAAAACAACGGCATAGTTAATAATTGTCCAATTCCAGTCATTCTTTCGCGTGTTTTCACCAGACATCCAATAATTAAGGAAAAAACGCAAAAACAACCTGCACCCATTAAGACAATTAATAAAACTTTGATAATTGCTACGGGATGCAAATTTAGTTTCACACCTAATAACAGTGCTAATCCGTAAATAATAAATACTTGTGATAAGCACCGAACTCCGCAAGCTACAGCTTTGCCTAATACCATAGCTACGCGAGGTGTAGGACTTGCTAAAAATTTATGCACAATCCCTAAATCTCGTTCCCAAATTAATGTCATCCCACCAGTGAATATGGCAACGAAAAGTACACTCTGAGCCAAAATTCCAGCAGTCATAAAATCTAAATAAGGCAAATTTCCCCCGGTAGGAATTGCTCTAATTTTGGAGAACACTTGCCCAAAGATTAACAGCCATAATGCTGGCTGCACGGCTCTAACAACTAAATCGGTAGGATCATGGCGTAATTTACGTACTTCTAACTCAGCGATCGCTAGAGTTTTTGTTACCAACTCACTAGTTGCAGAAATGAGATTTCTTTTACGCGCAGGTGCTACTCTAACCCAACCGTTGAGCAGTACGTCTGGTTCTTGCTGTGTCACGGTAGTTTACTCCTGATACTAATTGATCACCTGTGTAGTGAATAAAGACATCATCTAAAGTTGCATTAGGTTGATTCAGAGAGGCTTTTAAGTCGCTGGGTGTGCCTGTTGTAATCTCTTCACCTCTTTGCATAATTACCACTCGGTCACAAAGACTATCGGCTTCTTCTAAAAAATGAGTTGTTAAAAATATGGTTGTGCCAAAATCACTACAGAGTTTTTGTACCAGCTTCCAAACCTGAGTTCTGGCTAAGGGATCTAGCCCTACCGTTGGTTCATCCAAAAAGAGAATTTGGGGTTGATGCAGAATAGATTGGGCAATTTCTAGCTTACGAATCATCCCACCAGAATAGTTTCTGACTAGGCGATGAGTCGCATCTTCTAAACCCATAAATGCCAGAACTTCTTTGATGTATCGTTCTCGATGCCTTGTCGGAATCTCATACAACTTGGCAAATATCAAAAGGTTTTCGTAACCTGTAAGGCTACCATCAGCAGATAAGGCTTGAGGTACATAGCCAATAACCCTTCTCACAGCCGTAGATTGATGAGTTATGTCATAACCTGCTAAGGTTGCCTTTCCTGCGCTAGCAGGTAAAAGAGTTGTCAGCATTTTAATAACTGTACTCTTGCCTGCTCCGTTAGGCCCAAGTAAGCCAAACACTTCACCCTGTTTTACAGATATGTTCAGGCTATTAACAGCCGTCATTTTGCCAAAGTGGCGTGTCAGTCTTTGGGTTTCTAAAATAATCGGTATCGGTGAGGTAGGAGGTGTTTCCGACCGATCTATTTTTCCTGTCAGTCTTGTCATGAGTATGATGCACCTTCTGTATATTTAGTTAAGCTAATTATTAGATTTACTATATAGCAATGTCAATATTTACTGGCAGAAAAAATAAACGAAAGCGTGTTTGCACTTTCGTTTATTAAATAAAGTTATTTTTTATACCAATTAAAAATATAAAGTTTTGCTAACTATTCAAAAGTCTGGACTTGTGATTCCAGAGCTTCTGTGGCTTTCTCAGCAGAAAGAGGTCTATAGAATAGAAAACCTTGAACATCCTCACAATTAATAGATTTCAAAAAATCTAGTTCTTCTTGTTTTTCGACACCTTCGGCGGTCAGTTTTAAGCCTAGATTACGTCCCAAAGAAACGATCGCCTTGACAATATGAGCGGCTCGTACATCCGTGGTTAGCTCTTGAATAAAAGACTTGTCAATTTTGAGGTTATGCAAAGGTAACAGTTGTAGACGAGAAAGAGAAGAATGACCAGTACCAAAGTCATCTATAGACAGGTGAACTCCCATTGCTTCTAATTTATATAAAACACTTGTAGTAAAGTCCAAATCGGCGATCGCAGTAGATTCGGTAATTTCCAACTCTAAAAAATGTGCCTCTAATCCTGTCTCTGTCAAAATTCGAGCTACATCTTCTACCAAGGTAGATTGGCGAAATTGTTTAGGAGATAAATTAACTGCGATCGTTAAAGGAGGCAACCCTGCCATTTGCCAAGCTTTATTTTGCTTACAGGCTGTCTTTAATACCCATTCACCGATAGGAATAATTAATCCGCTTTCCTCAGCCAGGGGAATAAAGATACTAGGTGCTACTAGCCCCATATCTGGGTGTTGCCAGCGTACAAGAGCCTCCATACCTGTAATTTCTGTGGTCGCAATATTGACACGAGGCTGATAATACACAGTTAATTCTTGTCTTTCTAGGGCATAGCGCAAGTTTTTCTCTAAATTCAGCAGTTCAGGCGTTTTGCCACTGAGAGTAGTTGTGTAAAACTGATAATTATTTCTACCTTTATCTTTAGCGTGATACAAAGCTGCATCTGCGTGTTTAATCAGCGTCTCAGCATCATGGCTGTGTTCATCAAATAAAGCAATGCCAAGGCTAGCACTCACATAAAGTTCGTGTCCTTCAAGATAGAAGATATTTTCTAATGCTTGTAGCACTCTCTGAGCTACTTGCGTTACCTCATCAAGATAATTCACTTGTGGCAGTAGGATAGTAAATTCATCTCCTCCCCAACGCGCCACAGTGTCGCCTTCTCTCAGGGATTCTTGGAGTCGTTTTGCTACACTTTGTAACAATTTGTCTCCTAAACTATGACCCAAAGTGTCATTAATAATTTTGAAGCGATCTAAATCGAGGAACATAACCGCTAAACTTTCACCATTCCGTGCGGCATTAGGTAAAGCTTTGGCAAGTATTTGATCAAAGAGCAATCGGTTAGGCAATCCAGTTAGCATATCGTGAAGTGCCTGGAAGCGAATTCTTTCCTCTGCCTGCTGACGATGCCAAGCAGCACTAATACTAGCTGCCATCGTCAAGAGAGTTGATTCTTCATGCCTTGACCAGAGACGCTGTTCGGAACAGTCTGCTAAACCAAGAAAACCCCAAAACTCATCGTCTAGGCGTAAGGGGACTAAAAGCAGAGATTGAATGCTGTCTCTAGCTAGTAGCTTTTGTTCGTCTGCGGGAAATTCTTTGATACTGCCGCTAATAGATTGTCCGTTAGAGAGACTAGCATACCAACGTGCCAGTGCAGAAGATTGATAAAGCTGATTTTGCCAGTGGTGTCGAGAAGATAGGAAATTATTTCGAGTCCACTCAAATTGGAGGCTGACAGCCATTTCTCCTGTATCTAAATGGCGATGATTTTTAAATAAATAGGCGCGATCTGCCTTAGCTGCTTCGCCTAAAACAGCCAATCCTTTATCTATGCCAGTTTCATAGTTCATTTCCACGAGTAAATAATTTGCTGCTTCTGCCACAGCTTGTAAAAGGCGATCGCGTTGACGCAGTTCAGCTTCTGCTTGCTTCTGCTCTGTAATATCCCTAACTATAAAAGTTCTAATTAAATCACTTTCAGGCAAGTAATGAATACATTGTTCAAAAACTTCTTTATCAACTTTTATCTCTCGCCAAAAAGAATTTATATTACGCTCCTGTATTGCATTGAGTAATCCCGCTAAAACAGGATGTACCTTGCCTACTTCCTTAATTTTGGGAAATTTAGTGGCTGCGGCTGGATTGAGATATGTGATTGTTCCTTCTAAATCCATCTCGATAATTGGATTAGGAATTAGTTCGGGAAATGATGCTAGACGTGCTAAGGCTGTTTCGCTAGCAGCTTCAAAGTTAGGATCTATAATTAATGTTTGAAAAGGATTGGCAGAATTAGCCTGATCTAACAAAAAATCAGATAAGTCTTCAATTGCACAACCTTCAGAAAATGCTTTTTCAGAAATATTAGAAATAGCATAGTATTGAGCCTGAACTTGACTATTTCCAAATGCAATTAAATCTCCATGCTGAAGATTATGAGAGAAACATTTTGTCCCGTTTATATACAATCCATTAGTACTTGGTTTCCCTTTAAAATTGCCATCAATAATCCGAAAGCCGTACTGATCACTTTCGGGAAGAGTCACCCTTAGTAAAATTGCGTGTTGCCTAGATACTGAACGGGAACGCAGAACGATAGCGTTTCTCGAATCGCGGCCAATGGAATAAGTAGTCTCTTGAAGCGGGATAGTTCTCTGCCCTTGCAAGTCTTGGACAACCAACAGGTGGCGTATTTTTTCCCACTCATTTAATGGCATTACTCTTCCTCAAAATCTCATCTATTGAATCTACTATTAAAAAATAAGACTAAAAACAATTTATATCTTTCAGCTTTTATTGTCTAAAACAATACTTACTCATCTTTAATATATAAATATTTAAATTTAAATATTTTTTCCATCTCAATCAGCATTTAGCCTCCTAGTCAAATAATTAAAATTTTACTTACTAGGTGATTTTAAATACTTACTTTTTTTTAGCCTTGCTTAATTATCTAGGATAAAATCAAATCTATACTAAATTACATGGTATAATTGCTGATCTTATGATGAAACAAAAATAATATAAGTAAATCAAAATCTCTATTATCAATTTAAATTAAATAAATATATTTGTGAAATATTGTTAGTATAAATACTTGAGTAAGAATTTACTATTCGCTGAGAGAACGTCTAAAAATTTCTAAATTTGATCAAGCAAGTTACTTTAACTTTTACCCAACGGGTAAAATCTTGACCACAATAGCCAGTGTTAACGCAAATCCCAATCAACTTACTCATCCGATCGCGCCTTGTGAATTCATCGCGTTTGTCACGCTGTCTGCTTAAGTATTTTTTTAAAGACAGGCTACCATAACATAATCTAGCTGAAGTTTTCAAACACTCTCTAAAAGAGCTATTAACAGAATGATTGCTCGTAAAATTAGGCTCAGTGAAACTATTATCAGTTTTGAACTGCAACAAGCTGACGACATAGCTTCTGAAAGCAACTTCAACATCGCACCGCAAGATTGAGTTTGCACCCTTAGCACTGTTGTAAAATAGACAATAGATGGATTCGGAGGGCCAGTTAACTGGTCATAAACGCCTATAGAGACTATCTTCGGAAATCTCCAAGGTTTAAAGTCCAGCCAGCTGAAACAACTACAGCGGCTGTACCACCAGCGTATACCAGGCGATCGCATCACAACGCCTGAGTTTTCCCAGCGTCTGGCAGCTATTAGCACAGAAATTAATCAACCTGTGTGTGCCTATCTCAACCGTCGCGGCCAAGTGATTCGCGTTGGGGTAGGCACACCGCGTCAAACGCAAATCCCACCGCTAGAACTGCCCCGTTATGGTGCAGAACGTCTTAGCGGTATTCGCTGTATTGCCACATATCTCAAATCAGAACCGCCAAATGAGGTGGCCCTAACTGCGATGGCAATGCAACGCTTAGACGCATTGGTTGTATTAAATATTACTGGGACAGGGTTTACTCGGCGCGGTGGTGGTGCTACAGGGTACGTCAAAGAAGCTTATTTAGCTCATTTAGTATCACGGAATAAACAGCTAGTAGTAGCCCAAAACTTAGCACTTAGCACACAAGACTCAGCAATCTATTCCAGCATATCGCCGCCTATGAGCTTAGATATGCTTGCAGAGCAAGACTTCATCGATTTGGTCGAAGGACTGGAAGAAGAATTCCGCCGCGAATTCGTCGCCCAGGAAGTAGATGCAGATCATGATCGTGTGCTAATTGTCGGAGTAATGACAGATGGGTTAACTATCCAACAATTTCATGACACCTTAGCGGAATTAGGAAGGTTAGTAGATACGGCTGGCGGAGATGTACTACAGACAGTACAACAAAAGCGATCGCGCATTCATCCGCAAACAGTGATTGGTGAAGGTAAGGTGCAAGAAGTCGCCTTAACAGCCCAAACTCTAGGATGTAATCTCGTCGTCTTTGACCGCGACCTCTCACCAGCACAAGTCCGCAACTTAGAAGCGCAAATTGGTGTTCGGGTAGTTGACCGCACAGAAGTAATTTTAGATATCTTCGCCCAACGCGCCCAGTCTCGTGCTGGTAAATTACAGGTAGAACTGGCACAGCTAGAATATATGCTGCCGCGACTGACTGGTAGAGGGCAAGCAATGTCTCGGTTAGGGGGTGGTATTGGTACTCGCGGCCCTGGTGAAACCAAACTAGAAACAGAACGTCGGGCTATTCAAAGGCGCATTTCTCGACTGCAACAAGAAGTCAATCAGTTGCAAGCCCATCGTTCGCGTTTACGACAACGGCGACAACATGAAGAAGTTCCTTCAGTCGCCTTGGTAGGTTACACCAACGCTGGCAAGTCTACCTTACTCAACGCCCTGACAAATGCTGAAGTATACACAGCTGACCAGCTGTTTGCGACTCTAGACCCGACGACGCGCCGCTTGGTAATTCCCCATGCTGACACTAATGAACCCCAAGAGATTCTAATTACAGATACGGTAGGGTTCATCCACGAATTACCTGCATCCTTAATGGATGCCTTCCGCGCTACTTTGGAAGAAGTCACAGAAGCTGATGCCTTATTACACTTAGTCGATTTGTCTCATCCTGCTTGGTTGACGCATATTCGCTCAGTTCGAGAAATTCTAGCAGCAATGCCTGTAACACCTGGCCCGGCACTAGTTGCCTTTAACAAAATAGATCAAGTAGACAGTGAGACACTAGCCATAGCCCAGGAAGAGTTTCCTTTAGCAGTGTTCATTTCAGCAAGTGAACGCTTAGGGCTAGAAACTTTACGCCAACGTCTAAGCCACTTAATTGCTTACGCTGTTGACTCTCGGTAAATACCGAAAATAAATTTTGAATATCTCATAAACAATGCCGTGGTTAATATAACTACGGCTTTATTTTTCTATATTTCTACTATATACAAGCTCTAGAAAATACTGTGGTTTTCCTGAATGACAGTCGGGTTAAAAACGTGCTAGAACCAATGGTTGCTGAAGATTTTTTTGTATTTGATATATGAATTAACTACAGTTTTCGCATAAAGACTAATTTGGAGTTTTTTATCGCTATTTTCTTGTGCTTCTGTGGAAGCACCAATTACTTTTATTCATTTTATATCTGCTAACTTTAACTGCGATCGCCATCCTAGCGACTAATTATTTATGTCAACAAATTCACAACAATTAGCACCTCAGAAAGTCAAAGTTCAACTTCTTTTAGCAGGAGGACATCAGTATACAGTTTATTTGAATTCAGATGACCCTATACTGCATAGTCTGTTAACAACTATTGTGGCTCGTGTTTACAAACAAGAATCTACAAATCACTGTTTATTTCAACTTCCTATCCAGGAGGGACATTCTGCCTTAAGCTTTGCTAGCGAAAATCTGATTGGTTTAGTAACTGAACCACCACTTTGGATACAGCAACCTGACAATATACAACCCGTAACCAATGATATTTTAAATTCTACTTATGTCCAAATAGATAATTTTTTCTCACCTAATGAGTATGAGAAACTTATAAAATATGTGCTAGCTAATAAATCTAATTTTGTATCTACTAATACATCTACTAATGATAAAAACTATCGTCGTTCTATGGTTCTTTACTCATTTCCTGAGTTTGCTGAACTAATTGTTAATAAAGTCCAGCAGATTATGCCTGATGTCATGAGCAAATTGGGAATGTCACCATTTCCTCTATCTCAAATTGAAAGCCAACTGACATCCCATAATGACGGCAACTATTACAAAATTCATAACGATAACGGTAGTCCAGACACGGCTACAAGAGAACTAACATATGTTTATTACTTCAATCGAGAACCGAAACGCTTCTCTGGAGGAGAGTTATTAATATACGATAGTAAAGTTGAAAATAACTTTTATGTAAAAGCAGAATCTTTCAAAACTATTGAACCGCGAAATAATAGCATTGTATTTTTCCTCAGTCGATATATGCACGAGGTTTTACCTGTGAGGTGTCCATCTAAAGCATTTGCTGATAGCCGCTTTACAATCAATGGCTGGGTACGCCGAGAAGCATCTTAGGGTAGCTGTGCAGTTACATTAAATTATCTTTGAGTGAGGCGATCACCTCACTTATTTTTTTATAAAGCAAGAACTTCAATATTTAATTTTATTTACAAGAAAATACTTAAATAACTCTTCTAAGTACAAACACTTAATATCTATATAAATACATAAGGAATGTTATTTTTACATTTTAGATTAAAGTTACTATGAAAATGTAGATAATCTATAGACTCCAAGTAAGTTACTGTGGCAAATTATATATATTAATCACTGAGAATTAAAAAAAGTTTCAGAGATTCCTATCAAGTGCATCCCAGATTTAATTCCCTGGCAATTATAAATTGCAGTTAGACAAACTAAGTGAGCTTGTATATTCCTAATTAATAATTTGCGAAACCATATTAGCTGTTAAAAAGCAAATTATAGGCTCAGTTTGTCATAGCTTCAAAATATAGTTGTGAAGGGAAATTTTATGCTGCAATGCAGTTTTATGAAGCTTTTTACAAGCAAAAAGGAGTTTTAAACAAGTGACTCAAATGAATTCACAAAAACTAATAGGTTATATAACTTGCGGTTTGTCATCATTAGCTGTAGTTATGGCTGGGCCAATGTCCCAAGCAAATGCAGCATCCATAAGCTTTTCGGGAACAGGAACCAACCCTGCATCAAATGGTACTACGAATGCTTTAGGAGCATCAGTTCTCTTTGATGACAGCCTCAACCCTGGAAAATTGACAATTACCCTAAAAAATACAGGGCCTGGTGCCACAGCACCCTCTGATGTACTAACTGCTGTCTTTTGGGAATATGCTGGTTCCGCCCTAACAAACTTGTCGTTGTATTCGGCTACAGCTCCAACAGTAATTGGAGGCAATGCAGGTAATAATGTAAATCTAAAAACTCTTGATGAATGGAAATTGCCAAACACTGGCAATGGTACAGCCGACCTTCCCGGCATAACCCAAAACTATGGTATTGGTACTGCTGGGTTAGGTATTTTTCAAGGTGGTGGTGGACAGCAATTAAATTACGGCATCATCAGTGGTTATGATGATCCAAACCCAGCAGTAACAAAAGGAACTTTTGTTAAAGACTATGCTACCTTCGTTTTATCAGGTCTACCCAGTGCTTTTGACATAACCAAAATCGGGAATATTCGCTTCCAGTTCGGAACCAATTTGAGCGAACCTAGCTTTGCTGGCACATTAGTTACTCCCGCGCCAGCACCCGCACCCGCACCCGCGCCAGCGCCAGCACCCGCACCCGCACCCGCACCCGCACCCGCACCCGCACCCGCGCCAGCGCCAGCACCAGCGCCAGCACCCGCGCCAGCGCCAGTACCCGCACCCGCGCCAGCACCAGCACCCGCGCCAGCGCCAGCACCAGCACCCGCGCCAGCGCCAGCGCCAGCACCCGCACCCGCACCCGCGCCAGCACCAGCACCCGCGCCAGCACCCGCACCCGCACCCGCGCCAGCACCCGCGCCAGCACCCGCGCCAGCACCCGCGCCAGCACCCACACCAGCACCAGTACCCGCGCCAGCACCCGCGCCAGCACCCGCGCCAGCACCAGCACCAGCACCAGCACCAGCACCAGCACCCGCGCCAGCACCCGCGCCAGCACCAGCACCAGCACCAGCACCAGCACCCGCGCCAGTACCCACACCAGTACCCACACCATCTCCTACAACTTACTATCAACCTCCTCAGTCTCAACCGAAGAAAGTACCTGAACCTAGCACACTCGCTGCTTTAAGCCTATTTGGTCTAAGTACTTTAAAGCTGAAGAAGAAAACTCAAGAAAATCAACAAGATAACTCGCAAGCTTAAACAATACTTTTGAGTTCTCATGATTTAGTTAAATATGGGCAAGAAGTGTTTGGTTACTTCTTGCCCAATTTTTTTAATGTAAGAATTTATTGATTAGCTCGATAAAAGCCCTAAGTCCAAATTTGTTGAAATTGACTTTTGATCCAATAAGGTTATGACTACTAGAACAGATCACAAAGTTTTAGAATTAAAAAGTATAAAACAAAATTGAGGACATTATGGCTGCTAACGTAGAAATTTATACTTGGAGGACTTGCCCATTTTGTATCCGCGCCAAAAGTTTGCTGAGTAATAAAGGTGTTGACTTTACCGAATACAGTATTGATGGTGACGAAGCAGCAAGAGATAAAATGGCTCAAAGAGCCAACGGTAAACGTTCTGTACCCCAAATTTTTATTAATGATCACCATGTTGGTGGTTGTGATGATATCCACGCATTAGACCGTCAAGGTAAGTTGGATGAGCTATTAGCTGCTGATAGTAATGTATAAAATAAGCAAGTAGTAAAATTAAGCAATTTCTGCTGGCAAGGTTTGTGAGTCAGTTAAATCATCAGGAGTTAATCTAAATTGAAGAACTTAGAAATTTCCTGGCGATTGAGGCAAACAGCGTGAAACTGGCTTTTATTATTGATCCCATCCATCAGCTTGACCCGTGTCATGATACAAGTGTTGCTCTGATGGAAGCAGCACAAACTTTAGGACATGAAATCTGGATAACTCAGGCAAACTGGCTAAGTGTGGTAGAGGGTAAGGCTTGGGCTGTTCTACAACAGGTGGAATTAGTACCGATAGAGTTAGTGGAGGGGCGTTGGCTATCAGCAAATCCTTGGTATAAGTTAAGCCATCGCTCCTTCATGAATCTGGAAACAATGGATGCCGTATTCATGCGGACAGATCCACCAGTTAACGACTCTTACCTCTTTGCTACTTACATTCTGGACTACATTGACCAAAATAAAACTTTGGTGATTAACAATCCCAACGGTATCCGAGCAGCAAATGAAAAAATGTATGCTCTGCAATTTACCGAGGTAATTCCAGAAACCATTGTTAGTGCCGATAAGCAAATTATCCGTGATTTTGTGGCAGCTAAAGGAGCTACGATTCTCAAACCACTGGGTAACAAAGCTGGGGAAGGGATTTTATTTTTACAAGCAAGCGATCGCAATTTTAACTCCATTGTGGAATTAAGCACTTATCAAGGAAGATTACCAGTAATGGTACAGACTTACTTACCACAAGCTAAGGAGGGAGACAAACGAATTATCCTACTTAATGGTGAACCAATTGGTGCTTTAAATCGTCTTTCTAGTGGCAGTGATTTTCGCAACAATATGGCGACTGGCGGTACAGTGGCGGAAACAGAGATTACCCCTAGAGAGTACGAAATCTGTACCCGACTAGCTAATAAATTACGCCAAGACGGTTTAATTTTTGTGGGTATTGATGTGATTGGTGGCTATCTGACGGAAGTCAACGTTACAAGCCCTACAGGAATTAGGGAAATAGATAGACTCAATGGTATTCGTCTAGGTCATCAGGTAATTCAATGGGTGGAACAGACTCTACAATTTAAAAAATAAAATAACTGCAATTAGCTACTTTGAATATTTCACGGTCAGCCTGAGTAAGTTGCTGTGAAGTAAATTAATTTTAGAGATCGCACCTGTTAGGCAAGGTTTTTTGCTTTTGACTCAGGTGCTATCACACTAAAATAGGTAGCCACCCCGCTCACAATTCTCTGCGTTACTATTTGTTCTAAAGACAAAGTAGGACATCTGAGCCAGCCGGCTCTTGCCCATATACTTTGTAGTCTAAGTAGCTTTGAGAAGTTTATTCACCAATTAGCAAAATTAAACATATCAGCAGAATTCTGACTTCTGCTCCTGGTGAAATTTGAAAATTAGCGAGATTTCTACAGCACTCAGTCTGGACTGAGACTGCAAAATTTATCTAAATAATTCAAATCCCGAATTCCTCAGTTACGTGGTGGTGTACGTCGTCTTTGCAGAAAGTCAGGAATATCCAAACCTGGTTTTTCTTTAGGTTCTGCTACTGGTGTTGGAGGATTAGCTGTTGGTGACTGTGGCTGTTGAGTTTGTCGTTTTGGCGGGGTTGATACCCGTTGATTAGTGGCATTCTGTGGTGGTGCTGTTGGGCCTTCACCTGTAAACCCTGTAGCAATTACAGTAATTCTCACCTCACCTTGCAGGCGATCGTCAATTACCGCCCCAAAAATAATATTGGCGTTGGGATCAACTACTTCATAAATTGTTTCTGCGGCTGCATTCACCTCATGTAGAGTCAGGTCGCTACCGCCAGTAATATTGAAGACTACCCCTCTGGCTCCTTCAATAGAAGATTCTAATAAAGGCGAGGAAATCGCTGCGATCGCAGCTTCTCTAGCTCGTGATTTCCCTGAGCTAATACCGATCCCCATCAATGCCGATCCCGCATCTGCCATCACTGCGCGGACATCTGCAAAGTCAACATTGACTAAACCAGGAATGGTGATAATATCCGAAATTCCTTGTACCCCTTGGCGCAACACATCATCCGCATAACGAAAAGCTTCCTGTACAGGTGTTTGTTCCGGGATCACTTCTAGAAGCTTGTTATTAGGAATGATGATCAGCGTATCCACTCTACTTTTTAACCCTTCAATCCCTTGCTCCGCTTGGCTGGTGCGACGGCGACCCTCAAATACAAACGGACGTGTCACCACACCTACTGTCAAGGCACCCATTTCTTTGGCTACTTCTGCAACTATTGGAGCTGCACCTGTCCCAGTACCTCCTCCCATACCAGCAGTAATAAATACTAAATCAGCACCCTCTAAAGCAGTGGCAATTTCATCCCGTGATTCTTCTGCGGCTTTTTGACCAATAGCAGGATTACCACCTGCGCCTAAACCTCTTGTTAACTTCTGCCCAATTTGCAACCGACTGGGTGCCCCTGCTAAAGTCAACGCTTGAGCATCAGTATTAATTGACCAAAACTCCACTCCACTAACATCAGACTCGATCATGCGATTAACGGCATTGCCACCACCACCACCAACACCAATCACTTTAATGTTGGCTACCCTACCTGGAACAATCTCGCCAATGCGGCTATTTTCTACAGATATTTTTTTACTATCTTGGCCTTGCCCGAAGTTCAGCCCAGAATGATTAAAAGGATTATTTGAGTTTACCGCCAGTGAGAATCCTGGCTGTCCCACAGATTGGGAGTTTTTATAGCTAAGCCCTTGGTTATTATCAAGCGTCATTGGATTTATGAAAGGGTAGATAAACGACTTTTCCAGGTGTTATTCACCTAAGAGTCAACTATAGTTTGACAATGCCCATTGATTTTTGCATTGCTCTTGATTGTGAGCATTACTTCCAACCTTAACAGGATTGTCAGTGTGAAAGTTTGCTATTGCATAAGCCATTAACGCAGCGGAGCGCACAGCTAATTCTAGAGAAGTATACCTATATTTAACTAAAGTTGATCTGTATAACTTGAACAAGCTATTAATAGGTTTACTACTATGTTGCCGATTTAGCGTAGTATCTTCTTGACATACCGAATGCCCTCCCCCTATTTTTCTAAATGATTGAAGTTGGTCATTAATTTTACAACTCTCTGTGATTGTTTTTCGTACATTAACAGCCATCTGGAAGGGCTGAAACTTAATTATTTTATTATTTCTTAATACCAAAGAAAACTCAAAACCAAGGTGATTTTTGCTTATATCATATGTATTATTCAGTAATTTTATGCAGTTAAATATACCTTGAATAACATTACAAACAACAAGCTCCCATAATTGAGCAAATGTCTTAATATGTAAAGACGCTTTACTCTGCATCTTGTCTGCTTTAATAATATAGTTGATACATTTCAACATTGGCGATAATTGCAACCTAAAATCTAAAATTTGTCTTCTACTTACCTATCACCATAATGTATAGGTAAGACAGAAGTCGGATTTTGTCTTCTAAAGAAGGCTGGATAATTAAGTCTCCTATTGTATCTGATTAAAAAATTACGCTAATCTTTTAAGCCTGTGGCGCAAAACCTGAAAATTATAAATGTATTTATAAGTATCAAAGTTTTTAGATTACAGAGACTATTTAATACACAAAACTTACAGATATTGTTAGGGAATTTGAACGTTAACTTTGTCCTTTTTTTGGATCATATGTACTATTGGAGCTTTAGGATTTTTGAGATCAATATAGTCTATTTGGCTAGGATTAATTTTTGCGGGTAAATTTCGCATCTGCGCTAGTACCTTAATCTGTTCTGCTAACAGAGGACTAGGATTACCAAAATGTACATTTCCCAGTTCTGTTTTCAAAGTTAAATTCGTTAAATCTTGGAAATTAGCTTCTATCACTTTTACAGAACCTTGATTCAATAAGGGATAAAGTTGCATCCAATATTGGCGGTATTGTTCTGGTGTGCCAATAACTTTGAGACTGGGTAATTTAAACTTAGAATTTACCAATGTGTATTTTTCTAGCGGTATCCAAACACCTGTTGCATCCAGTAAACCAGTGGAAGACTGTTTGTTTTTATCCCGTTCTTGGGGTTTTTGAGCTATTGCTACAGGTACTCGTTCCTGAATTTCAATAATTAGCCCTGGAGGAAAAAGACGACGATTGACAGTTGCTTGTGCAATAGTTGGTTGTTGCTTTAAAGAGTTAGCGATCGCATCTGGTTCAATTCTCCATAAAGATTGAGGATAGGATATCATTAGCATTGACTTAATTGCTGTTTCCGAGAGTACTTGATTACCCGATTTGATCACAATTTGTTTGGGATCACTTAGTACCCACACTGGTTGGAGAGCCACCCAAAGCAAACCTCCAGCTAAACCACTAACGGCCAGTGTTCGCCAAATAGCCTGAATAATTTTCATCTGCCTTTGCCGTCGTAGTTTTTTGCGACGTTGAGATAAATCTGTCTGTGAAACTGATACTATACCAGCCATTTAAACCTCTTTCTAATTGGAGTTCAATTTCTTGCTAAGTTTGCAGGATCAATTGATGATAATAAACCCTGTTGGTATGACTAGTTTATGAGTTACTTTGCTCAAAACTATGTTTTACTTTTAGTAACACCTTACAGCCACTACAGCAAGCTTCAGGCACGTTGAATTTTACCTATTATATGTTTGCAGTGTTAAGTTGCTATTTTAGGTAGGCTTTTGAGCTTCGCATTAGGGCGATCGCTTACCAAACTGGCAAAATCTAAATAATTGACAAATTTACCATAATTTGCTCTCTGCCGTATAACTACTGTTAAGGAATTATACGGTGCAGATGTCAGCAGTATAACCATGCTTGATTCAATACTGATTAGGGTAAAGTTAGTATCTATCTCAAGAATTAACTGCAAAAATGTAGCTCAAGCCACTGAAATCTTTTCTTTTTAACAAAAGATGACAAAAATATTAATTTTGAAATAATTTATTGTGTGTTGTTGGATTAGCAGCTAGTACTTAGAGATAACGCATATTTTTTGAATTAAAACAGAATTAATACTTAAATTAGATAGTTAAAAATAATACATTAAATTTTATAATTTTATAGTATATTTTTTAACACACGTTATGAATGCATACGAGTTTAACTTTAGTCAAGTCAAAGCTTAAAGATTCTCAAAAGCTCAACAGCATCTCTAAAAAAGACAGATATACTGAAGCTATCAGGCACAAATGAATCTTTAGGCTCGTAATGATAATTGCTGGTAGAAAACTCTATCATGCGCTATCAGCGTAACTCAAAATACTGCCCTATTAACATAGGATGGTTAGAGGGCTGACTAAAGAAAAATTGTATATAAATAGACAAATAAGACAGCGAATATATCTGCATCTACATATCAATGATCAATACACAGTATTTGCCACGCTTTTATAAAGCTTGTAATCCTAGTTACTCACTCAATATGGGTGACGTGCATGATCGACACTACTACATAGATTTCGCCGATGTACGTGGCTGTAAAATTGTTGAAGAATTACAACGCACAATTACCCGTATTTCTCCAGATGAACCGACCTGCCAGTTATTTACAGGTCATATTGGTTGTGGCAAGTCAACAGAATTGCAGCGTCTCAAAGCCGAACTAGAAGAAGCAGGATTCCATGTCGTTTATTTTGAATCTAGCCAAGACTTAGATATGGCGGATATTGATGTCAGCGATATTTTGCTGAGTGTAGCGCGTCAAGTTAGTGTCAGCCTAGAAGCAATTAATATCAAAATTAAACCGCACTACTTTATCAATCTTTTCAAAGAAGTTAGCGATTTTTTGCAAAGTCCCATAGATCTGTCTGGACAAGCAGAGTTGTCCTTGGGTATTGCTAAAATTACAGCCAAAACCAAAGATAGCGCCCAGGTAAGAAATCAACTCAGACAATATCTAGAACCACGTACTAATAGCATTTTGCAAGCGATTAACGAAGAGGTATTAGAAAAAGCTGTTGAACAACTCAAACTCAGAGGTCAAAAAGGTTTAGTTGTCATAGTCGATAACTTAGACCGCGTGGATATGCGCCCCTTAGCCTCTGGAAGGACACAACCAGAATATTTATTTATAGACCGGGGCGAACAATTACGTCGCCTCAAATGCCACGTAGTTTATACCATTCCCCTAGCGTTAATTTTCTCTAATGAGTATGAAACACTCAAAAACCGCCTAGGTGGAGGTATTGCTCCTAAAGTATTGCCGATGGTAAGAGTCAGGCAAAGAGATGGCAGCGACTACGAACCAGGAATGTTACTATTACGCCAGTTAGTTTTAGCCAGAGCCTTTCCTCAAGTTTCTTATAACGAAAGACTTTCATTAATCACAGAACTTTTTGAACATCATGAAACTCTTGAGCGTTTGTGTCGTGTCAGTGGCGGCCACATCCGTAACCTATTAGGGTTACTTTATAGCTGTCTCCAACGGCAAGATCCACCTTTTTCTAGAGACTGTTTAGAAGCAGTCATCAAGGACTACCGCGACGACTTACTGCTAGCTATTGATGAATGCCAATGGGAACTATTATTTGAGGTTGTGCAACAGCAGAGCGTCAAAGGGGAGTCTGACTATCAAAGCTTGCTGCGAAGTATGTATTTATTTGAATACCGTGATCCTGTGGGTCGTTGGTTTGGTATTAGTCCAGCATTAGCAGAAACAGAAAAAGTTCTGGCTTGGCAACAAAAACGCTTATAGTTCTGAGCAAGTCAATAATTATTCATCATCAGTCATTAGTCCCTCTACATTTGACTAATGACTAATTTATAGTAACCAATTTATTCAATTTATTCTGTAGTTTAGTTATGTCAACATTGCAATGTACAACAGCAACTCTGAGTAATAACAATACTTCTCTGCAAAGATTGGTACGGTCAATTAAGCTTTCTAATGGTCAATTTGCTCTGATTTTAGTGCGATGTAACTACAGCCAATTACGAGAGCATATGCTAGAGGAGCTTCGCTCTCTGACTCAAGATATCAACATACGAGAAATATATCTTCAGCCATCCACCACAGCTTTACATACAACTATCATTACAAAATTATCGCTAGATAATCCTGCTGTGTTAACAGATACATTGCCATCCGCAGTGATGGTTTTTGGTCTAGAGTCAATTGTCGCTCTTGAAGACTTGCTAACCAGTCTTAACCAAGCCAGAGATATCTACACAGCTACGTTTCCTTTTCCGGTGGTTTTGTGGTTACAAGATGAAGTAGCATCAATGCTGACTAGATTAGCACCTGATTTTAAAAGTTGGGCTGCAACCACAATCAAATTTGAAATGGCAAAAGAAGATTTAATTGGCTTAATACGCCAAGATACAGAATCCCTGTTTGCTAAAGTTCTAGAAGCTGGTGCAGAAAAGTTTTTATCTAATGCTGCTCTTAATTTAGCTCCTAAATCTCAACATCGCCATGAAATTGAATCTGCTCGTAATGATTTACAACGTTTGTATAACACTCAAATAGAGCCAGGCTTAGAAGCTAGTTTAGAATTTGTATTAGGACGAGATAAATATGCCAATGATCAAATTAATAGTGCTTTAGCCCATTATCAAAGAAGCCTAAGTTTATGGCAGAGAGAAGCAAAAAGAGACAACGAAATTCCAGAGGAAAATATCGAACAAAAGTGCGCTTACAGACTCCGACAAGCCATAGTTTTATTTCACTTAGGCCTATGTTATCGCCGAATGGCAGATTTATATCAAATTACTAATAGCAACTACTGTCAACATGCCCTTTTATGGTTTCAGCAATGTTTAAAACTGCTAGAACAGTTGCAAAGGCAAGATTTAGTTGCAAAATTTATCTTGCCTGCTTGTGAAATGCTGCAACGCTTAAAAGCTTGGTCAGATTTAGAAGTATTAGCAAAAAAGTCTTTGCAGTTGCATGAAACTTATGGTACTCCTGCTAAAGTTGCCCAAGATTATGGTTTTTTAGCTGATGTAGCAGCATCACGCAATAACTGGTTGCTAGCTCATGAATTAGCAAATACAGCCCTTTCTGTTGCAGAATTGGCAATAGAAGTTCCTCGACAACAAGAAAGCTGGTATCTTTTGCTGTTAGCTCGGACTCAGAGGCATTTGGGCCAATGGGAAGAAGCAATTAGTAATCTAGAATGGGCAAGGGTAGTTTGTGAATTACAGTACGAGCCATCATTGTATTTAGAAATTTTAGAGGAATTGCGATCGCTTTACTTCTATGAGCGTCATGACTATGCAGAAGCCTTTAGTCTCAAGCAAGAAAAAGTCCAAATAGAACATCAATATGGTTTCCGTGTATTCATCGGAGCTAGTCAATTACAACCAAAGCGTCACAGAATTAATCCAGTTTTAGAAACACAAAAAATACCATTTATACCTGAAGATATTGCCCAAGAAATTTCTGCTTCTGGGCGGATGCAAGATGTTAACCGTTTAATTGAAAGAATTACTCGTGCTGATCACAAACTTACGGTGATACATGGACAATCAGGAGTTGGAAAAAGTTCAACCATTAAAGCTGGTTTAGTGCCTGCCTTAAAAGGAAGAGTAATTGGAGAACGTATTCCTTTACCGATTGTTTTATCTGGCTACACAGATTGGGTAACTGCTTTGGGACGTAGTATTAACCAAGCATTAGCACAATCGGAATTACCTATTGCTATAGAGTTTACTCCGAATATCCTCTTAGAAAAACTGCGTTTAGCAACTGAGTCTAATCATATAATAGTTATTATTTTTGATCAGTTTGAAGAATTCTTTTTTATTAGTGATCCTTATCAAATACTTGAGTTTTATAAATTTTTTAGTAAGTGCCTTAATATTCCTTATGTAAAAATAATTCTCTCTTTAAGAGAAGACTATTTACATTACTTATTAGAATTTGAACGCTTGAGTAGGGAAAATCAAATATATAACCTAGACGTAATTAACAATAACATACTTGATACAAATATTCGTTATTTTTTGGGTAAATTCTCAATTAAAGATGCAACAGACATTATCTGTAGTTTTACGAAACGCTCACATTATGAAATGAGCGATGAGTTAATTAATCAACTAGTACAAGATTTAGCTGGAGAATCGGGAGAAGTAAACCCAATTGAATTACAAATAGTTGGGGTGCAATTACAAGCAGAAAATATTACCACATTAAACCAATACAAAATGTGTGGTAGTTCAGCAAAACTTGTGGAACGCTGGTTAGAAGAAGTTCTCAAAGATTGTGGGCAGGAAAATGAGGATTTAGGTTGGAAATTATTATTCGAGTTAACTGATGAAAAAGGTTTTCGTCCCCTTAAAACAAAAGCTGATTTGGCAATAGCTCTAGATAAAAATTTTTATACAGTATCTGAAACAGAATCAGATTGGGAGCTAATTTTAGATATATTAGTAGGTTCAGGTTTGATACTGCGAGTGCGAGAAGAGTTAGGCGATCGCTACCAATTAGTACATGATTATTTAGTAGAACCAATTCGGCAAAAAAATAACTATGGTATAGTTGCCGAACTCGAAAAAGTCAAATCTGAAAAAAAACGAGCAGAAGTAGCACAAAAACTTTCGCAAGAGCATCTAAATTTAATTTTGCAACGACGTTTGCGAGAAGCGCGTATAGCAGGGGTAGTCTTAGCACTCATGGGAGGTACAATAGCAGCTTTATGGTGGCAAGCTGACCTCCAAAAAAGAGCAGCAGTTCGGCAAACAATTCGGGCAGAACGTAGTGAGACTAATTTAAAAATTAGCGCGATCGCTGCAACTAGCGAAGCTTTGTTCGCTTCCAATAAAGAATTTGATGCTCTTTTAGAAGGTTTACGAGCTTGGAGAAAACTCAAACAAGCACATGAAGTCTTACCCGAAACTCAAATACGCGTAGTAACAGCCTTGCAACAGGCAGTTTATGGGGTAACAGAGTTAAATCGTTTGGAAGGACACACTGATATTGTTTGGGGTGTCAGCTTTAGTCCTGATGGTAAATCATTAGCATCAGGCAGTCGCGATCAAACTGTAAAAGTTTGGCGGAATGATGGTGCTTTGTTGCAAACTCTTAAAGGTCATACGGATGCTGTAACTAGTGTAGCTTGGAGTCCAGATGGCCAAAATCTCGCTTCTTCTAGCCTCGATAAAACAGTCCAGATCTGGCAAAGAAACCCAATCAACGGTGAGTTTGATTTACAGCCATCTAAAACCTTGGTAGAAGGAGACTGGGTTTACTGTGTTGCTTACAGTCCTGATGGCGAATTATTAGCGACTGGCAGTAAAGATTCCACCATCAAACTCTGGGGTAAGGATGGTAAGTTAATTAAGGTACTGAAAGGACATCAAGGATGGGTAAATTGGGTCAGTTTCAGCCCTGATGGCCAGTTAATTGCATCAGCTAGCGATGATCGCACAATCAAAATTTGGCGACGAGATGGTAGCTTGGTCAAAACTCTTTACGGGCATCACCAAGGTGTAACTGTTCTTACTTTCAGTCCCGACGGTCAACTATTGGCATCGGCAGGGCGAGATAAGATAGTTAAGTTATGGCGACGAGAGCCAAATAGCGAAGATAACTTTGACTATCGTAGCTATAAAAACTTGCAACAGCATAATAGTACAATCTGGAGCTTGAGTTTTAGTCCTGATGGGCAAAAGTTAGCGTCAGGCACTGATGACAATGCTGTTAACCTCTGGAGTAGTAATGGCATACTACTTAAAACTTTTAAAGGACACAGTGATGCTGTTGCTAGCGTTGCTTTTAGCCCAGATAACAAAATATTGGCCTCAGGAAGTTATGACAAAAGCATCAAATTTTGGAGTTTAAATGCCCCGTCATTACCAATTCTTCGCGGGCATCAAGATAGAGTTTTGAGTGTAGCTTGGAGTCCTGATGGCCAGATGTTGGCTTCTGGTAGCCGCGATCGCACCGTCAAACTCTGGCAAAAAGAGAAGTTGAATGGCGAAGTTACAACCCGACTTTACAAAACCTTAATTGGGCACACAGATAAAGTTCCTAGCGTTAGCTTTGATCCCTATGGTGAAATTCTTGCATCAGGGAGTTATGACAAAACAGTAAAACTTTGGCGGCGTGATGGAACTTTACTCAAAACTTTACTAGGACATACTGACAGTGTGATGAGCGTTAGCTTTAGTCCAGACGGCCAGTTATTAGCCTCAGCTAGCAAAGATAAAACAGTAAAAATTTGGAGCCGTGATGGTCAATTACTGAGTACGTTGGTAGGACATGAAGGTTGGGTAAATAGCGTTAATTTTAGTCCTGATGGTAAGTTGCTCGCCTCTGCTAGTGATGACCAAACAGTGAAACTTTGGCGACGGGATGGGACTTTAGTTAAAACTTTTTCACCTCATGATAGCTGGGTATTAGGTGTCAGCTTTAGTCCCACTGATCAGTTAATAGCTTCTGCTAGTTGGGATAACACTGTCAGACTGTGGCGGCGTGACGGAACTTTGTTAAAAACCTTGTTGAAAGGCTACAGCGATAGTGTAAATTCTGTTACGTTCAGTCCCAATGGTCAATTACTGGCCGCAGCTAGTTGGGATAGCACAGTCAAACTGTGGAGTCGTGATGGCAAATTACTGAAAACTCTTAATGGACATAGTGCCCCAGTCTTAAGCGTCAGTTTTAGCCCTGATGGTCACACACTGGCATCGGCTAGCGATGATAACACAATTATTTTGTGGAATTTACACCTTGAAGATTTACTGCTGCGTGGTTGTAACTGGGCAGATAATTACCTCAGACACAACCACAACGTTGAAGGGGGCGATCGCTTTTTGTGTGATGGTATTAACCGTAGCTAAGAAATAACAAATTTATGAATTGATGACGAGTATAGAAATATTCACCTTAACTGACTAAGGGCGATCGCTCCTAAAACTTTTTTAGTCCTCGTTATCTTCCATCTTCTCTTGTAGCAATTTTGCTAAAAAAGTTTGGAGCCTCATCCGTTCAATATAAGGCCAACCACCCTCAGTCTCAATGTCTTTGAGAAGGGCGTAAAGTTGTTGGCGATTATCAGGGAGACTCTCTTGAAAAACACCATCTCGAATCTCTCGATGTAAGTACTCTAACTGACGCAGCAAGTTTAAAAGCGCAAGAGTGTCATTTTGGCACTCTTGCACTACATCATGCACTGCTGTGGCGATTTTTTGTAGCTGCTCAGAAAAATCTGTGGATTCAAAATCTTTGTTGTTGCTCATGCAGCGATCTCTGTCAAAATTAGGTCTACTCAAATTTACCGAAGTTTGTCAGCTTTCAGGCGCGATCGCTAATTTCTAATACATAACTCATAAACTCAGATAGATACAGCTTCTCAAAGCTTATATAAGCCTCTGTCCGCCTATTTCTCAGTTTTCGGTGTTAATAAAAGTATTCATGGCTCAAGATTCTCTTGGGGTTTGGGCGTAAACAGAAGAATAAAATTCTTGTAGCATCTGGATCTCATGTCTCCTTTTTTTGATATCAGTACAATTTCTAGGACAATTGCGATCTCTTCCAAAAGAGTGTGGAAGTGTTGACTACAGCCTCCCAAAAAGCTAGATGGGATCAAAAACTTCTGAGTTTAGACTAGGGTGCTTTGATTTTGAGTTAAAAAAAATCGTATGATCTGGCTGATTTCCCTATAAAGCAATGGGTTGTATGTAGTGGCAATACATACATAATACAGAGCGACTTCAGCAACGCTGTAAATGCCATCAGCATTTACAGCGTACGAAGCCGTAGCAATGTTAGGAGCGTCACCTTCTGTAAAGCTCTATCCACCAGGTAAGGCTTACCGTAGGTTGAGATAGCTTCTCATTAGAGATCAAAACTTCGTACAGTTTTACAACTTAGATATTAATTTTTGACATTGAGGTTGACCATGAGGTATCGCGCTTTAATTGTTGCATTCTTGGCTTTATGCCTGGGGCTATTAACTGCTTGTAGTGATGCGCCAGAGGCTAGTAGTAGAGATTTACTTACTTATGAACAAATTCGTGGTACTGGCTTGGCTAACAAATGCCCCCAATTGGCAGAAACAAGCCGTGGTTCTATTGGCCTTGATAATAGCCAGTCCTATGCCATCAAAGAACTTTGTTTGGAACCAACTAACTTCTTTGTCAAAGAAGAACCTGCTAACAAACGGCAAACAGCAGAATTTGTACCTGGTAAATTGTTAACCAGATACACTTCTACTATTGACCAAGTACAAGGGTCACTGAAGTTCAACTCTGACGGTAGCTTGACTTTTGTTGAAGAAGATGGTTTGGATTTCCAAGCTATCACTGTTCAACTTCCTGGCGGTGAAAGAGTACCATTCCTGTTCACCATTAAAAACTTGGTTGCTCAAACCCAACCTGGTTTGACTAGTATCAATACTTCCACCGACTTTGAAGGTGAATTTAAAGTGCCTTCTTATCGTGGTGCAGCCTTCCTAGATCCCAAAGGTCGCGGTATCGTTACTGGTTACGATAATGCTGTGGCCCTTCCTGCTCAATCAGATGATGAAGAACTCACCCGCGCAAATATCAAACGTGCTGAAATTCTCAAGGGCAAAATTTCTCTGCGAGTAGCTAAAATAGATAGCTCTAGCGGTGAGATTGCAGGTACTTTCGAGAGTGAACAGCCCTCTGATACTGACTTAGGAGCTGGCGAACCCAAGGAAGTCAAGATTCGCGGTTTGTTTTTTGCAAGAGTTGAACCAACTCGTGCCTAAATCCAGCAACTTGCTAGAAATCAAAACTTTAGTTCTGTAGTCATCAGGTTTAATCACAAGAATTTATGCCTTGTTTTAGGGTAGGCAGTTAATTTTGACTAAATTAGCCTGAATGACTAATCTTTAACTTAAAAAGGGCAAAAAGCCCTTTTTTTATTGCTTGGGAGCAGGTTTTTGAGTCAATTTAACTTACTTACCTCTTTACCTAACATTACTTAAAGAACAGAACAAGGAATAGGCAACGAACTGTCGCCTGTTCCTTTTTAATTAAAGTTACTGTTTAAGTCATTTTAAAATGTATTAATTCTTTTTAATGTTGTCAGTAATTTTACTGCTAATAAATTTGTAATTATGCAAATACAACAGAATAGAACAACCTCGTGATTAATTCAACAAGTTAAGTACAATCTCGGTTTGAAAGTAAGTAAATTATTTTATATTTTGTCAATATGTAGTTTTGACCAAACTACAGATATTACCAAATATCAATAACTAAAAATAACGATTTCGCTGATTTGAATATTGTTCGATTGTTAAAAATTTTATAGTGATGGCAATTTTATACATTACAGGACTCTCCTCGTAAATATATCAGGCCATACACTTGGATATTTTGCAGTTGTATCTGATTTAAAAAACTGTTTATTTGCTAAATTAACGCGGTGCTATGCCTACTACAGCTACCAATGAACTGAAGCATGAAATTTGGCAGTTGTTGCGAGAATATCAGCATTCCCGGTCTGAAAATGTACGCAATCAGCTGGTAAAACTCAATTATGGTTTAGTAAGAAAAGAAGCTCACTACTGGATTAACCAATGCCGTGAAAGTTATGATGATTTGCTCCAGGTTGGTTGTTTGGGTTTAATTCGGGCTATTGAAAGATTTGAAATTTCTAAAGGACACGCTTTCAGTTCTTTTGCTATTCCCTATATTCGTGGTGAAATTCAACATTACCTACGAGATAAAGGTGTCACAGTCAGAATTCCTAGGCGTTATTTGGCAATACAACAGCAAGCTGTTGGTGTTTCTCGTTCTTTGCGGGAAAAATATAACCGCCAACCAACTGATTCTGAATTAGCAGCAGCACTAGAAATCAGTGCTAGTGAGTGGCAAGAAATCAAATTAGCATGGGCAAATCGCGCTCCTCTGAGTCTAGATGTACCAGTACAAGATACAGAAGAAGGAGCTACCTGTTTAGGTGAATTAGTCCCCGATCCCCACTACCGTAGCTTTCAACTGGCTCAAGAAGACCAGCTTCGACTGCAACAAGCATTATTTCAGCTAGAAAAATGTACTAGGGAAGTTTTGGAATGTGTTTTTTTGCAAGATTTAACCCAAAAACAAGTAGCGGAACACTTGGGTATTAGTGTTGTTACGGTTTCTCGGAGAGTCAAGAAAGGCTTAGATTCATTAAAACATCTCATGTGTAACGCTGACGATTAAGTTTAAGCTATATAAAACCGTATTTTTACTAGTTTTATGTAGCAGTAAAAAAACTTTAAAATTTAATAATTTAGGTTATAAAAGAAAGATACTTTGCCTGAAATAAAAATAGGCTTTGTATATTTCTAAAACAACTTTCCTATAGCTTTTGAGAGCAGCTAATGGGCATATATTCAAAATTCGCATTTGTAACTATTCTTACTTTGGCGATCGCAGGTTGTGCTGCCGAAGAAAATCCACAGGCCAGTAGTCCTGTAACACCTCCTGTCCCTCCATCGCCATCACCAGCAGCTAAAGCATCACCTGTGGCTCAAGCTCAATCTTTCCGCAACCCTACAGTGCCTGAGAAAAAGGCAACAAACGTTGCTTTTACTTCTAC
Source organism: Nostoc sp. FACHB-152 (assembly GCF_014697475.1). Lineage (GTDB taxonomy): Bacteria > Cyanobacteriota > Cyanobacteriia > Cyanobacteriales > Nostocaceae > Nostoc_B. The sequence continues at coordinate 52,881 of NZ_JACJRV010000011.1, forward strand.
TTCTACCTTGATTCAGCCAACTGATGGTAAATCCCGGATGGTTTTAATATCAAAAGGGCGGCCAGATCCATTTGCTCAAATTGTAGGTTCGACTAGTTCCGAAGTTAGCAACAATTCCAGTGCAAAACCCGTTCCTAGATTACCGAACTTACCCACACCTAATATCAGACAGCCGAGAGTGCCAATGGAAAATGCTGGTGCTATAAGAAAACAATCTTCTATGACAGTTCTAAAGACACCAACAAAAACACTGGCACAGATACCAAAGTCGATTCTGCCAAAGGTTTTGCCTCAAGTTATCCCTAGTTCTAATTTCGGTTCTGTGTTACCACCTGCTGCACAGCCTGATTTAGCAAAAGCAGTTGTAGTAACTGGTGTAGTTTTGATTGGTAGTGAACCTCAAGCTATCATCCAAATCCCGAATGAGCCTTCAAGTCGTTATGTACAGGCGGGACAGCGATTGGCGAACGGTCTACTGGTTAAACGTATTGAAATGAATGAGGGTTCAAATCCGGTCGTAATTCTGGAACAATACGGTATTGAAGTTGCCAGAATGGTAGGAGAAGGCTCTGCTAACTCAACACCATCAGCAACATCGACTGGTGGCTCGGTTTCAGTGAACACACCCCCACATAATCCTCTTGCTGTTGGAGCGTCTTAATGATGAATACTCAGGAAAAATTTGAATTTGCTGGTTTACCTCTGGCAGTTTATCGAGAAATCGCGGCTCATTTGCGTCAGGTTGAAGGCGTTGAAGCGGGCTTAATTCCCCAGTCATCCCCAAAGTTTGATTACAATCAAAGTCAAATTGATGGTTTGTGGATAACTTGGACACCTAATTCTCGTCCAGCCAGTCGGCAACGCGTACAGCAAATTTTGGCTTATTACCAAAGCCTCTACGGTGTCTAAGAACTGGCTGCTATGTAAGTTTTTAAAATGATATCCATAAATTTTTGTTTGCTAGGGTGAAGTCAATCTATCTAATCTGGTGGCGTTTGATTAGATAATAGTTGGCTCGACCCTAGTTAGTCATTTTTCAAATCCTGTTGGGTGAAGAATACAATTATCCAGTTTCTAGCTATCAATAAGCTTTCCGTATATGTTGGTGTACGCAGATCATAATAAATATTGAAAAAAAAATGCCAGTGTTTGAACCAAAACATGATAAGAAGTGATGCAATTATAAATTGCTGAGGTAAACTTGCAAGCAAAGTAATGCAAAATATTACTCAGCTGCTCTTCGGTCTGGGCATCACTCAAAATGGAACACTGGCAATTTCTAATCCAGAAACAGGGCGATCGCTCTTGGCACACCTTGGAATCGCCACATATACAACTTTTGGAAGGTAGATACAGAGTTTTGGCTCGCTCTAACCTTCTTAATACTGATGTGGAAGTGCGCGTAACTCACTCTTCAACTCAAGAGGTTCCACCAAAACGGCGGATTCAAAAACAATCGCGGCGCACTAACTCAGAAGGTTTAATGGCTGTAATTCCCTTTACAAACTTTAAGTCGGGAATATGGGAAATACGCTGCTCTGGCGATTTAATGTCAGATATTTTGGGTAAATCTTGGCAGTATAGTCTTCATTTACAAGTTTTATCTGAATTACCAATTCGAGAAGTAGGTAAATTAACGGGTGGGGACAATGTAGAGTCAAATTCTCTTGACTTTTTCATGCTCCAATTACCTTACCAGCAGAGTTCTCGTGAGCCAGAAAGGATCACTGGTACTAAATTACTATCTAACACAACAACAGATATTATTATTCCCACAGGAACGGAAACTAATACACCCAGCGTTTCATTTACTAGTGAACTACATCATGAACTTGCTTTGAGCGCAGATGCTCACACTAACATATCAACACCAGAAGAAATCACAGACAGGGATGTAGTTACTCGTGAAGAACTATCTTTAACAAGCGATCGCACTTCTTCTACCACAGAAGAAATCACGGACAGCGATGTAGTTGCTTATGAAGAATTGTCTTTGGCAATCGATCGCACTTCTTCTACCACAGAAGAAATCACGGACAGCGATGTAGTTGCTTATGAAGAATTGTCTTTGGCAAGCGATCGCACTTCTTCTACTACAGAAGAAATCACGGACAGCGATGTAGTTGCTTATGAAGAACTGGCTTTGACAAGCGATCGCACTTCTTCCGCCACAGAAGAAATCACGGACAGCGATGTAGATGTAGTTACTAGTGAAGAACTATCTTTGGCAAGCGATCGCACTTCTTCTACCGCAGAGGAAATCACGGACAGCGATGTAGTTACTAGTGAAGAACTATCTTTGACAAGCGATCGCACTTCTTCTTTCACAGAGGAAATCACGGACAGCGATGTAGTTACTAGTGAAGAACTGGCTTTGGCAAGCGATCGCACTTCTTCTAACCCCACAGAGGAAGCTACTGATAGTAATTTAGTTCCCAGGGAATTACCAAGTGAAGAACTCGATTTAGCAAGCAATTCTACTTTGTCCACCTCCACAGAGGAAACTATTGACAGCAATGTAGTTCCCAGGGAATTACCAAGTGAAGAACTCGATTTAGCAAGCAATTCTACTTTGTCCACCTCCACAGAGGAAACTATTGACAGCAATGTAGTTACTAATGAGTGGAATACCGAACAAGAATATGCAATTATCGAGCAACCAGTGAGTCCGGTATGGCTTAAAGGTGAAACGGCAGAACAAATCTTGCAAAATTTAATGGATCTAGCCTTGCCTAGTGAGGAATTACTCTTAGAGGATGAAGAGTTTGAAGAAGATTCAATAATACAACCAGCACCTCCACTACTGCTGACTTTAGAGCAAGAAAACTATATTGCTCGATGGGGTCAGGGACTGAGCATTAATGGCAGGGTAGAACTCCAGCTAAATACAGTTGATGATGAGTCACAATACGCCACAACTCTCTATGCATTGGAAGTCAGGATTGAACTGCGATCACCATTGAGTTCGGAAATACTGGCTCAAGTCAGGCAACCTTTAGCAGAGAATTTGTTGCCTTTGACGATTCACTCTGCAATTAATATTCCTGTTGAATGCGAATCTAAACTCCTTCTAGGGGAACTCAGCTTATATGGCGCACTCACTGATTTTGGCGAAGTGATGCTTTTAGCTAGTCGTTCTTTTACAATTATGGCGGATGTTACAGAGTTACTAGCAATTACAGCCATTGCTAAATCAAGTCAGCAAAACTTTTTAGCGAATGGTGCATTATCAACTTCTGTTCTTAACCAAGAATCAGAAGCATCTGTAAGTTTAGGCTTAGAACTATTTAATCTAGTCAAAGCATCTCCCAACCAACTTCAAACTATTCTTCCGTCGCCAAACCAGCCTCTACCACCGCAAATTAATCTGCTCTCTTTCAAGAAATCCGAATTAGGAGATTTGCGATCGCCACAACTGCCAAAGCTACCAGCAATCCAAACTAGTGCGATCGCTTTTAGTGATCTGATGGCAGAAGTTCCCTTGCAAGAGCAGGAAGAATCTGAACAAAAGGATGAGGAGTGCATACCAGCCCCTACGACAGTTCCCCTAGCCCCAATTAACTTAGAACAGCTAGCGATTAAAAATCGTCGGTCAATACAGGAGAATACTTTTCCTTATCTAAAACGCCTCAAAACTTTACCTACTGAAACAACAGAAGTGACGGCTAATGTAGCAGATGAGTCTGAGATTTCTTTAGCTGAGGACTCGCCACAATTGTCTCCCATCACAGAACTGCCTTCTAATGTAGCGGATGAGTCTGAGATTTCTTTAACTGAGGACTCGCCACAATTAGCTCCAACAGATGCAGAGTATGAAAATTTAGTAGAAGATGTAGAATTACCGGATGATTCTGTTGCAGAAATATTAGCTTCTCCCATTGCTGAAACAGTAGTTGAGCCTGTACCAGAAGTAGCCAAACCACCAAGTTTGGCATTTAGTGATAATTCCATTACAAAACCAGCTGTGCCTATCAATTCTCAATTGATAGGCGAGGGTAATCCTTATTCATCACCCTTGATCAGAAAATGGATGCAGAGCCAAGGATATTTCGTGCCTGAACCTCCGCCACCGCCAGTGCAATATCTGAGCCAAGAAACTGAGAATTCAGATTCAGAGCCTCAAAATACGTTTGTTGACGAGGAGCCGCTAGAGTCCAATTTAGAAATGTCAACGGTGGATACTGATTTGTGGTCAGAGCCAGATGTTACATCAGAAATGAGCCTTGACACAGAGGTAAGCGTAAGCGAAGAAAACCTCGGTTCAGAACTTTGGGGAGACTCAGAGGTAAGCGTAAGCGAAGAAAACCTCGGTTCAGAACTTTGGGGAGACTCAGAGACAATGATAATCACCGAGGAACCTGAAGATTTACAAGTTTCAGCAGAAAGCCCAACAGAAAATCTACCTCAAGAGGTTTCTACATCTTCATTACAATTACCCCAGCTAGCCCTGAATCAAAAAATCAAAATACCACGAGCTTGGTTGGCACAAGAAATCGTTGTGGATGATACTGATAGTGAATCGGAAGAGGGTGTTACTGAAAACCTACCTGTAGTACAAAAACAGCCTGCTATTTCGCCTGTGTCGAGTTCACTTGCTATGGATGGGGAAAATATTAAACCTTTACCCATTCCTCAACTACATATACCAGAAGGAGAGTTAGTTGCGGGTCAGTCTGTACGAGTCCGCGTAGAATTACCTGAAACCCTGCCACAAGTGGTTGTGAAGCTATGGATTGAGGATTGTCAAACTCGTGGATTGTTAGATGGTCCCCATTTGTTAAAAGACTTGTTACCTAACCGTTCTGGGGGTATGGAAGTGATGACACAAATTAATATTCCTTTTGGCTGTGTAGAAATTCGCTTAGAAGCGATCGCTTTTAACACCTCCACCCAGCAAGAAAGTCACAAAGTCACTGTATTGCGAACTGTAATTCCTCCTGATTTGCCAAATTTGCAGGTCGATGAATTGCTGGGTATGTAAACTCTAGTTTTACAGAACTGTGTTAAAAATCTTTAGAATTTGAAAAAGACTGGCTGAATTTGCAGTAAGCTCATTTTGAATTGTAGTGTGATTTAACAGGAAACTTTACCATGTCTACTGCATTTTTGCCTTACATTTTCGGCTATTCTGCTTCCTTCTTATCTGCTATCTTTGTTCCAGTTATTGGTTGGGTTGTTCCCATCGCAACATTCGCGTTTTTCTTTTTATACATTGAACGCGATGATATTGGTTAATTGAGAAATTATTTATAGGTAATTGGCAGCTACCGTTTTTACCAATTACCTATTAGTGGTTCTTAATTAATCCAAAACAATACCGCCTATCTCAGTGAGACAGGCGGTTTGTTTTTCAATGCTGATTTCTAAACAAATGCTAGAAAATTCAGACTTTATATATAAAGTTCAAATCGCTGTTATAGCGAAGAACCGATTCCAGCGTAGGCTCCATAGAAGAAAATGCCTACAACAGTAATTACGCCTAAACCTGCGATTGTAGCTACAACCCACAGGGGAATTCTTCCAGTTCCTGCTGACACAGATTTTCCTCCTCCCTTAACAACAAATCAACACAAATTAGATAAACAAAGTTTCACCAAAACTGTTCCAGTTAGTTAAAGAAGTAACTGGAAAATAGAATACCTAGAACAAAAACCAATAGCAATCCCAGGTATAAAGAAGTACGGTTAAGTTCAACCGGTTGATTATTGGGATTGGGCGTTCTTTCCATGATTTGCTCCTAGCGTTGAATAAATTGCATTGCGGCGATCGCGCCCAAGAAAAACACGGTTGGCACACCTAAGGTATGAACTGCCAGCCATCTAACTGTAAAAATTGGATAGGTAACTGGTTGATTGATGTTATTGCCGCTAGTCATGATTTCAAACTACTTTCCTATAAATTTTTCGACTTGCTGTTTAGCTTCATAACGATTCTTCACAATTGGCAATTCTTGCCGTGTTTGTGTGTAGTATTCGTTAGGGCGAGGTGTGCCAAATACATCATAAGCCAACCCGGTGCTAACAAATAGCCAACCTGCAATAAATAATGCTGGGATGGTGATGCTGTGGATTACCCAGTAACGAACGCTGGTAATAATGTCCGAAAACGGACGCTCTCCAGTGGTACCTGACATTTAAATCCCTACCTTCACAAAGACTGTTATTGAGTTTATTATCCTACAAAGTTTAGAAAGAGTTACAAGTTGCAACGCTGTTCTCATAAATCAAAATAAACCTTGCATAGGTCTAAGCTGCTTCTTGTTGAGTAGCTTTTTCCGCATCGGAGTTATACTTCAGCAAAACGCCGCGATCGCCGATAATAAATCCTTGATCAGGTTTGAGAAAGACTATTTTATATAGATTAGCTGCAACTTCTTCTACATCACGGTCTTTTTCCCAAGTTTTGCCCCCATCGGTACTCCGCAGCAAGTTACCACTACCCCCACCTATCCAAATTTCTTCGGGTGTGCGCGAAGCTAAATCTAACAATCCCCAACTAGTGGATAACTCTGGATATAAAGCTTCTTGCCATTCTTCAGTGTTATTGGGTTCACTAAACTGTACTTGACCACCCCGTGCTAGTAGCCACAGTTGTCCATTCTCCTTGAACCCCATATTTTCTACCCGCCGCGAACTATTGCGGTTATGGGGTACCCATGCAGTTTGTCCTGGTTCCCAAGTTGAGTAAAAGCTACCCTTGGCGGAAACAGCTACATATTTGCCATCAGCAGAACGTTGCATATTCCGTACCACACCGACAGCTGCTTCTACTTGGGCTTTCCAGTTTAGTCCGCCATCTGTAGTTTTGTAGATTGCGCCCACATCAGTAGCCATTTCAGCTGAGTTAGCTCCTAATGCGTAAACGGCAATGGGATTACCTGGTAACTTTTCGCTCAAAGGAATCCGCGACCAAGAACGACCTTCATCACTAGTATGCAGCAGTAGCGAAGGTTCACCGACAATCCAGCCTTCTTTGCCAGAAAAACTTACTGAGTCAAAGCGATACCTAGAATCATCCAGTTCTAAGGTTAAGGGTTGCCAATTTTTACCACCGTCTTTGGTTTCTAAAAGAGTGGCGTTGCTACCTACTAAAAAACCATGCTGAGGATCTTGAGTAAAAGCAATATCCAATAACTTCTCGTTGGTTGGCAAAGTAATAATTTCCCAAGGATTGAAGCTTGTGGAAGGCACTTTGCTACAACCTATACATAAAACAACTACTATCAAAAAGGCAATTATGCGTTGCCAACTTCTCAGGATGGGATGCATCTGTATTTCTTAGTGGTTTCTAAATTCGTTGAGGTTTTACCTTAAGAGTTGCGATCGCTCTCTAAAATAGGTAAAAAAGATAGCGGGTCTTATTGTAAGCCGTAAAGACTGATAAAAAACAAGAAAGCCAGAGCCAAAGCCCCGAAAATTAAGATATTCTTTTGACCTGGGGTGAGCTTGTTCACACCCAAGCCATAACCGAGATTTTCTTTAAAACCTGATGCTGTACCAGAGGGGCCGATATTGGCAAAAGCAGTTTTCTTGGCACTACAAACTGGACACTTCCAATTTACAGGCAGATCTGTAAACAGTGTCCCTGAAGGAATATCATGCTTATCGTCTCCCTTCTCAGGTTCATAAACATAACCGCAGGCGCGACACTCATAGCGGTCTAACGCCGGAGTCTCAACAGCTTGTTCGCTCATGGCTAAGGTCTCCCAGAGGGGAATTATTAAATATACGTTAAAAATTATGACATAACTGTTAGACTTTTCTATCAGTTCTAGAAACGAATCAAATACTTGAAATCCGTCTGTTTCCCAGATTTCAGAAAAGCCTAAAAGATATAATGTAAAAGAAACGAAGAGCCTTATTTACACCATATAGCGGTAGAAATTCATTGTGTTTGTCCTTAGCGGTTACGAGTACTTTCTGGGCTTCTTAATCATTTGTAGCCTAGTGCCTGCCTTAGCACTTTCTGCTTCCAAGCTTCTCAGACCCACTGGTAACAGCCTGGAACGCCGCACCACCTACGAATCCGGGATGGAACCTATTGGAGGAGCCTGGATTCAGTTCAACATTCGCTACTATATGTTTGCCCTGGTTTTCGTCGTCTTTGACGTGGAAACTGTGTTTTTGTATCCTTGGGCGGTAGCTTTCCACCGTTTAGGGCTATTAGCCTTCATTGAGGCACTAATTTTTATTGCAATTCTTGTAATTGCCTTAGTTTACGCATGGCGTAAAGGAGCTTTGGAATGGTCTTGAATTCTGATTTAAGCACCCAAAATAAAGAGCGAATCATCAACCCAATTGAGCGTCCCACAATCACTCAAGACCTTTCAGAAAACGTTATTTTGACAACCGTTGATGACCTCTACAACTGGGCTAGGCTTTCGAGTCTGTGGCCTTTGCTGTTTGGTACAGCTTGCTGCTTTATTGAGTTCGCAGCGTTAATTGGTTCTCGTTTTGACTTTGACCGCTTCGGGCTAATTCCCCGTTCTAGTCCCCGTCAAGCTGACTTGATTATTACAGCCGGAACAATCACCATGAAGATGGCTCCTCAGTTGGTGCGTCTTTATGAGCAAATGCCTGAGCCGAAGTACGTGATTGCTATGGGAGCTTGTACAATTACTGGCGGGATGTTCAGCGTCGATTCTCCCACTGCTGTACGCGGAGTTGATAAATTGATTCCGGTGGATGTGTACTTACCTGGTTGTCCTCCCCGTCCAGAAGCGATTATTGATGCGATCATTAAGCTGCGGAAGAAAATCGCTAATGATTCCATGCAAGAACGCGCTCAAATCAAGCAAACCCACCGCTTTTACAGTACGACTCATAACTTGAAGCCAGTAGAAGAAATTTTAACTGGTAAGTATATGCAGTCAGAAACTCGCTTCACTCCACCTAAAGAATTGGCAGAAGCTATCGGTTTACCTGTACCACCTGCGCTACTAACTTCACCAACCAAGGAGGAACTGAACCGTGGCTGATGAAGAAACTAAACCAGTACCAGCAGCAGAAGATGCCATAGTTCCAGCTGGGCCTATTTCTCAGTGGTTAGCAGAAAATGGCTTTGACCATGAAACTTTAGCCCCTGATAAAAACGGGGTAGAGATAATTAAGGTCGGGCCAGAATTTTTGCTCCCTATCGCTACAGCTTTGTATGCTTATGGTTTTAATTATCTTCAGTTTCAAGGTGGGATTGACCTTGGGCCTGGACAGGATTTGGTCAGTGTATATCACTTAATTAAGGTTAGTGATAATGCTGATAAGCCGGAAGAAGTGCGAGTTAAGGTATTCTTGCCACGGGAGAATCCCAGAGTGCCTTCAGTGTACTGGATTTGGAAAACTGCCGACTGGCAAGAACGTGAAAGTTACGATATGTTCGGCATTATCTACGAAGGACACCCAAATCTGAAGCGGCTTTTGATGCCGGAAGATTGGGTGGGTTGGCCTTTGCGGAAAGATTACGTCTCGCCTGATTTTTACGAGTTGCAAGACGCTTATTAGGTAGTGCTGAATGTTATTTGGTGAGAATTTTGATATCTCATCTCTAACCCCTCTCCGGCGGCGGAGGGGGGTATTGTTTTTTTTAACGCGGAGTTTTTTTTGCGGAGGTTGGCGCGGAGGGGCGCGGAGTTTAATTTGTGCTTTTGCGTGGATGGGTAATGATATGAATAGTTAAGTTGTACAGTAATGCTTATGTCTAACGAGTTATTAAAGTCTTTTCAGCAAGCATATAGCAATCTCGAATTGTTTCCACTGATGCAAGAGAAAGAAATGGCACAATTTCGAGTTGATTATGGTAGTGAGTTGATAGCAGATTTAATTCAGTTAGTTGAAGATAGCCCGAATGGTGATGGCAAGATTGTATTTACGGGGCATCGGGGATGTGGCAAGTCTTCTTTGTTAGCTGAGTTTAGTAAGCAGGTTAAAGATAATTATTTTGTAGTTTTATTTTCTATTGCTGACAGTATTGAGATGTCGGCTGTTAATCATATCAATATTTTGTTTGCGATCGCTCTTAATTTAATGTATGAGGCGGAAGCACGCCAAGTGGAAATTCCTAAAACTACTAAAGATACTCTCTATGGTTGGTTTGCAAGCCGAACTCGGACTGAAGAAAGAAGTTTTCAGGCTGAGGCTGAAGTGGGTTTTGATTTACTAAGTTTGATTAAAACTAAATTAAAAGCTGACGCTACCGTTAGAGATGAAATTAAACATGAATTTGAACGCAAAATATCCGATTTAGTTGCCCGAATTAATGAAATTGCGGCGTTGATTCAAGCAGCAACTCAAAAAGAAATTATAGTTATAATTGATGATTTAGATAAACTAGACTTGGGCAGAGTTAACGATATTTATAGAGATAATATTAAAGCTTTGTTTCAGCCTAATTTTAGAGTTATTTATACTATACCTATTGCAGTTCTTCGAGAAACTTTTCTCAGTACAATTATTACCACAGAAACCAACGATCAAATTGTGGTGATGCCAGTCTTAAAAGTTTTTGAGAAGGGTAAAAATCGTCTACCTGATGCCCATCCTCGTATTGAAGTACAAAAACTGCTTTGTGAAATATTAGAAAAGCGAATCGCCAGTGATTTGTTAGAAAAATCAACCGCAGAGAAGCTGGTTGTTCAAAGTGGTGGGGTATTGAGAGAGTTAATTAGAATAGCTAATGAATGCTGCCGTATTTGTTTGCGGCTTATTCGGCGCAAGCCAGGAGAGAAAGTTGTTATTGATGACAGTATTTTAGAGCAAGCAATTAATAAAATCCGTAATGATTTTTCTATTCGTCTAGGAAAACTAGATTTTGAAATTTTGCAAAGCACTTATGAGAATTTCATGCCTGATGATCCAAAGCAGCCAGAGTTTTTAGATTTGCTGCATGGGCTGTATGTTCTGGAATATCGTAATGATGAAACTTGGTATGATGTTCACCCCATTAGTGTAGAAACTTTGAGACGCAGGGGGTTGATAAATGATGAATGAAGATTTGCTTGCGGATGATGATAATCGAGATGCTTATGATGATTTAATTGTCAGTATTCAAGCTAAAGAACATGGTTTGAATTTACTTATAGGTGTTTGTAATGATGCTAGTTTTCGTGATGAGATTATTGCTCAGTATGAAGCAGAATTACAGCTAGAAATTCGTTGCTATCGGGTGACATTAGCAAAGGGTGAACCAAGTTTGAGGGCTGCAATTGCTCAACTAGTGGAAGGTGAAGAATATTTGCAGCAACATAACCCAGCCGTAATTACTGTAATTGGTGCGGAACAGCTTTATTTTTTGAAACTGGGCGAAGAACGTTCAGAACAAGAAGTTTTTTTTGGTTACTTGCAGTGGACTAGGGAAGGGTTAAGGGAATTTCCTTTTGCTATTGTCTTATGGGTGACTAATCAGATTTTAGTTAATTTGATTAAGAAAGCTCCTGATTTTTGGAGTTGGCGCAATGGTGTATTTCACTTTGTGTCTAGAAAGAAAAATACTGTTTCTGGAAGAGATATAGAACCTATTCGTTTTGCTTTCAGCGACAATGAGTTTTCAGGTTTGGATGATGACAATCCATATTTATTACCTGTAGAAGATTTACAAAAATTTATTAATGATGCAGAGCAGCGAGGTGTTAAAGATGCAACTTTAGCGACCTTATACTTCATCTTAGGAGATATTTATATAAAAAGGCTTGAACGGGGTGAGTTTCAGGATTATAAAAAAGAGCAAGAATTAGCAATTGAGTATTTCAGCAAAGCTATTGAATTGGAGAAAGAACTAACTTTAGAAAAAGAGTTAGCTCATAGCCTTAGCAACCTAGCGTATATCTACGAATCTCAAGGCAGATACAGCGAAGCTGAATCCTTGTACATACAGGCTTTGGCACTCAGACGCAAACTCCTTGGTGAAGAACATCTTAGCGTCGCCGCAAGCCTCAACCACCTAGCTAATCTCTACGAATCTCAAGGCAGATACAGCGAAGCTGAATCCTTGTACATACAAGCTTTGGCACTCTATCGCAAACTCCTTGGTGAAGAACATCTTAGTATCGCACTTGGCCTCAACAATCTAGCGTATCTCTACCAATCCCAAGGTAGATACAGTGAAGCTGAACCTTTGTACGTACAAGCTTTGGCACTCTATCGCAAACTGCTGGGCAAAGAACATCTTAATGTCGCACTTAGCCTCAACAATCTAGCGTATCTCTACCAATCCCAAGGTAGATACAGTGAAGCTGAACCTTTGTTCATTCAAGCTTTGCTACTCAGGCGCAAACTCTTGGGCGAAGAACATCCTGATGTCGCCACAAGCCTTAACAACCTAGCTAATCTCTACGAATCTCAAGGCAAATACAGCGAAGCTGAACCTTTATTAATCGAATCTTTGGCACTTAGACGCAAGCTGCTGGGAGACGAACATCCCTCTGTCGCCACAAGCCTCAACAACCTCGCAGGACTCTACGAATCTCAAGGTAGATACAGCGAAGCGGAACCTTTGTTCCTAGAAGCTTTGGCCCTGTGGCGCAAACTCTTGGGCGAAGAACATCCTTATGTCGCCGTAAGCCTCAACAACCTTGCATCACTTTACCAATCACAAGACAGATACAATGAGTCCGAACCTTTGTACATCCAAGCTTTGGCACTTAGACGCAAGCTGCTGGGAGACGAACATCCCTCTGTCGCTACAAGTCTCAACAACCTTGCAGAACTATACCGTTCCCAAGGTAGATACAGTGAAGCTGAACCTTTGTACATCAAAGCTTTAGATATTTTAGAGAGGCAGTTAGGGGCAGAACACCCAAATACTGTAGCTTGTCGTGAAAATTTAGCAGATTTGCACGATCGCTTATCTTCAGAACAATAACAGCAATCGCCTAATCTTGGCTTTTCAAGTTCCAAGCAAGAATATTCTTGTTTCAAATAAGAACGTTCCTGTTTCGAGCTTGAAGTTTCGTGTTCTGAAGTGGAATGATGAAGTTTGGAAGGCGATCGCTGGAGCTTTTTACTCGGAGTTTCGTGTTCTGAAATGGAATGGTGGAGTTATCAAGGCGATCGCTCAACCTTTTTACTCGAAGTTTCGTGTTCTGAGGTGGAATGATGGAGTTACGAAGGCGATCGCTTGACCTTTTTACTCGGAGTTTCGTGTTCTGAAGTGGAATGATGAGGTTCTGAAAGCGATCGCACCAGTTCTAAGCTTGAATTTTTGTGTTCAGCAGTAAAATAATGATGCTTTGAAGATAATTGCTGAACTTTTAAACTTTATAATTCCTAGTATCCAGGTGCAAACAGACAAGATATTCTACAGCTTATTTCAAGTTTTCCCAAGCATATTTTTTGCCATCATTGGCGAAACCAATATTAATCCGAGTACCTATGAGTTTGTCTCAGTTGAACTCAAAGAAACAGCTTTTCGCATTGATGGGGTATTTAAGCCTGTAAATGAAACTCCAGAAGAACCTCTATATTTTGTGGAAGTTCAGTTTCAGCTAGATTCTAAATTTTATCGTCGCTTTTTTGCCGAAATATTTCTGTATCTCCGTCAAAATCCATCTGTGAATTTTTGGCGTGCTGTTGTGATTTATCCCCAACGCACTATAGAACCAGACGATCAACAGGCTTATCGTTTGATTTTAGACAGTCCGCAAGTACAATGCGTTTATTTAGATGAATTAGGCACGACTAATGAAAACTATCTACAATTAGCGATCGTGCAATTAATTATCACTGGTGAAGAAGCAGCAATTGACCGAGGTAGACAATTAATTTTACAGGCAAGGCAAGAACTGACAGATGAAGCCAATAAAAAACAAATTGTAGAATTGATAGAAACTATCCTGTTGTACAAATTCGCCAACTTAAGCCGAGAGGAGGTAGAAGCCATGTTAGGTATAGATGACGAGTTTAAGAAAACCAGAATGTATCAGTCCATTAAGCAAGATGGATTGGAAGAAGGGATACAAGAAGGTATGCAGCAAGGTAAGCTACAAGCAAAGCTGGAGGCGATTCCTCGGTTGTTGGCTTTGGGGTTGAGTATAGAACAAATAGCTGATGCTTTAGATTTGACTGTGGAACAAGTACAGCAGGTGGTAGAGAGTTAGTTGATTATCTCAAATTAGAAGTAGCGATCGCCTCAAAATCTTTTTATCTCACGCAGAGGCAAGGCAGTGCGTTGGGCGGGTTCCCCGACTTGAAGCAACTGCCGCGCAGAGACGCAAAGAAGAGGGCAAGAGAAGAGTGAGGTTTGAAAAACTCCATAAAAAAGGCGGGCTTTTCGGCCCACCCTACAAGAAAATTAAAAGAAGATGCTGTTGTAATTAACCTAACAATTGTTTAGCTTTAGCCAATACGTTATCAACGCTAAAGCCAAATTTCTCTAAACAAACGCCACCAGGAGCAGAAGCACCAAAGCGGTCAATGGTGACAGTATCGCCGTCAGTACCAATGTACTTATGCCAGCCGAAGCTACTAGCAGCTTCTACCGCCAAACGCTTAGTGACAGCTTTAGGCAGAACTGATTCTTTATAAGCTGCATCCTGAGCATCAAATAAATCCCAAGAAGCTAAGGAAACTACACGAACTTTCTTACCTTCAGCTGTGAGTTTCTCGGCAGCGGTGACAGCGAGGCTTAATTCTGAACCAGTACCAATGATGATTAAATCTGGTGTGCCATCAGAATCGAAAACGGTGTATCCACCCTTCGCCACGTTATCAACGGATGTACCTGCTAAGTTAGGGACATTTTGACGAGTGAACGCCAACAAAGTAGGAGCATGGTTCTTAGCTCTTTCAATTGCCACTTTGTAAGCACCGGAGGTTTCGTTACCGTCGGCGGGGCGAATCACTGTCAAGTTAGGAATAGCCCGGAGAGAAGCCAGGGTTTCAATTGGTTGGTGGGTGGGGCCGTCTTCACCTTGGCCAATGGAGTCGTGGGTCATTACCCAAATCGACCCAGCTTGAGACAGGGCAGATAAGCGGATAGCCGCCCGCATATAGTCGGTGAAGATTAAGAAGGTCGCACCGTAAGGAATTAAGCCTGAACCATGCAAGGCAATACCATTACAGATTGCGCCCATACCATGTTCCCGTACACCAAAGTGGATGTTGGGGTTTTGGTATTGTCCTTTTTGGAAGTCACCTTTACCTTTAATTTCGGTGAGGTTGGAGTGGGTTAAGTCAGCAGAACCACCGATGAGTTCAGGAACAACTGCTGCCAATTTGTTGAGGCAGGTTTCTGAGTGTTTCCGAGTGGGAACACCTTTATCTTCGGGGGTGTAGGTGGGTAGTACCTTATCCCAACCATCAGCTAGTTTGCCACTGAGGTAACGCTCAAATTCAGCTGCTTCTTGGGGATATTTAGCTTTATAGTCAGCAAATGCCTTGTTCCATTCAGATTCGTAGTTTGCACCGCGTTCTACTGCTTTGCGAGTATGGTCAAGTACATCTTGAGGAACTACAAATGGTTCATGTTCCCAATTTAAGTTCTTGCGGGTTAAGGCTACTTCATCTCCACCCAAGGCTGCACCGTGAATACCAGCAGTGTTGGCTTTATTGGGAGAACCGTAACCAATTGTAGTTGTCACCTTGATCATCGATGGTTTATCGGTGACTGCTTTGGCTTCTTCAATAGCTTTGTGAATTGCTTCTAAATCGGTGTTGCCATTTTCGACATGAAGAACGTGCCAGCCGTATGCTTCAAATCGCTTAGAAACATCTTCGGTGAATGCCACATCTGTAGAACCATCGATAGAGATGTGGTTGTCGTCGTAGAGAGCGATGAGTTTACCTAATCCCAAGTGTCCAGCAAAGGAGGCTGCTTCGCCAGAAACGCCTTCCATGTTGCAACCATCACCGAGAATTACATAGGTATAATGGTCAACAATCTTGGCATCGGGTTTGTTGAACTTAGCCGCCAGATGAGCTTCTGCTATAGCTAAACCAACGCCATTAGCAATTCCTTGTCCTAACGGCCCAGTGGTGACTTCCACCCCTGCGGTCATAAAGTTTTCCGGGTGTCCAGGGGTTTTAGATTCCCACTGACGGAATTGTTTGATATCTTCGATGCTGACGCTGTCGTAGCCTGTCAGGTAAAGCAGGGCATACTGCAACATTGAGCCATGACCAGCAGACAAGACAAAGCGATCGCGGTTGAACCACTTAGGATTTTTCGGGTTATACCGCATGAAGCGATCCCATAGCACAAAAGCCATTGGAGCAGCGCCCATCGGCAGCCCTGGGTGTCCCGATTTTGCCTTTTCTATAGCGTCAACAGCCAAGAAGCGGATTGAGTTAATACAAAGTTCTTCGAGGGATTGGGTTGCAACAGCCATAATAAGATTGTTTTTAACGACGGGTTAGCACTCTTCGAGCTTCTCATTTACTGGGGTTGTTTTAACAGTTAACAGTTAGCAGCCCACAGTTATCAAGATAGAATTTACTACTGTTTATAACTGATTACTGATAACTGATTACTGATTGGAATTTCCCTACAGTATTCTCATCATCCCATTGTCGATTGTCGATGGACAAGCGAGTTCTTCTGAGTTTGTGGTAATTAATCAAGCTGAGATTGTGGTCATGCTGAACCCTAGGTTCAGCTGGGAATGATATCTATGATACTTTTGTGTGGCTGATTTCAGTAGAGCCAATAAAAATCTGTTCTTATGAACAAAGGACTAGTTGCTTAGTGTTAGAGACTGGAGTTTAGTGTTTTCAAATGAGCAACGCTAGTTTTGCAAATGTCATCGTTGCTACGGGTAATGAGTTTGTCATGCACTGGCTTCAGCAGCCTCTAAAACACTCAGCAATTTTACTGGTACTTTTTGAAGACTAAGGTGACGTTATGCCCACCAAAACCAAAGGAATTAGAAAGTGCCACATCGACTTTCTGTTTG
The DNA here is from genome assembly GCF_014697475.1 of Nostoc sp. FACHB-152. GTDB lineage: Bacteria > Cyanobacteriota > Cyanobacteriia > Cyanobacteriales > Nostocaceae > Nostoc_B. The sequence continues at coordinate 69,760 of NZ_JACJRV010000011.1, forward strand.
CGGCTTGTGTGAGGAACATAGTCCAAATCACAATCAGCATCAGGATTTTCGAGATTGATTGTTGGCGGAATGTGATCGTTGGCGATCGCTAGTACTGTTGCTACCGCTTCAATACCGCCAGAACCACCCAACAAATGACCGGTCATCGATTTAGTGGAGCTAACTGCTATTTTATAAGCATGGTCGCCCAAAGCTGTTTTAATCGCGTTGGTTTCGTTGGAATCGTTAGCTGGGGTACTAGTACCATGAGCGTTGATGTAGGTTACTTGTTCTGGAGTAAGTTCTGCATCTTTCAACGCTAATTGTATAGCTCTGGCTGCACCTTCGCCGCCAGGAACTGGCGAGGTGATGTGGTAAGCATCACAGGTCATCCCATAACCGACAATTTCGCCATAAATGCGTGCGCCACGACTGAGGGCGTGTTGTAACTCTTCTAAAATTAAGATTCCCGCACCTTCACCCATGACAAATCCATCGCGATCGCGGTCAAAGGGGCGGCAAGCATGAGCCGGATCATCATTGCGAAACGAAAGGGCTTTACAAGCAGCAAATCCTGCTACAGATAAGGGTGTAACTGCTGCTTCACAACCACCGCAAATCATAGCTTGGGCGTATCCTCCTTGGATGATGCGAAAAGCATCGCCAATGGCGTGAGAACCTGCGGCGCAAGCGGTAACAGTACAGTTGTTTGGCCCTTTTGCACCAGTCTGGATTGCTGTTAGCCCAGCCGCCATGTTGGCGATCATCATGGGAATCATGAAGGGACTACAGCGATCAGGCCCACGGTTCAGGTAGACTGTTTGCTGGTCTTCCAATACTTTAATGCCGCCAATTCCCGAACCAATAATAACCCCTACCTGTTCGGCATTTAGCTCATTAATGACCAAGTTTGCATCAGCAATTGCCTGTTTTGCTGCTGCAACCCCAAATTGAGAAAACCGATCCATGCGCTTGGCTTCTTTGCGCTCTAGATATTCATGTGGATCGAAGTTTTTCACTTCGCCAGCAATACGGCAATCATGGCTGGAAGCATCAAAATGTGTGATGTAATCAATGCCATTGCGTCCGCTGATCAATCCTTCCCAATATTCAGCTGGTGTGTTGCCAATAGGTGTAATCGCGCCAACACCAGTGACAACAACGCGTTTACGTATATAATCTGTCATGACTCAGTTAAAGGTAGCGAGAAAGCTGCTAGAAGAGGTTAGGGATTAGGAACTGGGGACTAGGAAATAAACAGCCAAGGGGCAAAAGTAATAATAAAACAGTCTTTTAGCTTTTATTTTTGACTTTTGACTTGATTAATTTCCCATCTCCAATCCTCAATCCCTAGTCACTTTATTAGGCGGATGTGGCAACTTGCTTGTTAATGTAATCAACCGCATCCTGAACTGTCAAAATTTTCTCTGCGGCTTCATCAGGAATTTCGATCTCGAATTCTTCTTCAAAAGCCATGACTAATTCTACGAGATCTAGGGAATCGGCACCCAAGTCATCAATAAAATTAGATTGTGGAGTAATCTTCTCAGGCGCCACAGTTAGTTGCTCGGCGACGGTTTTCTTGACCTTTTCAAAAGTATCCGTTTGGCTCATACGATAAAATTCCTTAACCAGTTGCTATTAGCCGCTCTTCATGAGTGACATGGTTTTGAGCATATACATCTTATCGGAAAGCGCGATCGCCCGTATACTACCGAAGTGTTTTCTTCTAGAAAAACCGCCCCCAGCCTTCCAATGGAAAATCCAGTAGTCAGGAAAATCAAGCGATCGCTACACTGTATCAATGCTTCTACTTACTAATTGTTACTAATTTTTTTGGTTAATGTCCAAATAAATATACACACCTTAGTCAGGGTTGCCGCCCAGGAGTGATACAACAGTATTGTCGGGGGCAACTACCCCAATTCCAATTTAATTTTATGGTTTCTCAAACGCTGAAATACGCTTACTTTCCAGGCTGTGTAGCCCAAGGTGCTTGTCGGGAACTTCACCAATCAACTCAAGTTCTCTCCAAAGCCTTGGGTATTGAATTAATTGAATTGAAAAAGGCTGCTTGCTGTGGTTCTGGAACATTTAAAGAAGATTCTCAGTTACTAGAAGATACAGTTAATGCTAGAAATATTGCTCTCGCAGAAGAATTAAATCTGCCCCTACTTACCCATTGCAGTACCTGTCAAGGTGTTATCGGTCATGTCGATGAACGCCTCAAAGATTGTCAAAAAAACAATCCTAACTACGTTAACCAAGTTAATGGCTTGTTACAAAAGGAGGGTTGTTTACCTTATCGTGGCAACACAGAAGTTATACATATTTTGTATGCTTTGGTAAAAGATTACGGTTTGGAGGAAATTACCAAGCGCGTTACCCGTAAGTTAAGCGGGTTAAAATGTGCGGCTTTTTACGGCTGTTATCTCCTCCGCGCCCAAAAGTCGATGCCCTACGATGACCCTTTCCAGCCGGAAGCAATGGAGAATGTGTTTCGGGCTATAGGCGCAACCCCAGTATATTATCGTGGTCGCACCCAATGTTGCGGTTGGCCTTTGGCAAGTTACGCCACTACTGAATCTTTTAAGATGGCTGGAATGCACATTCAAGAAGCCTTGGCTAATGGTGCTGATTGTTTGGTTACGCCTTGTCCTCTGTGCCATTTAAATTTAGATTCTCGTCAGCCAGAGGTAGAAAAAGTCATCGGAAAACCGCTAGGTTTGCCTGTACTGCACTTACCACAGTTAATTGCTTTATCTCTAGGAGTTAGCCCTAAAGAATTAGGCTTAGGAAAACATATTGTTTCGACAAAACCAGTGTTAGAAAAATTAGGGCTTTAATTAATTCCTAATTTGTAATTAATTGCCCACTTACTCATAAAAAATACGCTCTCGCAGCTTTAGGATAAATCTAAGTTGCGAGAGCTTTGTTTAGATATATTTCAGTTAGGTAAATATTATTTACGAGTTAATTAGTTAATGTCTACTTTCGTAGAACTTCAAAGCTTTTGAACTTTGCTTTAACTTCGCTTACCTGCCTGAGTTAATTCTAACTAATTTTGTTGAGCTTATAAGGTTAAATTAATATAAAATTAGTTAGGGAAACCCTACATTTATGTAGTGCTTCCCAGAAAAAATCTAGAGTGACAAGAAAGTGAAATTTGGCTCTGAAATAAGCAAAGTCATCCAGTAGTTTAATAGCTTACTTCTGCCCTAATTGGCGTTGCAATTGTTTAAATGCTTGATGCATATCTGGCAACCGATTATAAATAGCCGAGACTTTTAGATATAACTTGTGAGGAATTGCAGGCGTTCCCGAAACAACCTCTCCTGGTGCAACATCATTATGAACTCCAGCTTGTGCAGAGGCGATCGCACCATCACCAATTTTGACTTGATTTGCGATTCCCGTTTGTCCAGCTAAAATTACCCGATTTCCAACTTTCACACCACCAGCCATCCCAGCTTGACCAGCAATCGCACAACCGAAACCAATTTGGCAACCATGACCAATTTGCACCAAGTTATCAATTACTGTATTATGTCCAATTCTGGTTTCGCCCACGGCGGGACGGTCAACGGCACTATTACAGCCAATTTCTACACCATCTTCTAACACTGTGTAGCCTGATTGTTCCACTTTGAACCAACCAGTGCGGGTAGGTACAAAACCAAAACCCTCTGCACCAATAACCGCGCCACTATGAACTACGCAATTTGCACCGATTTGGGTACGTTCATGAATTGTACAGTTAGCGTGTAAGGTAGTGCGATCGCCGATTTTGACATCTGGATAAATAACTACGTTGGGATGAATAACTGCACCGTTACCAATTTCTACTCTTTCTTGAACCACTGCATGGGGGCCGATATAAACATCACTGCCAATTTTGGCGGTGGAATGAATTACAGCAGTGGGGTGAATTTGTGGACTGGGGCGATAAGGTTGGTAAAAAAGAGTGATTACTTTAGCAAACAAGAGTTTTGGTTCTTTTGTACTGACCCAAACAATACCGCGTTCTTGCGCTTGAGACTTGAATGTTGTCTCATCCGGCAAAATTAAAGCACTTGCGCCTGTTGTAGCAATTAAAGATGCAAATTTACTGCCTTCTATATAGCTAATTGTCCCAGGTATAGCTTCATCCACAGCAGCTATTCCTGTGATTTCTAGGTCTTGGTCTGGGTTGGTTGTCAGGCTATGGTCTGTGGTGATGTCCCCAAATTGGCGGATGATTTCGCTGAATTTCATTTTAAGGTTGATTGAAAACTCATTAAGGCAAGATTATTGTCCCTCTTTATGTTCTTGCTTGGAGATAATTCATAGACGCGTTAGCGGCTATACAATAACGCCTGACGGCGAACCCGCAGGGTAGGACAAGAAGAAATAAGAGTTTCAGAGAGTTCCTGCGTAAGTCCTACTGGTATTAGGTGCGGGAAAAGACACAGAGGAATAATTAGCCCTCAGAAATAAGGGTTTACAGCACCATTTAATTTTAATCATCAGGTATTGAACTGTTGGCTATTACTGGCATTCTTCTGGTGATGGTGTTTTGTTGTGTAGATTCTGCCGCAGTAGCATTTTAAATCTTTGATTATCTTCAGCAGCGATCGTTTCACCGTAGTGATGTAACTGAAATAACTGGCAATAACGATTTTGTTTAGCACAAATCAAACAACCGTAAGCATGATTACCATTTGTACCGCACAGTCGATGTCCCATGACGGGGCCAAGGGAAATATTTTGCTCATTAGCAACTGTGCTGAGGATAGAACGTAGGCTAGACTCAAACTCGGCTGAGAGAAATTGCTTGCGACCTGGTTGTGTACGATCCCATTGCGGTACTATTAATCCCTGTTGCAATAAACTCTCTTCAATTTCTTCGGACATGACAATCCCAGACAAAATTACATGGTGGGCAACATAAGGCAGAAGAGTGCGTGTCAATTGCCACATTAAAGCCTCATCAAACCACTGTTCGACTAGGGGACGAAGATACCAGCAACAAGGAATGCCAAGGTTAACTAAATCTTGTAGCAGTTGTACTCGTCCTGGAATGGAGGCTTGCTCATAGCCTGGTTTTAAGGGTGGTAGGCTGACAAATACCGTAACACGTAGTGAGTTTGGTCGCGCTAACGTAGCCTTGAGACGTTCTAAAAATGCTTTGCCAGGATGGACTTTGGTGGTGATATAGACCATGTTGGCTGCTTGACGGTCAATCAGTGCATTGAGGATTGACAGTACACGTTCCCGATGCGCCCCAATGAAGGGGTCGGAATAGTCACATAAAGAAATTGGAAAGCCTTTTTGTCCTTCTGGGGTCGCAAAAATGCGGTCTAATAAACGATCAAGCAGGTCAGATGGAGCAAAATGATTTTTAAAGTTTTCTGGATGATGATGCCAATCACGGTCTTGATGGCAGACACAATAAGCACATTCAACCGGACAACGGTTTTGGGCATCTGGTAGAAATGGATTGAGACTGAAGTATTTAACTGCACGTTCTTCATCTGGCATTCCTAGTACAGGAAAGCCATGCAGCATATACTGACTGCCCTGCAATGTAATTTCAGACAGAGTAGATTGATAGTTTGCCATACACCCTTGAATAATTATTACAGCAGCGAAAAGTCGCTTACTCTAAAGTGGCTGTTATAAATATGGAGTGGCAACCAGAGAAATGCTTGAGTATAAGTGTTAAATGCTACTCATGTTTCAGATATCACTGAAGTAATATTACTCTATCTTGAAAGTAGAAAAAGAATACAGCCTTTAGCAAACTAAAGTTTTGAATAATTAATTATTTGTTAATTTTCTGCCATTGCTAAACCTGCCAAATAAGCTGTTGTCCAAGCACTTTGGAAGTTAAAACCCCCAGTAATACCATCGATATCTAAAATTTCTCCAGCAAAGTAAAGACCAGGAATTAATTTACTTTCCATTGTCTTAAAGTTGACTTCTTTGAGACTGACACCCCCACAAGTGACAAATTCTTCTTTAAATGCTCCTTTACCATTAATTAAGTATTTTCCCTGAGAAATTTCTTGCACTAGCTGATTAAGGGTTTTGTTAGATATTTCTGCCCAACGGAGTTCTGTGTTAATACCGACACGAGTGATGAGATATTGCCAAAGACGATGAGGTAAATCAACTCCCCGATGTAAGGCGATCGCTTTTTTGCCCCATTCATTTTTAACTGCTAAAATCTTTTCCCTAACTTGTTCTTGCTGTAAATCGGGTAGCCAGTTAATTAATAAAGTTGCTTGATAACGGTTGTCATGGAGTATCCTTGCACCCCAAGCGGAAAGTTTCAGCACAGCCGGGCCGCTGACACCCCAGTGAGTAATTAGCAAAGGCCCAGTTTGTTCTAATACAGGTTTGTCTGGAACTGACAGCCGCAAGCGCACTGGGTTAAGGCTAACGCCGCTTAAAGCCCGCAAATTTGGGTCAGCAATGTTAAAGGTAAATAGTGAAGGGACTGGCGGTTCAATTTGATGACCGAATTCTTGGGCTATTTTATAGCCTATGGGATTGCTGCCTGTGGCTAATAGCAAGCGATCGCAGTTTAAAGTTTCACCCGATTTCAAATTAATTTCAAATTTATTGCTGAGTCGTTTGACTGAAACAACTGGTGTACCAGTTCGCAGTTCTATCCCGGTGTCTTCGACTGCATTCATTAGACATTTCACGATGGTTTCGGAATTGTCTGTTACAGGAAACATCCGGCCATCTGCTTCTTTTTTTAGCGGGACTCCGTGATTTGCAAACCAAGATACAGTGTCTTTAGCTTGAAAGCGACTAAACGCACCCCGCAAAGCTTTTCCACCTCTGGGATAATTGGGTACTAACCCACCTGGGTCAAAACAAGCATGAGTAACATTGCAGCGTCCACCACCAGAAATCCTGACTTTTGCTAGTGGTTGACGGCCGGCTTCGAGTAAAATAACCTGGGCGTGAGGGTTGGCATTAGCAGATGCGATCGCACCAAAAAATCCCGCCGCCCCTCCCCCAATAACGATAATTGTTAACGGTTGCAAGTTCAAAAAGTCTCTTTTGTTAATGGTCAATAATAAAAGGCAATAGGGAATAGGCAATAGGCAATAGTGTAAAGGTTTTCTACTTCATACTTCACACTTTATTAAAGTTCTGCTGGTTCAAATTGGTCTTTGGTCGCGCCGCAAACTGGACACACCCAATCTTCGGGAATGTCTTCAAATGGTGTTCCTGGTTCAATCCCCCCATCAGGATCTCCTACGTCTGGATCGTAGTCGTAACCACAAATAGTACACAAATATTTGTCCATAATTTTTACCTTGGTGATATTGGTATGGCTTGAACGTCGAATTATATGGTAGCGAGATATAACAGGCACTTCGATATTTTGGAAATAATTGACTAGATAAATATTTTCCTTCTCCAATTACTCAATTTTTGCAGCTAATTCAAATGATATTGTTCAAATTTGAGGTGGCTGTAATTACGTAAAATTACTAATTACATTCAAGCTTTTGCGAATAAAATATATCAGAACCGCCACCAAGTTCTTTGAGCATAACTGAAAATGCCAATAGCGATCGCACCTAAGAAAAATAGCCAAATAATTCCCCCTGGCAAAAATGTCAGAATGCCAAAACCTCTAAGAACCCAAATGGCGATACCAATACCGAGGAGAATGCCAAAAAGCTGAGTTAGTCTGCGATTTAAAGAAGATTGGCTCATTTAATTTACCTGTAAAATCAAAAGTTATTACACTTTCATATTAAAAGTACAGCTATTTTTAAAGTTTAAATTTAGTTAATTGTAATTATCAATACGGCTTTTTCAGTAATTTAACTGAATAATGACCGGGAAATGAATTTATATCCGGAAAATTAAGGTTAGGATGTGGAACTAAAATTTTAGTGAGTTGATCTAAATCTTAACTATTCTATAATTTTTAGCTTTAACCCTGACTGGAAGTGTGGCAATTTGAGGAGTGAGTGAACTAATATGGCTGCGTCTTACATTTCAGACCCAATTATTGCAGGTTTAAATATGGCTTGGAGCGATGACAAGCGAAGATTGCTGATGCAGGGCGAAATTTTTGTAGAAGCGCGATCGCATACTGCGTGCGGTGGTGCAGTTACTGCATGGATGTATGTGCCAATGATGCGATCGCAGGTATGGCAGCAACTTACAGATTATCCTCGTTGGGTACAATATTTTCCTGACATCACCAAAAGCGAAGTTGTGCAGAGAGGTGAAGTTAAACGCCTATACCAAGCAGCACAAAAAGCTTTTTTGTTTTTCACCGCCCAAGTAGAAATTTACCTCAACGTTGTCGAAGTGATTGGACAACAAATCCACTTTCGGATGGAAAGAGGGACTTTTAATGATTTTACCGCCTGTGTAGACTTAAAAGATTTTGGTAACGGCACATTACTAGCTTATAACGTGCAAGCCACACCTAATGTTCCTATCCCTTCAATATTTATTCAACAAGCAATGAATCTTGAGCTACCTGCGAATATGCGTAAAATGCGACAAGTTTTATGTAAGCAGTAATCAAGAAATTCATAATACAGAATTTCAACTCTAAAAGGAAAATTCACTTACTCTTATACATATAGCCCAGACAATTAATTCAATTGTCTGGGCTAGTTGTATTGATAATCTGTCGAACTCACGTTATTTGATATCAGAAAACAACCCCACGACTCTGGTGGGGTTTTTCTTTGATAATAGAAATACAATAGCGATCGCTATTACATTTTAGTGTGAAACTATTTCTAAATAATCCCAAACACAGACTCTACAGTCGATTTAATCGAATCTCTCGCATCTTTCAAAGTTTGAGTAATCGGATGCTTAGACTGTAAAAAGACACGCGCACAATTGCGTCCTGGCATTCCGGAAATCGAACCACCTGGATGAGTCCCTGCACCAGTTAAGAATAGATTGTCAATTGGAGTTTTGTAGTTTGCGATTTCTGGCAAGGGACGGAAAAATACCATCTGATCTAAAGTCATATCAATGTGGTAATAATTGCCTTTATATGCGCCTAACCTTTCTCCTAATTCTGCGGGACTTTCTACACGTCGGGCAATAGTCGCAGTTTTGACATTAGGGGCGTAAGTAGCTAACTTATCAACTACCTTGTCAGCAACCTGATTTTTTAATTCATCCGTCCAACCAGTACCTTTTAAGCCTGTACCTTCTGCACCAGCGATTTGATAGGGGGCAAAAAATTCAATCCATACAGTATGTTTACCTGGGGGTGCTAATGAAGGGTCAAGGAAACTCGGCATAACCACATACATCGATGGGTCAGAATCCGGGATTTCTCCTAAGGTACACTTACTGTGAGCTTGTTCCACATGGGAAACGGAATCTGCAATTAAGATAGAACCAACGAGATACTCATCTTTGTGCGCGTGGTAAGGAAAGCGCAGAGGTTCGTCTAAAGCCAAATCTATTTTGAGGATAGTTTCGTTATTGTTAACAATGCGGCGTTCTAATCTTTCCCACAAATCAGGATCGGCTGCATCAATATCGCTTTTATCAGTCATTTGTAAAAACAACCGCTTGGCATCAATATTAGAAATTACACCGGATTTCGCACGATATTCTGTATTACCAGCAACGCGGACACCAACAGCTTTACCATCATCAATTAACACTTTTTCGACGTGCTGGTCAGTGAGAATTACCCCGCCTTGACTAGTAACTAAATTCACCAAAGCTTTTACTAATGCGCCAGTGCCACCCCGTGGTCTAGCCATACCAGGATTATGACGCATTGCCATCATAATGGCACCAATACCAAGGGTTTTTTGTGATGGTGGCGCACCTAATTCTGCTGCTAATCTTGCTAGTGGTGCTTTTAAAAATTCTGAATCAAACCACTCATTAAGTAAATCCTCAGCACTGGTTAACATAGTGCGAATAAAATCTAATGTTTTATTCGGTGAACCAATAACTGAGAATAAATCTTTGAGTTTTGTAATGTCGTAATTACCTACAATATCAATGATTGATTTAGGCGGTGCATTAAACATCGGAATCATTGCACCTAATGCCCGTTGCCAATATTCAGTAAATTCTGCATATTTCTTGGCATCACGTTCACTATAACGGGCAATTTCTGCACAAGTTTTTTCTAAAGATTTATGTGCTAAGAAATACTTACCATCAGGATGAGGACAGAAAACTACTGGGTCACATTCCAGGTATTCTAAACCGTATTTATTCAGTTCTAATTCTTCAACTACTGGCCCCAAGTGAATAAATTCATGGTCAATAGCACATAAATTAAATTTAAATCCTGGTGCTTCTTTAGGTAAACATTCTTCAGTTGTTGCTGCACCTCCAGGTACAGAACGCTTTTCTAAGAGTAGGACGCTATAACCAGCTTTCAGCAAATATGCTGCACAAACTAGTCCGTTATGTCCTGCACCGATAATTACAACATCATACTCTTGCATATTTGTAGTTTAGATATAGAGTGGCTTGCTAATATTACAAAGGGTGAAAAAAAATTACAACATTGAGTATATTTAATTGCGATTAAGCAATTTAGTGTAGCTTTTCTAATTAGAAAATTCTGATATTGTAGAAGGTATTTGTCGCATTTGTGATTCTATTAAGAGTATCAAATTATGCTGCTTGATCTCCATACTAATAATTTTGAATTTTGTGCCATCCCAACTAAGATATGGTAGATTAATTAGTTCTTTGACTTTTTGCATAAGTGCCAGAACTACTTCAAAAGTAACGCCCTCTCCCTGCTGACAATCAAAACTTTCTAAAATGATATGATTTGTATGAGTTCGGGGACGAAATCTAGCTGTAAAACCTAGTGGACGAGTCTTACCCTTTTCCTTTATTTGTAACAATCCCTGAAATTGGATTTTGCAATTTCCAGGTAAAGTTAATTGCATACTTTGCATTTGGAAGCTGACAATTTCACCTTCTACTTCTAAGTCATAATTTTTTGCATAACTCTGAACAAACTCTGAGTTTAATGCTTGATTAATATCTGATTCTGTCATGACAATGCGGGCGATCGCATTTACTGGTTCATTCAGTTCAATCTGTCCAAAAATCGCACTGAAAGGATTTACCGCAATACTATCTGTTTGTAGTTTGATTTCTTGAACACGGATGTTTTCTTTAAAAACTAATCCTTGTCCACTTAGCGAAACTCCATCCGCTTGTCCTTGAACTATCTTGAACAAATTAGTCTGCACATCTACATCAATTTGTTCAGCTTCATCCAGTTGGTTGGATAGCCGACGTTCGGCTTCCTGCGATATAAACTGTTCTTCCAACCTGCGTTCTTCTGGCATGAATTTCTCATCTCATAGCGTCCCATAATGGTTACTTTAAACTTTACACACCCAAAAATGGATCTATAGGATGGTATATACAGGTGGGATGAGAGGGAACAGGTGATAGGTGACAGGTAACAGTGAAATTCCAATACTAAATGAAAAAAGTAAATATTAACTGCTCTAAAGTATAAAATATACGGTTTATATTTGATTTTGAATAAGTAAGAGTGAGTTGAAAAATATTATTAATTGCTAATGATATTTTTTTTGAGCCTTCCTCTCCTCTGGCTTTACTGTTCCCTGTTCCCTATTCCTGATCACCTATAAACCATTTAAACTACTTATCCTGTGGTCGCAAAAATGCAATAAACTGTTACAACCCCGAAGAGGTAAAATTTCTGTTAAATTCAACGGGCATCTACAGTTTCCCTTCATCCTTATAAGGTACTCAGCATGACAGCAATTACACCAAAGGCATCTTCCGCGCTTCCTAATTTTTGCGAAGGAATTCAATATTTTGGTGAAGCGTTACCAGATTTTGCCACTTATGGTGCTACACCTGCGATAGATTCAGATAAAGTAGCGATCGCATCTCCTACCGATACCGCAGCCGTATATCAAACTTTACTTGCTGCTGATGCCTTGCGTTACCTGACATTGCAAGTTACTGGTAGTAAAGCATCAGGACATCCAGGCGGGTTTGCCAGCCAAGCGGAAGCGTATGCAGCGTTAGTCATGCTGGGCTACAAAAATATTATTACCGAAGTTGGACACCACGCCCCTGGATTTTATAGTGCCATGTTTTTGGATCGTTCCTTAGAAGACATGGGCATTTTTACAGTACAACAATTGCGCGATCGCTTCCGCGAAAAGCACGGACTTTTAGGACACCTCTCCGGTTACATTCCTGGCATTCTCGCACCCGCCGGGCCTTTGGGACAAGGGCAACACTTCGCAATGTCGGCTGCACTCCTGCATAGAGACAAACTTTTCCCCTTCACCCTTGGTGATGGTGGACTGGGTGAACCATACATCATGAGTTCAATGGGACACTTCAACACAGCCTATCCCAGCGTCACCAACTTCTTACCCGTGCTTGTATGGAACGGGTACAGCCAAGAACATCACAGTATGGTTTCCCTCAAAACCAACGAACAGATGAAAGCATACTGGCAAGGTAACGGTTTTGAAGAAGTCATTCTTGTAGATGCCAAAGAATTTGACGACCAAAATCAACCAGGCGACTACGTTGATAGTACCGCCTTTTCTTTCCAGCAACGCCTTGCTTTTACTCAAGCCGTACTCGTAGCTGTTGATAAAGCAGCACGTTCCGCACTTAGCGGTAAACTCACAGTATTCATTATCAAACAACTCAAAGGTGCAGGCGTTCACGCCAGAGGTGCAAAATCTCACAACTTATATCCCAAAGACACCCTAGATGCACCTCACATTATCAGTGCATTGCAAGGACGCGCCTTATCACAAGAAGCTTGGCAATTAGTCAGAACCAACGCAGAACGCGCTGGTGGTGGCCCAGCTGCGAAAACTGTAGTGACAGAATTTGAATTACCATTGCCAGACTTAGGCGAATTGCCATTAGAAGAATATGCAGTTGGTGGCGAACCCAAAGTTTCGACAACCGCAATGGGAAGATTAGTTGGTATCGTCGGACAAAAGGATAAAAATTTCCTCGTCACCAACGCCGACGGTAACGAAGCATCAGGAATTGGCAACATCAACCAAGCATTAAAAATTATTCACCCCACAACCGACGACTTATATAACCAAGCACCAAACGGTCAAGTTTATGAACCATTAAGTGAAGATGCTTGTGCAGGTTTAGCCGTTGGTTTATCACTAATGGGTGCGAGAAGTTTGTGGTGTTCTTACGAATCTTTTGCCATCAACGGTTTACCAATTTGGCAAACAGTCACCCAAGCAATGGCAGAATTACGCCGTCAAACTCCCTCAACAATTACATTATTTACTGCTGGTGCATTAGAACAAGGTCGTAACGGTTGGACTCACCAACGTCCAGAAATTGAAGCTTACTTTGCATCGATGATGCGGAATGGAAATGTATTTCCTGTATTCCCACCCGATGCTAATAGTATTCAAGCTTGTTATGACTGGGCATTGAAAACAAGAAATAAGGGAATTGTGATTACCGCCAGTAAGTCACCTTTGCCAATTCGCACAACATTAAAACAAACTCAGCAAGGCTTAGAAGAGGGTGCGATATTATTGCATGAAATCGCTGGTGGCAAGCAAGTTGTCTTTGCTGTTATTGGCGATATGACATTAATTCCTGTATTTGAAGCAGCAGCATTTTTAGAAACTGAAGGTATTGGGGTGAAGATAGTTTCTATTATTAACCCCCGCCGTTTATATCGTTCTAGTGATGTTGCTTGGGATACTTGTTCTGAACACGATGGTGGTTTTATTGATGATGCAAAATTCGCCCAATTATTTGGTGGTAATGCGTTAATTGGTGTTACTGGTGGTGCTGCGGCAATGCTAGAACCAATTATGTTAAGAAGCAACAGCAAGCGCGATACTTTTGCATGGAAACGTGGAGAAACTACAGCCAGTGCTGGAGAGTTGATGGCGTTTAATGGTTTGACTGCTGAAGCGTTGACGAAGCGGGCTATTGAGTTGGTGGGTTAAGATTTAGGTTAAGAATTTTCGCTGCAAATGTATGTAAACAAACATAATGACGTGTTTTGCCTACATTTGCAGCTTATTGCAATCAGCTATTACGTATATATACAGATAACAACCAAATGTTTTATAATGCATTAGCGTGTCTAGACACGCTAGTAGTATATTCTATTTGGTTGAATCGGAGTTAAATATGCTGCATAAAAAAATTGGTAGTATCTTCTCCTCCTCATTAGCAATAGTAGCTTTAACATCAGGAACTCTTATAGTTCCAATCGAATCATTTGCATCAGAAGGGCAAAAACTTGCACAAGGTGGAGGTGCAGGCTATGTACTAGGTGTTGCTAGTACAGCTGGTACAGTGATTGATATTGCAATTCATTGTTATCAAGGTGGTCAGTATGGTTGGCAATTTAATCATGCTCCAAATACATCTCCTAAAGTTAAAGCTTGGACTGAACAGATAGCTGATCGTGGGTTTTTGAACTCCGTAGCTTATCAAACTTGTCTTTATGGAACACAAGGAGTTTACTCAGTGTGTAAACAACTTGGACTCTGCAAAAGTTTGAAATCATATGAGGTAGCTAGGTGTCGCCCATGTCCTCAAATTGTGTATATACAACGCACATATTAATGAACTCCAATAAAAAAATGCCCATATGTCGCTTTCGCCCCTAGTAATTTTGTAGTGGACTGACACAGCTAAAATAGTGCATTATAAACAATGAGAAAGCATTGATTTATATCAACTTCATCAAAAATATATTGCATTATTTTAGGCGTGTCAGCAATAGTAATTTTGTAGGTTGGGTGGAGGCGTAAGCTTGCATTTTTGCAGCCAAATAAATTAATATCTGCGCCGTAACCCAACACCAAATCATCTTAATTTCAACGTGATAATTGATTGTATAAAACCTTTGTTGTGAAGAGTTAGAGCATTTGTTGGGTTCCACTTTGTTTCACATAACCTACAAAGAAGTGCTTTGTTATCTGCTACAACATTGCATACTATACGTACATTTGTGTTTTTTAGTTCTAAGAATAGGATAAATACAGGTAAATTTGCTGAAATTATTTGAGAATAAAAGGTTTGCAAGTTGCAAAAGTTAGTTTACGAGTTAGAAACTTAGTTTGCGAGTTGCAAAACTTAGTTTGCGAGTCGCAAAATTTGATTTATAAGTTGTCAACATCAGAGCATTCGTTGGTTTTTACTTAGTTACACTCAACGAACAAGTTAATGCTAACTCAAGAGTAGGGTGGTAAAGCGATCGCATCCTTCTCTTATATCATTTCACCAAATGAAAAATACAAACAATTCTCCTCTGCCCTTCTGCCTGCCTAAATGTACCAATTTTAAAATGAAACTGTATTAGATGAAGGGGCGATCGCTCATCACCTTTGCACCACCTATTCACTACTGCGCCTCAAAAAGCTGGAACAGGCTGCTACCCAACTACGATTACCCCTGTAATGTTAGCGGAGTGGGTAACTGCTCCGCTGATGTTAGGATGAATGTTTATTGCATCCTTAATATCCCCCAAGCAAGGCCAAAACACCTGTAATTACAGCCTGAACAACTGCCCCAAATACCATCTCTGCTACCTGTTTGATCAGCATCGTCAGGTAATTACTATCCTTACGCTCAACTGCTGCACTTAAATTCTTGGCAAATTGTCGATCTTTTCTAATTTGTTGACGCACAGCGTTAAGCAAGTCATCTTCAGAATAGCTAGCCATCTGTTTTATCTCCTTAAAAATTAACTTGAGCCAGATCAAAAATTACTTTTCTTCTGTTGGAATCGAAAACTACAATATTAGAATAATTTTTCGCTTCCAACAGAGAAACTTGATTCATTTCCTTTGCTTCAAACAAGTTTTTAAACCGTTTAATAGCATTTAATCCCAACTTATTGACAATGACTAACATTAATTGAGTCAAATTGAACTTAAAGCGGGATGAACAAGGGATAACTTGATAGTTGTCATACAATCTATCAAATAGGTTTGAATGTTTCGGAAAACGAACTTTGAGATTCTCTAGAGTTTGCTTATCCAAAAATCCGTGATAACGAACAGTGTAATCATCATAGTGAAAGGGATACTCATTCACGTCGAAGCCACTGTCATTAAAGGTTTGGGAAACAATTTCTTGACCGTAAGGTTTGAGAAATACTTCTTGATAGTATGAAGCTTTTTGTTCTAAAAGCTCTCGCGTTGGTTTAGCAGGCACAAACACACCATAGCCACCCATTTTTGACAAAATCCAGGGAGGAGATGCAAGCAAATCAACCTTAGTCAAAACAAAGGTAACTTTGCTCATCAGTTCTACTTGTTGGCTTTTGCTAAAAGAGCTTAAAATTTTACGCAGGGCATGAAGATCAAAAGTAACAGAGCGACTGTCAGCATGAATTGCCCAAAGTACAATATCAGAGTTTAAAAGCTTTTGCCTATACTGTTCAAGATAGTAAGCATCAGCTTCATCAGATTCTCCGATACCAGGGAGGTCGTAAAACCAAAGTTCATGCCCTGAACTATTTCTCGTAGTAACACGCTCAATATTTTTAGTACATGGACGTACAGAACTTGTAGGCAAATTAGCACTAAACAGAGCGTTAAGAAGTGACGATTTTCCTACACCTGTTTGTCCCATAACTGACACTATAAAAGGTTTAGTTTCTTCTTCTTTAAGTATTTTTTCAACTTCTTCTTTGACAAGTTTTATTTTTTCATCTGTTCGCAGAGTTCCCGGTTGCATAACATCCTTCCTTGTAAAGTGGATTAGATATTGCTAAATACAACATATAGCTTTATTTTTAAATAATCAAACTAGTAAATGTTATTAAATTAACAATTAATAATCAAGAGATTTCATCTGTGAATAATAAAGTATAAAACTAGTTAATTTTTCATAAAATGTGAATTATACTTTAAAAAAGTGAAGCTCATTAGGCTAAATGTGAAACAAGAACAAGAAATGTGTAATTAAAAATATCTAAAAGAATTAGAAAAATTTTTAAATTAAAATATTGCCTTTCGGATCATAATAGAAAATAAGGTTATACACATACGCTATAAGCGATCGCACCTGCATCTAAAAGAATGGTGCGATCGCTTGTTAGTGAAAGTTTTGAGATGTAGGGCGATCGCTAGAAATGTTTCCAAAAGCATTGGCACACCACAAGCAGAAAGCACCAGCTTTTAAACTGGTGCTTTTCATTATTAAAATGTTTTCAGTTTTTCTTTACAACAACTAGTGTTGGATTAACATCGGACTAGACTAATCTTCTCGATATCTTTGTCTTTGTCTCTCCCTTCCGTACTCACGTACATCATCATAAAGTCGCTGTTCTATCTCATTAAGTTCATCTCTAAATCTATCTAGATAACTTTGACTACCTGAAATGTGTCCGTCTAATATGTCTTCTAGATAATTTTGCATTCGTGTCAATTGTGTTAGCACTTGCTGTGGAAAATCTCTAGATTCATAACCCTTTCTTAGAATATCTATAGTTCTATTAACCCTATCCAAAATATCTACTACATCTGCTCTATTAAGTGGTATTTCATTTCGAGCAAGATATTGAACATTTGTTCTACTGTTACCATATGAAGGAGAAGCATTAACAGCAATAGTAGTTGTCACAGTGGTTACAGCCAAAAAAGCAGCCAAAAGACGTTGATTGAACATTTCAATTTTTCCTTTTAGAATTCTATGAGATTTTAGAAAATAACACCCAATTTCAAGAAAATATAGAATCATTAAATTGGATGTTATTTTATCTGAGCAGTGTTTACGATTGGATTGCTAGGAATCTTTATTTGTTGCCATTTTTAGCCAGGTGGCGGTAATATTTCCATCCTAGTGAAATTATTACTGTACCCGCACCTGCTCCTAATGCTCCTACTGCTATTGCTGGACTTGCAATAGCAGTTAATCCAGTAGCTACAGCACCTACGCCTAAACCAGTGATTGCACTGCCGACTTTTATTACATTATCAGCAGCTTCATCTAATTTCTTTTTATCTTCTTCACTCATAGGTTTTAGTTGAAACAGAATGATTGTCTGTAAAAAGAACATAAAACAGATTTAGAAAAATTATTTAATTCAAATTTTCTGCTGTTGAATGTCATCTCTTGAAAATTAAGATAAAGCTTGATTTTATAATAGTCAATCCAGAATAAACCTATTGTTATTTTATTGAATAATTAATATTTTTTACCTGTGAATGATTAACTATAAAAATAGTGATCTCTACAGCGAATGTGAATTATATTCCAAAAATGTGAAGCCAATTATGCCAAATGTGAAAAAAGAGAAATAAATGTGTAATAAAAAATAGCTAAATTGATTTTTAGAAATTTTAAATTAAAATCTTTACTGCTGTATACTCAGTTTAAGTAATTGAGATTCCAGGCAAAATAATAGATATTCATATGAGAGTATTTCATCGAAAAGATAATACCTCAGTCAATTACTTATGATGAGATTAATACCATAAAAGCCATGAATTACCTAGAATTTGAGCAAAAATGGAAAAAACTAGAGCAGAAGCCTAGCCAAACAGATGTTGTGCTGGATATGTTAAAAGGGTTGTCTGATATAGAGATTGCTAAAAATAGAGGTATTACCGAAGCAACTGTACGCAAGCATATTTCGACAACCTGCAAAGCCTTCGGTGTCAAAAACCGCCGTAAGTTAGTTTCTTTGTATGAGACTTACAAGCCAGAGCTACTCATAGGTAATAGTGCAATCAACCACACTAAACATATGAGGCAGCCACTAACGGGGCGTGTGCCACTAGATTCGCCACTGTACCTAGAACGGGCCGCAGATGAAAAGTGCAGACGATATCTGCAAGCAGCCCAAAGTAGGGAAGAGTCTTTACCCTTCATTCGGATTAGAGCATCTAAAGGCATGGGCAAGTCTTCACTGCTGGTAAGGCTTTGTCACTTTTTAGAGAAACAGCAAAAGCAGGCAGTTGGCTTTATTGATTTAGGTAGTATTGATTTATCTGAATTCACAGACCTGAACCAGCTTTTGTATCAGTTCACTTATGTGATATCTCAAAAATTTATTAATAAACTTAATAACCATACTCCGCCTGATCTCCAAGATTACTGGCGAAAAGATATTGCATCAGGATTGAATTGCACTAATTATCTCAAAGAACATATCTTCTCTAAAATAGAACAGCCAAAAACTTTATTTATTGATGGAATTGACACTGTTTTAGGTCAAGAAAAAACTCAGAACCCTTTTTTAAATCTGTTGAGAACTTGGAATGAAAGTGAAATGAAACTGGTGAGTGAGGTTCCAATTGTCTGGCCAAGTATAGTAATTGCTTACTCAACAGAGCCATACCCAGAGTATGGCATTAAAGGTTCAATCATGCAAAATGTAGGCATAGAAATAGATTTAAAAGAATTTAGCCTAGATGAAACCCTGGAGTTAGCTAAGAGATACGGCTTAAATTGGAGTTTAAATGAAGTCAATTCACTCAGGCAATTAATTGGTGGTCATCCAGCTTTAATTAATCGAGCATTCTTTGAAATTAGCCAAGGTAATATAACTTTGGCAGAACTAGAGATGGAAGCTACTTCGCTAACTGGCCCTTTTAGATATGATTTACTTAAAAAACTAGACTTACTTGAACCAAATGAAAATTTAAAACAATGCTTTCAGAAAATTTTGCGTGGAGAGAATTGTAATGATGAATTTGCAAATTTTCAGTTAGAAAAAGCAGGCTTAATTAAAGTAGGACAAAAGGGCGTAACAGTATCATGTGAGCTATATAAAAAATATTTTGATTTGCACCTATAAAATTTTACGGCAGTAGTACATTGTATAAGGCTAGCAATTAAGCTAATACTAGTGTAAACTGCAACCAAGGGCTATACACTTCTCAAAACGCTTGTTAGACAAACGTTGTAGGAAAAAGTGGCTAATGGACAGGGCTAATCAGGGAAGCTTTTACCAAATCGAAGCAGGTACATTACCTCTAAATGCACCAACTTATGTAGAGCGAAAAGCAGACGAAAAACTGCGTCAATTTGCTTGTTCTACCCAGACAATTAATCGGGTTTGTTATATTCTGGCTGCCCGACAAATGGGAAAATCTAGCTTAATGGTGCGGATGACCAAACATTTAGCTAACTGTGGGGCAGTTGGCGTTAAAATTTATTTGCAGCAACTAGGCAATGTTGAGTCAGAGAAAGCACTATGGTTTAACCTTTTGCGCTTGATATGCCAACAAGTTGTACTTCGGGAAGGAAACTTAGTTAGTAACCTGGATGCATTTTGGGATAAAAATCCAGGGATACAGCCAACAGTACAATTTGAAGAATTTTTAATTCAGGAAGTACTGAGCAAAATAGATAAAAAAAAGCTAATTATTTTTATCGATGAAATTCAAACATTAACTGACTGGAATTTACAAAATAGTTTTATAGGATTTCTCAAAAACCTCTCAGAAAACCGCGACCAAGTACCGCTTCAAAGACTAAATTTTGTTTTAATTGGAGTCGCTAAACCTTCAGATTTAATTACCAGTAATAGTTACTCCTTCAATTTGGGAGACTATATTGAACTAGGTGGTTTGTTGAAAAAAGACTGTCAACCATTGCTGCAAGGATTAAACAAGGTCACAAGAGAACCAGATAAAGTCCTAGAGTTACTTTTAGATTGGACAGGCGGTCAACCATTTCTTACTCAGGTGCTTTGCCACTTAATAGCCACTGAAGCTCAAATTCCTAATAATTATAATTTAAAAGATTACGTCGAGCGAGTAGTAACCGATAAAATTACCAATGATTGGAAGCTCCAAGATAGACAATCACATCTCCAAGAAATTGAAAATTGGTTTATTCGTGTAACGGACAGCTATAAACATGAAAAATTAAAAGCGATTAGACTTTATAAAAAAATTCTTAATCAAGATATTGTTCATTTTAATGAGCGCGATACAGTGCAATGGGATTTGCTAATTTCAGGTTTGGTTACTAAAAATAATGGTTATTTAAAAGTTACCAACCGCATCTACGAGAGGGTTTTTAATTTAAATTGGATTCATAATCAAGAAAAAAAGCTACAGGAGCATAATATGGTAGATCCCTTAAGCACTATTTATAACAGAGATGTATTTATACTAATTGACCAAAGTGGTTCAATGACTAAACAAGATGCCGCAGACAGCAATTTAAAACGCTGGGATAGTCTCAAAGAAATAGTTATGTCTCATGTAGATATGATCCTCTCTGAAAAAAATAGTCAACAGGAAAAAATTTGTGATTCTATCTATCTAGATTTGTTTAGTAGAAGCAAATTAAGAAGAGAACCCCATCAAATTAAAAAAGCCACTCAAGTTGAGAACATTTTTTTAGAAAATCGACCCGATACATCAACTTTTGTCGTTCCAGCACTGAAGAGAGCTATTAATTATTGGTTCGATAGTCGCGTTCAATCAAAAACTCAAGGTGCTTTTTTTATCATATATACTGATGGTCAATTTGATGATACAAAAGCTTTTGAAGCATTAATAGAAGACACTTGCAAACAAATATATAATGAGCGAGTTATCAAAATTATTGTAGTTGGTATTGGTAAAGATATTGATGTGGAATATTTTCAAAGTTTAAATAATAATCTCCAAGGTAATGTAGATAAAAATGGCAACCCCTGTGATATTTTTGTTTTTGAGTTAGAGACTGAAATGGAAGATATTATTGAACTTATGGAACGTGAAATAAACTAGGATTAATATATCCTTGAACTAAAATTTTTTGAGTAGCTGCCCCTGAATCGTCAAGCTTGAGAATATGCGATCGCTTTATTTAATCCCATCGGTTAGATTATGCTGTCGTTAACCTAGCATCTTCTGTTCAATGACATAAAATGGCAATTTTTGCCATAATTTAGAAAAACAGATTCAGGAAATAACCATTGTGGAAAGTATCAGTATTTCCTTACCTGACACTATGAGAGCTTATGTAGAAGAACAGGTAGCAAAAGGCGGCTACAGTAGTGTCAGCGAATATTTCCGTGAATTAGTACGACAAGACCAAAAGCAGAGAGCAAAAGAACGTCTAGAAACAATGCTTCTCGAAGGATTAAACTCTGGAAATGCAACAGAAATGACTGCTCAAGAGTGGGAAGATATTCGTCAAGCAGTACGAGAAAGAATTAGCATTTAGTTGTTGAATGAGTAATTGTAAGCCAGAGGCTTCTTTTGGTTCTAGCTAAAAAACCTGCTAATCTTTATGCAAGATTAACAGGTTTAGAGATTTTATCAATCGGAGCGGCGGGATTCGAACCCACGACCTCCACTACCCCAAAGTGGCGCGCTACCAAGCTGCGCTACGCCCCGGTCAGAATTATTAATATAGCGCAAAGCTTTAAGAGAATCAAGGGGTAAGTTTAAAAAACTTTGAGTATCTCAGCAGCTTGCAACAGACCAGGTACAGCAGAGGCATTCCATTTACCTTCTACACAGCGTCCTGTATTGAGGATGAAGCGCAGGCTGTATTCATGGGGATAGCCTTCTACCTCCATCCATAATAAATCGCTTTCGGCTTCACAGGCAATTTTTTCCTCATCCATTAATTCGGCTGTGAGTTGTTTCATTGTGTCTGCTAGCTGGGCTAACAGACGGCAAAATTCATTTAACTCGGCTTCGGTTAACTCAATTGCCCAATCATCAGTTCCAACTAAGCCTTTATATTGGGGTGCGTTAGGGTTCCAGCCAATACGCCAGCCAGAACCAGTTTTTATCAGACGTTCCATCTTCAAATTGTAGATTTTGGATTTTAGATTTTAGATTTAAATTCAAAATCACTTTAATAGTTCAGCACCGCCTGTTTGGGGTTTCTGGGGAGTATTTGAGCTAGGGCTAGGAGGTTGGCTGGTATTTTGGACAGAGGGGCTAAAGATGTTGACTAAGGTTTGGACTAAAGCATCTCGTTGCTGACGACTGAGGCGGTTAATGGCGGCGCGATCGCCATCCAGAGGATTTTGCCGTAATATATCACTACCTGGATAGCTCGTATCATATATAGTTTCATTCGCCCCCAAGTAATCAGCCAAAGTTAGCTTCCAGTCTAAACGATAAATAGGCGATCGCTCTTTCACATAAATGTGATAACGGATCAGGCGACTAGCTAAAGTGTTAGTTTCCGCTACTTTCCCATTTTCGTTGCTAATGTACTTGTTTTCTTTGGGCAGGTTGGGCAATTGCTCATAAACTTGCTGCCAAACATCCAATGGACTAATTCTTTGAGCAACAGCAGGCTGAATACCAAATAAAATAGGGCTGGTGAATTTACTTGTGTTTATACTCACAACCAGCCCAGTCACTATTAAAGCAATGATTAATGCTGAATTAAATTTTGCAAGCATCAGCTGAATAATTGATGAAAGCAGACTTGTTTGTTTTTTTGATAGTAATAATTCTGAGAGGATGTTTTAAAAGTATTGGGCGAATATAATTCGCTACTACACAAACTAAGTCCGCCTGCGCGGACTAACAGAAAATTAAGGTTTTTAACCCGCACTGGCGGGTTTTTCCTGTGTAGCCGCGATTTTTAATCGCCGAGGCTAGTATTAATTTAGACTTTCCAAACATCCTCTGAGATGAAGGTGCAATCTGAATACTCCTGTATTCAGCACTTCACCCCAGCACTACTGTTAGATTTCGCCAATAATTTCTGGCTGAGTCAGTTCATCAGACATTTCGATGATTGCCCGTAAAACAGGCTTCATCATCATATCTTCTGAGCTTTCAAAATCTTCATAACGCCGACGCTTGGCACGATTTGCCACCTGAACCGTAATGCGGTAGCGATTCGAGGCTGCACTAATTAAATCCTCGGCACGGTGCATAATTTGAGATTGGGTTGTCTCGAACTTGGAACGCTTGAGCATAATTAATGGTTCTTGGGGACATTCCCCAGTTTAGCAGTACTAGACTAGATACGGCTCTGTATATATAATTCTCAGCGACCTCTCTGTTGATAGAGGTTGATAGTTTTGTATCAATTTATAACTAGTTTGTAAGACTACCTTAATATCATTATTCAAATTCATGGCTAATCTTTTGGAAACTGCTGTTAATGCAGGCAATTTCAAGACTCTAATAGAAGCAGCTAAGGCTGCACAAATCATAGATACTCTTCAAAGCCCTAATATTTTTACAGTTTTTGCACCTACGGATGAGGCTTTTGCCCAACTACCAGAGGGAACATTAGATGAACTGCTGCAAGATACTGCCAAATTGAAGAAAATTGTTAGCTATCATGTTGCTTTTGGCGATGTCAGATCTGATGACTTAGTGCAAATTACAGAAGCGGAGACTCTGGAGGGATCTGTTTTAGCAATTGAGTCTGCTAACGGGAATATTAAGGTGAATGATGCCAATGTTCTAAAAACAGATATTTTGGCAGACAATGGTGTAATTCATGTGATTGATGCAGTCCTCATACCTGCAATGGTTGCTGGACATTAACAAAATAGGGGAGTAGGGAGTAGAGAATACACAAAAATAACGTTAAATCCCTCACTCCCTAGCACCCAATCTCAACAACTCTTTGTGCTTAAGTCCTAGATGGTTTTCCTCAACCCAAAATGCACCCAGTCCGTGGAGGAACAGTTAGAGAAAGTTGTTTAGTTTCTCCATCGTGATTCCAGTCCAATTCTGCGTAGCCAAATAAAAGCTTGCTGGGTTGAGTTTGCAAACGAGTAATGTCTATATTTCCTTTAACTGATGCTGTTCCAGTATTAACAGCAATAATTAATTCTTCTGTGCCTAAGGTGCGTGCAAAAACGTAAAGTGTTCCTTGGGCATACAAAACGTGATATTCGCCTGTACGCAAAGCTGGATAGGTATGGCGAATTTCTATTAGTTGGCGGTGAGTTTTAAGAATTTCTCTGTCCCAATTAGCTTCTAAGGGAAAGCCGCGTCGGGAGTCAGGATCTATTGCACCTGGTAAACCGACTTCATCACCATAATAAATACTTGGCGCACCAGGATAGGTAAGTAAAAGTAGAGTTGATAATTCTACGCTGGCTTGATCGCCGCCGGCAATACTCATCAAACGTGCGGTATCGTGACTAGCAAGTAAGTTGAGTTGAGTTAGCTGAATGTCCCAAGGGTAAAATTGCAGTAGTTCTTGGATTTTAGCGGCGTACTCGGCAGCAAATAAAGGTGGATAAGGTTGATAGTCACGGCTTTGGACTTGTTCTAAGACTACGCGATCGCCTGCGGTAAAAGCAATTGTCGGCCCAGCAAATAAATAATTCATTACGCCGTCAAATTGTGTCCCATCCAACCACTCGCGCGAATCTCCCCACACTTCGCCCACAATATAAGCTTCGGGGTTAATGGCTTTGACGCGATCGCGGAATTCTTGCCAAAAACCAGGAGTTTTAATTTCAAATGGCACATCTAACCGCCAACCATCAATGCCGAGTTTAATCCAATACTCAGCAATTTCCATGATGTATTCTCTAACCTCTGGGTTGTCGTGGTTAAAGACTGGTAAAGCCCGATTATCTGCCCAACCCTCGTAATTAGCCGGGTACTCACCGTTATAAGGAGAAAGCGGCCAAGCGTGAATTTTAAACCAATTTACCCAAGGTGATTGTGGGCCATTTTCCAAAACATCATGGAAAAAGAAAAACCCGCGACTCGAATGATTAAATACCCCATCCAAAACTACTTTAATATTCTTTTGGTGGGCAGCTTCTAGCAATTCTTTGAAGGCTTCATTTCCTCCCAGCAAAGGATCGACTTGATAGTAATCGTGAGTGTGATAGCGATGATTACTAGCCGATTGAAATATGGGCGTGAAATAAATGGCGTTAATTCCTAAACTCTGGATGTAGTCTAATCCTTCAATAATGCCCCATAAATCACCGCCTTTGTAACCTTGGAGTGTGGGCATTGCTTCCCAATCTTCCCAACGGGCTTCATGTAGCAACCGTTTGTGGGGCTGTTTGCTTCTGGCAAAGCGGTCTGGAAAGATTTGGTAGAAAACGGCGTGCTTCACCCAGTCTGGTGTTTGAATTTGCATGGGTAGTTATTTCTGTACCTTCACGAGAGATTGTTGCAAATAGTTAACCAATTATGTCTCTCACTTGTGATGGAAAATAGCTAACTGAAGTATGAAGTATCAAGTATGAAGTTTGAAATTAGGCTAGTTATTCAGGAGCGGGATTGTCATGAAAAATTCTTATATAGGAATCCGGTTTGATATCTGAAATTATTTGTGTAGTTAGGCAATAGGGTTATAGAAGATTAAAGGGTACGGAGTTTTATTCAAAAATCAAATAGGAGTCCCATACATCTTTTTTGGTTAACGGTCAAGAGTTATATCTTTAACTGAGTTTTTACTAAAGTATTTAGATATTTTAGTAATATATAAAAATTTTATATATTAACTATTACTAATTTTCTTTATCTTCTATTGCTTTATATCTCTTAATTTTTCTCTGTTTAACTTTTCCGTAATCTTTTGAAATATGGTTGAATTACTAAAAAACATTTTTTAAAAAGCAGTTAATCTGGATTCTAATTACCGATCGCTGCCGAAAATGAGCAGGATGAAATTTCTTGCCAGAAGGTGGTTTTTTTAGCTAAAAAAACTTATTAGAACTAGTCACAGATGAAAAACTGAATATCAAATATTTTAAAAGACATAATTATATTTATGGCTATCGATTAAAACTATAGATATCCGGATTTTTCGCAAGTGGCAAACCCATAAAAATCAGCTATAACTTACGAATCTAGCATGACTTATCTTGCCAAAAAAATTACTTGTTTTGAACCGAAAAAATAAAGGTAGAAGCCAAAATGAGACACGAAAAATTTTCTCCAGGGTTGCTGTTGGCAGTTCAAGATTATGTACATGAAGGCTTAGAGGCTTTAATGACACACAAGCGATCGCTTGGTATCATGGCTTCCAAAAGTATTGTCAAACCTACCAAGAGTCTGGTTTTTATCTACTGTGACGATAACGCAGACTTAAGCCACCTAGCACAATACGGCATAGAAGTTAATCAAAATACAGGTAATGTACGGACAGCTTTCCTTCCCATTGACAGTTTAGATGCCTTATCAGAAGAACCTGACATCCAGAGGATTAAGCCATCGCGCAAACTAAAACTGCGGATGGATGTTGCCTGCCAAGCAGTAAAGTTACCAGAATTTAAGAACAAAACTGGACTAACTGGTAAAGGTGTCATCATCGGAATTGTTGATAGTGGTATCGACCCAAAACATCCTGCTTTCGCTGGGCGGATTTTACGGTTATGGGATCAAACTCTGCCAGGGCCAGGAGTCAAAGAAGGTGCTTATGGGGCGGAATTAACAGATTCTTTATTGAGTGTTTCTCAAGATACTGACGGACATGGTACTCACGTTGCAGGTATCGCGTCTGGTGCTGATTCTACCTATGGTGGTGTCGCACCAGACGCAGAATTAATCATTATCAAATCTGACTTACAAGATGCCCACATTGCTGATGCTGTCCGCTACATTTTCAGAATAGCGAGTGAGTTAGGAAGGCCAGCAGTGGTAAATCTCAGCATAGGTGGACACGCCGATGCCCACGATGGTACAGACTCCCTATCTAAAGTTATTGACTCCGAAACTGGCCCTGGCAAAATTGTGTGCTGTGCAGCAGGTAACGAAGGTAACGACAATATTCATGGTCAAGCCAAAATAGCCAGTGGGCGGATGAAGGGAATACGCTTTAATGTACCGCTTAGTCAAGTAAACATTGTCTGGATGAATGCTTGGTATTCCAAAGACAGCCAATTAGAAGTTTCTTTACGCAGCCCTAACGGGTTTGTAACTCCCTTTCAAAAAATTATTACTGACGGAAACCCAGCAGTAGATCATCAACTCCCCGATGCACGGGTGCAAATTGTCACACCAAAGCCAGACGCTGCCAACGGTGATCATAATTTCTTTGTGCAGATTCGGGGTAATGGCCCATCGCCAGTTATGGGAGGTATTTGGCAGCTACGAGTACGCAATACATCTTCCCAGGATACCCGGTTAGATGTATGGATGCTAGAAGATACTTGCTCAGTCTTGTTTACAGGTACTAGTGTGAAAGATGCTGTAAAAATTGGTGCGCCCGGATGTGCCAGCAGTGCAGTCACAGTTGCCGCCTACACGACTAAATGTAAGTACACAGATATTGATAGCCAAGTGCGAGAGATGGGCATGGAAGCCAACTGTATTTCTGAGTTTAGTAGTGAAGGGCCACTGCGAAATGATGTGCAGAAGCCAGATGTTGCGGCACCAGGCGCGATGGTTGTTTCGGCACTTTCTTCTAATGCCAATTGTGACCGTTCAATGACGGTTAATTCTAAATTTATGGCGATGGCTGGCAGTAGTATGGCAACACCTTTTGTTACAGGAATAGTTGCATTATTATTGCAGCGCGATCGCAATTTAGATCCCACAGCAGTTAAAGAGATACTCCGCAAAAACAGTTCTATTCCAGGCAAACCAGCCGGAACCTTTGATAATAAATGGGGCTATGGATTGATTAATACCGAAAATCTGTAATAAGTCAGATAAATTCTTGTATCACTTATGTATAAGGGTAGGTAATCAAAATCTAAAAATTTGATAACTTAATGTTAGAGCAGTTAAAACTTGCCTACTCTTTTACTAAGGAAATAGTTATGAACTATCAGAAGTTAGGTGCAGCCCTGGCGACGGCACTCAATGATGTTCAAGACCCAGCAACACCGAGTTTAACTGTATTTATACATACTGAACCTATTTCAGATGCGGCGATCGCAGTTTTACAAAGTGTTGGTGTTAGTGATGTGACTAAAGATAAAGATATCTTTACCACCACATTATCAGCAAATGCAATTTCGCAATTGTCAGAAGAACCTTGGGTAAAATTATTACAACTATCACAACAGTTACGTTTAGTGAATGGCGGAAAAAAAATGCAGAGTTTTACAATTTAACAGCAAAGTAACGCAGAGTCAGCGCAGAGAAATGCAGATTAGATAACACATTGATGCTATTTTTAAGGTTAACTTTATATTAAAAAATTAGCATCTGAGAAAGTTAGTATTAATCAGCGCAGTACTAGCGATCGCCTCGTGATTCTGATAATACAAATGTTCTATATTTGCCGCTCAAGGCAAATATTATCTATCACCAGTAAGAATTTCAAAAATCATCCTTGAGAATATTCGATCCCCCCTTATCAGAGGCTACATACAGTCCTAAACTTAAGGTGAGAGTTGAAAGGCAGTCGGGAGAAATTTTGTGAAAAAAGTTTTAGCAATCATTCTCGGTGGTGGCGCAGGCACCCGCCTTTATCCTTTAACGAAACTCCGGGCAAAACCAGCAGTACCTGTGGCGGGGAAGTACCGTTTAATCGATATCCCTGTCAGTAACTGTATAAATTCGGAAATTTTTAAAATCTACGTCCTGACACAATTCAACTCAGCTTCTCTGAACCGTCACATCGCACGTACCTACAACTTTACTGGATTTAGCGAAGGGTTTGTGGAAGTGTTAGCTGCACAACAAACTCCAGAAAACCCCAACTGGTTCCAAGGTACAGCCGATGCTGTGCGTCAGTACATCTGGCTGTTGGAAGAATGGGATGTAGATGAGTATCTGATTCTCTCAGGGGATCATCTTTACCGGATGGATTACCGTCAATTCATCCAACGCCATAGAGAAACCAATGCTGATATTACTCTCTCAGTAATCCCTATTGACGATCGCCGGGCTTCTGACTTTGGCTTGATGAAAATTAATGATCAAGGTAGAGTTATTGACTTTAGCGAAAAGCCCAAAGGTGAAGCCCTCAAGAAAATGCAGGTTGATACCACTGTCTTGGGTTTAGATAAAGAACAAGCCCAACAACAGCCATACATCGCCTCAATGGGGATTTACGTCTTCAAAAGAGAAGTTTTGATCAAGTTGTTGCGGGAAAAACTAGAAAGGACTGATTTTGGTAAAGAAATTATTCCTGATGCAGCCGAAGATTACAACATTCAAGCCTACTTATTTGATGACTACTGGGAAGATATCGGGACAATTGACGCATTTTACCATGCCAATTTAGCCTTGACCCAGCAGCCGCAGCCACCTTTTAGCTTCTACGATGAAGAAGCACCAATTTACACCCGTCCGCGTTATCTACCGCCCACTAAGTTACTAGATTGCCACGTCACCGAATCCATTATTGGTGAAGGCTGTATTTTGAAAAACTGCCGCATTCAACATTCAGTGTTGGGAGTGCGATCGCGGATTGAATCGGGCTGTATCATCGAAGAATCGTTGCTCATGGGTGCAGATTTTTATCATGCTTCCGTTGAGAGTCATGGCAAAATTAACGAAGATAAAATTGGTATAGGCATTGGTAGAGATAGTGTGATTCGTCGGGCGATCATTGATAAAAATGCTTGCATCGGTAATGATGTGAAAATTATCAATAAAGATAACGTCCAAGAAGCTGACCGCGAAAACCAAGGCTTTTACATCCGTAGCGGTATTGTAGTTGTCTTGAAAAATGCCGTCATTCGCGATGGAACGATAATTTAGTCATTGGTCATTGGCTAAAGACTATTGACCAATGACAATGGACAAATGACTCAACTACTATTGCTCATTGGTCTTCCCGGTAGCGGTAAGTCAACTTTGGCAAAACAGTTAATTGCTGAATGCCCCCAGATGCAGCTGATTTCTACAGATGCTATCCGGGGGCAATTGTTTGGCGATGAAATAATTCAAGGGCCGTGGTTCCTAATTTGGCAAGAACTTGAAAGACAACTTCAGCAAGCAGTGACAGCAAATACATCAGCTATTTTTGATGCTACTAATGCGCGAAGATGCGATCGCCGCGAACTCATTACCTTAGGGCGTGACTTAGGCTTCACTCAAATTACAGGAATTTGGCTGACTACTCCAGTTTGGCTATGTTTAGCACGAAATAAACGCCGCACCCGTAGAGTTCCCGAAGAAGTTATCTTACGGATGCATCGCCACCTGCGGGATGCGCCACCAAGCTTAAATGAAGGATTCGACGGTTTGATTAAGTTAGGGTAAAAAGTCAAAAAGAAGGGTGTGGGGGGTTGGGTGTAGGGTGTTGGGAAAACTAGTGTGAGCTTCTACTAATTAAAGACTGCCAAATCTTTGATAGTGACGGGGGCTTCCAGTTGGCTGCGGGGCAGGGTGTACAAAAATACATTTTTCTTTCTACCCACTACACCCCACACCCTGCACCCTACACCCTAGTTTCAGTCAATGGTCATTTGTTCTTCTCTCCCCCCTGCACCCCTGCCCCCCTCACTGCCCCCCTGCCATTTCCCAAAGTACGGAAATTTCCCTGGTGCATTGAGCAAGAACCACACTTGATTTTGTGTATTGTTTGTTAATTTAAAATCAGAATCTAATTGCTTGGCATTATACCTAGCAAAATATAAATCTCGCATCTTACAAAAAAAACTTAAAGTAAATTTCTACAGGAGGCTGGTAGATGGCTACAACCGACTTTAAAGACTATTACTCACTTTTGGGAGTTAGTAAAACTGCCAGTCCAGAGGAAATTAAACAAGCTTTTCGTAAACTAGCCCGGAAGTTTCACCCTGATGTCAATCCCGGCAACAAGCAAGCAGAAGCGCGTTTTAAAGAAGTAAACGAAGCCTACGAAGTATTATCTGACCCAGATAAGCGCAAAAAATACGACCAATTTGGTCAATATTGGAAACAAGTTGGTCAAGGCTTCCCTGGCGGCGGTGCGGCTGGCGTTGATATGGGTGGCTTCGACTTCAGCCAATATGGCAGTTTTGATGAATTTATTAATGAGTTGTTAGGCCGCTTTGGTGGTACGGCTGGCCCTCGCCCGACTGGTAGCCAAAACTACTCTTATCGTACTTCCACAGGTAGACCAGGTGGCGGTTTTGGCGGCTTTAATGATTTTGGCTTCCAAGATATGGGTGCAGGCGCGGGTGCTGCCCAAGATACAGAAGCGACAATTAGCTTGACTTTCTCGGAAGCGTTTGCTGGTGTGCAGAAGCGTTTCAGCTTAGGCAATGAAACAATAGATGTACGCATTCCGGCTGGTGCTAAACCCGGTTCTCGCTTGCGAGTGCGGGGCAAAGGACAAATTAACCCGATGACGCAACAACGGGGAGATTTATATTTAAAAGTTGAACTGCAACCCCACCCATTCTTTCAAATAGAAGGGGATAATTTGGTCTGTGAAGTGCCAATTACACCCGATGAAGCCACTTTAGGTGCTTCTATTGATGTGCCTACACCCGATGGCAATGTGAATGTTAAGCTGCCTGCGGGGGTACGTTCTGGGCAATCATTGCGTTTACGGGGCAAAGGCTGGCCTTTACCCAAAGGTGGACGTGGTGATCAGATGGTGAAAGTAGCGATCGCACCACCAAAAGAACTCAGCCAACAAGAACGCGAGTATTATGAGAAAATCAGGGCTATACGTACCTATAACCCCCGCAGTCATTTACAACAAGTGAAGTTATAATTCGTAATTCGTAATTCGTAATTTATAGTTCAAGATTTAATTACGAATTACGGAATTATGTATTAGATTGACGCTGTTCCATCAAAGTTTGCATTCGAGATTTAAAAGCTTCGATAAGCTCTGGGGTGGGTTGGGTAGTTTGCCAAGAAGAACGCTGCATCAACCTTTCAGACCAAGCAGTTAATTTTTGGTAGTTAGTGAAAGGAAAATCTACAATAGGTAACAAAGGTACTGCACATCCAGCCACTATATCAGCTAGGGTTAAATTTTCACTACCAAAATATGGGCTATCTCCTAATAACTTTTCTAGAAATTCTAGCCCTATAGCTATTTTTTGTTTTGCTTGTTCTAGTTTCTGCAAATCTTCGCCACCAGGAAAACCCATCATTTTATAGATTAACGGATTCATCGCAGATACTAATTCATTGACTGTTGCCATTTCTACCATCCGCACAATGGCTAAATCTTTGGGATTAGTGGGCAGTAAGCTAGGGCTAGGATGTTTTGCCTCTAAATAATCTAAGATAGCTAAGGATTCCACCACATTAAAGCCATCATCCACTAAAACTGGAACGCGGTGGAAAGGATTCATCGCTAAAAATTCTGGTTGCAGTTGATCACCATCTAGTTTTACGTCTACTAGGTCAAAATCTAATTTTTTTTCTAGCAGCGCAATCCACACTCTCCGCGAGTTCATCGAGAGATGGTTGTGATAAAGTTTCAGCATGAGACAACCTCAAACTTTATCAGTAGGGTAGCATTGCTGTCAGAAACTTGGGTTTAACTACATAGCCACGTCTACTTATAACTGCTGAGTGCTGGCATTAAATATTGTGTCAATGTAAACGCATCTACACCTAATTCTGTACGCTCTTGAGCCGCTAAAATCCCGGCTTGGGAATGCCACCAAGAAGCAGTAGCCACAATATCCTCTACAGGAATTTGTTTTGTAGTCGCTTGTGCTAATAAACCTCCAAGTAATCCAGTTAATACATCACCACTACCACCACGTGCTAAAGCTGGGGTACTTTCAGGCGTAATCCAGACTGTACCTTGAGAATTTGCGATCGCCGTTCTAGCTCCTTTTAACAATACCACTGCATCACTTTGGGCTGCGGCTTCTCTGACCGCTTTGATTCTGTCATGTTTAGCATCAGGTACATCAGGAAATAGTCTTTGAAATTCGCCTGTATGCGGAGTAAGAACGGTTGCGGCTTGCCGTTGTTTTAAGGTAGGGATAGTTCCCATCTGTGCCAAAATATTTAAACCATCGGCATCGAGAACTAAGGTGCGATCGCTCTTAATTACTTGTTGGACAATAGGTGTAGCTTCGCGGGTTAAACCAGGGCCACAAGCGATCGCACTAAAAGAACTTAAATTAGTATTCTCAGGTAATTGTAATTGCGAAATTGCCCCTGTCTCCGTTTCTGGACAACCAATAATTAGTGCTTCCGGTAAATGGGACACCAAAATTGATTTTAAAGATTCAGGAACCGCAATAGAAAGCATCCCCACACCACTAGCCCGCGCCCCTAAACCTGTTAAAATTGCACCGCCAGCATAACGCCGCGAACCGCAAATTAATAATAAATGTCCTTCTTTGTACTTATGTGTGACTGCTGGACGCGGCAAAGGTAGAGTAGAAAGTGCTGTTGGTTTAGTAATACGTTTAATTTTGGGCGTATTTCCCAATGCAGCCTCTACATCTGCATCAGGAATATCAAAATCAATTAATTCAGCTTTACCAACATACTCTAAAGCATGATCCTGCAATAAACCCAACTTCCACAAGCCCAGGCATAACGTGTGAGTAGCGCGAATCGCTGTCCCTAAAACTTCACCTGTATCGGTATGCAAACCTGAAGGTAGATCAATACTAATAATTGGTTGATTCCATTCATTAAACTGATTAATTGCTGAAGCGATGGGATCAGTGAGTAGTCTTTCCAACCCAAAACCGAATAACCCATCGATTAAAAAATCACAACTTGGCAGTTGTGCAACATTTTCATAGCAAGGAATACCTAAACTTTGGGCATAGTGCAAATGTTGTACAGTTAATTCCTTCAGCTTAGAAAAAGGCGAATATAGCCAAACTTCATACCCGTGAAAGTGTAATTCACGGGCTACAACCAAAGCATCGCCCCCATTGTGGCCAGGGCCGACTAAAATACCCACACGGCACAAGTTGCCAGATGTTGGAAACATAGCTTGGATGCGGAGTGCAATCAGTCCTGCAACCTTTTCCATCAAAGCTGCTACAGGCATTCCGGCGGCAAAGATACGCCCTTCAATATCCCGCATTTGCCCAGCAGTTACTACAACTTGTGAAATGTGTTCTTGCCTGTTCTGCATTAGTGCTGAGTAATCAATTTTTATTAGTTTTCACTATTTACTTGTATCGTGTTACTCAGCAATCAGTACTAACTTGCGTTCAAAAATAATATTATTACTCGCTATCCCTGCCCAAATTAATATCTTTGAAAGCAACTTAGTATTAGCACCTACCTGTTGTAGTAAACCCTAGCATTGCCAAATCCTAACTCGTGCATATATTTATTCCATCTTTGTGCTTCTGACCTATCAGCAAACGGCCCCACGGCTACATGAGGGCCAAGCGGTTTTTGTCTTTCCCTCACTAAGCTAGAATATCCACTACTTCGGATAATTTTGTCACTAATCTCTGGTAAATCTTGTGTTTTCCCAGGAATAACAACATAGTATCTATTAGTTCTAATTGTTGAATTTTCGCTAGGTCTAGCATTAAAACTCTGTATTTCTTCCCCACCAGAAAAGCTGACCACTCCTGCGCCACGGATACCGTAGTCTTCTAGTTCTCTCACACGCTGTTCGGCGTTAGATCTTCTGCTAAACACTCCTGACTGGATAATAGAACGTCCTCTGTATTGTCGAATATAAGCACTGGGTTCAACTTGGCGGATACGTTGTAGTGTTTGGTAATTACCGCTATTAACATATACAAAATAACGTTCAAAGTTCTGGCTGTATTGATTCGGCTGGGTAGGTTGAAATAAAGGATTTTGCTGATTTTGATTTTCTGTTGATGGGTAGGGGAAAGAATTTGGTTCATATTGTTCAAGTTGCCCTGGTTGTAACTGAGGTAGAGGTTGTTCGTTATCAGGAATTACTGAAGTATCTGGCGGCGGTGGTAAAGTTTCGACTGTTTGTTGTGACAACAAAACGCTATTACTGTTGATTTGGGCTTGGGCTGGATGACTATGCAAAATACTTGCCAAGCAACTTCCCAAAAATAATGGCATTATCGGCAATGCTAGAAACTGACCTGATAACTTCATGGACATATTAGTAACAAGATTTTTCAAACTATATAGTCTAAGCATAAAATCAGCAGAGCTAGGTGGCAATGGATACATATAGTAAAGATTATAGATTGAGCTATCTGGAGTATATTTGTAAGTCTCGAAGAGAGTAAAAGCGATCGCTGTTGGCTTTTTATAATATGAAATAATTCCATCATCATATAAATAAAGTTAATAGCATGACTCAATCAACTCCAAAACAACCCGCACGCCGAGGCAGAATATTTCCAGAACGAACTTTATCACCTGAAGAATTAGCCAGACGCAAAGCTGAAAATGAAGCTTTTCATCATCGTTGTCGTGCAATATTTGAGCGCGTGCGTCCTGAGTTAATTAAGGAACATTATGGTTGGTATATTGCCATTGAGCCAAATAGCGGTGACTACTTCATTGATGCTGAAAATATGCAAGCTCACAAAAAAGCATTAGAAAAATACCCAAATACTGATCACTGTGTTTTTTGCGTGAATGAAACGGGATCTACTGGCACAATATGATTCACGGTAGCTTTGGAGAAAATGGGCAACTATTTTTTGCAATTGAGTTCATTGCTGACGATGGATTAAATTTGCCTGTGGATAGTATGTTTACTGGCTTCACAGGCTTTTTAGCGATTAATCAACAAGATATAGAGAGTCTAGGCTGGTCTTATATTGGTAGAGACACTTTGCGAACTGCACAAGGTGAAACATTGTTCAAAATATATTTAGGAAAGTTAATATTAAACGAACAAGAGTATGAAATACCTGTATATGCAGGGGATGAGATTACAGAAGTGTTGTTAGGTTCAGAGTGGTTGAAAATCCTGCCGTTGGTAGTGAATTATGAGGCTGGTATTTTGACTTTGGGATAAATTGGTACTTGAAAAAAAGACACTTAAATTTTACGCCTCTGTGTAATTAGCAATTAACAACAGAGGCGTAAATGTTAGAACCAATAATAAAGACTGAGCTATCTTGAGTATATTTCTAGATTTCGCAGAAAATAAAAGCGATCGCTCTTCCAGTCAGTTCCTTTTTCTCTACCTAAATAGCCTGTTAATGGAGAAGAAAGTTCAATCAAAATTTCGTGCATTTCTTCTGTTCTTATTGGGCGTGGTAGATTAGAGCCAAAATAAGCACCATGTAAGGCTTCTACACCAGCAGATTCTGTACCTGAGTTGTGCAAATAGCTTTTAACTAAGTTAATGAGGTGCGATCGCAATTTTATTGATTGTTCTACTTTATCTATATAACTATTAACTTTTTCCTCAGCTAAACCAAAGGGAGCTTGTTGTAAACATACTTTTAGCTCTAGTAAATTAATAGAATTTTTATAGTATGTTTGCAGTTCAACTAGTTTTTGTAGAGTTTCAGGACTAATAACATTCATATGATTTTCGGTTGCTGTTCTCAATGCGTAACTATTTAGTTCTCCAGCCGCTACGATTAATTTAATTGAATTGTTATATTGAAATGCCCCTAAATGGTTCATACCTATTTTGAGCAATTGAGCAGGAGTACCATCTGTTACTTTCTCAGTTTTAGTTGCTTTGCACTCTCCTACCATTGCGAAAGGTTTTTCAGCGTAAAAATCCATGCCTCCGGCTCCGCCAGTTGCATCTGGATTTAACCCTGAACCAGTAAAGCCTAATTTTAGTAATCCTCGGCGCACTAGTTTTTCAAATTGATGACCATCACTAGAATTGCCAACTTCAGCAATTTTTTGAATCCATGTTAAGTCTGCATCTAAAGTATTCTGAAATTGATTGCTACTCCAGCCTAAGAAGAATTTGATATCCTCATCTAATTGTTTAGCAGCTTGGCTAGTAATTGCCAAAGGAGCTAACAAACTTTGTAACTCTTGCAATTCAATATGTTGTGGTGGTTCTAATTTCTCTAGCTGCTGTTTGCGTTGGGCGAAGGTGCGATCGCTTAATACTGGATTAGTATTTGTTACCTTAACAGGAGCAGGTAAACCTATAAATTGACTTTGCTTGTACAAAGATATCTGAATTGGACTAGACAACAAATACACCCTTATATAAGCAAGAAATATATATTGTCTTTGCTGAAAGGCTTGCTGTAATGCTTGTTTTGTCCAAATAGTTAATTGTGACAAAGTATTTAAAGACTCAGCCTTATCGATAATTTGGCATAGTTCACATTTAGCCCAAGCTTTAATTAAGGCTCTTCCAGAACTTATTTTTTGAGTCTTGTGATCAATTTTTGATAAATCTGGTTTATAGCTTTGTTCCTCAATAAAAAGGTTGTTTACTGTGGTAGACGTACAGAGAGCAAAGGAACGCCCCGGATTAATAAATGTCCAAGGGATAAATGCTATCATGCGGCCTTGTATGAGAGCCTCTATATCTGGATAATCTAAAGATAGGGCAGTATTTAAGTAAATTAACTCACTCATAACCCAAGTTTAATAAGTAGATTGTTGAGCATTATATCTACCTCTTCTACATTATTTGGAATTTTTATTTGAGGCTCATGAGTACATTCTTCATCAAGTAGCCCATTGGGTATTTGTCCAGATGGATCACTTAATATTTCTCTAACTATATAATTGTTAATTGCTATTTTATTCTGAGTTATAAATTCATGAATTTCATTGTCTGTAACTTCATAATCTTTATGAGCTTTTTTAACAAATAAAATAGCTAAAAGAGGTTTAATATCATCAGTATTAAGCTTGATAAATTCTCCTCCTAAGTCTTTTGAAAGCAGTTTTTCTAAATAATCTTTGCCTTTTGTATTAGCTTTAACTTCTTTAGAGCGAACTAAACAACCACGAGTCATATCAAAGTTTTTGTATTCAATTAATCTTTTCAATGCAGCACTTACAAATCTATTGCTAGATTCTTGAACTACAGCTACTACTATTTTGACTATTCTTCTATCCTCTGTGCCAACAATTCTAAAGTTAAGGTAGCCTTGGTCTGAATTTTTAACTACGACTTCTTCAATATCTTCTATTTTTACTCGTTCTACAGTATTACCTTTGAGTGTAATTAAAGCAAGACGTAGAGCATCAGCTATAATCTCACTATCTTCAAAGTAGTTATCAATGGTTTTATCAAGTGCTGCAAACTCTTGCTTAAAAGCTGCTTCTACCTTATTTAATGGGTTTAAGTTTTGTTTTTTATCTCCAGGAACATTCCAGTTATTGGCACACCATTGTAAAACGCTTCTAACTATTGGTTTCTCTTTACCTAATTCTCCTAATTCTTCTTTATTAAAAGGATATACAGAATGAGGTGGAGTAAGATTTTTTGCATTATAATAATCTTCTAACCAGTGAGCAACAAGATTTACTACATCATCACTATTAAGGTGCTTAAGATCAATTTTTCTTTCACCTATCCTGTCAATTACTGACTCGGCTTGTGGCACAACTTTAACTTGTTGTGTCCACGTTTCGTCAAACATAGCTAAAATTAAAACTCCACGTTTGATTTTGCTATACATATCCTTTGCTAAAAGAGCAATAACTTGCGCCCTAGTAAAACCTTGATCATTGCAGTTCAGACTTTCTAATTCCTCAAAGCAAATAACTACAGTTCTGTAATCGCCTATAATGTCAAGAATTTGACACGCAATTTGAAATGCTTCAGCTTCTTTATCTTCTTCCCTAGTATTAGGTAATCCCATTACATCAGCTTGTGACTGTGCTAACTCTCTTCCAGAAAGCCAGTTAATTGCAAATGTAACTTTGTCTAAAGAGAGAGTCCAGATAATAGCTTGTATTAAGTAAGGATTATCAATGTTGGGCTTGAGTTGAAGTATTTTAGCAGTCAAGCCATCAACTATTTTAGGATTCTGGGCAATAACTCCAGGAAATCTCTTAATTAAATGTTGAGGTGTGTAGTTTGTTTTATATGCTTCATTTACCAAAATTGTTGCTAATTCTTGCCATTGCATTACACCTTGATTTCCTATTTGTTTTAAGCTAGTAACTAAAGTAGTTAAGAATTTAGAATGTATTTTATTTGAATCACCATAGTCTACTTCGCTCATGTAAACAAAAAAACTATTACCTTCACATTGAAGATGATGGCGAATTCGACTCATTAAATGGCTTTTTCCTAAACCTCTCTCGGCTTTAATAGTTATACCAATAACTGAACGGTTGCCTATACGAATTTGCTCTATTGCTTGAAACACCGCTTCTGATGCATGAGAATTTATAGAAGTAACATCAGGAAAATTAGGGTTCCATACATCATGGCTCCTAACTACTA
Source organism: Nostoc sp. FACHB-152 (assembly GCF_014697475.1). Taxonomy (GTDB): domain Bacteria; phylum Cyanobacteriota; class Cyanobacteriia; order Cyanobacteriales; family Nostocaceae; genus Nostoc_B. The sequence goes on from NZ_JACJRV010000011.1 coordinate 109,819, forward strand.
ATGAACGCTCAAATGGGTTATGGTTGGCAATAGCTTTATTAAGATCTGAATATGAAGATGAAGAAGTATACATAATTATGCGTTCCCTGAAAACAATGACTAATTAACAAGATGTCAACAATCGAAATAAATAATTTTAATAACAGAGGAGTTTAGCGTAGCAGCGTAATCCGCTAATTTTAGTAGTAATAGAATCCTCTATTTTGTCGGGTGCGCTATCTTCTACACTTCCGCCCTGGAGTTGGAAAATGTCTTTCTCCTGCATTTCTAGCAACCATTCATTAAAATTTTGCCGGCTTACTTGTTCGCCTATTACTCTTCTAATACGGTAAATTGGCACTAGATTATCTAAGTTGTATTCGCGGTTTAACTTGTCGTAAACTTCTAGCACGGCTGATTTAAATTCTTCGTAAGAAGCGATCGCACTCTTATTACTTTTTACTGATGCAGATGTACTAGTAACTGTGCCACTAATTCCACTAATCCATTTCACTAGTGCATTTGCAGCCCAAGTACCAACAATAGTTCCATCAAACCTAAAGTCAGAACTTCTCAAACCCTCACCTAGTACTTCTAAACCCTTGGGAGATGCAAGAGAGTACCCAGTTTTGGAAATTGCGATCGCTCCCTGGTTCCGTAATTCCTCAAAAACACCCTGGTAATCTGCGGCTTTACTGCCTTTAGTGACAATACGCTTTGTCATTTGACCTTTCTTTACTTCTTGCTGCGACCCTCCTAAATCCCACAAAGCTAAAAGAACGCGAGTTTTAGTTTGAGCTAAATTTTTGGTTGGCATATTGAGTATTCTGTTTGATAAAAAATATCGTTGCGGCTGTTTATTTGTAAGTGATTACAAGAGAAAAAATAACCGAGTAATTGCTGAAAATTCTAGAAAAACAGCCCATACAAAAAACGCCACTATGAATACAGTGGCGTTTGAATATATGTCAATTAAATTACATTTATTAATGAATCAGCGAAATAATTACTTCACTGCTAAAATCTCTTGCGATCGCTCAATATTTTTCCGCACAGATTGAGCCGAAGTATGCAAAGCTTTGCTTTCACTATCGCTGAGATTTAATTCCAAAATACTCTCAATTCCACCGCAACCTAAGCGACAAGGAACACCAATTACCACATCTTCTAAACCATATTCACCTTGTAAATAAGTCGCAATTGGTAACAGCCGCGATTGATTTAATAATATTGATTCCACCATCACACTTGTTGCAGATGCCGGAGCAAAAAATGCGCCACCTGTCTGCATTAATTCCACAATTTCTGCGCCACCGTTTCGGGTTCTTTCTACTAAGCGATCAATTGTAGCCTCATCTAATAATTCAGTAATCGGAACACCATTAACAGTCGCATAACGAGATAACGGAACCATTAAATCGCCATGACTACCTAACACCATCGCCTTCACATCAGCAGGTAAAACTCCCAATTCTAAAGCGATGAAAGTTTCAAAGCGGGCTGAGTCTAAAACACCAGCCATACCCATAATGCGATTACGAGGTAAACCTGTGGCTTGCCAAGCCAAATAAGTCATCACATCTAAAGGGTTGGTGACGACAATAAAAATCGCATTGGGAGAATGTGCGATCGCATTTTTTGCTGCTTCAACTACTATCTGGGCGTTGGTTCTCAGCAAATCATCCCGACTCATCCCCGGCTTACGAGGAAGTCCGGCGGTAATCACCACAATTTCCGAACCAGCAGTATCAGCATAATTATTTGTGCCGACAATCTGACGATTGTGCAGCTCTATCGCTCTCGCCTCTAATAAATCCAGTGCCAATCCTTGAGGCATACCCTCAACGATATCAAGTAATACCACATCTGCTAAATTTTTCTCGGCAACACGTTGGGCGAGAGTGCTACCAACTCTACCAGCACCAACGATAGTGACACGCGGTAAATGGCAAGCAATAGGAGAAGACATAATTAGTTAGTAATTTAATAAATAAATCTCAGCGTACCCTCGCGTTACCTCAGCGTTTCTCGGCGTTGAAAAACTTTACGTACAACTATATATAGTAGAAATATAGTAGAAAACTGCGATCGCCACTTTAGAAGCTGGGTAAACGGTGGGCATAGCCCACCTATAATTGTGATTTCTCAGAAGCTCGTCAACCACATCCTTTAGTCAGAGGATGCGATGTTTACTTAAATCCTTCTAGTTGATCTAAGCGTAACCAAATATTGGGTGTTGGTACTTGTCCAAACTTTATCAAAGCATAATCACCCTTGATATCCACAACTTCCCCCGCCGTTTCAAACATATAACTAGGAAAGCGAGTATCACTAGCCTTAGCTTCTAAACTATTTTCCAGCTTTTCACGCACAGCACGAACTAAATCGCCTCTTTTGACTGGCATAAATTCCCCTCTTATATTTGCAGATTGTCTCATAGAGGATTTTAGCTTGCACCAATATGCCAAATCTCACAGCGATCGCTTTGACACATTGAATTTATTCATTGCAATCTATATGAAATAGCAATTACTCCCATGTAACAGTAGGGTGTGTTGTCGCGTAGCGCAACGCACCATTCAAGATTTTCGGTACGTTAGGACGTTCCGCCCATAAACCCTCTACCTACATAATTACGAATTACGTTAGCGAAGCGGTAGCGAGCCTGCGAGCGTCATTACGAACTACGAATTATTTCAACGCTGACATTGGGGACAGAAGTGACTAGAACGCCCAGCTAATCTAGTTCGCTGAATAACATTACTACAAACTCGGCAAGGTTCCCCAGTGCGGTTGTACACCCAAGCAACACCGCCATAGTTACCGTTGATCCCCTGAACATTCAGGAAGTTACTAAACGTCGTACCGCCAGCCGCAATACTGGTTTCTAACACTTCAATGATGACTTTGCGTAACTGTTCAATTTGTTCTAATTTCAAATCTGTACACAGGGTTTCTGGCAAAACTCCACATTTAAATAATGCTTCATCGGCGTATATATTACCTAATCCCGCCACTACAGATTGATCTAACAATGCTGTTTTAATGGGACGACGGCGTTTTTGCAGTTTAGCCGCCAGATATTCGACAGTGAAATCTGGTGAGAATGGGTCAGCAGCTAGTTTGGCTAAACCAGTAATTACACTTTCTACCGCAACTTTAGGCGGAACCCACCACATTTGGCCGAAGGTGCGTTGGTCAACAAAGCGCAATTCTTGTTGATCCCCAAAAAATACTCTGACTCTTGTGTGCTTGTGCAATGGTTCATCAGGATGCAGCCATAATAATTGACCAGTCATCCGCAGATGTACGCCAAGGTAGCCAGCAGAAGAAAGTTCCGCAAGCAAATATTTACCACGACGATGCCAACTGGTAATGGCACTGTCTTTAATTCCATGAATAAACTCTTCAACAGAAAACGGGTAGGCGATGGTGCGGTTTAGCAACACATCTCCACCCGTAATGTTTTGATTCAGGGTCAATTGATTAAGACCCCTGCGGACTGTTTCAACTTCAGGCAGTTCAGGCATTGGAACTGATCAAGCAAGCAATTTATCTAGGGGGCAGGGAAGATGAGGGAGTAAGTATGTATATACCTTTCGGTGGATATCTATTCTATCTCAAAGAAACCGTAAATACCCGCAGGGCAGTTTCTTGGCGGTAGAGTAGGCTGATATGAAGCATGGCAGGATTGAAAGTTCACGCTTCGTTCTACATACTTAAAGCTTCCCTTCATCATCCCATTAAAAAACCCCTATTTGGCTTTGCTGCTTATTTTTTGGGTTTAGCCTTGGGTGCTTCTGTTTCGACTAATTCATCTAACGCAAAGTTATTTGTATTAATACCAGCGTAATTTACCCGCTCAAAACGGACGATTACAGGGTATTTGATGCCGCTTTGGTCGATAGAAGCTACGGTGCCTACATCTTGGAACCAGTAGGATTCTGGGCGGAGAACACGGACTTTAGAACCACGTTGAACCATGATTATCTTCCCTTTTAGTTATCAATGGCCGATGTATATGGCTAATTGATTTCACTCTACAACCTGAAGGTCGCTGCTAGAGGGTTTGTTAAGTTATTTGTCATTAGTCATTAGTCATTGGTCAAAGGTCAATAGTCAGGATTTACTCTCCCCTGCTCCCCTGCCCCTCTGCTCCCCTGCCCATATCTACCTCTCGTTAGGTTCCACGAGAAAGTCTCATACCTAGAATAGGGTTAGACCCTTCTTGACAAAGTACCAACGATGGAATAAGGTCGTTCGCAAATAGACATTTTAAGGAAAACCTTATGTTCGTTTCAAAACAAACACACTACCCTCGTTACCCCTGCCGATTCGGAGATCATCATCTATATAAGTGATGTCTAACCAGCCTTGTTGGTTTTCGCTTTTGATAGGCACATCAATTCCCGTAAACTTTTTACCTGATTCAATTTGGTGGATAAAATTTTCTGGAGAATTGTAGTCAATTAGACGTTGCAAACCTACAATGGATCGATTAAATTTTACTTGGACTCGACGACCCGAAACTGGCTCAAATTTAGCTGCTACACTGACTAATCCTTCGAGATAAGGTAAGCCATAAATTTCAGCAATATTGTAAACGCTGGTAGTTTCTACCCGAATACATTGATAAATTTGACCGAGTTTACAAAAAGGTAAACGATCTAAGTTTAAAAGAGCTTTGCTAGTGGTATAAAGTAAGAGCCAATTCCCATCTAGCAAGTTACCAGCTTCCACTGGACGCGGTGTTGGATTAAGGTCTTCTAAATTAGCGATCGCCGCTAAAATTGCTTGTTTCTGTGGCTCACTAGCCAGCAAACCGCGATTTGTCGGAGCGATCGCATCGATTAAAGCCGCCTTTCCCATCATTGTTAATTACCCCAAATCAAGAATGTGTAAACTTCATCCACCTTAAGTTCGATATTGATGACCTATGTATAAAGCTGAAAAAATACTCAGAATTTATATCTACCTGTAGTACCAATATTAAATAAAATATTTTTGCTAACTTACGGATTTAAGCTGACAACACTTGAATTGATTAATAACTAAATTATTACGTTTCAAGTGATAGACTGCTTAATGTCTAGTTACATTAACAATTTGTTTCTTCGTCGATATGTTGAATTCTCCCTTACGTGAAGAACCCCGCAACCAACGTGCTGCCGTAATTCCATTAAAACAAGAGTCCTCCCTTTTAGATTGGTTGCAATCCCACGGTCGTTTGATAGCGCGTGATGTTCATGAACCTGATTTTTCTGAAGAAGAAAACGAAGAAATATCAGATTTTCTCGGTGGAGAAGACGGCATTGCTGACTACCTTGATGATGATGACGACGAAATAGCTATTGAAGAAGATTAGTCTGCTGAGGCTAGGGACTTGGTGATAGCTGTCGTCCCTGTAATTAAATTTTGTAGTGTGGAGTGAAGGGAAGAATCTGTGGACGCTAAATTATCTCCTAACCAAGGATTGAACATTTCTGGTATCGGTCTTGCTTCTATCTTAGCCACCGGGCTAGGTTTAGCAGCAGTAATTTGTGATTGGCTGGGCAATAGAATGCCTTGGCAAGGTATGTCACTCACCATGCCTTTGCTGTTGTGTGCGGTGATTTCGGCGGCTGTGGGCTATGTAGTAGTACCTCTATTACAAGCACTCAAAACTGGACAAATTATCCGCGAAGATGGCCCCCAAGCTCATTTGAAAAAAGCAGGCACACCAACAATGGGTGGGATATTCTTCATCCCTGTTGCTGCGATCGTTGCCTGTATAATGTCTAATTTCGCCACAGAGGTTGTTGCAGTCTCCGCATTAACCCTCAGCTATGGCTTTATCGGTTGGATTGATGACTGGCAAATTCTGCGCCGGAAATCAAATAAAGGTATTTCTCCCAAGATGAAACTAGCTTTGCAAATCGGTTTTGCAGCCCTGTTTTGTCTATGGTTAATGTTTAATCAACCTTCTAATATTACTAGTATAGCTTTGCCTTGGGTGAGCTTTGCACTGCCTTTAGGTTTCCTATTCTGGCCTCTGGCAGGGTTTGTTCTGGTGGCAGAGAGTAATGCAACTAATTTAACTGACGGTATTGATGGACTAGCTGGCGGAACTGTAGCGATCGCACTTTTAGCGTTAGGTGCTGTAGTTGCCCCAACTTCCCTACCATTGATGGTATTCTGTGCAGCGTTAAGCGGCAGTTGCTTAGGTTTCTTGGCACACAACCGCAACCCAGCCCGTGTATTCATGGGTGACACTGGTTCCTTGGCGTTGGGTGGTGCTTTAGCTGCTGTGGCACTATTAACTAACAGTTTGGTAGCATTATTTATTCTCAGTGGTATCTTCTTTGTCGAAACACTGTCTGTAATGGCGCAAGTTGCTTATTATAAAGCTACTAAAGGCCCAGATGGTAAAGGCAAACGTTTATTTAGAATGGCACCTTTACATCATCATTTAGAGTTGGGTGGCTGGTCAGAATTACAAGTTGTGGCTGTATTTTATATCATCGCTGCGATTTTAGCTGTACTTTGTTTAGCGATCGCACCTTTCTAAAAATCTTTAAAAACCTGATTTAACAAAAAGAACCCTGAAGATTTCAGGGTTCTTTTTTATTTGAATGAAGTGAATAATTTCAATTGAATTTGAATAGAATTCACACAAAGCAATTCTAAACTTTTTCTTTTTCTTCGATGTTCTAAAATAGCTGAATTTCAGAGGCTATATTTTGAGTTAGTTCTTTATTCATCGGTAAGTTTTTATTGGTATTTTGCCTAAGCTATCAACACAATCTACAACCATTTTTCAGTCAAATCTGCTATCAGTTCCTATTTTTGCATCTGACTTACTAAATGAGTCAGTTCAGGTAAAATTAGCTTTTCCATACCTAACCGCACAGCATTACTAGAACCAGGAAGAGAGAAGATTAATTTATTTTGATAAATACCTGCGACAGCACGTGAAGCGATCGCACGGGAACCAATTTCTTGATAACTTAAAAATCTAAATAACTCTCCAAATCCTGGTAGAGTTTTTTCTAATAATTTTTCAATAGCATCGTAAGTGGTATCTCTGGGTGCAATACCTGTGCCACCATTAAAAATTACTGCATCCACATTGCCACTTTTACCCAGCAATTGGATTTGTTCTTGTATCTGCGCTGGTTCATCTTTGATAATTGCGTAGGCTGCGATCGCATGGTTAGCATCTAACAATAATTGTTTGATCAGCTGACCACTTTTGTCTGTTTCTTGGTTGCGTGTATCGCTAACGGTAACAACAGCACAATTCACTGTCATTTCTACCGCATCTGGATGGGGTTTTTGCGTCATCTGAGGGAAGGATGAAGTATGAAGGCTCAAGGATGAATAAATATATCTTTTATTGTTCACCCTAAAATTAATCCGAGCAAGCAGATTTATCTTTGACAGAAAATCAACGTGGAGTCTCCTTGTTGCAATCCGCATAATAAGTATGGAGTTGATTTCATACTTCACACTTCACACTTCATACTTCATACTTCATTTGATTGCTTAAGATTTACTGAAACCTAAATCGTTTTGTTCAGCATATCTTTCCATGAAGCGCATAAAGCGATCCCACTCGTCAGGAGATTTCATAATATGAACAGCTTCTAAGGCTTCTGGTCTACCGTTGATAAATCTAGCCTTGACTTCGCGGGTAATTATTTCGCCTTCCTCGTCAATCATATACATCCCAGTGACATCTTCGGTGCTACCTTGATCTAAGGCTTTAGGATTTGTAAAAATAAAGGTTGCTGTACCAGTATCACCACTGCGCGATCGCGTTAAACGTACATCTGGTACTACATCTTCGTCAATACCTCTAGAAAACTGGATTTTTGCCATGATGAAAGAATTTAAAGTTTTGTGATCGTTGATTTAATATTCTCTCATCATTTAGAACTCAGTAGTCTATGAAGTCTGAAGTCTGAAATTTTGTTCTTCTGGCTTCTGCCTTTTGACCATTGACCAAGTTACCTTTCCAAAAATAAAGTTACAGGGCCGTCATTTTCAATAGAGACTTGCATCATTGCACCGAATTTACCTGTTTCTACACGCAAACCACTGGCGCGTAAATTGGTCACAAAGCTGTTATACAAATCTTCTGCGGTTTGAGGCGGTGCAGAACGGTCAAAAGAAGGACGGCGACCTTTGCGACAGTCACCGTAAAGAGTGAATTGACTCACTACTAACAACTCACCGTTAATTTCTTGTACAGATTTTTGCCATCTGTCTCCACCTTCCTCATCAGGAAACAGTCGCAATTCTAAGCATTTACGCGCCATCCAGTCGAGTTCTGCATCTGTGTCAGTATCGGCAATACCTACGAGTAAATTTAATCCTCGTCCAATTTTGCCAATGATTTCACCATTAACAGTAACTTGAGATGATTTTACTCGCTGGATGAGAACGCGCATAATGGTCATCAGCCCTTTGTCATTAGTCATTTGTCCTTTGTTATTTTAATAACTAATGACCAATAACTAATGACTAATGACTATTTGCCGAAGCCTTTACCACGACTGACGGAAGGTAAACAAACACAGTTTTCTAATTGTGTCATTAATGTTTCACGGTCTAAATTTTGACCAATTAGCACAAGTTGGTTTTTGGGTTCACCTTTCCATTCGTCATCATCTAAGGTGAAGCGTTTCCCACATAGGTGAAAAATGTGTCGTTTGGGACTTTCATCAAACCACATTACACCTTTGGCGCGGAAAATGTTTGTGGGTAGCTGGTTATCAAGGAAATATTGAAACTTCCTGATAGAAAATGGCTTGTCGCTTTGGAAAGATATGGAAGTGAAACCATCATTTTCTAAATGGTCTGAATGATGGTGGTGATGGTCGTGGTCGTGATGGTCATGACCGCAGGCTGAATGGTCATGGTCGTGGTGGTCGTGACCGCAGGCTGAATGGTCATGGTCATGGTCGTGATGGTCATGATCATGATGTTCATGGTCATGCTCATCAACGGTGTCAAAATATTTATCAGACTCAAATAATCCTACACTGAGAATTAAAGCGAGTGGTATTTGCGATCGCTGGGTACGCAAAATTCTCGCGCCTTCTTTAACTTCGTTGATTTTTTTCTCTAACTGAGTCAACGTGGCTTCATCAACCAAATCTGTTTTATTCAACAGAATGATATCACCGTAAGCAATCTGACTATAAGCTGCTTGCGAGTTGAATAAATCTAAGCTGTAGTTAGCTGCATCTACGACAGTGATAATCGAATCTAAACGGGTCAAATCCCGCAATTCTGTACCTAAAAATGTTAAGGCTACTGGTAGCGGATCTGCTAATCCAGTAGTTTCTACTACTAAGTAATCTAGCTTCTCTTCGCGTTCTAATACTTTGTAAACGGCATCAACTAAATCATTATTGATTGTGCAGCAGATACAACCGTTACTTAGCTCCACCATATTATTATTATTTTCATCGGTGGAGATAATTAACTCGTTGTCAATGCCAATTTCACCAAACTCATTTACCAAAACTGCGGTTTTTAAACCCTGTTGGTTCGTGAGAATATGATTTAGTAGAGTCGTTTTGCCGCTACCAAGAAATCCAGTAATAATTGTTACTGGTAATCCTTGTTTCGGCGCATTCATGGGTTGAGATTCAGAATTCACTGCTGTTTGCATAGCGCGGTTATCAAACAAATCAAAAAATAAAAAACTTCTCTAAGTTGCGGCTGCCACCACTGCTAAATTCAGATTTACAAAAGGTAGCGCAGATAGTCCAGAAAACACTAGCATAGGGATGCTGGATAAACTTCCCAGCTGTTTAACCCTATTATTGCGTATCCTTCTATTGCCGCATTACTCTGTTATGACCCTAACTGTTTACAATACCCTCACCCGTCGTCAAGAACCGTTTGAAACAGTCGAACCAGGCAAGGTTAAGATGTATTATTGCGGCGTGACGGTCTATGACTACTGCCATTTGGGTCATGCTAGAGCTTGCATCGTTTGGGATGTTGTGCGCCGCTATCTCCAGTTTATCGGTTATGAAGTGCGCTATGTGCAGAATTTTACTGATGTTGATGACAAAATTCTCAACCGCGCACGAGAAGAACACTCATCAATGGAGGCTGTAGCTGAACGCTTCATCAAGGCCTATTTTGATGATATGGCACGGTTAGGAATTAAAGAAGCTGATGAATATCCCCGCGCGACACATACGATGAATGGGATTCAGCGATTAATTCATGAATTAGAAAATAAAGGCTTTGCCTATCCTTCCGATGGTGATGTTTACTATGCAGTGCGGCAGTTTGCTGAGTATGGCAAGCTTTCTGGTCGCAAGTTAGAAGATATGCAAGCTGGTGCGAGTGATCGCGTTAATGTAGAAGACCCAGAATATCAAAAGAAAAAAGACCCCTTTGACTTTGCTTTGTGGAAAGCCGCTAAACCCGGTGAACCTGCTTGGGAATCACCTTGGGGTGCTGGTCGTCCGGGTTGGCATATTGAATGCTCGGCGATGGTGCGCGATCGCTTGGGTGAAACAATAGATATTCATGCTGGTGGTGCTGACTTAATTTTCCCCCACCACGAAAACGAAATTGCTCAATCAGAAGCTGTCACAGGTAAACCTTTAGCTAATTACTGGATGCACAACGGGATGGTAAAAGTGGACGGTGAGAAAATGTCCAAGTCTTTGGGCAACTTTACCACCATCCGCGACTTACTTGATCGTGATGTTGATCCAATGGCAGTAAGATTATTTGTGTTGATGGCGCAATATCGTAAGCCTATTGATTTTACCGACGAAGCAATTACCGCAGCCACTAACGGCTGGCACACCCTTAAAGAAGGTTTGCTGTTTGGTTATCAATACGGTAAGCAACTCGGTTGGGGAGTGGATGATATCTCACTACTACCTGAAACTGTTGAACGCTTTAAAGAAACTGTCAACGATGACTTTAATTTCCCTGGTGGGTTAGCTGTGATATTTGAATTAGCCAAAGAATTACGGCGAGAGGGAAACATCATCGTTCATGAAGGTAAAACTGCAACCCCAGCCGATGAACTCCAAAAACAATGGCAAACTCTTGTTACTTTGGCAGAGGTTTTAGGTTTAACAGCCGAAATTGAAAATGCCAGTCCGGCAAATGATGGTCTTAGCGATGCTGAAATTGAAGATTTGATTCAACAACGGCAAGCGGCTAGAAAATCCAGGAATTTTGCAGAAGCAGACCGTATTCGGAATGAACTACAAGCCAAAAACATTACTTTAATTGATAGCTCTGAAGGTACGCGCTGGCACAGAAATTAATTTCACACATAGGCTTTTGTAAATCTCAGATAGGAGTTTTTATTGAAAAACCTCTATTACAAAAGCCTTTTTTTCACTAAATTTTCGTTAAAAAAACTCTTTGTTAGCAGTAATGTCATGAAAATATTACATTACAGTTTAGACAAGGATTCCTTAAACTTCTAAATTGCTTTATTAATTCATGGTTTCTGCATTAATACATTAAATGCAACTTTTAGGCTGGGTGGTGAGAACAGTCTTGAAAAAGCATCTCAGGTTTGATAATTTACATCGATTAGGGTAAAAGTGCAAAAATAGCAATTAGTATCAAATACAACAAATTTTACTAGAAAAAATAAAATTTTATAGGTCTTACAGCAAAGCACCAGACATTAAATAAAGCCTCTAATAGCTGTTTATTTGATAGCTAATATAGAGATAGATGAACAAATCAATAAACCTAGTTGCCAATAATAAACTTACTAAATTTGAATCTAAATTATTATGTGGTCTGAACTAACAAAAGCGATCGCTAACTTTAACATACCTGCTGATTGGATTGGTATCAGAGCCGTCAAAGAAACAGCATCGAACCGTTATGTCCGCGATGGCATACCTCAAGCTAACGGTAAATCTATCACCGAGGGAGCCATGATCGAAGTTTTAGTTAATGGCTGTTTAGGTTATGCCGCTACCAATTCTTTAGAAATAGCTTCCCTAGAATCTGCTGCCCAAATAGCTTATAAACAAGCACTCTTCTCTAGTCAATGGTGGATATATCCGTTTAAAGAAACTGAACGTCCCAAAGTAGTAGGTGAATACAACTCGCCATTTTTGGAACCCTTAGACGCGCTGAGTCCAGGAGAAATTAATGATTTGTTGGTGCGGATGTGCCACACGCTAAAAGTTAGTGACAAAATCGTGCAAACCACAGCCAGCATCAGCACTAGTGAACGAGAAAGTTGGTTTGTCAGCAGCAACGGTTCAGAAGTCTATCAAAAGTTTATCTCTTTAGGGACTAGTTATGGAGCGATCGCTCAAGACGGCGCAATTGTTCAGCAACGCACTAACAACGGTTGGAAAGCGCATTGTTATCAAGGTGGATGGGAACTTTTAAGACAAGAAAATTTATGGCAACGAGTGCGACAAGTAGGAGAACAAGCTGTAGAACTGTTGACAGCAGATGAATGTCCAAACATCCGCACTAATTTAGTCTTAGCCCCAGACCAAATGATGCTGCAAATTCATGAAAGCGTCGGGCATCCATTAGAAATTGACCGGATTTTAGGTGATGAGCGCAACTATGCTGGCGGTAGCTTTATCACAACCGAAGATTTTGGTCAGCGAGTTTACGGTTCACCATTAATGAACATTACTTTTGACCCCACAGTACCGGGTGAGTATGCCAGCTATGCTTTTGATGATACTGGTGCAGTAGCCACAAGGGAATATGTGATTCAAGAAGGCGTACTACAACGAGGTTTAGGCAGTTTAGAAAGTCAAGCTAGAGCCGGAGTACCTGGAGTCGCTTGCGCCCGTGCTTGTTCGTGGAATCGCCCAGCAATTGATCGCATGGCTAACTTAAACTTAGAACCAGGAAACGCCACCTTTGACGAAATCATCAGCAGTATAGAACATGGCGTTTACATGGAATCAAATCGGTCTTGGTCAATTGATGACCGCCGTTATAAATTCCAGTTTGGTTGCGAATATGCCAAATTAATTGAAAATGGAAAACTCACCAAAACCCTCCGCAACCCCAACTATCGCGCCACAACCCCAGAATTTTGGCACAGCCTCATCAAAGTTGGAAATGCTGACAGCTGGCAAATGTACGGTACTCCCTACTGCGGTAAAGGAGAACCCAATCAAGCTATTTGGGTAGGACACGGTTCACCTGTTTGTGTATTTGCTAACGTTGAAGTCTTCGGCGGAGGTAGTTGAAGAAGCTAAAAATCAAAAGTCAAAAACATGACTTTTTTATATCTAATTTAATTACTAATTACGAATTAATAATTTACCAATGAAAGAAGAATTAACATCGTTAGAATATAGCTTTAATCATCTCTTAGAAACTCTGCTAATTAAAAAATTTGAAGATGAAGAATTTACCCTCAAACTGAGCAGTGAGCGTAGTCAATTTACACGATTTAATCATGCGAAAGTTAGGCAAACTGGCTGTGTAGCAGATGGTTGGATTGAACTAACTTTAATGGCAGATCAACGCAGTAGTGCTAGACAATTTCCTTTTACGGGAAACTGGGAAAAAGATTGGTACAGGGTATATCAAGCATTACAAGAATTACGAGATGAACTACCTATATTACCCATTGATACTTATTTAGTTTTGCCTTCAGGTAACAATAATAGTCGAGAAGTTCATCATAGTAATTTATTAGCACCAGAAGCAGTAGTTTCTAGTATCTTAGCAGAAGTAGCAGAGTTAGATTTTACTGGGATTTATGCTGGGGGCGTGGTAATTAAAGCCTATGGTGATTCTAGTGGTCAAAAACATTGGTTTGCCACCGACACTTTTACATTAGATTATTCTTTGTTTATTAATTCTGGACAAGCTGTTAAAGGTATATTTGCCGGAAGCAGTTGGGATGTTGCAAGTTACGCTGCAAAAATTAGCGAAGCAAAAAAGCAACTCAAATTGCTTTCACTTCCAGCAAAACAATTGCCTAGAGGACAGTATAAAACTTATTTTGCACCTGCGGCTGTTGCTGATTTATTAAATATGCTTTCTTGGAGTGCTGTAAGTGAAGCAGATATTCAACAAGGAAATAGTGCTTTAGCCGCCTTATCAAGAAAAGAAAAACAGTTATCTTCTAAATTTAGTTTGAAAGAAAACTTTCAATTAGGTTTAGTGCCGCGCTTTAATGAATTAGGCGAAATGGCAGCACCAGAATTACCAATTATAGAACAAGGAATTTTAGTAAATAGCTTAGTTAATTCTCGTACTGCTAAAGAATATCAAAAAATTGCTAACGGTGCTAATAGTTCAGAAAGTTTACGCACGCCAGAAATAAGTCCGGGAAATTTAAAATTTGAGCAGATTTTATCTAGTTTAGATACAGGGTTATATGTCTCAAATTTACATTATCTAAATTGGAGCGATCGCCCCACAGGTAGAATTACAGGTATGACTCGTTATGCCTGTTTTTGGGTAGAAAACGGCGAAATTATTGCACCTATCGAAAACTTGCGCTTTGATGAAAGCCTCTATCGGTTTTGGGGAGAAAATTTAGTTGATTTCACTAATTTTCAAGAATTTATCCCCGAAGTAGGCACATATGAAAGTCGCCAATTAGGTGGAAATTTAGTTCCTGGTATGTTAGTGAATGATTTTACTTACACCTTGTAGGTATAGCGAGTGACAGGTGACAGGTAATAGATGACAGAATAACAGCTTATTTAATGGCTAAAATTTTATAGCAGTTAAAGCATAGATTATGACATATAGCAACCGAATCGAAACATAGTTTAAAACTTCAACAGATGAGATAAATTAGAAACTGCAAGGCTTTTATATCTGTCACCTATAACCTGTTCCCTATTCCCTGCTATAACGGAGTTAAAAATTTTTTACTTGCAAATTTGTTTATGTATAGAAATATTGAGAATACTTTCTCAAAGTATATGAACAATTATTAAGTAGCTGCTCTATCTGGATAACAAGATTTGCATAAGACTAAGAATTATTTCGTTTAACAATATATATTGTTGTTGTTTTAAAACGCTGAATTACAACAATAGGAAAGGTTTCAGCGATCGCAACACTAACTAACTAGTAAATAGTCCTATTTATTCAACGCTACAAGTTTTGGGACAATCAAAGACTAATAATTTCGCAATCATAGTCCACCTCTGATTCACCTCATAAGGGAGAACGCCTGATGAAATTGGCTTACTGGATGTATGCAGGCCCAGCCCATATTGGCACTTTGCGAATCGCTAGTTCGTTTAAAAACGTTCATGCGATTATGCACGCCCCACTCGGAGATGATTATTTTAACGTCATGCGTTCCATGCTCTCACGAGAGCGAGATTTTACACCAGTGACAACCAGTGTTGTAGATCGCAACGTCTTGGCGCGTGGTTCTCAAGAAAAGGTGGTCGATAATATTACCCGCAAAGATGCTGAAGAACACCCGGATTTGATTGTGTTAACTCCCACCTGTACCTCTAGCATTCTGCAAGAAGATTTACACAACTTTGTAGAACGCGCCCGGATTGAGGCTAAAGGCGATGTCCTTCTAGCAGATGTTAATCACTATCGCGCTAACGAACTGCAAGCAGCCGATCGTACTCTACATCAAATCGTCCAATACTATATCGAGAAAGCCCGGAAAAAAGGCGAACTACCTACAACCAAAACCGAAAAGCCATCAGTTAACATCATCGGTATTTCTACCCTTGGTTTTCACAACAACCACGACTGCACCGAACTGAAAAGACTCATGGGTGATTTGGGAATTGAGGTGAACGCAGTCATTCCCGAAGGTGCTTCAGTTCATGAGTTGAAGAATCTACCCAAAGCTTGGTTTAACTTGGTTCCTTACCGGGAACTCGGTTTGATGACAGCTAATTACCTGCAAGCAGAATTCGGCACACCTTGTATAGACATTACACCAATGGGTGTGGTAGAAACTGCGCGTTGCATCCGTAAGATTCAACAGATAATTAACGAACAAGGCGCAAATGTTGACTATGAAGAATATATCAACGAGCAAACCTTGTATGTCTCCCAAGCAGCTTGGTTCTCCCGTTCAATTGACTGTCAGAATTTGACTGGTAAAAAAGCTGTGGTATTTGGCGACAACACCCACGCCGCCGCTCTCACCAAAATTCTCTCGCGGGAAATGGGGATTCATGTAGTTTGGGCTGGAACTTATTGTAAATATGATGCAGACTGGTTCCGCGAACAAGTAAGCGAATATTGCGATGAAGTACTGATTACTGACGATCATGGCGCAATTGGGGACGCGATCGCTCGTGTTGAACCCTCAGCCATTTTCGGTACACAAATGGAACGCCACGTTGGGAAACGCTTAGATATTCCTTGCGGTGTTATTGCTGCACCTATTCACGTGCAGAACTTCCCCATTGGTTACAAACCATTCTTAGGTTACGAAGGTACAAATCAAATCACAGATTTAATCTACAATTCCTTTACTTTAGGAATGGAAGACCATTTATTAGAAATATTTGGTGGACACGATACTAAGGAAGTAATTACTAAAGGTATTTCTGCCGAATCTGATTTGAATTGGACAAAAGATGGTCTAGCAGAATTGAATAAAATACCTGGATTTGTACGCGGTAAAGTGAAGCGAAATACGGAAAAATTCGCGCGCGATCGCGGCTTCAAAGATATCAATGCTGAGGTGCTATACGCTGCCAAAGAAGCTGTAGGAGCATAATTATAAATAAAAAAGGGGATGTTTTTATTGTCCCCTTTTCATTCATTAGTAATTAGCTATTGAGCATTGATGTTAGCAAGAATACTTCTCAGATATCCTCTTAGAATAGAAATAGAATTATCGCTAATTGAATGAAGGTAATAAGGTACTATGCCAGAAGTTGCAAACTATCATCAAAAATTGACTAGCCGAATTATACCTATTGTACAAAAGTTATTTAAAAGGAATAGTTTATATCTAGTCAAGTTGAACCAACAAGAGATGATAGAAATGTTGGTAGACCTTTTTGGAAAATTCACTCCTGAAGAAATGCAGGAAATTCAAGATGATGATTTAACAGACAGAATTAATAGTATTCTAGTCTTAGAAGCTGTTTCAGGAACATTAAATGACTTAACTCCTGAGCAAATAGCAATTTTTGATGCATCTGTAGAAGGTAAATAGAAAGTTGGCTTATTTACTAGATACAAACATAGTTACTTATATTCTCAAGAGAAATCCTATTATAGATACTAAAATTCGGGAAGTACGCCGTCTTAAACAAGATATTTTCATTAGTTGTATAACTTACTATGAGATAAAAAGAGGTCTTTTAGCTATCAATGCCACAAGACAGTTAGTAGATTTCAATCAGTTTTGTGAGATTTATCAAGTTTTATTAATCGATGATTTAGAAATTATAGAAACTGCCTGCAAGATTCAAGTTGATTTAAAAAGTAGAGGACATCGTTTAGAAGATGCAGATATCTTAATTGCGTCTACTGCGATCGCACGTGGTTTAACTCTAGTCTCTAACGATTCTGATTTGCAGCGAGTGCAAGGGTTAAGTTTAGAAAATTGGCTGTTAGCTGAACCCTAAATTATTTACGAAACCAACCATATAGACGCGCTTTACTGGGGTTCCCGCAGGGTAGGACGCAAAGAACATAACTCAGGGAATGAGCCGTCTTCATCTAAGAATTATGCTAATCCACCAGTCATCCCCGCAGCTACGTTACGCCCTACGTTGCCAAGGACAACTATTACACCACTAGTCATGTATTCACAACAGTGATCACCTGCGCCTTCTACTATTGTTAAAAATTTAATTAAGTATCTAAAACAGCTTTAATTTCTGTCAGAATTAAATTAACCTTTAAAGATTTGCATAAAATTTAATAACTATGAAAAAAGGGGACGACACTAATGTCCCCTTTTTATTCATAAGTAATCAGCTATTGACTACACAGAACTCAGATGTTTTTCCACCACTGCTTGAGGATTAGCCTCTGGACTATCCGCCTCAGAAGGTGGTACTAATTGCCAGAACTTAGACACAAATTCTAGCCAATTTTGCAGAATTGCTTTTGCTTTTGGTGAACCAGTAAGTTCTGCATGAGTTCTAATTAAATCTTGGAGTTGCTTCTGTCCCGCTTCCGTTAGGACTCGCTGAATTTTGACGTTTTCCCGATTGACTAACTCAGGGAATGAGTCATCTTCATCTAGGAAGTATGCTAATCCACCAGTCATCCCCGCAGCTACGTTACGCCCCACGTTGCCCAGGATAACTATGACACCACCAGTCATGTATTCGCAACAGTGATCACCTGCACCTTCGACTACGGCTGTGGCTTTGGAGTTACGGACTGCAAAGCGTTCACCTGCTAGACCGTTGGCAAATAAGTATCCACCAGTAGCACCGTAGAGGCACGTATTGCCAACTATCACGTTCTTAGATGGGTCATAGGTAGCCTCTGCTGGAGGTTTGATGATGATTTCACCACCGTGCATTCCTTTGCCTACGTAGTCGTTGGCTTCACCTTCTAGATTTAAGGTGATACCAGGGAGGTTAAACGCACCAAAGCTTTGACCTACACTACCTTGGAAGTTGAGATTAATTTGTCCTTCAAAGCCACCATCGCCGTATTGAGATGCGATCGCACCTGCTAATCTTGCACCTACTGTTCTATCTGTGTTGACTATTTTTAAGGTCTTAGTCACAGTAGATTGGTTGCGAATGGCTAATTGAATATCCCCATCAGCCAGCAATTGATCATCTATTACCGGGCCGTTGCTGTGAACTTCTTCATGTACTAACCAGCTACGGTTTTCTTTAGTATCTGGTAGTTGCAATAAGCAGTTGAGATTCAATGCTTGGGTTTTGGCCAGTTTCGCTTCGGGACGGACGGTTAACAAGTCTGCACGACCGATAATTTCAGATAAGGAACGGTAGCCCAGTTTTGCTAACAAACTCCGCACTTCTTCCGCCACGAAATAGAAGAAATTGACGACGTGTTCGGGTATACCTTTGAACCGCAGGCGCAGTTTTTCATCTTGAGTCGCTACACCTACAGGACAGGTATTTTTGTGGCAAACTCTCGCCATTTGGCAACCTTCGGCAATCATCGCAATGGAACCAAAGCCGAATTCTTCGCCACCCATCAACGCAGCCATCAAGACATCCCAGCCAGTCTTCAGTCCGCCGTCTACGCGTAAGATGACGCGATCGCGCAAACTATTTTGCATTAGCACACGATGCACTTCACTTAAACCGAGTTCCCACGGTGAACCAGCGTGTTTAATCGAACTGAGCGGTGATGCACCTGTACCGCCATCATGTCCAGAAATTTGGATAATATCAGCGTTAGCTTTCGCTACACCCGCCGCAATTGTGCCAATCCCGATTTCTGCTACTAATTTGACTGATACCTGCGCTTTCGGGTTGATTTGGTGCAAGTCAAAAATTAACTGCGCCAAGTCTTCAATCGAGTAGATATCATGGTGCGGTGGTGGCGAAATCAATGTGACACCAGGCTTAGACCGCCTTAACATCGCAATGTAAGGACTGACTTTTGCTCCTGGTAGTTGTCCGCCTTCCCCTGGTTTTGCACCTTGGGCAATTTTGATTTCTATTTGTTTAGCACTGGCTAAATATCCTGGTGTCACACCAAAGCGTCCTGACGCAACTTGCTTGATGGAACTCGAAGCAGTATCACCATTCCGCAGTCCCTTGAGGTGCGGTAAGGTGGGCGAGTAGCCAGATGCGTCTACATCATCTAAAACTTTGTAACGTACAGGATCTTCGCCACCTTCTCCAGAGTTCGATCTACCACCAATCCGGTTCATGGCGATCGCCAGAACTTCATGGGCTTCCCGTGACAATGCACCTAAAGACATCCCACCAGTACAGAAGCGTTTGAGAATTTCTTCTGCTGATTCTACTTCTTCTAAAGGAATCGATGGGCGATCGCTTTGGAAGTCCAGCAAGTCTCTCAATGCGGTGATTGGTCTACCTTGGAGATACTGTTTGTAAACTTCGTAATGGTCGTATTGCTTGGTTTTAACAGCCTCATGCAATGCTTTAGACATTTCGGGGGTGTTCATGTGGTACTCGCCACCAGGACGGTAGTTAACAAACCCCAAGTTATCCAACTTCTTAGCTGTTAGTTCAGGGAATGCTTTGCAGTGGATGGAAAGTACTTCTTGCGCTAGTTCACTAATACTCAAACCACCAATCCGAGAGGCTGTGCCCTGAAATCCCAGTGCTAATAAATCTCCACCAATCCCAATGGCTTCAAATATTTGCGCTGCTTGATAGCTAGACAGCAAAGATATCCCCATCTTGGAGAGGATTTTTAGCAATCCTGACTCTACAGCTTTGCGGTAATTACCAATCGCTTGTTCTAAGCTGATGTTAGGCAATTTGCCCCGTTCCATGAACTGCTGTGTTTTCGGGTCAAACCACCAATCCCGGACTGTATCTAAAGCCATGTAGGGGCAAACAGCACCCGCACCATAGCCAATCAAACAAGCAAAGTGATGGGTACTCCAGCACTGAGCCGTATCCACAATCAGGGATGTTTTCATCCGCAAGCCTTCGCGGATCAGGTGGTGATGCACTGCACCAATTGCCAATAAAGGCGGAATGTAGCTGTATTCTGAGCTAATACTTTCACCTGAGCGATCGCTTAAAATCAATATCTTCGCACCAGCACGCACTGACTCGGCTGCTTGTGCTTGCAAAGCTTGCACCGCCGCTTTTAATCCTTCTGGGCCGTTAGCAATGGGAAATACAGTTGACAATTCGGCTGTAGAAAAACCCGATGCTTTTATTGCATCTAATTCTGCCTCTGTCAACACAGGCGAATCCAACTTCAGCCTCTTGGCATATTCTGGTTTCGGTTCTAATAAATTACCCCGTTCACCCAATTCCACCTTCAAAGACATCACCAGCTTTTCACGCAGTGGGTCAATCGGTGGGTTCGTTACTTGAGCAAAACGCTGTTTGAAATAGTCATACAGCAAGTGGGGTTTTCCTGACAGCACTGCTAAAGGAATATCATCACCCATACAGAAAGTCGGCTCTGCACCATTGCTGGCCATTGGTTGAATCACCATTTCTACATCTTCGCTGGTGTAACCAAATGCTGTTTGCTGGCGAAGTAAGGTTTGTCTATCAACTGTGAATTGTGCTTTACCGTTGCCGTTACCATTACCATTGCCATTTGTCCCATGATTAGTGACTAATGACTTCAAATCTTGGCGATACTTTTGCAACCATTCCCCGTAAGGATGCTGCTTGGCAATCCGTTGTTTAATTTCCCAGTTTTTCAGAATTTCATGGCTTTCTAAATCCACGGCAATCATTTGCCCTGGACCTAGTCTGCCTTTCTCGATAATATCGGCTTCTGGGAAGTCAACTACACCTGCTTCCGATGCCACCACAATGTAATCATCTTTGGTAATGACATAGCGTGCGGGGCGTAAACCGTTCCGGTCAAGAGTTGCACCAACTTTTTTGCCATCACTGAATACTAACAATGCTGGTCCATCCCAAGCTTCCTGCAAGCCACTGTAATATTCGTAGAATTCAGTAATTTCAGGATAATCCTGCAATGATGGCTGATTTTGGTAAGCTTCTGGAACCATAATCATCAAGGCTTCCAAGGGGCTGCGTCCCGAACGTACTAGTAATTCTAGTACGTTATCTAAAGTGGCAGAGTCGCTGCTATTTAAGACAACTAAGGGCTTGAGTTCATCATTGCGATCGCCCCATACTGGATGGCTAATACTAGCTTCTCTAGCCATCATCCAGTTAATGTTACCCAACAGAGTATTAATTTCTCCGTTATGTCCCAACAGGCGCATTGGTTGCGCTAAGGGCCATTTAGGCAGGGTGTTAGTACTAAAACGGCGATGATAAACTGCAAACGCACTCTTATATTCGGGATTTTTTAAATCCGCATAAAAGTCTCCCAATACAGCAGAACGCACCATGCCTTTATAAACAATTGTGCGGCTGGATAAAGAGCAAATATAAAAGTCTTCGGAAATCGGTTTTGCTGCTTTAAAAATTCGCTTGCGGGTAAGATAAAGCTGTCTTTCTAATTCATCGCCAGTTTTATCAGCAGCGAGAAAAACTTGTTCTATTTGAGGTTGATTTTCTTTAGCTTGTATTCCCAATAAATAGGGATGTACTGGTACTTCTCGCCAGCCCAATACAGTAAATTTTTCTTCAGTAGCAATCTTCTCAACTTGAGCTTTAGCTTTTTGTGCTAATGCTGAGTCTTGTGGTAAAAATAGCATCCCCACAGCAATATTGCTTGTTGAAGAAATGTCTATCCTTCCTGAGAAATATTCTTTTTGTAACAACTCCCAAGGAATAGCCGTCAATATCCCTGCACCATCGCCAGAGTCTTGATCTGCACTACAACCACCCCGATGTTCCAAGCAGGTCAATGCGGCTAAGGCTTTGGTAACGATTTCATGGCTGGCAATATTCTGGCGATGAGCAATAAAACCTACACCACAGGCATCTCGTTCCTCTACTAACCACCTTTGTCCTTTGTAGGTATCTCTAGAGTCGTTATCCGAAAATGTCATTTTTTGCAATTGATTCACCCTTTGATCGTTCATAGCCTATTCCTGAGAAGTTAAGTCACAAATTTTGCCACTGCTTGTGAGTAAAAGTTTCTCAATTTCGCATCGTAGCAATACATAAATCACTGGAATTTAGGGAAAAAAAATTTTAACTGCGGTTCTTTGTAAATTTAACCGTGTTAAAATTTTTGCGTTAATTCTTATGTGTTTATGCTAGGTTAGACAAATTACATTTTGTGCTAGCTTTATCTATTTGGATTCAAAACTCAAGTATGTTCTCAATTTTTTCAGATGACAGATGACTATCAGGTAGACAGACTCGGCTTACCTGACATAAGAACCATACTGAACAATTGACTATTTTATTAAAGTTATAAGATTCCTGATTCAGCAACAAAATCAGCGTATTACACTATATGCCCATTTGACAATTCCTAAATATTTTTGTTGTTTATATTGGCTGTTCACCAATTGCAACTTTTGTTACTAACAACTATGCCTCACCTATAAGTAACACAATAGCAACTATGAGTGAGGGAAAAGTATTTTAAATCTAAATATGATGCTCAAAACTATATATTTATAGTTTTGTAGGAACTAGTGCCAGTTAAAACAGTCAGTTACAGTGGTTTTAGCGGAAATATGCCTTGTTAAATCTGATAAGAGACAACAAGCCACTATATAGGTTATCACGTTTATTCAAAAGTTAAATCATCTTTTTTCAAGATTTACCGACAATTAGTTAACCTGCCTTTTCGATGGTAGGTTTCAAAAATAGTGAATGAATTATGGTCAAGATGCCAAATTGTTGCCGAAAAAAATCTCAAAGTGCTGTTCCCCAAACTGTTGTGCGTCACCTTTTCCCAGCCACCCTCTCTCCTATCATAGCGACAATACTGAGCTTATCTAGTACTTGGAATGCGATCGCTCAAACTTCTCCTAGCGTCACACCATCACCAACACCGTCTGTACTCAAAGTACCGGCTTCTGTTACTCAAATTTCACTCAACGGTCGCACCTTGTCAGGTGCTTGGTTACAAAGACCAAGAAAAAATGGACAAGTAACAACTCTCCTCAGTGATGGAGCATTTCGGCAGATATTTGGTGTCGATTTTTTAAATAGTAATAACCCAGCTAGGCAACCAGTACAGTGGTTTTCGTCAACTACTAAGCCAATAGTTTTAACAACTGAATTACAGGCAGGCTATCGCTATCTTGATATTACTAAGTTTGCACAACAAGCAGGTTGGCAGTTACAGGCTAATAGTAAGACCTTAACAATTGTCACGCCCCAAGCCCAAATCAAAAATATTGTTGCGAGTCAACAAGCTCTAGACCCCAGCGTTACTACTACCAGGGAAAACCGTATAGTAGTCGATTTAGACCGCCCTACACCTTGGATATATAGGCAAGGATTACCAATTAAACCAGCCCAAACTTCACTCCCAGATGATCTAGATGCGATCGCCCCAAAAGCCACTACGCCACCTAATCGGGAATGGACAATTACTCTAGATGCTATAGCTGATCCTGCCTTAATCCAACGTTATACCCCTGCACCACCGCCGCCATCACTACCAAACCTACTCAAACAATTACTCCCAGAACCAGCACCACCACAACCAACTCCTGATACCTTGATTCAAAAAGTTGAGGTGGTCAATAACCAAACTATCCTTCGGATCAGCGTTCCTTTTGGTTACGCTCCCCGCATCACTACATTAGCTAATCCCAATCGCCTAATTGTCGAGATTCGACCCGATGCAATGGTAGAGCGAAATATTGCTTGGGCATCAGGGTTACGCTGGCGACAGCAATTTATCAGTTTAGGTACAGAACGCTTTTCTGTAGTTTGGTTAGAAGCTAACCCGCGCACAGTAATTTTAAAACCAATTCCTACAAATCCGGATACTCTAGCTGGCACTGCTCCGTTAATTCAAACAGCGCAAAAATACTTAGCGGTTGCGGCAATTAATGGTGGTTATTTTAACCGCAACAATCGCTTGCCTTTGGGCGCGATTCGTCGAGATAATCAGTGGTTATCTGGGCCGATTCTTAATCGAGGCGCGATCGCTTGGAATGACTCTGGGCAATTTTACGTAGGTAGGCTGACGTTACAAGAAACTTTAATTGCTCCTAACAATGTGCGTTTGCCAATTCTATTTCTTAATAGCGGTTATGTTCAGAGTGGCATTGCTCGTTACACTCCCATCTGGGGGCAAAGCTATATACCCCTCACAGACAATGAAACTATTCTCTTAGTGCAGAAAGGCGAAGTTAGCATTTATTTCGCTGGTGGTAAAGCCGGTGAAACGGCCTTTCCTATTCCCCAGAATGGCTATTTGTTAACTTTACGCGGAACTGCTGCAACGGCCGCAGCACAACTGCCTGTAGGCACAAAAGTTACGTTGACTAGTGCCACTACTCCTGCTGATTTTAGCCGTTATCCCAACATTGTGGGAGCTGGGCCATTGTTAATCGAAAATGGTCAAATTGTCCTTGATGCTCAAGCTGAAAAATTCAGCAATGCGTTTATTGCAGAAAAGGCAGTTCGTAGTGGAATTTGCACTACAGCCACAGGTACGCTGATGATTGCTGCTGTACAAAATCGGGCTGGTGGGGCAGGGCCAACATTGGCAGAACACGCTCAATTGATGCAAAAGCTTGGCTGTGTTAATGCACTCAACTTAGATGGTGGTAGTTCCACGAGTCTTTATCTGGGGGGACAACTACTTGATCGTTCTCCGAACACTGCGGCTCGTGTGCATAACGGAATTGGGATTTTTATACAACAAAGGTGAATTAAGGATTAGAGGCTAGGGGCTAGATATCAAAAATTAAAAAAGAACTTTTATCGAATCCTATCCTTTCTCTATAGCCTCTAGCCTATTTTTAAAGATTAGAATAAGTTGCTATGTCAATAGATAAAGAGTTCGTGTATTCACGATATTTTTATCCTGACTATTTACACCCTAAAGTTTGATTTTGTTATGGTTAGCAAGGTGTAATTGAATTGCTGATTTTCACGGTTGCAAGATTGCGCCAGATTTTTCCATCAATGGTTAAGAGTTAAAAACAGCTTTTTATGTCTCCAAATGAGGTAACTATGGCTCAATATCAAGAAACCGCACCAACCAAGACTTTGCCCCTGGCTGCGGCGATCGCTAATCGAAGTGTTGCTGCAACTGAGTTGCGCCCTTGGGGTTCTTTTACTGTGTTGGAAGAAGGACGTGGATATAAGATCAAGCGCATCGAAGTTAAGCCTGGACACCGCCTCAGCTTGCAAATGCACCACCACCGCAGCGAACACTGGATTGTTGTCTCTGGGACAGCTAGGGTAACTTGTGGAGATCAGGAAGTACTATTGGGTAATAACGAGTCCACCTACGTACCTCAGTGTACATCGCATCGTTTAGAAAATCCTGGAGTCATCCCTTTAGTTCTCATCGAAGTACAGAATGGCGAATATTTAGGTGAAGATGATATTATTCGCTACCAAGATGATTATGCTCGTTCAGAAAAATAATTTTCATAATTGAACTGGGATATAGTGAACTAGGAATTGCACCCCGTAAGTTTCTGTATGCTTCAGTCAGAAATTTACGGAGGAGCGATTACTAAGATATTTAGCTTATACTTTTGACAAGAGAAAGATTAATTATTTTTATTTCAGTCAGTTAACACTCAGGTTAATCTGAGCTTCCAGGTGAGAAATCCTACGCTGGGTTTTGCAAATAAACCTCTTCATTTAAAATAAAATAGCAAAAACCAGTTTTTTGGGTTTCCCGTCACGCTGTCATAGTTAAAGTAGGCTTTAAATTGCCAAAAAAATTCAATGATTCAACTGAGTCAAGCAGCCGCAAGTGAAATTAAACGATTAAAGTCAAAGCAGCCCAATGCATTGGTGAGATTAGCGGTGAAGCCAGGGGGATGCTCTGATTTATTTTATGATCTGTCTTTTGAAGAGACTCAAAAAACAAGCGATCGCCTTTTTGAGATCCACGGACTAAAAATTCTCATAGACGATGAAAGTTTAAATTATCTCCATGAGTTAGCATTAGATTATTCCGAAGATTTGATGGGCGGAGGTTTTCGCTTCCATAACCCTCAAGCTGTTTCTACTTGTAGCTGTGGTAATTCATTTTCTGTTAGTCAAGAGTTAGTAGTTCATAGTTAACAAATCATTACTCTTGACATGAAATAATTGCCTTGTCAAAGTTGTTTGACAGAAAAGCACGAAAAAAGATATAATCAGGATTTGTTAAAACTTAGACCCCTAAGCAGCTTCACGCGCTGTGACTCATGCCAACCATACAGCAACTAATACGTAGCGAACGCGAAAAAGCGCGTCAGAAAACCAAGTCTCCTGCTCTCAAGCAATGCCCACAACGCCGGGGCGTTTGTACCAGAGTATACACAACAACACCTAAAAAGCCTAACTCAGCACTGCGTAAAGTAGCAAGGGTAAGACTTACCTCTGGGTTTGAGGTGACAGCTTACATTCCTGGGATTGGTCACAATTTACAAGAACACTCAGTGGTAATGATTCGTGGTGGCCGGGTTAAAGACTTGCCAGGCGTGAGATACCACATCATCCGTGGCACCTTAGATACAGCTGGCGTGAAAGACCGCAAGCAAGGCCGTTCCAAATATGGAACTAAGCGCCCGAAAGAAGCCAAAAAATAAGGCAGAAGCGATTAGTCGTGTCTGATACGATTAGTCGCTAATGTCTGGAAGCATCTAAAGATATAAAAAAAGTAAGCGATCGCTCTCAAACATTTGTGAAAATAGATTAAACCATCTGTTTTCAGAAGTCAGATGAGTAAAGTTAACATCAGCAATTTGCACTCAGCGAGCAAGTGTAAGTTGTATCGAGACTACTGTAAGCGACAGCAGTAATCTCTGTAAATTTAGTAACGATGATGTCGCTTTGTGTGTCCCTTCACGGACAGCAAATCGCCAAGTTAAGGTCGCTGCAAAGGTAAAAAAATTGCGGCAGTCTGAGTGGCGGCTTCCACCGCTCAGATACTGCGCTGTCTGATAGCATATAATTTCGTTGCCAAATTCCGAATTAAGGGTAAAGTATGTCTCGTCGAGGTGTAGTTCAAAGGCGTCCAGTTCCGCCTGACTCCGTTTACAACAGTCGTCTGGTGAGTATGATAATTCGCCGGATTATGCGTCACGGCAAAAAATCACTAGCTGCACGCATTGTTTATGATGCTCTAAAAACCATTGAAGAACGTACAGGTAATGCTGCGTTAGAAACCTTTGAAAGAGCTGTGCGTAATGCAACACCTTTAGTAGAAGTAAAAGCACGCCGGGTTGGTGGTGCAACTTACCAAGTACCAATGGAAGTGCGTTCAGAACGGGGTACTACCTTGGCGTTGCGTTGGTTGGTACAATTTTCTCGCTCTAGACCAGGGCGCACCATGGCCGGCAAATTGGCGAATGAATTAATGGATGCAGCCAATGAAACCGGAAACGCAATCCGTAAGCGCGAAGAAACGCACCGGATGGCAGAAGCGAACAAAGCCTTTGCACACTATCGTTATTAAGCAAAGCAGCGATATATCCTGCCTCTAGATGCGATATATCGCCGACTTAAAAACCAGACGGGAATCCGTAAAAGTATAGAATCTTAACAAAGAGTAATATACAAGATATCATGAGGCAAAAACTATAGGAGGCTACTGTGGCACGTACGAACCCGCTAGAGAGAGTACGCAATATCGGTATTGCGGCGCATATAGATGCGGGCAAAACAACAACAACAGAGAGAATATTATTTTACTCTGGGATAATTCATAAAATTGGTGAGGTTCACGAAGGAACTGCGGTAACTGACTGGATGGAGCAGGAGCGGGAGCGTGGAATCACAATCACTGCTGCGGCGATTAGTACCAGTTGGAAAGATTATCAAATTAACATTATCGATACTCCTGGTCACGTAGACTTCACCATTGAAGTAGAACGCTCCATGCGCGTATTAGATGGTGTAATTGCTGTATTTTGTTCTGTAGGTGGAGTACAACCACAATCTGAGACAGTGTGGCGGCAAGCAGACCGCTATGCAGTACCTCGGATCGCCTTTATTAATAAAATGGATCGCACAGGCGCGAACTTCTATAGAGTTCACGAACAAATGCGCGATCGCCTACGGGCAAATGCCATTGCTATTCAACTGCCCATTGGTAGCGAAAATGACTTTCAAGGCATTGTGGACTTGGTGCGCAAGCGTGCATACATTTACAACAATGACCAAGGAACGGATATCCAAGAAACGGATATCCCGGACGATATGCAAGACAAGGCTGAAGAGTACTACACCAAATTAGTCGAAGCCGTCGCAGAAACTGATGACGCTTTGATGACTAAGTACTTTGATGGCGAAGCTCTGACAGAAGACGAAATCCGAGCAGCCCTGCGGAAAGGGACAATTGCTGGCACAATCGTGCCTGTACTTTGTGGTTCAGCCTTTAAAAACAAAGGCGTGCAGCTAATGCTGGATGCAGTTGTAGATTACCTACCCGCACCAACAGAAGTACCTCCTATTCAAGGCACACTCGCAAATGGTGATACAGTCGAGCGCCGGGCGGATGACAACGAACCTCTAGCGGCTTTGGCATTTAAGATTATGGCTGACCCTTACGGTCGCCTAACCTTTGTTCGTGTTTATTCCGGGGTTCTGAAAAAAGGTAGTTATGTATTAAACGCTACCAAAAATAAGAAAGAACGCATTTCCCGCTTAGTTTTGATGAAGGCAGATGATCGCCAAGATGTTGAGGAACTACGGGCAGGTGATTTAGGTGCAGCGTTGGGTTTAAAAGACACCTTAACAGGTGATACTATCACTGATGAAGGCTCACCAGTAATTCTAGAATCCCTGTTTATTCCAGAGCCTGTCATCTCGGTAGCGGTTGAACCCAAAACCAAGAACGACATGGATAAGCTATCCAAAGCTCTGCAATCTCTATCCGAAGAAGACCCAACCTTCCGCGTCAATGTTGACCCAGAAACAAACCAAACTGTAATTGCAGGGATGGGAGAACTTCACCTAGAAATTCTGGTGGATCGGATGTTACGCGAATTCAAGGTGGAAGCGAACGTTGGTGCGCCACAAGTAGCTTACCGCGAAACGATTCGTAAAACAGTTACCAACGTGGAAGGCAAGTTCATCCGCCAAAGTGGTGGTAAAGGTCAATATGGTCACGTTGTGATCAATTTGGAGCCAGGAGAACCCGGTAGCGGCTTTGAATTCGTCTCTAAAATTGTCGGTGGCGTAGTACCTAAAGAGTACATTGGCCCGGCCGAGCAAGGGATGAAAGAAAGCTGTGAATCTGGGATTTTAGCTGGATATCCACTGATTGACGTGAAAGCGACGCTAGTTCATGGCTCTTACCACGATGTAGACTCCTCGGAAATGGCTTTTAAAATTGCTGGATCAATGGCACTGAAAGAAGCTGTGCTGAAAGCTTCACCAGTACTATTAGAGCCTATGATGAAAGTTGAGGTGGAAGTTCCTGAAGACTATATTGGGAACGTCATTGGTGACCTCATCTCCCGCCGAGGGCAGATTGAAAGCCAAAGCACTGAACAGGGACTCGCTAAAGTGGCATCCAAAGTTCCACTGGCAACCATGTTTGGCTACGCCACCGATATCCGGTCGAAAACCCAAGGTCGAGGTATTTTTACGATGGAGTTCAGCCACTACGAAGAGGTGCCTCGCAGCGTAGCTGAAACTATCATTGCAAAAAGTAAAGGGAACGCTTAATTAAAAAAGGAAACGAGCATTCATGGCACGCGCAAAGTTTGAAAGAAATAAACCCCACGTTAACATCGGTACTGTTGGCCACGTTGACCACGGTAAAACTACTTTAACAGCAGCTATCACCATGACATTGGCTGCTCTTGGCCAAGCTGAAGCTAGAGCTTATGACCAAATTGATAATGCTCCCGAAGAAAAGGCGCGCGGTATTACTATCAATACAGCCCACGTTGAGTATGAAACTCAAAAACGTCACTATGCTCACGTAGACTGTCCTGGACACGCTGACTATGTGAAAAACATGATCACTGGTGCAGCACAAATGGACGGAGCCATCTTAGTGGTAGCTGCTACCGATGGCCCCATGCCCCAAACTCGTGAACACATTCTGTTAGCTCGTCAGGTAGGGGTTCCTAAGCTGGTAGTCTTCTTAAACAAAGAAGACATGGTAGATGACGAAGAATTGCTAGAGTTGGTTGAACTAGAAGTTCGAGAACTACTTTCTAGCTATGATTTCGACGGTGATAATATTCCTGTCATCAGAGGTTCAGGTCTGCAAGCTCTAGAAGCAATGGTCAAGAACCCTAAAACCCAACGTGGTGAAAATCCTTGGGTAGACAAAATCTACGACTTGATGGATGCGGTAGATTCTTACATCCCCGACCCAGAGCGCGATATTGACAAGCCTTTCTTGATGGCTGTAGAAGACGTATTCTCCATCACAGGTCGTGGTACCGTAGCTACCGGACGTATTGAGCGTGGTAAGGTAAAAGTCGGCGATGTTGTGGAACTAGTAGGTATCAGAGACACCCGTAACACCACCGTAACTGGTATCGAGATGTTCAAGAAGAGTCTCGATGAAGGTATGGCTGGGGATAACGCAGGTGTACTACTACGTGGTATCCAAAAGGCTGATATTGAACGGGGTATGGTAATTGCTAAACCCGGTTCTATCACTCCTCACACTCAATTTGAAGGTGAAGTTTACGTACTCACCGAGAAAGAAGGTGGTCGGAAAACACCATTCTTCTCTGGCTACCGTCCTCAATTCTACGTGCGGACAACTGATGTAACAGGCACAATTACCACATTCACCTCCGATGATGGTAGTGAAGCCGAAATGGTAATGCCAGGCGATCGCATCAAGATGACCGTAGAATTGATCAACGCGATCGCTATTGAGCAAGGTATGCGTTTTGCGATTCGTGAAGGTGGCCGCACCATCGGTGCTGGTGTCGTCTCCAAAATCCTCAAGTAGTACCTTTTTACTCTAATGATCAAGAGCAGAGATGGTAAAACGCCTCTCTGCTCTTTTATCTGAACTCGATTAAAGGGAATGAGGAATAGGAAGTAAGATAAACATTCTACTTCTCCCTCTCCCAACGCCCCACTCTCCAATAAAACAGAACCTGGAAAATTAAAGATGGCAACTCTACAACAGCAGAAGATTAGAATTCGTTTAAAAGCTTTTGACCGTCGATTATTGGATACATCTTGCGAGAAGATTGTAGACACAGCTAACCGGACTAACGCTACAGCTATAGGCCCAATTCCCTTACCCACTAAACGGAAAATCTACTGCGTGTTGCGATCGCCCCACGTAGACAAAGATTCGCGCGAACATTTTGAAACCCGCACTCACCGCCGAATTATTGACATCTACCAACCTTCCTCTAAAACTATTGATGCGTTAATGAAGCTGGATTTGCCATCAGGTGTGGATATTGAAGTCAAACTTTAATTAGTTAGTAGTCTAAAGTCAACAGTTTAAAGTTATACAACTATTTAATTGTCCACTAGCCATTGACTAATGACTAATTACTATTGACCATCGTGTGAATACTTAGCTAGCCCTGAAGAAATTTATCTCAGGGCTTTTTATTTAATGATAGAATGTAAGCAAAATACGGGAAAAGCAGAGAACAATAAATTTTTAAAATTAAATTTATTTTAAGGTAACAATGACATCCTCTTCTAGAATTGCTGTTCGTGAACTACCTCTGTTCCCGTTACCCGAAGTAGTTCTTTTTCCTACTAGGCCATTACCTTTACATATTTTTGAATTTCGCTACCGAATCATGATGAACACGATTTTGGAAAGCGATCGCAGGTTTGGAGTGTTAATGGTCGATCCTGTGAAAGGCACAATTGCCAACGTTGGTTGCTGTGCAGAAATTATCCATTACCAACGGCTGCCAGATGACCGAATGAAGATGCTAACCTTGGGACAACAAAGGTTTCGTGTCTTAGAATATGTTCGTGAAAAGCCTTATCGCGTGGGCTTGGTACAGTGGATAGAAGATGAACCACCAACTAAGGATTTGCGTCCTTTAGGTGCTGAAGTTGAACAGCTACTAAAAGATGTGGTGCGTCTGTCTGCTAAGTTAACTGAACAAAATATTGAACTACCTGAAGAATTACCAGACTTGCCAATAGAGTTGTCATACTGGGTAGCTAGTAACCTTTACGGGGTTGCAGCAGAGCA
The DNA here is from genome assembly GCF_014697475.1 of Nostoc sp. FACHB-152. Lineage (GTDB taxonomy): Bacteria > Cyanobacteriota > Cyanobacteriia > Cyanobacteriales > Nostocaceae > Nostoc_B. Next base: position 142,606 of record NZ_JACJRV010000011.1, read on the forward strand.
GCAATCATTGTTAGAAATGCAAGACACTGCTGCTCGTTTAGAACGCGAAGCAGAAATTTTAACTTCTACTCGTAATCACTTGGCTGCTCGTTCTGTGTTGAAAGACACGTTTAATCAGAAGTCTTAAAACATAGCTGAAGTTGTTGGTACGATTCAGACCTTTATTTTTTAAATAAAGGTCTATTGTTTTTTAAACGTAGACGCGCAAGCGGCTTGCCGCAGGCTACCGCAAAGGACGCAAAGGACACAAAGAAAGCAAGTCTCAATCAATCGTGCTGATTGGTAGGACAGAATAAGAGCCAAAGATTTTTAAGATTTCTATGTAATTTGTTAATTGGGATAGAGCAGATTGCATTTTTGGTGCATTCCCATCTATCTCTAGATCCATAAAAAATAAATATTCACCTAGCGATCGCTTTGTAGGGCGAGATTCAATTCTACTCAGGTTAATTCCTAGTTCTGCAAATACTTGCAAGGGTTTAAGTAACGCCCCAGGAATGTTTGCAGGCACACTAAAAGCTATTGATGTATGAGTTGCATTTGCTGAAGCTATTTGGTATTCAAATGCTAGGTTATCTTGGCTAACCACTAAAAAGCGAGTACAGTTTTCTGGATAGTCATTAATAGTTTTAGCTAGAATTGGCAGATTATAAAGTTCTGCTGCTCTAGAAGAAGCGATCGCGGCTACTGTTAAATCTTGTTTTACTATCTGTAGTGCTTCTGTAGTCGAGTTGCTAGGAATTAATTGCACAGTTGGCAAAAACTGCCCTAACCAACCTTGACATTGTGCTAAAGCTTGGGGGTGTGAATAAACAGTTTTAATAGTATTTAAGCTATTAGTGCAGGAAATTAGCATATGGGCAATGGGCATTACCAAAGCCATCCGAATTCGCAAACTATCTAACTGCCACAGTGCATCCATTGTCATAGTTACACTGCCTTCTATTGAATTTTCAACTGGCACAACAGCTAACTTGGTTTTCCCCGCAGCAACGGCTTGAAGTGACTGAGCTATGCTGGGATATGGGCATAAAATTGCTTCAATTCCAGTTGTTTGAGTTAGCCAGTTAACATATAAAACAGTTGCTTGTTCTGCATAAGTGCCTGGCGGCCCTAAATGAGCAATAGATAGAGACATGGTGTTTAAACCTGATTGATATGTGAGATTAATAGAATATATCGCAGGCGAACCCAGCCTTAATAAATCAGAACATTGATTTAACTTAATTCAATATACTGCTGTTTTTAATAGCACAATGGTACATTTTATAACTGTATTCTCCAGCCGTTTTACCATATTGATTGTCTGGGATACATTGTTGAGATTCCAAATTAATTGGTGTGCGAAATTCAACTAACCATAAATCTAGAGGTTGCTGGATTTGAGCTATTTTTTCCTGTAATAGTTGCACAGAATTAGTGTAATCTTGATTATCTAAATTTTTACCTGCCAAGAAAAACTGTGCATTAAACTTTGGTTCTCTTTGAAACTCCCAAGCTAACCCCATCATTCTGCCAGTTTGCCCGTGATGGATATGTTTTGTAGCAATTAACACATTATTCTGCGAGGCTTGAGAGATGAGTGAGGCTAATATATCTGGACGTTGGTTTTGCAGATAGCCAAGATTCCAGACTACAATCAACCCTCCTAATAGTGCTGTCAGCACTATTATGCTTACGGTAACTTTTCCAGTTACAAGATGTTTCCAACAACCTGTCAATGCTGCGGCTAAAAGCAAAATTACTGCTGGTGCATAGATAAATTGAAACCGGGCAGCTAAAGTTAAATCTTTACCTAGAGCATAAGTAAAAAATAAGCATAAAAAAACTGCTATCAAAAGATATTCATATAAAATCTGTATGCCTAAACGACTATCAGGAGGCTCTTGTTGCATTGTTAGCCCATAATGAAACTTAGGCACACTCCAAAGTAAAAACAGCAAAGTTGCTACACCAGAAATAATAATAATTCCTATTGGTAAGCTTGTCAGTGCAGAAGGAAGAAGCAACAGCATACTAAGATTCCACAGCAGTAATCGTCCTATTGGTTCTAGCCATCTGGTATGAAGATTACTAATAGCAACCCAGTTTGTTAGGTCACTATTAGGAATACTTTGTAAAAATGGTATCCAAATAAGACATCCGATTAATGTACCCAAGGCAACGATCGCAATGCGCCACCAATGTATTTGTCTAAGGTTTCGCTTTCTGTTACGCCAAATGTGTGCGAGTAATACTAATGCTTCGGCAGCCAGAGTTAGACTGAAAAAATAATGGGTTGCTATGCCTAAACTATTGATTCCAACCCAAGCTAATACAACCCAAATAGGCAAAGATTGTTGACGATGGATGGATTGAATTGCTTTAACACAGCAACTTAAAGAAGCAATTACCAGTAACATCGCCAAAGTGTAATGTCGGGCTTCCCTACCTAGAAAAACCATGAAGGGAGAAACTGCCATCATTGCAGCAGCCATCTGACCTACTGATTTGGAACGAAAGGTCAGATAGCCAAAGCCAAACATAGCGGGAATTGATAATATACCCAACACCGCACTGAGCGATCGCGCTACCCAAATTGAGGCGATTTCTCCTGTTGTTGAGAACATTTTCATCCAGAAATGGGCTAAGGCAAAGTAAACCGGAGGATGAGTACTTTCTGTCAACAGTTCCCTAATAACTGCATTAATTCCATGTGTAGGGTTAACTTGTAGCGGCTGCAATAGGATATTGGCACTAATAATTTCATTAAGTGGTACTGTGCGGAAACTATTTCCCAGGCTAAAAACCATCGTGGCGCATTCATCTGTCCAAGGTGGCAAAGCAGCCAGACGCAAAAAGCGTAAGGCAGTTCCAATAGCTAGCCATAAAAGCAGTAGCAATACGTGAGGGCGGTTTTTCATGACTGATTTTATCAACCTCCTCCAACTTTAAATTTTTCACTCACTGTGGAAACCCTACACGTTATACTTTATACTCTGTACTCATAATTTTTTTTTAATAGCCGATATCTACATCTACAAAAATCTATTAAGTAAAAATCTGTCTAATTTGATTTATAATTTATAAGTCTAAAGACAGTGACAATACTTTTTCAAAGTATATATACCAAAAACAAATAATAACAAAAACTCTGGCTTAAAGATAAGCATTATCTATCTTGCAATTGTTTTTGCAAATAAAAAATAATAAACATAATAAATTAATTAATATATATAAATATAAAACAAGTGCTTTTTGCAAATCATGTCTACCCGGTTTACTGCCTCCCAATCGGTAAAAATTGCTGTACCACATCAGCCTATACCTATTCAGCATTACTTGCGTCAGCCCCAACGTCTGGTAAATGCTTTAGTTGATAATAGCCGTATCCAGCAGCTTTCTGAGGAAGTATTTCGCTTAAAAATGCGTCCTTTGTCTTTTATGTCATTAAGTATTCAGCCGACTGTAGACATGAGAGTTTGGACAGAATCCAATGGTACAATTTATGTGCGATCGCTTGCTTGTGAAATTCTGGGTGTTGAGTATATTAACCAACGTTTTAGTCTCAATTTAAAAGGTTATTTATCACCCCATCAATCTAGTAGTGGTACTCGCCTTGAAGGAAATGCCGATTTAGAGGTACAAGTAGACCTGCCGCCACCACTTTCTTTCACACCAAAGCCAATTTTAGAAGCTGCTGGTAATAGTTTGCTGAAGAGTGTTTTAGTTACAGTTAAGCAAAGATTGTTACATCACTTACTAGCAGATTACCGTCATTGGGTTGCATCACAAATGAAAGAAACAGTTTCAGAAGATAATCAAGGTGATCTACCAATTTTGAATTTAGAGTAATGTTTACTTAGTATTAAATAAATAGTTTTGAGAAAAATATATAGCTGGTATTAAGTAATTAATTGCTTACTACCAGCTATAAACTTTTATTCTTATGTCTTAAACACTCAGTTAGCACTTAGGCACTTGACAAATAACTACTATCTTCAACTAAATATTATCTTCTTCATCACCGTAGGCATAAATATCAAATACCATTGATGCCCCTAATTCTGATATGCGCTGGACAGTTTGTCCCTGAAGATTAAAACCTTTGTTCCACCCTTTCATATGGATTCCAATTCTTACTTGAACATCATAAATTGCTGATAGCTCTTGCCAAAGACGAGAATTTGTTGGTACACGCGACAGCAAATCTATGATTAGTTCGTCTGCTGTTATGGGTGCATATCTCTTTACATTGAGCAGCCAAGCTCCTGATTTGTAGGGAGTATACTTGGAATTAGAGTCTTGTCTTACACCACGATGATGAGCTTTAGTTGGTTGACAACTCAAAATCTTTGAAATCTCATCAGGATTTAATTCTTCACCATAAACAGCAAGACAGACAGAGGTTTTATCAACTGAACCTCCAAAGATAAGCACATCTTCCATACTGATTAATTCTTATCTTTAATAACAGCTTTTTATGCTGCAAGCACAATTTATAAACGCTGAATTTGGCAAGGGCTAAAAGACTTACGGTGCAGGGATGAAGCCCCGTATTCTCGCAACGCCAGTAAATGTTTTGGGCTACCGTATCCTTTATTCCGCTCTAAGTCGTATTGAGGATACTTTGATGCTAAACGCAGAATCAACTCGTCACGCCAAACTTTAGCAACAATACTAGCAGCTGCTATGGAGAGCGATCGCTCGTCTCCTTTAATTATTGTTTGCTGAGGTATAACCAAGTCTTTAATTAATTGATTACCATCAACCAAGCAAATTGTAGGCTGTACTTTTAGTTTTAGTACAGCCCGTTTCATGGCTAACAGCGTTGCTTGCAAGATATTGATTTGGTCAATTTCAGCAGTCGCAGCAAAACCTATTTTCCAGTCCGTCGCTAACTGGCAAATCTGTCCTGCTAACTTAGTTCTGCGAACACTTGACAGCTTTTTACTATCGTTAATCCCAGATGCTATGAGTTCGGGAAAAGCAGTAGCTGGTAGTATAACTGCTGCTGCAACTACAGGGCCAAATAAAGCACCACGCCCAACTTCATCGACACCCGCAATTAATTTAGGGATGCCGAATAAGTCAGGAGATAACTCCAGCCAATGAAGTTCTGCTGGTACAACAGCAGTTTGTTTAATTTCTACCTCCATAGGAGATATTAACTGTCCTCAAAACCACCTGATTCTACAGCAGAAGAACGACGACGGCGACGACGGCTAGCTGTAGCAGTTAAATTTGCTTCCGCTTCCGCTTCTTCGGTTTTGGTGGCAAACCCATCTAACTCAACTTTTCCTTGTGGTAAAGGTTTCTCTTCTAACTCTACTGGCAGCGATGTATTTACTTCCTTAGAGGTTGTTTCAGTAAAAGTTGTAGGTGAGGACGGTTCTAATGATGTAGTTGCCCCTTGTCCGGGCTGAACAATATTAATGATGACTGATTTGGGATTTTTGACTTCCCGATCTAATTTCACCAGAGGGGATACTCCCATCAAAGCAAAAACATCCTGTTCCTCTAGGGTCATCTCTACAGTTCTAATCTCCGGTGGTTCAACCACTGGCTTGACGGGTTCTGCTTTGATAACCTTATTGCGTTCAACTCTTTCAGTCCAAGCTGATTTGGCTATGCTTGGTGTAGGAAGTTCTGGTGTTGGGCTTAAATCACCTTCAGCATCAAGTTCTAGGTCGGTATCGTTATCAAAACCTAGGGAATTAGGAGCAAGTCTTTGTTCGTCTCTACCATTTGCGCCATTGATGCCAATGCGTTTACGGCGGGTACGGCTGTTACGCTTATTGTTATCACCTAGTTCATGATAACTAGGATGATTCATTAAGTTTAGATTACTCAAGTCGGCATCATTATCAAAATTGTCGCCAAAGCTATCAAAGCTTTCTCTTGGTTCTGAAATCCGCGCGACTGGTAAACGGGGTTCTCTTTGAGGCAAGGGTACAAAACGTTCTGGCAGTTCTGCTGGTGTAGGTAAGCGGTTTTCCGTTTCTCCAGGCAGATGTACAACGTGTCCTAAACCACCACAGGTTTGACAAGTTCCACCAAATAATTCGTAAATGTTTTGACCTTGACGCTTCCGAGTCAGTTCTACTAAGCCGAGTTCTGTAAGTTGGGCGATTTGGGGACGCGCTTTGTCTGCTTTGAGTGCTTTGTTGAAATGTTCTAGCACTTGCAGTTGGTCGCGCCGCGATTCCATGTCAATGAAATCTACAACGATAACCCCGGCGATATTCCGCAGTCGCAACTGTCTAGCAATTTCTGTTGCTGCTTCGCAGTTAGTCCACAATACTGTTTCTCTGGCTGTTGCTGATCGCGTGAAGGAACCTGAGTTAACATCAATTACTGTGAGTGCTTCTGTGGGTTCAATAATAATGTAGCCGCCAGAAGGTAAATCGACTCTCGGTTTCAATGCTTCCCGAATCGCGGCATTGATCCGGAAGTATTCTAATATAGGTGAGCGATCGCGGTGATGATCGATTAACAATCCTTGTGGTGTTTGTCCGCCACTCCAGTTCTGCAAGTACTGTTTCACCCGCTTTAGTCCAGTGCTGGAATCTACCACAATCCGGTTAACATCCGCACCGTACATATCCCGCAATACGCGCTGGATAAAGTCATCATCTCGGTTAAGCAGTGCTGGCGCGCGAGTCGATTGCGCTTCTTGCTGAATCGCCTCCCATTGCTTTTGCAGCACTTCCAAATCTTCCATGATAGCTTCTTCTGGTTTGCCTTCGGCTTCTGTTCGCACTAGCAAACCCATACCTGCCGGTTTGATTAAGATTGCTAACGCCCGCAGGCGGTTGCGCTCATTTTCACTCTTAATCCGGCGAGACAAATTTACACCCCGACCGTAAGGCATTAGTACCACATAGCGTCCAGGCAAAGTAATATTACCAGTTAGCCTCGGCCCTTTTGTACCTGTTGGCTCCTTCATGACTTGCACCAACACCTTTTGCTGTGGTGTTAGGAGTTCTGTAATGGCTGCTGCTGTCCGCTTGAGCTTTAACGGCCCTAAGTCAGTGACATGAATAAAACCATTACGTTCAGGGTCGCCAATATTTACAAAAGCTGCGTCAATTCCGGGCAATACGTTTTCTACTACACCTAAATAAATATCACCGATTTGGTGATGGCCTGTGGCTACAACTAGTTCTTGTATTTGATCTTCAGAAAATACGGCAGCGATTTGATGCTGCTCTGCGATAATAATTTGTTTTGGCATTCAATTTCCTCAAAAATTGGCAACGCCTGTGTAGTTCTGGAGGTTTGTTATGCCCCTCGCCCCTACCAGCTGCCAAAGGCGGTGCTGATAATAAAATTTGTGAAGCTTTAAGCTTCAAGGTTATAGAGCTATTGACTGGGTAATTGCGTTTACACGCCTGTTAATTCCAGAACGGCTGCATACTGTTTAAGTAAATAAATCAACCGTCCGTAGTTGATTTTTGATGCGATACCTACACCATCTAGGGATTAGGCATTCAGCAGTTGTTTAAAAAAGCATAGAGGTAGAGAAGCCGATGGAGCCTGCTTTTAAGTTACTAGTTCACTCAAGTTGCTATCAAGAGAGGTTGTTTTTTAATCCGCTTCAGCTTGTCTGGGATAAAACCCTAGAAGTTGCTCTCTAATATCTTTGCTTTCGCTCCCTGAGTATAAGGGTAGTGAACCAGTTAATTCAATGCAGCGCCAGAAAATTTCTCTTCATCCCATTCTAACGCAACCTTGCTAAAAATCAATTCCTAGGATGTGTGGCATCAGGGCGGCTACTAGCAAGTCGCCCTTGAAGGATTATACTCCTAAAACTAACTGATTGCGGTGAATTTGCAGGAGTTGAAATTCTGCACTCGCAACTGCTTCTAACATAGATAGGATTTGCTCAGGACGTAAGGAAGCGCCATCATTACGACAACTGCCTAGATAACGTAAGATAGCGGTATCTGCTGTGTTTTTAGGTTCTACTAAGGCTAATTCAAACAAGCGATCGCGCAGATTTACTATCTGAGTTTTACCTGACTTGGTTGTTTGCTCTACATTAATTTCGTCCTTGGCTAGGATGGCATGAATCCAATCTTGCCATTGTGCAGCTGTGGTTTCACCCAGCACTGCTACCGTAACCAGGTATTCGGCTGCTGCTAAGACTTGGTTAGCGGCTGGAGATTTTAAATCTATCTCTGCTACCCGATATATAGGTATATCTGTAGGCAGTTGTTCAGCTAATTTTGTTTGGAAAGTATCTACGTCTACAGGCGTAGTTAACTCAAAATCGACGATTTCGCCATTGCTAGTAGTACCTAGTGGTAAGGCACTAGCAATCATAATGCGTGGGTTTGGGTGAAATCCACCTGTGTAAGCCACTGGCAAACCCGCACGGCGCACCACTCTGTCAAGCAAACGCAGCAAATCCAGATTACCTAGCAAAGCCATATCGCCTTGCTTACCAAACCAGACACGCAATCTTTGGGCTTTGGTTGTGTTGGGAACAAACTCTCCAGCAAATTGGGGAATAGGTGGTGGCTCAATTACAATATTGTGGCCAAAGTCTGTACCGCAGACACCGCAATGGGAACAACCCTCAAAAGAGCAATCCGGGACAATTGCTGCTTCTAAAGCGCGTTGTAAGTCTTCTTTCAACCATTTTTTGTCGATTCCGGTATCAATATGCTCCCACGGAAGGGGAATATCGAGGGAGTTGGGAGTGGGGAGTGGGGAGTTGGGGGTGGAGGAATCTTTGTCTTCTGTATGAAACAAGTTCCATTCGCCGTTTTCGACTTGGCGGTATTTCCACTCTAAACCTGCTTGGGCGATCGCATTACCCCAAGCGGTGAAAGCTTTATCTAAGCTGTCATACCAAGAATCCATACCTGCACCTAATTCCCAGGCGCGACGGACGACTTTGCCCAAAGTGCGATCGCCTCTGCCGATAAAGTCTTCCATTGCCGAAATCCGGACATCGGTATAATTCACCTTCACTCCCCTCACCCGGCGGAATTCTTGGCGTAGCAGGTCTTGCTTGCGTTTAAATTCAGCAGTTGCTACTGAGTGCCATTGAAATGGTGTATGCGGTTTGGGCGTAAAGTTAGAAATTGTCAGGTTAAAGTTTAGAGGTCTTCTACCTTGACCTCGACATTCTCTTTGTAGCCAGCGTACGGTTTCTGCTATGCCTAAAACATCCGCATCTGTTTCTCCTGGCAAGCCAATCATGAAATAGAGTTTGATTTTATCCCAGCCTTGTTCCCAAGCAGTTTTAACACCTCTCAGCAGTTCTTCATTCGTCAAACCTTTATTAACGATATCCCGCATCCGTTGGGTTCCGGCTTCTGGTGCAAAAGTTAAGCCACCTTGCCGCGTACCACCAAGGATGTTGGCAATGTTCTCATCAAATCTATCTACACGCTGGCTTGGTAACGACAGGGAAATATTTTCATTTCTTAATCGATTTTTAATTTCCATCCCTACCGCCGGTAGGGCTAAATAATCAGAACAACTCAGGGATAGTAAGGAAAATTCATTGTAACCAGTCGCCCGCATTCCCTGCTCAATTGCATCTACAACTTTTTCTGGTTCCACATCTCGTGCAGGTCGAGTCAGCATTCCTGGTTGGCAAAAGCGACAGCCACGAGTACAACCACGGCGAATTTCAATTGTCAGGCGATCATGTACTGTTTCTACGTAGGGAACTAACCCAATGGAATAGGCGGGGATAGGTGTAGCAACTCGTCTGAGAATGCGTTTTGGTACATCTGGGCGGTTAGGATGGACTGAACCATCTGCTGCCATATCGTAAAACTGTGGGACGTATACCCCTGGTATCTGTGCCAAGTCGAGGAGTAAATCGCGGCGACTCAAATTGGCTTGTTTCCCTTCTTCCAACACCATACCGATTTCTGGTAAGAGTTCTTCGCCATCACCTAAAGCGAAAAAGTCGAAAAAGTCAGCGTATGGTTCAGGGTTTGAGGTTGCTGTCTGCCCTCCGGCGAAGATTAGAGGATAATTCCCTGTGGCTCGTTCTTGCCATGTCTGGGGAATTCCTGCTAAATCCAACATTTCTAAGATGTTGGTTGCACCTAATTCGTAACTGAGGCTAAAACCTAAGATGTCAAATTCTTGTAGCGATCGCTTTGACTCTACAGCAAACAAAGGGGTGTCTGTTTCCCGGAGTTTGGCTGCCAAGTCTGTACCTGGGAGGTAAGCGCGATCGCATAGTTGGCGCGGTTGGGCATTCAAAATGTTATAGAGAATGATATGCCCTAAGTTGGAGGAGCCAACTTCATATACTTCTGGGTAGGTTAATACCCACCTAATAACTGCTGTATCCCAAGGCTTATGTACTGCTAGGCGTTCGTTACCAAGGTAACGCGCGGGTTTTAAAATATCCGATGTGATTAATTTTTCAACTGCAACAGCCACTGCGCTATCTTCTAGCTATTTTTATGATTTACAGATAATCACCTCCAACCTTAGCATTTATCTGGTCTACCCATAGGTTTATCTTTGCAACTGACAACATCCTTTACACAAGTTTGTGGCAAAGATAACCTATGCGTTATAATTAAAGTTTTTCACAAACCAATTCAGCATTATCTTCAAACTCAAATACCCCATCTAGTTGGGTTAATTCAAAGATAATTTTAATGGCTGGAGACACAGAACATAGCTTTAAACTCCGTCCCAATTTTTGAGCCAGCTTGAGTGCAGACACTAAAGCCATTAAGCCTGCACTGTCGAGAGATTCCACCATTGCCAAATCCACAAGCAAGGTTGAGACATTATTTTGTGTTAATGCTGCGGTCAAATCTCGTTCAAATTCCAAAGCGTTAACGGCATTGAGCTTACCCTGCGGACGAATAACCGTAATTTTTGGGCATTCCACCAGCACTGCTTGCATATTGACATCCTAAATTAGAGTTATTAAACCTTTAACCTGAGATTCATTTGAACATAATCTCTTTATTCAAGCATCGACCATACGTATTACATCTCTTTGCTGAATCTTTATGGCTCAAGGGTACATCCTTAAAGATTGTCATAAATACAGGATAAAATGTATTTATATATACTTTTTTTTAACATCGGTTCCAAAACAATCAACATAGACAACCAGGGAATAGATAGCTCATCCGTAACTTTGCTGGAAAAGCCTAATTTGAAGATACTTAAGCTTGTTTAGCGATAGCTATGTATGAGAATAAATACGTTCATTTGAAAAAAAATAAGGTAGAGTTAAGCGTAAATTATTCATCAAATTTAACGTGATCTAAATCACTTAATAGCGATATTTAAATCACAATTTATACTTAGCTCTATCCGAGATAATTAAATATTACCTAAAATGGGTTAATAAATATGAGAACGAGTCAGTACGCTATTCGTAGACTGGTAGAAAAAGCTCTTGATATTAAAAAATTAACTCCTGAGATAGAAAACGAAATTAATTCCGAATTAACTCAACTGGGCTATATCTCGGATGTAGACTACGAAGCGTTGGAATTATTAATGGCAGAAATGGATGCTGGCAGAGTAAAGTTAGTTCCTAGTTGGGGGTATTAATTTTTGTTATTGGTCATTTGTCATTAGTCATTTGTGATTACACGAGGTACTCTTCTCTAATCTTTAGCCTCTAAGATTTTCTGTGATATTTACTGTTTAGTTACCTGGTGTGGCGTAAACTGTGCTAATCAGCATTAATGTTTGCATTAGTATTAAGTCGCCATGCATTTCGCTAAACGCCTAGATAAAATTCCTCCCTACCTCTTTGCTGAAATTAACCGCAAACGAGAAAAACTCGTAGCCGAGGGAGTTGACATCATTAATATGGCAGTAGGCGACCCTGATAAACCGACTCCTGCACACATTCTCCAGGTAATGCATAAAGCAATTGATGACGCTACTACCCATAACTATCCGCCTTACGAAGGTATGCAAGAATTTCGTCAAGCGGCTGCTAAGTGGATGGAACGTCGGTTTGGGGTAGCTGGGTTAAACCCGGATACAGAGGTTGTAGCATCTATTGGTTCTAAAGAAGCAATCCATAATACTTTTTTAGCTTTTGTGGAGGCGGGAGACTATACACTTATCCCCGATCCTGGTTATCCGGTGTATCGCACTTCGACAATTTTTGCGGATGGTGTGCCGTTCACAATGCCACTAAAGGCAGAAAACCAGTTTTTACCAGATTTAAGTGCAATTCCTGAAGAAGTTGCTCAAAAAGCCAAGCTTTTGTGGATTAACTACCCAAATAATCCGACTGGGGGAGTTGCAACGCTGGAGTTTTTTGCAGAATTGGTAGATTTCTGTAAGCAGTACAATATCTTACTGTGTCATGACAATGCTTACTCAGAAATGGCATACGATGGCTATAAACCGCCGAGTGTGTTGCAAGTACCAGGGGCAAAAGATATCGCCATTGAGTTTCATAGTTTGTCTAAGTCTTACAATATGACAGGCTGGCGGGTTGGTTTTGTAGCTGGTAATGCGCTAGGTATTCAAGGTTTAAGACAGGTTAAAACTAACGTTGATTCGGGAGTGTTTAAGGCAATTCAAAAAGCTGCGATCGCAGCGTACAATACCACAGAAGCCGAATTGCAAGCTGTGATGTCTGTTTATCAACATCGCCGCGACACTATTGTTAAAGGTTTGCAATCTTTAGGTTGGCCGATTCAGCCGCCAAAAGCTACCCTTTACGTTTGGGTTCCTGTTCCTGCTGGCTATTCTTCTGCGGAATTTGTAAATTTATTGCTTGACAAATGCGGCATTATGGTAGCACCTGGCAGTGGTTATGGTACATCTGGTGAAGGCTTCTTCCGCATTGCTTTAACTATCTCTGAAGAACGAATGCAAGAAGCAATTGATCGAATGAAGGATGCTGGTATTTGTTATGCCTAAAGAAGTATGAAGTCTGAAGGATAAAATTTCGGCGTTGCTGACAAACTCATTAACCTCTCTGCTCTGCGCCTCCGCGCCTCTGCGTGAGGTAAATATCCTGAAATCAACTTTGGAGTCTAAAATTTTAGACTTCAGACTTCATAATTCAGACTTTCTACTTTGCCACATCTGCTGAATAAAATGATGAAGTTGCTGTTTAGCAACCAAGTCTGGTTCGCCTTTGGGTTCTTTGACTAAAACCTGACTCAACAAGGTAATTACTTCTGTGTCTAAAGCAGGACGAAATAATTGGATAGGCCAAAGCAAATCAGATGCGTCTCGCAAGTCGGTAATTAGTGGTGGTTCTTGAGTATGGTTAGCCAGTAGTAAAGGACGCACCCAACACAACTGGCGGGACACAACAACCTCAATCACTTCCGCGTACAAATTCTTGTCACCATGCTCTAAAGATACAATTTGTCCTGGTAGAAACTCTGGGTGTGTATCCATAATCATGCAGCTAGGGCAGTGGCAATAATGATTTTGCAGCTTTTCTCATTTTAATTGGCAGAATGGGTTAGTACAAAAAGGCTAAAGTCTGAAATCTAAAATTGAGATTGCGCTCGTACTTTTTTACTCAATCCAATCAGGCCCTTTAAAGAAACTTCCGTCCTCCCGAAAAGTTTTGTACACCAAAACACCTTCTCCGAGACCAGGAAAATTTTTGACTCCCCTGAAATCGGTTTTTATAAATTTGGCAGTACCACCAATTGCTGCCCTGTAGAGATTAGCTCCATCAAATACAGCAGCAGTCAAAATAGCATCATTAAGATTTGCATTGGAAAAGTCAGTTCCAATGCAATCAGCACCACTTAAGTCAACTCCTCGCAAATTAGCATAACTGAGATTGGCGTTAGTGAGATTAACACAAAGCAGTATGGCTCCACTCAAGTTGGCATAGCTCAGGTTGGAGCCACTCAAATCAACACCTGTCAAATCGGCTTCGCTCAAGTCAATTTCTCGCAAATCCTCTCCATCCAGCCCGGAGGAACTGATTCTCATCCCAGCAAAATCTCTCTCCCCAGCAGCGTATCTCTTAAGCAACTTTCGACGCTCAATATACTTTCTCTCATCTTCCATAATTTACCTCTTGCGTCAATCAATAAAAATTAAAGATAATCGACACGAACTCACATTAAGTAGGTCGGCGGAAAAATTTACAAGTATGTAACAAACAGTTAAGCAGAAGAATGAGAGTTAAATCTAACACGTTGTGTACTGTAGTTTCCCTTGGATG
>NZ_JACJRV010000110.1 GCF_014697475.1 Nostoc sp. FACHB-152
ATAAGTCTTGGGCAAAATAGCTAAAAACCTCTTCCCTCCTGCCCTCTGGAGACACTTGCGTGGGCGGGTTTCCCGACTTGAGTAAAGTGTCGTCCTCCTGCCTTCTCCTAATTACAATTATTTATGTCCCTCTACTTAGAAGGTAGTTAATCAACTGCATAAAGCATAAATGGTATACCTAATTTTTTGCTTAAAACGCTTATAAATCAGTAAGTTTTAAAGAATGAAACAGCCTTGCCTACTAGCGGAAGTGATGAGACCGCAAAAGTAGTGTGAGGTTTTGCGGTTTCAAGCTTTAAAATTAATCTTTAAAGATTTTTAAGTTTTGCGTATTCAGGGTGAGTGAGTGATGTTGCCAAACATACACAATAAACTGCAACTAATGTTAAAAAGGCAGATGGAGCCAGAGAGTACAAGCATTGCTATTCTGCAATTAGCAGGGATATTTTTTATCTTATGTTTGTTCTTTGCCCTGCACCGTTACTATAGTTTTTACGCTTCCTTCGACCAAGGAATTTTTAACCAAGTTTTCTGGAATAATCTCCACGGTCGCTTTTTTCAAAGTTCACTTTCTTCTAGCCTTTCCACTAACGTTATCCACGCTGGAGAATTCCCAACTGTTTATTACCATCGTCTTGGTCAACACTTTACCCCAGCTTTATTGCTGTGGTGGCCAATCTACGCTTTATTTCCTTCTCCCGCTACTTTAACAGTCCTACAAGTCACACTGGTCACTGCTGCGGGTATAGTTTTATATATATTGGCACGGCAGTATTTACAACCATCATTGGCAGTGATGATTACTGCCAGTTTTTATGCTGCTAATGCGGTTATTGGCCCGACCTTAAGTAATTTTCACGACATTAGCCAAATTCCCCTCTTTGTTTTTACCCTCCTTCTAGCAATGGAAAAACGTTGGTGGTGGTTGTTTTGGCTAATGGCAGTTTTGATTTTAGCTGTCCGGGAAGATTCTGGTGTGGGTTTATTTGGGGTGGGAATTTACATGATTTTGAGTAAACGCTTTCCCCGTGCTGGAGTTGGTGTCTGCGTTCTCAGTTTTGGTTATATGTTGGTTCTCACCAACTTGATTATGCCGTTATTTTCTAAAGATATTTCCCAACGCTTTATGATAGAACGGTTTGGTCAGTATGCTGATGGAAATGAAGCTTCTACTCTAGAAATTATTTGGGGTATGATTAGCAATCCGTTGCGGTTATTAGTAGAACTGGTAACGCCTGTAGACAGAACAATTAGATATTTAATCGCTCAATTACTGCCATTAGCTTTCATACCTGCTGTTTCTCCGGCTGCTTGGATGATTGCTGGTTTTCCGCTTTTAAAATTATTTTTGGGTAAGGGATCTTTGGTACTGGCAATTACAGTCCGCTACGCTTTAACTGTTGTACCAGGCTTATTTTACGGAGCAATTCTTTGGTGGTCACAGCATCAGTACAAATTTAAACCTTCTTTTCGTCGTTTTTGGATTGGTTGTATTTGTCTATCGCTGTTTTTTAGCTTTACGTCTAATCCTAATCGAACTTTTTATTTTCTGATCCCCGATTCTGTCAAACCTTGGGTATACATATCACTTCCTCAACAGTGGCACCATGTGGCTAAAATGCGTCCTTTATTAGCACAAATTCCTTCAGATGCTAGCGTCTCTGCCACTACTTACCTTGTACCCCATCTTTCCAGCCGTCGAGAACTTTTGCGCTTACCTGCTTTAGAATTACGCAATGATGCTAAAGAAGTAATTAAAGTAGATTATGCGATCGCAGACCTTTGGCAATTACAAAAATATCAAGCGGCTTTTAAAAACGATCGCCGGCAGTTACAAGATTTGACAAAACTTGTTGATCACCTCAGTAATCAAGAATATGGAATCATCGATTTTCAAGATGGTGTAGTTTTGCTCAAAAAAGGTGTCAGTTCAGACATACAAGCAAAATCAGCTTGGTTACAATTCCGGCAAAAGGTGTAGGGTGTGGGGTGTGGGGGAAAGAAAAAAGCCTGACTACACCCGACACTCTTCTTTTTGACAAATGACTATTGAGTATGAACTACTGACTGTTGACATATAAATAATGGTCTAGCCGATCGCAATACTGCTTCTAGTAAACCAGGAAACAACGCTTCTAAATCTTCGCGTCGCAGTTTATTAATATGTTGTGTTCCTTCTTTATGAGTCAAGACTACTCCTGACTCTCGTAAGATTTTAAAATGATTGGACATGGTGGATTTGGCGATCGCAAAATCAAAATCCGCACAGCACTGTTCCCCCTTTGTCGCTAACTGCCGCACCATTTCTAATCGCACGGGGTCACCTAGCGCATACAGCACTGCTGCTAAAGATATATCTTTTTTGTCTGGATGATATAAAAATCTCATACTTGCATTATCGCTTAAAGTAGCGTATATTTTGTTTGTTCGATAAAATCGAATAAATGAATTAAAACAGGAAGGCGATTATGTCATCCGTTACGAATGTTACAGAAGCTACATTCAAACCAGAAGTACTGGATAGTGAAATTCCGGTATTAGTTGACTTTTGGGCTCCTTGGTGTGGCCCTTGTCGGATGTTAGCTCCGGTTGTTGATGAAGTTGCGGCTGAATACGACGGACAGGTAAAAGTAGTGAAGCTGAACACAGATCAAAATCCCACTGTTGCCAGCCATTACGGAATTCGCAGTATACCCACACTCATGATTTTCAAAGGAGGACGACAAGTGGATACAGTCGTCGGTGCAGTGCCAAAAGGCACTCTAGATAAGACTTTAGCACAGTATCTTGCCTAATAGCTGGGGTGGGCATTGGCTCACCCTAATACTTAATAGCATTGAGTAATATAGCAGGGAAGAGGCAATAGGCAATAGGCAGGAAAGTCTTGTTGGGTATTGGGTTGAGGTTCAGCTTATTTCCTAAACTGTACTTCAATTGCTATATCTGTTCCGCAAGTAAGTTTCATCTTTGTGGCATCAATACCATGATTAACAGCAAGTCAGCTAGTTAGTCTGTGACTAACAGGGGAGAGCGATATGGACTTGAAATTACACAATAAATCCGCATTTGTCAGTGGTTCAACTACTGGTATTGGTTTTGCGATCGCCCAAACATTAGCACAAGAAGGTGCATCAGTCATCGTCAATGGTCGCACAGAAAAACGAGTCACCCAGGCAATAGATAAAATTAAATACTTTACTCCCGATGCTCAAGTTAGTGGCGTTGTAGCCGATTTAGCGACTAAAGCAGGTATCGAGCAAGTTTTTGAGCAAGTGCCTCAAGTCGATATCCTAGTTAATAATCTAGGTATTTACGAGCCTAAAGGATTCTTCGATATTACTGACGAAGATTGGTTACATATATTTGAGGTTAACGTACTCAGTGGAGTTCGTTTAAGCCGCAAATACTTACAAAAGATGCTGGAACAAAACTGGGGACGGGTAATTTTTATCTCTAGTGAATCTGGCTTTCAAATTCCCGTAGAAATGATTCACTACGGAGTGACTAAAACGGCTCAGATTGCTTTGGCACGCGGTTTGGCAGAAATGACTGTTGGTACAAAAGTCACAGTAAACTCTGTTCTACCAGGGCCAACTCGTTCCGAAGGCGTTGAAACATTTATTACCCAAATAGGGCAGGAAAGGGGAATCGGTGCCAGCGAAGTTGAGGCAGAATTCTTTCAAAAAGTTCGTCCTAGTTCCCTAATCCAACGCTTTGCAACTAACGAAGAAGTCGCAACATTGGTAGCTTACCTCTCTAGTCCATTAGCTTCAGCAACTAATGGTGCGGCTGTGAGGGTTGATGGTGGTGTAATTCGGTCGATTATTTAGCACAAATCTGCTGTTGCAATTGGATATTTGAATAGTTAAATCTGCTAGTCAGCAGGTAGCCAAATATATAATGCCTGTAATTTACCTTTGAGGGGAAAATCTCATGGATGCGATCGCACAGACAAAAGCTTTAGATGTACCCAGTGCAATTCTTCAGCGTCGTTCTATCAAAACCTTTAAACCAGACCCCATTGCGCCAGAATTACTCCAACAACTAGTAGAGTTAACCGTAGCTGCACCCAGCAGTTTTAATATTCAAGATTGGCGGATTATCCTGGTTCAAGATGAAGCGCAAAAAGAAGCTTTAGCCGCCGCCGCTTGGAATCAAAAACAAATTATTCAAGCACCTGTAACCTTTGTGTTTGCTGCTGATCCTACAGTAGGCGAACAAGATTTAACTCCGATTTTAGAAAGTGGATTGCAAACAGGCGCATGGAATGAAGGTACAGTAAATTACTTTAGAAGCTCTATTCCGCAATTTCAAGCAGGGTTAGGAGACAAGCGGCGAGAATATGCCATTAAGGATGCAATTATTGCTTCTACCCATTTAGTTTTAGCAGCCGAAAGCTTAGGTTTATCCACCTGTTTTATGAATGGCTGGATAGAGGACAAAGTTAAAGAAGTGATTGGCGCATCTGATGATCCTAATTTAGCGATCGCAGTTGTTGTACCTGTAGGTTATGCCGCAGAACCACGCTTGAATCCTGGCCGCTTACCCTTTTCTCACAACGTATTTGTAGACAGAATTGGTAATCCGTATCAAGGATAGAAAAAATATGAAGTGTGAAGTATGAATTATGAAACTTTATACTTCACACTAGCCTGCGGCAAGCCGCTGCGCGTCTACAGAATTCATTTGACCATTGACCATTTTCCAGGGGAACCAAATCATGATTGAGCTTTACTATTGGACAACACCCAACGGTCACAAAATCACGATGTTTTTGGAAGAAGCTGAAATACCCTATACTATCGTGCCGATAAATATTGGCGCAGGGGAGCAGTTTCAGCCGGAGTTTCTCAAGATTGCGCCAAATAATCGCATCCCTGCAATTATTGATCGTGAACCAGCAGGTGGCGGTGAGCCAGTTTCGGTTTTTGAATCTGGTGCCATATTGCTGTATTTGGCGGAAAAAACTGGTAAATTAATTCCACAAAATCTGCGCGATCGCGTCGATGTACTTCAGTGGTTATTTTGGCAAATGGCAGGTTTAGGGCCAATGGCGGGACAAAATCACCACTTTAGAAATTATGCTCCCGAAAAAATTGAATATGCCATTAACCGCTACGTCAACGAAACAGGACGCTTGTATGCAGTGCTAAATAAGCGACTAGCAGATAGAGAGTTCATTGCCGGCGATTACTCCATTGCTGATATTGCCGCTTATCCTTGGATTGTGCCGCATGAAAGCCAAGGTCAAAAACTAGAAGATTTTCCCAACATCCAACGCTGGTTTGAGACAATTAAAGCTCGTCCAGCCACAATTCGCGCCTACGAAAAAGCCGAAGCTTTCAAAAATCAAGCCTTAGATATTGAAAAATCACGAAATTTGTTGTTTAACCAATCAGCAAAAACTGTTACAAACTGAGTCCTCGCAAATTATTTCTAGAAACACCAATTCAGGAATCTTGAAAGAACCTCTCCCCCTACCCCTCTCCTACGAGGAGAGGGGAGTTTAGCTCCCCCTTCCCTGGTAAGGAAGCAGGGTGGTTTCATATAATCAGAGAAAAAAGACAACTGTATTTCAAAGCCTCTCTCCCCGTGGGGGAGAGGTTTGGAGAGGGGTCAAAATCTGGGCTACAAAACGATAAATCAGGACTTATAGATTTTTATTTTTTCGGATGAAACCACCCAGCCCTTCCCTGGTAGGGCTGGGAGCTGGGGGGTTAGATTTTTGATTACTGCTCTAGAAACGCTTTGCGTTACTCTGCGTTCAAAAAAAGCTACGGTTTTACGCAAAACGATTATTAGTGCTAAGTGTTGAACCATATTATTCAGCACTCAGCACTTTTTCAACAGGAGAATTAAGTGGATAGATTAGCAATTGGGCAAACAGGTAAAGCACCTGTTTCTTTAGGGCTGTTGGGTGCTGCTGCGTTTATGGTAATAGCCGATGTGCGAGTGATTGATCCACTGCTACACATCATTGCTAATGAATTTAATGTCGGTGTTGGTAGTGCGGCGGTAATCGTTTCAGCCTATACAATTCCCTACGGACTGTTTCAGTTAGTTTATGGGCCGTTAGGCGATCGCATCGGCAAATTAAGAGTCATTACAGCAGCCTTGACAGCCTTTGCTGTTGGTACGGCACTTTGTGCTTTTGTATCCAATATTGCCCTACTGACTTTACTACGATTTCTCACGGGGGTGTTTGCCGCCGGTATCATCCCTGTCACCCTAGCTTATATCGGTGATAACTTTCCCTATACAGAACGCCAAGCCGCCATCGGTAAATATTTGAGTGCATTGGTACTTGGTCAAATTCTCGGCGGTAGTTTGGGTGGGATATTTGGTGAATATATTAGCTGGCGTGACATCTTTTTAGTATTTGGGATTGTTTCTTTAGCGATCGCTGGTTTACTATGGCGGGGAACGCGTAATTTTCGTGATGGCAATCGTTCCACAGAAAAATTTAGCTGGGCAACATTTAAACCTTATTACCAACTTCTCACCCAAGAAAATGCCCGTACTGTGATAGTGGGAGTATTTATTGAAGGCTTTTGCTTGATGGGAGCATTTGCTTATGTTGGTGCATTTCTGCGCGATAGATACAGCCTACCCTATGTGGCGATTGGGTTTATGTTGAGTAGTTTTGGCTTGGGTGGACTGATTTATAGCCGCAGTGTCAAGTGGTTAGTACAACGGCTAGGTGAAAGTGGTTTGATGGGTGTTGGTGGCTGGTTAATGTGCATTTGCTTTTTGGCGATCGCATTATTGCCAAATTGGATATTTTTCATTCCCTTTGCAATGCTTATGGGATTGAGTTTTTATATGATGCACAGCACTCTGCAAACTCAAGCCACAGAACTTGCACCAGAAGCTAGGGGTACAGCAGTTTCGTTATTTGCCTTTAACTTATTTATTGGTCAAGGAATTGGCGCGGCGGTATTTGGTAGAGTTGTTGATAACTTCGGCTACATTCCTTGTTTTATTATTGCTGGAGTTGCACTTGCCTTACTAGGAACATGGCTAGTAAAGCGCAGCCAGAACCAGAAGACAACTCAGAATAATTAATTACTAATGCCAAAAGTTCAAGTTAACGGAATTGATTTATTTTATGAAATCAAAGGCACAGGGGAGCCTTTATTATTAATTGCTGGATTCATGTGCGATCGCGCTTATTGGTCGCTATTGATGCCATCGCTGATTTCTCAATATCAAGTGATTCGCTTTGATAACCGAGGTATAGGGCAAAGTTCGGCTCCCGATAGCCCTTATAGTATTCAACAGATGGCAAATGATGCGGCTGCATTACTTGATGTTCTTGGGATCGAAAAAGTCCATGTAATAGGTCACTCAATGGGTGGTCTAATTGCCCAAGAATTAGCTTTAACATACCCTCAAAGAATCAAAAGTCTCATCCTACTTTCTTCTTTTGCTAAGGGCAATGAAAAATTTAATAGTATCATCAAAACTTGGGGCGATATTGCCGCAAAACTAGACTTAGAACTATACGAAAAAGTTGTCTTACCTTGGATATTTACTGATGATTTTTATGCTATTCCAGGGATGGTAAACCAACTAATTGAATGGGCTATTAACTATCCTTTTGCGCCAACAGCACACGGACTTTATCATCAAAGTCGAGCCATTCTTCACTATGACACAACAGACAAACTTAAATATATTCAATGTCCAACTTTGGTGCTAGTGGGTAGACAAGATATTCTAACTCCAGTTAAATTTTCTGAGCAACTTAATCAAGGTATTCCTAACGCTGAACTTGTAATTATCGAGCAAGGTGGTCATAGCTTTTTAATCGAATCACCGGAATCTGTAGCTCAATTCATACTCAAGTTCTTAAAGAAAATCTAATTACCCCCGCCCTAGGGTTAGGGGGGATCAGGGTTTCAGGCTTCAGTGCGTAAGTCCTATTAGTTATAAGCTTAACGATTATTCGGTCTTACTTGGTTGCGCTCTGTCCGATGATCAGGCTTTTTCTGTTGTGGGCGGGGTTGGCGTTTGAGTTGTGGTTTTTCATGGGGTCTTTGCTGTTGTGCAATCTGTGGATGACGATCGCGTGGTGCTGTGGCGATCGCTTGGTTAGATGCAGCAAAACCGAATGTACCAATTACCAAAGGAATTGCTGTGACTGCTAGTAATGAGCGTATATTCATCACAATTAACCTCGAAAATTCTTGTTGCTGACATTTATGATTAACTCACCCCAAAATGACAGCTTGCTTAATTTTTAAATTACATTTTTGTAATTAGAGCTAAAGAATAATCAATTTAAAATAGAACAATCAATGCAGTAATAAATAGTTGTGAACGTTCTGTTTGTCGAAGATGAAGCGAAAATTGCTAACTTCGTCCGGGCTGGGCTGAAGGAGCAGGGATTTGTCGTAGACTACTGCGACAATGGTGATGAAGGATATCTGCGGGCATTAGATAACGAATACGATGCGATTATCCTGGACATTATGGTTCCTGGAAAAGATGGACTGTCAATTCTCAAGCAACTGCGGCGAGAAGGTCGGAATGCACCGATAATTTTGTTAACGGCTCGTAATGAACTAGACGATCGCTTGCAAGGCTTGAACTTGGGAGCCGATGATTACATTGCTAAACCTTTTTTTGTCGAAGAGTTAGCGGCTCGTATTCATGCAGTTGTGCGCCGGAGTGTAGGCGAGCGCCAAAATCTGCTGGCGGTTGGGCCAATTAAACTTGATCGCATCACGCGCGAAGTGACTTGCAATCAAAAGGCGATTGAACTTACCAGCCGCGAGTTTAATCTATTGGAATATCTCATGCGCTCTCCTGGACGAGTTTTTACCCGTACCCAAATATTAGAACACGTTTGGGGCTATGACTTTAACCCCAATACTAACGTTGTGGATGTGTGTATTCAGCGAATTCGCAAAAAAATCGACCCCATCAATGAAGCTAGTTGGATTGAAAGTATTCGTGGTGTTGGCTATCGGTTTCGTCAACCAGAATCATCATCATGAAACAACTGCGATCGTTTCAACTGAGGATTGCGCTTTTGGCTGCGGCTCTGGCTGGTAGTACATTAGTAGGATTTGGTGCAGTTTCTTGGTTTCAAATCTACAATGCCAAGATGAGCCAATTCGATACAGAACTGTTAAATCAGTTGATGCGGGCTAGTCGTCCACATGAGAGAGAGCGATTGCATCGGCGGCCAGAACTCCTATCCTTTGGTTTGGAAAGCAATAGTAAAACTCCTATTGCCATGCTGGTACTTGATGGCAATGGTAATACGATTTTTCAATTCAATTCTTTGCCTGCTGACATTCAAGTCAACCGCCTATTGGTTCAGCGTCTTCAGGCCACACCTTCACCACCGCCACCTCCTAGAGAACAACCAAATCCACCCTTAGATTTACCACCCCGCCCACTTCCGCCGCAGTTTGTGACTGCAAAGACTGCAACAGCAACTTGGCGGATTGGAGCAATTAAATTTCCTGATAATCAGCAGGTTGCGATCGCAGTAAGTCTGCAAGCTGTCGATCAAGAAATGGCGACAATTCGTAATATCTTCTTGGTTTCCATCCCAGTATCTTTGCTATTGGTTACACTGGGAGCAGGGTTAATTTCCCGTAGGGCGTTGCGTCCTATTAGTCAATTAACAGATGCGATTCAACAGGTGACAGTTAAAGGTTTAGATCAGCGAATTCCCATCGGTAAAACAGATGTTGAGTTTGTGGAATTGATTCAAGTGTTTAACCAAATGCTGTCACGCCTAGAACGCAGTTTTACCCAAGCGTCCCGCTTCAGTGCTGATGCGGCGCACGAACTGAAAACCCCACTGACAATTTTGCAAGGCGAACTGGAAAGAACTCTGCAACAGGTAGATCCCGGAAGTGAAGTGCAGCAACGCCTCAGTAATTTGTTAGATGAAGTGCGTCGCCTGAGTGGAATTATGCGGAAACTCTTACTGCTATCTCTCGCAGATGCCGGACAAATGAGTTTGTATTTGGTTGAGGTAGATATGTCACAGTTGCTAATGGAGATGGTAGAGGATGTAGAACTGCTGGCTCCGCATTTGATTGTACAAACTGACATTCCTACTGGGCTTAAGGTACAGGGCGATCGCGATTTACTTATGCAAGTTCTGCAAAACCTCTTGAGTAATGCCATCAAATACAACCTTGCCGATGGTTGGATTAAGATTGAGGCACAGAAATTGCCAACAAATATCCAAATTACCATCGCCAACGCTTCAAAAGATATACCTGCAAGCGATCGCCATCGGCTTTTTGACCGCTTCTATCGTGGCGACCCCGCACGGAACCGCCAAGTTGAAGGAATTGGCTTAGGCTTGAGCTTGGCTCGTGAAATTGCTCGCGCCCATCGTGGCGACCTCACCCTCAATGCTATATCTGATGGTCAAACCGCATTTACCCTTACCTTGCCGATCCAGCGATAATTGATATAAGATGTCTTCTAGAGGTCTTGAATAGTCTCCTAAGCCTTCTCCATCAGAAAAATTTTCGTTAGGTGTAGTCACAGTTGGTTCTACTAAAATAGCAGCATTAGCAGAAGTGAATGCCAGCAGAAAACTTCCTAAAATGTTGGAAGCTAATAACCCTAGATTGGTAAATTTTATATATTTGCTAATGATTTTTCATCCCAACAATTTTATTTAATAAGTAGTATTTGAATGTTGTATAAAATCCGATCTGAAGTAGCTAATCATAAAAGGTGAGGCTATGTTGTTCGGTGTTGAGACTTGACCAAAGACGATAACAAACCATTCTTTGATGGCAAAATATCTTCTAGAAAATCTAAATGTTCACCCGGAATCTGACATAGCTCTTTTGGAGATCCAGATATTTTTAAATGCCCTGACTCTAGTAACACAATCCAATCAGCACGTTGGATGACTTTGGGACGATGGCTAATTAAAATTGTAGTTCTGCCCCGGCGATAATATAGCAGTTTATCAAGTACCTGATTCTCGCTTACTGGGTCAAGTGCGCCCGTAGATTCATCTAGTATTAGTATAGGTGGCTGAGTAACTATCGCCCTAGCTATAGCTAATCTTTGCTTTTGACCGCCAGAAAGATTTGCACCAAATTCGCCTAGTACAGTTTGATATTTGTCAGGAAGTTTACTAATAAATTCATCTGCACCAGCAATAGAGCAAGCTTGTACTATCTCCTCAAAACTTACCTGTGGATAGCTAAAGCGGAAATTTTCAATAATTGAACGACTCCAGAAATGTGGTTCTTGAGGCACTAGCACTACTTGTTGTCGTAAACATTCCAGAGATAGGTCTTGCTGGTTATATATACCATAGGAGATATTGCCTGACTGGATTTTATATAAACCAGCTATCTGTTTGGCTAGAGTGCTTTTGCCACAGCCTGATTTACCAATTAAAGCAGTTACTTTCCCTCCAGGGATAACTAAAGAAAAATCACTCAGCAAATCAACTCTACCTGCGTGGTGAAAATTCAGGTTAGTACAGGTGATGTCTGCATTAGCCGGAATGTTTGCTACAGGTTTTCTGAAATCATTTGCATCTTCTGGGGTAGCATCGATAACTTCTGTCAAACGTTGGATCACAATCTGGGCAGTGATGAATTCATCAGCTAGACCAATTGCTGAACTCAAAAAGCCAAGAAAGTTGCTACTCATACCACTAAAAGCCAGCAACTGTCCAATGCTTAAGGTTTGATTAATTACTAAATTACTGCCTAACCAGAGTAAGGCAATATTTGTCACAGTAGAAATAAAGTTGGTGAGCGTGCCACTATAAAGCTCTAACTTCATCATACTCCAACTTAGGTTGGCAAGGCGACCGTAATTTGTTTGATACTCTTGCCAAGCTTGGGGAGTGGCTTGAGTTGTTTTCAATACTTGGACACCACGAAATGTCTCTACGAGAAAGCCTTGGTTTTCTGTGCCTAAGATAATATGCCTACGAGTTTTTTGGCGTAAAGCTGGTAAAAAAAGTAGATTCAGTCCTGTGACTACTACAAAAGCAACAACAGAAGCCACAGTTAATTGCCAACTGTAAAATAGCATCATCCCCAAGGAAATCAGAGCGATAAAAAATTGGCTAGGCAAACCGAGGACAATTTCAGTAACTAGCTGATTAATAGTATTGACATCGGCAATACGGCTTGTTACTTCCCCACTTCGACGGCTTTCAAAATATTCCAGAGGTAAATGCAAAAGTTTTCGCCCGTATTCCAGAACTAATCCTAATTGCAATCTTTGACTAAAATGACCGATGAGGTGAGATTGTACTAATCCACTTACACTTTTAACGAGATTCATGACAATCACGCCAATTGCAACTGTTGTCAGCAGTTGCGTATCTCCCCGCACTAGTACATCGTCAGTTAGCAGTTGCATCATTAAAGGCAAAGCTAGAGAAAATAATCCAATAACGAAGTTAATAGCGATCGCTTGGGCTATCAAGAAGCGATAAGGCCAAACGCGCACTAAATAGCGCCCAAACCCACCGATTTTATCGTCGGGCTGCTCGTAAAAACGGCGATCGTCTGGTATCAGCAGTAGGATAATGCCATTGCTCCAACCTGCCATTAGCTCTTTGAGAGTGATGTAGCAGATACCAACACCCGGATCGCCAATTACATACTTAGAGCCTTTTCGCCCATACAAAAGTACCCAATGGTAGCCTTTCCAGTGAATAATCGCTGGTAAAGGGGCTTGGTGCAGTTGCTCTATAAATTGCGAGTTAGCTTTGGCTATGCGAGTATTAAATCCTAAAACTTCCGCGCCTCGACTTAAACCTAACAAGGTAGTTCCTTGCGCTCCCGTGCCAACTGCTTCTCTAATTCTATGTAGAGCAAAAGTGCGTCCATAATGTTTGGCAACAGAAGCAAGACAAGCAGCACCACAATCTTCCTCATTGTGTTGCAAAACAATTTGGTATCTCATTTTTGCTCGCTAATATTTATAACCAATTAAGTATTAGGAGCGAGGCAAACCTCACCCTTATAAATTGTATAAATTGGTAGTAGAACATTTTTCATGATGTTTTTTTGGTATTAGATGACATCATGTTGTGCTTGGGATAGCTAATAAAGGATGCATAAACGGCTCACCGTCAAAGCCACCATCCACTTAGATGCTTGAACTGTGTTGCTCTATGAATTGGTAACAGAACAATGTAGCCTAGTTAGGGAAAAATATTTATCTTTTCCCTAACTAGTTGACTTCAAAAATGGGTTAGCAGTGTGCTAGTCTCAATATTGCGTTGGTGATAGCTGAAATTCTTGTGCTAACCAATACGTCTTAACGAGGAAACTTCGTTATTAAATCCTCCTGGAAACTGACTCAGATTATAGATTCCTGGGCGAAGCGTTAGCTTATCACCTCTAAAACCCACTCCTATAAATAACTCCCATTCGGAGAATCGATCAACTCTAACAGATGAAATTCTATCATTCAAATTGCCATCTTTGGTAAAACGGAGATCACCGACCGAACTATTAAAAGTAAAGCCTGTCCCCTGTAGATTAGCCGCGTCATATATAGTGATTGTTCCACCAGAACAAGCAGCAGCGTTCTCTTGGGAAATGTCTTCTAGACCATGAATTGAGCAAAGACTTGAAGATTGGTTGTTAACCATTGCTTTCTCCTAGTTAAGTGCAGACTTATGTCTTGTGAACCATATGTATCGTAAAGGTTCAATGAAAGATGAACATCTGAAAAATGTCTCAAAATCCACTACAACTAACTATGTAAATTTGCACTAACTTTAATCATAGATTCAGTAAATTTTTCTATAACTTTCGTCTTAGCTGAAAGCATCTATCACAACGAAAGTTATAAATTTTTCGCTGGACAGGAAGTTTAAAATACAGTTAAGAGTGTTAATGAAACAAAGATTGCTTTTAGCTATTTTTATGAATCTGTCATTTTTCATCCGTCCTAATCCTTTTCGCTTTCTGCTCTACACCGAATGGGTCATGCTTACCTCTTGCGCTTCACTAGCTGTAATTGAAGCTCTACAACAGCGAAGTCTACCAGTTGAACATATCCTGATCTTGACTTTACTTGGTTTAATGGGTTTAAGGTTGCCAAACGGTCGAACCTCAGTCAAAGTATTGTATACTGCAATCGAAATTATTTTAATTTTTTTCGGTACAGTATTGGGATATCTGCATATCTTACCAACGCTGTATTTGATTGTGGTGATTCGCAGTTGCTTCTTGTTTGAATCATTTGGATGTTTAGTGATAGCATTTTTGTGCTTTATCTTATTTTTGGGACATCAAGGACAGTATGTTCAAACTGTTATTAAATTAATCCCACAGCAACAGCAGCAGCAATTTTGGTTGCATCAATTAGTCGAAATATTGATGTTTGGATTGGGATTATTCTTTATTTTGCAATTAGTAAATATATTGCTGGTTGAGCAAAAGACACGACAACAGCTTAGTATTGCCCATGAGCAACTACAACGGTATGCCTTGCAAATTGAAGACCTAGCTGCGATGCAAGAACGGAACCGGATCGCCCGCGAGATTCACGATTCTTTGGGTCACGCCCTGACAGCCTTGAACGTGCAGATACAAACGACAGCAAGACTTTGGTCTGTTGACCCGGAAGCAGCTGCATCATTTCTAGCTCAAGCTCAACGGCTAGGAGAAATGGCAATGCAAGAAGTCCGCCAATCTGTCAGAGCATTGCGCGAGGATGTCTCAGAAGATCAACCTTTAGAAAATGCGATCGCCTCTTTGGTAGAAGATTTTCGTCAAGGCACAGGTTTGTCTCCTATTACTAAAATCAGCTTAGGCGTGATTGTGCCATTGCCTATCGTCAAAACCTTATATCGAATTCTCCAAGAAGCATTGACAAATATTTGCAAATATGCACAAGCTACAGCAGTTAAAATTGAGCTTGTTGCTAACAATGATAGTGTTAAGCTTCGAGTTGAAGATAATGGTAAAGGATTCTATTTCCAGCAAAAAATGACTGGATATGGAATTCGCGGAATGCAAGAACGGGTCGCTGCTTTAAAAGGTTACTTCCACCTAGAATCAGAGCCTGGTAATGGTTGTTGTATAACCGTTGAACTACCATTAAAAACCGATGACCTATCAGCAAGTGTTGAATCTGAGCCAGGAAATATTTGGGAAACAAGCAGGTGTTAACCTTCTAGTACTGATACATTAAATTATTGTTATCCAAGCACAATTACAGTGAATATGATTCGCTTGTTACTGGTAGACGATCAAAGCTTAATCTGCCAAGGTCTGAAAGCTATGCTGACGCTTGAACCTGATTTACAAGTAGTCGGAACTGCTGATAATGGTGAAACGGCGATTGAGCAGGTAACTGCTTTACAACCGGATGTTGTATTAATGGATATACGAATGCCCGTGATGGATGGTAGAGAAGCCACACGAATTATCTGTCAACAGTTTCCCGCTATCAAAGTCCTTGTCTTAAGCACATTTGATGACGATCGCTACGTTGCTCAGTCTATACGTGCAGGGGCCAAAGGTTATTTGCTCAAGGATATGCCTTCTCAAGAACTGGCACAGGCGATTCGGTTTGTTCATTGCGGCTATACCCAGTTAGCACCAGGACTGATGGAAAAGCTGATGCTCAACCTCCCTGATCCAGCCCCAAAGTTAGCCGATAAAAACCTGATTGAACTCACCCCTCGTGAAAAAGATGTGTTGCGCCTGATTGGAAAAGGCTTTACCAACCGCGAAATCGCTCAACAACTTTGCATTGCCGAAGGAACGGTCAAAACCCACGTTACTCACTTGTTAAACCGCATGAATTTACGTAATCGTTCCCAAATGGCAATTTATGCCAACACTAAATTATCCCTGAATTAAATTTTTAACTATATCTTGAACATCCCAGCAAGCTGAAACTTTATGACTTTCGTTGTCATAGATGCTTTCATTTAAGACGAAAGTTATAGAATTATTTGCCTAGCCAATAACTAAAGTCTAATAAATTTTACTTAGTTAGTTGTAGTGAATTATAAGACATTTTTCAGATGATTATTTTTGAGCGAACTTTTACGATGAATCTGTTTGACAAAGTTTAATGTTGTAATTAAAAGCATAGTTATGGCGACAATCATCGGCAATAACGGGAATAACACCTTGAGCGGTACAGCTAATAATGACTTGCTCTATGGATATGCAGGAAATGACACTCTTGAAGGCAGAGATGGAAAAGATAACCTCTACGCTGGTATAGGCAATGACATTTTAAGAGGCGGCAATGGTAATGATTTTCTGGATGGTGATTTGGGTGTAGATACACTTACTGGTGGAGCAGGAAAAGACAGTTTCAATTACTCAGACACTATCTTCCCTAACGGCTTTCCACGAACAGGCTCAAACGGAATTGCTGTTTTAAATCAACCAGATACAATCACCGACTATCAAATCGGTGTGGATAATTTTGTCTTTGAAACTGGACAACTTGGGCTAGATTTTGGTGAACTTGTACGATACAAGGAAGGCATTAGCTCTAAACTTTCGGGTAATGCTAATGTATTGGTACTGCTTGATGCGTTTCCAAATGCTGCTGCTGCTGCCAAAGCTATTGCTAATAATAATGCGATTACATCAGATGCCGGATTGTTTGTTTATTACAACTCTACGCTTGGTTTTTCAAGAGTTGTCTATTCTAATGACTTAGGTGATGGCGGCCCTATAGAACCCATTTGACATCTTATGAGGTTTTGAATTAAGGTACTCCTCAGCATCTAAAATCCAATGCTAATGGCGTATTCCAGCGACTTCACTGATGCAG
>NZ_JACJRV010000111.1 GCF_014697475.1 Nostoc sp. FACHB-152
GTACGATTTAGCGATTGCTGTAATGGATGGGATGAAAAATCGTAGCAAAGCAGGTGAATACACACTGGAGCGTTTTATATTTAATTGCACCTAACTACTTATCGCCTCAAATTTTTGTTATGCACAATGGGTTTTTCTTTGTCCTTGCAAGTACATAAAATGAAGCCTTTGTCAAAGTCGCACATAATTGTAGATACTAAGGATTGATAAACCAGTAGACAGGAGATGTTTAAGAGCTAAGAAAATGTATCTCCACACTACCGTTCTCCCCCCTGCACCACTGAAACTACTGCTCTGTCTACTACCATCTGAAAATAACCAATTTTTATAGGCAAGCGACTTAAACATTATCCATATAAAACTATGCGAGCAGAATATGTATAGTAATTTTGAACACATTAAAAGCCATACGAGTAAACGATCGCAATGAAACAATTGATACTTGTATTAGGAGTAGGAATTTTACTTATACCTGTGAAGGTAACTTGCGGTTCTCCTGGTGCAGCCTGCGCTCAACCACCACTTCCTGGAACCAACAGTCAAGTTAGATATTACTACGAATATGAACCACTGGGTGTAATGCTAGTAGAGTTAGTGATTCAGAAAAACTTGCCGTTTTATTACTTCAGTGGAACTGAGGATGTGTACTGAGTTAAAAATATGATTGACTAAACAATCTTCTTCTGTAATTTCTACTTTGGCTAATAGTTGAAGCAATTCTGCATAGCAACCATGAATATCGCCAACTACAATTGTTCGCATAACTCCAGTTCAATCGAATAAATTCAGTGTAGCATATGTACTACAAAAGTAGCATATGGGCAAAAGTTGTGAATATATGGAAAGCCAGCAGATGAGAAGTAAAAAGGTTGTTAATTTTATCAGTGGACACCTTGATATAACTCAAGCAGAATTTGAGATCCATTACCGTCCTTTGATTGATCGCGCGATCACTCAAAACGAATGTTTTGTTGTTGGAGATGCGAGGGGGGCGGACACCCTAGCGCAACAATATCTTTGGGGGCGGACAGAGGCAGTAATTGTTTATCATATGTTTACCAGTCCTCGCAACAATCCAGGATTTTCAACCCGTGGTGGATTTCAAAGTGATGTAGAGCGAGATACACAAATGACGTTGGATTCTGATCGAGATATAGCTTGGGTAAGACCTGGAAGAGAGCAATCGGGTACACAAGCAAACTGCGATCAACGAGGTTTACTAATATAGTTTGACGTAAAGAAGCATACCATCATTAAAATACTGAAAATCTTAATAATAATGGCTTTTAGCAACTGTCAACTGCCTGCTTATCAAAATTAATAATCAGTTCAGTAAGTACAATTAATGATGTGATTTTCTCCTGTGGAATAAATAGTTAGGTAAAAATGCAGTATATCTCTTCGGCAATTTATTTTTTTATTCTGGTAATGATGGTAATAACGCCATTTGCCATACCTTTTCTGTTAAGGCGGAAAGGTTATATAACTAGTTTGCTATTAAGCAGTTTTCTATCTTTGATGACGTGCGTACTTCTAGTTACTTTGTTGGCATATTTACCAGATTTATATGCCCAGATGCGGCTTGATTATCTGGGTTTTGATTTTAATGGCTGGTCAGACGAAGAGCGACTCAGAAATATTGCTCCAAAATTCAGAGACGAAGCAATAAAACTTTATCGATCGATAATGGGCATTGGGTGGACTCTGAAAGCTATTACTGGGGCAGTTTTGCTCATTCCTTATCAAATTGTTGCTTCTGGCTTAGTTTTCATAGTGAGTAAGTCGAAAAAATATGGCAGTTAGCACCTAACCACAGTTTACAGTGGACGCAAAGGCGGTGGCTGTTATGCCAATAATTGTAGTAAATGTAAGAAAATGTATCATCGAAATTTCAAACTTCTGGTTTTTCTGACTACCCCATTTCTGGGTATCGGAATTATATTTTTACCAACTATTCCAACTTTGGAGGGTGCTAAATTTCTATTCTCTATAACTATATTGTTACTAAGTTTTATTTTTGGTTTTTTATTATTTAAAAATCCTCAATATTTACCATTTAGAAAAAAGCGAACTTTTATTTTTCTATATTTATTATTATCGAGTGTGCTATTTTTGTTGGTCTCATTTATCGTTTTGATATCGTCTGCTTTTGATGCTACAAACATTGAAACTGTGACATCTAAAGAATATCCTACAACGGTATATTTATACAACTATACATATTCTCCACCAGATACTTCTACAGGATGTGACACATACCACGGGGAATTAAAATTTAGACTTGGTTTTACTCCTTTTGTAATTACAAAGTTTAATTGTGATTGTCTTTTTGGGTCACCAGATCGCGTTGGTGAGTGGGTAACGATTCCCTTGGAAGCAAACCGAAATCCAACAGCAAGTAAGACGAGGTGAAAAACCAAACTATGTAAAGATAAGTAAATACGTATGATATGTCTACCAAGGTAACAAGGATATGGGCAGTCGTTTAAGAGTATTTCTGAGTAGAGAGCAAGATAAAACTCTGTTAAACCTGAGAACGGCAGACGTACCCCAAAAGATCAAAGACCGAGCAGAAGTAATTAGATTGAGCGCACATGGTTGGTATGTGGAGAAGATAGCAGCACACTTTAACTGGACTGCCCAAACAGTGAGAGAAGTGTTGCATAGATGGGAAAAGTTAGGTTTAGAAGGGCTTTGGGAGAAAGCAGGTCGGGGAGGAAAATCAAGGTGGGCGGAAGCTGACATGATTTTCTTAGAAGAATGTTTGGAAAAAGAGCCGCGTACATATAACAGTGTTCAGTTAGCTCAAAAATTAGAACAAGAACGCTCCGTAAAATTAAGTCCTGACTGGTTAAGGCAGGTACTTAAAAAAAGGGGATCATTTGGAAACGAACAAGAAAAAGTCATAAGGGGAAACAAGACCCGGTAGTACAGCAAATCAAACAGGCTGACTTAGAAATGCTGGAATTGTCTGCGGCAGTTGGAGAAATTGATTTAAAGTATGTGGATGAATCAGGGTTTTGTGCTTGGAGCGAACCGAGTTACAGTTACTACTTTCTCGGCCAACAAAAACGCTTAGAACAGAGTAAACGCCGAGGACGAAGGTTAAGTATTATTGGGTTTCTTCAACCTCTAATTAGTTTTGTGTACGGGTTGGTGATTGGCGGTGTTTCACGCAAGTCTTATATCCAAATGATGGAGCTTGAAGCACTTGAAGCCCAAAAATCAGGACGCATCAGAGTCATCGTTCAGGATAACGGCCCGATACATCGGTGCAAAGAAGTCCAGCAATTATGGACAAAGTGGGAAGAGATGGGTTTGTACATCTTCTTTTTACCTAAATACTGCTCAGAGATGAATCCAATTGAATTGGAATGGCAACACCTGAAAAAAAATGAACTAGCTTCTCAAAGTTTTGAGGATGAATTAGACCTTGCCTATGCTGTCATTGATGGAGTTCAAAATAGAGCATCCAAGGGAAACTACAGTACGCAACGTGTAAAATTTAACTCTTATTCTTCTGCTTAACTGTTTGTTACATACTTGTAAATTTTTCCGCCGACCTACTTAAATGAAGGGCATCTAATCCTTTTAACAATTTATCACGCGAGCAAATCACCACCATTGGTTGATAGTCTCTTGCTTGATATGTAAAGTAATGAATGTAATCCTTAGCGATATTTTCCAGTTTCTGTAACGCGCATTGCCGATCAATTGTCCAGTCAGGGTATTCTATTTCTTCCATTATTCTGGTACTACTCCCCTATGAACTGACTCAAATCATACGCCTCATATTTCAAACTTCAATTTAACTACAAGTTCACTTCTAATATTTACGAGAATATACTGAGTTCAATTCAGAATCAACAAAGTCACTATATTTTTTATACTGGATTGCATATTACTTATAGAGTGAACCGTTCACAGGGCTAGCTATGAAAAAACGCTCAGTTTGGCAGTCAGGGATTGCCCGCTACATCATTTGCGTTAGCTTAGAACTGTGGTTAATACGATTATTGCACTTTGTTTGGTTAGATTGGCTGACATGGTTTTTCTTACCATTGCTTTGGATCTCAGGTGCAATCGCAGCATTAATTGGATTAATTTGGGCGATTTCCTTTTGGGTGCGTGCCATCCAGAAAGGCTCATTTCTAAATCAACGGTGGCGACGTTCTTTTCCACTTTTACTACAGTTATTAGGATTGGTAATTGGGATTATCGTCCCGTTTGAACAGTTTTGGCTAACGGCGAATTTTTATCAAAATTTGGCAAGTCGGCAACAAGTAATTGCGTTGGTACAGTCAAATCAAATTCGTGGAGGTATGAACAATATTGCTGCTTTACCGCCAGCTTACCATCACACTTCAATAAGCAAAGAAATTCAAACACAACGGGGACAGAATGGATTATACATTTTGTTCTTTACAGCTAGGGTCTTTGGGGGGGCACAGGGATTTGTGTATAGTGAACAGGCTAAACTTCCCGATCAAAACTTGTTTTTAGGATATCGATTAAGGGTAAAACATGCAATCAATTCCTATTGGTATTATGTCACGATTGGAGATTAAGCTCATACAATTTAAATGCCAGGGATAGTGGTTGAAGGCTACTGAGGATTATTAATTATGGAAAATGATGAAATTTAAGATTGCGATATTTGCGAGTGTCATTTTATTTGGAACTCAGTTTGGTATGGAACCGAGCCAAGCTCTCCCTGCGTCACATAAGGCAGGGACTCCTCTACCTCGTCCAACCGTAATATTAGGATTTGGTGGAGTTTTGCAACCGGACTGTGTTCGACAGGTTGAAGCGGGTGAATATCGCTGTGCAAAGCGTTGGGCAGAAGTAACCCATTTGCTCAAATTATTGGTTTATCAAGATGTTGAATCGCAACTTATTCCACCCCTTCAACATCAACTGGCGATCGCGGATAAATCCTGGCAACAGTTTCAAACACAACACTGCCAACAGTTGACTCAACGCTTACGCAATACGCCAGATTTTCCAATTGCAGCATCTGTCTGTTTGGCGCAATTAAATAACGATCGCATTCTAGAATTACAGAGAGGTGGTCAGATTATTACCCTCCAATCTCACGATCCTCGATTTGAATCCTTACTTGATCGACTCAAATTGAGAAATTCATCGGTGCAACGTCACTGGGAGCAATATCAAACTCAGTATTGCCAGATCGAAAAAGCTCTATTCGTTTTTAACCCCCTGAGATTGGCGGAATGTCATCAGCTTCTCAGAGAGGCTCGACTTCACCAACTAGAAGACCTTTTGGCAGCACCTACTCGTGGCTTGGATCTCTTCAATAGTTTTGTGCTACCTGGAATTCCAGAGCTAAATTGTGTAGATAAGACACAGTTTGGGTTAAATCAATGCGCGGTCTATTGGTCAAAAACAACTCAGTTTTTGCAATCAAGCATTTATGGTGATTGGGCAGAAAAACTATCGAAGCAGTATCAGCCAACATTTGCGATCGCACAGAAATACTGGCAAGACTATCGTGAAGCACATTGTACTGAGTTGGTTGAACCTTTTAAAGAAAATTCTATGGCACTGATGCTCTATCATCGCTGTTTAGCTCGGCTAAATAACGATCGCATTGCGGATCTAAAGGGGATAGCTGTATATGATTCAGAAGACGAGCCGCAGCAAGCCCCAGTTACATCTCGGCAAGATACCACTCAAGCTCTTTGGGAACGTTATCAAACTCAGTACTGCAAGTTTGAGTCACTGTTTTTTGGTAGTCAAACCAGAAGTAAGCAATGCCCAAATCGTTTAAATCTGGGACGGTTACACCATATCAAAGCAATGATGAATACTAGATAAAGAGGCAAATAATACTAGTTTATTACTTCCTAGAAATTTTTCGATATCAAATAGCGTTGCTCCCTCTTGAAAAATTAGGATAACTGCTGTAATAGAAATAATTAGGACTAAAATCGTCAAGAAAAAACTACTAAATGATCCTCCTCTGAGTGAATATTTAGTATTTCCCGATAACCAAATCAAGGATATCAAGGATATAAAACCGAATATAGATAGTATGTATATGTAGAAAGTGGGACGATTTATAGGAAAAATATTGAGATTCTTTTGAGTATTCATATAGAAAATTTTCGTGAAAATATATAAAAAATCCAGAAAACCAAGTTGAAGATATTAGCTATCATCAAATATAATTCTGATAATAGTCACAGTTTTTTGGTAGTCAAACCAGAAGGAAGCAATGCCTAAATCGTTTAAATCTAGGACGTTTACGCCATATCAAAGCAATGATGAATACTCGATAAAGAGGAAAATAGTAGTAGTTTATGACTTCAAACGATTGGCCGTGAGGAGAACGATCACAATCCCCAGCGTATAAGCAACCAAATCTCGCCAGTCGAAAGTAGATCCAATTGTTAAATGAGCTAGCTGGGAGTTTCGCCAGCCTAAAATATCAATGAGATTAAGAAACTGAAGAAACTCAATCAAGTAGGAAAAGATGAGAGTTCCAATAGCAACCTTCCGTAATGGAACTGCAATAAAAGCATGAACAAAGTAAGCAATCACCATGACAATTAAAACGTCGCCTAGTAACGGTCTAATCCAATCATCTCGGAAGAAGAGTGCAATTATCACAACTATTGCAAATAGAATCGCAAACAGGGTGAAAGAGGTAGGATTAAATCTCAACCACTTGAGATTAGAAAATTGTTTAGGCACGATTGATTTCCTGGGTTTGATTCGCCAGGATTGTAACATTGTTCTTTAAAATTGGACTAAATTGATGAATCCAATTAGTGAATTAGTGTGGCAAAGTCTGCTGAGTGGCGACATACAGTTAGCAGATTTGATTTGTAGTCTATTGTGATCGCAATTAGTGACAGTTGCGATTCCCTTTGATAAAAGCAGTTTTAGGGATTGCACTGCATTTAACCCCTGGAGAACCAAATCCACTATATTGATCGAAACTTCCTTGAACCTGCAAATCTGGGGGGAGCTTGGCAATGCTAGTTTTGTACAAGAAAAGGTTTCCGTCAACCACCATTGCAATGGGCAGTTTTTCAATGTACGTACCGCTAATAGTTAGGTCGCCTTTGACGGTTAGTTGATTGGGCAGTCGCTTGAGATTACCTTCCAGGGTAACGTTACGATTGATGATACAGCGTCCTTCTTGCTCGAGCGCGCCAAATTTTTTCAGGCTTCCACAAGGTGCGGGGGTAGCCGGTTGCAGCAGATAAATTCCAACCACCACCAAGGGAAATATGAAAAGCAGCGATGCGACCAGGGAGCCGCTACGCGATCGCCATCTTAGTTTTGGGAACATTTGAGCTAATAAATCCTAATTTAGGTTAACTTAATATCTTGCACATTTACGTATACATACAGCAAAATCGAAAATCTGGGCGATATAGCTACAGTATTTTTGTTTGCTTTTAACGATAAATTAATACTTTTAGCTTTAGGCTGAGTATTTAATCTCACCATTTTTTGGGTGGAAGATGTGAGGAGTATGTCACTAGAAAATCCAAGTCCTTTAGCGATCGCACTCACCCTGTGGAATATTGGGTTGGTGTCTGAGCAGAACCTAATCGCTTGGGCTGATGCTCAGATTCTGGCGATTGAAAAGCCTGCTGATGATTTACTGGAAATTGCCACTAAAGATGCGAAAGTGTGCCTCAAAAAAGGGTTGATTGAAACGCTTCCAATTGCCCTTGGCTACTCAGAGGAATTTTTTATTCGAGCTTATTTGTTGGATATCGAATGCGATGGCGGCAGCCACTCCTTTCAGGAGTATCGCGCAACAAAATCCTTCATCGCTTGGGTTGCTCACAACTGCTGTGGGAGTACGGAAACCCCCGAAGCTTTACTAGGGTATCATCTAGAACACTTATACTGTGATTGTGAGGATGTTGATGCTGCGATCGCAATGCTACGGGTTGAACTTCCAAAAATCATGCCTCGTTGTGAATCCTTTGCTACTATGTTTTTGGAGCAAGTCTCTGGGTTAGAGCTATGCATTTAACCGCCCATCAAACTGCAATGATTGAAGTTGCTAGGGAGATTCGTTTGGCGTTAGATCGCTTGAAATACCTCGATCCAGATGGAATGTGTTTGGCAATAGACTTAAATCCACCGCTTGGTTCAATGGCGATTCTAAAAGCATTGGAAATTTAGCTACCATTCGCCTATGCTGCTTTTTTGCTAGAGGTGGGAAATGGAGGGTGTTGGGATTGTGTCGAGCGCGATCGCTTGATGACATTTGATGAAATCATGCAGCATAATTGTGCTGAGTTATGGCATCAGTCACCGCCTGATTTCGTTCCTCAATTTCTGGCAACAGGAAAACAATCTGATGCAGTCGAGTTACCCTATCTCCTGAAAATTAACGTCCTTCCTGGACTATTACGAATTGGGTTGTATCCTCCAGAACAAGAGACTTACGGGTTGTTTCTGACACAAGAAGGACATGAAGTGAAAATTCAAATCTGCTTACAACCGTTGTTGACTTATGTTGTGATGGAACGCTATACACCGAAGCAATGGTTACAAATGCATCTCAATTTTTTAAATAATGAGATTTATGAAATTGAAAAATCGATCTCAATCTTGAATTCTCAGCAAAGTCCATATCTTCTTTTCCAAGGATATTTAATGGGTTTGTCCAAGGCTAGGTTGAAGCAGTTTATTGAAAATTGTCCCGCAATTCCTTTAGAAAGAAAACGAAATTTGCTAGATGAGATATGGTAGACTTAGAAGACAATAAGATTAAAATTATTTGGCAAATCCCAAATGAGACCGTTATTCCTGACGAATATATTCCACCATCAATCGAAGGAATTATCGATGGGCTGATTAAATATTATCATCTAGAAAATAAAGCTTTTTCATCCCTTAAAATTACTGTCTTTAATGGCAGTTATCACGAATATCACTCTAAGGAGTATCATTATAATCTAGCTGCTTGTATCGCTTGGAGGAATGCTTTAGAAAATGCTGAATTCATACCTCTTTAATGGTTAAGGTTGGAGAAATTCGAGCATTTAATCATTATTACAGCATTTTTCACCTATTTGAACCAGTTGCTGGATGAGAGATAAGCATGAAAAAACGTTTGTTCTAATTGATGGATATACACTAGCGATCGCACAAAGCGATTCAGGTGTGTTATTCTCTGGTTGCCACAGTCGCAAAGCTATAACTAAATATGACGATTCGCTCCTAATTCAGTTTTTGGCACGCCATGCCCAACATGATACTTTTTGGCAATGCTTTCAGGCGCGTGAAATGTACGAGAATGAGGATAATCGCTTCTTTGTCAGGAATTGTCAACAGTTGATTCGCTATCCCAGTTGGAAACTACCGCAAGTTTATCAAAATTGGGCAGTTTGGGAACTGATAGATCGACTGTTTCAAATTCATGGCGAGTCTTTCAATGAACCAATTTGTTTATGGCATCCGGGGAGTTACTATCCGATGTACGGTATTCCCTATGACACTGCATTGAAGGTGATACAGGTTGCACGAAATTGGAGGAATCTGCAAGAAATTGAGGGAATTGAACTGCTCAATGAAACCCAGTGGAATTTACGCTTTGTGTCTGCTGCGAGTCCTACTCACTCTTTACTAATCCCGCAGATTTTGTCTGAGATTGAAGAAACTGCTAGTATATATCTACTATTTTTTGCAGAAAAAGCCCAGTTACATACACCCAATCAGGTTGCAGCAATTAGATATGAACTGCTGCATCAGATGGCGATCGCAAACCTGCTCAACCGTAAAATCTCGCCAGAAATTCTTGCTCGTCTAGTTGCTTATCCAAATCTGCAACGCTGTGTCATCCAAGCTGAAAAGCTATGGCGCTACTTAGATGGTGCTTCTGTGAGCCAAGAAAAAAATAGTTTGTGTTTAGATTGGATGTTTTTTGATCCACCACTACCTCAAACTGACTTTCATCAGCTTTGCCTACAGCATTTTCAAAAAGCAAAATTGCAGTACCCGTATACGATTCCCTTTGAAGCCGATGGGAAGCAATATCGGCTGGTGACAGGAAGTGTACATCACAATGCGATCGGCTTGTTGACGGTTTTAGAAATTACGATGCCGATAAATGCGAATACCTTATTTATCAACGTGAATGAGCCGACGTACCTAGAGTTAGTTATCTGGGCTTCGCAGACATCCTGTTTACCTCCCGTCGAAGATTGGGAAATGTCTGTTGATTGGAGAGGAAGAGAAGATGAGTTGGTAACTTTAGGAACAGATCCTTCCTTACCAAAAGCTGAATTTTTCTTGAACTGTTTAGCATCTCACCTGGCAAGACTCTGGCAAAATGGGGAGCGAACGGCGTTGAAAAAAGGATTGCTCCCTTTGCAAAGTTATTTCCCAAAGGAAACCTACTTTCTCTACTGTCGAGGTCAGATGCTACTATCCGGGGAACTGCGATTTCACTATGGGGAATGGTTTGATGGGGGCTTTCTCCGGCTTTTTCGGGCAGAACAAGGGGAGTCATGATTAATAATTAGAGATGTTTCTGGAATAATCAGAATATACGTTGCTGAATGGAAATATGATTCCGCCGGATTTTGGATAGAGCCTCCAGGCTTTCAGAAAATATTTCATAGCTGGATTTAGCAAAGCCGAAAAATTAATGGCGATGGCTAGGAGGGCAAGGTGTATGGATTGCAAAGCACTAATTTACGACGGGGTAAGGAAACAGGCGATCGCACCAATATACCCTCATTCTTTGGTGAAGTGGGATATTTCCCAACAACCCCGGATAATTGGACAAATCGAGTTACCCTATGATTTTGAATCAGTACCAAGTATTGTTTTGTTACCTGATAAAGACAGGTTTGCGATCGCCCCCAGTAATGTTTCCTTAGAGCATGGGATTGAGATTCGTCGCTGGGATGATTTGTCCGTTTTGCAACGAGTTGACTTACCCCATGCACCCTATGAGGAGAATTCCCAGGAGGATGAGTATTATGGACATGGTAAATGTACTCATATTTCCTGGTTGGGATTAACACCTTGCCAGGGCTATTTATTGGTTGGTGAGGGTTGGGGAGATATTTATCTAGTTAATTTAGAAAGCGGTGAGCAGATTCGTTGGTTGCGTCGTTGGCGAGATTATAATGCTGCTTTTGCCATCGATCCACAAATGCAGTTTCTCATTGTTAATTCTGTAGACATGGATGAGTCCCATCAATTTTACAGAATTGACAGTATGCTTGAGGATAAATTGACCTATTTGGGGGAATATTCAGGTGGTGTGCGTTGTCATCGTGGCGGCTTGAGTTTTAGCCCAGATGGTCAGCGTCTGGCTTATACTGCATATCGATATCAAGGTGTTGATTTGTTAAGTTTTCGGCTTGAACGCTCGATATTAAGCACTTTATCCCCGCAAACGCAGGAACCACTCAATGAAATATGGAAAAAATGGGAAAAATCGTCACAATATCGGGAGAAAATGTGGGGTCAATTCTTTCGGTTGTACCATGACCATGATGGATTAAATCCTTGGCAAAGTAATATCGTTTGGCTGGATAACAACAGGTTATTGTGTGGTGTAGGGCAAATTCTGGTAGTGCTGTCAGCTCAGACAGGGGAAATAATAAAAACCTATGATGTGGATGCAGTAGTTAATACTTTGGTGTTTGATTACACATCTTTCCAAGCTATTGTTGCCACCAAGCAAGGGATAAAGGTGGTTGCGATCGCCTAATCAATGTAGCGGGAAAACCCATGATAACAAGTGAAGACATAACTGGCGGTGATTGAGATGGGTGTTTTCGAGGTGAGTAAATGTGGGAATATGTTCAATATCTGAATGCAGAGTTACTTGATCTTAAACTTTGGGGCGAAGGTTGTCGCCTGTATCAAATTCGCCAAATGGGTGATGATGAGATTTGCTTGATTCAAACAGATGATACTCCGCAGGAGTCGCTATGCGAACGCTGGCAAGTTGTTTATGCCGAGCGTGGTACGGTTCAACAGCTGCTGTTTGAATTTACGGATGAGGCTGAAGCTTGTGAGTTTATGTATCGGGAGATAAAGACAATTAAGCATCCCCATCTTGTGGGATTATTTCCGACTGATGATGATGCAGAGCAATTCTGTCAGGTGTTGACTCAGTTACAAATTCAATTCTCTCACGACCCGCAAGGAAGGGTGAGAGTATACGATCAAGACATTTTTACAGTGGAGCGTCATTTCGGTTGCCAATTACCCCTGCGAAAATGGTTAAGCGTTCCTGAACGAATTCACGTCACCCTCGCTCGATTGCGAAAATTCGATCCATACAATCGCTATGCCCAAATCACGACTAATCCGCCAATTGCTTCTGAAGCAAAGTTGAGCGCGTTAGAAGCACAACATGGAATTAAACTACCTGACGTTTACAGAACGTTTTTGCTAGAAGTCTGCAATGGTGGCAATTGGGAACGGCTAGGAAATTACTGGTCGATTGAG
This sequence comes from Nostoc sp. FACHB-152, assembly GCF_014697475.1. GTDB lineage: Bacteria > Cyanobacteriota > Cyanobacteriia > Cyanobacteriales > Nostocaceae > Nostoc_B. Next base: position 12,469 of record NZ_JACJRV010000111.1, read on the forward strand.
GACGTTATGGCAAACAATTCTGCCCAAGTATGGAATCAGCCTTTACCTGAGTTCCTCGCAAAGTTGAAAGCGGCAAAGTCGGGGGATTGGCTCAAAAATCCAGGAAATCGGCAATATCCAGGGTTGTTACGAATTGTCGATTGGGATAATCCTGTGCGCGATTTGTTTCTCACCCAGGAAGGATACGAGGTTGAAATTCAGGGGGATTGGATTCGTTTTTGTGAGTTTTCTCCAGAAAAATGGCTCAAGGATTTTCTAGATGATATTCAATATGGGTTATCAACAATTGAAGGATTACTAGATTTTCTTCGCTCTGGGGAATTAATTCGAGATTATCCATACTTTCATTCGGTGAATTTTGCCAGACTCCTTGCAGAAACCATCGGACTTAATATCGATCCTGAACTCACAAATGAGCAAGTGAGGATGAGCGATGAAATAGATTATAAAATCAACCAATGGCGAATTGAGAATATGGGTAAGATGCGGTACAACTTTGGCTTTAATGCAGAGCAAGCTGAGATGCGATCTCAACGAATTTTAGAAAGGTTGGAGTACATATATAATATATTGTATCCCTAAATGACCCATCATCTGGATCTATTTTTCCAGTGTGAGTGTGCTAGACCTGGCGTTTGCTGATTTTTAATTTTTTAATCTGAAAATTTAATTAACCTTTACAGACTTACAATCTAATCTCCATCGGCTAATTTAAAAATGTGAAACTTGCGCGAAAATAATTATTTTTATGCAGTTATAGCCACAGTCATATAATTTACGTACAACCACTCATGTCATTTTTTATTTTTCTAAAGTAAAAAATAAATATACATAAAAATATTGATGAAAATGGTTTTATAAGAGCCATGAAAAAAATACTTTTATTAGCGATGTTGTCTGCTATCCCAAGCATTATTTTTTCTAGCCCCTCTTGGGCTTCTGTTTATATCAAATATTCCAATAACGACTCGGACAAACATGTAATGAAAGTCCAGATGGATGGTTCAACGAAAGAAGTTACATTCAATGGTCGTACGACTGGAGCCGCAACGATACAAGGTAGCGGTAAAGCTGCTGTCATTGAAACATCTTGTGGAAAAGTCGAAGTCAAAGATGACTCTAAAATCGAAATCAAAAACGGCTGTATCAAAGTATTATAAACATCAATCTTGAAAATTAAATTCATTATCCAAAATCATATTTATATGATGTCGTATCTGTTGTTTGAAATACCTGGATTATCCGTTCTATTCTCTCACTCATAAAAGCTAAATTTTCTTGTTCTAAAATATAAGAATGTAAACAAATCAATTCTTCTACAATTATAGGAACATCTTCTACTGACACGACATTTAAAGAAGCATCATGAAAATGACTGATGAATTGTAAACCAAGATACCTACAAGCAGGCAACCAAAATTTATAAAATATCTCGCTAGTTGCAACAGGAATCACTTCGTAATTCCCGGTATTAATTTGGAGAATTCCCATCTCTATTGTCATCTCATTATGTCGTAATATTTCAGACTTAAATCTATTGAAAATTATATAATTACTGGGTTGGTTGCCAAATATATTTACCAGTGCGATCGATATATCCAGATTTTTCTCCAACTTGCACTTCTGCTAACCCATTAGAGAAGGAATAAGCACTATCAAACTGTGGTGCGATCGCTAATTTACCAGTGCGGTCAATATATCCCCATTTACCTTCAATTTGTACATCTGCTAATCCATCAGAGAAATTACCAATTTTATCAAACTTTGGCTCAATCACTAATTTCCCTGTACGGTCAATATAACCCGATTTTCCGCTAACTATTACTTGTGCTAAACCATTTTCAAAAAGCCAAGTCATATCAAATTGGGGTTTAATGACTAATTTACCAGTGCGGTCAATATATCCCCATTTACCTCCAATTTGGACTGCTGCTAAATCCTCATAAAATGACCAAGCTGCATCAAATTGAGGTTTAATGACTAATTGACCTTTTGGATTAATAAATCCCCATTTTTTACCAACTTGTACTACTGCTAAACCCTTAGAAAATGACCAAGCAGTATCAAACTGAGGTTGAATTACCAATTTACCTTTGTTATCAACGAATCCCCATTTTTTGCCAATTTGAACTGCTGCTAAATTCTCAAAGAATGACCAAGCACTATCAAATTTAGGTTTGATAGCTAATTTAATCTTATTGTCAACGAATCCCCATTTTTTACCGATAGCAACCAAAGCAAAACCATTGACAAAAGCTTCAAGACTATCAAACTGTGGTTTAGCCACAAACTTACCACTACTGTCTATGATTCCCCACTTTTTAGCAACTTCGACTTTAGCAAACCCATTCAAGAAGCGATTGCAATTATTAAATTGTGGCTTGATGACCAATTTACCTGTGTGGTCAATATATCCCCATTTCTCACCTACTTGGACTTGAGCTAATCCCTCATAAAAGGACGAAGCGTAATCAAACTGGGGTTTAACGATTAATTTACCAGTGTGATCAATATATCCATATTTCCCGTTGATTTTTACATCCCATAACTGGGGTAATGAATTTTCTTTTGTAGACTTAACTATGATGGGAGATATTGATTGATGAGTATCACTAGATATAGATGGAGTTGAAAACAATGTTATCCCAGTTATCGCTACTAGCAAAATCAAGGGATGGTGAATATGAGATTTCATATTTGTGACTGAATAAGTAGTAATGCCACTTATCCATAACTCAAAACTAGCTTAATTGTCATCCCTAAAAATCATCGGATACACGAAACCAATACCAATCACCGTACAAGTAAAATACTTGGTACTTAGCAGCACCAAATGGACTTCCTTCACTATTCGGTTGATGGACAAAACCATAGGACATGGTATCAGGACTTAGACCATCACCACCCCAGAAGACACGAAAATATACACCACCACGAGAATCCATAGCGTATTCATCAACTTCATATAAACCGAGTTTGCGGTTTAATTTGATATTTCCTTTTGCAGAAATAGGAAGTTGTAACCGAACTTGTTCAAACGCCGATCGCGATATCATAAATGCTAAACGACGGGGAATGTAGAACTTGAGCAGGACATAACAAACTAAAACTATCCCTGCAATGATAGCAACTTCTCTCCAGGGTACAAAAGTTTGCCTTCTAAGTCTAATACTTTTCAAATCCCGTATTCCTAAAGTTCTCAATCCCCAGAAGAGAATTGCCAATACTGCAAATGGTACACAAACAATTGACACCAGCATAACTGGAAAAAAGAAACTATTTAATGCACCAGGGTAAATACTGATAATTAGAATTGCGACACCAATCAATAAGGTTATATATATTGCTATTTTGCTAAATATTTTCATGGAGCAAGTCATCCATATTTAAAAATTTCATTTTTAGTAAACATTATATTTTTGTGATATTTCTCATGAGTTACTATTAAAATCACTTTGGTTTGGGTTCCCAGTTAAAATCATGAGGACAATCGCATTCTTGAGCTTGGTTGCAGTTAATTACCATCTTGCTAAAGCAAAAATTTAGGAGAGTCCCGTTGTCAAATTTTACTTGTAAATTGCCTGGACTACGAAAACCAGCACCACTATAACCAATAATTTGATACTTAGAACTTAAGTTTGATACATTAAAGAAATATGGTTTAGGGCTGAAGCTAGAATCACCCTTTAAATCATTTAAACAAAAGGCTTTCGTGATATACCTTTGTGTTATAATTTCTGCTTCTTTTGGTGATGGGTCACCAATTGCACTGATAAAATTATCGGATATTTTCGTGATTTTATTAGCTTGGGTACAGTCAACTATATAGGTTATTGGAAAAGCAATACGTAATAAATGATATGTCAAACCTAGTGATAGAATTATAATAATTGAGATTTGAATAAGTTTTTTCATTGATTCCAAGGGATAGTGCTGTCCTAACTTTGTATTGCTGATATAGGAATCCGGTTTGATTACTGAACATACTTGTGTAGTCAGGCAATAGGCAATAGGCAATAGGCAATAGGAAAGAAGGAATAAAGGTATACTGAGTTTT
>NZ_JACJRV010000112.1 GCF_014697475.1 Nostoc sp. FACHB-152
CTCCTGCGTCACAATGGTTTTGATTCTCTAACCAGAGCAATCCGAAATTGCGCCCATGATATTAAATTACTTTTTTCCTTTTTAAAATGAAACAGTCCTGCCTTGCTAAGGGGAGGGTGCCGTCAGGCGGGTGGGGTATCTGTCGCAAACATTATTTGAATTGGTATTAGTTTGTGTAGTCACAAATTATATTTGCTTTTAAAACATCCTCTAAGAACAAAGTCATATAATAGAAGACTTTCAACCCTGTTGCCTATTGCCCAATACGGTTTGGATAAGCATTTTGAACTAAGAATTGGTTTAGGGAAAAAGTGAGCCAGCGCGGTTCCCCCATGAGCGACTGGCGTTAGCGCAGCGTTAGCGAGCTTGCGAGCGTCACCCCAAAGGGGTTAAAGGGTAAGGGTTAAAGGTTTTTTCTTCCCCTTTCCCCCTTACCCTTTCCCCTTTAACCCAACCGTATTGGCCTATTGATGCCTTAGCCAATCACTACGGAGTGAAGGGACAATTATTTTGGGAACAGTTGAGTAGAACTGTAATGCATATTAATTTTCAGTTTGCTAATTTAACCCCACAATATTAAGTCTTGCAAAGGGAAGAGTCCGCCGTGAAATATTTATCTCAGCTATGGTTAGTATCCTTGTTACAGAGGACAGCTAAAGTAGCAGCAGCGTTTGTTGTTAGTGTTGGCTGCCTGGTTCTGATTGGCTGGATTTTGGATATCAGCATTCTCAAGAGTGTGTTGCCAAATTTGGTAACGATGAAGGCAAACACAGCGTTGGGTTTTATTTTGGCTGGAACTTCTCTATTTGCGTCCACTTCGACAAACTCTCAAGGGCGCAGAATTAGTCAGGTCTGTAGTTTGGTTGTTGCTGCGCTCGGTTTAGCCACCCTGAGCGAATATCTATGCGGATGGGATTTGGGGATTGACCAACTACTGTTTGTAGATGACCATCAATATATTGATATTGGCACGTTAACACCGGGTCGAATGTCGCCACTGGCAGCAGTTTGTTTTGTTTTTGTCGGCACTGCTTTATGGCTGAATGGAACTAATAGACGGATAAATTCTAGCCAAACTCGCTGGGTAGAAAGATTAGCCATCTTCACAATTTTAATCGCGGCTCAAGTCGTGATTGCCTATCTTTATCATGTTCAACCGATTATTGCTTTTACCAGCTATACCCAGATGGCCGTGCATACAGCAATTTGTTTTATTGTGCTGGCAAGTGGCATTTTAATGGCTAACCCAGACCAAGGGTTGATGGGGATTATGACAGCAGATAGTGCAGGAGGAATGCTTGCCCGTCGCTTTCTCCCAGCTGCGATCGCAATTCCGTTAATTTTAGGTGGTTTGCGGATTGCAACAGCGCGAATGGGATTGTTGGAACCAGCTTTTGGGACTTCTATCTTAGTTGTATTACATATCCTTGCTTTTACCGGACTCTTGCTTTGGAATAGTAAACAGCTACATAAACTAGATTTGCAAAGGCAGGCAACCGCTAAGGCATTATTTCAAAGCAATGAAGACCTAGAAGCCAGAATTCAAGAGCGAACAGCCCAACTGCAAGCAGCCAATGAACACCTCAACCTAGCCATAGAAGGAGCAGGGATGGCAGCTTGGGATATGGATTTGTCAATGGGAAAAGGGATTTGGTCAGCCCAACATTTTCAATTGCTGGGGTATGAAGTTGTTGACAGTGGGGAAGCAACCATTGAGATGTGGCGTAGCCGCATCTATCCAGCTGATTTAGAGCGAGTCAGCAAAATTGAAGAGCAAGCCGTAGGAGAAAATCAACTTTTAAATTACGAATATCGGATTATTCGCGCCGACAACAGGGAAGTAAGATGGATCAAAAGCATTGGGCGGTTCTTGAAAGATGAAGCCGGACAAGCGGTGCGTTGTAGCGGCATTGTCTTCGATATTACAGACAGCAAACTTGCTCAAGAAGAACGCGATCGCTTTTTTACCCTATCTAACGAAATGATTGCGATCGCGGGACTAGATGGTCACTTACGGCAGCTTAACCCAGCCTGGGAGAGAGTATTGGGTTACACTGTTTCGGAATTGATGGCGCAACCATTTCTCAACTTTGTGCATCCAGACGACATTGAGGCCACCCTGGCGGCCTCTGCACAATTTGAGGCCGGAAATCCCGCAGATACCTTTGAAAACCGCTACCGATGTAAAGATGGCTCATACAAGTGGCTATCTTGGACAGGAGTTATCTCCCCTGAGTATAGATTAAGCTATGCCAGCGCACGAGATGTGACCGCGCGCAAACAAGCTGAAATTGCCCTGCGCGAAAAAGAGCAGCAGTTACAACAACTGAGCGACTCAATGCCGCAATTTGTCTGGATAACTGATGCTAAGGGAGAATTAGAATATATCAATCGTCAGTGGTGTGAGTATTCGGGTTTAACGTTGGAGCAAAGCCGCGATCACGCAATTAAGGCTAAGTGTTATCATCCTGAAGATGTACAAATTGTATTCAAGCAGTGGGCGATCGCGCGACAAACAAAACAGCCTTTAGAAATTGAAGGACGGATAAAGCGCGCTCAAGATGGAGTTTATCGGTGGTTTTTGATTCGCGCTGTACCTGCTTTAGACGAGCAAGGGCAAGTGCTGCGTTGGTATGGTGCTACGACTGATATTCACGAACGCAAATTAGCCGAACTCAACGATAAATTTCTCAACGAACTTGACTTGCGGTTGCGGCAACTGAATAATGCTGATGCAATGCTTTGGGAAGCGGTAAGCAGTATAGGCAAATACTTGAATGTTGAACGCTGTGTGTGGCACGAAGTAAATTTGGCAGAGGATGTATCAATAGTCAAGCAAGACTGGCGGCGACAAGAAGATATTTCCAGTGTCGTTGGTGTTCATACCTTGTCAGAGTCGATTCTGCCAGAACTAATTGAGCTTTACCACGCAGGTCAACCCTCAGTAGTTCCAGACGTAACCACCTATCCCTATACCGCCCCCTTCGCCCAAAATTTTGCCGAGATGGGAATTCGGGCTTTTGTCGCAGTTCCCTGCCTTTATGAAAGGCAATGGGTGGCAGTTCTAGCAATTAATTCCCGAACAGTGCAAGAGTGGCAACCCTATCAAGTCACACTGCTGCAAAACACAGTTAGTCGGCTTTGGTCAATTATCGAGCAAACACGCGCAACACAAGCTTTATGTGAAAGTGAAGAAAGATTTCGCTCGGCTTTGCTTAACGTTCCCTTGCCAATTATGTTACATACCGAAGATGGTGAAGTATTGCAGATTAATCATGTCTGGACAGAAATTACAGGCTATCGCTTAGAAGACATTCCTACACTTGCAGCTTGGACAGCAAAAGGCTACGGCGATCGCCAAAACGAAGTGCAAGCCAAAATTTTTAGCCAATATCCCTTGAGCGATCGCACAGCACTAGGAGAATATACAGTCACTACCTCTACAGGCGCAACTCGCATCTGGGATTTCTATGCTGCGCCACTCCCACCATTACCGGATGGCAGAAAGTTAATCATTGCCACAGCCATTGATGTGACAGAGCGCAAACAGACCGAGCAAGAAATTTTAAACTTAAACCAAGAACTTCAGCAACAGTTGGCAGAATCGCAAACTCTATTAGAAGTGATTCCCATAGGTGTTGGCATCGCTGATGATCCGCAGTGTGAAAAGATTCGGGTGAACTCAGCCTTTGCTCAAATGTTAGCCATTGCACCAACTGTAAATGCGTCTTTAAGCGCGCCCGAAGGCGAGCGTCCCACAAACTTTCAGGTTTATCAAAATCATCGGCTACTTGCACCAGAAGATTTACCTTTACAGCGTGCAGCCGCTCACGGTATTCAAGTTCAAGATTTTGAAGTCGATGTAGTTTGGCATGATGGCACAACCCTAACCTTATTAGAGTACGCTGCGCCTCTATTTGATGAACATGGAAAAACGAGAGGAAGTATTGGCGCGATTTTAAATATCACTGAGCGCAAACAGGCAGAGATAGCATTACAGCAGTCATTAAAAGACCTAGCAGACTTTAAATTTGCGCTTGATGCTTCTTCAATCGTTGCCATTACCGATACCCAAGGCACAATTACTTACGTCAACGATAAATTCTGTGAGCTTTCACAGTATTCCAGAGAAGAACTAATTGGGCAAACTCATCGCATTGTTAACTCCGGCTACCACCCAAAAGAATTTTTTAGGCAGTTGTGGACAACTATTAGCAAGGGGCAGGTATGGCAAGGAGAAATTAGAAATCGCGCCAAAGATGGTTCATTTTACTGGGTTGCCACTACAATCGTCCCATTTTTAGATGCTACTGGTAAACCTTATCAGTACATCGCTGTTCGTTCTGACATCACAAACCGTAAACTAGCAGAAGCCGAGCTTCTGCAACTAAACAGCACCCTAGAACAACGCGTGGAAAAACGTACTGCCCAACTGCAAGAAGCCAATAAAGATTTAGAAGCCTTCTCCTACACAGTAGCTCATGACCTGCGCGCGCCCTTGCGCGGAATTCAAGGGTTTTCTCAAGCTTTGGTTGAGGATTATGGCGACCAACTGGATGAACTTGCCCAAGAGTACATTCATTACATTGTTGAAGGCATTGAGCGGATGAATCAACTAATTAGCGATTTGTTAGCATATAGCCGCCTCAACCGTGAGCAAATTCGGTTAATTCCCATTCAATTAACTCAGGTTGTCGCAGAAGCCCAAGCGCAAGTAGCCGCAGACTTAAATGCATCCCAAGCCCAAATCACCGTTGCACCCGATTTGCCCAGCATCTTGGGACAACGTACAATTGTATTACAAATGGTGGCAAATTTGTTGTCAAATGCCGTGAAGTTTGTTGCTCCTGGCATTCGACCACAAATCCGAGTTTGGTCGCAAACCCAGGATAGCTGGGTGCGTCTGTGGGTAGAAGACAATGGCATTGGGATTCAACCAGAGCATCAACAGAAGATATTTGGCGTTTTTGAGCGTCTGCACGGCCAAGAGGCTTATCCAGGCACAGGAATTGGACTTGCGATCGTCCGTAAGGGTGCAGAACGTCTAGGAGGCAGGGTTGGTGTAGAATCTGCCCCTAATCAAGGCAGTCGATTTTGGATTGAGTTACAACAGCAGAACTAGTAGCAATTTGCAATTCGCAATGACGCGACGCAGGAGCGTCGCTAACGCTTCGCTATCGCAGGCTCGCTAACGCAATTCGCAGTTTTGTTGGGTTTCACTTTGTTCCACCTAACCTACAGCCCCCATTGATTTTCCCCTACACCCTACACCCTTCTTCTTGACATTAACATTAATGTCAAGGTTTAGCGTGAGAGTAGTTGTCACTGATTTCACTCTCATGTTCTACCCTCAGCATTTAACCAAATTCACCAAAGAACACACAGATATCTTTGCTGCTTTAATTTGTGGGCTGTTATTATTTTTTGGCTGGTTCGCTTTGCATCTAGGTTGGTTAGGCTGGGCGATGCTGTTATTAAGCACTGCTTATGTTATTGGTGGTTACGAAAGCGCGCGCGAAGGACTGACTACATTAATTAAAGAGAAAGAACTAGACGTTGACTTATTAATGATTGTCGCGGCTGTTGGTGCGGCTAGTCTGGGTTTATGGCGCAGAGAATATCATCTAATTATTGATGGTGCAATTTTGATTCTCATCTTTGCCACTAGCGGCGCGTTAGAAGGTTACGCGATGCGGCGCACTGAACGCAGTATCCGCAGTTTGATGAGTTTGACACCCGATACAGCTAGGGTTTTGCATCAAGGGCAAGAAAAACTGCTTACCATCAGTCAGTTGAAAATCGGAGATGAAATTATCGTCAAACCCGGAGAGTTAATTCCGACTGATGGCATGATTGTGTCAGGTTACAGCACTATCAATCAAGCGGCAATCACCGGAGAATCTTTACCTGTAGAAAAGACTGTAGGTGAAGAAGTGTTTGCCGGGACACTCAATGGTTATGGCGCATTGAGGTTGCAAGTACACAAACCAGCAAGCAGTAGTTTAATTCAACGCGTGATTCGTTTGGTAGAACAAGCACAAGAGTCAGCCCCACCTTCCCAGGAATTTATCGAAAGATTTGAACGAGGCTATGCCAGGGTAATTGTTATAGCTGGAACACTACTCGCAATTTTGCCGCCGTTTTTGTGGGGTTGGGACTGGGAAACTACAATTTATCGCGCCTTGACTTTTTTGGTGGTTGCTTCTCCTTGTGCGTTGATGGCCGCAATTATGCCCACCCTGCTGTCAGGAATTGCTCATGGTGCAAGAGGGGGAATTTTATTTAAAAATGGGGCGCAGTTAGAAAAGATGGGCAGAGTACGAGCGATCGCCTTCGATAAAACTGGTACTCTCACAACAGGACAAGTGCAAGTATCTCAAATCATCTCTGCTGAAGAATATACACAAGCAGATGTATTAAAAGCAGCCGCAGCCTTAGAAGCATCTTCCGAACATCCCATTGCTAAAGCAATTGTACAGGCAGCTGGTGATTTAGATTGGGTGCGTGGTGTTAATGTTCAAGCTATACCAGGTCAAGGAATTGTCGGGATTGTCAACAACCAAAAAGTCATCTTGGGAAATGCCAGTTTCATACAGCAATATGTTGTCCAGTTACCGCAACCATTACAAGAGTTAACTAATTGTTTGGAACATGAAGGTAAAACTGTCGTTTGGGTTGCCAAAGAAGAGGAAGTGCTAGGTGCGATCGCCATTGCAGACATGATTCGCCCAGAAGCAGCCACCACCATTAGCCGTCTGCGTCAACTGGGAGTAGAACAAATCGTCATGATTAGCGGAGATAATCAACGCACAGCCCAAAGTGTCGCCCAAGCCATTGGCATTGATCAGGTATATGCAGAACTTTTACCAGAAGATAAATTAGAGCTAATTTGCTCCTTGCAGCAACGCTATCAAACAGTTGCAATGGTAGGAGATGGTATAAATGATGCGCCTGCTTTAGCCCAAGCATCAGTAGGCATTGCAATGGGTATTGCCGGTAGCGATGTCGCTTTAGAAACAGCAGACATCGTTTTAATGACAGACAGATTAGAAAAAATTCTCGTAGCGATGGAATTAGGCAGGCGATCGCAAACCATAGTCAAACAAAATATCACCCTAGCCTTGACCTCAATTTTACTGCTGATGCTAGGTAACTTTTTAGGGAATATTAACCTCCCCATCGGTGTCATTGGACATGAAGGCTCTACAGTCTTAGTCACACTCAACGGTTTGCGACTGCTACGGTGAAATTACTAGTACACCACGGCGGAAATAAGCAGACCATTGAAAAGTCCTAAACAGCTTATTCCATAATACTTTTGACTTCCGCTTTGCAGTACTAGTGCCTAAGTTAATGTAGAAATTAAATTTTTACATTAACTAGGCTGATGACTGGAATTGTACTTAAATCTGCTGTATTCTATGTTAATAGCAAACAACTGGTTAGAAACATTATCATTGCTTGGTCATTAAAACTTCTTTAAGAATATTGCAAGGAATGGTACAAAGATGGCTCAAAAACTACTTAAAAGGCTCTGGAAGTTTATCTTAGTAATTGCCTTAATTACTTGCGGCATGATTGTTTCTACTGGAGAGTATGCCTTTGCTCAAACAGCAAACACATCAACAGTTTGTATCCCTTCGCCAAAAAATCCGTGTCTTCCAGATAGACCACCTGTGACTCTACCTGATAAACCTCATCACCAAGCTGTGTCATCAGCATCGCTAACAGTAATTAAACAACTACAAAAAGATGATCCAAATGCAGTGGAGAAGCTAAGACAGGGTGATGCAAGAATATTAAAAAAGCTAGAAAAATTAACTTCTGGCTCAACACTGCATAAAACTACAGCCCTATCTGCAACAACTAAAACTGCAACCACAAAAACAGAATCAAGCCGTAATTAAAAAGATTCTACTTTTTAAAGATAAAAGCCATTACTCAGAAAATATGCAGTAAATTAGTATTTAAGTAGGAAGGCACAAATAAACTTAACTAGATAAGTCTTGGGCAAAATAGCTAAAAACCTCTTCCTTCCTGCCCTCTGGAGACACTTGCGTGGGCGGGTTTCCCGACTTGAGCAAAGTGTCGTCCTCCTGCCTCCTGCCTTCTCCTAATTACAATTATTTATGTCCCTCTACTTACACTGCCTTGGTTAAGCAGCGTGATGGAATTGGGCAAGCGATCGCAAACTAACCGAAATAGCTTTTGCGTTCGCCGAAATAGCTTTTGCGTTCACCGAAATAGCTTTTGCGTTCGCCGAAATAGCTTTTGAGTTCGCCGAAATAGCTTTTGAGTTCGCCGAAATAACTTTTGAGTTCGCCGAAATAGCTTTTGAGTTCGCCGAAATAGCTTTTGAGTTCGCCGAAATAGCTTTTGCGTTCACCGAAATAGCTTTTGCGTTCGCCATAATTACACCAATTTAACGTAATACCAATTTGAGACAAGAATGCGACACATGGATTAGACCCCTCCCCAGCCCTCATGGCGTTGCTGAATCATAGGATGATTGTGTGCAGTTTTCATCCCAAAGAGGTACATTTTTCTAGTCTCTAACCCCTAGTCTCTCGCCTCTATAGACTGTGTAATGTAACTTTACTCATTCTTGATCTGAAATTTTTTAATGCAAAATTCTGGAAACGTCAAGAACTTTATTGTGTCCTTATATGGGCTTTACAGAAAATTGTTACTCAATTCTAATCTGGCTGCCGTAATAACACTTAAGTATTTAGGGGAAGGTAAGGAACAGAAGCAGAAGAATAGACAATTTAGTGGTGTATTATTGAGGTTTGATTTAGCAATAGTGTAAAAATACTTAGTATTTTAGGAGGTAAAGTATGAGGAATATCATTCAAAGTCAGAAGCAAAAATATTGCTGGATGGGACTCATGAGCGCCTTGATGGTAGGTGGAGCGAGTGCTGCTAGTGGAGAGTACGCCGTTGCCCAAACACAAGTCCTATGTAGACCTTCGCCAACCAGACTATGCCTTCCACCTCCTCATAAAATCAAGAAAGATCAGCCTCATCAACCAGCTAAAACCATGCCACCAGAACTGCTAAAGGCATTACTAGAACTTTACCCACAAGCAATCACGGAGCTAAAAAAAGAAGATCCATTTGCAGTGGAGAAGCTAAGACAGGGTGATGCAACAAAATTACAAAAGCTACAACAATTAGCTCCTAGCTCAACACTGCTACTAAATCCATATCTGCAACAACTGAGACTACAACAACAGCAACTGCAACAACAGCCACTGAATCAATCTGTAACTAGCCCGTAGATGCGATAACTACTGTAGCCCTTGTTTCTTCTGTATTTTAAAAGGTGAGACAGATGAATATCATTCAAAGTCAAATGCAAAAATATTGCCTAATGGGACTCATGAATGTCTTGATGGTAGGTGGAGCGATCGCTTCTAGTGGAGGGTACGCTTTTGCCCAATCGCAACTTTTACAAAGATCACTCTGCATACCTTCACCAACAAATTTATGCAATTTTTATAGATATCTTTATAAAGATGGAGGTCATTCACCAGCAATGGAAATAGACTTAATATTAATACTTTACCCACAAGCCATAGAAGAGCTAAAAAGAGAAGATCCATTTGCTGTGCAGAGGTTAAGAGTGGGTGATTTAGCAACAATACAAAGACTGGAACAATTAGCTCCTGGCTCAACACAAGGGCTACAGTCTTCTCTGCCACAAGTTATACCGCAACTACAGCACCTGAATCAATTAAATCCATATCTGCAACAAGTGATACAGCAACCACAGCAACTGAATCAGTCTGTAGTTGGCCCGTAGATGCAATAACTACTGTAGCTCTTGTTTTTTAGGCATTATATGCATCGCAAGAGGTGTAAATACAGAAATAATCCTGTGTAGTATTAGAGATAAAGTATGAGAAATATTATTCAAAGTCAGATGCAAAAAAGTTGCCTAAGGGGACTCATAAATGTCTTGGTGGTAGGTGGAGCGATCGCTTCTAGTCAAGGGTACGCTTTTGCCCAAATGCCAGGAAGACAACTCTGCATATCTTCACCAACAAATCCATGCAATGTTTATACACCTGTTTATAAAGATGGATCTCATTCACCAGCAATGGAAGTAGACCGAATATTAATACTTTACCCACAAGCCATAGCAGCTCTAAAAAAAGAAGATCCATTTGCAGTGCAGAGGCTAAGACTGGGTGATTTAGCAACAATACAAAGACTGGAACAATTAGCTCCTGGCTCAACACTGCGGCTAAGGTCTTCTCTGCCACAAGTAATACAGCAACCATAGCAACTGAATCAATCTGTAATTGCCCCGTAGATGCGATAACTACTGTAACTCTTATTTTTATGTATTATATGCATTGCAATTATTAAGTGTAAATACAGAAATAATCCTGTGTAGCATTAGAGATTATGAGTAATAATATTCAAAGTCAACCGTTTGAGTCTTTTGCTGTGACAGAACTTGTTGTGCAAGAGACAGTATCTTTTTCGCAGTCACTACCTAATGTTGATCCATTGTTACCTATTATTAGGCCAGTACCTGTTGTACCACCAAGAACAGGGCCTATTGTGACAGATCCACCTCATGGCCAAGCTCAAGAAGGCCCGGACAAACTACAAAGCTCAATACAGGGTATCAACAAAGTTAATCTAGCCAATATCGTTGGGTTAAGTGATTTACCTTCAGAGGCAAGCAGGTATAGCGGGGAGACACAAGAGTTATTAAACAGTAACTATTCTTTCTCCCTAACCTTAGGAGTCTATACAAACTCTATCGATACAAATGCAGTGCAGAGTTTAATACAGGACAATACACATATATTACAACAACCAGAACAATTAACTTCTGGTTCAATATTCAATTATTAATCTTTGAATTTAGACACGTATAAAAATATTTAGTATTTTTTGGATGTAAGGCATTGAGGAATATGATTCAAAGTCAGAAGCAAAAGTATTGCCTAAGAGGACTTATGAGTGCCTTGATAGTATGTGGAGCGATCGCTTCTAGTGGAGGTTACGCCTTTGCCGACATACAAATCAAACCACAATGTATACCTTCGCCAACACATCCATGCTTTCTACGGTTAGTGACTGTTGGGACAGATATAGGTCATGACAATGCTATGTATTTCAATTCAGCCAGAATCAACCAAATAAGGGAAATATTCAAAAGTAAGCAAGCAATACAGATTCTAGAAATATATGACCAAGATACAGTAGACAAGCTAATACAGGGTGATGCCCCAACATTACAAAAGTTAGAACAATTATCTTCTAGCACAAAACTGCAAGTACAGCTTTATCTGCAACAATTAGATCAAACTGTAATTGATCAGTAGAGGCAATAACTGCTAAAAACCTTGTTTTTTCCGTAATGTTTGCAACGCAAATAGTATAAGTATTTATTTAAAGCAAGTAAAACTCTAAATTAGAGTAAGTTATAATATGATTCACAACTGGAAAAGCTATTGTTGGCGACTGGGGCTAGCCATCTATTTAGCTATTGGTGGAATAATTATTTGTTCGTTGGAAAGCAGGGTTTTTGCTCAAAGTATCATTACTCCTGATAATACTCTAGGAAATGAAAGTTCTGGCCTTGAACCATATGATGATGTCAATGACTTTATCACAGGCGGTGCAGTACGAGGCTCCAATGTATTTCATAGTTTTCGAGAATTCAATGTAGGTGAAGGGCGAGGAGCTTTTTTCTTAACTAACACTAATAATATTCAAAATATTATTGCCAGGGTGACAGGAAGCAATATTTCTAAAATTCTAGGCACTCTAGGAGCTTTTCAATTAAATAACGGCGGACTTGAGTTTTCTAATGCCAATTTATTTCTCATCAATCCCAACGGAATTATCATAGGGCCTAACGCTTACATAACTGTAGGTGGTTCATTTTTTGGTAGTACAGCTAGTGGCATAAAATTTGCTGACGGTACTACATTTAGTGCAACTGACAAGCAAACAGGGCCGTTGCTAACAGTCAGTACACCAATTGGTCTGCAATTTGGCAGCAATTCAGGAAGCATTTTATTGCAGAACTCATTGATTGCAGTGTCACCAGAAAAAACTTTAGCTTTGGTAGGCGGCAATGTCACTATAGATGGAGGATTAGTATTTCCTCCACCTAATGATGATGTCAAACTATCTTTACAAGCTGAGGGTGGTCAAATTGCTATTGGTGGAATCTCAGAACCAGGAACTGTGGGATTGAATCTTGAAAGCAATAACCAACCATTAACTTTTCCGAATGGAGTAGCGTTAGCAGATATATCATTTATAAATGGTGCAGTGATTAATGCTAATGGTAATGGTGGTGGCAATATTCAACTACAAGGCAAAAATATCAACCTTACAGGTGGGTCATTACTCTCAGCAGACACAATAGGAGATGAGGATGGTAGAGGCATATCGATTACCGCAGAGCAATTAACTGTTAAAGATGGTTCACAAATCCGAGCTTCTACTCGCAGTAGCGGTGCTGGCGGAAATTTAACAGTAAATGTTTCCGATACTGTGCAAGTATCTGGAACTGATGCAGCTGGTAATCCTAGTGCTTTGTTCGCCGAAACTTTTGCTCAAGGTGATGCTGGTAACTTGAGTATTACTACGAAGAAGTTAATTGTTGAGGATGGAGGAAACATTGCTGCTGCTGCTCGTGTGGGTAGCCAAGGTAACGGGGGAACCCTGATTATTAAGTCCTCAGATTTTGTGAGATTGAGCGGCACTTCTCTTGTGAATAGAACTTTGCCCAGTGGCTTGTTTGCTGAAACCCAAGGTTCTGGAAATGGCGGTGCTTTGACTATTAATACTCGGCAGTTGTTGGTCAATAATGGCGCACAGGTGACAGCTGGTACTTTAGCAGGAAGCAGTGGTAATGGAGGAACCTTAACAGTAAATGCTACTGATTCTATAGAACTCAGTAGTACAGGTGTAAATGGTCAACCCCCCAGTGGGTTGTTTGCTCGCTCTCGTGGTAGTGGCGATGCAGGTTCCTTAAATATTTTCACCTCAAAGTTAACGGTGCGAGATAATGCCAGAGTTACCGTAGAAAATTTAGGCTCAGGAGATGCAGGTAATCTGACCATCCAAGCTCGTGATGTGCGTTTAGACAAAAATGCAATAATCACAGCTGAAACTACATCCGGTCGAGGTGGCAATATCTCGCTGGAAGACTTAGATTTCTTGCTGTTGCAAGATAATAGCCAAATAACTACCAATGCAGACACATCAAAGGTAGGTGCAGATGTGGCGGGTGGCAATATTGATATTGACTCAAAAGTGATTGTGGCTACTCTTAGAGAAAATAGCGATATTACCGCTACCGCTTTTAAAGGTCGGGGTGGAAATATCAATATCACTACTGACGGTTTATTTGGGATTGCACCATTTAGTGGACTCAACCCACGAAACAACATAACCAACGATATTACTGCGGCTTCGGAATTAGGAATCAACGGTACAATTCAAATCAACACACCCGATGAGTCAAATCGTGGCATAGTTGAATTACCCGCAGAAGTTGTTGATGCTTCCAACGCGATCGCTCAAGGCTGTTCTGGTAATATTGCCAAAACCCGCAGTGAAATTATAGTCACCGGACGGGGTGGTTTACCTCCCAGCCCTAATGAACCACTCACTAGCGATATTGTCTGGTCAGATACTCGTCTCAATGCGATCGCTAGACTTGCCCATAACTCCAAGACTACAACAACGAAGCTTAAAATATCACCTGATATTGTTAAGATTGCCCCTGCTAGTGGCTGGGTATTTAATCAGCAAGGCGAAGTTACATTAATTGCCAATGCAGCAAATGTCACACCCTACATCGCAAGTAATCATAGTTCCTGCCTTAAAAACCATACAGGAATTTAAGTGTTTATACTGCCTTAGTTAATACCAAATAAATGCTAGAAACATGGATTAGTAACCAACTAAATCCATTAGATAGCAGTTAAAGCATAGTTTAGGGCATAAGCTGATCTTAAAACCCAGTCATCGAGAGATTTTCCAGCCTGTTGCCTGTTACCTATTGCTTGTTACCTGCTATATCTTACTAGCTTTGCTTTGTTGAAGCATGAAACTCTAGTTTTGACACTACTAATTACAGTGTTAAAACTAGAATAATATCTATGTAGGGATAAGTATGATTGAACGAAAATCTACGGGAATTAAATATTTTGCAGTATTGATTAGTTTATTGCGCGATCGCCAGGGATTTTTAGAAGAAGTACGTCAAGGAATTAGATTACCAAGTAAGATAATTTCCTTGCTAGTTTGTAGTTCTATATTTATTGCCATTTATGGAGGCATTATTGGTGCATCTCACAGTTGGATGCAAGCTATTTCTTCTGCCGTAAAATTACCAGCACTGTACTTAATTACATTACTAATTTGCCTACCTACGCTGTTCTTTTCTAATGTTATTTTTGGCTCTAAGCGAACTTTTGGACAGCATTTCGCCTTGGTACTAACCGCCGTTGCTGTCACCAGCGTTCTTTTATTTAGTTTTGCACCCATTACACTTTTTTTCTTACTTACTACTAATAACTACCAATTTTTAATTCTCTTAAATGTATTTATCTTTGCCATCACAGGATTTATTGGTATTTCGGCTTTATATCAAGCCATGAATTCAGTTTTAGAGCAAGATAATGAAGGCAGTAAAACCCGCAAGAAAATTTTACAGTTTTGGCTGTTTCTTTATGCTTTTGTTGGGAGCCAGCTAGGTTGGACTCTTAGACCTTTTTTCGGTTTGCCTGATTCTGCTTTTCAATTATTTCGTGAAAGAGAAGGTAATTTTTATTTAAGTGTAATTCAAGCAATTAGCTACCTTTTGGGTATCCGTTAAGTACTGACTCAGCATAGACATTAGTATAATTTTATGCTAATTTTTCGGTAAGTGTTTGACTAGAAAGCTAATGCTACTAACTAAAATAATTGATGCCTACGATCATGGAGCAGTAGACTATGAGCAAATTATGTTGCGTTACTGGGATATTGACCGCAAACCACTAATTGCTTCCTTACAGCTTAAGCCAGGGCAAATTGTGCTTGATGCTGCCGTAGGAACAGGTCTTAATCTTCCAGCTTACCCTGAAGGAGTAAGTGTAGTAGGCGTTGATTTATCACAGAAAATGCTAGATGAAGCGCGTAAAAAGCTGATAGCCGCAGACATCACTTTCAAAGTAATGGATCTTCAAAACCTGGCATTTTCTGATAATAGCTTTGATGCTGCTGCATCGGGCTTTACTCTTTGTGTTGTAGCTGATCCTGTCCGCGCTCTTGAAGAGATTTTACGCGTTACTAGACCTGGCGCATTGATTGCCATTCTTGATTATTGCAAATCGCGTGACCCAGAAATTTATAAGTGGCAAGAGTTAATAACTGATGCAGCTTTAGACTTAGGCTTCCCAACTGGCAAGATTAAGTGGAATGCATTGATGGATTATGACGAATTAATATACCACAGTAACCTGCCAATTGAGGTGCTAACAGATGATCGCACAGAAAGCCCGAACCCATTTTTATGTGGGTGTCAATTATTGCTGAAAAACGTTAAAGGATAAAACAGGCAATAGGGTTGAGGCAATAGGCAATAGTGGAATGGCACTAAGAAAAGCTGAAAAGTCGTCTGGGCTATCTTGTTGGGGGTAGGGTGTGGGGTGTAGGGAAAAATCAAGAAAATTAAATACAAGTACGAACACAAACAAATCTCTGACTCACTACACCCAACACCCCACACCCGCTCATCCTTATAGATAAGGGGTTTGCCGTTAACTTAGTGCCATTCGGCAATAGTGAAAGGGAACAGATAAAACAGCATAACTATTGTTTTTTCCATTCCCTACCCCCTATTGCCTACCTTGCTCAAGTCCCTCGCGTACTCGTCTACCATATTCCGCGATTGTCTGCCATATCTGTTTCAATACTCAGCTTGATCTACCAAGGATTTCACTACC
This sequence comes from Nostoc sp. FACHB-152, assembly GCF_014697475.1. Lineage (GTDB taxonomy): Bacteria > Cyanobacteriota > Cyanobacteriia > Cyanobacteriales > Nostocaceae > Nostoc_B. Next base: position 15,975 of record NZ_JACJRV010000112.1, read on the forward strand.
TTTCTTTTGAAAAATAATTTCTAGAAAATTTCTAAACCTCCACCTGAAGCATTACTTAGCTAGATGTAATACTTTGGGAAACTTCTATCTCAAGAAGGTATTCAATCAATCTGTAATTAAACGTGAGTTCGATGAACCTCTCCCCAACCCCTCTGTCTTGAAAAGTTTTGCGCCGGGAAACCCGGACGCGCAACGCCAGTTGCTTTATGCCGGGGAACCCGTCCAACGCACTGGCTCAACTTTTCGCTCCGACGCGG
>NZ_JACJRV010000113.1 GCF_014697475.1 Nostoc sp. FACHB-152
TATTGACATTAAGTCCTAATAAGCGTCCTTTCTACCAACAAGGTCAAAGAGCTATGAGACTTATTCTGTCTGCATTCTAGCCCTTTTTGTAGCCCCTTAAGCGTACAACTATACGCCTCTACTGCATCAAAAATGCGAGATCGTAGCTAGGTTGCACAGCATTATATAGATGTAGCCCAAAATCTTGGGCAAGTTGTTCACAAACTTTGATAGCTCGGATACTATTACCTTTGGCATCCAAAAGAGGGGAAAAAATTCCAATTCCACACTTACCAGGTACGACTGCAACTATACCACCACTAACTCCGCTTTTAGCAGGAAATCCTACTCTATAAGCCCATTCGCCAGCAAAATCATACATTCCACAAGTGTGCATCAGGCTAAGAACATCTTGTACATAACGGCTTTGAATAGCCTGTTCTCCTGTGATGGGGTTGATTCCTTTATTAGCCAAAGTTGCTCCCATTATTGCTAAATCATTGCAAGTCAGTGAAATAGCACATTGCTGAAAGTATATATCTAAAGTTTCCTCAATCTTGTCACTAATCATGCCTGAATTTTTCATCAGATAAGCGATCGCTCTATTTCTATTTCCAGTAGCTTTTTCTGACAAAAATACAGGAATATCCACTTCCATCTGGCGACCTGTGTAATGACGGAACATTTCTAATATCTGTAGAATCCCTACAACGCCATCATTCTCTGTTAATAAATCAGTAGTAGCGATCGCTCCGGCATTCACCATCGGATTCCAAGGGCGATTATTTATTTCATCGAACACGATTGAATTAAAAGCCTCCCCTGTTGGTTCTAAGCCCACTCTCTTTAGTACAGTCTCTCTTCCATATTTTTCTAATGCTAGACCGTAAACAAAGGGTTTAGAAATAGATTGGATAGTAAATCTCTGTTGATAATCTCCTATCCGATAAATCTGTCCATCTGTATTAACTATAGAAATACCAAACCAATCTGGATCTGCCTTAGCTAATTCCGGGATATAGCTTGCAACTTTGCCTTCTTTTACTGATTTATATTTTTCATGTATGGCACTTAAATAACTCTGCAATGGAGAAGCTATGTATTGAAGGCTACTTGGGATTTCTGAGAATGAGCTTATGGCAGTAATTCGCTCTAGATTATGAATATTTTTCTTTGTGAGTAAATTTCCTTGAGTTTGCTCTCTCATATTTTTCCTTAATTATGTATACAACAAAATCCCAACATACTAATATTGAGTTTCTTATGCATCAGCATTTTTGAGGGTGAAGAAAGATAATTTAGTAGCTAAGTTAATAACTAAGAATTCAGAAGTCAGAATATTTAAGGAATTAGCCCAATATTTGAGAATGAAGAAGAAATAAATCAGGCAATCCTAAATTATTTGCCAACAGCAAGATCCCTGACTTCTTTGAGAAGTCGGGGATCTGAAGCTCTCGATTTTGATCATTGACGTATAACTTTAACCTTCTAATGTACAGCCACATTTCCAGAGGCTTTCACCTTTTTGAGAAACAGCACAGCCAGTCCACTCAAAAGTAATGCACAAGCTAGAAAATAAAAGCAATCATTAAATGCCATAACGTAAGCTTCTCGGCGCACAATCTCGTCAATGGCTGCCAAAGCTTGTTGTTTTGCTGTTGTCAAATCAGTCCCTAGACTAGTGAAATATTGAGTCATTTGATTTAGACGTTGTTGTGTTTCTAGGCTGTAGAGTGAAATATTTTCTCCCAAGCGTTGGGAGTGAAATTGTTCTCTATTCGTGACGAGGGTAGCTAAGGTTGCAGTGCCAATAGAACCGCCAAGGTTACGCATCATGTTATATAAACTAGAGGCAGAACCCGCCAGTTGTTTAGGGATACCACCAGTGGCAGTAGTGGAAAGGGGTATCATAATTAAAGGCTGCCCCATTGCCCGCACAAATTGCGACATACGTAATTGAGCCATTGCTGTATCATGGGTCATGTGGGAGTTCATAAAGCAACTCATTGCAAATACACTGACTCCGACTGCAATCATTAGTCGTGTGTCGAATATCTGCATTAATTTAGGTACAAAAGGAATCAGAAATAATTGCGGTAAACCAGCCCACATCATCACTTCCCCAATTTGCAGCGCATCGTAACCTTGAATTTCGCTCAGGTAGAGGGGGAGAATATATAAAGAGCCAAACATCCCTAATCCCAGACAGACGTTGACGATACTGGCAAAAGTGAAATTACGTCTGCTAAATAAGTGTAGGTTGATAAAAGGCTGTTGACGGATGAGTTCAATTAATAAAAAGAGAATAATAAAAATAGTAGCGATCGCAGTTAAGCAAACAATCAAGTTAGAATCAAACCAATCTTTGCGGCTACCTTCTTCCAATACTATTTGCAACGAGCCGAACCCAATTGCCATTGTACCAATTCCCCACCAGTCTCCATGTTTTAATAAGTTCAGCCGCATAGGTTCGGGAGCAATAGCATACCAAACCGCCGTTAATACAATAATTCCGGGTACTATATTGAGATAAAAGATGTATTGCCAACTAAAGTTATCTGTTAACCAACCACCAAGGGTAGGGCCAATAGATGGTGCAAAGGTAGCAGTGACAGAATACAACGCCATTCCCATTGGTAGCATTGCAGGTGGTAGGGAGGTTAGCAAAACAGTAAACGCCATCGGAATTAAAATACCCCCAGTTAATCCTTGTCCCGCCCGGAAAACAATCATTGAGGGTAAATCCCAAGCGTGAGCGCAACAAACTGAGAACAAGATGAATAAAATAACATTGACTATGAGATACCGACGAGTAGAAAATATCTGCGGTAGCCAACTGGTGAGAGGGATAACAATCATCTCTGCAACCAAATAGGAGCTAGAAATCCATGAGCCTTCATCTAAAGAAGCACCTAAAGCCGCCTGTATATCTTTCAACGAAGCATTTGTAATTTGAATATCCAACACAGCCATGAATGCACCCAAGATTGTACCGAATACTCCTATCCAGGTTTTCAGAGAGATAGATGTAGAATTTGGTTGTGGTGGATGTTTGTATAACGTGATTGCTTTAGTCATGATAGTTTTTCCTAAGAATTATTTCTCTTTTCCCATCTTCGCTATGTGTGGAGTTTGTTTGGGTGAAGATAAATCAGTTAAGAAGAACTTAAATTAGCAATAGTAGGGGCGTACAGATATACGTCCCTACTAAACATTGGAGTGATTTGAACTATTAATATAAGTAAGTCGGTAAAACAACTATGTTAAGAAAGGTTAAATAAACTAAATCCCTCTTCCCTCCTGCCTTGTCCTAATTACAATTATTTACGTCCCTCGACTTAGATATTAAAATTTAACGACTGTAGAGAGTAATCAGCATTGCTGATGGAATAACCACAATTTCATGAGAAGAAGGCACAGTTACAGCACCCACAACAGCACCGGCGGCGGCACCACCCAAAATGCCACCTAAAGAAAGACGATGATGACCAAAAATACCTTCAAGGGCTGTCGCTCCTGCGGCTCCTATACCCGCATCTGAGAGAATTTTGCCATCTTTGTGATTAGACTTTTGTTGACCTTCAATCACATCAGAAGCGGCATTTATATTGTAAATATAGCCGCCAAAACTCACAGAATAAGCCACATAACGTAAACCCCCATTTGCAGGCTGAAATTTTCCTTGAATGATTGCTCCAGCAGGGATGTAAGTATCACCAAAGTATGTACCTCTGCTAACTTGTAGATGATAATTGTAACTGCGATCACTATTAAGATAAAGTGGTGTATTAGTTATACTCATCGCCCTAATTGGAATACCTGTAGGTGCTTGTAGTTCATAATTAATTTGCTCTTGAGCAGCAACAGGTTTAATTGATAATAGAGCTACTTCTGTCATACCTACAGTTAACAAACTTGTCAACAATATGCTTTTGATAATGCTTTTCATGAGTTTTATTCTTGCCTAATATTTTTCCAAACTATGTAGAAAAACTAATTTCAAGGGCGTACATACGTACACCCTTAAATTAAAGCTGTTAAATTTTAGTAGACGTAAATTGCTCCAGTGCGGTTGATAGCGAGTGAGCCATCGCCAGGTGTGTCACTTGCAACTTGATGGACTTTGACAATAGTTGTATTGCCAATTTTACTCACGTTATATTTTAAAGAAGCTTCTTGTTGAGAGGGATAAATTAGGACGTTAGATGGTGCAGAAATATAATTCATTTCAGCAGCATTTCCTGGCAGCACTGTCTTAGTTGCAGTAGTTGTCAAACCATATTGCAAGGGAACATTAGTTTGGTTAATGACCTCTAAGTTTAATGGTTGTGTAGGATTAATTCGGGCTACAGGTTGCCAAAATCCCAAATGAAATGTCTTTGGCAGTTTATTTTCCGCTTTAAGTTCATTCACAAGAACCTGCAAATTATGATGAATTTGTGTTTCTTGGGCTGGGGTGTAAAAGGAATTTGCTGTTAGTTTGATTGTCTTGGCATAGGCTTGAAATTCAGCTTTCTGTTCAGGTGTAAAACTTTCCCAAAAAGCTAGGCGATCGCTTTTATTAGTAGGATGTTGTTTGTACACTTGATACAGGTTTAGTTGTGTAGGTGTCAAAATTCTCTGAAATTCAGCTTCAGACTGTTGATTAATGTGGGCGATTTCAGCTTTTTGCTGGGGAGTTAAATTGACTCCTTGCATTAAATCAAATCCAGCAGCGCGAGCTTGCATAGGAACAGCAAGACTAGCAGCAGTAATTGTTCCGAGTAAGATACCCATGAATTTGAATTGCATATATCTCTCCTGAAAATATTTCTGGTAATTTAACTTTTACGGAATAAGTAGGGGTGTATAGCACCCCTATGCACCTATTGAATTGCCACAGTTAAGGTGTAGTTAATAGGATAAGATTTTGGATTGTCTACCTGAATGTGATAATCTTCGGTCTTGGGTAAACGTCCATGCCAAGATTGAGCGCCAGACATATTGCCGTTTTCTAGCACTGTACCATCAACTCCGTATAAGGTTAGCCAAGAAGTATTTGCTCCTGGTGAACTGACATTTACTGACATGAGTTGTCCATATCTAGCGTTTGCCAAATAAGAGCGAGAAGTATGAGGCGCAAGAGTACCACTAATTACCTTAGAAGTAGCACCAGGGGCAAATTCTAGACGCTGTGTACTAGGTTGAGGAGTATTAGGAGCGATCGCAATTCTCAAGTTATAAGCAACATCGGCTGGTTTGAGTGCTTCTATGTAATAGTCTTGAGTTTTCGGTAAGCGACCATTCCAACTGGTTAATTCTTGAGGCGCAAGAATTAACTGTGTACCATCAGCACCACTCATCGTCAGATAGACGGGAGATTGAGAAGAATCTGCTTTGATGCTCATCCATTGATTAGCATCTGCTCTAATTACATAGCGGACTGGGTAATAGTTTTGGTTGTGATATACGACTGTTGAAGTAGCACCAGGAGCGAATTCAATACGTTCTGTTTGATATCCTGCTGGTACTGTACGAGCCGCCGCCGGATGACTAGGTAAAACCATTGCGCCTGCGCTTCCTAAAACAATCATGCTGGAGTAAATCAGACTGCTAATTGTACCTTTCATAATGTTTCTCCTTGGTTGTAAATCTGTTTCAAACAAAATTGGGTATTTCGTCTCTACTTAATTGCAATCAAAACTAATTCATTAGATGTTTGCTGTTGAGACTCCGCTAAATAACACTGGGCGCGAAATCGTAATCCCATCAACTGCTCATATAAAGGATTCAATTTGCATAAAGGTGGAATATGAGCGATCGCATGATTAAAAATTTTGATATCTCTGGCAAATGGGCAACTAGCTGGAATGAGTTTGCATAATAATTGTGCTTGTTGAGAATTACAAATAACGATGCTGTCCAGTTGGTTGCGGATTGGATTAAGTAAATCTAATTTACGTGCGTTCATAATAGATAACCGTGAATTAATGCAAGCTGTTGTGTGGTTTCTTTGTTAATTCAATCTTCTCTCGGTATATAGTTTGGATGGGTGAAGATGGATAAATTAGCAAGAAGTTAGAGAGGAAGTTATTGCAAGTTAACTGTTACGGTGGCAGACATCCCTGGTGTAATTAGAGATTCATAGCCTTGAATACTTTCTTGATTGAAGACGATTTTTACAGGAATACGCTGCACAATTTTTGTGAAATTACCAGTAGCGTTATCAGGCGGTAGTAAGGCAAAATCTGCACCAGATGCAGGGGAAATGCTATCAACTGTACCGATGAAAGTTTTGTTAGGAAATGCATCTAGCTTAACTTCTGCTTGTTCACCAGGACGGATATGATTAAGTTGCGTTTCTTTGAAATTAGCCACTACCCAATTTTGAGGGCTAACCAGTGCGATCAGATTTTGTCCTGGTTGTACTTGCTGCCCTACTTCCACGCTCTTATTACCAATTCTGCCATCAGTTGGAGCAGTAATATTTGTGTAAGAAAGTTGCAATTTAGCATTATTCAGAGCAACTTTAGCTTGAGCGATTTGTACCTCAGATGTAGCATATTCACTACGACTAACTTGTGTTGCCATGCTTTTGGCTGCTGCACTTTGCAAGTCACCTTGAGAAGACTGGAAGTCAGCTTTCGCGCTAGTTACAGCTTGTTGCACTTGTAGGAGTTTTGCTTGTGCTTGTTCAACTCCTTGAACTGCTGCTTGTTTTTGCGCCAAAGCCACATTATATGTTTGACTAGCTGCATCAAAATCTCTTTTAGCGATCGCACCTTGTTGATATAGTTGCGTAAATCGGTTGTAATCTAATTGGGCTTTTTGCAGATTAGCTTCAGCTTCCGCCAGTTGAGCCTTTGCTTGAGGAATTGCTTCTTGAGCTTGAATTACTTGTGCTTGAGCGCTGGCGATGGCTGCTTTAGCATTGTTCACATCTCCTTGCGCTTGGGTATGACTTGCACTCGCAGTCTGAGAAGACAAAGCGATATTGATTTTAGCTGTATTTGCCTGACGAAGAGCCGCTTCTAGTTGTGTCTGTGCTTGTTGGAGTCTAATCTGATAGTCACGGGGGTCGAGTTTAACCAATATTTGTCCTTTTTTGACTAATTGATTATCCCTAACCAATACTTGCTGGACTGTATCAGAAATCCGTGCGCTGATTGGATGAATATCACCTATAACTGTGGCATCATCAGTTTCTTCATGAGTTGAGGCATATTGCCACCAATGATAACCAAAACCAGCAAGAGCGATCGCACCAGCTGCTGTAATTATTCCTAGCAAAGTTTTAAACTTTTGAGTAGGCTTTGCAGGAGAATTCTGCTCATCATCCACTTGATGAGAATCACTCAATACTTCTGGTGTTAGTTCATTTTCTTGACCTTCTTGATGATGTTCATTTTGATGAAATACATTTAATAATTTCATAGCCCTCACCTTCTGGGAAAAATACACTAAATTTTTGTCTTTGTATGTGAATTTTCCCCTGTGAGGAATGCTCTTATAGGCGAAGAAAAATAAGTTAGCAGCAAGATAGTGAAAACCTGTTTTTAGGGGCGCACAGATGTGCGCCCCTAAAAAATTACGTATAAATAGCAACAATTATTTCCTAATATATTTGATTTTTTCAAAAATCAATACATTTGTGTTTGTCTTCTTTGCTGTTTCCTCTTCTCCACTTACGTCATCAAATTGCTATTGATTAATTGCTACCAACTGTTTAAGTGCCTGTACTGTTCCTTTTCCTAGCTGCCAGTGTTCAGTTTCTCCATTATTAAATGTTAATTGTACATCAAGGGTTTGGTTGGGTAATTGAGCGATCGCACCTGCAAGCCGAGAAATATCAAAGCGAGTAAAACCTGTGTAATCATGAGCAGGCGGCACATAAATCGATGCTTCATTAGCCCAATCGTAATATGTGGGATATGAGAAAGGATCAGATTCTATCCAAAATGGATCGGCTGCAAAAGCAGTTGTTTGATAGTAGCCAGGATGCAAAGTTTCCTTTCTGGTATGAGCCTCCTTAATAACTTGATTAATTGATAATAAAGGCTGATTGTTGGTCAGAAGTGTCATTCCAGTTAAATAAGTGCCAGGTTCTCGCAAATATTTATCTTGTAAGTGATAACGCACACCTACTTGAATATCGTTGTTGACGGGATTTTTACTCCAGACAGTAAAGAAGCCAATAGATGAATTACTGGAAGCGTAATCTTTATCTTTGACTGCATAAACTGAACCTGTAAAAAACAATTTACTATAAGGAGCTTGAGCAATTGATACTGGTTTAACAGGAATCTCTGCTGCATAAACTGGAGCCAGAACGGGCGCAAAGGGAATGAAAAAACTACAAGCGATCGCTATTTTTGAGAATTGCTTTTTTATTCCAGATAATCTCATCTTTGAAAAGAGATACATAATAAGTCCCTCATCCTATTTTAAATTTGTACATGAGTTGGAAAATTAGAATTATTTCCAACTCCTAAATTGCCTAAATCAACCTTTATTCAAACGCTCATCCATTTGCAAACTAATTTATTATCTACAATAATCCAATGAGCAATTAACTTATTAGGGGTAGGAGCCTGAATAGGCAGTTGGTATTTTTTCAAATTTAGATAAGTCATAATTTTGCTCCATGAGTATAAGTGTTTAGCCAAATACTTTTAGGTAATGATGGACAGTATTATTCAACAATCTTCTTTTCCTACTGCCCACTTACTAGGTGATGTCAAAACTAATAATTTTAGAATTTGTAGCCAACACCAAGTTGAAAGCTAACAGCATCAGCGTCACTATTTTTATAAGCGTCTAAGCCTAATTTGCCATCTCCAAAAGCAACTATGTTTTTATTGATTGCTGTCTCTACTCCAGTATCTATAACTACTGAATTACGATTACCTAAAGGAGTATCATCGCCTTGTCTGCCAATAAAAGAATAGCCAGCACCAGTGTAAAGATTAGTATTTTTAGCAATCGGTATATCGTAAGTAATTGTTGGTATAGTTGCTGTTGTTTTATCATCAAAAAGAAATGAGCCGCGCACAGAAAGAGGAGTATGAGTAATAGCAACCCGACCTTGAATATCACCACCTACTTGACCATTATCACTACCGTGTCCACCACTAGTAACTCCTGAAGAAATACCTGTACCAATATAGTCACCTTGCATACCTTGTGGAGATGGAGCCGCAACCGCAGATTTTGCAAATGAAAAAGCGATAGTACCAACAATTCCGAGTGGAATTATACAACTTAGTAGAGCTAATTTTGATTTTTTAGTTGAAGCTTTCATCTTTTTTCTCCTCATTTTCTATAACTAATAGAACTTTGTGTTTTATTTCGCCAAAGCAATTAACTTTGTATAGTTACAGTTTCTATTTTTGTTAAAGGAATGTGGATGAAGAAAAATAAGTTAGCGATCAACTTACAAGGAAGTTACACTAATTTCCATAATATTTACAACACATAAACGTAGGGGCGCACATTTGTGCGCCCCTACGTTCTAATATCTATTATTTTTTAAGATTCAGCCGGTGGAGGAAGAATCTCAATGCCGTATTTAGGGGCAGTAGCTAAGATATTTTCCAAGTCTGCGCGAGTAAGAGGTGAGCCGGAAATAACCTGATTTATCGGTTTACCGACATCTGCAATAAAATTTTCAAATCCAGATGGTGTTAACCAAACCAACATCTTTACAGGTAAATATGTCTTATTAGTAAATTGATGTATTTGTCCCTGAGGGGAATAAATAAACATCCCCGGTGTGGCGATAATTTTCTCTCCATCTATATAAAACTCTAATTCTCCTTCTAGTATGTAAAAAGATTCACTATCTTGGGAATGTCGATGAGGAGGTGCGCCACCGCCTTGAGGTGCAACCACCACTTCACACAGGGTATAAGCCTTTCCTGTATCCTCTCCTACTGCTTTAAAGGTATATAAATCCTCAGCAAACCAGTGAGAATTTCCTTGACCGGGTGCTTGTAACAAGCCTGCTTGTTGAATATTCATTTTTATTCACCTAAATTAGTAGTAAAAAACTGAATTATTCCTCATCTACTAACTTTCAAAAATTAACAAAGGGTGTGTGAGGTTGAGGAACATAGTGATTCCGCAAAGGAAAAATAGTCACGCCTAATGTGTAAGGAGTTGGGACTGCTGATTGATTTGTCACTCTCACAAAGTAATCTTCAGAAGCGGGTAACTGACCAATCCAGGTTTGACCACTATTCGTCAGGCGGGTTCCATCGACACCAAATACAGATAAAGTTAGAGGTTGTCCAGTTAGCGAACTAACAGAAATTGAGCCTTGTTGTCCAGCCCTTGCCTTAAATACATAACTATTTAAAGACTCTGGTTGCAAATAGCCTCTCAAAGACTCTGTATCAGTCCCTAGCGCAAATTGAAGACGCTGTGCTGGTAGCACAATAGCCGCCGCAGGTTTCGCTGTTAAAGCTATTTCTAACGCTCCTAGCATTAATACACCAGTCATTATTACATTTTTCAGAATGCCTTTCATGTTTTTTCTTATTTCTTAAAGTTGATGTTGAGAATATATGGAGTCATACAATTTCAGTAAGAATTCAGCACCCAAAAGTCAGAAGTCAGAATAAATAAGAAATTTAGTCTAATTTATATATTTGGTCATCAAATATTATTCAGCTTTCTGAAATATTCTGACTACTGAATTCTTACCAATTTCATAATCTAATTAGAGACACACAACCGTGTGTCTCTAGAGTCATTCATTGATTCCCAAACTTACTAAAATTGGGATTAATTAGTAATTTGGGAGTAATGCAGCCCAGGTATTTGCACCAACAATCCCATCAACTGAAAGCCCCATTGCTCTTTGAAAGTTTTCAACAGCAGTAACAGTTTCATCTAAAAAGTTGCCAGTCACAGGTAAGGTTGTTCCATCAGGTAAAGTACCGTAACCTTCTAAAACTAACAGTTGTTGTAAGATAGCAACTGTTAAACTGGAATACATAGGTTTTTGAATTTGCAATAAGTCATCAGTGAGATTAGTGTTGGCAGTTTTAGTTTCAGTAGTCATGATTATTTTTCCTGTTTAAATCATTGTTGGTTATGGGTGAGTTAGTGTCTCAGCACCACTAATATTGAGTTTCCTGCTTTCCCAGAAATTTGGGGGCTAAGAAAGATAAGTTATCTACAAAGATAAGAAAATATTTTTACTGTGGGTTGGTAATCTAGCTCATGCAGATTTACATTCACGACTAATTCTTACTTCTGTGTGCATGAAAATTGCTAAATTTGATATTAGCCATAAACTCTGCATTAACTTTTTTGATAACTTATCCATCTTCACCCTATCGCGGCTTGTTTAATCCGAAACTAAAGGGCAACTAAATAACTCAAACATACATTGAGAGTTGAGCTTTAGGAAAAGCTGACATTAATACATAGAAACATAAATACTTTTTTATGTATTTATGTTGTTCTGCCTAAATTAAGCAACCCAGCAAGCTAATATGAAAGTTTTATTCACTGCTAAAAATAAACTAAATAGCTTAGTCAATGGATTGGCTACTAGTGGGCTAGAAGATGCCTATCAGGCTGCGAATGCAATCAAAACAATGGAAATAAAGCATTTTGGGGGCGATCGCATTGTCTTATCTGCTAACAATGGTAAAACAGTCGCAGATTATTTTCAGACTCAACTAGAGCGACAATTACTGGCAGTACAGTTTGGATTAGCACAATTTAAGTTCAGTATTTTCTTGGTGACTCCAGATGTTGAAATCAAGACGATTAACGCTAAACAAAAAGAACCAAGCAATTATCAACAGGAGTCAGAATCTCTAACAACTGTAGCAAAACTCAAGTTTATCGAATCAGTAGTATCTAAATATCGTACCCATAGCCAAACTGAACCTCAAGCTATTGAGGCAGAATTTGTTGCTGAAACACCCAAATCAGAACCTCCTGAACCTATCAATGAAGTAGCACCTACAAATCAACTCTCTCCTGCTAACCTTAATCGCTTAGATCGTATTCCAAAAGCTCAACGTGGCTCTTTTTTGCAAAACTTTGCTAATCTCGGCAAAGAAATGAGTCCAGAGTATGAAATGGAAATGGTAAAGGAGCTTCGCAAGCTTCGCCAGCAAGAGCAGACTGCAATTCGTTGGATACTCTTGCTGGTAATCATTCCTCTTGTATTACAAATTACCTGTAAAACCTTTATTTTTACACCGCTTCTTAACCAATTTTTTGATGCTAATCTTCAACATATCGTCATTAACAGCGAATTGAAACAAGAAGCTTTGGCAGAATACAGCCGTGCTAAAGAAATGCTAGAAATCGATCAACTGTTAGGTTTATCTCCTGAATTATCTCCACAAAAAGTAAAGGAAACACTTCAGGAGATTGCCAGCGAACTTTACCACGAAACAGGATATAAACAGCAACAAGGATTGGCAAATTTGTTAGCAGATGTTGTAGCTTTACTGACTTTTGTTAGCCTTGGCTATATGAATCGAGATAAACTCTTGTTGATTAAAGGTTTAATCAATCGTACTTTTCAGGGTTTTAGTGATACTATCAAGGCTTTTATTTTAATTTTAGTAACAGATATGTTTGTTGGTTTCCACTCTCCTGAAGGATGGGAGGTAGTTTTAGGAGGGATTGCCCATCACTTTGGTTTGCCAGAAAATCACAATGCAATTTTTCTCTTTATTGCCACAGTGCCTGTAATTATGGATTCGTACTTCAAGTTATGGATATTTAATTACCTAACACGCTCATCTCCAAGTTCCGTAGCTATCCTTGAAAAAATGAATCAGTAGTTGTTTGATCATAAATTGTATTTCTAAATATCCACAGCATTCAGATACAAAAAGACCTTAGCTGACTTGTTGTAAAAGTAAAAAAAGCCGCTCTATCTTAAGAGCTAGCCACTATGAAACTAAAACGAAGTTTAGTCATCTGCACAGGTATGTCAGCCCTGCTGCTGACCATTGGATATGGATATGTTTTTATTGCTGGCGCACCACAGTTTGATCCTCCTGGAATTGCAGCGAATACAGGATTAACCTTTCAAATTGAACAATTTGATAGTAAAACAATGGGAACTCGGCAATATGGGGTGATTTTGCCGCCAGGTTATACCCAACATCCGCAACAGCGATATCCTGTAATCATTTTATTACATGGTGGGCATGATGATGAACGTGCATATTTCGATAAATACGACATTACATCTGTGTTGCATCAACTTTACCAACAAAACAAATTATCTGCCTCAATTATCATCACGCCCGATGGTAATGATCAACGCGGTTCTAGTCCATTGTGGGATCCGCAGTATTACGATGGAGTGAATGGCAAGCTGAGTACACTCATTGGAACGGAGTTAGTACAAGTAATTCAGTCGCGCTACCGCACATTGAACGCACCGCAATTTTGGGCGATGGGAGGCGTTTCTTCTGGAGGTTGGGGTGCATTGAATATTGGCTTGCGACATCTCAACACTTTTCACACTTTCTTCAGCCATAGTGGCTACTTTACAGACAGCAGTGGTGCCGCCAATAGTCCTGAAAGCTTTGTCAAACAACCTGTGCAACAGCGATCGCTTTTACGCATCTACCTTGATGCTGGCAGGAACGATACGGATTTACTCGCGTCTACGCAACAATTTCATCAAACCTTGAATCGTTTAGGCATTGCGAATGTATTTTATGCCTTTCCGGGTGGGCATGGGCTTTCTGGCGCAGATTATGGCTGGAACTATTTCCATAAGCATTTAGCAAATTCTTTGAGCTATGTCGGGGAGCAATTTAAACAGGCTTTTGCAGAGCATAAGAGTGAATAGTAGTTCACCAAAGAAACTTTGCATGGTGGCGAGCAGAGGGGCGGAGGTGCTGGGGGGCAGAGGGTAATGTACAGTAACTTCTCCCCTGCACCTGAAGCTCCCCTGCTCCCGTGCTGCCTCCACGCAGCAATTTTGGTTTGTCAGACTAATAGATTTGAAAATGCTGGGAGGTCAAACTATGTTAGCCCAACGAACTCGCATTACACTTTGGACAGCAACCTTATTGACAACACTCGCAGGTATTGTTAATTTGCTATCTGCGTTTACTCGTGGCTTGCCTAATCGTGTTCAGTTACTCAAGCCCTTGTTTCCGTTTGAGTATCGAGCAGATGCACATATTTTTGCTGCCTTGACTGGTTTTTTTTTCTGCTGATTTTGGCAGTTAACTTGCTGCGACGTAAACAAACAGCTTGGTGGGTAACGATCATCGCCAACATCCAGCTTGCATAAAATATTGCGGACGTGGGTTTTAACAGTTCCCAATGTTATAAATAAATCTTTAGCGCTCGCTCTAAAAATTTGCTCAGTCGTCGCTGGCTTATGTAAAAATTGTCTTGCGCCTAAACGTGACACAGCTAATCGATCTGCAAGGCTGTCTCGTGCCGTGAAGACGATAATTGGCAAGTCAGGTAATTTCTCTACCAATTCTCGCAGCAATATTAATCCATCTTCTTCTGTACCAGGAAAGCTCAAATCTAGTAGTACTGCGTCAGGAGTTGCTAAAGCCAAGCGCGATCGAGCAGTTGCCAAATCAGGAGCAATTTTCATCCGCATTCCCCAAGCATCTGCTTCTACTAGCAAGCGATCAGTCAGCATCGTATCATCATCAATTACCAACACGCGCTGAGTCTGTTGTATAACAGCAGGTTGAGAAGTTGAAGTAACAGCAGGTTTTATTAACTCTTGTTGCAATGCCGTCACCAGTTGGGAAAACTGTGTAATCTCATCACTTGACAGAGTACGATTGTTTATTAACAGATGCTCAATTGACCTTGCCAGCTTAGATCCTTGTGGATAACCAAACGATCCCATCGAACCTGCCAGCTTGTGAGCTTCATGTTTTGCAGTTTGCTGTAGTTCTTCAGGCAAATTCCCTGATTTAAGAGCAATCTTGGCTTGTCCTAGCACTGCAACTTGTTGACCAAAAGAATCACGAAATCTTTCTAATACTTTATTAACAGAGGCTAAATCTTTGGTACGGGGTTTTTCCTTTTGTTCTGAAGTGACTTCATGAGTAGCAACAGAATGTTCTGGGGCTAGCTTTAAACGATAGCCCATACCATACACAGTTTCGAGGATATCTTCGCTGAATCCTCCGGCTTTTAGCTTCTTTCGTAAATCTTTGATCCAGTATTTTTCGCTGCTTATTCACCTGTGTATGCAGCCATTAGTGGGTTGACCATTCTCCGAGTGCGAACTTCCGTCTAAAACCAGCTTTGCACCTTTAAAATAATGAGAAACTGACTCATCAAAACAAAAATTTATACCAAAAGATAGATACTAACTGCTTGACCTTTATTCAACTTAACTTGACAATACCTGTGTTTGCACTTACACAACCAACAACACTAACTCAAAACTTCATCGTTATCAAAATGACAACTCAAATAAAGGTTGCTGTAGTCACAGGTAGCAATCGCGGATTAGGGTTAGCTATTTCCCGCAAGTTATCTCAACTCGGCATTCATGTTGTACTGACGAGCCGGAATGAAACAGATGGTCTTGCTGCTCACAAGCAATTATCTAGTGAAGGGCTTGATGTCAATTATCATTTACTAGATGTAAGCAGTAATACTAGTGTGGCAGAGTTTACGCAGTGGCTAAGACAAACTTACGGCAAGGTTGATATTTTAGTGAATAATGCTGGTATTAATCCTACAGCCAAGCCAGAAGAATCTAGCTTATTGACCGTTCAACCAGAAACGCTGCAAGCCACATTTAACACTAACGTTATAGCAGTGCTAAGAATTTCTCAAGCTTTAATACCTTTGATGAAAATCAATAACTATGGTCGGATTGTCAATGTTTCTACGGAAATGGCATCTTTGAGTACAATTGCCAGCGATTATTACCCACTAGC
>NZ_JACJRV010000114.1 GCF_014697475.1 Nostoc sp. FACHB-152
TTAAAAGGATAGGGATTCATCGCATCTTTGAGTTGCTCACAGTATAAGTTCACCCTATCATTGCTGTGTCTATTTTTGGATCTTATTTAATTCTCAATCCTTAGGCATAAAATCTTATCTCGTTACTAGTGATGGGGAAGTTGTAGAAAATCCAAAATATTACAGAACTCAAACTCGTAAGTTAGGCAAGGCACATAAGAAACTATCCCGCAGTGTAAAAGGTAGTAGTAATCGAGTCAAAGCGAAAATCAAGCTGGCTCGTACCTATGAACGAATTACCAATCTGAGAGATGACTTTCTGCACAAACTTTCGACTCGCTTAATCAAGGAAAACAGCATTATCTTTATTGAAGATTTGCGAGTTGCCAACATGGTTAAAAATCACAAATTAGCCATGAGTATTTCTGATGCTAGTTGGTCTAAGTTCGTTGCTATGCTTGAATATAAAGCTAAGTGGCATGACAGAATTGTGCAGAAAGTTAGTACATTTTACCCTTCATCTCAGACTTGTAATCATTGTGGTTTCATTAACCCATTGGTTAAAGATTTAAAGTTGCGTGAATGGTCTTGCCCTAGTTGTAATAATTACAATTTGAGAGATACAAACGCAGCATTAAATATTTTGGCTGAAGGATTAAGAATTTTGACAGCAGCCGTCGGTGCGCCGGATGCTTTAAACGCCTGTGGAGAACTTGTAAGTCCTGGATTACTCCAGGCAGAGATCGTTGAAGCAGGAATCGCATGACTAGAAGTCACGCGAGGTTCAAGGTTCAACTTTTATCCAAGAAGGACTAGGCGGTGGGATGTTAGTCAGCCTTTAAATATATAACCCAGCAGTAATGGCACCAAAATGATTTATGGAGACTACAAAACGAGTAATTAATATAAGTGAAAAATTCGGTAGCTGGATTGTACTAAATAAACAAGGAAAGCAAGTATTATGCCAGTGTGATTGTGGAACCCAAAAACTTGTCTACAGTCACACCCTCACTAATGGTCGATCAACTAACTGTGGTTGTAAAAAAAGAAAAGAATCCATCCTAGTTGGGGCAAACTTTGGGAGACTAAAAGTTATATCCGATGTAGAAGTTAAGGGGAAAAGGGGTGAATTACTACTCCTTACCCTATGCAGCTGCGGAACCCAAAAGTATATCAGTAAAAATAGCTTAAAAAGAGGGCTTACACAAAGCTGCGGATGCTTGCAGCGCGAAACCCTCAAGAGCGATAAAACTGTCCACGGCCACTGCAAAAGCCACGAGTATAACTCCTGGTTACACATCAAGCGCATCTGCTATAACAAAAACCACCATCAGTACAAGTATCATGGCGGGTGCGGAATTGAAGTCGATGCATCCTGGCGCGATAACTTTACCCAGTTCTTAAAAGATATGGGAGTAGCACCCGAAGGAACAGTCATAGCACGTATTGACCTAGAGAGTGACTTTGCTCCCGGAAATTGTCAATGGATACCCAGAAAAGAGCATTACCGTCAAATACATTTTTTAAGAAGAAAAGAATTCTTCATTTCTCAAACTTTACCCAAACCAGTTGTTACAAATTATAAGATTAATGTTTCACCAAATATTATTCGCGCAATCGTCAAAGCTCATGCAAATGGTGAAGCCAATATGAATAAACTTGCTACACAATATCAAATTAGCACTCAAGACGCAATAAATATTATCCTTTACCACGCTTAAATCATAAATTTATTTTTAATAAAAGTGCGTCATAAATTATAATGGCGCACTTTTTATTTTCAATTGATCATTGAATATTTTAAATAAAAATTAATCTGTTCATAAATTAATCACCACAGTTATTACACACCTTGTAAAGGTAGTTATTAGGAGTAATTCAGCAATCAATAAAATCCAAAGTATTTTACCTGAGCATGAAGTTGACTGCACATGGCTAATAATAGCGATTTTTAACTAAGTGTTCATACAAATACGAAATCATTCTCTAGCTAGAAAACAGAGCTAAATTTTCTACCACAGACGAAATTATCAACTAGCTAGGCAAGCAAAACCTCAAGTCAAAATCATAAAAGTTGTACATGATAATACACAACGGCTCTTACATCTGGTTTCACGCAGGACAAACTGCAAGATGGGGAACTATAAATGCGATTAAAGCATTGCCATACCTAATGATTGCATACCAAATCGACGGACAGTGGTACAGTGACCCCAATTTTTTATCACCCAAAAATCTAGAAGTAAAACCAACAATCCCTATAAGTTCAGCAATTATTCACATACCAAAAACAACAGTTGAGCTACAACCAATTGTTCAATTATGTGCGGGATTTAGGAACAAAAAAATTCACAGTCTTTGGGTGGTTAATGCTCCAGAGCAGGTATTGAAACATATCTTAGAGTGCAAGCAATGGGACAGTATATCACTCAAGCAACTACTAGCAACTTTGCACGAATTAATTCTTTATGGCTACGAAGTCAAAATACTTCCCGCCAAAAAGGAAACCATATCCCCAATCGAATGGATGGAATAGTAATGACTAATAGCAACCAACAACTCACACTTTACTATCCTTGTATAGTCCAAATTTTAGATCGGTTTGTACAAACAATATCAGTTGAGTTTTGGATACAGAATCCAATAAACGACAAATGGAATTTGGTAGTCTTGAAAGATGGTGATAGCAGCAGCATATCGGGTTATACATATGCGACAGCACCACGTAAAATGGCATACCTCAACGAAGAATATCTATCAATAGAAGCCTTTTTGCAAGCCAAAAAAGAAGAAGGTGTAGACTATCCCATTCGACATAAAAGAACTTATCTGACAGTTAAGGGTGCTGCATCTCACAAACTATTCTGGACATGGACAAATCCTCAGACCAATAAAATTGAACGCATCCACTGGCATCCTTTAGCTATAAAAGTAAAGGCAAGTGAAGATGACCGAACTGACTACTCAAATATAACTCCAGTCAAGATTGTAAATGGAAAATTAATTACACTTGAAAAGGACAATTTACCATCAAATAGAGCAGCTTTTTCAGAGTTTATTGCAGACAGAGAAGAAAACCTCCGCCTTGCACTTGAAGCCATGAAATCACCCAATCCTGATGCCGCACTCGAACTACTGGCCATCATGGAAGAAATATCCAAAGACTGCTTCTACGCCAGTTGGATTGTCAATGACCCGCCGCTAAATCTTTGTAGATTCTAGCGGGGGCTTGGAAACAAGCCTACATTGACCAGCCCACCCACGGGTAAACGATATCAAGGTCACGACACCCCAGGATGCGTGCCAGTTCTGGGCAACTGTCGCTCAAAATTAAACAGTAAGGACGGGAACCAAGCAGTGTTTTGAGCCGAACAAGCCATGATATCCGGGCGAGGCAAACTTTACTACCGCAAGGTAAGAGGCAACAGTAATGTACGTTTTCGTTTTAGATAAAAACAAGCAACCACTCGACCCATGTCATCCAGCACGGGTAAGAGAGTTATTAAAGCAGGGGAGGGCTGCGGTCTACAAACGCTATCCGTTTACCATTCTTATCAAGGACAGAAAATTAGAACATTCAGTTACACACCCACATCGGGTAAAAATTGACCCAGGCAGCAAAGTCACGGGAATGACTGTACTGCAAGAAAATACTGCTAGATGTGTGTTTGCTTGTGAGATCACCCATCGTGGGTTTCAAATCAGGCAATCACTTCTATCAAGAAGGCAGTTAAGACGTTCAAGGCGATCGCGTAAAAGACGTTATCGCAAAGCGCGATTTCTCAATAGAACTCGCCGTGAAGGTTGGCTACCACCGTCACTAGAATCTCGGATTGATAATATTTTGACTTGGGTGAATAGGTTGCGTCGTGTTTGTTCGATAACGGCTATTTCTCAAGAGTTGGTTAAATTTGACTTACAAAAGTTAGACCAACCAGAAATCCAAGGTGTAGATTATCAACGTGGTGAGTTATTCGGTTTTGAAGTTAAACAATATCTGTTAGTCAAGTGGCAACATCAGTGTGCATACTGTGGTGTTAAAGATGTACCATTACAAATCGAACATATTGTTGCTAAATCCTGCGGTGGAACTAATCGCGTTAGCAATCTGACACTAGCTTGCCAAAAATGCAATCAAGCTAAAGGTAATCAACCAATTGCCAAGTTTCTCAAAAAAAAACCTGATTTGCTAAGTCGTATTTTAGCTCAAGCTAAAATACCTTTAGTTGATGCTACTGCGGTCAATGCAACTCGTTGGGAATTGTACCGTAGATTACAACAGATTGAACTACCAGTAGAAGTAGGTAGTGGTGGAAGAACTAAGTGGAATCGGGTCAATAGAGGAATTAATAAGTCTCACTGGACTGATTCTCTGTGTGTGGGAGCGACTACGCCAGAGAAACTAATTATCAAAAATATCAAACCTTTGTTGATTAGTGCCAAAGGTCACGGAACTCGTCAACGCTGTCGCCCAAATAAGTTTGGCTTTCCTAAAGCTCATGCACCTTCAGCTAAATACTTTCAAGGTTTTACCACTGGTGATATTGTTAAAGCTCATATCCCTACTGGTAAATTCGTTGGAAGATATACAGGCAGAATTGCTATTAGGTTTCGTCCTAGCTTTGTTCTACACACTTTGGATAAAAAGTTTGATGTTCATCCTAAATACCTGAAAACCATACACAAAGCTGACGGTTATGAATACAAATAATAATGTCCATCAGGACAATTCTTATGTTGGCAGAAATTTCCCTCCCGCTAAACGAACTCGTTATAGCGGGAGTCCCCTTTCCGCATCTGAGATGGGCAATGGATACAATTTAGAATCAATTCTTAAATCCTGGAATGGCACTAGTAACGTCAGCTACGGTAGTGGGGAAATCACACATCAACAATTAGCACTAATGCGCGTTCTTTGTGAATTATCTCAAGGTTGGTGGTTTTGGGATGAAGATAACGATACTGGGGTAATTTTCCAAAGTTAAACTTACAGGAAAATCGCCTGATTATTTGGGCTGGGAGTCTTGCGATCGCTGTACACGATCGGGAATGTGCTTGCGATTAACAATAGCTCAAATCTTGCACCTGGAAATATGAATGTCAAAACCACAACTACGTGCAAGGTGAGCAAAGCGTTCAATATTAAGTAAAAGTAGATACACTACTATTTTAGGGAAAATAGATTCAAGGGCTATTTGTGCGGCTTGACCCCAATCAGGTGGCGATGCAGACTTTATATGGAGATAAGTCCAATGGGCAATGAGGTAAGCAGTCAGCGAAAGGATAAGCCAGCGATACATACCCAACAGAGTTCCTTGTCCAAAACGGTGCAAGCCAAAACGATGCTTTGCAGTTTTAAACCATCCCTCAATCTGCCACCGACGTTTACCCCACCATTTGAGGGTAGAAGCCTTGATAGGTCGAGTAGACAATACAAAGCGTTTTTCTAGCTTGCCATTATCACGCTTCAAGTAATACCAAGAAACAGTAACAGGGAAATTTAAACCAAACAGATAAACCTGTTGCCCCTGCTGATGTAAACGTCTTAAAAATCTGCCATCGGCTAACTTACGACTAATAGATACGCCTGTAACAGCATGATATTTAAGCTGACGTACACCTTCAAGGAACTCGACACTGCCAAAAGCGGTATCAGCTAAAATAATAGTCTGGAAATGCTTAGTTAAAGATTGCGGTAAACGTTTAACTAGTTTCAATCCAAGCTGCGCTGGAGACGGTGTTCCCTTACCTCTCCAAACTCTAAAATTCCAAGGGATACGGCATCTTCCAATTACTAAATAAACTACGACCAGATGTAGACCACGTTTACCATTGTAAACTCTAATTAAATCACTAAACTCCTGGAATTTGCCGCGTTTCTCTAAAGTAGTTAAGTCAATTATTACTTGTATAAATGGCTTTCTTCCTTTGCCAGATGATGCTAATACCTTGAAAACTGTTTGTAATGCAGTGGAGCGAATTACACGAATCATCTCCCTAGTTGACCAAGGATTGATATTTAGAAATCGGCTGATTGCACTTGGGGATTTTGTTTGACTGTGTTCGGGTAATGGGTGTCCTTGTGCCTCTAAAAATAATGCCAGCATAGCCTCTAGGTTATCTTTCTGATACTGCGTCGGCATCAACGCTTTCAGGCTGTAAACTAATTCTTGGGCGTGGGCAAGCATTTTTCTTGCTTTATAACAACTCAATATTTCACGCCTTTTCTCTCATGTTTTGAAAGACAGATGCAATTATCTCTATATCTTTTGCCAAACAGTCTTTGCATTCAGTCATCTCGTATCCTCTGCATTAATCACTATATCTAAGTAGTTTTTGTTTCAAAAACTACTTAGATGCTTCTATTGTTCTGTTGTTACAGTTGAACCCTAGCTTATCTGACCTATACGGGTGACTACGGTTGGTGCAAGAAATGAGATAGCGCATTTTTTATACTCGATATACAGAAGGTTATGCTTCAATTGGTACAGGTTTCTCCGTGGCGATCGCTTGGGTTAAAAGCGGCTCATCAAATCTAAGCGCGTAACCTTCTGTAAGGATGCTTACTTCACCCCGGATACAGAAGAAGGCCGCCTTAGCCTGTTCGCTCTTTGCGCGTAGTTAGGCGTTTGGGGTGGGCGATGGAAGTCGATCCACTTCCATCGCTTGAATCAAGCCGTGTTCAAGGGTGAATCGATGACCCACGTGCTCATCGGCAATAACAGATCCAGCTAAGTCACGCACGACCTGATGCACATCGACCAAAATGCGCCCGCCCTCCTCCAAGTAAAAAGTTTGCGGGTCGACGTGCCCATCGATCTCGCTCCATTGCTCCGTCCAGTAAGCGCGAACTTCTTCAGTCCCACGGACAAAACCGCCTTTGAACGCTCTCGGCCAAACCACATCCGGAGTCATGAGAGCAAGGGCAGCGTCAATGTCTCGCGCGTTGAAGGCTGCATACGCCGCACGGAGCAGCTCGATTTCTGGTGCGCTTTGATCTGACATTTATTGGTATGGTGAAGCAGATGCAGTAAGGACTAATTTAATAATTTATTGTACAGAGTTTAGCTGAAGCTTTTTTTATCGACACTACCATGCCTGATGTCAGGTTTATTTCGAGGATTTCCCGTTCTTAATTCTTCTATTGTAAGGAAGGTTGTTTTATACCCACATTCAACACTTCAAAATGTATTATCTATATTTTCAATAAAAATTCCTAATAATGTTCAGGTTATACTTACAACTCCATATCGCAATTCCGAGTTGGAGAAAATTGATATTGCCTTTGCCTTGCAGCCGCTATTTCAAAAGAGGTATCAAATTCCGTAACCTTTGTTCCAAGTTTTAATTCCTCGTATAAAGGCACACCATCACCGTCATTATCACTAAGAAGGATCTTGGTCATGATATGAGCCGGGGCAACTTGCGCGAGGCGATTTACTACATTAGCAACAAACTCGTTAGATGCTTCGCAGCCATTAAGGTATCTAATCAAAGCATCAGCAGTAGCCTCAGTCATCTTAGCTGGGTTTTTTACCCCCGCTTCCAGAATAAAGTCATCGTAAATAGCTTTCTCGCTATCAGTAAAATTTTCCTTGCAAGCTTGTTGGATAATTAATTCAGCCTGCTGTTGTTGATTTAAAATTGTCATAGTGGTTTTTAGATATTGTTAAAAAAGTAACAGATATGACACATTATGTTTGCGATTTATATGGCCATACAAACTGGAATCTTCCAATAGAAGAAGTCACTGCTAGAACATTCAATACAGAACAAGAAGCAGAACAATGGTTCAAAGATAAGTGTTCTGGTAACAGTATTGAATTTAGTGGCTTCCATGACACTGAACGCTACGTCACCAACTGGGTTTCCTGCAACGGTAAAGAAGTTGGTGAAATCACTAAACGCCCTAGTTCCAATGAATTCTAATTAGGAATTCAGAAAATTGTTTGTACCAGACAATTTTCTCCATCAAATTTAACTCCATATTAAATGACACTCATAGACGGACAATTAATACGAGAACACGTAAAGCAAGAATGTCAAAAATACAAATCCATTTTTCAAGCATCTCAAAAAGAAGTAGCAATCATCAGATTTGAGGCTTCAGAAAATACCAGCAACGGACTAAGAGCTAGATATGAAGCAGCCAGAATCTCAGCAGAACAAAAAGTAGCAACGTTCAACGCTATTGGCATTACTCCCAATTATATTGTGCTGTCACCCAATATTGCAGTAGAGCAATTTGACAACATTATCCAATCCATTAATGAAAATAGTAAGGTGACTGCTGCTATTGTTCAATACCCAATTCCAGCTAAGTTTACAAGTTCAATTGGGCTATTAGAACCACAAAAAGATATAGATATCGTCCGCAGACAAAGTAACAATTTCTTTGAAAGTTGTGCTACTGCTGAAGGAATCGCCAGAATTGTTGAGTCCTATGCACAAAGAGATTCCAATGTTGCAGTTGTAGGCGGAGGTGGCTTTGTGGGCAGTGGTGTCATCAAATATTTAGAAGCAAGTAGAATCAGCTGTTTCTCTTTGGAAGACGGCGATAACTTGATTAGAACTCAAGCAGCTGACATTGTGGTATCTGTCACCGGAAGACAAGGAATTTTCACTCCTTATGTACTCCCGTCTCATCGCTTGATTGTCGATGGTGGCTTTACACCTACTGCTTCTGGTGCTGCTGGCGATGTAGATCGCAGTGCTTACAGCATCCCCCAGAACATTACGCCCGTCCCTGGAGGTGTTGGGCCGATAGAAATGGCAATTTTAGCAGAACGTTTGGTAAAAATGGATTTGGGCGTAGAACTTGGGAAATGGAACTACCAGCAATTACAGCAAGAACAAATGCAACGTGCTACTATAATAGCCCCCATAGCTAGAGTGTTCTTCGCACAACAAACAACTGCCTACCCTCAATCCATTCGCACAGAGAGAGAAAACCTATTTGTCTTGGAAGGCAGTAACTACCAGATCCGCTTCAATAGCACCACGCAAAGTTTGATTGTTGCCAGAACCAATGAAAAGCTAACGTTAATTCGGCTATCTCTTGCAAGTAATCAAATTGAAACCGCTAGAGGTATAACAAACGAGGACGTAACAAGATGGCAACAAATTCAAGCTGCGATCGATTCAACAACAACGCAATCAAATGATAGAGGTATGGAGCTTTGAAATTATCAATCATCACTGCAACATACAATAGACCTATGCAGCTTGCATCTACTGCGCTGCCAAGCATTCAAAGTCAAACTGACCGCAATTTTGAATGGATTGTCATCAATGATGGCGCTAATCCTGACACCAGAGATATTATCACCAGCATTAGGGCAAAAGCTGATTTCCCTATCATCTACATTGAAATGGAACACCCTGACCCTTACAGTGGCTTTGGCTTGTGCTACGCCCGTAACCTGGGACTAGATGCAGCTGGTGGTGACATTGTTTCATACTTGGACGATGACAATAGCATTGCTCCTGAATTTGTTGCCTCAATGCGGCAGTACTTTAAACAACATTCCAATATTCGATATAGCATGGCAAGACAGCAGCGCCGCCGCGATGTCATCCGCAATGGTAGTGTTGTTCGCCAAGGAAAGCCGTTTCTTTCTCCTAGCAATTGCTGCTCCCTACAGCAGCTTCTATGGCAACAAGAGATATTCGACAGCAATGGTTTCGTCCACTACCGAAGCAATGCCCCTAGATGGAACCCCTTGTTTCAAGTATTCGCAGACTACGAGTATTTGCTGCAATCTGCCTGCATCTGGGGTGAAAGTGGCTTTGGTTTCAATGACAGCATTCTTATTAACTATATCCAGTCTTCTATTGGTATTATTGGTAGTTCTAATTACGAGCAATGGGCAACTGAGCTATCGCTAATTATCACTAATCAAGCTAACTATTCCATTCTTAAAGGCAGTATTGTTGAACGCTTAGAACAGCTTGTAGATAGTTATAGTACCAAAGCACAAATTTCATTAACGCCAAAAGCATTTACGTTCTGACAATATAAAGCAGAGCATCAATAATATAGCAACAACCAAAACCACTACTTTGGACTAACGCCTACCTGCTAAAACAGCAAGTAGGTAACTTTTTATGACCCAACCTGAATGGTTAGAAGCAAACAAGCAGGTTTATTCCAAAGAACATGGTGTTATCCATATCGCCGCCATCATTGAGAAAAACCTTTACTTTAAAAAGGGTAGTTTAAATCAAATTATTTTTGACTGGGAGCATGAAGTCAATAGCGGTAATTTATTACCTCTAAACCAAGCACCAACAGGTAAAAGCATTCTCTACCAAGAGATAGCTGCTATCCTTGATGGCTCAGGAAAACTACAAAGCTGCGAAGTAATTCCTGCTCAAGAAGCTAAACTTTATCCCATCCCAGATGATATTCACCCTCTAGTTAAACTGGCCCTAAGTAAGTCAGGAATCACCCCAATACTTTTCGGATAAGTGCCAAACACCACTTTGGCGGTTTGGGAAAAAGGTAAAGGGTAAGGGGCAAAGGCTACATTTCAACCTTTTACCTTTTACCTTTCCCCTTTAACCGAAAAGTATTGGGAATCACCCAACTATATTCTCATCAAGTAGAGGCATGGCAAGCTTACAAAAAAGGAGAAGATATAATTCTCCAAACTCCTACTAGCAGTGGTAAAAGTATCTCTTTTCTCATTCCAATTATTCATGAGTGTCTAAAGGGTAAATCAGCTTTAGTATTCTTTAACTTGAAAGCACTTGCATTTGACCAGGTAGAGAAAATACGTTCCTTTGTTAGCCACTTAGATGAAAATATTCGCCCCCAAATTCTCAATATTAATGGAGATATTCCTCCCCAAGAGCGCAAACAACTTTACAGCCATCAACCCTCAATTTTATGCGTGACTCCTGATGTATGGAACCACGAGCTAAACAACTACCAATTCGATTCAAACTGGGGATTTAGAGAAACAATCAGAAAACTTTCAATTATTGTCTGTGACGAAATGCACTTTTATCAAGGCATATTTGGTTCGCATTTTGCACTACTTAATCGGCGAACTCAACTTATGATAGAATCTGTCGGCAATGATATTTCAAAATTACAGTACATCTTCGCCTCTGCAACCATTAGTAACAGCAGCGAAATTGCCCAGAAGATATCTAATCGAAA
The DNA here is from genome assembly GCF_014697475.1 of Nostoc sp. FACHB-152. Taxonomy (GTDB): domain Bacteria; phylum Cyanobacteriota; class Cyanobacteriia; order Cyanobacteriales; family Nostocaceae; genus Nostoc_B. The sequence continues at coordinate 11,147 of NZ_JACJRV010000114.1, forward strand.
AGAACAAAGTAACCTTGCTATTATTGACCAAAGTGGGGCAAAACGCTCGGAGATTACTTTTATTAGCCTCAAACCACGGAACAATACATTTTACCAAACTGCCCAAGTCGCAGCTATGCTTGTAAGTAAAGGCATAGTCGGGATTTGTTTCTGCGATAGTAGAGAACTGGTTAAGGTTTTAACTAATGCCATACGTAAAGCTTTAATCGAGATGCAACTGCCCCACCTGGGAGAAACTATCTCAGCATTTTATGGGAGCATGAAGGCAAATCAGCGTAACAAAATTATTGCAGATATACAAAGTGGGAAGGTCAAGTTCATTATATCTACAAGTGCTTTGGAGGCGGGTCTAGATATTGGGTGTATTGATGCAACTATCGTACATAGTTACCCCGGCTCAATTCTTGCCTTTCGTCAGAGGGCAGGACGTGCGGGGAGGCAGGAAGCAGGACTATTGGTGTTTATTCCGTCGAAAAGGTCGATTATGGATTCTTACTACGCCAATTACCCAGAACGCCTTTTATCTGATCCTCCAGAAATTATCAACTTTAACCACAATTATGAAACAACTTTGGAGCAGCATATTCTCGCTTGTTGCAAAGAAAGTAAACCGACACAAGCTCAAATTGCCCGACATTTTGGTAGTTCTGGTGATGCGATCGCCCGACAATTAATCGGTAATAATCAACTGATTTTCAGCTACAATCAAAGACTGACAACTAATCGAAATCTCGGTTATGTCCACTCAAAAATTAAAGTTAGAGGCAACACTAACCAAAACATCAGTTATATCAATCAAGATAGCGCAGAAGAGTTTGAGGAAAGTTCGGCATCTTCTGCACTAAGAGAAGTTTATCCTGGTGCAATATATCTTGCTCAAGATTTCGACGGCAACCCCGTACAGTATAAATCACAAGAGCTAAATTTGACTGAAGGGAAAGCCATTCTCAAGCCAATTGAAGCAACCAATTTATTTAGTCGTCCTGAAGGAAGCCTAAATTTCGAGGAAATTAAAATTGTAGGGGAAGCCAAAATTATCAATCTTCCCCAAGGGGCTGCTAGATTTACACATGTTTCAGCCAAAATCAAAGAAGAAATTTATGGCTACAACTTGTACAGGCTGGAACAAAAATGGACTTGCACTAATAACAGATGTCGCAATTTCAATTTGAATTTACCTGGACATTTACAAACTTGCCCTGCTTGTAAAACCCAACTGATTGAACGAGAATTTGTCGAACTATTGGAGGAAAACAAATACAAGGAATCACTTGCTCTTAACTACAATACATTCTGCGTTAGGGTTGAAATTAAGGCTGATGCAAGAAAATATTTTTCAATTTTGGTCAAAAATCACAGAAAAGAGATACTTAATAAACAGAAATATATTACCAATGAGGAGAAACAACTATTTGAAAGCAATGAAACCCAAATTTGCGTTCATACTCTCGCTCATCACCTTATACTCAGTTTACCACTTGTCGAACATGGAGCAAACAGTCGAGATATAGATTTCATGTTAGTAGAAGTGCCGTCTAATACTAAAATAGTTGGCTATTTCTTTGATACTTGTGAACATGGTACAGGTATGTGCGATACCCTTATCAAGTATTTAGAGACTGCCTTTATTAAGGCAAAGTTTCTAGTGGATAATTGTCCTTGTAAATACGGCTGCTCTTCTTGTACAACAATTCAACGCTGCCCTGATGATAACGAAGCACTGTTTAAATCAGTTGGGTTATCTCTACTAAAAGAAATAATCAATCTAACAGAGACAATAACTATTAATCAATAGTTAACATAATCCTATCCAGCTTGGGTAGGATTATTTTTTTAGTAATTCAACCACATACATCGCTTACGCACAAGATTGATGAAAGTTTTGAGAATAAGCGATGTACGTCGAACTATTAGCTGATTCACATCCAAACCCTAAAAAATTTCAAATTATTCACGCACCATCGTATTTACTTATAGAAACAAATTTTAAAATAGGAGATTTTGTCGAGTCTAACAATATTGATTTTATTATCAATCATGCTGTTAATCTAGGGTATCAGGTGAAAATATCCCATCCTGAAATCCAACAATATAATAAATATCCTCTTCCCAAAATCAGTGATGAACTAGCCGATTTGATAATTAATTATCCATCAGACTTAAAACTGCGAACTAATGGGATGGTTTTTGAACAAATGGCATATTTAATGTCTAAGGTTTACGATGAAGTGTGCCAAAATCTTGAATCAAAAGCTCTTTTAATAGAAGCAGAGTATTGGCTGATAAATTACGCACGAGAAGTAATTGCCAAACAATGTCATTACTTACCAGATATATTAATTAAATTAGATAACCCAACTGTGAGAGCAATGGCAATAGATACACTCATGCTCTGGCAACCAGATTGGAACAAGGCTATCTCTCAATATAGAGGAAGTAGATTTGAGGCTGGCAATAATGAGTTTGAGGTTATCAGCTACTATCACAATCAAAAAAAGAAGGGTAGGGAGGGGATAATGGTACTGTGCAAGGTAACAAAAACCATGAATAACTATCTTGAATTTCCTACCTTTCCTTGCAATGCAAACTGTACTCTTGGGACTTATCAAGTCGAAAATGCACTTAACCAGAGGTTAGCTTGAAACATAATCGCCATCTGAAATATTAATCATGGACGAGCAACAAATCAACTATTTCATAACAGGTATTTGTACGTTTCACTGGAATGCTGATTTTCATAAATTCTGTCAAGTTTGCAACTTTGACCCTAACCACATCTATTCAAAAGAGAAATGGCAGCAGTGGCAACAATTTGTATACGGGATCAAAGCGTTTGACCAAAATACACTTGTTAAGCTAGTTGAAGCAGGTCATCAATTAGCACCACAGTCATAATCTCAAACTACTACAGTCACTAACGCATCGGTGCATGAATTATAGAAATAATTAGCCACATGAATTCATGCACGCCCAAATCCGTCATTTGGTATCTTCGCTTGACAACCTACCCGAAGAATGGCGAATCGTTCCTACCTTTGGTAAACGTCCTTTAGGGAAAGAATGGGAAAAAAATACTTACTCTCCCAAAGAACTACAAACTGAACTTATCCGCCGCCGATTAAAATTTTGGACAAATAATAGATTTATCACACCCACTGGTGTAGCCTTGGTTTGCGGTTTCAATCATCCTCAAGGGTACTTAGTAGCTATTGACTGCGATGGGGAAACATCCTGGCGACAAATCATCCAAATTAACGAACACCTAGAACCAAAAGAACTTAACCAGCTAACACCCATCAGCGAAACTCCTATGGAGTCGTTACACGATCGCGCTCAAAAATATCTCCCTCCCACAATTGCATTTACCTCTGGGAGGAAATATCGCAGCCAACGCTTATACCTCATCCCAAATTCAAAAGCTTGGGATGTTAAATCTCGCAAAATCAAAACTGGGAAGGAGGAACACCTAGAATTTCGAGGCAAAAACCTAGCTTCAATCCTCCCCCCGTCCTTTCACCCAGAAGGTAGAAATTATAGATGGCTTCCCGGCTGTAGTCCATCTGAACGCCAAATAGAAATAGCTCCCGATTGGGTAATTGGCCAAATGCTTGCCAAACAGGAGAAAACAAGAAAGTTTAACCTACCCAAAGAAAAATCTAACCGCAGATATGGGGTAGACAGGTATGCTCATTTAATTCCCTCAATAGAAACCAATATCCAGACTGCACTTGTACTACTCGAAGTCATCCACCCTCGATTTGCAGATGATTACCATTCGTGGATTCAAGTCGGGATGGCACTCAAGAGTGTTAGTCCCATTTTATTTAAAGCATGGGACACCTGGAGCCAACTTTCTCCTAAGTACAAACCAGGCGAATGCGCCTACAAATGGCAGTCTTTTAACAAGACAGGTATCACTATCCGCACCTTATTTAGATTAGCTAATCTCTCTTAATCATGAGTAATCAAACATCACCTGACGAGAATGTAACTGGCTTTGAAGATAGCTATAGCAGTAAAGATTTTAATCCTGATATTCAGAACAGTCTAAATTTAGAAGAAACATTAGATGAATCAGTAAATACTGAAGTTAAAAGTCAAGATTCATCTAGCGATATAACTTTAACCAAAACCGCCATAATAACAATTCAGTTAACACCAAATTCAGAAAAAGCAATTGTCACAATTGGAATTCAAGGCGCACCTCCAATCATAAAAATAATCCACTTAACAGACATAACATCTCAGCCTATCATAAATAACTGGCTACAGGATTTAGAAAAATCTATCCCAGAAATGTTAAATATCTGCAAACAAAGGATGGAAAAGCAGACTACAGAGCAGAATCTACAGGAACAATCCAGACAAGTACAAAAGCGTAACCTACCTGAAGATAAAGATAAAAAACCTGCGCCTAATAACCAACTGTCACTATTTTAATTACCATGAAGTACATTGCTATTATCGAAGGGCAAGAAATTCCTCTTGATGAGGCGATCGCCCAGGATGACAATACCCTCAAAACAGCCATTAGCGTCTACTTTCCAGAATATGCTAATGCCGAAATTGAACGACAAACAACTGATGATACAGTTTTAATTCGTTTAGTAAAAAGGCTCTCCCAGACTAGATATGATAAATTAGTAGCAGAAATACCAATTGAGTAGAATTCTTCTTCTAAAATTATCAAAGTTAGTTAAACCATAAGCTCTTCT
>NZ_JACJRV010000115.1 GCF_014697475.1 Nostoc sp. FACHB-152
TATTGACATTAAGTCCTAATAAGCGTCCTTTCTACCAACAAGGTCAAAGAGCTATGAGACTTATTCTGTCTGCATTCTAGCCCTTTTTGTAGCCCCTTAAGATTTTACTTTCGTATGCATATAAGAGCGCAGGCGAAGTGGCTGTTGGTAACGAAGTTGCTGGAAAGGAAAGCTGGCGGATCAAGCAGGGATTTATGCGCTGGCTCCTCTCAAACGCAATATCCCGTTAACAGATACTGATTTAGCATCCCTAGAAGAATTGCTGTTCAGTGCTGAAGCAGTTGAAAGCCGAGAGCGATTTGAGGAAGTCTGCGGGAAGAACCTCAATCTCAAGCTGTTCATTCGTCAGTTAGTGGGGATGGACAGAAATGCTGCGAAGGAAGCATTTGGGAAATATTTGGAGGGCAGTAGTTACAACGCTACTCAGATTCGCTTTGTGGAAACCATCATTGATTACCTGACGCAAAACGGTGTGATGGATGCAGGTTTACTCTACGAACCACCATTCACCGATCTGCACTATGAAGGATTAGACGGAGTTTTTGGAAGTGACGATGCTGACGGGATTGTTTCAATAGTGCAGTCTTTCAGTGAAACTGTTGGGGTCGCGTGAGGGTTGGTAGTGGGCGGTGAGAGAACGAGCGCACCTTTAACAAAGCCCTCTCCAGTTTTAGTTGATGAACTGAGGAATTCATCTACGGACTTTGAGTTATCAATACTTCGCCAATTTACGAGAGTTAGGAGTTAATTGATGTACAAACTCCCATTTTCTCGGAAGCTAGTCAATTTCTCTCGTCCCGACTTTAACTCATCTCTACCAAAGAATTTGATTATATTTTAGTAAATTCAACGCCGAAGCAGTCGAAAGCTAGGAGAGATTTGAGGAAGTCTATGGGAAGAACCTCAGCCTTAAACTGTTCATTCGTCAGTTGGTTGGTTTGGACAGGAATGCAGCGAAACAAGCATTTTGGCGATATTTGGAGGGACGTAGTTTCAATGCTACTCAGATTCGCTTTGTGGAAACCATCATTGATTATCTGACCCAAAACGGGGTGATGGATGCGGGACTGCTCTATGAGCCACCATTCACCGATTTGCACTACGAGGGATTAGACGGAGTTTTTGGGGCTGATGATGCTGACGGGATTGTTTCTATTGTGCGCTCTTTCAATGAAACTGTTGGGGTCGCGTGAGGGCTGGTGGTGGGCTGTGGGGGGTGATCGCATTACACGGTTGCGGGAGAATGAGAAGCTGGAGGAAACTGCTCGTGCTGTTTTCTCGTGCTGTTTTAAGGTACTTGCTTGGGAGAGTTGATGCGACCGTATTTGACGGCGGTTGAGGAGGGGCTTTTGAGTTTTATAGAGAAAAAATCTTCATTGCCGGGATGAGTAATGCCCACACAGGAGATACATTAACTAATTTATTTCTTGAGAGATAATTAAATAGCTTAGAGGGAGCGATGGTTGGTTATTTTTTAATTGGAAGTCCCTTACGTTTTGTATAGTATTTAATCAACTTATACAATTCAACCATCAATCAGACTATTGTATATACTTGATTTCAAACGTTAGATTGTTACATTGATCATAATTAACACTAATTAGAGGCATCTGGAAAGATTTTTAAATAAAACTAGGCTTGTCTGAGGTGTTTTAAAATTTACCTTTATTACGGCTTTTATTGGTCGTTCTTTACGCAGCCCCGCAAACGAGCCGATTACTATTTAATAATTATGGAGACTTTGAGCGCATTTTTGGGGGATTGTGTCCGAAAATTGCACCCATTTGGCTAAAGTCACTAGCTTCGTCTGAGTGGGATGACCATTATAGCAAACGCCTGAAAGATTCTCGACTACCTAAAATTTTTACCTAGAACGGCAAAATAAACTAGAGTAGGTTTGTAATGATTGAAACAGGCGTAAATAAACCAAAATTTTTAATCAATACCTTCGCCAATTTAGGAGAGCAAGTTAATGTACAAACTACCATTTCTCCGAAGCTAGGCAAAAACAATAATACCTAAAAATTACTTTCAGGTTTATCGCAAGGCTTTTTTAGCGTATTTCGCATAGCATCAAGGGTTTGAGAGTCAAATCCATCTTGTAAGCTAAAGGCTTATTTATGAATGATTTTGCCAGTTTTGCCAAAATTTTTGTAGGCTCTTATTTTGGCAAAGGTATTGTCAATAACAACGAATTTACGCTTGTTTGAATTTTTGCTCTAATAAGTTTTACCACACTAGATTTTTACTATTTAATTCAGGCTTGGCTGACAGTGTTTAATATTCCTGATATGAAACTATAAGCAAGCCGAAGCTTTTTACAAAATCTGCATAAATATTTAAAAATCATTAGATAAGTCGATCAGAGAGAATACCAAGTAAAAGGCTTTTTTAAACGAGATTTTAGCTGATTGGGATGCCGTGATTCCGTGTTTTCAAAATCTGCTCAAAAATAGGATTGTATTAGAAGGCGTGACATGATGGTTAGTAATTCTCCAGAAGTTGGGATTCGCAATTTATACGCTTTGCTTGTGGGTATCGATAATTATCCCCAACCAATTAAGTCCTTAAAAGGTTGTGTAAACGACATTACAGCAATAGAAACTTACCTCAAAAACCAGATTGCTGGAGAATGGAAACTGAGACAACCCAGAATCCTCACGAATGAACAGGCTACTCGTCAGGCAATTATTGATAGTTTTCAAAATTATCTTTGTCAAGCTGGTAGCAACGATATCGCTCTATTCTACTATTCAGGACATGGGGGTCAAGAAAAAGCTCCCGAAGAGTTCTGGCATTTAGAACCAGACCATTTAGATGAAACTTTAGTTTGCTACGATAGCCGTACTGAGGGGAATCACGATTTAGCCGATAAAGAACTTAGGTATTTGCTGGTTCAAGTAGCAAAGAAAAATCCCCGTGTCATTGTGATTCTCGATTCCTGTCACTCAGGTTCGGGAACTCGAAATATCCCTCAAGGAGTACGTCTAGCCCCTGAAGATACGAGAGATCGCGCTTTGTCTAGCTTCATTTTTGCCGAGGACACAACTTTTAAAAATCTTCTACTAACTTCATCAGAATTTAATAAGAAAAAGACAGGGTTAGATTTGCCTAAGGGAAGACATATTCTTTTGGCAGCTTGTCGAGATGATCAATATGCGAAGGAATATCAAGAAGATGATGGTAAAAACAGAGGGGCTTTTTCTTACTTTTTCCTCAAAAGCTTAGAGCAAACTAATGGAAACTTATCTTACCTGGATTTGGCTAGGAATATAGAAGCTTTAGTTAAGGGAAAATTTCAAGATCAAGTGCCTCAACTTGAAGCAACTAACCCAGAAGACTTAAAAGAATCCTTTTTAGGAGGGGCGATTCCGGAACGTCCTTTTTACTTTGTCTTAAGCTACAGCACACGCCCTAACGAGCAGGGGTGGGAAATTGATGGTGGGGTATTACAGGGCATTCCCAAGCCAGTTTCTACTGATGAGACAACCTTATTAGCTATATTCCCAGTGGGAAGCACATCTGAACAGTTAAGGCAAGTCTCAAATGCTTCACAAGCACGAGTGACTCAGGCATTAACCCAAAAAAGCAAGGTCAAAATTATCCAGGGTCAAGAGGGTTTAGACAAAAATAAATGTTATTGGGCAGTTGTCACCAGTTTGCCTCTAGCACCTTTAAAGGTTTACATTCAAGAGAATTTGGCAGAAGAAACAGGCATAATCTTGGCAAAAAAAGCTTTAGAATCAGCTAATTCTGGTCAAAAGTCGCTATATGTGAAGCAAGTTGAAAACCCCGCAGAGGCTGATTTTAACTTGCTAGCCCGTAATGGGCAATACTCGATTAGTCAAGATGAACGACCTGTTGTTGCGCCTATTCCCAAACAACCTGGTTATAGCGAAGATGCTGCAAAAGTTGCAATTCAAGCTTTAGAAGCGATCGCCCGTTGGCGCAATATTCTCAACTTGAAGAGTCCTCAAAGCAGCGAAATTAAGACCAAAGATGTGGAGATGAAGATTAATATTATTGGTTATGAAGGAAAAGATGGAGAGATTAAACCTGATCGAGAGTCGGACAAATCCCTAACCACAAGTTCGGAATTGCGCCTAGAATACAAGTATGAAGATGGGGAGTGGAAAAAGCCAGTCATCCAAGTCAAGCTGCTTAATCACAGCAACAATAAATTGTATGCCAATGTCATCGATTTAGCAGAAGATTATTCTGTAGCAGTTCCTTTTTTTGATGAGAGAAGTAGTGTGGTGCTTCTAGCTCCAACAGCAGAGGGAGCAGGAATTGTTACAGGATATGATGATATTAGCCTCTCCATCCCAGATGAATTTTTAGAACAAGGCATTACTGAATACAAAGATATTTTTAAGCTGATTGTCAGTAAGACAGACTTTAATGCTAGTTTACTGGTGCAAGAGGGACTAAAGCCTCCGATGAGAGGAACGCGAGGAGCAGAATCCGAAAGTAGTCTCGACCGTTTAATGGAGCGAGTCTATAGCCGTAATGCTGTTCGCGCTGGGAGAAAATATGACGATTGGATCGCCAAAGAAATGGCAGTTACTATTGTCAAGCCACGGGATGCCGAACAACTTCAACCGGGTAAAGGCGCAAAACTACTCAATGGTTTGGTTGAAGTGCAACCCCATCCTAGTTTACAAGCACAAGTAACCTTGACCACTATTTCCCAAACAACACGAGATATCGGTAATCTAATTGCACCACCCATTCTGTGGGATGAACAAGGCGTTATTGAATCGTTTCAATTTACCACCAGTCGCGGTAGCAATTCAGGACTCAGTGCTGTGGAGTTATTTGCTGTCAATGATGTAAACTTAGTCACCAAAAATGCACCTCTAACTTTACTGCTTAACCAAGCCTTAGATTCAGGGGAATATCTCTTACCTGTAAGCTATGACGGAGAGTTTTTCCTGCCTCTCGGTGCTGGAGTCAAGAAAGGAAAGCAAATAGAAATCAAGCTGGAACGCCTACCTCAACCGACTACAAGTAGCCGGAGCTTGGATGGTTCGATCAAAATTTTCTTTAAAAAGCTCCGTAGTCAAAAACTAGGAAATTCTTATGAGTATCCTATTTTAGCTGCTGCTCAGGTGAGGGAACAAGACAATAAGATAGAGGTTATTTACAATAAAGATGCAAAAGAAGTCAAAAACCTAGTTGCTTCCGCCCAGAAAATTGTCCTCTATATTCACGGTATTATTGGCGATACCGCAAGTATAGTTGGTAGCGTTCAACAGGCAAAATTAGAGGTGAATGGTCAACTACATCCGCTACAGGAACTTTATGACCTAGTTTTAACTTTCGATTACGAAAATATTAGCACCACCATTGAAGAAAATGCACGTTTGCTCAAACAACGTTTGGAAGTTGTAGGTTTAGGAGCGAATCATGGCAAACAATTGCATATAGTCGCCCACTCAATGGGAGGATTAGTTTCTCGCTGGTTTATCGAACAAGAAAGCGGAAATCAAATCGTTCAACATTTAGTAATGTTGGGAACTCCCAATGCTGGTTCTCCTTGGCCAGCAGTTCAGGATATGGCTTTTGTCCTTTTAGGATGGGGTCTTAATCAAATTCCTGAGATGGTTTGGCCTGCCAAAGTTGTGGCTGATTTAGCAGCTAAGTCACTCAAATTTGTGGAAGCTAACGATAATGCGCTTGACCAAATGCAACCTGACTCAGAATTTTTCCAGGCGATCGCTAATAACCCAGACCCCCACATTCCTTACACCATTATTGCTGGAGATAGATCGATTCCAACATTACAGCAGCAATCGAATCGCTTACGGCGATTAATGGCAAAACTTTTTACTCCAGCCATTAATAAGGTGGTTGATGGTTTGGTGTTTGGGGGAGAACCTAACGATATTGCGGTTCACCTAGCCAGCATTAAAAGTGTGAGTGGCGATCGCACACCGAGTCCAAAAGTTCTACCAAATGTTGCTTGCGATCATCTGACCTATTTCAGTACAGAAGCGGGTTTAAAGGCATTAGCAGATGCTCTCCATCCATAGTTGCAATTGCCCTTCTGATTCCTAAAACCGCATAAGAAGGGCATCAACCATCAAGAAAATGGGAAATTACGTAACCTTATCTACCAAACATGGTGTCTATTATGGCAAAGATTAACCGAAGTTTAGCGATCGTCATTGGCATTGACCAATATACCCATATTCCAAAACTCAAGAATGCTGTCTCTGACGCTGCCCAACTGGCTAGTGTTCTCAAGGCTATTTACGGCTACGAGGTCTTACTTTTACTAAATCAAAGAGCAACTAAAGCAGAACTTGATCGACTCGTAACTAATCTTAAAAATAAAACTATCCAGTTTGATAGTCAGGCGATCCAAATTGAATCAAGCGATCGCCTATTGTTTTACTTTGCTGGTCACGGATTTGCTGAGGAGGCACAAGATAGTGAAGAGGGTAAGCCTGCTGGTTATTTCATGCCTCAAGATGCAGAGGATGGTAATCGAAATACCTGGCTGTCCATGCAGAAGCTATACGAAGTTTTCACTGCCTTAGACTGCCATCATTTATTAATGATTCTAGACTGCTGCTTTGCTGGCAGAATTTCTTGGGCTGGAAAGGGAAGAAATGCAGCACGCTCCCGCAAATTGTATCAACAAAGTTATGACCGTTTTATTAAATATCAAACTCAGCAAATAATTACCTCCGCCGCCCATGACGAAAAAGCACAAGATTCATTTCGTTTTGGACAACGAGGAGAGAAAAATGGACATTCGCCCTTCGCCTATTTACTATTAAAAGTTCTCCAAGGTAACTCCGATGGAGGTAATGATAAATTCATTGAGGCAATTATTGATGATAAGGTAATTACTGTCCATGAACTCTTTGCCTATCTACAAAATCAACTGGGAAAAGTTGCAGAAGAACAAACGCCTGCTCTTTCTCAGCCTCGAAAGTATGACCAACAAACAGGTGAATATGTTTTCCTCAAGGGGGAGTACCTATTTCCTCTTCACAATTTTAATCCCCAAGACTTAATACCCCTGAAGCTGGATGAAAATACCAACCCCTATAAAGGTTTAGCCTCATTTGAAAAATGGGATAGTCAGTTATTTTTTGGCAGAAAAAGGCTGATTGAAGATCCCAAAGAAGGTTTACTTTCAAAAGTTAGCAATCATCTACTTACTGTGGTGTTAGGTAATTCAGGCTCAGGGAAATCTAGCTTAGTAAAAGCTGGTTTAATTCCTGCGTTAGAATCTGATCAGCAGAAGTGGGTCATTCTTGAGCCAATGCGACCTGGTGAGTCTCCGTTGAGTGCTTTGAACAAAATATTAACACAATTGGGTTCGGCTTATTCTACTATTCTGAGTTTAAGCTATCAGGAAAAAAAACAGATTATCTATAATAAAATGGAGAATTTTATTTCTCCCGATTCAAAATTATTGTTAGTAATTGATCAAACTGAAGAATTGTTGACTCTTTGTCAAAATCAAGAAGAACGTGCAGATTTTATTAATCTATTAGATCAATTATTAACTACTTATAAACAACAGTTGCGAATAGTACTAACTTTACGCTCTGAATTTGAACCTCAAATCAGGGATGCAATTAAAGAAACCCATTGGCAAAAGGTTTGGCAAGATGGGAGGTTTGTTGTGACTCCGATGGACAGGGGAGAGTTACAACAGGCGATCGAAGAACCTGCTGCACAACGGGCATTATTTTTTGAGTCTCCTAAGTTAGTCAACGATTTGATTGATGAAGTTGTTCAAATGCCAGGGGCTTTACCTCTACTTTCTTTCACTTTGAGCGAGCTTTATTTAAAGTATCTCAAAGCTGAGGAAAATCTAGAAAGGAATGACCGAACGATTACTGAAGCAGATTATCAGGAAATAGGTGGGGTTACTCGCTCTCTGACTCAAACTGCTGACAAGACGTATAACAAGTTAGTAGAAGAAGTTGACGAGCCAACTATTCGTAATGTGATGCTACGAATGGTAGCTAGTAATGGCGGTGAATTAGCTCGCAGAAAAGTACCAACATCTGAATTGGTTTATCCAGAGCAAAAAAAACAACAGGTGCAGACAGTAATCGATCACTTTTACGAAGTACGTTTGCTTGTCAAAGGATTGGATATCGAAGGTCAAGAATATGTAGAACCCGTCCATGATGCGTTGATAATTGGATGGACAAAGATTAAGTATTGGCTTGATGAGAAGCAAGAGATCGTTGAACGAGTAAGCTGGTGGAATCCAATCAAAAATTTGTTGACTGCAAGTTTAGGAAAAGTCTCTCTGCCTTTAACATCGAAAGAAAATAGCAGTAAAAGTGCTCGCTCTAAAGCTGAAATCCAATTAAAGGTTAATCTCCCTTTGCAACGGGACGTGACTACTGCTGCTGTTAAGTGGAACAACGAGCAGAAAAAGTCAAATTTTCTTTGGAATGCTAGTCCTTTTCTTGATTTTTTAAAGTTGGTACTAAAATCTGAACAAAATAACTGGTTTAACCAATTAGAAGCTGAATTTGTGCAGAAAAGTGTTGAGCAAAAACACCGAAACATTCGTTTGCGTTGGCAGATTGCAATTGCGGTCATACTGGGATTGAGTGGGTTGCTTGGATTATCCAGGATTAATGAAGCCAAAACTAGGAGAGAATCGGCAGAAATAAACTTACAAACGAACCAATCTTTAGATGGGATGGTTGATAGTTTAGAGGCAGGCAAGATCCTGAATAACATAGGTGTGCAGTTATTGCTGCCGTTAACATTTAACAGTAACCTCCAAGAACAAGTAAGAGGAACTTTACTAAGGGCAGTTTATACTGTGAGAGAACTCGACCGCCCAGAAGCGGATCATCCTGGCACAGTGAGAACCAGTTTTAGCTTTGATGGCAAGCTACTGGCTAGTGCGGGAGAAAACTGCAATGTCCCTATCCGTGTCTGGGCTTTGCAGAATCAGACTTTAAGCAAATCGAATCTGATTGAGTTTAAGTTTAAGGATAAGTCTGATAATCATAATTGCGAGTCTGTCAAAATCGCCCGTTTTAGTCCAAACAGTCAACTATTAGCAGCTGCTCGAGCAGAAGGCACTGTCGATGTATGGAATGTGCAAGACGAGGACAAGGAATTGACAAACTTGCAAACATTGAAGACAAAGCAAGGCGAGGTTAAAAACATTAGTTTTAGCCCAAATAGTAAGCTGATGGCTACTACTGGATCAGACGGCACTGTCAGGATATGGAACTTAGACAATCTTTCTGAGATACCTGAAAGTCCTCTTTGCGTTTTCAACTCTTGTGACAAGCATGATGTTTGGAGTATTGCATTCAGCCTCGATGGTAAAAGACTGGCTAGTACCGGAGATAATGATACTATCCGCTTATGGGATCGAGAGGGGAGCCAATGGAAGGAAAATGAAAACATCAAATTCCATATCACTAGAAAAGATCATAGCCTTAAAGAAGATGTCACGAGCGTCAGTTTTAGCCCAGATGGACAGAAACTCGCTACTGCCGGAAAAGATGGCATGATCCGTCTATGGGATTCAAGAGATGGAAAGCTGGTTAGAGAAATTCCCACAAATCAAGACAAAATCTGGGAAATATCATTTAGTTCGGATGAACAGAAACTCGCTATCGCTAGTGCTGGTGAGGATGGAACTGTTCGCTTGTGGGATTTAAATAAGTCGGAAAATTGGGAGTTAGAGAAGTTTGCAGGGCATCATGGGCCAGTCAGAAGCGTCAGTTTTAGTCGTGACCATCAGACACTGGCTAGTGCTGGAGATGATGGCAGTGTCCGCTTGTGGAAGTTGCAGGGTAATGAGTCGGAGAAAGTTGCAGTGACGATGAAGGAGAATCCAACAGACAATCAGGGGGTGATGATTCAGAATGGCATTCAACAGGCTTTTGGAAAGAAGGACGGCACTGTCGAATGGCACAAATCGTCAAATCCGAAGGATTCAATGACTATGAAAAGTGTTCATGTAGGTGCGGTCAAAAGCTTGGCGTTCAGCCCCGATGGCAATCAACTTGCTAGTGGCGGAGAGGATAGGACTATTCGCTTGTGGAATGTCAATGGCGAACAGGAATCCCTATTATCGACTTATAAGGAAGTAAATTCAGTAGCATATAGCCCGGTGGATAAGCATTTGCTTGCCAGTGCTGGAGAGGATGGCACGGTGCAGTTGTGGAACTTGCAGGATTTGCACGATAATAAGCCTTTTGCAAGCTGGAAAGCGTATTCTGGTTCAGTTAAGAAAGTCAGTTTTAGCCAAGATAGTAATAAGGTTTTGGTTTTGATTACCGCAGGAGAAGATAGCACTACTGATCTGTGTAAGTTGTGGCCGATTGAATCATTTGATAATCTGATGAAAGAGGCTGACGAAAAGGTACATGGCTATCTAGAGAAAAATTCCCGGATTAGCGATCGCCATCTCTGTGAGGGCATTGGAACGCCAGAACAAACGCAGAAAATCAGTACAGGTGAAACAACTCCAGTATCAAACCCCAAAAGTCCTATCCTAAAAGCTGAAGTAACGCCGCTCGATCCTAAAGCTGCGAAAGAGATTTCCGAATTGAAAGGACATCAGGGTCAAGTGAGGAGTGTTGCGTTTAGCCCCGATGGTCAAACTTTGGCCACCAGTGGAGAGGATGGAACTATCCGCTTATGGAATGCTCAAGGTAAGTTTTTGTCGCAATTCAAGGGGAATCAAACTGCAATCAGGAGTATTGACTTTAGCCCCGATGGTCAAAAATTGGTCAGTGATGCAGGTGGCAAAATCCGCTTGTGGGACTTACAGGGAAACTTGTTGAAAGAATTCGATGGACAACAAAAATTGATCAGGAGTGTCAAATTTAGTCCCACTCAACCGCAACTAGCAAGCACTGGAGATGACGGCTTTATTCACTTGTGGGACTTGGATGGTAAATTTTTAGGAAAATGGCAAGCCGATCCAAAACGAGTCTGGGACTTGGAATTTAGCCCGGATGGTCAGCAAATGGCTAGTGCTGAAGCTAGCGGGATTGTTAGCTTGTGGAACTTGCAAGGGAAACCTTTGTATAAATTTAAAGAACATATACCTTATCCTGTGCTTAGTGTTGCCTTTAGTCCAGATGGCAAGCAACTCGTCAGTGGTTGTAACGTGGGCATGATTCGTTCGTGGAGTTTACCGGACTACCAGATGAAAAATATGTTCCAGGTTGATCAAGGGGAATTGAATTCCGTCGCCTACAGCCTTGATGGTAAGCTAATCGCCAGTGGGGATAATAAAGGCGATATTAAAATGTGGAAAGTGAACAATCAGCAACCGTCTCCAGTTTGGACAACGCATCAAAATTCAATCATTAGAAAAGTTGCTTTTAGTCCTGATGGCAATATGTTTGTAACCGCATCTGACGATAGCATAGTTAAATTGTGGCAACTTGATTGAAGATTTACGAGTATGAAGTTTGGGAAACATTTAATAACAAAGTTGCTAGGTGGAATGGCACTCTTGTTAAGCGGAAAGCCTTATCAATTAAGCAGTTTGTAATTGAAGAGCTTAACCCTGTTCTGTCACTCTGCAAAAAGAAAAAACTGAGCCAAATTTTCAACTTTATATATAACAAGCATTTGAGCGTTTATTTTCTAATAAAATCTCCCACATATAGCTTTTTTGATAAAAGCCTTATGCTGTAGCTATCCTAGATTATTCTCTGGTAAAAGTGACAAATGAGGGTTAAGGATGAGTACGAGCAAGGCTTGGAAGATTATCAGCAACGAATCGAAAACTTCATCTCGTTGAACACTTGGGAACTTCCACAAGATAAGCAAGCGGAAGTTAAGGCTAATCTGTTAAGGGCATTCCGACATTGAGCGAGTTAGAGGATTGTTTGCAAGTTATCATCGGTCGCCCCGTGATCATCCCGGCTTTATCAGAACAGTTGAACCAACAACAAGCCGAATGTTTGAACCAAATCACTCAGTTCATTCAACAGTACGACCAAAACCTGGAACAGCGTTTGAAGGAAGCAGCGATCGCTGGAGGTGAACAGTTAGCTGCACAGTTACTTGAAGAGTTGGCTGACTGGGAACCCGGACGCAAGCCAGTGCGCTTCAAACAGAAGATGCAGAAACATCTTCAGAAGGTACAAGTGCTGTTGGCTAATGCGTCACCGGAAGCTGGTGGTAGTCTCCAATCGATGATGGAGCATCTCAATTCGATTGTGGATGATCCAGCAATTGTTGATAAGAATCTGGGTGGTGAAGGGCGATCGCAACTTCAGCAAAAGATGGACGATATTCGTTCTAAATTGCTGGACGAGCAGCGCAATCTGCAACAGCTTGCGAGTTCTGACGTTGGACTGACGGTTGCAACTGTGAGCGCGTTTAAGTTCCGTTAGAAAAATGCAATGCAGTGAAAATAATTCATTGCATTGCACAAAATTGAAAATTCTTTGGTGTTTTAAATATGTCACATTTCTCAAAAATCGAAGTCAAATTTAAAGACCAATCGTGTTTGGTCGAAGCATTGCAGAGGTTTGGGTTTTATCCCCAGATACATGACAAGCCAGTACATTTATATGGTTATAGAGGCGACCAGAGAGAACAAACTGCTCACATTGTCGTACCTCGCAATCAAATCAGTCATGCCAGCAATGATTTAGGTTTTTACTGGAACGGTACGGACTTTGAATGTTTCATTTCTGACTATGACAAAAGCTTTGGACTAGCGAAAAGAGATTTTGGGCTAGGCTCACAGTTTCTCCCTTTGCTGCAACAAGAATATATCAACTTGTACTTGCCCAAACTTGCGCTGCAAATGGGAGGTGAAGTAGTAGAAACCGTAACTAATGGTTCGGTCACGACTGTTCGCGTGTCACTTCCAACAGTAACAATTAGGAGATAACAAATGTCGCATTTCTCAACAGTCAGAACTCGCTTAATCAACCGCGAGTGCTTGGTACAAGCTTTGGAGGATCTGAAACTTCAACCCAAGGTCTACTCCTCACCACAGCCATTAACGGGTTACTACGGTGATTCGCAAGGACAAAGTGCAGAGATTGTAGTTGCTGGCTCCAACTTCAATGCCCGTGCAGACATGGGTTTTAAGTGGACTGGTGCTGAGTATGAGATGATCCAGGACGAGTACGAAATTATCCGGCAACTCGGAGGCAAATTCTACGCCACTAAATTAATGCCAGCCTACGGACGACGGATGGTGATGGCGAAAGTGACTGTGCCACTGCCCACCGCCCCGCAGATTCAAGAGCATCTTGATTCTTACTTGCAGTATTTAGGGGAGTCGGCACAAGAACAGCAAGTCAAGTTCACAGTATCGTTAACTGTTGCTGAACGAGAATCTTTAGCTCGTGCTGCACTAGGCTTAACCTTAGAAGAAATCAGCGACTTCTTACGGCTAACTGTCAAAGAGCGTTTGAGTCGCAATGGTATTACTATTGATGCCACTGTGACACCATTAGCTGTGCAGTATAAGACTCGGCTGCTCTCTCAAATGGGTATTGAGCTAGGCAAACCAGCGACAATTCCCTTTGGCGGACTCGACCTATTACGTGAGTGGTTGAATCGACGGCGGCGGTTGTTTACACAAGAGGCAAGGCTGTTACATCTGCCTCAGCCTAAAGGTGTGCTGCTGGCTGGAGTTCCGGGTACAGGAAAAACATTACTTGCCAAAAATATCGCCAATATCCTGAATTTACCACTACTCCAGCTTGATATTGCGTCCCTTCTGGGTTCTCTAGTTGGGGAATCTGAGGGCAACGTTAAACGAGCTTTGAAAACTGCCGAAGCTATTGCACCGTGTGTCTTGTGGGTAGACGAGATAGAAAAGGCTTTGTCTGGTAGTGGTGACACTTCTGGGGTTTCTCAAAGGATTCTTGGATCTATCCTCACCTTTATGTCTGAGTGTACTGCTGGGGTGTTTGTTGTCGCCACCTGCAACGACATTTCAGCATTACCACCCGAACTCAAAAGGAAAGGACGTTTTGATGAAAACTTCTTCGTAGACCCACCCACCGAACCAGAACGAGCGCAAATCCTCAGCATTCATTTGCATCGCTTTGGGATTGCGATTGAGGACGAATATCTAGAGGCTGTAGCCGCTAACACTGCAAAATTCTCCGGTGCTGAACTCGAAACGCTTGCCGCTGAAGCTGCACTATTGGCGTTTGATGAAGGCAGACCTCAGCAGGTGACTTTGGGTGATCTGGAGGCTTGTCGGCAGACGATTACACCACTAGCGGTGCAAGATGCTGCGGCAGTCGAGCGGATGCGTGAATGGGCGAAGACTGCAAGGGCGGCTTCTAGTGCCATTGCAGATAAACCAACTCAATCGTTGAAGACTGCACGGTTTCGGAATTTGAACTAAATATTATGGGAGAAGAAAGTCGGAAGTAAAATGTTTGCTTCCGATTTTCGATTATTGAGTAGTAATCAAGAAAATTTAAAGTCCAAAAACTCAGCAGAAGAATACAAAATTAAGATTTTTACGAGCTTTTAGCATTGCAAGGTTTCGGCAGCTTAAAATAGCTGCTGGGGTAGTAGAATCCCTCTCTAGATTCGCCGTAGTGATCGTAGAATTCAAAGCTGCCGATTTTCTTGAGAATAGGTGCAAACTGGGGATATTTGTCAGCGCGATTGCAGAACCAAACGGCTATCTCTGTTTTGGGGATAACGCCCCTCCAGCAATCAGCAGCAAAACCGTTGATAGTGGTTGTACCCTTGTAAATCATATTGTTGGCTAACCACCAGTCACGACTAAAGACATTAGGTAGTGGGAAGGGGTTAAGGGTACAGGTTTTAGCTTTAGTATTTGGATCTGTTTGAATGAAGTACTCTTGATCTGGATTCTGACCATCTGACTTGTCGAGGTCATACACGTTATAGATGAGAACTTCCTTATCAATATAGTAGGCAAGTTCACGATTGATACCTTGTTTCATATCGAACTCATAGGTGGACACCAGTTGGTTTTGGGGATTGCCGACCTCCTGAAATCTTCCAGAGCCAAAGTATACTAAGGGAAAATTGGGAAATGTTCTGATAGTTTGGCGTTTGAAAGCTTCGTCGCTCAAGAAATTTTGTGTACTCTTCGCCTGACTAAAGGTGGGAAATGAAGTTGCTAAAAAAGTACATAAAATACAAATGGAAATCCACTTCCAGATAGCGTTTTTCATTTTGACAATGAATATTCTCTTGCTTCAGAATCTATCTTCGTTTAAAGACGCTCATCTGATTTTGCTATGTTGATATTTCTTTAGAAAAAACTGTTTGCTATCTAGGAATACTACAAAATATTGCTTTATCTCCGCCTCTAGTTTTGCCTAAAGTTGTGCAACTACAGAGCGTTTGGAAGTCCCTCGTCGCTAGAATGCCGGAATTAGGAACAGGCATGGGTGCCGGGGGAGAAGACGTGCGGAGCGTTATCCCTGAAGTAAAAATGCTCCGCAGATAGCCATCGAAATTATGAGAAATATTCAGGAGACAATTGTGCAAAATCAAGGATTATATTCGGCTGCACTAACAGAACTAAACCAGAGAGGTTGTCCTGAAGAATTAGCGAAACAAGCCGCTATAGTCGTTGCTAATGATGATTCAAGCAAACCGGATTTGGGCAGAAATAGACAAGACCAAAAAGTAATTCAAGAAGCTCTGCCTTATTTGCGGAATCAATAATTAATTTGGGTGGGTGTTTCAGATGATGAAATATTCACCTCATTACTAATTAAGGACTAAAAATCATGGAAACATAAGTAGTTAGGTGCAATTAAATATAAAACGCTCCAGTGTGTATTCACCTGCTTTGCTACGATTTTTCATCCCATCCATTACAGCAATCGCTAAATCGTAC
>NZ_JACJRV010000116.1 GCF_014697475.1 Nostoc sp. FACHB-152
CTATCTTGTAAGCGTCGGGCTAAAGGCGAATCATAGCGTTTAATGTTGTACCGCCGCGCTACTAAATCCCAGATGCAGTTGGCAATATCAAAATAAGTAACACGGTTGGGTACTTTCGGGGGCGACTCGTACTTAACTGGTTTACCTTTTTCCCAATCAATTCTTGGTTGGGTGGGTTTCATCCTGCCCCACTCCATTGGTTTCCAGTCATTATATGGATCTAGCGAAGCAATCCACATTCCCCCAGCCATCAAATGCAGATATAGCTTCAATAGCCCATCAGTTACTCGACCTGCGTTTTTCCTGGGGAGTAATGGTGAAATGAATAGATAATCGTAAACTGTTTCTCCCTCAATATGGAAGAAGTTGCTCTCAATCAGTGCCGGATGAATTGCACTGCCCACCGCCAACTCATGATACTCGGCTGCGGTGAGATTATTGGGGTATTCACTTGGGGTTTGGCTCATTAAATGCAACCCCCAGCACTATTGGCATAAACTTTTGAGGTTGGCTTGGTGACATCCCAGTTATGGGGTGCGATGGAGAACTTCGTTCCTGAGCTATGCCTTAAGCACTCTTGCACAGTTTCTCCCCTGCTTTGTTGCTCCTTCTGCACAAACAGAATGTGGGTGCTGAACATTTCAAGAGTTTCTAACACTGTGCCAAACACAAAATTTGAAGAGGGCGAAACCAACAGCAACACTTCTGCAACAGGATCTAAATCTGGCAGGGTACTGGCAAGTTGATTATGTTTAATCAATATCTGCCTGTAATCATTGGCGTTATCTGCAATAATTGCTGCTGCTTCCTCGCACAGATGCAGACTGCTTTCTTGATGCCAGAACCAATCCACTCTTGGCAATACTGTGGCTCTAGCTAAGACATTTTTAAAGCGCGTTTCGACAAACGAACCTATCAGTATTTCTTTCCATTGCTCATTCTGGCTGTGTTCGTATGGTGCAGTTACCACACCTGACAGCCTTACCCTACCAGCATCTTTTACTGGTGGATTGTTCTTTTTCATGGTATTTTTCCCCTGATTCTTGGTTTACAAGGTTCAGAGGGGGTTTTATCCAGAGTTAAAACTCAGCAATCCAAAATAGCTAGAGTTCTAGCTGTTACGGGAAGTGCGATGTCTGCGACTTGTCGCAAAGCGTCTATGCACTCAATAGCCTATCTTTTGACCTCAAGAGGTGATAGTCTCGCAATGAAAAATAGACCCATGAGTAAATCTGGCTCTAGTTTATGAACTCTGGATTAATCTTGATGACACTGCTTTACAAAAATTTACTAAAAAGAAATATAAATTTTTTGCCAAAATGCCACAAACGGTCAGCAAAAACTAACCTTGCGTATACCTTTAGAGTATAATGGCAATAGCAAAGCAGCGTGGGTATCTTTTGACAAGTTAGTGGTTTAAGTCGGCAAACTTTAAACCCCACTTTCTTCGTCATTCCGAGATCAACCCCGCTCTGGAATTATTCGATTGTTTCGACTTCAGGCAAAGCACTACTCCTTAGTAGGTTTTGCCTACATTTTTATGTATGAGCTTTTTCCTCCATTCTTGGGTTTATACATGGACAAGCTTGATCTTACAGAACTTTGCTTCTTTTCGCATCTAGTGAGATTTTGATTGTTTACTTTCGTTACCTCCAATTTCATACAACTATTAATTTGCCCTATGGATTTAGGGTTTTTCTCAAGCTGCCCCTGGTTGAGCCGTTGCCTCCATCTTGGGCTTGCGCTCGGAAACTTGAATATTGGGTCGGTTAAGACGAACCCCTGCTGGATTAGCTGACCTAGTTGACTGGAGATTGCTTCTATCCATTGGGGATAGCTATTTGCAACCTCGGTCAGCTTCTTCCAAATCTTTGGTTTAACTGTGACTGTTATGATGCGTCCGTTACAGTCAATCTCAAACTGTTGACAGTTGTTTTCTACTGTCTGAGCTTGTGGTAATTCGTTGATTTTGATTGTTACTTCTAGTTTTCCTGCGATCATAAAAACTCCTGTTAAGATGCGATCGCTATTTTTGGGTAACAGTTATTGGATTCATGTACTGCCCCAATGGGATCTATCTCAATATATTTTTTAATGATGGGTTGCAAATTAAAACTAATTTCTTGTGTAATAGGGTCTTTGATAGTCTCAACTAAAGATTGCCTCTCAAGTTTTTCTATTGCCTTTATTAGTTCTAGAGTCGTTACTAAGTTATGTTTAATTTTCATATCTTTTAACAACTTACTAAAACCAATTGGTTTTTGGCTTTGTACTATTTCTTCAGCTATATAAATTAAGATTTGACGCTGAGTCAAACTTAATAAATCTCCAAACATTTGATTAAGTGCTGCTTCAAATTTACTACTAAAAATTGTACTCTTATTATCAAGAAATAATTTAGCGTTCCCAGCAAAAAAATGATTAACTCTATGCACTACTGCTTCTAATTCTGACGGATTACCTCGGTAAACTTTAGCTATTCGAGTGCAATTTTCTTTATCCGTCAATCCTTTCTCAGTTAAAAGCTGTATTGCTGATTTTGTATCTAAGCCTTCTATTTTTAACTCTTGAATTAGAGAATTTGGAGTTATCAAATCATCAAATTCATCAGGTAAAAATCGACTAGTCAAAAGTAAGCAACTTTGATTCAAATCTTGTATCAAGCGTCGAAAAAATAAACTGTAATCTAGTTTTTCTTGAAAAACATTTTTTTGAAACAAAGCATCGAAAGCATCTAATACCAGCAAGCACTTGCGTGAGCGTAATTGTTTAATCAAAAGGGATATTATTGCCTGAGTATTATTATTAGGTAAACTTAACTCGGATTCACAAGGTTGTATTAGTTCTATTAACTCAATCACTAAGTCTTGAAGTGAAGGTGCATGAGATACAGATTTCCAAATCAAGCAACTAAAATTGGGCTGAAACTCTGCACTAAGGTCTTCAAGGAATTTTGTTGCTAAGGCACTTTTACCAATTCCAGCTACTCCCACTAACATGACGCATCGCTGTTTAGTTACTAACTCCTTAAGTTGAGCTAATTCTTCTGTCCGTCCATAGAAATTAGCTTTGTAAGAAGGAATAGACCCCTTAACTTCTACAGATTTTTGCGATTCATTCGTTGCAAGGTTAATATAATACTCTTCAGTAAATTGTTCTAAAATAATTCGTAAATTTTTTTTTCCAACTCGTTGACCACGCCCTATAGTTTCTGAAAGTAAATCCCATAGCCGAGGAGCTATGCCTCTTTGTAAGTAGTTAAGGCTATAAGTAGAGTTATTTGCTATGTAGTCGTACTCATCATCATCCCAGGCTCCCTTCATAACAGCGACTTCAGCCTCGGACAAATATCTACTTTTTTCGGCAAATACCAATTTATTTACTACAGCTAAAGCTAGGTCAAAAGTTACTTTTGGCGTAAAAAGTAATGTTGGAGCGTCTTGCTGTCTCAAATTAATAGAGAAAGGCTTTGGATACTGTGATTTAAAATTAGTACTAAAAGTCATAACCGTACTACTTCTCTCACTTTAGTATAAATCAATGCCCGTACAAAGTATTTTGTAGACGAGTCTGAATGAAACCAGTTATGTGAATTTTACCTGATGATATCCTGATTTTCACCGTTTCGATCTATTTTCTTACTAAAAAGTACTATATTAATTTTTAAAAAGTTACTTGTTTAGCTTTCTAAATTTTTGTATGTAAATGTTGGTTTTTTGTGATGCCAGCGTGAGACAAGTAGTTCAGACAAGAGTGACTAGAACCTTAAATTGGCACTTCTGGAGTTGTATGTAAAAGTAGAGATCTGCCTCAAAAAGAGTGTATTGTCCTGGCTCAAGGGGAGTGTACTGTGCTTACCGATATTGAAATATGAGTTACTGTATTAATCCCCTTTGCGCTCATCGGGAGAATGTAGATAACGTTGACACTTGTATAAGTTGTGGAACTTCACTGCTAATTAACAACCGTATTCGGCTTATCAAACCGCTAAGGCCACTTACTGATGATCCACGCAGTTACTTTGAAGTTTTTGAAATAGAGGACTTTGGTACACAATTGAATCCTGTGCGTAAGCGGCGAGTGGTGAAAGTTCTGAAATGGAACTCATCTAAACTACGGGAGATGATTGAGAAGGAATCTATTACTCTACGAAGAATCCGTCATCCAAATATTCCTAGAAGTAGCATAGATGATTTCTTCGCTTTTGTTCCTAACAATAGTCCTTTAGAGCTTCGTTGCTTAGTCATGGACAAAATTGAGGGGCAAAACTTAGCTGAATGGTTAGAATCTAACGGACGAATTTCTCAATCTGTAGCCTTAGATTGGCTTCAGCAGTTAGTTAAAATTCTTGACGTAGTACATCATACTGAATTTTTTCATCGGGATATTAAACCTACTAACATAATTCTTCAGCCAGATGGTCAATTAGCATTGGTTGACTTTGGTACAGCACGGCGAGTGACAGATACTTATTTATCAAAAGTGAGTGGAAGTGGAGGAACTAGTAAAAGGGTAGGTACTTACGAGATTACATCTATTATTACAGCTTGTTATACTCCACCAGAACAAATAAATGGCAAAGCTGTACCACAATCAGATTTCTATGCTTTAGGTCGAACCTTTGTAAATTTACTTACTGGGATTTCTCTACTTGACTTACCAACTGATGAAATAACCGGAAACTTAATTTGGAGAAATAAAGCACCTCAGATTGATAAACCCTTTGCTGATTTTCTTGATGAATTAATGGCTCCGTTTCCAGGGCTACGTCCACAAACTACTGAAGTCATTTTACAACGATTAGATAAACTGCCTCAGCAAATTGAAAATTATAAATTAACTCATTCTAAAGTATTTAAATATAGTAAATGGGTATTGATTAGTTTAGGATTTTTTGGTGTTGTATTTTTATCAATACCTTTCCTAACTAACTATTTAATAGTTCAAGGGCAAAAGTTAGAGGCAGCAAATAATTCTCAGGAGGCACAAGAGTTTTTTAAATGGGCTATAAAAATTAATCCTCAACTTAAATTTGAAGTCTCAGAATTTTACTTTGGCAGGGCTTCTAGAAATATAGATAATCCTATGAGAGCCAGAACGTATTTTGAACAATCAATCCAATATAATCCTAAAGATGCGGCTGCATATAGTAACTTAGCTCTAGTTTGCCAACGTTTGCAAGATGCTAAGTGTGTGGTTGAAAACTATGAAAAAGCTTTCAAGCTAAAACCTAACAATTGGGAATCGCATTACGGATTAGGTAACTTTTATGAAGATCAGCAGAAATATGATTTGGCTCAAAAAGAATATCAATTAGCTATTCAAGAGAGTGACGAGGCAGTACTTGCTGTTGCTGCTTTATCAAGATTGAAAAACAAAAATAGTGAACATGATGCCGCAGTTACTTTAGCATTGCAGGGTTTAAAGAAGACTAAAGATTCTGAAATTCAAGCAGCTTTGTATAAGGATATAGGTTGGGCAAGATTAAAGCAGAATAAATTAAACGAGGCTAAGGAATATTTAGAAAAAGCGATTAAATTAGATGGAAGAACAGATGCTTTATGCTTGCTTTCCCAAGTTGAAGAAGCTTTAGGCGATATTGATACTGCTAGAATTTATATAGAAGGATGTATGTTGGCTCAGTCTAATTTGCCGGAAGTTTTCAATTGGAGGCAAGAATTACTAGATCGCATACTTAAGAAGTAATATTTAGAAAATAAAATTAAAAGTACGATTGGCAAGTATTAAAATAATCAATTAAGCCAGATTCTCATGATATGAGAAAATCAGCAAATAAAAGCATACTATTTATATGTAAAGTTGTGAAAAGTAGTACAAAAATTTTAGTTGGGCTTTGTTTGCTTTTTTTACTTGTAAAAGACCTGTCAGGATTGGCAGGTGTTCCGTTAGCAAGGAAAAAAAGAAATCAGGTTCGCTGTAACCCGCCACTTGGAAGAGTAATGAGTAAAGGAGACAAACGCTTTGAAGTAAGGAGTTTGGTTTGTGATGGAGATAAATTAGAAGTTTTGAACGAAGGTAAAATTAAATTTTTATGTTTTAGTACGGGAAAAATTATAGATTTATCAAGTGGAGTTGTTTCTTCGGATAAATGTAAAAAACCTTATTTAACTGATTCTGTTTGCCGTATAGATAGCAGAAACTTCTGCCCTAGAACGCGCAAAGGAGGGGGGACAGAAAATAATGAGCCGATAATTATTTATCCTTATCATATCCCCACATTAAAACCACGACCTGAAGTTGTTTGGACTCCTGTTACAGGTGCTACTTCTTATAAAGTAAGATTTGATTGTCATGAGTTTAGTTGGGAAAGGGATATAAATCAGACTAGATTAGCTTATCCTCTAGAAGAAAAAGCTTTACCATCTGGAAGGACTTGTCAAATTGTTGTATTTGCTTATAAAAATGATAATCTTACTAATGCAGATCAGTCAGTAGTTTTATTATTATCAGAGGAAGAGATTAAAAGAATTGTAGACGCGATAGACCAAATCAGCAAGCTAAACCTTCCTCCAGACGAAGCTGCTCTAGATATGGATGCTGTCTTTATTGCCAGAAATCTTTTTGATGAAACACTTGAAAAGCTAAACAATGTAGTTACAAGAGATACTCGTAATCCAACTATATATAGAGTCCTGGGTGATCGCTATTTTCAGGCAGGTTTGCTAGACCAAGCGAAGCCTCAATATTTAAAAGCACTTGAGTTACTAAAAACTATTAACAACCCAACTGAGTTAAAGAAGATACAGGAAGGATTAGAGGTAATAGACTATTACAACCAGCTTCCTACTAGCAGATAAGGGGCCCAATGGTAAGGGTTGTTATACTCAGGCATTGACATCAAGCTGATTTGTGCAAGTCTTAAAGCCTCTGCTTTAGGAATACCATTTTTAAGATTTTTATAAAATTCATTCATGAGAACAACACTAGATTTAGAATCTACTAACCATAGAGTAGCTAATATGCTTCTGGCACCTGCTTGTGCTGCTACACCAGCAATTCCTAGTGCTGACATCTTATTGCCTTTGGCCGTTTGGCAAGCACTTAGCACCAATAACTCAATTGCATCTTGATGGATTTGAGCCTGGTTTTTAAGAAAAGTACCAAATCGGGTTACATTAACTAATTCATCCCAAGTTAAAAATCCTGTTCTTGTACGAATAGAGCTAAATTGAGCGTGTGTTGTTAAGTGTATAATATTAAAGTCTTTTTTGTTTAGTTCTTGGATCAACCTTTGGGTATTAAATTCTTCATTGAGTAAAGCAATTGAAGAATTAGTTTGTCTTTTTACATCTGCAATCTCCGCTTCCACATCTGGTAGAGGTTTTAGCCCTTTAAAAACGTTAGGATCATAGAAGCTAGGAGCAAAAGTAGAAATTCCCCCAATTAGAGCATTTGAAAGTTCCTGATGCAAAGCTTGAGGACGGCGAACTCTAGAACCTAAAGTTTCTGAGGAGCTATAATGTTGAAATAAATAATCTTTTCCATCATGAAGTATACTCATTGGTAAACTTTGAAAAGATTTGTCTAGAACAAATACTAAAGTTCCACTTGAAGGCAAAACTTTTTTTATGGGTTCAATTAGGTGCTTATGAAGTGCTTGAGAATGTGGAAGAATAAGATTCTCGCTATTGGAAACAAGTTCTTCATTTTGTAAAATACTCAGAAGTGCTTGGGTATGATCTTTGACTAGCTTAGAGTCAACAGAGTGGTGATAAATAGAAGAGTCAGGCAATTGAGCAAATACTTCTATAGTATCGTCTAAATCGATAATGTGAATAATTGCTGATACACCAGCGGATTTATCAATTTTATCCAAAGCAACAAGGTCGAGCTTGCCACATTTAAGATAATCCTCCAATTGCGCCAGTTGAAATTGCTGATTAGTTTTTACAACTTGGTGTTCAAAATGTGGATATTTTTCTGCTATCAGCAATCGCATATAATTGCGATACATAGGCTCAACTTTTTCATAAAAGAAAAGCTGTGCATCTAAATTATTAAGTAATAAACTGTTACGAATTTGTGTCACGCTATCAATGGCCGCACCGTAAACTTGAATTGCTGCTAGAAATTTACCCTGCTTTTGGTACAAATTACCTAATTGTCTTTGCCATTCATAAGCAGTTTCTACATCATTAATAGATTGAGCTAAATTGACAGCTTTTTCAAAATATATTTGTGATTTTTCTGAATCTAGTTGCCCTAAAGTTCCTAAACTTTTAGACTCTAATATTTTACTGTTAATACTTTTAGCTACTTCTAATGCAGATGTAGCATACTGAATAGCTAAGGAGTGTAATGATGCATTTTGAATTTTGTTTAGATTTTTAGCAAATTTTAGTTTAGCTTGAATAGATTGTTCTTTTGGTAACTGAGAAAATGCTGAAGAGTTTTGCAATATAATATTTATTAATGTTTGAATTTGTTGGCTAACTTTTATTTGAATGTCTGCTGGTTTGAAGTTATTTGTTAACCATTCATTAAAGTCTAGCAATAAGTCTAAATGATTCAGTTGTGCTTGTAGTTTTATATTTATAGGAGCGTTATTATTTTCTACGATTTGATATATATTAATTGACTCTTGTGCTTTTTGTGGAATTCTCTTTATAAGAGTTTCCCTGTAAAGTGGTTCTTCTATCCATTTATACTCTTCTTGCGCTCTTTGATAAATAGAATGTTTTGTATTACCTAAAGATAGCAAAATATCATTCTCAATATTTTCTGAAGTTTTTTCTTTAGTAAGTGTTAGCGTTTGCTCTAAAATTACTTCAGACTCCTGTAGCTTATTGACTAAACGTAATACTTGTCCCAAGCTTTTTAAGCCTAATAAATTAGTGGGAGTTAATTTTAGCTTTCGGATTGCTGTTGTTAACTCTGAATTCTCCTGTTTGTTAAGTTCAGTAAGTGTTGTGTCACATATCCAAGCTTCTAATCTTAGAGCTTCTAAAAGTGTTTTACAAGCCTGAGAATGTAAACCTAATTTTTTTAATGCAAAATTTTGATTGATTAAGCTCCCGCTAACGCCTTCAGGATCTTGAATCTGACGGTAAATTTTCGTAGCTTGCTGCCAACTGTCAAGAGCCTCTGCTACTTGACCTTGATTAAATTGTTTTTTACCTATTTGGATTAGCAATTCAGCCTGCTGTAAATATGTTTCCTTTTTGGCTGTCTGAGCTAATAAAAGAGATGATTGGCTTAACACTAATGACAGGGCTATTAAGCTTAATAACGCATACTTTAGCCAATATTTCCATTTAATCATTGCTTTAATTTGCTATAACTGATGGGAACACTCCTGTTACAGGAGCGACTGAAGAACACGAACTAGCAACCGAAAAAATATTGGAAGGAGTCTGACTAGACATTGTTGCAACTAGTTCAACATTTCCTTGAGGATCTATTACAAAACCTTGAGCTTCTACAATTTTTATAGGTTCTTGAATTACAAATGATTGTGGCTTGACTGTATGGTTGATAGACTCAACTGAAATAGAATTTCTCTGCCAGAAAGATTGATTATCTAGATGCTCGTCAAAGTTAGGGAGTGGGATGTTGTTAGTCACAGTTAGCGTGTTTCGTTCCATAACTGATTGTGCAGCGCAGCCTGAAGATATGGTAGAGCTTTGTTCAACTATTTCAGGAACTGTTATAACTCCACGGGTAGGATCTTGATAAGAAAAGTTTATATTAACTGTGCCGTCAAGCCCAAACTGCGAACTTGCGGTAATAGAGCTATCAGGAGAGAAAACCAGTAATTGTGTAGTGATATCGATATTACCACCATTCCCTTGAACTGCATCGGCTTTTATATTGCTGTTTTCTGTGCCAACTAAGAATAATGTAGTGATGTCGATATTACCGCCATCGCCAGTCCCACTAGCAGTAGCTTCAACACCACTATTGCTTAACTGGAAAATTTGTGAGTTGACAAAGATATCACCGCCGTTGCCAGAAACGCTTGACGTTTTAATACTTCCGTGACGACTTAAGTTAATAAATCTGCCATTAATATATACGGAACCTGCTCTGCCATTACCTGTATTTGTTGCAGTAATTTGAGCATTATCTTTAATAGCTACCTGATTGGCTTCAACAAATATATCACCAGCTTTTCCTTCTCCTCCAGCGCGAGATGATAAGCCACTACGTCGTGGAAAATTAGGTAACGAAGGATTACTTAAATTTATTGAATTTGCTCTAATAAATAAATTACCGCCAGATCCCTTGCCTAAAGCAGCAGTTGATATTAATGCTCCGTCTTGAATAATTAACCTCTGTGTTTCCACCGCTAAATCGCCACCATTACCCGTACTTATTGGAGAAGCTACAGTTCCTATTGCGCTGGGAAATCTTGTATTATTCTTTGATGAAATTCCCATTACTTCTACTGAATTACGAGATAAAACTGTTAAGTTACCTCCTGATCCTGATCCCAAAGTACCAGAAGATATTTGTGCGCCATCCTTAATAAGCAATTGTCCAGTCTTAATTGTTAAGTTGCCGCTATTACCACTAGATCCTGGAAGTGCGGAAGTGTACAAACCACTGAGTAAGAAACCATCTGGCGAAGTTCCTTTTAGTTCAACTAAGTCATCAGCAGAAATTTCTAAATTACCCCCTGAGCCAGATCCAAGGGTATACATAGTTACTTGTGCGCCATCTTGGACATTTAAACGCTTAGTTTTTATCGTTAAATTACTACCAGTACCACTGGCTTCTGGGTAAACTTGAGCGCCAATACCAGTAATAATTCCTTGTGGAGAGGTTCCACTTAAATTCACTGATTCTGCTCCATCAATAAATAATGCCCCTCCAGTTTTCATTCCTAAAGTACTGCTCTCAATTTGGGAACCACCAGTTAAGCTAATTCTCCTTCCTTGAATATTAATATCACCGCCACCTTTTCCACTAGCATCAACTGCTGCCTGTTGAAACAGTTGAATGTCTCCGAAGTTTTGGATTCGATTGTAGCTTAAAGCCCAACCTTTATCTATGGGACTTAGATTGACTAAACCAGGTGCAGCAACACTGCCTAATTCAATACGTCCACCTGCCGTTTTTAAAGTCCCACCATCGAGTGTCACATTACCGCCAACTAATGCTAAAGTTTGGTTTGGTTCCACACGTAACCCGATATTGGTGTCAATTAGGTCAGATGTTGATCTGAGTCCTTGACCATTACCTTGTACTAAAATTTGCCCTGGGTTATTACCGAATTGCAATCCAATAGGAATACTTATTGTCAGTATAGGCGGACTTTGTGATGGTTGAACAGTGAATATAGTACCATCTGCAAAACTTAAGCTACTCGCTGTACTTGCAATAAATGAACCTCCAATATCTAATTGAGCATTAGCTCCAAAAATTATTCCATTAGGATTAATCAAGAATAAGTTAGCTGTGCTGTTTGCACGAATCAAACCATCAATATTAGAAACAGATTTTCCCGTTACTCTACTAATAATATTTTGAATAGTTGCAGGATTAGCGAAAAAAGCAGTAGAACCAGTAGGAATAGAAAAATCTTTAAAACTGTGGAACAAGTTGCTACCTGCTATACTACCTCCATCAATAGTACTAGTGTTACCAGAGACTGTGACGTTAGAATTGTTTGGTAAGGTCGTGTCAGGTATAATTTGGGCAAAAGTACGATTTGCATAGAGCGTTATTCCACTATCTATTGCTATTAAAAAAACTAAACTTTGAAAAACTGTTGAAAACCTTAATTTAGCTAAACTTTTCATACAATTAATAAATTAGTTATGTGAATATTGATTAAATATAGTATAGTTAATTAACAAAAATATATGTTTTAGAATTATCTTAAAATATAAACTATTTAAATATTTTCTATATGCAAATTTTTGAAATTTGCATATAGATTTTACATTGTTAATTGTATTTAGACAAATGACAAATTTGTCAGTTATTTCCTGTTCAGGAATTACTTAATAACTGAACATCAGTATAGTGAAACTCGGCTCCGTTGATGAGCTTATCTTGCTGAAAGTCTTTAATTATTTGACGGGTTAGCACATAGTATCCACCAATTTTCTCAAAATTATCTTCAGAGTCTTCTACTCCTAAAACTTCTTGAGACTTGGGATTGCGAAAGGTAGTTCGATAGCGAGTTGGTAAATAACCTGCTGATGTTTTCTGAGAGTTTAGAACATCTACAGTAACAGCCATATTACCCATACTACGATTAACTTGCTTTAGCTGGTTTTCGGATACTTGATAACGAGCTTCTGTTTTACCTTGCTGTTGAATAATTTCTACAGATCCACTCTGGTTAGCTGTACCATATTTAAAATTACTATTTTTGTGTGCTTTATCAAATGGAACTCGTCGTCGGTGAGTCAGCATCATGCCTAATGAATTTTCCACTATTTGACGTGGTTCCTTTTGATCAATACCAGTTACTTCCACGCTCATATCTGGATTAACACGGACACGCCCTTTATAAGTTTCCTTCCCATACTTTAGTTCTACGGCTGCTGTATAACCTGGAAACTTAGAATCCCAAGTATATCGGTTGTCATAGGCATTGCGAAACACTTGAGCAGCAGAGAGATTTTGAGTTGAAGAAGTATTATTTGGATTTTGTGATAGAAGTACAACACCTGTTTGTGTAAACGTTTGAGATCTGGCTTGCCCTCCGAAAGTTAAATAGACTAATGCAACACATGCTGAAATAGTTAGCTGCCAAATCTTGCATTTTGATCTCTGGTTCATTTACTTTTGTCTGCCTAATGATTTGGTTAATGGATATATTTGATTCTTCAAGTATGGGTTGAGTATGCAGTTATAACCACTTTACCAGCAAGCAAGTGAGAGAACAAGCAAAGCTAAAAGTATAGGAATATTTAATATATGTCTGTTGAGTTATTGTATTGTTGAGATCGAGTTTTATTTATGACTCAAAGTTAGAAGTTTGATTATAGAGCGACTAGAAGCCCTAGATAAGGTGCAGCTAAGTTCTTCAGATACGCCTGCATATATATAAGTATCAAAAGTAAACACTTGAGAACTCAAGTATAAAATTGCTCTAACTATTGCTATGTATGAAGAAAGACTGGTTACAAAAATTTAAATCCATTACTTATTTAAGATAAATATGTATGTAGCCTAAGCATCAGTATCTAGCAAAGGCTGACCAACGCATCAACATATATATGCGTTAATTATTACAACTATCTCAAGACGGATAATTAATTAGAAAAACTATCAACCCGTAAATCTCGCCAAATGTCAGAAACTTGCCAGCCAGTATTGCCAACAGATTGTATAACTGGATAATTTTGTACTGGAGCGTAGCGGGAAATATGTTGTGGGGCTGTAGTTTCTACTTCTGCATCGGGCTGTTGCTCAATGGCAGGTTCGCCAGCAACTGCGGGTTCTACTGGAATGACTTCTTCTGGCGTTGGTTGTGAAACAACAGACTTTTTGAGAGCGCGAAACTCAGGTTTTTTGATAGGTTTCATGTTTATTAGGATGTTAAAAGCTTGTTATTAAACAAATAAATTTAACTAAAGTTGTCTAAATGCCCTATCTATAGTGAATGATTGAGCAGTCCTGAACAAGTAGTGAAAACAAGATAATTTGTTCGGTTTGTGGAAAGAAGCATTCACTATTAAGTAATGAATAAAAGACAATTTTCGAGCTTTAATACAGAGTGCCAAGGACATCAAAGCAGACAATAAGCCACTCAAACATTAAGTAAAGCTAAAGTTCTTCTTTATCCTCTGTTTGAGACCATTCTTCCTCCCAAGTCTGCTCGTTGTAAACTTTAGTTGCCTGAGCGATTTTCAGCCGATGAGCGACAGAAACGCAATTTCTTGGTTGCCAACCGATATTTGCATACATACCTTGCAGATATCGAACAGCATCTTGGCAATCATTAATAATTGGGATGTCATGAACGTTGAGATATCTTCGTAAATGAACGCCTAAGAGAATTGCCTCAATCTCATGATTATGAAAGTAGGGTTCTTCATCATCAGGGGTAGAGATTAATAGAACTCTTACCCAGGAATGTTCTTCATAGACAGCCTTAGCAACAACTAAATTGATTTCTGGCGGGTTGTAGCTCTCTAAAAATTTATCTACTGCGGTATCATCATCTAAATCGATATTTAATTGCTGTGCTGAAATTAAATCAGCGATATCGACCCACTCTAAAAAAGATTCACGCCAATCAGAGATAGTTTGCTGATGGAAGAATTTAGCAGCATCCCTCCAAATAATTTTCTCCCAACCAGCATCGGTGATTATCTCATGACCAGTATGAGTCATAAATAAATTTTCTGACTCCAACCAAGGAAATCGATTTTTGGTTTTTTTCTTACGTTTACCCATGTAAGAAGAGGTGCAAAGATAGAAGAAGCATTGAAAAACCCCAACCTGCTTGGAACCGTTGGGGACAGATAATAAACGTTAATCTTATGATGACACAAATAAATATTACCTCAACCACCTTCAAGATGGAGGTGGCATAATGACCAAAAGCCCTACTCGCAGAAAGACCACCGCCCCAGCTTCAACTCCTTCAAAGTCGGCTCCTAAAATTCAACAGCCGGATGACCAGCAATTAGAAACCATTGAGGTGAAAGCTGTTGAATTAACGGCGGTGGAGGTAATATCAGATGGATCAGATGTTACTTCAGAAGAATTAACCCCACAAGAGCAGCGCGAACGCTTGAATTTGGAACGGAAAGTCGAACACGCTTTCTATGAAGCGGGGAAAGCTTTAATGGAGTTGCGCGATCGCCGTCTGTACCGTTCAACGCACAAAACATTTGAGGAGTATTGCAAAGATAGGTTTGGGTTCACGCGGATGGCGGCGGCGTTAAAAATTGCATCTGTGAAAATAATGGATAATTTGTCAACCAATGGTTTACAAAATGCCCAAACCAGTAAATCTGGTTTGAAAGCTCAAAAAATGTCAACCAATGGTTTACAAATTCTGCCAACGAATGAAAGGCAAGTGCGGCCATTGACAAACTTGGAACCAGAGCAACAGCGAGAAGTATGGCTCAAAGCGGTAGAAGAAGCAGGAAATAAAATCCCCTCTGGTCGCATAGTCCAAAGTGTTGTAGACAGAATTCGAGAGCGTACCAAAATCCCCAATCCCTACCGCGAAGGGGAAATCTGCATTCTTGTCCCGAAAGATAACCCAGATTTGCGGGGGAAAGGTGGTTACTGGGGTGTGATTATTCATGTTGGGGATTTTAGTTGCACAGTTCAAACCTGGGACGGTGACTACACAGTGAAGATAGAACACCTAAAATCTTTAGAACTGTTAGATGACGATTGCAAGTCTATGCAACAGTTATGTACGCGATTGCGGCGATTGCAACAAGTGGCAGACCATGACCCGGCTGTGGATTGGCTGTTGCAGGGGTTGGGGAAACAGGCATCGCCGTATTTGTCAGCGTTGCAGGCGAGGATACTGGGGGCGATGGAACGGGAGTATGGGCTGGATGGAAAGCAGAAGAAGTGATTGTAAAGAATAAGTTGCTGTAGTAAGGGCGATCGCTACTTTCAAAATCCAAAAATTTCTTGACGCATCAATGAACCTTTAGATGTGAGAAT
>NZ_JACJRV010000117.1 GCF_014697475.1 Nostoc sp. FACHB-152
TTTTGGCGTAAATCTAGGGAATATGCTTTCACTTTTATCCTTAATTAAGATACACAGCTTTATTTGATTGAGTGTACTTCATTAGATAGGGAAACGCTATATATAAGGTTCTTACTACGAAAAATAATTGTGAATTGCTCTTTGCGCTCCAACTAAATGAGCGCCCCAATGAATCTCAAAATGAAACCGCCATTCCCATAATGCTTCTATGAAGTAACTATGCTCATAAAGTATTAGCCCTTTCTTCAGGTCTAGATAAATATCAGTTAAATTTAAGAAATTTCCAGTTGGTTCCAGTTGTTACAGTGCCATAAATTGTTTTGATATTATTACCTTCCTGCTCATTAAATAATTTAGCTGCTATCATTTCAGCTACGCACTGTCCTAAACCTGCGTTAATATTTTCTTTTTTCGCTTCAACAATGGTGACAACTGGTGCATTCACAATTAGTAACTCTGGTGAACGGCTAATAATAAAATCGCAATTACCATTTAGTCCTTTTTCTACATCAACAGAAAAATCAATTCCGGAAAATAAACTTATCTGATTATCGAAATATTTTCTAACAGCAATTAATATTGGCGCAATAATCATCTCTGAGCGAGATTTTTCTGTATTACTAGCAAGTGCTAAAGGAATATTCTCTCGTAATAGTTCTGTAAGTAATGTAGGAGTTTCTATTTCAGGAACAGATACAAATAAATCAATTTTATCGGCAATAGTTAAGCCAAAGGTTTTCCTAACTTTATCTAACGTAAAGTCACTGTATGACATTTCGGCGACTCCGGTAAATCATTCACATAAACAAATTGTGCCAATTATCAGCCACTAGTAAAACTGACATTTGACACAATTATTATGAGAATATTGGCTAAAGTTAACCGAAGATACCAGCAAAGAAGTCAAGGGTTTCCTTTAGTGCTTTGATGAATACGTCAATTTCTTCACGGGTATTGTAGAAAGAAAAACTTACCCGTGCGGTTCCTGGCAAATCTAAATAGCGGTGTAATGGTTGAGTACAGTGGTGTCCTGAACGAATGGCAACGCCTTCTTGATCTAATAATGTAGATAAGTCGTTGGGGTGGACTTCTCCGGCTGTGAATGCAGCTAACGCCGCTCTACCTTCTCCTAGCGGAGACGCTACGCGAACACCATTCGCATCAGGTTTGGGGCCGTAAATCTTAATTTGGGGTATTTTTTCTAATTGTTGGAACAAATAAGCAGTTAACTCGGCTTCGTAGGCATGAATTTTATCCATACCAATACTTGATAGATAGTCTATCGCAGCACCGAGGGCGATCGCTTCCCCAATTGCAGGTGTCCCAGCTTCAAATTTATGGGGCAATTCGGCATAGGTAGAATGATCTAAATACACCTCGGCAATCATTTCGCCACCACCAAAAAATGGTGGCATAGATTCTAACAATTCCAGCTTGCCATATAAAAAGCCTATCCCTGTTGGCGCACACATTTTGTGTCCCGAAGCTACCAACCAATCACAGCCTATTTCTTGGACATCGACTTTCATGTGAGGCACACTTTGACAAGCATCAACTAAGAATTTCGCACCGTATCTGTGAGCAATATCAGCGATTTCCTTCACTGGGTTTATACAACCCAAAGTGTTAGAAACATGAACAATTGAAACCAGTTTTGTTTTCTCAGAAATCAGTTGTTTAAACTGTTCTAAATCAAAAGTTTGTTCTGGTGTTAGTTCAACAAATTTTAGAACTGCACCCGTTTTTTGCGCCACAAATTGCCAAGGCACAATATTACTGTGGTGTTCCATCACCGACAGAATAATTTCATCTCCTGGCTGCAAATTGTTCATACCCCAGCTATAAGCAACTAAATTAATTGCTTCGCTGGCGTTGCGGGTGTAAACAATTTCTTGACGAGATGCAGCATTAATAAATTTAGCAACTTTATCTCGTGCTGTTTCATAAGCATCTGTAGCTTTTGCGCTGAGGGTATGTGCGCCTCGATGCACATTCGCATTATATTGCTCGTAATAACTCCGCAGGGCATTTAATACGAGCAAAGGTTTTTGCGATGTTGCCGCATTATCAAGATAAACCAAGGGTTTACCGTTGACTTCCTGATGTAATATCGGGAAGTCAGCGCGGACTTTATCGGCAAGGGTTTTGGTAGCTGTAAAAGTCATTGTAATAGTCAATAGTCAATGGTCATTAGTCAATAGTCAAAGACTTAAAGCTAGTGACTGTGTTTAGCAATATGTCTCTAAGAGAAGAAACTGGAACTTTGTTGATGATTTCGGCGGCAAAGGCGTTAATTAATAAATTACGCGCTGCGTTTTCATCAATTCCCCGACTTTGCAAATAGAAGATTTCATCATCTTCTAACTGACTCACAGTTGCACCGTGAGCGCATTTCACGTTATCGGCGGTAATTTCTAATTGGGGTTTGGTGTCTACTCGCGCCTTTGACGATAGCAGTAAATTGCGATTTAACTGCGCTGCGTCAGTTAACTGTGCTGGCTTAGGTACAAATACTTTACCATTGAATACTGCATGAGCGCGATCGCCAACAATACATTTGTGCAATTGTTCACTTTTACCATAAGGATAATTGAGAGCGATCGCACTATGAGTATCCGCCACTTGCTTACCAGCTATCATCGCCAAACCGTTGAGCGTGGTTTCGGTTTGCTCACCAGTTTGCAAAATTTCTAAATTATGCCGCGATAGCTTTGCACCTAAAGTAAAAGCATTACAGGTATAGCGACTATAACGAGCTTGGTTAACCGCAGTCTTCCCAATGTGAAACGCCTCTGAGCCTTCTCGCTCAACCCTAGTATGATTTACCGCAGCATTTTCACCAACCCAAACTTCCGTCACCGCATTAGTAAAATAACTCCTTCCCTCTGCGCTCTCTGTGTCTCTGCGGTTCGTAAATTCCTCAATAAAACTCACCTGCGAACCAGTTTCCGCCACCACCAAACAGCGCGGCTGAGAAATAGTCGCCGTCTCGCCAGCAACCGAAATAAACAGCAGATGAATAGGTGTATCAACTACGACATTTTTACCCACCCATACAACTGCTGCATCAGTCAACCCAGCAGTATTGAGAGCCGTGAATACTTCCAAAGCTCCCTCAGCTTGAGCGAGATATTTATTCAGGCGATCGCGTTCAGTTGATAAACCAGTTAAATTACCAACTACAATACCATCAGATAAATTGACAGCAGATAACTCCGGCGCATAAACACCGTTAACAAACACCAACCGATTATCTGTTAAAGAGTTGAAATTTAACGCCGCTACATTACTAACTGGCTGCGCCTTGTGAAATTCCACACCCCGCAAATCTGACAAATCAGTAAATCGCCATTCTTCCTCGCGGGTGGTGGGGATAGTTGAATGACGTACCCAATTTGCAGCTTGTTGGCGTAATTCCTCTAACCCATCTGC
This sequence comes from Nostoc sp. FACHB-152, assembly GCF_014697475.1. GTDB lineage: Bacteria > Cyanobacteriota > Cyanobacteriia > Cyanobacteriales > Nostocaceae > Nostoc_B. The sequence continues at coordinate 3,433 of NZ_JACJRV010000117.1, forward strand.
TTGGGATACACTTACTTGATTTAACAACTGGGTTAAATAAGCATCTCTATCCAGCAAAGAAGACACCAAACTGACTGCATCAGAGTTAGGAATAGCACTAGGAGAAACTTGAATAGACATTACACACCCACCTCAACAGCAGTTTCCTCCAAAATCCAGTCATAACCGCGCGACTCTAACTCTAACGCCAGTTCCTTACCGCCACTGGTGAGAATTTTGCCCCGCGCCATCACATGAACGAAATCCGGCACAATATAGTTCAGCAAGCGTTGGTAGTGGGTAATCATAATCGTCGCATTTTCTGGGCTAGTCAATTGATTCACCCCATTAGCAACAATCTTCAGCGCATCAATATCTAAACCTGAATCTGTTTCATCCAGAATTGCCAACTTTGGTTCTAACAAAGCCATTTGCAGAATTTCATTCCGCTTTTTCTCACCACCAGAAAAACCTTCATTCACACTGCGGTTGAGGAAAGCTGCATCCATCTTCACCACATCCAACTTTTCCTCAATCAAATCATCAAAATCAAACGCGTCTACCTCTTCCAAACCCTGCGCCTTGCGACGAGAATTATACGCCACCCGCAAGAAATCCAAATTGCTCACACCAGGAATCTCTAGCGGATATTGAAACGCCAAAAACACCCCAGCCCTAGCGCGTTCTTCCGGCTCCATTTCCAACAGGTTTTGCCCTTGGAAAATCACCTCACCACCAGTCACCGTATACGCTGGATGTCCCGACAATACCTTAGAAAAAGTACTCTTCCCAGAACCATTCGGCCCCATGATTGCATGAATCTCTCCAGCGCGAACTTCCAAATTCACACCCTTCAGAATCGGCGTACCATCAACCTCAGCCGTCAAATCTTTCACCGACAGCACAACTGCACTATTTTCAATAATCATGTTCTCTCTCTCTTCTCTTTCTTCTCTCCGCGTACCTTTGCGCGTACCTTCGCGCCCCTCTGCGTTAAAACCTAACCCACACTACCTTCCAACTTCAGACTCAACAACTTATCAGCCTCCACCGCAAACTCCATTGGTAGCTGATTAAAAACATCCTTACAGAAGCCGCTAATCATCATCGAAATCGCATCTTCTGAAGAAATGCCGCGTTGAGCAAAGAAAAATAGCTGATCTTCCCCAATTTTAGAAGTCGAAGCTTCATGCTCCACTTTCGCAGCTTTATTTTGAACTTGAATATAAGGGAAAGTATTGGCGTGGGCATTATCCCCAATTAACATTGAGTCGCACTGAGAATAATTTCTCGCGCCTTCAGCCTTCGGGTTAATTTTCACCAAACCGCGATAGCTATTACTAGAATTACCTGCGGAGATTCCTTTAGAAATAATCGTACTGCGAGTATTTTTGCCGATGTGAATCATCTTTGTTCCGGTGTCGGCTTGCTGCATATTGTTGGTTAACGCCACCGAGTAGAACTCACCCACAGAGTTATCGCCTACCAACACACAGCTAGGATACTTCCAAGTAATCGCTGAACCAGTTTCTACCTGTGTCCAGGAAATCTTAGAATTCACACCTTGACACAAGCCGCGCTTGGTAACGAAGTTGTAAATACCGCCTTTACCGTTAGCATCGCCTGCGTACCAGTTCTGCACGGTAGAGTATTTGATTTCCGCGTTATCAAGGGCTACAAGTTCTACCACTGCGGCGTGGAGTTGGTTGCTGTCATACATTGGCGCGGTGCAACCTTCTAAGTAAGAAACATAGCTACCTTCTTCGGCGACAATCAAAGTCCGTTCAAATTGTCCCGTATCGCCAGAGTTGATGCGGAAGTAGGTAGACAATTCCATTGGGCATTTCACACCTTTAGGAATGTAGACAAAAGAACCATCACTGAAAACGGCGGCGTTTAAGGCTGCAAAGTAGTTGTCAGCAATGGGAACAACGCTACCCAGATATTTTTTGATTAATTCTGGGTGTTCGCGCAGTGCTTCGGAAATGGAACAGAAGATAACGCCATCTTTAGCTAGTTTTTCTTTAAAGGTTGTAGCGACAGAAACACTATCGAAAATTGCATCTACGGCGACATTTGCCAGCCGCTTTTGTTCAGACAGGGGAATACCTAACTTCTCGAAGGTTTCCAGCAGGGTAGGATCTACTTCGTCTAAGCTGTTGAGTTTTTCTTTCTTTTGCTTCGGTGCTGAGTAGTAAATGATATCCTGATAGTTAATTGGCGGATACTTGACGCTGGGCCAGGTTGGTTCCGTCATTTTTTGCCACTGACGATAGGCTCTCAAACGAAACTCCAGCATGAATTCCGGCTCGTTCTTCTTCGCGGAAATCAAGCGAACAACGTCTTCACTTAGTCCACGCGGAATAGTGTCGGCTTCAATATCTGTAATAAAGCCGTACTTGTAAGGTTGGTTGACTAGGGATTTGACAGTGGCACTCATCGGTAGTAATCTCTCGTGTTCCGAAATGGTCTCTCTTTAAGGATGGAAGACGGGCTGGGTTCTTGCCGATGCCAGTCTTGCGTCACCGAGTGGTTCACACGGCTGTTAGAATGAGGATGGAGAATAAAACAACATAGTTGTTGTTTAATGTATCTTCATTTTACGCTAGATTAACAACAATGATGTTGTTTAAGTCAAATTTTCAAAAAAAATTTTGGGACGACGATGGCGACTATCCACCAGTCCTCAACTAAGCAAGAGATCCTCGAATATCTGCTGAAACACTCACAAGCAACGGCTTTTGAGCTTTCTGAAGTTTTAAATGTTAGCCCTCAAGCGATTCGCCGCCACCTCAAAGATTTGGAGGCGGAAGAATTGATTGTTTATGCGTCAACGACACAAGCGGGAATGGGGCGACCGCAGCATATCTATCAATTGAGTCGTCAAGGACGCGATCGCCTACATCGGACAGCGAGCGATCGCTTTGGTGATGGTTACGGTGAATTTGCAGTTTCGCTGCTGGATACCTTAGCCGAAACTGTCGGACACGACAAAATGAAAACGATTTTACAAAAGCAATGGGAACGCAAAGCCCAAGAGTACCGCGATCGCTTAGGTAACGGTTCCTTAAAAGAACGGGTGGAAACCTTAGTCCAGTTGCGAAAAGCGGAAGGTTTCATGGCAGAATATCACTCTGTAGAATCAGATGATTCCGCAGTGGGCGATCGCTTTGTTTTGATAGAACATAATTGTGCGATTTCCAACGTCGCTGAATCTTTTCCTAGCGTTTGCGGCCATGAATTGGAAATGTTTGCGGCTGTACTACCAGACTGCACAGTAGAACGTACCCACTGGATTATCAATGGTGAACATCGCTGTGGTTATTTAGTTCAAGCTCGCAAACAAAAACAAAATTAATAAATTTCTATTGAAATCAAGATTAGGTCAAGGCTCATAGCCAAATAGTGATAAATTTTACTAATCATTAAGTCAAAAACTAGGGCAGCAAAGATACATAGGAAAAATATCTTACTCACCACTATTGACCAATGACTATTGACTATTGACTAACTTATGGAATTACCATCACAGCAACCATCAACACAGTTTTTATCTTTAGAAGAATCAGCAAAAGTTGATGCGGCTTTGCTTTCTTCTCCTGAAAAATTCTTAACCAGATTAACTATTTCATCACACAAACTTTTACAACATATTGCCCAAGATTACAATGTGACTATTGAAAACTTAACAACCCAACAAATAATTAATTGGTTTGAACAAGACAGCAAGATTAGACGAGAACAAGGAATCGAAGCGTCATTTTTGAAGTGGTAAGTTGGTTAACAATTAAAAGAAAGGGTATAGCTGTATGAGAGTAAATAAGATGATTCTCTTACACAACTATACCCCTATCCCCTAAAGAATACTTAATTTATTTAGCGTTTATTCTTCACAAAAGTTCGAGTTAAAGAACTTGCGATAAAATCTCGAAAACACAGGTAAATCTGAAATTCTTGTTTTCTGCCAAGGTAAAATTTTTAACATAATATCTGGGATAGATTGTAAAGGCACAAGTCGATGGCGATTTGCCCACTTGTAACCAAGGCTGATAAATTGGCTATCTTCAGACAAACTCCATTTTTGTTGAAAATAATTTAGAGAAGCTTTATTCCAACTATCGCTCCAACGTAACAAGAAATAAGGTAAGTCATACCATTGCAGCCATGCTGGTAAAACATAAATTACTACACTATCTGGCTCAAAATAAATTGTTCCACCAGCATTACGTACTGTTAAGCAAAAATCAGATTCTTCGGCTATACTCATTAATTTTTCATCAAAGTAGCCTATCTGTTTAAAAATGGCAGTCCGTACTAAAAAGCAGTGAAATTCTATTAATTCTGTAGTTTCTCGTTGTAAGTTTGAACTAACTGTAGGTACAGAATTTTTGGCAAAGCGTCGTTGTTCGTATAAATCTGTTTTACCGTTTTTCTCTTGAAATCGGCAATAGCCACCAGCTATGTGAATATTTTGTTTTTTAAGTTTGCCTTGCACACTATTTAATATAAGTTTGCCGTAGACACTATCTAATAATAGTGGCCCGACAACCCAAGCATTGGTTTCTTCAGCACACTTTACAAGTTTCCGTAACCAACCAGGTGTGACTTGAACATCATTATCAATGAATACTACATACTCAGTATCAACATTAGCCAATGCCAAGTTACGTGATTGATTAGGAGATAAATATTTTTCTGTACGAATTAGGTGAAAGCCTTTTGCCTGTGATTGTTCTACTAAATAACGTTTGATTGGTTGAGGTGAGTTGTTATCTATATATATTAATTTAAAGGGAATACCAGTATATCTATAAATTTTTTCTAAAGAAAATTTTGTATAACTAAAGCGTTCTTGTGGAATTACGACAACTGTAACTTTTGGTTCTAACATCTAACTTAAGTAGCAATTTAATTTATATATGATTCTCCGAGTATATGCTGATTGATAAGAAATAATGTAAATTTCCTTTGGGTTTTTCTAAGTAATTTATTAAATATAAGATGTAGTTTTTGTCTATAAAAATTTTAAGAATCAGATTCTTTTTAAAGATATATAAAATTAAAGTAGAAGAGACATGGCAATACTATGTCTCCACTGCAAAGGCTATTAGAACATAAAAGCACCTTAATTCAGGTGCTTCCTCATATTGATAAAATTCAGTTGTCAAAAAATTTTTTAAGTACGGTAAGTGTTTGTGCGAGGGCTACGAACTCCAGCAATAGCACCTATCATTGAGGCGGCTAAACTTAATAAAGAACCAAGAACAAACCACCATAAGCCTTTTGAGGTTGCAGCAGCAGCTTCACGAGTTTGTTGAGCAGTTACATTAGGTACGTTTTGTGGAATTGACAAGCCACCAGACTGTTGTACTTGGTTAATAACGTCTCCAGCGTTAGAAGCAGCAATACCAAAAGCACCGGATACACCGCTTGCTAATAACCAAGAGCTAAGTGCCAAAGTAGTAGCCCAAAGAATTGCACCATTTAGCAAAGCAGTATTGCGGTTCATAGGGCCACAAGCACGGCTTGTTATCCATCCACCAATGAATAAAGAAAGCAACAAAGCAATAGTTGACCAAATTCCAACGTTACCAGCTACATCGGGTGCTATTGTTCGAGGCGCGCCTGAGTCTGCAACTCTACCTGCTCCGATAGCGGCAAAGAAGGCACTTAAGATTAATTGAGAAGCTAAGGCAATTAAAACACCAGAAATTATAGGGCCCCAGCGAACGAGGTCATGATAATCGGCCGCTCTACCTACTACCGCAGGTTCAGATACAATCTCGTCACCTGCGCGATTTACGTATGACATAGTTTATTTACTCCCTTACCATTTAAGTAAAGCTTTTGCTATATTTTGTGCTTACGTTTCAAATTAAATTGCTATTTTCACTTTTTAATATCTACCAGGAGAAAGAGTTAGTTGATCTATCTTGAGTAAGAATAAATAAATTAATTAATATTTCTATATTTGAGTCAAAAATCATAAAAATTTTACTTTTTTCAAAATTTTAACTATTTAAGCTAAATTATCAAGCCAACTTTAACTAAATTAAATTCTACACTGGTTAAAGAAAAGTAACTAATAGGTAATTGTGAAGGAAATATTACCTATTAGCTATTGCCAAGATACTATTAAAAATTCCATTGGGCTGGAGGTACATATACTAACGCATTCTGACTGCCGTGCCAGTAGCAGTAATTAGCATTAGAACTCCTGATTGGTCAACATTGATTGTGCCGGTATCGATTTCAATCCCAATGACAGCATTGGCTCCTAAACGCTGCGCTCGTTGTTCTAATTCTGCCAGAGCTTTTCTTTGACCTTCTTCAAATAGGCGTTCGTAGCTACCAGTACGTCCACCAATTACATCCCGAATGCTAGCAAAAAAATCACGTAAGAAATTGCTGCCGTAGACAACTTCCGCAGTCACAATACCTAAATAGGAATCAATAACTGCCCCTTGAATCACATCAGTGGTAGTTAATATCATAAATTACCCTCACAGATAGTAAATAATATAAATCAAATAGGTTTTATAAACTGCTTTTAGATAGAGATAACAAGGATTACATTTATTTGTAACTATTGTAAAGAATAATATATTACATTCTATTCAATAAATTAATGTGTAACATTGAGAGGCTAAAGTTACTTAATAGTAGATAGTGGTAAATCAAACGAGAATTACTATTCAAAAAAGTTAAGTATGATGTTAATAACCTTGAGGATGAAATGTGGGTTCTACTTAATTTTTTATACTAGTGAATCTATAGTTAAGTATAAACTCTAGCAGTAGGATGTCATTTATAACCTTGTAGTTCACAAATTATTAATATTTTATAAAAGCGCATAAATACAGTTTTCAAAAAGCAATATTTTTGTTTTAATGTACAAGAAAAAAAGTTTGTTATAAGTTCAGGAAATTTACTGTGTACAAGCGTATATCATTCGTAGTTAGTGTTCTGTTATTAGGATGCAGTGCTGCTATTATTCCTGCAAGGGCTACTGCTGGGGTTATAGTTGCACAGGCGAAAAACCCGGAATTAAAGGAACTGTTTGAGGAAGGACGGAGGCTAGTTGATGCTGGCGATTATAATGGAGCGATCGCTGTCTATCAAAGAGCCGCATCTCTTGACCCCAAAAATGCCAAAGTACATTCTGGGATGGGTTACTTGTATGCCCAACAAGGAAATTTTCAGGCGGCGTTAGTTGCTTATCGTCGGGCGCTGGGTCTTGACCCTGACAATAGTGATTTCTTTTATGCTGTAGGTTACATCAAAGGTAACTTGGGTGATACCAAAGGGTCTAGAGATGCCTATCGCCGTGCCATTCAACTAAATCGCAACAATGTTAACGCCTATATAGGATTAGGAGCCACCCAAGCGCGTTTAGGTGATTATGAAGCAGCAAATTGGGCGTATGAGCAAGCTATTGGCATAGATCGGAATAATCCACAGATATATGAGTTTATGGCTTCAATGTATAAACAACGCCGTCAAACAAAGCAAGCAAATAGCTTGCTAGAAAAAGCTCGTAATTTGTATCAAAGACAAAATAACTCAGATGGAGTTGACAGAGTAGAAGCTATGCTGCGGGAGTTAGGAGGTTAAAGTTAATCTAGCTGTCTTCCAGTTAGTTCAACAAAAATATCTTCTAAATTGGAGGGACGCACCATCATTCCGGTTTTATCAGGCTGTTGATTGAGATAGGTGTTTGCTTCATCTAGAGAAGGGAAAAATAGATATTCCCAGCGTCGCACGCTGTCATTCCCCGCTTCGGTAACACCCAGTTGTTTCATGACCAGACCTTCACCGTGAGCAGAACGCAATTGTTGGAGCGTTCCTAAAGAGATAAGTTTGCCGTTATCCATAATACCGATGCGTCCTGGTTGAGCAGATTCAAATGCTCCACATAAATACTCGACCTCATCCATGTAATGAGTTGTTAGTAAAATTGTCATTCCTTGCTTATTCAAATCTCGAATAATTTCCCAAAGCCGTCTTCTAGTTTGTGGATCTAATCCGACTGTCGGTTCATCGAGAAACAAAATTTGCGGTCGATGCAGTAACGCTCTAGCTATCTGCAACCGTCGTTTCATTCCTCCAGACAGGGTTTTGACTAAATCATCCCTTCTGTCTGCTAGTTCAACATAGTCTAGCCACTGATTAATTAGTCGTTGTCGCTGTGGGTTGGCTATATGATGTAGCCGCCCATGCAGTTCCATATTTTCCCAAACGCTTAAATCACCATCCACACTAGTTTGCTGTAAGACTACACCAATACTCTGTTTTGCCTGTATCGGTTGGTTCACCACATCATACCCAGCTACTTCGATACGTCCTTGGGATGGTTTTGTCAGTGTAGTTAACATTCGTATGGTTGTAGATTTGCCTGCACCATTAGGGCCAAGTAGAGCAAATATTTCTCCTGGTGCGATCGCAAATGATAAATCATTAACTACAGGGACTTTGTTGTAATACTTGTAAACATTATCGAGCAGAACAGCAGCAGTCATGGGGGTAGCTTACTTAGATGAGTTCATCACATAGACTACCATTGCAATGGGAACCATAGCTTTCAAAACTTCTGCTAAACTAATTTACTCAAGCGATTACAGTCCGTAGAAATCCTCATCAAGAATTTGCTCAACTGAAAAAGGACAAACTATTGGATACTCACTTTCCTCCGGGACACGAAGTTTCATTGCCTACGAGGCCGCAACCATGCAAAATATCACCACAATTACCCGCAATCCAGAGGTGATGGGTGGTAAACCCTATATTCGGGAATGCGTGTCACGGTTGGTACTATTGTCGGCTTAATGGCATCTGGACACAGCAATAGCAATATTATTAAAGCTTATCCCTATTTGAAAGAAGCTGATATTTATGAGGCACTTGCCTCTACTCTGTATCAATAAGAATTTAAACCATAACAACTCAAGCGATTGTTAATAAATTTCCAGCACTTGTACATAGATACATGAGCAATTATAGTAAATGCTTATGCAATTACTATAATTGGTAATATAAGCATTTGCTACAAATAGATCAACTCTCGTCACGACAGAACTTAGTGATCTAACTACACAACTTAGTGATCTAACGACAGAACTTAGTGATCTAACTACACGACTTAGTGATCTAACTACACGACTTAGTGATCTAACTACACAACTTAGTGATCTAACTACACAACTTAGTGATCTAACGAACAAATATCATCGACTAGGCTGCAACCATTCTAAAATGTCATCAACTGATTGGTTGGGTGTAAAAACTTTGAGGGTGTTGTAGTTTGGTATGGGGTCGCTAATAAAACAAATTGCACCCTCAAATTTGGTAATGGCGTTGAGAAACGCTTTGCTGTATGTCGCCTCACTTGTAGTATTAGCCGCGCCTGGGTGAAATACTAAAACCACTCGCTTGTTAGTTTCTAGTAATTCCCAATAGGTTTGCAGTTCAGCCATTGTTGTCGGCGTACCATCTGGACATTTAAGATAGCCAGCTTTGACTATTGCAGTGTAAATTTTGCTGGCTGGGTTATCTGGGTCGATGAATTTGCTGGTGTCGATACAGATTAAGTGAATGTTTTGGCTAAGTTGAGGGTCATTTTTAATTGCAGCTTGCAAGCCTTGGGGTAAGTCAAGATGGTTATGACTGATTTCTTCACAATTTCTTTGATGCCAAGCTTGGTAGAAATCGGGATAAGGCATATTCTGAGAACATTCCCAGATGACCTTGTAGTTATCATCAAATTGCAAAGAATCTTTTAAACCTGCGACAGCGAAAGACCGATGCTGATTGTCTTGTATAACTTTCCCTAAGCTAGATGCTGCCCGCCTACGGGTGTCCTCATCCACATCATTTGATTGCAGCAGTTGCACCAATGCGGCGATCGCATCTTGATTGCCTGGGTCGATTTCCCCTAAGCTATCTGCTGCCCGCCTACGGGTGGACTTATCCACATCATTTGATTGCAGCAGTTGCACCAATGCGGCGATCGCATCTTGATTGCCTGTGCCGATTTCCCCTAAGCTTGATGCTGCCTGCCTACGGGTGTCGTTATCCACATCTTTTGATTGCAGCAGTTGCACCAATGCGGCGATCGCTTCTTGATTGCCTGTGCCGATTTTCCCTAAGCTATCTGCTGCCTGCCTACGAATATCCTTATCCACATCAGATGATTGCAGCAGTTGTACCAATGTGGCGATCACATCTTGATTGCCTATGCCGATTTTCCTTAAGCTTTTTATTGCCTGCCTACAAGTGTTTTTATCCACATCAGATGATTGCAGCAGTTGCACCAATGCCATGATCGCATCTTGATTGCCTGTGCTGATATTCCCTAAGCTATATACTGCCTGCCTACGGGTGTATTCATCCACACGAGATAATTGCAGCAGTTGCACCAAGGCGGTGATCGCATCTTGATTGCCTGTGCCGATTTCCCCTAAGCTTGCTGCTGCCTGCTTACGGATATCCTCATCCACATCAGATGATTGCAGCAGTTGCACCAAGGCGGTGATCACATCTTGATTGCCTGTGCCAATTTTCCCTAAGCTTGATGCTACCTGCATACGGAAGAAGTAATGTACATCAGATGATTGCAGCAGTTGTACTAAAGCGGTGATCGCATCTTGATTGCCTGTGCCGATTTCCCCTAAGCTTGCTGCTGCCTGCTTACGGATATCCTCATCCACATCAGATGATTGCAGCAGTCCCATCACCGCTGCCGCGATCACATCTTGATTGCCTGCGCCGATTTTCCCTAAGATTGATACTGCCTGTATACGGATGAAGTAATCTACATTAGATGATTGCAGCAGTTGCACCAAAGCGGCGATCGCATCTTGATTGCCTGTGCCGATTTTCTCTAAGCTATCTGCTGCCTGCCCACGGGTGGAGTAATCCACATCTTTTGATTGCAGCAGTTGCACCAAAGCGGCGATCGCTTTTGTGGGGTTTGTTTGTTGTAGTGTAGTCTGGGCTTCATTCTCAATCACATCTTTGAAATTACCACAGCCCCAGGTAACTATTTTCTTTACTATTTCATCTGCTTGAGAACAATCTTTAAACTCGGCAATTACCACAGCCGCTAAAAAGAAGGCTTGATACTCATAAAAACCTTTGTCTATATCTTCCCTGTCCCAACTACCACATCCATCTTTAAAATTGACCAAAGCATTAACAAAATCTTGCTGCTGTTGTTTTAGTTTCTTCTCTCTCTGACCAAACCACAGCAAAATTACCTCTCGCCACTGCGGTTCAAAAATGCGGTAAGTTCCTTGTGCTGGGTTGTGGGGAAGATGATTCAGAAACTCATGCCAATCATTAACCTTTAACGCAGCAAAATATTCTTGAAAGTTAGGATGAAAAAAAGCATAAACTTCTTCATCAGTTTCAGCTACTCTGTCTACTAAATTTAACCAGCCAACATCACAAGCTAATTTAAATAGTCTCTCGCCCATTTCTTGACGTGCTAAACTACGCCGCAAGCGAAACCGCGCACTACTGTTAATACCTGCAAAAGCTAATTTGCTTAAAGCTTGGTGTAATTCATCCTTTAAATCATCAGAGTTACACAACTCAGAAAATAACTCTGATTTCCATCCATAAAAATAACGGGTAAACCTATCGTAAAGTGCTGCTTTTGTTTCTGGTAATTCTCCCTGATTATCCAAATAAAATGTCTGACACAACAGCGACAACCGCAGAGGATTTGTCACCAATTTCCGAATATTTTCATGTTGAGGTGCTTTTAATTTATCCTGTAGTGTCTTTCCTTTTGGTAAACTACCAGCACGCTCAAACCACTGATGAATAAATTCATCAATTTGTTCTGGTTTAAACTCTTGAGTTTTATAAGTATCAAATCCTGTGAGTGTATTATTAACCTGGGCATCCCAAACATTTAACCGACAAGTTAAAACCACCCGCGCCTGTCTCAGAGCTTGCGGGGGGACAAAATGGTCTAGAATGCTTATCTTACAAAGAGTGTAGCAATTTGTGGTAAAAGAAAAAGAGCATTTATTCGCAATAAGCTCTATTTAA
>NZ_JACJRV010000118.1 GCF_014697475.1 Nostoc sp. FACHB-152
AAAGCGATTGAAAATGCTTTTAACCAAGTCTCTTTAAATGATATTTATAATTGGTTTACCCATTGTTGCTACTGTACTTCTTTAGACTGAGAAACGCTATAACCCATCTACAGGAGGTGGTGCTTGTCCACCAAGTACAGCATCATATTCTCGCGGTTGATTGGGATTATCTGGTATCATTTTCTTCCTCGACGCTAATACCCGTGTTCCCAAATTCAGGCTATTTTGCAGCTTCCTAATTTCTCTGCAACCCCAGACAGGGTTCTGCAACCTGTCCAAAAGTCACCTAACCCCCAGCCTATAAATGCACCGCCACGGGGTAGGTGTCCTACAGGCGCACTTAAATCGAATTTCAAGTCATTCCAATACCGCCAAGCACCTTGAGAAAACCATCCCACACCTTTACCAAAGCGACACCATGCTTCCCAGTCGGGATTGGATGTACCGCCAACGCTTTGCCAGATATGCGTTTGGACAACAAAGCCAAAGCGTCCGTTGCTATATTTTTGCCAGAGCGTTTCAATTGTGTTTAAGTCTTCACAAGAGAAATTTTCAACGTCTGACGAGTCTAAAAATCCTTGTGGTTGGCGATCGCATACGCGCAGCATTATACTAGCAGTTTCTTGGTCTGCATCTTTCCACTTTCCGGAAGCGAGTAGATTCTGTAAATCACTGTAGTTGACACCAACCGCAGAGATTAAAGCTACATCGCTGTGTATATCGGGTTCTACTTTTGCTAATGCTTGTTGTCCCAGCAGTGACGATACAGTAAATTGCACCTTTTCCGAGTCAGTATTCACAATCTGAAACACTAACTTAGTACCAGCTTCACCATACTTGAGGGCTTCTGCAATGGCGACAACTTGCTGTTCTACAGATGTGGCGTTAATCAACCGTCGTTTAACACCTTCAATACCTCCCAAAACCGCAGCATCTTTTGGCGGGGGTACTTGTCCGCCAAGCACAGCATCATATTCTCTTGGTTGATTGAGATTTTCTGACATTGCTGTTTTTATTTGGAAAATCCTTGCACTCTATCAATACAACCCTGGTTTACTGCTTCTCTTAAAATATCTTTTGCGCCCCGTCGTTTAAAATAAAGTGCTGCATAGTTACGTTGTATCTGCGTTCCGTTGAACAGGTAATGTCTAATTCTGTCTTTACCTTCACGAGTATCGACTAAACCCAGCGTGTAGTCAACTAACTTGCAGGTTGCACTATTGCGGTCATATTCTAAATTATCCATCAGCGTATCGACATCGGACACTCCGCCAGCACGCGCCATCGCTACGAAAGCATCATACCTGTCAATTTTATTACTATACTCCTGAAGTATTTCTTGTACTAAAGGTTCTGGTCGAGAAGCTAGTAGTGAATAAGCTGCTTGGCGTACTTTCCATAATTTATCGTCTAACGCCCAGATTACCAATTCCAAACCTGCGTCGCCATATTTGAGTGCTTCTTCTAGTGCAGCGATTTTTTGTTCAATTACTGGATTTGCCAAGCGTCTTTTAACACCTTCTAGCCCTCCTAAGACTACCGCACCAGGAGGGGCTTTTTGTTGACCACCAATAACAGCATCATAAACTCTTGGGCGATTGGTATTTTCTTTCATCAGGTTTTTAATGTTGAGCCTACTACTTAGTATTCCCAATTACCTGAGTTAGGCGATCGCTCTTTTTTCTAGCTTTATAGCATTCTCCATATTTTAATAGTCCCATCTACTCTACCGCTAATAAGAGTTTGTCCATCAGCACTAATGGTATTGAAATGGCATTCCCCAAACTTTAATTGTGCGATCACTGCTAGTTACAATTATTTGTCCATCTGGGCTAAAAACAATATAATCAATTTTCCTGGAATAACCTTCTAAGATATACTGAAGCTCACCTGTATGTAAATTCCACACTTTGAGCGTGCTATCCGAACTTGCAGTTATAAGAGTATCTCCATCAGGGCTAATAGTTAGGTAATAAACTGAATGGTATTGTTTATTATCAAATTTTTTTCGCCCAAGTTTTTTTTGAATCTTACCTGTATGTAAATCCCAAACTTTTATAATTGCATCACCAGTCACAAGAGTTTGTCCATCTGAACTGATGCTTAAATCAGAAAACCTATGAATGTTATCATCTTCTATCGTATATTTCAGTTCGCCTGTTGGTAAATTCCATATATTTATATGATTGCCATAAGTAACAAGTGTTTTTCTATCTAAGCTAATAGCAACCTTAGATACATATCTGTTTTCGTATATGTTGCCAAAATTTTCTCCTGTATACCAATTTTGGACTGTAATAACTTTAGAATTATAATGCCTAAAAATAATTATCTGGTCGTCTAAATAAATAATTTCAGTTTTGTTTTTTAATGTATATTCTTGAAAAATATTTTTCATATTTCCTGTTTGCCAGTCCCATAATTTTAACAACTTATTATCGCCGCCGATAATAAGTTGTTTATCTGGACTGATTGCAAATAGATTAATATATTTTAAATAATCTTGTAATTTTCTCGATTGAATTGTTTTTGCCTGCCAATCCCAAATATGTATAGAACCGTACCCGCCAACAAAAATTTTCTGTCCATTTGGGATCATAGGAATAGAACTAAGAATTTATGAATATCCATATAGTCTACCAAGGCATTTTAAAAATCGCCACGGATTGTATTTCCATATTGATTGTTTGACTTTTGATTCTCGTCTATTTCGTAAAAGTAGGTATGCAGTCTGATTTACCTTTTCTGTGGTATCTTGTAAAGCTTGAATTAGTAATTCTAAGCCTGGTTCTCCATATTGAAGTGCGTCTTTCAGAGCAGCAATTCTTTGTTCTACATCTGCACCTGCTAAACGTCTAATAACACCTTCAATACCACCCAAAACCAAACCATTAACAGGTGGTGGTACCTGCCCACCAATTATGGCATCATATTCTCTAGGTTGATTATCAGCCATTGTATTTTTACCACTTTACTATTATTAGTTTTCCCGCTAGGAGCTATAAAATTACTTATACTTGAAAGATGAGAACGCTAAGTTTATCTAGTTTGAAAAATTTGCTTTCCAAACTTTGATAGTTTTATCCCAACTTCCACTAACAATAGTTTGACCATCTGGGCTAATTGCCACAGTCCGAACTACTTTTGTATGACCTTCTAAAGTACGTAGCAAGCAACCTTTGTTCAAATCCCAGATTTTTACTGTTTTATCATTACTTGCACTAGCAATAATTTGGCTATCCGCACTAATAGCAACAGCATTAACTTTACCAGTATGTCCTAAAAAGGTTCGTTTTAATTCTCCTGTTTGTAAGTTCCATACTTTAATAGTCTTGTCTTCACCACCACTGACAAGAGTTTTACCATCAGTACTAATTGCAAGAGTATTTACTTTACCAGAGTGTCCTTTTAAGAGGCGCGGAGTTGTTATCTTCAGCTTCCACCAATCCAAAAAGTTACCCTTAGAAAATTCTCGTACTTTGATTGTGTCATAGCAGTCGTTAACAAAAATTTTACTATCAGGGCTAATCGCTAAGGAACTAATATAACCGTTTCCTTCTAACGTGCTAATTTCTTTGCCGTTGAGTAAATCGGCTACTTTTATATGCCAACTAGTACTAATAATAATTTTGCCATCTGGACTGATAGCGATCGCATCTACAGATTTAGAATGAACTTCTTCTAAACTATTTACTAATTTTCCTCTTTGCCAGTCCCAAAATTTTATAGTATTGTCACCACTACAACTAACAAGTCTACCATCGGGACTAAAAACAACAGCGTTAACTTTGCTAGTATGACCTGTTAGAGTTCGTTGTATTTCTCCTGTTAGCAGCGACCAAATTTTGACGGTTTTATCATTACTGCCACTAGCAAGAGTTAAGTTATCTGGGCTAATTGCAACAGAATTAACTTTGTCTAAATGCCCTTCTACAGTTAATACACAATCAACAAATAACCAAGGATTAAAATCTAGTAATTTCTGCTGAAATTTGGGGTCTGTTCGTTTTTGGATTAGCAATTTTTCAGCAGCATTTTGTAACTGCCATTCGGAAGATTTGGTTGCATTAAATACTAAGTCTAAACCGACATCTCCATATTTAACTGCTTCATTAAGGGCAGAAGCCTGTGCTTTAAACACTGTACTTTTTAAATGGCTTTTAACACCTTCCAACCCTCCCAATACTACACCATCAACAGGTGTTTCTGCTTGATTACCAAGAACAGCATCATATTTTCGCGGTCGATGATGATTTGCAGACATATCACTATATTACCTGTGATGTATTGGATTATTTTTTTTACGCACCGCAAAGGCGCGGAGGACACGAAGAGGAGATTATTTAAGTTTGGCGATCGCACCCCGATCCACTAACATTTTCCCTGTCAATAAATCTTTGACTGTTACTACTAATACTCGTTGTTCGTTGACTTCAAATTGTGCTTGAATTCTGTCTACTCCTGTTTGTCCAGGTGGTTCGAGATGGGCGACACATACTTGTTGATGATGAGTTTCTAAGGAACGATAGCTATCTTGTTTTATTAAGTGGCTACTCGTCATTCTGCCTTGTTCATCGTAAGAAACTTCTGCTTGAGAAATTTCTGCAACTTCGCCAATATCAAGGCGAATTTCTCGCTGTCCTTCTGTGGCTACTTGCAAAGTTAAAGGTTCAGAACGCGCCCCTGGATATTTTGCTCCTTTTTCAATCAAAGTAAAATAAGAATAAGTTTTACTATGGGGTTCCCAAAGCCGAATCGCGTAACTGTGCCGCAGGTAATCATCAACTGCTGTCATTTCGCTTAAAGCTAATGCGCCATGTGCGACAGCTTCAAAGGGTTTATCTAATTTAACTTTTTGTCTGCCAAAATAAGAAATTACTAGTTGTTGAATCGCCGGAATTTGACAAGTACCGCCGACTAATAAAACCTGTTCGATGCTAGATTTGCTGATACCTTTGGAAAGTGCGATCGCTAATACTTCATCTATTGCTTGTCTTAACTGTTCTAATAGTTGTTGATTTTCTAAAATTTCGCTTAATTCATCCCAATGTAACTGCAATTCATAGGACATAAAATTTTCATCGTCAAACCAAGCTTCTTTGGCTACATCTGTTGTCGAAAGTTGAATTTTTACCCTTTCTGCTACTTCCAATAAATTCATAAAACCGATTTCTCCAACTTCTGCGCGAGAGGAACCGATTTTTTGCAGATAATGTTCCACAATCCAAGTATCGATATCAACACCACCAATAAATGCATCAGATTTCGCTAGAACTTCAGCGCGTACTGCTTGCTGTTCTGAAGCAACGCTGACAGTTCGCACTAAACTTAAATCCAGAGTTCCGCCACCAAAATCAATTACCAAAACCACACTACCAGGACGCTTGACTGCATAACCAAGGGCGGCGGCTGTCGATTCATCTACAATTTGCACTGCGGGAATATTTAGTTTGTCCGCCAAGTTGCGAAACCAGTCAAGATATCGCTCAAACGCCCCTACAGGAACGGTAAAGATAACGTGACTTGGTTGCAATTGCTGTTCAATTTTTTGCCAAATCTCTCTCAGAAACAGTTCGGAAACAATCTCTGCACTGTAACTATTACCATCCAACAGTCGAGGAGGCGGCACAAAATCTGCTGCTAAATCGCGTTTGAAAGCCCGAAAACAACGTTCTGGCTGGGCAAACCCCAAACGTTTGGCACGTACAGACTCCCCAAACAAAATGCTATTTTGCCCTTCCACAAACACCAAACTCGGCACTACGCTTACCTGTTCCGCGCCAAGTTCAAAACGGCGCGACATACGATCAAATCTTAATGTCCGGGGTTTTTGCGTAATCAAATCTGTAGTACAAACAACAGTATTGCTTGTACCAAAATCAATTATTACTGTAGTCATTTGTTATTGGTCATTTGTCATTTGCATTGATTATTTCTCCCTTGTCTTCCTCCTCTCCCCTGCCCCCCTGCGGTCTTCATGATAAATCTTTAACCGGAAATGATATCACTTCCCCCCACCTGGCAAAGTCCGACTAACCTTAGCAGGGCAAAGAATTCTTCCTTGATGCTGATAACCAACAAATCGAATGTAAACTAATTCACCTTCAGTAATATCAGCATTGTCTGGTTGATGAAGTTGGGAATTATAAGGCACTTGTTCCCAAGGTTTGCCTATCTGTTCGTAACCCCACTTAGCAAGGACGTTATCTAGAGGTGTAAACATCGAAAGCAGATTTTTTACAGGCAATTCTGGTTTAATATTCACCATCTGGTGAATGCTGGGATAGTTTGTTAGTAATGTCTGCAATTGCTCAAATGTGGAGGTGCGAAATTCTTCTGACAGTTCCAGACGTTGCTGTTGTAACTCTTCATGGAGTCGCACACCTTCTTGATGGAGTGCGGCTTTTTCAGAAATAAGTCGCTGTATTTTTTGCTCTAATTCTAAGCGTTTTTGATGAGATACTTGGAGTTCATCTTTTAGTAATTTAATTTGCGCTGAGGAGTCAGTTCGCCTGCCGAGTTTTAAACTTGTCGCACTGCTAATTACTGGAATCATCAACAGTAGCGCGAAAGTTCCGATCGCTATTACGAAAAGGCTTACCAGAGAAAACATTCCACTTCCCTGGATATCTGATAGGATGTCTGCAAACATTTACAGCCCTCCTATTTTTGTTTGAGAGACTGTTGTTCTGTTCCTGTCACGTTTTCTTCTCCCTCGTAATATTCAGGAAGCAGTTCTTGAGTTTCTACCTCTCCTAAAGCATCTTCAATTCCAGATGTTGTGCTGGTACAACTTGCACCAGAAGCACCAATTACCGTTTCCGTAATTTTGCCATTTTTACCAATACGATACTCAATTTTTTGATACTCTGCCATAAGTAAAATAATTTATATTTTCAAGGTTTTACAAACAATAAGCAGCTAATTTGTTGTATCACTTTTACTAGTAAACAGCAATTACCGTCTGGCATTAAGACAAACAAATGAATATGTAAGAGCTTTACTAATTTGCTAAAACAAATGTACTATTTTTGATCAGATTACACAAGCCTCAAATCAACCGAGTCAAGATTTGAAATGTGTTATTTGTTACAGATTGTGGGCGATCGCTACTTTAGTAAGCTGGTAATCAAATTAAAACAAAGTTTTTGGGAACCCTAATTAAGACTTGAAAGGTAAAGCAGCTGGCGCGTCTATGTGGTTCGTTAAAGAAACTGAATTTCACAAAGAGTTTGAGTCCTAACTGAACTGTATCGCCTCATAGCCAACGAACAAAAGAATGTAATTATTATATATAGCAATCCTAAATGAGATTCAAACACATCTATTCTCTGTTTCCTCTGTTGAGAAATAAGTTTGTAAATCAAATAGGATTGCTATAGTATCGTAACCACAAACAATGGATGACAAATGAGTTATGTCATTAATTCTCGCCCTAGATTTTGGTGGTACTAAATTAGCCGCAGCAGTAACTCAAGTAGGTTCTCGTGAATGGTTGCGTTATGAACGTCGCTTATCGCCAACCGATAGCAATGCTAACACTGATTTAGAAATCATGCGATCGCTCATTCACTCCTTACTACAAGGTGAAACTCCAGCTGCAATTGGTGTCAGCTTTGGCGGCCCTGTAGACTTTACCACAGGAACAGTACGACTTTCTCATCACGTTCCAGGCTGGGAAAATATTCCTCTCAAAGATTTGCTAGAAGAAGAATTTGGTGTACCTGCAAATGTAGATAACGATGCAAATGTTGCAGCTTTGGGTGAACATCGCTTTGGAGCAGGTCAAGGATACGATAGCTTGTTTTACATTACCATCAGCACTGGTGTAGGCGGCGGCTGGATACTTAATGGTAAACCTTGGCGCGGTGCAGCAGGCATGGCGGGTGAAATTGGACATATGGTTGTCAACCCTGCTGGCCCGGTATGTTTATGTGGTAAGCGAGGATGTGTAGAACGTTTGGCATCAGGGCCTTACATGGCACAGGATGCTAAAGAACATTTATTGACGGAATCACATAAATTTCAAAGCAAAATATTGCTAACTTTAGCCGATAATAATTTAAATTTAATTACTGGAAAAATCATCAGTGAAGCGGCAGCACAAGGTGATGAGTTAGCAATAAATATTTTGCAGGATAGTGCTTGGGCGTTAGGTGTAGGTATTGGTAATGTAGCGAACTTAATTAATCCTCAACGGTTTATTTTAGGTGGCAGTGTAACCAAAGCTGGAGAAATTTGGTGGGATACAGCACAAACAACAGCAGATAAAACAGCTTTACCAGAAATTGACTTTGAAATTGTTCCTGCTGCTTTAGGAGATGATGCGCCACTTTGGGGTGCTGTAGCTTTATCCGAGTCAATTCTCAATGTCTAAAAATTTATCCTGAACATTTATTTATATAATATTTAATTTATGATAAAAATATTTTTTCAGTTGGCTGTTCCTATGTTGATTATATGAGCCAAGCCAACTGAAATAAAGATAGCTTTCTCAAGTTTTACAACCCACATTCCGCACCCTTAACTGTCACAATCGGTTATTACGGAAGTAAATTTAGTAAAAAAGAGTAAAAAATTACATTTATCTAGAAAAAACATATTTGGGATAGAAAAATTTATCAAATATATTCTCAATAATCATCAATAAATAACGAGGTTGGTTTGGGAGAGAAATTGAATAATATAATTTTATTCTTAGAGACTTAATATATTACTGTAAATTATAATGAATCTATGAGTAGAGTTAAAAACGCTATAAAAACTTTAGCTCATTAATTTTATTAATGAGTAAAATTGGATAACTAAAACATTAATAATATTCAGAAATTAACTTATATATTTATAGTAATTACGGCAAGCTTCTGGGAGGAATAGGAGAATATACTTCATTTCTGATGTCAAATTTAAAAATTCTATTTTTTGCTGAAAAGTCACAAGATGAACTGATTGAAAACATTGAAATATCCACCGCATTGTCGGATTATTTATGGTTTTTCCTAATTGATTTTTTACAGTATAGTTTAAGGATTTCAAAGCCACTCTAATCTCTCTTTGTCCTAGAGTATAAACTAGCAAACATAACCCCATTATCATGGCTAATGCTTCGATTCTTTCTGGGCTTTTCAGAAAAACACTATCTGCTAAAAATAAAGGACTTTTGAGAAAACTAAATCCTCTCTCACATGACTGTTGCGCTTTATATTCAGACAGCATTTTCTCGCTGCTCAGTTCTTTCTCTGACAAAACGTTTGTAGCAATTATAAACCTTCCGGCACTTAAAATTTCTGGTTCGATAACATCTTTATTTTCATCAACGCTGGCTGATATTTGATAATATTTCGATTTATTATCTTCTTGGATGTTAGGATTTTTTTCAGTTATTTCGATATTTACTATCTGATGATATTTAAATTCTTTACTTATTTTAATTAGTTCTTTTCTCGCATCAGCAGCACAAGCAAACTTCTCTTGTGCTAGTTTTTTTAACTTAGTTTGAGTATTGGTCAAAGCTTTTTCTATTTTCTTTGATAATTTCTTTAAGTCAGATTTTTTTCTATCTTGACTTTGCACAACTAACCATCTTTGCTCTATACCTCCATAATTTATTTTCTTTTGGGCGTATGAATATCCTGATTTTTCACTTTTAACAAATTCTGATTCTGTTAAACTCATCACTAAGATTTTTGCTGATTTTATCGTCAATGGTACTCTGGTTAACCATTTGATACTCGACATTAACTTAATATTTGATTCTGTATACAAGGCACTATCTGCTACTATTAAACTATCAATTTCTATTCTTTTTTTATATTCAACTGCAATTTCTCCAAACTTTTTAGAATCAACTTCATTTCCTGATACTGTTTTTATATATATTGGTATATCTCCATCTCCTGAACATACTAATTCTGTAATAAATTGTTTTAAGTCTGGACGATGGTCACGCGAATAACCGTAGGTTAGTTTTATCGCTTGAGGTGATTTCCTCTCTTCACTTTCTTTTCCTATATAATCTGTTTGTTTTTGATTATTAAAAATTACTTCTGGTAAACTATATCCATATTCTCCATCTACATGAAATGATGTTGAATCTAAGTGTGATGATGAGAGTGATATCTGGTATATTTGTACAGCATTTAAACTGATTGCTAACAATACTGTATCTAGTCCTTTTATAAATAATTTATCTAAGATTCTTCCCAGCTTATCATCATTGAGATATTCTGCTTTTACTCCTGCACCAATTAAATGTTCGCCCGCGATTAATTCAAAGAATTTTGGGAACATATATAAAGGCTGTGACATCATACTTAAGCCGTTTAAAATCATCGCCTTTACCACCTGACCCGCACTGACTTTTTCTCCTGGCTCTAACCCAAGTAAATTATTAATTATTTCTACCATCCCAATTGAATCTACTATTCCTGCTACTATCCCTAAATGATCAATCTTCTTCAATTCCAGGTCTTTAGCACTAAACATGGCAACAGAAACTCCACAAAAGTATCTGTTGAAATTTTCTCCTGATTATGTTGATTCAAAATGTTTTTTTATCTTTTTATAGTCATTGAAGATAAAGCTTTCAATGATTTTGAACCAATTTTGACATCAAAATAACCGAAGAACTCAAATTTTGTACTTAGTCGTAAATATTCAACTGTATATCTAAGCTAATCATAATAATTCCTATTTAGCTCTAATAGATTCTAGTCAATTCTTTCAATCATTAGTTCTTATGTACTAAATATATGTGTTCATTTGAGGTGTGACAGTTGTAGGTGCGGAATGTGGGTTACAACACAGACAATTTATTTTCCGTGTCTTGAATAAATGGCTCAAAATTACCTTCAGGTGTCCATTGAATAGCCCCATCTTTTCCTGTGAAAAAAACTTGTGTTTGGTTTTTACCTAATTCAGTAGTAATTTTAGGATCAAGGTTTGTCGAAGTTGCGATCGCAACTTTTGGTTGAAACAATTTGATTAAATCTTTCAAAGACTCAGGGCTACACCATAACACTTGTGGACTAGGTAAACCTCCAGCCTTAACCAATCTTTCTACTTCTTGAGGTTCGATATCTCCTACTAATAACCAATTTTGGTTTTGAATTTGCAAAGATAAAACAGGTAATTTATCTTTAATTAATTGTGCAACGGTTAAACCTGTAGTCACTTGTTGACCTGGTGCTACAGCTTGGTAGATACCTTTTTGCTTTTGTACTTCCTGTTGAATTTCCTGACTAGCAATACTAGTTTCTGGTTTAAGGTCATATTTATAGAAATTTTTGATAGGTAAGCTTTGCAAAACTTCTAACCAAGCATTACTATCACTGTTGTTAAAATTACTAGCGATCGCCCAATCAATTTTATTCACGCCTTGCTGTTGTAAGAAAGGTACAATTGTGTAACGTCCTGTACCCTCATCACCACTATTAATTAAGGTGACATTTCCTTTATCTTGAATAACTACAACTGGTTCTGCACCAGCGTCTAATACTGTTACTCGAACTAATGTATTTGCAGAATGCCAAGCAGGAACAAGTACTAACCCAAAAGCCATTAAACTAGCAAACCACCAACGCATCTGCCACCACTTGACTAAACAAATCAAGATAATTAAAGCGTAAACAGCAAACATCTGCCAAGTTGAAATACTACCTACAACAACTGAATTTCCTGGCAAGTTACTAAAAAATTCTACTAACTTAATTAGCCAATCAGTAGGATAGTTTAATAGCCCAGCCAGAGTACTACCGATACTAGGAGCGAATAATGCTGCGATCGCACTAATAATCCCTCCAATACTAATCACCGAAATAAACGGCGTAGTCACAATATTCAATAACAAACTGTAAGCAGGCACTACTCCAAACACAGAAAGTTGGATAGGTAAAGTCCAGATTGTAGCAGCTAAAGGTACAGCAATTAAAGATGCGATCGTAGGAGGTATCCAATTCAGGCGTTTAATTATCGCTGGTGCAGATACAATTAGTCCTAATGTTGCTAAAAAACTTAGTTGAAAACCTAAATCCCAAATCCATAAAGGATTAAACAGCAATATTAATGTTGCTGCTAATAACAGTGAACCAAACTGTTTTATCTTCCTATCTAATATCAAACCAATTAATGCTGCACTACCCATAATTACCGCTCTGAGTACCGCAGGCTGAAAACCTGATAAGCTCAAGAAAATAATTAAACCTAAAAAACCGAGTGTAAATTGGATTGCTTTATTTGCACGTCTTGTTAGCTGTAATATCACACCCAAAATCAAAGAAGTTTGAAAACCAGATGCAGCTAAAGCATGAGCAAGTCCAACCTTCACAAATAAATCGCGGATATCGTAAGGTAAATCAACAGCCTTGCTACCCAAAACCATTGCACTAACAAGCGGCCCGTCTGGAATACCTAAACTGTTCACTTGCGATTTTAAGATTCGCTCCCGGATTTGCCACCATCCCCATTGAGCATCATCATTCACAATATTTATCTGTCGCCCAATTAAACCAGCAAAACAACCTTCCTGTTTCAAATACTTCTGAAAATCAAAACCACCAGGATTAGAAGCTGCTTTTGGTTGGTATAAAGTCCCAGTGACCGCAATTTCCTGTCCAGGATGTAACCCAGTAGCTTGAAGTAAAGGCACAGTCACGTATAACTTACCGCTCACCCCTTTAGGTATACTTGCCGGGCCTTGATCATTTTTAACTTCATCTAACTGAGTTGCCGCCAACCAAAATTGACCTCTTTGGCTGCGAGTTAACCGAGGACTACTTTCCACCTCACCACGAACAATAACCAGTTGTTGTTGGTTTGTACTATTTCCTGAAGGAACAAACTGACTAATATCTTTTATTCCAGGCTGTGGTACTCGCCACTGAAAATATAGAGTTGCTAACAAACCAACCAACCCAGCAGCTAACCAAACTCGATAATGAGCAATTAATTGCCAATTCCCAAGTGATGCTTTAGTTTTACCACCAGTACTTTCTAGTGCTTGAGGCGAAGATTTACGTTTTCTGAATAAAACTGCTCCCACTAACCCAAGAGCTAATACCCAGACACCACCCCAAGGCACTGCTGTAAACAATAACCCTAAAATATAGCCAAGACAAATAATTACACTACTCGACTGAATCATAAGACTTTATATATAAGTATCTAGCAATTAAAATTCGTGACTTAAAAGCAGCCACGAAAAATCTTTTGCTTTTGGTGAAGTATAGTTCATCAGATTTATACAAACAAAGCCCGCAAATACGGGCTTTGTTCTCATAATCGAGCCTTAAGTATTGAAAACTAAGGCTTGGGGCTAATTATTACGTTTGTTAATTGCAAATTACAAAGATATGCCTAAGTTAAACCCTAATACAGCATGGAGAATCATGATACCGAGTATTACACTACCTAAATAAGCATGAGTTGCACGTAAACCCTTATTATCACCAGCAAAACCACTTAAAGAGATGACACTGTTAATCAATAGCAGTATCAGCACCAAAGAACCAGTCCAAAAATGTGGACTTTCAAAAATTGGCTGACGCTGCATTACTAAAGACAAAACCCCACCTGTATAACCAGCTGCCATAAAGAAAAACATCCAAGGTGCAAGTAGACGATGCCCCATACGGTTTTGAACTGACACATCTTTATCTTCAGTCAGTCTGCTTCGCCAACCAGTCCACCCAACATAGCTACCCATTACAAAAATAACTATCGCCATCATCAAAGGGTGTCCCCAATGTACAATCGGCTCAGGAATTCCCAGAGAACGAAACCAAGCAGCAAGAGGTTCTAAAGCTTCACTGAAGTTAACCATATATACTCGCAATCCTTACAGAAACACAGTAATTTTTTTACCGCAATATTAAGTATTGCAAATATTTGTTAACTTTTAATAGTTGCCAACTTGGCAAAAACAATCAACCCCAAAACTTATTAGTAGTTTTGGAGTTGAATAACTCACACTGCTGCTTTTTTCAGCAAAGGATAACCAAGCTTTTCCCTCTGATCTACATATAATTGTGCTACCTTCCGAGCCAAATGACGAATCCTAGCAATGTAGCGAGTTCTTTCCGTCACAGAAATTACTCCTCGTGCATCCAGCAAATTGAAAGTGTGAGAACACTTCATTACATAGTCTAAGCTTGGTAAGACTAAACCACGCTCCGTCAACTGGTTAGCTTCCTGTTCATACAAATTAAACAGTGTTAGCAGCATCTCAGGATTTGATGCTTCAAAGTTATAGGTACTCTGTTCAATCTCATTTTGCAGGAAGACATCTCCATAAGTAATGTTGTCTGTCCACTGAATCTTAGTAAATGCTTCCACTTGCTGGAGATACATTGTCAGTCGCTCTAACCCGTATGTAATTTCAATCGATACAGGGCGACAGTCTATACCCCCACATTGCTGGAAGTAAGTAAATTGAGTAATTTCCATCCCATCTAACCAGACTTCCCAACCAGTACCCCAAGCACCGACAGTCGCATCTTCCCAGTTATCTTCCACAAACCGAATGTCATGGTCTTCAGGACGAATACCCAAAGCCCTCAAAGAATCAAGATAAATCTCTTGAATATTATCTGGCGACGGCTTAATAAGAACTTGATACTGATAATAGTGTTGAAAACGGTTAGGGTTTTCGCCATAACGTCCATCTGTAGGACGACGGCACGGTTCAACATAGGCAACAGACCAAGGTTCCGGCCCCAATGCTCTTAAAAATGTATGCGGATTCTTAGTACCCGCACCCTTTTCTATATCGTAGGGTTGAGCAATCAAACAACCGCGATCGCTCCAAAATTGATGCAGTGTGGCTATGACCGACTGAAAATTCATACTCTACCCTCTCTTAATCAGCACAATGCATTCACCATTGTTGCCTGAAAAGCCCTGCGGTGGGAGGATGTGAGGGGATGAAAAAAATATCTCAAAAAATTTTGAGAAAGTAGTTGACACTTCAGTGGAGCTTCGTTATATTAGATAAGTGCCTGAGAAGCGGACGCAAAAAAGCGGCGCGGTCAGGAACCGAACCTAGAAAATATTATAGTT
>NZ_JACJRV010000119.1 GCF_014697475.1 Nostoc sp. FACHB-152
ATAAGTACGGAAAATTATATCGAGAAGCATTAGAGAATTTCACTCATGCCCAAGCGTTATTGTCGAACTGGGGTTTAGAAGAGGGAGCAGAGGCGAATGGCACCTTTGGAGAACCCACAGAAGAAATATTAACCTTGCCTGTCCAAAATGGCACTCAGCCGGAAACCACAAAAACCAAGCCGGAAGTCGTAGCAAATAGGACTGAACTACCAAAAGTAAACAAGATAACAACAGCAGATATACCTTCCCCCAACCAAGTAACTCAAGGGGAAGAAAACTTATCTAATGGTAGACTACCAGATGTTGCTCCAGATCAAACCGAATCTGATGAGGTTGCTAATCTAGAGGAACCAGCAGCCATAGAGACAGAAGTTGCTGCTAAGGGAGAAAGCGACACTTTTGATGAAACCTCAGATACTCAACAGACAGCACCTGAATTAGCCCCTACTAGCACTAAGAAGTCATCTCCTCAAAAAGAAGAACCTCTAGTTGCCGAGCCTACCAACGCTGAGGAAACCACCACTGCACCAGATAAACCGCTATATGGGCAAGAGATCCCAATGCTGGGTGAGTATCAGCCTTTAAGACGCATTGAAGCGGTAGAAAAACTGTTACAGCAGCATAAAGGCAGTGTCTGCCATATAGATTTTGTGGTGCGTTCGCTGTATGGGGAGTTAGAGCCGAAAGCAAAGAAAGTTGTTAAAGGTAGAGTTCAATCAACACTAACTCAAGGAAAAGAAAGCGGTAAGTGGTCATTAGTTCCCGGCAAACCAGGTTACTACACCGTAGATTTAAAATCACTCAATTCCAAGAGCAAAAACAGTTCTTCTAAGCCAAGTAAAACTCAAACCAAAAAACCAGAACCGCAAGCGCAAACAAATATCAGCGAAGATAGTTCTTCTAAGCCGAGCCAAAATCAAACCGAAAAACCAGACCCACAGGCGAAAGCTAATGTCAGCAAGGATGTTTCTACTGAGACTAGCCAAACTCAAGCCAGAAAACCATCTCCACAAGCGAAAGCTAATGTCATACCTTTGAAAGGAGAGTTGGAAGGCAAATTTTTGATTGATGCGATTAGTTTGTTACTAGAAAAAAATCCGAGAAAAGTGTTTGATGCTAATGAAGTAATCAACAGACTATACGGGAAAATTAATCCAGAGCAAACCAAACAAGTTAGACCAGCCGTACTCAATGAATTGTCACGGGGTTTTCGCACAGGACGATTCTCAAAAGTGCCAGAGGAAAAAGGACTTTACATTTGGGATGCTAAGTTGTTACCTGATTAATAACAATTTGCAATACTTCGACTGCGCCCTTCTCCTGTCGGAGACCAAGGCGAACGGCTACGCTCAGGCTAAACGAGCGTACAAGTTCGCAATTGCAAGAGTGCAATTGACAAAGCCACCTTGTACAAGGGGTTGTTAATTAAAAGGTTCTTATCAGATTAATTCTGAGATCATCTGCTCAAGAATATCTTGAAGCAATTCTTCCTCAGAAGAATACAGAGAAACTGGCCCAGCCAGAAATTCTTGAATAGTCAGTTTCTGCTGTTGAAAATCCTGAACAAAATCCCGGATTTGAGAAACAGCCCCAATTTGAGATTCGATGGCTTCAACCATCCCGGCTACAGCATCAATGCCTTGTTTGGCTGCTTTGCGGGAACTAGAAACCATTGCTCCTTCTGGTGTATTTTTGGCTAAACGTAGTTCCCGTTTCAAGTTTTCATATTGAGCTTGAAGAATTTGATTTTGCTGTTCGAGATGGCGACATTTGCGAGTTAAATCATCTTCATTATTGAGTTCGACCACTTCCCCAACTTGTTGACGAGATTCAATTTCTAGCAGCCTTGCCAAATCTCCTTCCTGGTAGGCAATATTGATCTCCTGCATAATTTGGGTATGATATTTCTGTGTTTCGCTATCAGTTGCCTTATCTGGGTGAAAGATTTCCGCTAACCGCAAAAATGTGGAGCGAATTTTTTGTTGTGTCTCAGTTCTAGCCCCAGCCCCAAATGAGGTAGAGTCAGGTACTTGCCAATGATGTTGATGGGTATTTTGGGCAGATTCGGCGCAGAAATCTTCTTCCATAGGGGCAAACTCTTCATCTGGCTCTGCCTCTAATTGGCTTGTGTCAGGTTTTATACTGATGACTCCGGCAAACTGTAGTTGATGATAAACTGCTTGTATCTTCTTAAGAGTTTGTTTACCAAATTTTCTGGTAGTAAAGATAGTTTCAAACAAAGCGTGAATTTCTTGATCGAGTTGAGCCATTTTTTGGAAGCTAGGACTAGCCCGATGCACAACTTCTGTAGCTAAAGAACGCGTCCTTTCGACAAAGTTATTTAGTTCAGTCCGCTTTTTCTTAATCTGCTTGAGAATAGATTGATGTTCTTTCTCTAAGAATTGTAAGCGCAGATGTAATTCGGAAAGAGCTAGTTCGGTTGCAGCAGTAGAAGGGGATGAAGATGTAGCAGTTCGTCGAGGCATAGAAGTTTGATGCTGTTTCCCAGGTAAGAAGAATCATACAGATACAAGACACCCCATTGATAATACATGAATAGGCAAATCTTGAATGATGGCATTTCTTCAGTATTTGAACTGTAGCTAGTTCTTAGGTAAAAGTCTTATTTTTAGAAAAAGAGCGATCGCTACATAAAAATCTAGTCCTGAGATGAGATTTTTGTCAGGTTATTTGATTTATAATTTTGAATTCGTCTAATTTGAGAGAAGTAATAAAGTTGTATGTCTAGCCTAAGTTCTGATCTGGTGCGTGTCTATTTGCAAGAAATTGGTCAGTACCCGTTATTAACCTCTGACCAAGAAATAACTTATGGCAGACAGGTACAACAAATGATTGCCCTACAGCAACAACAGCAGCAGCTAAGTCAACAATTAAATCGTCAACCAACACCCCTTGAATTAGCGAATTTTGTCAATAAAAGCGAAATTGAAATTAGTCAAATCTTTCAGCAAGGACAAGAGCAGGGTGTAGGGGGTAGGGTGTAGGGTGTAGGGTGTAGTGAAAATGGCATTGAAAGGGGCTTGTATCCCTGGGGTTGTTGGGGCTTTTTCTTCCCCTACACCCGACACCCCACACACACCCGACACCCCGCCCCAGCGGGGCTTAGTCAGCGAGCCAAGCAAAAGATGATTACCGCTAACCTGCGGTTGGTGGTTTCCATTGCTAAAAAATACCAAGGACGCAATTTGGAATTTTTGGATTTGGTTCAAGAAGGAGCAATTGGTTTACAAAAGGGAATCGAAAAGTTTGACCCTAACCGAGGCTACAAATTATCAACTTATGCATACTGGTGGTTTACTCAGGCGATTACCAGAGCGATTGCCGAGAAATCCCGCACGGTGAGGCTACCAATTCACGTCAATGAGAAACTTAATCAAATTAAGAAGGTACAACGAGAACTGTTTCAAACACTTGGTCGTCGTGGCACGCTCACAGAAATTGCCCAAAAATTGGATATGCAGCCAAGCCAGATTCGAGAATACTTGGCGGCGGCGAATGGGACAATTTCTCTTGATTTGAAAGTAGGAGATAACCAAGATACAGAACTCAGCGAACTTCTAGCCCATGAAGGGACATCACCAGATGAACAAATTATCCAAGAAATGTTGCGCCAAAATTTAAGCGATCTGTTAGCAACACTAAAACCTGTGCAGCGTGAAGTATTAACTTTGCGCTTTGGACTGTTAGATAATCAAGAACGAAGTTTGGCTCAGATTGGAGAAAAGCTCAATATTAGTCGAGAGCGAGTGCGTCAAATACAGATGCAAGCGATGACTGCTTTGCGTCGTCAACAACCATCTATTGGGCAGTATTTAACTTCTTGATTAAGAAATTAGCTCACCTTGATATATACATGATTCTAGGGGGATTAATTCTCTTGTTGAAACGGTGCTTGTAACGGGATAAATTGCTCTAAACTTAATCCTATTACTCGCATAATTGTTTCTGTCGCCATCACCTGTCGCAATAAATTTACTGCTACTTTTTATAAAGCTTTTTGTGTGCCTTCCTGTTCATCTAACCTCATTGAATTTAACTTTAATAAAGCTGGTCATTTTGGTATAAATATTGCCTATACTCTACAAAATACTTAACTGAAGAACTAGATAAATCTAAATTATTCAAAATATTAATGCCTTCTGATTCCAATTTATGCTGTTGATTATCTACGTATTTTATTAAATAGCCTTGAGAGTCTAAGATGCGGTGAATGGGATAATCATGAGCCGATGTTTTTTTAAGATAGATAGGAATAGCTCTAAGGTAGCTGTTATCTACTCCAATAGCTTGAATTATGTGTTGATAAGTGACTACTGTACCTGCTGGTACTTTAAGGATAAATTCGAGAAATCGCTCATAAGGATTTTCAGATAATGCGGGAAATTTATCAGTTTCAAGGTGAACATTATTTCCGATACAAATCATACCTGAATTGATAACTACGCCTAAAATGCCTCTTTTAGCTTGAAGAATTTTTAAGGAATCAACTAAATGCGCTATCCGTTTGCATGGTTCGCAATGGAAAGTTAAACGAATAGCAGCCCCACTGTCAAAACTCATGAGAGAACCAGGAGTGAAATTTTCAGGTTGTATCCCGCTTATCACAATATTCTCTCGTAGTTCTCCAGGTGGAATTCCCAAGTCTGAAATATCTTCATACCTAACAACTAACACTTGCCTGGGACTGATGGGGTTAGCATTAACGTCCCCTTCAATACCATGACCTTTTATTAAGTTGATAGCCTCAAATTCTTTCATTGCTGACTTATGCTGCTGTTTAATGAAAAGGTGTAAGGTAGAACCTTGAGCAGTAAGCATAAATAACTATTATTGACTTTTTAGGTTGAGAGATTAATAACAATTACGAAAACGAGGGTGAAGCGAGAGCAGGCGAACTTCTAAACGCTCAAGACTTGTCGTCTGGATGTTGCTCAGAATTTAACTTGATAATGGAAAAGCAGATGCTAATACCCAACCAAAAAATAAAGTACTACCAAGAGCATAACTCCAGGGATTATTCAGGAAACCCGAACAAAAGGAGAAAATTGCCATAAATACAGGAAATAATGGCAGCAAAAGATAAATAAAACTTAGTTGTGGCAGAAAATAAAGTACAAGAATAAATCCACCTATTAAAACTGCGCTTTGCCCTAGCCACCACAAAACTCGCCCACCAAAATTAACATTTTGTTGTGCTATTCCAGAAGCTAAAAACCAAGGAAAGCAAGCAATTGCCAAAAGCGGAAAAATTTGCAAACGTGATGGAATTAACCACCACTGCAACCATACTACTTGTGCCATTGCCCCAAACCCAATCCATAATATGATGAACAAAATCAGACTCATTACTAAGGTTCTGAGTGATGGGGGCATCTGTAGCGGTAGCATCGCAGCCAACCAACTTAAACCTGCCACCCCAAACCAAATACTAACTGCGCCACCTACTAATACTCCGCCTAAGCTATCAATATCACCTAAGTGATTGGTTAGCACCAAAGTACCAGTGGCGACAAAAGGTGCTATTAATAAACCAATGGAGCTTTTTAACTGTCCGGTTTTTTGAGTAAGAAGAGAAGTTTTGAAAAGGGGTGCGATCGCTGCTAGCATTATGAGCCATCCTAACAAATGCAAAAAATACCACAGCATTCGGTAATCAATATAGTTACTTTGGTTGTTGATGCCGAAAGTACTATCGAGCCAATCCCTAGCAGCCTGATGGCTCGAATGGCGAAATAGGATTGTAATATGTTCGGCATTGGGGATAATTACCAGCTTCCTGGCTTTACCTAAAGCAAAATTATGGTTTTCACCACCGCCAGAGAGTAGTAAACGCTCGGCATTGGCAACAAATCTATTTTCCCAACTGCCTGCTTGTAATAAGAGGTTTCGAGGTATGTTTGGTGTAATTGAAGCACCTGTAGGGGAAACTGCTACAGTAGCGGCATAGCGATCTACTTGATTGACCGCCGCAGACATGACAGCACCACTACCCATTGAATGACGTAACATCGCCAAACGTGATTTATCGACCTCTGGTTGCTCTAGTAGTACTGTATATGCAACATCTAAATTCTGCTGAAGTGAATTGTTTCCTAGTGGTTTGGCGTTAGCAGCATGACTATCAAAATCAGGGAGCATAACAGCATAACCTGCATGAGCCAAAGTGTAGGCATAGCCAAGCATTAATTGTTTCGAGCCAGCATAACCATGCGCGATTAAAACACCAGGGACATTTTCAGCATTTTGTGGTGCTATATATAACAAAAGTACTCCCAAACGTTCCATTTGCCTAATTACGAGAGACGTTTGCGCTGTTAGCACACCCCACCATGAAAAGGCAACTAATATTACTGCTACAATTGCTAATACTAAACTACGGCTTTTTTTCATAAAGAATATTACTGATTCTTTAATACAGCTACTGTTTTATCTTGATTAAGATCATGAACAATTTTGCTCATTCAAAAACTGTAGAATATTTTGAGACATAATTTGTAGCTGTTCGAGTTGAGGTGTATGACTAAAATTTTTCAGCTTGACTAGCTTTGAGTTAGGAATATCTTGATAAAATTTTTCTGCATCTTCTCGTGGAAGTATTTCATTTGCTTCTCCCCATAAAATGGGTGTTGGTTAATCAACTTGGACAATTGAATTCGCTAAGTCGCTATAACCACCACTTTTGATATAAGAAATCATGGCATCGTTCCAAAGCAGCATTTCTTGATGCCATTATATTTATCTATAAAATGTCTGAATGCAGTCATACCTCATGCCCTCTAACACAAATATTAATATTGCTTGATAGCAACTCAAGGTTTCATTTTCAGTAAAAAATCCAAATTATTAGTATTGTCATACTCTTTTCGTGATTCTCCCAACTTAAATAGATATATTTTTTTGCTCCCAATTAATCTAATTGATGAATCTGCAATTTTTAACATTGTTCCTTACGGCAAACCTACAACGTTTAGTTGATAAACGAAAATTGTTAACTTGTCTTCGGTTTTACTCCAGTAACCCACTTCATAGCTGTTTGGCTGATAGCACTGGGGACTGTATGAAAACCGTTGAACTCATAGTACTGTACGTCATAGTCTGCCTGCCCTAGGTAAATAATAAATATAAATAGTTATTCCTCTAGGATTAAAACTATTCCTTATAGCTAGTTCTAGAGAAAGATGTATTCTAGCCCAGTTCTTGCTGTCCTAGTTTATATGTACATTTCAAATTACTTAATTTTTAAATATAAATTTGTTTCCATGTCATGTGAAAAAACCATAAGTATTTAGCATCAATCACGATTAATAAGAAAATAGTCTCTCTTGTGAATAATTTTGAACATAATTTAGTATTGGAGTTTTGCTCTATGAATTACCTGATTGCAGTTTTACCAGACAAGTCAAAAGCCCAAGCAGCTTATTCCGCCTTAACAAATGAAGGCCTATCTCCTAACCAAGTAGATATTTTAGGCAGTGGTTATAAAAGTGCTGATGATTACAAGCTGATTGACCCAAATCAACAAGCCCGTAAAGGCGCAAAGCGATTACTATACTGGCTAGTACCTTTTGGGTTTATTGCTGGCTATGCCTTTAATTACCTTACAGGGATTGAAATTTTATCGCTTGGCGATCTTGGCAGTCATGTTATTGGTGGAATTTTAGGAGCAGCTTCGGGTGTTTTAGGGGCTTATCTAGTAGGTGGTGGAGTTGGTTTAACCGTAGGTAGTGGAGATGCTTTGCCATATCGCAATCGTTTAAATGCTGGCAAGTATTTAATAGTCGTTAAAGGAACAGAGGAGCTAACCCGACGTGCTACGGAAATCTTACGCTCGTTTGAGCCAGAAAATATTCAAGGTTATGTAGAGCCAACTAGTGCTTAAAATCAATCGCGTTTGGCAATATACGGAGCGCAAGCAAATTGCCACCGTGTATTTGACGGCAACTAAAAGTGTTGAAGATGAGTATAAGAGCATGACTAAGAGTTTTTGAAGCGATGCCTGCGGCAACGTCAAAGACGAACGCGGTCGTGTATTTCATCGAAATCAACGATTGGCCCCTTCGGTACAATTCGATTTGGATTGATCTCGGTCATACTCATGTAATAAGCACGTTTTGTATAATCGAGATTGCAGGTTACTTTGAACCCAGGATGCTGATATAAATCCTTGAGATAATTCCAGAGGTTGGGATAGTCGAGAATGCGCCGCAAATTACACTTAAAGAGAACGTAGTATACCGAGTCAAAGCAATATAGCGTTGTAAACAGACAAATATCTGCTTGTGTCAGTTGATTGCCGCATAAATATCGCTGTTTGCTCAGAATGGTTTCCCAATAATCTAAACTATCGATTAAGTTCTTAAAAATTGTTGACAAAATCGCCTGACAGTCATGTGCTAGCCTACCCAAACCTCTAGTTCGGGTGGTGGACAATGTGGAAAGTTGGTTAAGCTTTACAGGCTTGGTGTTCATCGTGTTCATCGAGCCGATTGGTACAGGCTTTAGCCGTAGTTCACCTCAAGATGAAAAGGATACCAAACAAAGTGACAAAGCCAATTACAGATACTACCTGCTTAAGGTTTCTTTTATAAACAAGCTCTTAACAAGAGTATTGCCTTAACCTGGACATAGCCCTTCCTGGCATTCAGGGCCACGAGCAATGTGCGTATCATAAAAGATTTTTACTGCTGTAGAGTTATAACGGTCGAGTTTCTGTAAATAATTCCAAGTAGTCAGTGCAATTGGAGTATCGAGGTTTAACCGTGGTGTCACGATAATACGTGGGTTAAAGTTGCTCAAAGAGTGTGCCTGCTGGTATAACTGAACCAACTCTTGACCTTTAATTTGCTGAGGATTATAGCTAACAATCACGCCGCCATGCTCTAAATTGTGTACTAAAAATTAATCGGCGGGCGGATATACATAGATGCCCCAAGCTGCTGGATACGGGTAGTGAGGCCCGGAGGTTGGTGGATTGGAATTATAAGTGACTGAAGTAGCGACTTCTACGTGTTGTTGCCCTAAATCAGGAAAACGAATTCCAGGGAGTATTGTGCCTGGGTGTAGCCCAGGCAAAGGTGACTCAGCGGTAATTACAGCGAAGGGTTCGATTAAGCTGTTCCACTTGAGTGTGGAATTTCTCATTGAACTAGAAGTTGGAGCGGTACTAAATTGTGGGGGAGATTCATGAGAGTACCCAGGCATATTTGGGAATAGTAGAGTGATGCTGATTGCACAGGTCAGGCACAGTAACAACAAGCCTGATTTAGCAAGTTTAATCTTCATATAATTTCTGCCCAGATGATAGAAAAAAACTGATGGATTATCTAAATCAACTAATTAAAGTTGAATTTTCAGTTGTGCTACCAAAATCTTGAGAAGCGATAGGAATTGGCGTAATGCTAGAGAGCCGGCGATGAAGTGTCACGCAGAGATAGAATTTTCGAGTACTTTATAATGCTAATTGCTTCAATGGGCAAAGTACGCGAAACATAGGCTCACCTTTGCGCGAAACAAAATTCATCCCATTAATCTACAACGCCTGAATAGCTATGGGAGCAACACCAAAAAATTTTAGCAACACAACCAGAAAGCTGAACTACTTAACTAGAGTATCTTCAGATAACTTTAGCAACTAACGGAAGTTAGCTGTTAAATTTTTGACCATCTATCAGGGGCAAAACGAATATCTATACATTCATACAGTCCGTCAGCCTGCCAAACTCTACTCCCTGCGCCATATTTTAATCCTGCATAAGTACAAGAACCACCATTAATCTTTTTCAAATTTTCATCAGTCAAGTTGCTTGTGAAACTTTGAGAATATAGGTCAACAATCTTGATACTAGCCATTTTGAACTCCAATACTAGATTCGTAATTTAAAGAGAAAAGTTCCTCAAAAATGGGATTAGCTTTTAAATTTCTAATCCCAATTCAATCTTCTAAAATCAACCCTAGTATTTCAACAGTTAAAAGCTGATTTTAAATGCATAATTACATAATTTATGTTTTGATTATTTAAAACTTCGTAACTTACAGACCTAGTTAGCGACCACACAAGCTTCTGTCATAGATTCTATTTAGTGGTCACTTTATGCTAAAAAATGGTCACATTATTCTTTAAATGACACACTCTCTCCATTAATGTCTATTGTGTTCACCAAATCGAAACTCTGCTTAAGTACCTCAAATTCTTCTTTTTGCATTGTCTGTCTAATTTGTCGATGCGTAAATTCTAAAATAATTAAAAAATGGAAACATAACTAAATGAATTATACACAAATAGGAAGTTCCAAATGCTTGAATTAGTAGATTGAATTTTAGACTATTTAAATAAGGATTAGGCAATTTACAGTTTAATCTCGTTCTAGACAATCCTACTAAACAGGAGAGCTTTGAATGACTAGGATCACGATTTATGACTTGAATCCTACTGGTTCTGAACTGTTTTCTGACTCTGAAAGCTACTTAAAGGAACTATCTGAGGCAGAACTCGCTATCCAGGGAGGGATTATTCCATTTCTAGCAGGCTTAGTCTTTGGTGGGGCATTATCGTTCGTCGCAGAACCCGATTAGAGCTATAGCAATCCAATTCTATTTGATTTGCAAACGCCTGTGACCACAGGGAGCCGAATTCAGACGACTCTTGTTTTTGTCTCATATTGGTATGACTGTTTCATTTCTCTTTAATAGTCTGTTTGTGAGAATGGCGTTCGCGGGCTTCAAATGCAGCAATCGCAGTATGTAAGGTCAGATAAACGTGTTGGGAGCCAATCTTTTCTAAAAGCTGCGAGTGCTTTAGTTGTTTGTAAAGATCTTGTTTGACCCGTGTCAGAGCAAAGGTAATACCTTTAGCCGCTAGTTCACTGTGCAGTTGAGCTAATGCGTCGATGGCAGTAATATCAACTTCAACAATTGCTTCTGTATTTAGCACAAACCATTCTACAGGAGTTGTTTCGGCTTCAATGGCCAACAATGCCCTGTACTTGAAATTTTCGACATTGGCAAAGCAAAGGGGAGCGTCATACCGATAAATAACTAAACCTGGGATAGTTTTAGTTCCTTCCCAATCTTCAATATCATGTAATCCAGGTAAACCTGGCACTTCACCTAAAACAGCATCGTGTGGTCGTGCTACCCTGGCAAATAAATCAATCACAGATAATCCAACTGCAATACCAACCCCAACCAAAATATCTGTCAGTAGAACTCCAAAGATTGTGGACAGAGCCAAAAATAATTCGCTGCGTCGAAATTGTGCCAATCTCAAAAATTCTGGGATTTCAATCAGTTTGGTAGCGGCATAAATCACAATCGCCCCTAATGCAGCTTTTGGAAATTGTGCCAGCAAAGGGCGTAGAAACAATAAGACTAAGATGACTACAACCAAAGCAACTAAAGAGAATGCTTGGCTTTTGCTTCCTAGTGAGTCAGCAATTGCAGTACGGCTACCACTACTACTAATTGGAAAACCCTGCATCAATCCGTTTCCCAGATTTGAGGTGCCAAGTGCCAATAGTTCTTGATTAGCGTCAATTTTGTAGTGATTACGACTAGCAAATGCCCTTGCTGTCAGCACATTATCTGAATACCCAACAATCGCAATCCCAACAGCAGAAGCAAACAGTGTAGATAGCTCCGGAATCGATAATCTGGGGAAAGTTAAATGAGGTAAACCTGCCGGAATCTCTCCAACTATTGCTACTCCTTGTTGGTCGAGATTGAATAATCCCACGCTAGCCGTTGCTAATAATACGGCTAACAACGGCCCCGGCACAGTCGGAAAGCGTCGCTGAATGATGAATAAAAAAGCTAAGACTAAAGTTGCTAATATCAAAGTTGGCTGATGAATTCGCTCTAAGTTGCTGAAGAATTCACCTATTTGCCCAAAAACAGTATTTGCCTCAATGTCAATGCCACTAATTTTGCCTAACTGCCCGGTAATCATAATTATGGCAACCCCTGCCATATAACCAATCAGAATCGGTTTAGACAGCAAATCTGCTAAAAACCCTAAGCGAGCAATGTAGCCAATGATGCATATAATCCCGACAATGAAAGCTAATCCAGAAGCTAGAGTTGCATAACTACCACCATGAGATGCCAGCAAAGGAGCGATCGCTGCTGCTGTCATTACCGCCGTGGTCGATTCTGGTCCTACCGAGAGTTGAGGAGAAGAACCCAACACTGCATAAATAATCATTGGTGGCAGAATTGCCCACAATCCTATTACAGGCTGCACCCCGGCCAACTCCCCATAAGCCATACACTGCGGAATTAAATAAGCAGCTACCGTTACACCAGCCAGTAAATCAGGGAGTAACCATGCTCGCTGGTAAGACAGCAACCGTTTTAACCCTGGTATGCCTGGTAAGGTTACTTGATGCTTTTTCAACATAGCTAACCTAAATCAGACTTGAATTTAGTTTAAGAAGATATTAACTAGTTTAAACTGCTCCAATCGCACTCTATTATGCTGATGGCAACCGCAGAGATTCGCGTTTAATCCCTATTGCTATTCAACTAGGACAACTGCCCCGAATCAGTCTGCTTTTGACACCAATGGATGGAGTGGACTGGACTTTAGCTAAACTGATTACCCAGATGGCTGATTTTTATGTGCATGAGTTAGTCCGTCATTTGGGTCAGACCCATCTTGTTTTAGAACCAATTGCACTACAAATCCAACCGAGATGTCCGGGAAGATTTTGAACTCCAAAATTGGATAAAAGCTTTACAAAGACCCATTAGTAAGCAAGGTTTTGGTATAGTTTCTTTGCCGCGCCATTTGAGGGAGCGTGACCAGTTGATCGATCTATTAACACAAATCATTTTTACTGCTGGGCCGCAACACTCAGCTATTGGTTGGATGCAATACCAGTACATGGCTTTTATCCCGAATATGCCCGGAGCTATATATCAGCCTATTCCCACGAGTAAAGGAATTATTCGAGAAGAGAACTTAACTAGTTTCCTTCCTGGTGTTCAGGCAACTTTTGCTCAGAGCAACCTCATGGCATCAATTGGCACTAAGCAAGACCCCAAAGCATTTACAGATTTTGGTGTGAACAGTTTTCAAGATTGGCGAGCTATTAATGTTCTCAAAGGCTTGCAAGACCGTCTCCAAGGTTTAGAAATATTGATTGAACAACGCAATAAACACCGAATCGAATGTTACCCTGCTTTTCTACCTTCCCGGATGGCTAACAGTACAAGTGGTTAACGTTATACCTGGCGGCTTTTGGGGATAATCTACGTAGCAAGAAGAAATCTCTGACTCTTGAATCATTACCATCACCCCATCCATTCAACCCAATCGGGAGCCACAGCCACCAATTGACCAAACATCACAGGCTGGGTCTGTTCCATTTCCACCATCACGCCCCATCGCTCATCACTTGTTAAGGTACTCAAAAACTCTTTGACTGCATCAACCCCAACTTCTACCCGTTCCATGAACATCGCAGTATAGGATTTAACCTGCTGCCACCATGAATGTATGGTGTTTTCTTGTCCGTCCAACCCCCCCAATTATTACTTCCATCTTTAATAATGGGGGGGGTGGACGGAGCATTGATGCCATACATAGCCTGCATTCTAGCTGCGTAAGCCGCATTATGTTCCTGCTCTTCCTGCCGTCTTCTCTCTCCTCGCGCTGCCGTTGCCGATAAGCTAAAACCTGCTTCGCAAAAGCCACATCTTCTTCTTTGAGTCGATAATACTGGACACGTAGACCATTCTCATCGGGACGACGAAATGTGGTAGACAAACCAAGTTGTGAAAGATACTGGCTTAAAATCCATACGGGTGATTGATTCATCAAGTGGGATAGTCAAGTTGAGAATAGCCTTAATATGTGGCACATTGCGCTTAGAGAAATCTGCCATTGCTGTGAGCGTGGGTTCGTTCCCGATAATCTCCAACCCGGCCATCAAGTCCATTAATATCCCCTGTAGTCCCAACCGATGACGCATTAACCAGGATGTGGAGTGATTACCCCAATCTGTGCAAATAGGTAGGCGATCTCGCTCTGCCCGATCCCGTTGTGCAACCACATCAGGTGGCATAAGGACTTCTCGCCCGTGTTCGTCGGTAATAACCTCCCTTGGGGAAGCTAAAATTCCTTCGAGTGCAGTTAACTTTTTAATCAACCGCCCACCATCATCT